>CAVZFT010000022.1:0-26588 GCA_963774615.1 uncultured Cytophagales bacterium
GTCGAATCACCCCACCCCCCGACCCCCTGTGAGGGGGAGGACTGACATTCCGTTAAACGAGACTCTCCTTGAAAATTGAGTGTTGATTGTTGATTGTTCTTCGCCGAAAGACTGTCACTTCTGCTTAAAGATAACAGCTGGTTTCAAAAGCCCCCTTAAGGGGATTTAGGGGTGGGTTTAACGACTGCATTCAAAGTCCCCTTTAGATTTAGGGGTTTAGAACGCCAACACCTTTTAGCACTGCCTTTCAAGTCCCCTCAAGAGAGAGAGAGAGGAGAAAAAGGGGGGGGATTTAGGGGTGTAACTTTCATCCAAAGTGCCGTTTAGGGATTAGATTTCGGAACATACCCAATCGTTAATAGCTATTTTGCATCGCATGAAAGTCCGTCAAAGTGTTGGAGTTGTACTAATCCTGCTAGGCACTGCTTGCATCGATGCTTGCGTAGATCGTCTTCATCTCGACATGGGAGACCAGGCGCCTTATCCAGTAGTAATTGATGGATTTATATCGGATCAGGCTCCGCCGTATGAGATAACGGTAAGCAAATCGTATGATATTCAATCGAAGGAATCTCCACGGGAGCGTATATCTGTTAAGCAGTTGATCTTGGTTGATAACCTAGGTGCAAGTGAGGAATTTATCGAAATGAGTCACGGAGTCTATCAAACGAGAGGAAGCGATCCAGGGAAGAATAGGAGGGGTTTACAAACTCTACATCAAACTGCTGGATGGGCGTGAGTATGAATCGATACCTGACACACTTCATCCGGCAGGAACGGTGGACAAAGTATACTTTCAATTCAGGGAGGACCGGACTCGGCAAAATACTACAAACTATGGATTTGATGTCTTCTTTGATTCAACGCCTGAAAACCGCAATGATTACCGGCTTCTTTGGAAATTTGTGGGCACCTATAAAGTCAGAATTGACTGTTGTATTTGTTGGCCTTATCTATACAATCCAATTCCTATTGTAAGTGATGGTCAGTTAATACAATCAGGCCAGTTTGTGCGCATTAAGGCTGCCTATGTGCCAATCACCGCATGGACCTTCATGAACAAAGTTCATGCTGCCGTAAATCAAATGAGTTTGTCGCGTAATGCATTTGAATTCTGGCGCGCCGTCAATCCAACAAGAAGCAGTTGGCAGCTTGTTCCAGCCTGTAACAGGAAAAATTCCAAACAACTTTACTCAACTCAGCGGCCAGCCCGGCGAAATCTATGGAATATTCTTCTCCACAAGCATAACGAGCAATTCAGTATACATCACCAGGCGCGACGTACCCGACCAGCGATTCATCCCTGACGTGCAACCTGTACCTGACCACCCCGATCCGCCCGATAGATGTATTGATCAATTTCCTGGCTCATCGAGTGTGATGCCTTCTTATTGGGTTGAATAGCATGTAAGCAGGTTATGACCGTCGCGCTTTTACCGGTAGCACGTTTCAGATAGAGATTTAGAAGACGCTCTTTCTAATACTATTGAGAATACGGATGAAAATAAAGAAGCCTGCCAGCAAATATGACAGGCTCCTTCGAATTACAAATTATTCACTAAGAGCAATTTTGCATGAGGCATTATAAAAAAACCACTACTTCGAGCCGCCACCATGTTCCTGTAGTTTGGCCAAAACCTGATCGAGCCAGAAGCTGCCGGGCTTTTGCCGCGGTGGATAATCGCGAAACGTTGCAAGGTGTTTAGCAACGTAGGCCTGTGCAGGAATAAGGGCAAACGCATGCTCTACACGCCAGCGGGCATAGTCGCCGGCATCCGTCTGTGCGCGCTCGAACGGATGGCTTTGAGGTCAAATAGTTTCGGGAAGCGTAATGGAACCAGCGGATCCTGCCACACATCCAACCCTTCGGAACGCTGCTCCAAAAAGACAAGTTTCCACTTGTTGTAACGCAGGCCTGCAAGGTTTCCATCATCAGTCCAATAAAAGTATTCCTCACGTTTCCCAGGACCCGTTCCTGCCAATACATCACGTTGGTTGTAACCGTCGAGGTGAACTTTAAAAGTTTTGCCTGACGCCTGATATCCAGAAAGTAATTTTTCCGTCACACTTGCTTCACCGGCGGCAGCTACCAACGTTGGTACAAAGTCTTCATGCGACGTGATGTGGTTGATTTCTGTACCGGGCTTGATGACACCTGGCCAACGCATCACACAAGGTACCCGGTATCCACCTTCCCAGTTCGTATTCTTCTCACCCTTGAATGGCGTAGTGCCACCGTCGGGCCACGAAAATGCTTCGGCTCCGTTGTCTGTTGTCCACACGACTATAGTATTATCGCCAATGCCAAGGTCATCAAGTTTCTTAAGTAGTTGACCAACCATACCATCAAGTTCGGTCATGCCATCTGCCACAACGCCCAGGCCAGTCTTTCCTTGCGATTCCGGTTTAAGGTGAGTGTAAATGTGCATGCGGGTGGAATTAAACCAGGCAAAGAATGGCTTGCCAGCTTTGTGCTGACGATCGATAAAATCAAGTGTAGCATTTAGGAATTCTTCGTCCACGGTTTCCATTCGTTTTTTAGTAAGCGGACCTGTGTCTTTAATTGTTTGCTTTCCGACGCGTCCGAAGCGAGGATCTTCTGTGGGATCATCGTTGGTACTGGCTGCGCACTTGAGTACGCCGCGAGGGCCGAACTTAGCGCGGAACTCA
Organism: uncultured Cytophagales bacterium; assembly: GCA_963774615.1. Lineage (GTDB taxonomy): Bacteria > Bacteroidota > Bacteroidia > Cytophagales > Cyclobacteriaceae > Chryseolinea. The sequence continues at coordinate 2,671 of CAVZFT010000022.1, forward strand.
GGGTTCTTCGGATAGTCAGGATTCTCGGGCTCCTCTTCTGCGTTCAAATGGTATAGGTTGCCGAAGAACTCATCGAAGCCGTGCACGGTTGGTAAAAATTCATTCCTATCACCAAGGTGATTTTTGCCGAACTGACCTGTCGCATATCCATGCGGCTTCAGCAAATCAGCTAGCGTCGGATCCTTTTCTGAGAGACCTTCCTTCGCTCCGGGCAATCCGACTTTCAATAAACCGGTACGAAAGCAAGATTGTCCCGTGATAAATGCCGCACGCCCAGCTGTGCAAGACTGCTGCGCGTAATGGTCGGTAAAGATCGCACCTTCTCTGGCGATGCGGTCAATGTTTGGGGTGCGATAGCCCATCATGCCTCGATTGTAGGCGCTGATGTTCCAATATCCTATGTCATCACCAAAAATGACGAGAATATTAGGTTTCTTCTGCTGTGCGAAGGCAAGCGTAGTAAACAGCAGCATCAGAGAAAGCTGAAGTAGCAGTTTGGTTCTCATAATAAAGAGGGTTTAATTGTTCGTAATAACTAACCGAGACGTGAGTCTCCTTCAAGTTAGGTAAATTATTAATGCTTTGTCCAGTGTTTGCGAGCCTCATCTTCAATGACGGACTGTCGCATTGCCATAACAACGATAAAAATGAATTAATAGATTGGTAACTCAGCGAGTGGTCGTCGCCGTCTAATTTAAGAACAACAGAACGTTCTCCTTTAAAATATTTATCGAAGCAATGCAGGGGATTTAGAGGTGGGTTTAGAACACCAGCATTTCTTAGCACTGCATTCAAGTCCCCTTAAGGGGATTTAGGGGTTGTTACAACGAGATCTCCCACTGAACCCTGAACCGCCACTCCTCTGCTGGTTGAAAATCTGCTTTTGTGTAGTTGAAGTAGCTTGTCTCAAAGGTGACTTTGTTTTTATGACCATTGAAAAACCAGTTGAGTGCCAGTGAAGTTTCCCTTTCCCGATATTGCTCTGCTTCCTTGTTTGGCCTATACCGGGCGTTGCGCGCGGCAACTTCCAGTGGGGCCGGCCACCAGTCAATGACTTCATGAAAAAAATAACCTGCTTGTACGTAATAACCCCGAAGAACGTCTGATTCGTTGTTGTTGAGTTTGTCAATGACTTCTTTTGTATGCCATTCTGATTGCCAGCTAAAACCTCTATACATAAATGCAGTTTCTAAATTCAATTGATTCACACGGTACTGACCCGGCTGACCATTCTCATATCCCTCCAGTGAGCCACCGCCGGCTTGCGAAAAGCGCGAATATGGACTTTGGTTCGTTACAGCAGAAAGTGCAATGATCCCCGCAGGCTTCTCATGTTTCTCTAGGTCACTGCCTTCGAATTCGACAGGCCTCCCAAGAAAATTCCATTGTAGTCTTCCGAAATACATCATGTGATTATCATCATTTTCGAAATTTCCCATGCCGGTTCCCGTGAGCACGGCGATCCAGTAATTGAAATCGGCAATTCCCTTTCCTTTGAGATGACCATACAACTCTATTCCCTGTTGTCTGTCCACTGTGAAAGGTCGGTTAATGACTGAGCGGTCGACCATCTGCTGCTGACCGCTGCTGATGAATCGCTCGCGGGAATGTTCAACTTTCCATTGACCCACTTTAAATGAAAGCCAGTCCCACTTTTCAATCATAATTCGAAAGTCGAGCAGGTTCGTCTGACTAAGTTCATATTCCCAGAAATACTTGATCCAGGGCTGAAAAGCATGACCTCCTATTTTCAATCGTGCCCGGTTTATCTTAAAAACAGTTTTCTTTTCATCGCTGAAGTCATCGAAGGTAACGGGGTTCTGGTCCTCCGGCGTAGCGAATCGGAATTGTACCCGGCTTTGTATCTGTATCAGAAATCTATTATCGCGGGTCTGCATTTCGAAACCTCTTTCCCCGTATCGAACAGTGACTTGTGCAGAATCTTTTTCGTTATGCTGTGCCCGACCGTTGTATGCCAGGAATGAAAACAGAATCACCCCGCAAGTTCTCACGTATTTCGTTAGCATGGAAAACTCGATCGTTTTGATTTTGTTTCGCACCTCGTTGAAAATAGTCGGATAAAAGTTAACTGACCTAATTTAAATAAATAGCCTGATTTTGCCGGCATTGATAAAATCGATCAATGGGTCAATCTCAAAAATGTCGCTGTATATCAACATCCGCTGGTATTCAGACTCTTTTATAACCCTTTTCAAGAAAGTCAACAATTTTCTTGCTGATATATGCCTTTTTCAAGTATATTTAAGAAACTTATATATAATGGAATCAAAAGAATTTATCCGCGGAATATTAAAACCTTTGATTCTCAGCCTGCTGTCACGGAAGAAGAAGATGTATGGCTATGAGATCACACAGCGGATAGCCGAACTTTCGAAAGGGGACATCAAGCTTACCTACGGTGCATTGTATCCTATTCTTTATAAGCTTGAGGCAGAAGGTTCATTGGTTACGACAACTGAAATCGTCGATAACCGCGTCCGGAAATATTATTCCTTGACAGCCGATGGAAAAAAAATGGCAAAAGCGAAAGTTTCAGAACTGCAACGCTTTACCGACATCCTTCAGAACATCATAGAAGATAGTTCCAAACCACAGCTGAGCGTAGGGTAATGACAAAACTCACGGCAGAACAGCGGCTTGACGTCCGGAACTTCCTGACTGAACAGGGACTTACATTCAGTCCGTTACTTGAGGAAATGCTCGATCATGTTTCAAGCGACATAGAAGAGCGTATGCAAAAAGGTCTGTCTTTTGACGAGGCCTGGAATCAAATGAAGAATGACATTCCTGAAAATCATCTCCATCACATACAAATTGAAACTATGGAAACGATCAACAAACGGTTCTCCGTCTCACGAGCATTATCTATTCTGGCGCTTGCGTTGATGTTTGGCGGAATCATTTTTAAGATCCTGCACTACCCTGGCGCATCTGAACTGCTATTACTTTCCTTTGGCGCGATGGCCGGATCATTTCTATCGGGAACCGTCTCCGGAATATATTTTCACAAGGAGAAGAAAGGGGCCGTCCGCGTATTATCCATCGTGGCTGGAACGCTGTTGCTGATGGTGGCTTATACTTTTAGGATTATGCATTGGCCAGGTGCGGACGGTATCGTCATCGCTGGTGTCGCTGTCAGTCTCGTTTCGTTCCTTTTTAATACACTATATATATACCGCAACAGTTCACCGAATGCAAATCTGCTTTCATATCTGCACGAAAAGCACAGTCCAGGTATCGAACGTTTTCTCTTGATCCTCCTTGTGCCCGTCGCGATCTTGAAAATGATCACCTTGCCAATCCCGGCGAACGCATTCTTGGGAACCATCATTTTTGTCATCATTATTTATGGCGCGGGTCTTCAATTTTTCGCCTTAAGCTGGCGGCTGCTGGAAGCGGACGCTGCTAAACGAAATGCATTAAACTTTTCGGCGTTGGTTCTTTCTTTCACCTGCTTTACCCTTGTGTTCTTAGGGGAGCTAATTGGGTTTGAGATCCGCCTCGTGCTTATTATGCTCTTTAGTATTCTCGGAGCATCGGTCACCTACAGGATTGATCCGCCAAAAAATTTCTTCCTCGCGGCAGTGTTGATTCTTATACCAATATTGTTTGCAGGCAATGTGCTGTTGCGATTAAACTTGATTCCCGGATTGAGCGCTACTATTGTTTTTAACATTGTCATCCTGTTCGTACTGACTGCAGGTGTATTTATCAGCACAAAACACGAAGCGACTCGGGCGTTCCTGATCTTGTCGGCGGCGGGTTATCTTGTAGAATATAGTGGAAGGTTGATTTGAGTGCAATTTTTTATGTCCCAAAGGGACAAGACACTGGTAGAACACGCGTAACGTGTTTGATTAAATCCCGTGAGGGATGACACAATTCGGCGGACTGATCATCTGCATGAAATGCCGCGCGCTCAGCGACCAGACAAACCACGTTGAAACATATTGCTAAATCAAATCATTTTTGCACCCGTTCGTTGTGTCATCCCTACGGGATTTGTTTTCGTCAACGCTTAATTGCTACCAGTGTTGCGTCCCTAACGGGACGTGTGATATGGTTTTTGTGTCCCATAGGGACAATACACTGGACGACACCCTTCGGCGCCAATGTTGTGAAAGACAATTTCAAAACGTTTCTGAAGCAGCCAGATAAAAACCCGAGGCCTTGTCCCCGAAACCTATATCAATAGCAAGGTTAGTTCGTGTTTTCTTATCAACCATAACGCGCAATCCTAAACCATATCCTGGCTTTACATAGTCAAATAATTTCACCGATGATATTGGATTACTGGCAGTGGTTGCGTTGACAAAAAGGACCCCGCCCCAGATACCTCCGCATGAAGAAAGTGGAAAACGGTATTCGGCCTCACCATATACATGGGCGTTACCCCGGTAGCGGCCTTGTGTGTAGCCTCGTGCACTCCGGCTTCGCTGATCGTAAGCGGTTGCTGGCAAGACGAGGTAAGGAAACTCACCACCAGGAGTGAAGTCCCCCAGGAACCAAAACGACATCAGGTGGCGTGGATTCTTTACAGATAGTGGATGAAAGCTTCTCCATTCCGCATGAAAAAAATTTGCGTTGGTTTTATTACCCACCACTTTCAAAGCACCCCGCCAGCTGAGCAATAAGAAATATCCTTTATATGCATTGATCATGTTATCGCGCGTATCCAATATCAGATTTACATTGACAGCCGAGGCATAGTAACTTTCAGTATCGTAACCGTAATATTTATTGTACGCATAATGACTTGTAATCAACGAGTCCCCAGGGTTCAACCGAAGTTTTAAGTCTTCAATCTTGAAATAAGAATCCAGGTTGTAACCTACGCCCAGATAGAACGCCTTTCCAATTCTAAAAGACGCGGACTGATAAAACCGAAGGAAATTAAAATTTAGCGGCTGTGTTAAAGAATCGTCAGACGTTTCTAGTCCGCCCAGGTTGTATTGATAGTCCAAAACTCCACCTTCGGGCGCGTTTGTACCTAGCCCATACGTAGATTGCGAATAGATCAGGAAGCGCCAGTCACCTGAAAAGTAGATATTGTTGTTCTTCGTGTAGACATTGTTCTTTATAAGAAACAGCAATTGTTTTTTGGTCGTGAACTGCACGCTTCCTGATAACAGTGAATACTTCGTGTCGGCTTTTCCTAATTTGAAAGCGTATTGACCCCCAACGCCAAACATAAAACCAGTAGCGGGATTGGACCCGATGATTGGAATCAGCAGAACCGAACCCACACTAGTCGTATCGAGCCCCTTTGGAGCCTTATCTAATGCATTGCGAATTAAATCCCCCAGCTCTTTTTGAACGCATGTGGTATCAGTGGTACCGGTTAACTCTTCTTGCGCATGAACAAGGCCCGTGAAAATTATATTCAGTATAACTACCAGGAGGAATGTCCAGACGCTTTGTCTCGTAATTCTATTTACTTTGTTCATCTCCTAAAGATACTGCAGTATGTGAGATTCAGCTAAAATCGGGAATTAATGGGAGAATTTTATCAACGAGACGACGATAACTCCCTGTCGCGCCGGAAAACAATTTGCAATCAAGCAATTGCTCTAACGCGACCTTAATCTCAGAATTTATATCTCAATCCCGCAACAAACCCGTAGTCACCATTTGGTTCGCCGGTTCCTGGAGAACGCGTATCGACGTTATGATAGAATTGGAAACTGATGTAAAAGTCGTTGATGATCTCATAGTCCAGGTTGATATCACCGTCAAGGCGAACACGACCTTCTTCTGACAGACTTATGAAAGCGGATTCAACAAAAGAAATGGTGATATTTGGTTTTACAAAGTGATACAGGTCGTACTTTGCCTGGAACATGGCTTCGGTATTGTTAACCTCAACCTGTTCCTGGTTGCGCTCCTGGTTGATTGCAATTCCGGCAATGGCGGTGGCTTGTTGATTTTTATTAATTAGGAATTCCCTTCCGATTCCAAATCCTTGTTGCCACCGGCGTTGCAGTCCGAGCTCTATGTTACGCTGATATTTGAGAAGAATGACGAGAGCCCACAACGGGGCGAATGTGTGTTCGTGGCTCACTGTCAGATTTGCACGCTCGGCCTCCGCGTCAACGCTATCATACGTGATGATCATGTCGCCATCCAAAGTTGTTTGTCCTCTTTTTGTGTTGTATTTCACAAGACCATCCACGTTCAACCGCCCGATGCGGCTTGACTTTGTGTAGGTAAAGCCAGATGATATATTCCCGGTAATGCGGCTCAACAACGTCTTCCCATAGTATACAAGGTTAGCTATTTCATCCAAGCGTATTTCCTCGCTTTCATCAATGGCATTGATCAATAACATGCCGGGTTCTTCGCTGCGCGTCAGATAACCTTGCACTTCTCTGCCATCTATAGTCTCAATGCGGAAACTGCGGGATGTTGCATTGATCGATGATATTTTGCTGTTCTTTATATTGACGATCCCTACACCGTCCGCATCGAACTCAACGCGGCCTAACCTGATCTTCAAAAGCTCCCCGACGATTTTTGTTGCATTGTAAAAATATAAAGTGTCTTTGGCCTGTGGAAAGGCGACAGATGACCATAAGATCAGAATTGCAAACGCAAAAAATCTTAGACACATATTTCCATATTGGCCCATTCTGTTTGAATAACAGATCGGTTATGCTCTACTTCTTTGTGTTGTTCTTAAAAAACTAATATGAACTTAATTAAAACACTTCATTCAATCCAAAGAAAATTCCGCTTGATTCATGTTTACCCATTGCATAATCCAGACAGATGACGGTTCGGCTTTTCTTTTGCAAAAGGACTCTTAATCCAGCTCCAAAACCTGGCTCCCAGTACTGAAATATTTTTTTTCCAAGATCATCAGAAGCGGTCTGTATATTCACAAACGCTACCCCGCTCAATAATTTGTTAGGCGAAATCGGGAAACGGTACTCAGATTCACCGTATGCAAAAGAGGGGCCTTTAAACCTGCTAATCGTATAGGCACGGCCTGATCGGTTATACATATCAGAACCAGTTGAAGGTAATTCAAGATAAGGTATGTCGCCATTCAGCCAGAAGGATGCCGTGGACCACAATGCCAATACATGTGCCGGATTTTTTTTGCTAAGGCCTATATATTTTCTGATATCGTAATAAAATTGTGTTGAATTTTTCGAGCTCCCAAACCACTCCGGGTTATATCGCAAAACTACTTCAACGTGCGCACCACTATAAGAACGTAAAGGATGATCGCGGGTATCATATTGAAATCCAGCCACAAGTCCATTTGAAGTATACTTCGTTGGATCAAACCCATGTCGTTCGCTATAACGTTGATGTGGCGTACTGGATAGTTCTTCAAGTCTCTCGTCATCGACCTTGTTACGGATATTAATCGTGATACCTAATCCAAAATAAAGGTCTTTGGCGATTCTTCTATACGCCCCTTCCGTAAATCGGAAATAATTAAACCTGAGTGGAAAAACACTATCGCCCTTGGTGATGTATTCATTACCCGTACCTATTCCATAATCGGCCACTAAAAATTTTGAAAATTGCCAGTTGCCCTGGAAATTCCATTTGTTAGCTGCTTTAAAAACATTATGACGGACTTGTACAGTGATAACCTTCTTTGAGGTTAAAAGGAATTCCAAACCAAAGGCCGAAAGGTTAGTGTTTTCCGGATCCCCTAATTGTTTAACGCCAGACATCTTTGCTCCGATTATAGCCCCTAAACTCGGATTGTAACCAAAGGATGGCAGGATTGCCAACTTTGGCTTCTTTTCCGCTTTTGCGCTATCAACTGGTTTATGACGGATGCGCCTGACGAAATCTCCCAGGTCTTCTTCTGTGTGCAAAGTTTTATTCGACGTCGAGTCCACAAAAGTGATATCCTGCGCATTCACAAAAAAACCCAAACATGAAATCAACATAATCGTTAATCCTTGTAAATATGTCTTGTGACGTGTTTGCATTTTTTTGTGGGGTTGAGGTATAAATTCTGAGTCACATTTAGATTACTTGAGATCGTTATTTCAGGCGTTGTGAATAATCCTAAGTCACTTTTTCAAACTCTCCAGCTCTCCACTACCTATGCATGTTGTTGGGATGCGCGTTTGATTCCACTGTACGCATAATAAAGGCCAACTACGAAAATGGTGATGCTGACAATCTGTATTGACAGCCACACATTTTTTCCCGCCTGGATAGGTTCGAAATAAAAGTTCGGCCAGAAAATATTGCATACCACATATCCCACCGCGGCCGTCACGAGTTCTGCAACAAGGCCGTACGCGCAAAGCTTGGGGGCGATTTGCTCCATCCGTGAAATAGTAGACGATCCGCTTTGCCGGGCTAGGGCCAGGTAACATAATCCAATGGCAATCATACCGACTCCGCCAGACTTGAGCGTCATCTCCGCGAGAACACCTGGACAGCCCCACCACAGGGTCATGTTCTTGAGAAAGACGGGGCCGACATCTCCTGCAACTGCACCTTTTACATAATGGACGAGGGGAACATAGCCAGTCACAAATCCTGTAAAGAACAAGCTAAGGCCCCAGTGTATATGGTTCCAGCCCAACATGGTATGTGTCACAGTCGCATCGCTGTTCAATGAGGCGCCGGCAGGTATGGCCGTGGCCTGGGTGATAGGTGATTTCATTTTCGTGTTTTTTAGCAATTCAAAAACTTCATTTGTGTATTCAAAACAAGATTCATAAAACCGATAGCGGACTTGATAAAGTAGTGCGGCTGAATGTGATCTTGCCTTTCGCAATCCGGTAATCAACAAGCAGTTTGAAAAATGCCGATCCACGTCCGTCCTTGTAAGTCATCTTTACGACGCAAGCGTCCGAAACAAGTCTGCTCGATTGTGGGTCATCTATGCCGCTCACGGATAGATGAACATTTTGTACGTATTCGATTTTTTCGTAGAGGTGTTCAGACTCATACGTTAAATTAGCCAGGGCCTGCTCCTTACCCACGGGATCCGCTGAAGATGGATAGATATCCCACGTAATTCTTGTCAAGCAGATTTCCTACAGCCTGTGCGTTATTAGATTGAACAGCTTGAACGTACTTCTCGACCACTGCTAAATCATCATCAACTTTGCCTTGACCACTACATAGCGCAATGCTTGTCATCAATGCTTTCGCTAGGGCCAAAGTGGCATGGTGAAAAGAGCATGGCGAGCAAAGAAAATAACATCACCGCTCCAACTATCTTTTCACTTCTGGTGTTCATGGCTACGAACAGGTAATCGTTTCATCATGTAAGGTCGAGTTTTTGCTATTCAGGTGGCTACCAGTCTGTAAACTGAATAGTTCTTCAGTTTACAGAGCTGGCGAATGCAGCCGCAATTTGTTTTACTTCACTTCTTCAATCTCCCCGGTTTTCCAGCTCTTATCAAAGAAAGGTTTGAGTGGACTATAAAATCTAATTATAGTAAACCATCCTTTGCCCGGCATCGTTTGTACCCAATTTCCCCTATCGACTCCGTTGGGTTGTTTGGGTCCGAAGTAAACAGTAGTGGTACCATCAGCACTAGCTTTTGCAGCAGGCGATGGATAACTCTGACTACCGGCTCTTGGATAACGTTGTGGTGTTTCCAGCATACGAACGTGTTTGATTATCATACACTGTGAACGACCAGAACCGCGCTGCAGGAATATTAGCAGGCAGCGTTACTTTATAGGTTTTATTTCCGTCAAATGGAATCACCCTTATTATCAAAGAATGCAGCCAGGTATTGAGAACCTACATTCTCCAGGCGCATACACATGGCAGGTGTAATTCCGGTGGCCAAATAAAAAAACCAGGATTGTGAGTTGAGTTTACGAGCTCCATCACTTAGATAAGGTTTCACTCCTTCTTTTGTAATTTCAGGAGGAGGTGTTATAAATTCATAACCACCGGTGAATAATGAGTTAAACCATTTCGAATCGCCTCCATAATAACTAAATCCTTCTGATGCACGTGGATTCGTCATGATCGTCCGACTGCATCGCATTAGCTACAGCCACGGCCTCAGTGAGAATTTTTTTCATTCTCGCATCCGGATTAAATGGCTTTCCCTTTACGATACCAATGGCAGCACATTGACCCAGTATTTCAGGATCTCGACGCTTCAACAGGTTGTGTCTGGATCACTTCATTCAGCATTTCAAAATAGGTATAATCAGCAGGAGGAATGGTATTCATTACTTTGCCGGTACCCTCTACAAATTTTGGAGAAGCCGGTGTGCTTATTTGCCTAAACTCCTTGTCCATTTAAGAAAGTTACCAATGCTGGATCCCACACCTCCGGGCACGTAAGGATAGATCTTGAGCGTTCTTTTTACAATTTCATCTACCGGCTTTGGGTCATTGTTCTCCAGAAAAGCACGACCTAAAAGGATGACCTGGCAGGTATTGGATTGACAACGTAATATCCTCCTTCGGGTAAACCTCCTTTATAGCCGGGCGGAAGAATAAGATATTTTCCACCTTCACCCCTGTCAGGCTCCGGGAAATCCAAAATCGCGAAATCCAATTCCACCACATGTCATCAAAAAGACCCAGCGTGTTCGGTGGAGTTTCGACGACCAGTGGACCTTTGGTGAGATCCAGGTATGACCAGAAATAATAGGTATCAGCATTAGGCGTTAAGAAACAGAGATTTAGAACCCATTAATTCCGAACATGCAACAACATCATTATCATTAATACCTGCTTTGATAAAGCCCTTTCGAAGGGCATGCTGGTTAACCGCACGATAGCCATTAATAAATGCATCCACCGCACGGATATAATCCAATTCATCATACAGTTTTTGCGTTGTGGCGGCATCCGGTATGCCGTCTTTAAAATTCAGCGTACCTAATTGTGTGGTTACTACCTTATCGGGTGTCGCCAGTGATTTTCGCTCGGCATCTGAAACCTGAGCATAACTCAAGGAAGCACTTGCTGCTACCAGGGCTGCCAGTAAATACTTTGTTGGCATTAGCCAATGTTTGGTGTTGATCTTTTTCATAAATGTTTATTCAATAGGATTGATTGTTGTTTCTTTAATAGCTCTATTTCACCAACTCCACATCAGGTAGTTTCCATGTCCCGTCAAACGCACCTGCCTTGGGGCCATATAATCGGAACATCGGGTAAAAGCCCTTTCCGGGAACCATCTCAATCCAGTTGCTTTCCAATCCTGCCGGTGCTTTAGGGCTGAAGTAAAGATCTATCGATCCATCGCTGTTGATCTTGAGCTTGTCGTATTGCGAATGTGCGGCCATGTTGCTCGGGTTTTGGAGCATGGAACGGATGTCGGAACTGTAGATAGTCAATGACCAAAAGGTCGCCGCGGGTATGTTTGCTGGTATGTGCATCTTATATGACTTGCCACCATCGAATCGATTTCCATCCTTATCCTTGAATGTCTGAATGTAGGTTGCACCCGGGCCGGCTTTCCATACACCAATACCCGGTGACGTGTAGATCGCGCCATAGGTGTAGTGAATGCGTTCGTCAAGTTGGCTGTAGTTCTCAGCTTCCTGTTTGGGATTCACCAGTACCACCCAATTCCAGTAGGTGCCGGAAAATGCTGTGGCGCCACTGATTCGCTCTTCTCCATTAAAGAGCATATTTCGCGACATAGCCTCACCGAGTTTGGCTCCTTCTTCGAGGATTGCCTTCTGTCGGCATCGGGCTGAAAGGGTTTTCCTTTCTCAATACCCAGTGGCTTTAGCATCGCCATAATGAACCGGTCGCGTTCTTCCACGGGATTGTTGTTGATGACATTGGAAAGCCGCGCCCAGTATTCAAGGCCACCAGGAGGTAATGTATTGATCGTTGCGCCTGAAATGGATACGAACTTGTTTGCCTTAGGACTATTGCGTTCACTCCATGGGTAAGCTTTCATTTGTTTGACACGCTGCACGGCAACCGGCACATCACTGCCAAAGTTCGACACGAGACCACGTACCATGATATTGTAGTTATTCATCAATGCTTTCAGGACGTGATAACCTTCTTGCGGAACTTCTCCAGTATAGCCCGGAGGAAGCAGAAGAAACTTTCCTCCTTTATCTCCGTCAGGGCCGGCCAAACCAACATCAGTGAGCGAGCGTTGGAAGAAGTCATTAATGATGCCCACAATAGGACCGGGAGGAATCTCGACCACCATCGGTCCTGATTTACCAAGATCGACATTCGTAAAGGCATAGATGGTGGTACTATTGGCCGTGAGATAAACAGACTTCGTGTCCATGAACTTGTCGGCAATGCCAAAGTCGTTATCGGCAAGCACCGTAATCCTTACTAGCTGCCAGTCGGATGGATTCGAAGGACACAAGCGGGTATGCCCACAGGTAGGCCTGTACGGCACGCTGGAAGTCCATCTCATCAAAAAGTTTTTTCGAAGTTTCGGGAGTAGGGTACCCTTGATCGAACTTCAGCGTTCCAATACGCGTCTCGACACTCGCCGGCGTCTGCGCATAGGCACTCGTCAGTGCTATCATAGTTGCGAAAGCCAGTGATAGCAGGAAAGTTTTTCCTGGCAGTCGATAATTTTTAGGGATCTCGTTGGGTTTCATATTGCTGTTTTAAAATTTGAGGAATGGTGTTGATCCCGTTTAGCCAAAGAATCTTGTGTTGGCCAACTCAGAATTGGTGGTTTTCATAGTGATGATTATTACTGTTATGTGCAATGGCATCTTTAATTCGATGGGATACCTGCTTCGGTATTTTCGCGATCGCTCCGAGCGCATTGCTCATGTTCATAAAAAAGAAGATGATCTTTACCAGCGTTGTTTTATGTAAAGGTTTCATATGAATAAAGGGGGTTTTGCGTCACAGGTTAAAATTTAACAGCAAGGTTCAACCCGATCGATTCACCCTGGAATCGATCTTTAGCAGCGAATTCGTAGAAGTAATGGAAGTTAAGCGCCGCATTCCACGGCACATTAGTGATACCGATCTGGCCACCGATCGCATGCACGCCATCTATTCGCTGGAGGATTCACAGCGTCGGCACCTGAATCATCAGTTACCTGCCAGATGTCGTAACCCGCCGGTCCTATTTCAAGCAGCAACGTCTGATCTTCCTTTAAAGGAAGATATTGGCTGATCCCCCAGCTTAGCACCAGATTCTGTCCTGGCTTGAGATCAAAGTCTTTTTTCTCGCCATGGATCTCGTAGGTCAACCCGCCGACTACCGCCATCCGCCGGTCAGTCCAGGGATACCACGTCGCAGCACCCTGGATCTGATGCGTCCAAAACCCATACCCAATATTGTCAGCAGCTTCTGCCGTCAACGGACCAACTACTGGTAAAGTCAGTGTCTCCGTTTCGTATTTGCCAATCGGTGCGTAGAATCCATAACCCAATGCAATGTCCCAGTGTTCTTTCCCCCAGCCCAGCCACAGCGGCTGAAAAAAGAGATCTGCTAAAGCAAATTGAGATGTGTTTGCACTTCGGCCCGATCCGGATGCAGTTGAGAGAGCGGCTCCGATACTTGAGTTACTGAAAGAGGGCGAGATATAGGCGCCGTATTTTGCACCGAGGAATTTGTAGGGAGAAACCCAGATAAATGTTGGAGCAAGTGCATAGACATTTACATCCACGCTTAAATCGAGCACGGTACCTGGTCCAGGTCCTGGTTTGATGCTGATTGAACTCATTTCATTTCCATTCGCATCATTCATGCGATCGGTTTTGTACCAATAGTTATAAAGCACTCCATAAAAGCCAGGCTCCGGCATCGCTAAGTCTCTAATGCCCAACACGCCTGGGGCGAAGTGTCCTATTTCCTTTTGAGCATAGATAACGCAGGGGCAGCTGAGTAATGTGATAACCAACGCCGTATTGAGGATACTGAGCTTCATACCTTTTTCGAGTGCATAAATTACCAATGATGATTTTCCAACGGTATAGATATCCGCGCATTTGATCGCGCGGCTTGTTGTAACACGATTTTTGCATTAGATGATCTGACTTCGCCGAAACGGCTTTCCTGGAAAACATAACAGCTTATGCGGGTTGAATAGGTTTCGACTCGTTTAGAAACTAAAGCCCAAACGGATCGAAATACCTGACGTAGCGATATCATACATGAACCGCTCCGCACCATCGCCTTTTTCATAATCGATATCAAGTATCCGATAACCGACAGTGGTCGAAAAAAGTGAGGACCACCGATATCCTGCATTGGCTTGAATTTGCCAGGTGAGATCCGATCCTACGCCAAATCCTCCAACATCGCCGCGGAACTGAAATATCCACTTATTCTCTAATGGCGTCTGTGCACGAACTATAATTACAGGATCAACCCATGTTTTGCGTTTAGAACCAGATCGTTCACCGCTGTTGCTGGTCTGAATGTCGAGATCCGCCTTTATATCAGTAATCCTTGGAGCAGCTCCCACATCAAGCCACGGTTTCAGTTTCCAAAGCCACGCAAATTCAGCCACCAGTTGTTTCGCAAAAGCATCACCACCAGTAACCACTTGCCCCGGGGTCACTTCCTGCTTCAGGTCCATGAAGATTACATCGGCGCTAAAGGCCATCTTATCAGTACCAGCTTCAAGATAAATCATGCCTGCCATTCTGAGTTTACTAAATATGTCGCCTGCATCGGCGTCTACTTTGCTGGCTGGCAGCTGCCTGACCGCAATCTCTCCGTTCATGTTGGGAATGATGAGATAAGGTTCAATTACGAAATGCCACTTCGACTTTGGTTGTACCCATTCCGACGAATCTTTTTCCTGTGCCGATACCGTTGTAACACTAAGACAAGCGGCAACGATCGCCACAATACCGTAATGTATTTTCTTCATAAAAGAAGTTTTCACAGAATGGAGACATACTGGCGTTGTTGTCTGGTGATGTAACGCTGGAATTGCCGATAAGCTTTCCGCTATTCTTCTTTGATTGTAAACCTCCATTAATAATAGAAGTGACAAAATTTAAAATTGTAAAGTTTTTCATAGAGGGTTAGCTATGTGTTTTAATTATGTAATGAAGCTAGGTACTTTACAAAAGCAACTTTAGACGATAACGTTTAATACACATTGAGATCTCTAGACGATAGCGTCCAATCGTTCGTGAACAGAAATAAAAAGAAACTAAGAAACGATGTATCTGAAGAGCTAGCTTGTAACGCATCGACTATATGGGAGCGCCATGAAAAGCACCTTACTCATGAGTAGCAAATCATCAACTGCTGTTTGAAGCTAGCTACCCCAACAAAAACATCATAAGACGCTGGCGTGTGCTAATAAGTCCCCTTAAGGGGATTTAGGGGTGTTTCGAAGAAGTTCATTTTTATACGCAACTGAAAAAATACTATGGACGGTAGCGTCCAATCTGTAGTCATGCAAATAATTAAAACACCATCGGATTAATTGAAACGACCTTTGCGTTCCAGTCGTAACTAAAGAATCCCTGATTAGATAAACAGTGCATAAATACAACGCAGCTTACCGTCGCCGCAACAGTGCACATGCATGACAAACAATCGAGCTGGCCTTTTATTTTTTCGCTTCTTCTTTAGCAGCTGCAAGATCGCTCTGGAATGCAGGATTGGCGTGTAACTTCGCCACGGCAACAGCACCCATCACTCTTCCCATCTCCACATCACTATGCCAATGCACATTACAGATCACACGGCTTTCGCCAAAAGCGTAACCTCTCTGCAGAATAGCCTCAGCCTTAGCTGGAAAAATTTCGGAAAATATCAATGCCCACGCCCAACCGACAGCTGTGTGGCCGGATGGATACGATCCATCCTTGCGAAGTCCTGCCTCATCGTTAGGAGTACATGTAGGAGTACCGTTGACCATGAACGGCCGTTGGCGCTTGTAGTGGTTCTTGGCCGTGTACGTTGCCAACGCGGCATCGGTCAACACTCTGCGCATCAATACATATAGTTTCGGAGTATTTTGTTCACTGATTTTTATCCCTACAGTAGACTCAAAAGATTTCACTGCCCCGGGAAAATAGAGCTCCGCGTCGATAAAAGCCTGATGAAAGCGGGCCGTATCTTTAGATTCAACGGCTTTCTTCGCATACTCCTGATCCAGCCCGTAGGCAGCTGATCCTTCCTCCGGTGGTGGAGGAATAAGTGCAAGGCTGTTTGGTATTTCTTCTTTCGCCAAATAGCCCTGAAGCAGGCCGGGCATAATTTCCTTTAGAGGTTCTTCCTTAGAAGATTGTGCATTCTTCGTCGAAGTACAATCGCTGAACACCAATAGTATCAGCAACGAGAGGGAGGTAATTGCTTTTGATTTATTCATAACTAGTAAGTCATTTCAGGTGTATCCCTTTCCTTCCATACAAACCAAATATGCTTTCTTAAACCCGGCAGTATAGGCTGCCTGCTGTTGTGCTGCAGAATTTCCACTGAAACTCAGTATCGCACTTGTCCTTTGATAAACTTAACAGGTCGACTTATATAATTCTAAACGGAATCGTCTAGGTATTCAGTACGGTTTGGGATGCTTTAGACGACACCCGTTCATTGACCTGGTCAATCAAAACCTTAGCGTCGGTGATGAGATCATGAAGGAACTGAAAATTGAAATTTCGAACACTGACCCGGGTGTAGAACATGTCCCGCACAAAATCATAATATCGCATGACGTGCTCGGGACTTGCGTTTGATCCCAAAAAGTCGACCCACAAATGTCTCACAACCTGGTTGGCGCGCTCTTCGATTTCTACACTTGCTTCATAAAAAGAATACTTGTCTTTGTTTCGCGTGAGTTGCACCTGGAACATCACTGTCGGCGTGTATTTAACCAGCAGCAACAGATAGTCCGGGTCGAGGTTTTTGATCTCACGCACTTCCGATAACAAAAGATCCATTTTTCTTCGGTGCAGTTGAATCAGGTCCTCGCAGAAGCCTTCCAGATCGGCGAAGTAGTGGTAGAAGCCGGACTTGTTAAGTTGAAGAATTCGCGCGAGCCTTTCGACCTGGATTCCCTCCAACCCTTCCATGGCAAACAACTCGTAACCTGCTTCTGTCCACAACGATGATGTCTTGGCTTTTTCCATAACGTTACTTTTTTACAACTTATCCAACTTACTAAACAATCAAAATGAGTCAGACCTTCTCACTCTTGAGCTCAGGTTTACCATCTAAACCGGCACGCAGTCATCGGCTTCATTCATCAGCGAGTACAATATCGAGTATTAACATTTCAACGGTGCTAGGTGAATTTGTCTCCTGTCCTTACTATTTGATCCATCAGTGCCCTGGCTTCATTCATCATGTCGTGAAGGAACGGATAGTTATAATTCTGCGCACTTAGACGTGTATACAGCATATCACGAACGATACCATAATATTTAATAGCCAGGGCGGGGTTATCGTGAAAGCCAATGTAGTCGCTCCACAAACCACGTAAAAGCGCTTCCTCCTCCAGATCAACTCGCTCCGCACTTTCTGTGAAACAAAGGATTGTCATTATGCCGGATCAATTGGAGGTTAAACAAAACACCCGTCTTATACTTGACCATCAATTGAAGAAAACCGGGGTCTATTGAAGTTAGTTTGCTTACTTCGATTAGGTATTGGTCGCAGATTTTATCGTGCAGACGAAGGAGTTCAGTACAAAAAACCTCCATATCTCCAAAGTAATGGTAGAATCCAGACTTGTTAAGCTGCAAGATCCGGGCGAGCCTTTCCACCTGAATTCCATCCAGGCCTTCAATTGCAAACAGCTCATATCCTACTTCGGTCCACAGCGGACGAATTTCTGGTCTTTTCCATTGGGTTCTTTCACAGAGAGCGATTGAAAGATAACCTTTTGAAAATTATAAACACCTCCGTCTAGCATTTTTTGTTCAACCATTTATCAACCTCTTCACTTTCAGACAACTAGTAACGCATTTCACGGTAATTCACATGAAAAGGAACTTCCTCAACGATAAGTCTGGATCAGCAATGCTGTAGATACAACAGTATGAATACTTCGATCGTACGACACAAGCGCGAGCATCAACTTGATTGATTTGGTTGACGTTTGTAACGACATGGCTATGTGCGGACTGGATTTGAATTTTTGTCGCGGAAAAGTGTCCGACACCGGGATGGTGAAGGACACTTTGAATTTTCCGCTTAACCTGTACTCTTACTATCAGTTCTTTGTTTCAATCTTCACCTTTCCGAGTTTGCCATTGAATTTAGCTGATGCGCCATAGTTTGCTACCTTGGTTCCTTCATCGGTACCTATATCCGCCAGGTCATCTACTGAAAATATGCCAGGCTGTGTTTTTCCAATACGGCCTTCTCCAGCTTTGGCACCATCAACGGAGATAGTTCCAACTCCTCCTTTTCCTCTGCCATCACCATCGTATTTGAAATCATACACCAATGTGTGCTTGCCCGGCTTTAAAGCCTGAGAAGAAGCAACAGTGAAACTCTCCAAGCCTAAATAGTTATACGTAAACATGGGCTTACCATTTCTAACGTAGAATGAAAATCCACCAAAGCGTCCGCCTTGACAAACAATTACTCCGTTACCATTCGCAGAAACTTCAACATCTGCCGTAATCGTATACGAGGTATTTCGCGTACTGATGAAAATATCAACACCCATGCCTTTCATTCCAGCACCAAGGTAACTGAGTGTTCTTCCATCCATAATCGTTGGACGGTTCGCCAATTTGGCATCGGTTCTTTCTAATAAACGATCATCAATCGGTAACACGTGATATTTTTCTGCTTCTTTCATAAACAAGTCCTGCAGTTCTTTCAGCTTGTCTGCATTTTGTGACGCCACGTTATTGGCAAGACTAAAATCTTCTGTTGTATTGTAGAGTTCCCATGGATCTTCCTGTAGCGACTGAGTTGGCTTCGGGTTCCATGCTGGCCTATGAATGGTTCGTGCGTACCAGCCATCAGCGTAAATGGCGCGGTTACCAAACATTTCAAAATATTGAACGTTGTGTTTTTCTTTTGCCCCGGCATCATCAAAGGTGTACGCAAAGCTTGTTCCTTCAATCGGATCCTGCGCAATGCCGTTCACCGTTTTAGGTGCCGGTACCTTGCATAGCTTCAAAAACTGTAGGTGCAATGTCAATGGCGTGAGCGAATTGAGAGCGAACTTCACCTTTCGCTTTTATACCAGCGGGCCAATGAGCTACCATACCATTGCGCGTTCCGCCAAAATCAGATGCTACTTGTTTTGTCCACTGGAAAGGTGCATTCAAAGCAACAGCCCATCCTGCAGCAAAATGCGGATAAGTACTTTCACTTCCCCACTCATCATAATGCTTCAGCATGTCTTGTACGGTTTCGGGTATGCCGTTGAAGTAAGTCATCTCGTTGTACATTCCATTCATCTGTCCTTCTGCGCTGGTGCCATTATCGCCTACTACATAAAGGATCAGCGTGTTATCCAACTCGCCCAGATCTTCGATAGCAGAAACAAGCCGCCCGATTTCATTATCGGTGTGTTCCGAAAAGCCCGCATATACTTCCATCTGCCTGGAGAACAATTTCTTTTCATCTGCTGAAAGGGATTCCCAATCTTTGATGTCAGCTGGTTTTGGCGCCAGCTTGGTATCCGGAGGAACAATGCCCAGTTTCTTCTGGCGTTCCAGTGTTTCCTCTCTCATTTTATCCCAGCCCCCATCGAACTTTCCTTTGTATTTATCAATCCATTCCTTAGGAGCATGGTGTGGAGCGTGGTTAGCACCCGTTGCAAAATAAATAAAGAACGGTTTGTCCGGCGTGAGCGCTTGCTGGAAGCTTACCCAGCTGATCGCATTATTCGTCATATCAGTCGTGAAGTGGTAATTCGGGTCTTCCGGAACCTCTACTTGCGTGGCACCATCATACACCAGAGGAGCCCATTGATTGGTTTCACCACCAATGAATCCATAAAACTTATCGAAACCGGAATGCGTCGGCCAGCGGTCTAACGAACCTGAAACCGAAATTTCCCACGGCGGTGTTTCATGGTATTTACCAAATGCAGCAGTACTAAATCCGTTTTGACGAAGCACTTCCGCCATAGGTGTAATGCTTTGAGGCCGTACGCCATTGTTGCCCGGAAAAGCAGTCGCTGTTTCCATAATAGAACCCGCATTGTTACTATGGTGATTGTATCCTGTTAAAATTGCAACACGTGTCGGTGAACACAATGCCGTCGTATGAAAGCGATTATAGCTCAGTCCGTTTTTACCAAGCTTATCAAGCACAGGCATATTTATCGGACCACCGAAATGGTCAGACGCGCCAAATCCAATGTCGTCAATCAGGATAACCACTACGTTAGGCGCGCCTTTTGGTGCTTTTACATCAAACCGTTCGGGAGCTTTGGCGTTACGGGCATCAAGCTCTTTATAAGTCTGACGTGTTGGTTCCTTGATCGGCAGAACGGTTCGATCAAGCTCTCCGGGTGCTGCCGAGACAGTCTCTGGTTTTTGTGGTGATTGCTGGCAACCATATGCTGATGGAAGCAGCAACAATCAGAAGGTAAATTTTTTTCATGGCGAAGAATTGTTGAATTGTGAATCGAATCTAATTGCTCTCATCTTATAAAATTAGACGGAAACGTTTATGAGAATTGGAACGCGAATCTTGTCGATGCAACATCCACAACGTCAACTGTGTGCTTGATCTGAACAAAAGCACAAACTCGGACTCATCTAACACTTTGCCATTGAGTGTCGACTAAAAGCATGCAGTATCTGCTAAGAAATGTTGACTAATTGGATGACCTCGGGCCTTCGGGATGGCGCTATGAATCTTGCTTGTCCATCATTATTTTGTCCAGCACATCCTGGGTCTCGACAGCCAGGGCATGAAGGAATTCATAATTAATATTTTCCGGGTCTATGCGCGCATAAAAGAAATGCCGGATAATATTCAAAAATCCCATAGCAGCCACACGGTCTTCCGGCAGGTCCCGGGTCTTTAGCCAAAACGGAAGAAGTACTTCGTTTAATATTCTGCCGGCCTCATCCACGTCTTCATCTATAATGTGCCGGCCGGCTCTTGACTAATAACTGGGACTCGACGAGGAAGAATGTCTTGTGCTTTACAATAAGCAGTAATAAATCCGGATCAATATTTTCACAATTGGCTACTTCCGATGCTATGGTTGTCGCTAACCGAACGTGATATTGAAGCAGACTCTTAACATAGGAGTCCATAGATCCGAAATAGTGATAGAAGCCGGATTTATTAAGGTCAAGGATCTTGGCAAGCCGTTCAACTTTGATTCCATCCATCCCTTCTGTTCCCAGCAGCTTATATCCTGCTTTTATCCAGGTGTCGACTTTTGAAAGTGTCATAGTGCTAGGATAAAAGACGGTAATAAGTCTCAAACTTCTTGGACGCGTTCGTTTAGGCAAATTGGCTCAGGAGCCCATAATATTTGCAGGACCTGATACATCGAGGGCTAAACTGTGCTTAATTTCATCTGATCGTCTACAAAGCCAAACCGAATTTTCGATCTAAAAAAAAGCAATATGAAATCCATCCTACGTTTTGTCCGCGCCACCTTGACAGGCGGTATTTTGTTCCTGCTCCCTGCAGTGTTGCTGATAGTGATGCTGAGTAAGGCCTACGCGATTTTGTTAAAAATCTCCGGCCCTCTTACCAAAAAAATGCCTGATATCATTTTTGGTTTCGATGGTAGCAACGCCGTGACTATTGTACTATTGATCCTGATCTGTTTTGTCAGCGGGCTATTTTTCAAGTCTCGATGGGTGCGTAAAGGTGTTGGAAAATTAGAAGAGAATGTTCTCACCTTTCTTCCAGGTTATTCATTGCTAAAGTCCGTTACGAGCAGTGCTATCGGCGAAAGAAGTGAAGAAACCCTGAAGACTGTCATGATAAATGATGGTGAAACCTGGAGTATCGGTTTTCTCGTGGAGGAAGATGGAGACCTTTGTACAGTCTTCATTCCCGGTGCACCACGCCACGATTCCGGCGAGGTTAAGATCGTGCCCACCAGTTGGATTAAGAAGATTGACGTTACCAGCAGCGTAGCTGCAAAAAGTTTAAAACTTTTTGGAAAAGGGGCTACGGCATGGTTAAGAAATAGCTGAATGACAGAAAAAATATCTTTAGGGTCGATTAAATAAATTCGTGAACGCGGCTACTCGAACATTTTTTCCCAACTACGCCCGACCGGCTCAATAAAGTAAAGGAATACGTTCTTAACTTTGTGGACGCTTCCGGTTAAAGATTTTATGCACACTTGCCGATTTATAGTAACTTAAAAGGAAAAGAAACTCTATGAAAAAGGTGATTTTGATGGTATGCGCCATAGTGGGGGCGACCCATCTGGTTGAAGCCCAGCATCCGGAAGTGACTCTTGCCACGCAACGAAAAAATACGATAAAGATCGATCTGACGTCCTACTACCTATACCGGAATGCAATTGCCATCTCATATGAACGAATCACCAAACCAAACCAATCCTTTGCAGTGACTGCTGGTTATCAGGAATTTCCAAGGACATCAAGCCTTGGTGACAGCATTGGAGTTAAGGATGATCGGGACAGAAACGGTTTCAAAATTGCAGGAGAGTATCGATTCTATTTAAAAAAAGAGAACAAGCATCTCGCGCCCAGAGGGCTTTACATCGGACCTTACATGGCATTTCATGCCTTTAACAACGAGCGTGTGATTGAAGTAGAAGTAGATAATAACGGCACCAAGGAAGTGCAAGAGGCAATCCTCGACTCCAAACTCACAATTTTTAATGTTGGCTTTCAGCTTGGCTACCAATTTATGTTCAATAATCGCTGGACCGTAGATCTTGTTCTAATAGGGCCCGCCATCTCCAACTACCGATACAACCTAAAACTAGGCGGAACCTACACCTTCGACAAAGAGGACATTCAAAACGAGATTATCTTAGCGTCTGATCGAAAAATTTCCCCTGCTTGAAGATGTAATAGACGACAAGGAAGTAAGTGGGAACGGCAAACTGGATGCCTGGGCCTACGGGTACCGCTATCAGCTTTTGATCGGTTATCATTTCGGCAGAAAAAAGAAATAGCATCAGCTACCTAGCTACCCAGGTACCTAGGCACCCAGGTAGCCAGGAAGCAGTCATGTTTCCTCCTCCACTCATATTATATACCATCCAATTTTCTTTCGACTGCATGTTCACTCCAACGTGAGTAGACGATGCCGTTTAACAATTGATCCGTGCCGCTGGTAGTTTTACTTATACATCGATTAAGAATTTGATGTCATGAAATAAACCGCCACGATGAAACTCTCGTATACCTGATCAACTGAGCGCGGAAAAATTTCCTCTCAATCAAGATAAATAATGGAAAATGCTAACGACATATCGGTTTGGATAGATGAAGGGTATGGCCTCTTTGCTGAGGCGGGATTTGCAGGAATTCGGATTGAAAAACTTGCCGGGACACTTGGATTAAATGAATCAGGATTCAATTACTATTTTGGCGGCCTGGACGGTTTCTGCACGGAACTTCTTGATATGCACGAAAAAAAAATTACCGCTTTTACTCAGGATATATATAAGATCAAAACGCTGGACCCCGAATATCTGCATTTGTTAATCGAACATTCGGCAACGGTTATGTTCCAGGTCCAACTCCTAAAAACTAAGCGCAGTCACACTTTTTTCGAGGCGGGCGAAAAAAATGATCAACGCATTAGTTTTTCGCTATTCCATGTGTGGTGTGATTATTTGGGTATTCAAAAAAATGCCAGCCTTGCCTCGCGATGCTACAGTGTTGTGCGTGATATGTTGTATTCTCGAATCAATTTTCAAAATCTCAATTACCAATACTTGCGCAACCTCGTCAATGAAGCCAGGTTTATCATTGGCAAACTTGAACAACCGATGACCTTACAAAACGGCAATTTTTTTGGTTAACTGGTCCAAGTCTTGCGCGTCGCTACGCGCGCCGGGAGACTTGGACCTTAGGATCCGCAATCTTT
>CAVZFT010000023.1:0-11195 GCA_963774615.1 uncultured Cytophagales bacterium
CACCTTTGCTCGGTATTTGGGAACGAATCCTGATTGCTCTTTTTATGTTTTGGGTGATAGTGCTTTCAATCACATTGCTGCGACGTGAAACCACACCCCCCAATATGTCGAACGAATGTCGCTTGATGGTTCACGCAGCTAGTTGTAAAATAGACAGCTGTAATATCTTCCAAAGGAAAGGAATGGCGGGGAAATCAAATTGGAACCATTACAGGGAAGCCCCGGACCGTTTTTTCACGATCTTTCTCTTGAAAAACTTATAGCCTTCAAACCAGATCACCGAAACGAACCCAACAAGCGCCAAAACAGAATATCCGCGGCATGAAGGATATCAAATCCGAAAAATGTTCTCAAGACGGAACAGCAAACGACAACAACACGATGGTAATAGTAACGGCTATGATCAGTGGAATAAGCTTGTTGGAATACTGAAATGTATCGATGATTGAATAGTAAAACGATCGGTTCACTAGCGTAAGCGTAACGTTGGAGGTCACCAGCGTAACAAACACCATGGCGGTTGTTGTTTGGTGCATTCTCGCCATTTCTACGGCTTCCCAATAACTAAAACCAGGCCGGCTGTAATAACCAGTCCCTGCAGTATGCTTAAGCCAAGCTCTTTCAACCTGAAGAAAGTCGAAGAGAAAGGTCGTGGCCGTTGCGTCATCAGGTTTTTTTCGATGGGCTCATTTATAAATGATGGAGCAAGTGTCGGCCCCATGACGAGTTCAAGGAATATGACGTGAACTGGAGTGAATACTGTTGGGTAGATCCAGCCTAGGACAAGAGGGATAAACACAATGAGGATAATGGGAATATGAATGGAAATGACGTATTGGATCGCCTTTTTAAGGTTGTTATAAATTTTTCTTCCCATGGCAATGGCAGTTACCATTTTTTCCAAATCGTCATCCGCCAGAATAAGGGAAGAAGCTTGCTTGGCTATTTCCGATCCTTTCTTGCCCATAGCGATTCCGATATGCGCGGCCTTAAGTGCAGGGCCGTCATTGATTCCATCACCTGTCATCGCCACGATTTGATTTCGCCGCTTTAAAGCCTCGATGATTTTAAGCTTGGCTTCTGGAAACATCCGGGCAAAAATAGTTGTTCGTTCCTGCCACATCAGATAATTCTTCGTCTGACAAGGCCATCAGTTGTTCGCCAGTTATAACAGCCCCTTTGTTTCGTAGATCAATCTGTTCGGCTATTACTGAAGTGGTTGTTGCATTATCCCCGTAATTATTTTCACATCCACGCCAGCCTTATAGAAAGATCGTAGCACTTCCTTTATGTTGTCCTTTGGCGGATCATAAAACGCGACAAGGCCTTTAAAAGCAAATCTGAAATTTTCCTGTGAAGCTGGATATTCAAGAACACCATTAGCCTGGCCAACAGCTAAAACCCGGTAACCCTTGCGTGAAAGACTTTCCAGCGCTTGCTTCTATTTCTTCCTTTTCGACCGATGTCAGATCCGAATGTTTCATCAATGCCTCGGGCGCTCCCTTGGCGGCAATTATTTCGTCTCCTTCCTTATTGCGGAAGACATGCGTCATCATTGGGGGTTTTCCGGACAACGGATATTCGTGAACCATCTTGTATAAAGGACGTTCGTCCTGTGCGATGTCTTTGCATAAACCTCGTGGATCTCCTTCTCCATGGGATCAAAAGGAATGGTTCACTGGCCCACATAGCCAGGCGAATTACTTCTGCTGCGTGTCATCAACTTTGTCATAGACCTTGCGATTTAAATGGACATACACCGCGGCAAGTCGCATTTCATTTTTTGTGATCGTTCCTGTTTTATCAACACAGATCACGGTGGCACTACCTAATGTTTCTACGGTCCTGGTATTTTTTACGATGATGCCCAGTTGCATCAACCTCCAGGCTCCAATGGCCATAAACGTGGCAAAGGCCACTGGAATTTCTTCCGGCAGAATACTCATGGCCAGGGTGAGTGCCTGCAGCAGGCTATCAAGGATAAGGTGCGTTCTGATATATACTTATGCCCCAGATAACCATAAACACCAGTATTCCCGCTGCGGCCATTTTACCGACGAATGAAGTGATCTGATTTTGAAGCGGCGAACGTTCAGTCTTCAATTCTGCCAGACTCTTGCCGATTTGACCAACCTTTGTTTGAAGACCGATATGTGTGACCTCGCAAATCGCCAAACCTGAAACGACAAATGTTCCCTGGTAAACCATGTTGTTGCCAGCAGTGGTATCTTTTGCAACGGGTAGGGATTCACCGGTCACCACGGATTCGTTTACCGTAAAATCGTTGGCTTGAACAATAAGTCCATCTGCAGCAACTAATGATCCTTCATCTGCAATAAGATAATCGCCAACAACGACTTCTTCACTGGCCACTTCCATTACTTGACTATCCCGGATAACTTTGGCTTTCGGCTGAGTAACATTCTTCAACGCATCCAATGCCTTTTTGCTCCTGGATTCCTGGTAGATCGAAATCGACGATACGAGTAAGATGGCAACCGCCAGAAAAATTCCTTCGGCTAGATCGCCATGGAGAAAATATACTATTGATGCCGCAATCAGCAACAGTAACATGGGTTCCTGAATAACTCCCTTCAAGAATGATTTTAGTCGCTCTCCTGGACTGGATCGATCCTGTTCAGTCCATTTAATGCCCGTGATTCTGTCAACCTGTTGTGCGCTTAGCCCTGAGAAATGAATATTGGAGTAGGACATACTTGAACCGTTTCGGGAACAGGCGCTGTGATTGATATGGTTGAAGATAAAACAATTTATTCTATCGATAGCAAATTTGCCTGGCCGTCCAATTGTCAATTTCCGAAATAACGGCGGAAGGATAAATTTCAAATTGGTTGACATGCAGTGAATCCATCGTGCCCGGGAATCGAAATAGCTATCGCAAGACATTGACGATTCAGGAACGGCTGAAACCGGAAGTCTTCTTTACGAAATATCCTATTGCCTACCTTCCAGCTTCTTTCGCAATGTTGTAATGCCCAGGGGCAAGTACAAAGGACAGACACCTACCAGGCTGGTAATAACAAAAATACCTGATAACGCGATCAGCACGATGCCCAAAGTTCCGGGAATTGCTCCGGAAACATAAAGGCCGATAATTACGAAAGCGATTGTCACCCGGACAACTCGATCAGCGGAGCCCATGTTCTTTTTCATAGTTTGTATTTTTTAATAAAACTACTTTATCCACACTTGTTCGTCTGTAACTAAAGTCACAGGCCACACTGATATTTATCAGTTAAATATTGACATGTCAGCAGCATTTATCATTTCCGCATTTTTTACTACGGAGTATCCGAATAAGGGGCTTTGTTATTGACAATAATAACTTTGTAAAAAAGCCCCTTGCAGCAAGATATTTTTTAGCGCAGAGGGAATACCGAGTTCAAAATGCAGGGAGGAGCGCGGAGAGTGGAATTGGTTCTCTCTGGATTTTTCTCAGCGCAAATTCCCTCAGCGGCCTCAGCACTTAAATTCCGCTAAATAACGCAAGCGTAATTATGTATCGATGCAACAAACCACTGGCGAATGTTTTTTTCATTCAGAATGTGCATGGAGAAACATCCTGGCAAACGTGAAGAGTCCCAGTCCCAATAAAACAACACTGGGCAGCACGGCGATCAGCCGGCTATGTTGAATGATATTCGATACGCGTTGGGCCATGAAGGCGACAAGCGTTAACAAGGCTAGCGCTCCAACGGAAGTACCCAATACATACGCATGCAGCCTTGTCGTTGTGTCGAGCACGATCCACCCTTGCGATTTCAGGTAAGCCGTCATGCCAATCCACCAGGGGATGGCCTGTGGATTCAAGATACTCAGAATCAAACCACGCACGAACCCACTCTCCTGTACCCTGGCAGTGACGACCGAAGGCTTGCGGGCTGCCCATAGTCCCAGAAGTCCCAACAACACCATCACAGACGCGGCCAGCAGCCTAAAGTTTTCCTGTACAACGGGCGAGGTGGTGATCCATCCTTCGAACTCCACGGCAATCCAGGCATAGGGATATTCGACGATAGCGACAGCCAGCGCAAACCGTAACGCTGTTTTCAATTTATTTTCCAGCCCGAGCTGCAGGACCAGGATGTTAAGGGTTCCGGGTGGAATGGAACCCATGAAGCTGACGACAGCACCAATACTAAAAGCCTGAAGTATCAAACGTATTAAGTCAAAGTGAAACGGCGGTTTTGTTTTTTGGAAATCTCGACAACCCCTGAGGGATCCGAGGCGTCATAAGCATCAGCTCGCAATGCTAACGGCGAGCTGAATTCATACCTTGGACTGAAGTCGGCCCCAGCCTCCACCATTGTAAACTCGCGCATATCCCTTGGCTTTCAAAATGCTTTTGGCAGACGCACTTCTCATTCCCGATGCGCAACAGGTAATAATGGGCACTTGTTTATTGGGGAGTCGATGAAGGTTAGCGCTTAGCTGGTCCACAGAAATGTTTACCGAACCCTTGATGTGCCCACTGGCGTACTCGCCTTTGGTGCGTACGTCCAGGATGATTGCCCCTTCTTTTACTAATTGTGCGTAATCGGCAGAAGGGCCTATACCAAAAATTTTCTTAAGTGTCTCAATCATGATAATTTGTTGTAAGATTAGGAAATTTTATTTGTGAAGCTTCTTAAGCAACGTCCAGGTGTTTTTGTTTGATTCAAAAGACTAATTATGGACAAGACTTATTTTTCTCGACCCCTGCTTTATCCAGGATTAACTCAAGCGGGCAAAACCGGGTAAAAGAAGATTGCAGTAAGTTCAGGCCGACAAATGCGGTGAGGCCCAACCAGTAAATGTGTACAAAATATGCCAGGGTGATGCTGACCAGGACCATGGTTCCAGCTACAGCTCTTACGATTCGTTCTCTCATGATTAATTTTATTTAGATATTTTTCGTGTACGTTTTTGTTTTTGGCAAATGGCGCCGTTCTGGTATTCTTTGCAGACGCGGTCCAGGTTCTCCAGGGCTTTGTCGAACAAGTGCCGGTAATCGCTCACCTGGTTTGTTTGGGTTGAACTATTTGTGTTTTGCATAATACAAATTGGCTAAGTTGATTTTTCTACGGGAAGTACAAAAGCCCGGATTGGAAAGCCGGTTTCATTTTCTGCATTGTACTTCTTGATCAACGACAATGCCTGGTCTGCTTTATCCGCATCGGTAAAGCTGAACTGGAAAACAGAATCAAACTGTTCGCTTCCGCTGCTGAACCAGTTGTCCAGCAGGTTTGACTCTTGTTGATCCTTCACACCCATTGTCTCCGTTACACTGAACACAGTAATTTTTGCCTGGTCCAGGAGTTGGGCCACTTTCTTTTGATATTCTTTTAAGCTCGTTACTACCAGAAGTTTCATAGGTCTTTTGATTGTTAAATTGATGACTGCTTTTTATCGGTTTGCTTTCGCATCATTTTGAAGTACAAAAGCGGCACAACCAACAAGGTTAGAAATGTGGAGGTGATCGTTCCACCCATGAGGGAGATCGCAAGACCCTGGAAGATCGGATCGAACAATATGATCACGGCACCCAATACCACGGCACCCGCCGTTAACAAGATGGGAGTTGTCCGCACAGCACCAGCTTCAATGATGGCCTGCTTAAGGGGAATGCCCTCGTCGAGCCTGATATTAATGAAGTCGATGAGCAAAACTGAATTACGTACCATTACTCCGGCCAATGCAATGAACCCGATCATGGATGTAGCGGTGAAGTACGCGCCCAGCATCCAGTGGCCCATTACAATTCCAATGAGTGAAAGTGGTATCGCTGCCAGCATCACAACGGGAACCTTGAAGTCCTGAAACCATCCCACAATGAGCATATAGATCATGATGATGACGACAGCAAAGGCAATTCCCAGGTCGCGAAAAACTTCATACGTGATCTGCCATTCTCCGTCCCACTTCAGCGTGAAGTTGTCTTCAAATTCTGGTTGTTGATTATAAGATTCTTCCAGGCTATAGCCTTTTTTTAATTTAATGGTCTTGAGTTTCTCCGATATGTCCATGATGGCATAAAACGGACTCTCCAGTTCTCCTGCCATATCGGACAATACATACACCACACGCTTTTGATTCTTGCGATAAATATTCTTCTCTTTTGTTTCTTTCTTGATATTGACCAGATCACCGACACCAATAGCATGACCTTGCTCGTTGATGACTTTCAGATTCTGCAAATCATTGATATCCGTTTTGTCGACATCATTGAGTTGTAGTACAATGTTCACGGGATCGAAGGATACAGGATTATGAAGCACACCGACCGGCATATCGGACAAAGCTGCATTTATCGTAGCAACGACTTGCGCCGGAGCAACTCCGTGGCGCATCGCTTTTTCTTTATCCACTACAAAACGGTATTCCGGTTGATCGGCTTCCGTCATCCAATCGCTATCAACAACACCTTCCGTACCCTCCACCAAATGCTTTACCTGTTCGGCGATCCGGATCTGTTCACCATAATCAGGTCCGTAAACTTCCGCGACAATGGTTGACAAAACAGGGGGACCTGGCGGAACTTCGACCAATTTCACATTGGCATTATACTTACGGGCGATTTTTTGAATCGCTGGTCTGAACTGTTTCACGATGTCATGACTTTGAATATGCTCCGGTCTTTCTTATCCACCAGATTTACCTGAATGTCCGCCACATTTTCTCCTGTGCGAAGATCATAATGTCGCACCAGGCCATTGAAGCTTATTGGTCCGGCCGTTCCAACGTAGCCCTGATAGTTCTTTACTAATTTTTGTTGCGCCAGATGGAGTGAAATCTCCCGGGTTACGGCGGCGGTTCGTTCCAGCGTAGTTCCCTCCGGCATGTCAATTACCACCTGGAATTCATTCTTGTTATCGAAGGGAAGCATTTTTACCGCCACCCACTTGGTGTAGAAGAATGATACCGAGCCTAGCAGTATGACTACCGTGCCCATGATGAAGGTCCATCGTTTCCACCGTGTCTCCAGCAAGGGATTAATGAATGCTTTATAGAGTTTGTAGATTCTGGATTCCTCCAACTTGGCTGGCGATTTCTCATCATGTCCATCTTTTTCCCGAAGAAATACATAACCCAGATATGGTGTAAGCGTCAAGGCAACAACCAACGAAAGCATCATGGCGATGGATGCACCGATCGGCATCGGGCTCATGTAAGGTCCCATCATACCCGATACAAAAGCCATCGGCAGATACCGCAGCGATCACGGTGAACGTTGCCAGGATTGTAGGATTACCAACTTCGTTAATGGCAAAAATCGCAGCCTGTAAAAACGGCAACCGTTTCATTTTAAAATGGCGGTGCATGTTCTCAGCGATGATGATTGAATCGTCTACGACAATACCTGTGATGAAAACAAGCGCAAACAGCGTGATGCGGTTGAGCGTGTAATCCAGGAAATAATAACTGAACAGCGTCAATGCAAAAGTGACCGGTACTGACAAGAATACAACCAGTCCACCACGCCAGCCCATTGCCAGCATTACGAAAAGTGTAACGGCGATAACGGCAACAAAAAGGTGAAGCAACAATTCAGATACTTTCTCCGAAGCTGTCTCGCCATAGTTCCTGGTTTCGGTTACCTGTACGTCATCTGGGAATCAATTCTTTTTTCAAATGCTCGACCTTGGTGACAATCCGTTCGGATAGTTTCATGGCATCTGCACCTTTCTTTTTCGCAATGGAAAGTGTAACGGCCGGATAGTCGGACTTAAATTTATCGGCTAGCGAAATATCGTGCTGACCATATCCATAGAATACATACTGAGAAGGCTTTTCGGCACCTTCTTCAATGTTGGCAACTTGCCTCAGGAAAACAGGCTGACCGTTATTCGAACCTATGATGAGATCACCTACTTCGGCAATATTGTTTAAAAAATTTCCGGCATCGACGGAAAATGTAGTGTCCTTGCTGATCAGGTTCCCCGCCAGCAATTGGGAATTGCTTCCTTGTATTTGTTTACTGATGCTGAGGAAATCAACCTGGCTCTGCGCCATCTTGTCTTTATCCAGGGTCACAGTTACCTGACGGCTTCTTCCACCAATAATATTGATCGAGGCGACATCGGGTATCTTTTTAATTTCATTGGTGAGCGCCTGACCAAGTTGTTTGAGCTCATAGTCATTGTATTTTTCGCTCCATAACGTCAAGCCCAGGACAGGCACATCGTCTATTGCCCGTGTTTTCACCAGGGGCATCATGACGCCCGAAGGCATCTTATCCATGTTCTTCATCAACTCGTTATACAATTTCACCTGCGAGCGTTCAATATCTTCGCCCACGTAGAATTGTACGATCAGCATAGCCTGACCTTTCATTGATGTGGAATAGACATACTCCACGCCTTTGATGTTCGAGATGATCTTCTCCAACGGTTGCGACACGCGCGCTTCTACTTCGCCCGGTGATGCTCCCGGATATCGAAGAAAAACATCCGCCATCGGCACATCGATCTGTGGTTCTTCCTCCCGTGGGATTAGCATGGTGCTGTATCCCCCAATCAGCAAAAAGCCAATCATCAGCAGGATCGTTAACTTCGACTGGATAAATGCTTTTGCAATATTTCCTGACAAACCTTCTTTCATGATTAGTATTATTAAAAGTATCCACTTATTCTACTGTGACGGGTACGCCGTTGTACAGTTTGCCTTCGCTCGCCAGTATGAATTTCTCATCATTGCGCAAGCCTGACAGGATTTCCACCTGATCACCTTGAGCTTTGCCTAATCGAATCCACCGTAGCATCGCCGTTTGATCATCGGTGATCGTATACAGACCTGATAGTTGATCTTTGTTGACAATCGCGGAAGCAGGTATAAATATTTTATCATCTTCTGATGCTGAACCTTCTCCCTGAATGGTAACATTCACATACATGCCCGAATAAAGGCCTTCCTTTTCCTGCTCAGGAATGTTTACTTTGATGCTGTATTGTCCTCCGCTGAACTGTGACGAAGGGCTTACTTCGAAACGGTTCCCTGTATCGCGCGTCCCGATGATTTTACTACAACCATAGCCTGCGCGCCTTCCCGAACATGGACCACATCTTTTTCTGAGACCGAGGCAGTTACCTGGTAATTTCCCAATCTGCTCGATCACGAGAATGGGCATTCCGGGATTAGCCATACTACCGGCATCAATATACTTTTGTGTGACCACGCCGGAAAAAGGAGCCTTGAGGTTTGTGTAGGCAAGCATTGCTTCCACTTCATTTTGCATTTGTTTTGCCGCCTCCACTTTCGCTTTCATCGAATTGATAATGCAGTGTCGCATTTTCAAATTCTTTTTTAGAAGCACTGTTCTGTTCATAGAGTTGGGCAAAGCGCTCATAGTCTTTTTGTGCGTCAGCCAGGGCCGCCGTTGCCTCTGATAACATCGCTTGCGCCTGTCCCTTTTTGGCATCGATGTCACCGCTACTGATAGTGGCCAAAAGTTGACCTTTTTGAATGTTGTCTCCGGCCTTTACTTTAATACTCGTGATGAAACCCATGACACGCGTGCTGATCACAGCAGTTTCTTTCGATACGATCTGGCCACTGGCTTGGATGCCATTACCGGATTGCCTGCCCGCAACCGCGATGGTTACCCTGACGGGCTCATCTTTCTTGGCTGCCACTTCATGATCATTTCCCGAGCAAGAGGCAAACAAAAAACTTACTCCTAATAATTGGATGAGGATCGGCGTATTAAACTGTATTTTCATAAAATTCATTTTTACTGTTCAGATGTTGATGTTAAGAATTCCACGTATGCACGTGTTGTGTTGATGGTGAACACCGCCTGCGCACGATTTAGCTTTTGCTGTGACAGCAATGTTTGCGATTGCAATACGTCATTGGTTGTCGTCAGTCCTTGCTGATAACGGTTCTGCAAAATGCGCAACGCTTCAGCTGCCTGTTCGACTGCAGTGTCATACTGTTGTAATGATAACCGGCCATCCTGTTCCTGACGGAGGGTTTTATTTAACTCAAGCTGGGCCTGTTCTTTTTGATGAATAAGTTGCTGAGTCATCTTGTCCCGCTCTATACGCTGTTGATAAATTGTGTTGCGTGTAGCCGTTCCATTGAACAGCGTCCATGAGAGTTGTGCGCCAACCAGGTAGGAATCAGATCCAAATCCAAAGGCGTCGTTATCATTTATTAAGTATTCCGCAAACCCGTTAAGCTTCGGCATGTATGACATCTTGCCTGACCGGACCATTTGGTCCTGTGCGTGAGTGGCGGACTGCAACGCTTGAAAATCTGCACGATTTTCCGGAAGTAGTGCATCCGTATTTTCAGCAGGCAAAACGTCACCTACATCGTCTACGTGTAAACAGGACCCGCATTGACCCCCATCAACGAACTGAGATAGTCTGACGCATTCCGGACATTGCTTCCAGCTTGCTGCCAATTGACTTTCGGTTGCGCTGACTTGTACCTGTACATTCAGGACATCAGACTTTTGCAGTAAGCCTTTTTCAAAACGGTTATTGGTTGCGTTATAAATTGCATTGATGGTTTCCTTCGCTTCCTCCAGTACTTTTTTCGCCTGGTGCGCCAGTTGCAGTTGTGCATATGCTTTTCGCACCTCAAAGGCGAGATATTCTCTTGTGCGTTTCGATTTAAAGGTATAGACAGCGCGTTGCTCATTCGCAGCTCTGCGCATGTAGAGCATATCCATGTTCAGAATAGGTTGTTGCCATTCGGCCTTCGTAAAAAAGTTTTGTGTTGCCGATGGGTTGTTAAGCACCTCCGGATTGAAATCAGATGCCCCGATGGACTGCTGTTGAAGTTTAAAACCAAAAGCATTCAATGGATTATTGGTGCCCATCGCTGTATAGCTTACCTTGATCTGTGGAAGGAATACAGCATTGGTTTGTTTAAACATTGCATCAGCATGCTCTTCGTCGAGTGAAGCCATGATTATTTCTTTATTGTTTTTTAACGCTGCGTTCAATGCTTCATCCAATGATAGCGGAAGTGATTCCTGTGCCATAAGCGGAACTGTAACGGAACAGGCAAGGATCACTAAACCGGCGAATATTTTATTCATATCTCAATATTTTATACAAAGTTACTTCGGTTGTAAGGCCTGTACTGTGACTTACGTCACGGTGAAAAAAAAAATTGAAATTTCTTGTTCAAGAAAAAAGGTGACTGCTTTAAGACGGTCACCTTTTATAAATTCTGATGCGACG
>CAVZFT010000024.1:0-39955 GCA_963774615.1 uncultured Cytophagales bacterium
CTTCACCATCTCCCTCGACTTCGAGCTCCACTGGGGTGGGTTCGAAAAATGGCCGCTGGAAGATTATCGGCAATACTTCCTTAATACCCGGAAAGTAATTCCTGAAATGTTGAAGTTGTTCGGGCAAAATGAGATTCATGTAACGTGGGCAGGTGTTGGAATGCTGTTTCATTCTAATCGTGATGCGTTGTTGAAGAATGCTCCTCAGTTGCGGCCTTCGTATGATGACAAGGAGTTGTCGGCGTATGATTATATTGAGCGTAAGGGTATTGGCGTCTCTGAAGAGGATGATCCTTTTCATTTTGCGGGAAGTATTGTGAGTGAGATTGTGAACACACCTTTCCAGGAGCTGGGATCTCATACGTTCGCGCATTTTTATTGTAACGAACCGGGACAATCCATCGATCAGTTTAAGGCTGACCTTCGTGCTGCGCAAGCCGCGGCCAAGCCGTTCAAGCGGACGTTGCGGTCATTAGTGTTTCCGCGTAACCAGTTTAATGAAGAGTATCTTAAAGCTTGTTATGAAGAAGGGATCAGGGCGGTACGTGATAATCCGCGTGACTGGTTTTGGAATATCCAAAGTACGCAGCGTGAATCGAGATGGAAAAGGCTTAACAGGGGAGTGGATGCTTATTGGCCGATTGGAAAGAAGAACACGTATACGCTGGATAGCATTGTTAGGAGGGAGGGCCTCCCGCTTTGTATTCCGGCCAGCAGGTTATTGCGTCCTTACCGGCCTGGTGAATTGTATCTCAATACGATGAAGATTGAACGGGTGACGACAGAAATGGAGCGGGCAGCGATGAAGGGTGAAGTTTATCATCTCTGGTGGCATCCGCATAACTTTGGGAACTATCCGGAAGAGAGCATTGAGGGTTTGAAGCGTATTCTCGATGGGTTCAAGAAGTGCCAGAAGAAATATGGTATGCAATCGTTGAACATGGGGGAGATTGCTGATGCCGTCGGATAGATTGTGCAAGCGGCTTTTTTTACCGCGGAGGCGCAAGGACGCAGAGGTTACGCAGGCAGTACATACATGCACACTCCCACACACCCAACTCATTACTCATTAACTCATAACTCATTACTCATTACTCATGAAGCTTCTCCGCATAACAACTGTACCCATCTCCCTGCAGCTGTTACTCGGCGGACAGTTTCGTTATATGAAAGAAAACGGTTATGATGTTTACACCATCAGTGCGGATGGACCTGAGGTTAAGGAAGTGTTGAAGGAAGGAGTGGAGCACATAGCCGTTCCGTTCACGAGGAAGATAACGCCTATTCAGGACCTTATCTGTCTCATTAAGCTTGTTCGAATCGTTAATAGGATCAAGCCTGATATCATCCACACTCATACGCCCAAGGCCGGATTATTGGGTATGCTGGCAGGGTGGATGTGCAGAACACCTGTGCGTATTCATACCGTTGCAGGTTTGCCGCTGATGGTGGCTTCCGGCATCAAGACGACGCGTGCTGATAATGACAGAACGAATCACGTATGCATGCGCTCACAGAGTATATCCGAATTCACAAGGACTAAGGAAGTTTATCATCGAAGAACTGAAGGCCGCACCTGAAAAGGTGAAGGTTATCGGGAAGGGAAGTAGCAACGGTATAGATATAGGCGTCTTTAACCGTTCGGATGAATTGCAGGGGAAAGCGCAAGCTATTCGCAGGAAACATGGTATTGAAGACAACGACATCGTGTTCTCCTTTGTGGGAAGGATTGTGCGGGACAAAGGCGTGGTGGAATTGGTGGAATCGTTCAAGGCGTTGAATGGGCTTCAATTGTCCGCGTCGAAGGGAAAGGCTTTTCTGGTTATGGTTGGTCCTTTTGAAGAGGATCTCGATCCTTTGCCGGAAGACATTGTGAAATTCATTCGAACAGACAAACGTGTGATCCTCGCCGGGTTTCAGTCGGACGTTCGGCCTTGGGTTATGGCGTCCGATATTTTTGTTTTTCCCAGTTATCGTGAAGGTTTTCCGAATGTGGTGATGCAGAGCTGTCTGCTGGAAGTGCCTTGCATTGTTTCGGATATCAATGGTTGCAACGAGATAATTTCCAGAGACATAACCGGTTTGATCGTACCGGTTAGGGATATAAAAAGTCTGTTATCAGCAATGATTGAATTGATGAAGGATGAAGCCAAGCGGCAGAAGTTTGCGAATGCGGCAAAAACGTTTGTGTCTGCTAATTTTGGAAGGCAGCATGTTTGGGAAAGCATCAGGAAAGAATATGAACAGTTAAGCAGCATATATATCGGAAAAGGTCGATGATCAAATGCAATGTCGCGGAATGATTGGCATTCCATTGTTTTAGATTGTTGATGTCTGCGGATAGATTTGCAAAACGGCTCTTTTCACCGCGGAGACGCAGGGGCGCCAAGGACCGCTAATCCGCCATAGGCGGATTGGGGAAATACAGTGCACGCCCTTATACTTATACCTTATACCTTATACCCTTATTCCTTCCATCTCCAACCGCAGGTGTAAAAAGACCAAACGCCCACGCTTTTCTTAGCTAATTCGTACCTTAAAACTTAATGTAGAAAGGTGTGCGGGGCGTTTTCATCCCGATGATGGGAGCTATCGAATCGAAATCGATTGTTGTCTTTTATTCTGATATTCTCCCATGCATCTTTGCTTTCCGAAAGCTTACTTACGCTTCTTATGAATGTAGGAAAATTGCCACGCGGGCTGTCATTTCGGGGTTTGACTGCATTAATGGTCGTTATCTCTTTCTCCATTGCTTCAAATGCTCAGCCGGTTTCCCTTAGTCTACCCGAAGCGATTGACCTCGGGATTGAAAACTATCAGTTGATAGAGGCGAAGAGGAACTATCTGAATGCGTCGCAGGCGCTGCAAAAAAATGCGCGCAATGAATATCTGCCGAATGTCATTGCTTCAGTTCAGCAAAATTACGGAACCGTCAATGGTCAGTTTGGACCGTTGGCTGCAGTCGGCGTTCTTGGCGTGGCTTCTGGAGGCCCAAGTGCTTCGGCAGAAAGTTGGAACGCGGCGTTCGGCGCTCTTTACATCCTCAACACCAACTGGGAAGTATTTTCATTCGGCCGGGTAAAATCCCGCATTCAGGCGGCCGATGCGCAGGCTCGTCAGGATTCTGCTGACCTGGAGCAGGAGAAGTTCATTCATCGGGTAAAAGTTGCCGGCGCGTATCTCAATTTGCTTGTAGCGCAGCGATTTGTGCGCAATGCCTTAGTGAATCTCACAAGGTCAGAAGCGATCCAGCAGAACGTCCGCGCCAAAGTATTGTCCGGGTTGAATGCAGGCGTCGATTCGTCGTTCGCAAACTCTGAAGCATCGCGCGCGAAGCTCCAGTGGTTGGAAATGATAAACAATGAACAACAAAACGGTAGTGTTCTGGCTCAGCTGTTGAACATTACTGATCAGTCCTTTTCACTCGATACAACATTACTTGAAAGAATTCCGGCTGAATATCAGACATCAGTTGATCTCGCTCAGAATCCACAAGTACGATTTTATCAGGCCAGGATCGATCAGGCGAAAAGTGCCGAGCGTATGGCACAAAGAAGCATATTGCCTGGAATTAACCTGTTTGGAATCTATCAGGCGAGGGCTTCGGGATTTGACTATAACTATACTCCGGAATTTCCGGAGAGGTACTCTCAAAGTTACCTGGATGGTGTTAATCCCTCCCGCTATAACTATGTGGCTGGGCTAAGCCTTGCATGGAATCTTATAAGTCCACTGAGGATACGACAACAGGTGCACGCGCAACGTTACATCGCTGATGCGTACAGAAATGAATACGACCAGATTAACCAGGAGCTCCGCAATCAGTTGATCCTTTCCGATCAGCGGATACAAACAAGTCTGCAAAGCATTCAGGAAGTACCATTGCAGTACAAGGCTGCCTCTGATGCTTACGTTCAAAAAACGGTACTTTACAAAAATGGTCTTACTACTATGGTGGATCTTCAGCTGGCGTTGTATGCATTGAACCGGGCAGAGCTTGACAAGAGCGTTGCGTACATCAATGTATGGCAGGCGTTGTTGTTAAAGGCAGCGGCGTCGGGCGATTTTGACCTTTTTATTAATCAGGCGCGTTAGTATGAATCTGATACGATTTGCTCTTCGAAAACCCATTTCCATCATCGTGATGGTTGCGGGCCTATTGTTCTTTGGTATTGGGGCGGTGAGAACGATCAAGATCGATATTTTTCCGGCGATGAATTTGCCCGTGATCTATTTGTCGCATCCATTCGGCGGATATACACCTTCACAAATGGAGGCCTACTTTTCGAAGTCGTACGTAAACATCTTTTTATATGTCAATGGCCTCAAAGGTATTGAGACTAAAAATCTTCAGGGTCTGACATTGATGAAGTTTACTTTTTATCCCGGAACAAACATGGCACAGGCGCAGGCAGAACTCAGCGCCTTTGGGAACAGGGTCCAGGCCGTCTTTCCCCCTGGCTCACAGCCTCCCTTTATCATCCGCTTTGACGCATCCACGTTGCCGATCGGTCAGCTTGTGATTAGCAGTCCAACGCGTTCAAATAATGAATTGCTCGATCTTGCCAACACGTATGTGCGTTCTTCTTTTACATCCATTCCTGGATTGGTGGCCCCTGCGCCATTTGGGGGAAATGTTCGCACTATAGTCATTAAGGCTGATCCTGAGTTGTTGCGTTCGCACAACCTTACGCCTGATCAGCTGGTGGAGGCAATACGCCTTAACAACCAAACGGCACCTTCCGGCAGTATTAAGATGGGGGACTACAATTATCTCACTCCTACAAATAATACTGTCAAGACGATAAAGGATTTCGAAAAGATCCCTCTGTTCAAAGGTGGAGTTCAAAATCTTTACCTCGGCGATGTTGCTACAGTAGAAGATGGCGCTGATATAACAATGGGCTATGCGCAGGTTAATGGAAAACGCTCAATTTATATCAACGTTGCAAAGTCAGCGGATGCGTCCACCTGGGAAGTTGTGCAGAAGCTCAAGGCAAATCTTCCACGTTTCCAAAGCCAATTGC
Source organism: uncultured Cytophagales bacterium (assembly GCA_963774615.1). Taxonomy (GTDB): domain Bacteria; phylum Bacteroidota; class Bacteroidia; order Cytophagales; family Cyclobacteriaceae; genus Chryseolinea. Next base: position 5,028 of record CAVZFT010000024.1, read on the forward strand.
CGGAGGATGTTAAGTTATCTTATGAATTCGATCAGTCGACCTATGTCATCAATGCCGTAAAGAGTCTGATATCTGAGGGTGTGATCGGTGCAATCCTCACGGGCTTAATGGTACTTCTGTTTCTGCGTGACATCCGAGGAGCGCTAATAGTTATCCTCACGATACCAACATCGATTATTTCGGGAGTATTATTTCTCCAGCTTTTCGATCAGACCATTAACATAATGACGTTGAGCGGTCTTGCGCTTGCTATTGGTATTCTGGTGGACGAGTCGACCGTAACGATAGAGAACATTCACCAACACCTTGACATGGGTAAACCAAAAGCCCTGGCGATATGGGATGCATGTAAAGAGATCGCATTTCCAAAGTTGCTGATCCTGTTCTGTATTCTTGCTGTTTTTGCCCCTGCATTTACCATGGAAGGTATACCCGGCTCGTTGTTTTTTCCGCTCTCCATGGCCATTGCGTTTTCCATGATCACATCTTATTTATTATCGCAGACTTTTGTGCCGGTCATGGCGAACTGGATAATGAAGAGACATGTCGCCAGTTCCGGAGAGCCAGTCCATTACAACAACCGAAAAGGATACCTGGGATCAAAAGAAGATACTACTTGAAGGCAACCGTACAAACAGTCCGTTTAACAGATTTAGAAGGAGGTTTATGTCGTTGCTTGAAAGACTCATGCCGATTAAGCGGGCGGTTGTAATTGTCTATGTCGTTGTTGTAGTGAGTCTTGCAGTGCTGCTGCTGATGACAATCGGACGCGATGTTTTGCCACGGGTTAATTCGGGCCAGTTCCAGGTAAGGTTGCGTACCGTCGAGGGTACACGTGTTGAACGTACCGAAGCGAAGCTTATTCAAGCGTTGGGCATTTTGGAAGAGATGGTGGGTAAGGAGAATATCTCCGTTACATCTGCATTTATCGGTCAACATCCTACTTTGTTCTCCACCAGTCCGATCTACCTGTTTATGGGCGGCCCGCATGAATCATTGCTGCAGGTAAGTTTGAACCCCGACTACGACGTCGATCTCAATGAACTTAGAGAGCAATTCCGCGCAAAGATGAAGGAGCGGATGCCTGACATGAAAGTGTCATTCGAGCCCATCGAGCTTACTGATAAGATCCTAAGTCAGGGATCTCCGACGCCAATTGAAGTCCGGATAGCAAGCCGCAATAAAAAATTGAATGAAGAATACGCAAACAAGGTGATCGAAAAGCTAAAGGAGATCCCATATATGCGCGATGTTCAGCTGGCTCAATCGATTAAATATCCAGCGCTTAATATAAATATCGACCGGCTTCGTGCCGCGCAGTTGGGGGTCGACATGAACGACATATCACGTTCTCTTGTTACTTCAACATCGTCATCGCGGTACACGGAGAAAAATGTCTGGCTTGATGAGGCTGCAGGTTTGAGCTATGGTGTGCAAGTGCAGGTGCCGGAGAACAAGATGTCCAGCATCGAAGATCTTGGAGAGATTCCAATCCTGAAGAACATGACCAGGCCAATCCTCAGTGACGTGGCTACTTTTCAATTTGATACCACCTATGGCCAGAACGACAACCTGGGAGCCATCCCAATACTTAGCGTCACTGCAAATCTGAATAATAAAGATCTTGGAAACGCGACCGAAGACGTGAAGAAGGCGATTGCTTCGCTTGGCGAATTACCAAGAGGCATGGCAATTGAACCCATAGGTCTTGGCCTTGTACTTACTGATACACTGGACAGCCTGCAGACGGGTCTGATCGTTGCAATCGTGGTGATCTTTCTAATGCTGGCGGCTAACTTTCAATCGTTTAAAGTGTCACTGGTGGTGCTTACAGCAGTACCGGCTGTGATATTGGGAGCGTTGACCATGTTACTGATAACAGGATCAACATTAAATCTTCAATCCTACATGGGCATCATTATGTCTGTTGGCGTTTCCATTGCAAATGCGGTACTTCTGATTACAAATGCTGAGCAGTTGAGATTGCACAATGGAGATGCGATGTTATCAGCCAATGAAGCTGCGGCCTTGAGGTTGCGTCCTATTCTAATGACGAGTGTGGCGATGATAGCGGGGATGATGCCAATGGCTATCGGAAGTGGTGAAGGTGGCGATCAGGTAGCGCCTCTTGCGCGTGCAGTTATTGGTGGCTTGTTTGCTTCGACGTTTGCTGTAGTGATCGTGTTGCCGTTGGTGTTTGCATGGGTGCAGGAAAAAACTTCAACAACGTCAGTTTCACTTGATCCGGAGGACGAAGAGAGTACACATTATATTGGGGGTGAGTAGGTGCCTGGGTGATCTGGGTGCCTGGGTAATTGGGTGAGTGTGAGTGGGTGTGGGTTTTCACCGCGGAGGCACAAAGGCGCAAAGGAAACCCAAAGCTTAGCGAAAACTTTGCGTCATTGCGTCTTGGCGGTGAACATGCTCGAGCCCCACACCCACACCACGATTAACGGATAACGATTAACGATTAACGGATATTGAGATGAAGAAGAGCTTTTGGGTTTTGATGGACGTTCTGATTGTTTTCCTTGTGATGGGATGTGGTGCTGCTGGAGAAAAGAAAGAGGAAGCAAAGAAGGTGGTGCCAAAGGTGGAGACATTCGTTCTGGAAAAGGATCGGCTGGCCACTGAACTGAATTTACCGGGTGAACTCATTTCGTTTCAGCAAGTGGATCTTTATGCGCGCGAAACCAGCTTCGTAAAAAAAGTTTATGTCGATGTAGGAACAGAAGTAAAAGAGGGACAATTGCTGGCGTCTCTTGACGCGCCGGAACTGACTTCACGTCTTGCCGGCGCAGAATCGAGATGGAAATCGCAGGAGGCATTGTACACTGCAAGCAAAGCAAACTATGAAAGGCTGCTGGAGACCAGCAAGACACCCGGAACTATTTCTCAAAATGATCTGGACCAGGCGTTGGCCAGGATGAATTCAGATCGTGCTCAGCTTGAGTCAGCAAAAGCCCTTTACCGGGAAGTCGGTGATGCGCGCAATTATCTTGAAATCCGGGCCCCGTTCAGCGGCGTCATCAGCAGCCGTAACGTTAATCCGGGTGCTTATGTTGGTCCGTCCGGCAAGGGATCTGAGTTTCCGCTTTTCACATTGCAGGAGCAGAAAAAATTGAGACTGGTGGTCTCTGTTCCGGAAGCATTCACATCGTTCTTTAAACAGGGTGATGAAGTTGATTTTAAGGTGAAGGCGCGCTCTGAAGAAGTTTTTAAGGCAAGTATCAAACGGCATGCAGGAGCATTGGATACAAGGTTGCGTTCCGAACGTGTTGAGATGGACGTTGTAAATACTGATAAAAAATTGTTGCCGGGTATGATTGCCGAGGTGACTATTCCAATGGAGGGAAATGATAGCACGTTCGTTGTTCCAAAGACTGCGGTGGTCAATTCAGCTGAAGGTGTTTTTGTAATCCGTATTGCGAATCACAAAGCCGATTGGGTCTATGTAAGACCAGGAAGATCTTCAAATGGCAAGGCTGAAATATTTGGACCATTGATGCCTGGGGATAAACTGGTAAAGGCGGCGAATGAAGAGATCAGGAATGGGAGTGAAATACAGTAGGAAGAACGTTATGAGTTAATAGACGTTGTGAGTGTGGGTGTGAGTGTGGGTGTGGGTGTGTTTTACCGCAGAGGCACGAAGACGCGAAGGATGCGCTAAGTAGTCAGGTTTTCCGGAAGAGATACTTCGTTTGTGAATTAGTGAAATTGGTAAATTGAACCTAATTCATGGGATACGTTGTATGAATATGCAGAGAGAAACTGACGCTAGGCGGGAATATCTTAATAGTTTGTCATCTAAAGTCTTAGATGCGGCCGTACGAGTTCATAAAGAAATGGGACCGGGACTATTGGAGGCAGTGTATCAACTCTGCATGGTAAAGGAACTGCAGTTAAGAGAACTATCAATTTCACAAAACGTCCCGATACCACTCTACTATCGAGGTCAACCACTTAATAAAGATTACATTATCGACTTGCTCGTCGAAAAAGAAATAATCATTGAATTGAAAGCTGTCGAAGGGATTCTTCCTGTTCACGAGGCCCAGATAATTAGCTATCTAAAGCTTGCAGACAAGAGACTTGGCTTTCTCATCAACTTCAACGTACCCCTAATCAAGCTCGGTTTCAAACGATACGTCAACGCATTCTAACTTTGCGAAACCTTTGCGCCTTTGTGCCTTTGCGGTAAAAATACGGTTTCGATAAATGTCCGGATACCCACACTTTAAATGAATGGTCAAAATTGAAAGTATACATCATTCAAAACGCCAGATAATCTTCGACTGAGATATGATTAAAATCTTTAATTTTACACATAACTTTGCCGATCTTGTATATCAACATCATTAAGCCTTTGTTCGACCTGCTGGTATCTTTCTTGATCTTGCTCATTGCCTCACCCATCTTTTTGATCATCGTTGTGGTTTTGTACTTTGTTAACAGGGGAAAGGTATGGTTCAGGCAGGAGAGGCCGGGGAAGAATGGTAAAATATTTTCTGTCATAAAGTTCAAGACCATGTCGGACGAGCGGGATGCTTCGGGTAATTTACTTCCGGATGAAAAAAGATTAAGTGGAGTTGGTAAGTTCATCCGCAAGACGTCGCTCGATGAGTTACCGCAATTGCTTAATGTTGTTCGTGGTCATATGTCGCTGGTCGGGCCACGCCCATTGCTCAAAGAATATTTACCTTTGTACAACGAAATCCAGCGTAGACGGCATGAGGTTAAACCAGGTATTACCGGATGGGCACAGGTCAACGGTCGGAATACAGTCTCATGGCCGCAAAAATTTACTTACGACGTCTGGTACGTTGACCATATTTCGTTTTGGCTCGATATCAAGATATTGTTTTTAACCGTCATGAAAGTTTTCAAGGCGGAAGGGATAAGCAGTGAGACTTCAGTAACAATGGAAAAATTTCATGGCAACAACTAAAGTCATTCTTCAGGGTGGGGGCGGACATGCCAGGGTGGTGCTGGATGTGTTGTTAAGCCAGGGCATTATAGTACCGGCTCTTGTTGATGCAAAGTATACCGGCGACCTTTTGGATCCCGCGGATGAAAGAGTATGATCCGTTATTCGAACGCGATGCTTCAGTTGATCGTCGCTATTGGTGATAATGCAATACGTAAACGTGTGGCTGAGTCTTACGAAAGCATCCGTTCGCCAACGCCATACATAGGTCTGCAATTATTTCGTCACGCGTGAAACATGGGATGTGGGTAACATGATACTTCACGGAGCTATTATACAGGCACAAACGACGATCGGTAATCATGTAATCATCAATACAGGCGCTCAAATCGACCACGATTGCGTCGTTGAAGATTATGCACATATCGCTCCCCGTGTTGTGCTTTGTGGAACTGTGACCGTCGGGTCCGGGACAATGATAGGTGCTGGTGCAACGGTGATCCCAGGCAAAAAGATAGGAAAATGGGCGACGATCGGCGCAGGATCAGTGGTGACCAAGGACATACCCGATTATGCTATTGCCGTCGGCAATCCTGCGAGAGTGATCAAGATCAACCGCGTATGAGGGAACCGTTGCTGATATATGGCGCTGGTGGACTTGGCAGGGAGGTACTCTCACTGGTAAATGCGACGGATATGTATGAAGTCAAAGGATTTCTCGATGACGGCATGGCTCGCGGTACTTCCGTCAAAGGAGTGAAGGTCCTCGGTGGTTACGCGGAAATTCAGTTCGTTCGATCAACCCATAAATCTGGTATTGGCTATTGGCAGTCCGTCGTCGAAGCTCGAGTTGCTGAAGAAGCTGGATCGATCGAAGGTGAGTTTCCCAATACTGCGGCATCCGTCAGCAATTCTTCAGGAAGCGTCTGCGATTGAGATCGGTGAAGGAACTATACTTTGCGCGGGCAGCATTCTTACAACAGATATCAGAATAGCAAGTCACGTACTGATCAATCTAAACTGCACGATCGGACATGGAGTAACTATCGGTACGGCTTCTTCGATCATGCCCGGTGTGAATGTTGCGGGCGAAGTGTCGGTAGGCTCCGGCGTTCTTATCGGATCGGGCGTCAATGTTATTAACAAGGTCAAACTTGGCGATCGTTGCACCATCGGGATGGGTTCTGTTGTATTGCGCGATGTGGAAGCAGGCGTTACTGCTGTGGGTGTGCCGGCAAAACCCATCGTTCGATGAAAACATTGCCCCTAAAGGAATTTAAGCCGACGATCCTTTTCCTGGTCAAGTTCGTCGGAATATACATTGTTGCCAACCTGCTTTATGGCATCTATGTAACCGCTTATTCACCCGGGCCCGGATCCCATAACGAGCATCACGTCCCGGCAGACAGCCGTAGCGTTAGGAATTTGCGGGTGGCCTTCCACAACCGAAGACAACGAAAACAAAACCCACTACGCTGCTTATCCATGAGGGCAGAAGCGTCCTTGCGATTTATGAGGGATGCAATGGTATAAACATCATGATCATTTTCGTGGCGTTCCTTTTTGCATTTGGCCCAATAGGAAAACCGCTCTGGATATTCGCGTTGGCAGGTATAATCATAATTCACTTAATGAATCTTGCCCGCATTTCCCTGCTGTTTTGGGTTGCGTTGTATCTTCCCGATCTGGTCTACTTTGTACACAAATACCTTTTTACTGCGATATTATTCGTTATCGTATTTGTGCTCTGGATCGTATGGGTAAGAAAGTTTTCTCAACTGAAAGAGGTTTCATCGCAATGACACCTGGCCGTATCGTTATCGGCATCTTAAGCATCGCGGGACTTATCGCGGTGTTCCTGTTTCAGCAAATAGATGTAGCGGCATTAATTGGGGTGGAAGTAAAGATGCAGCCGATTTCTGATTAACCGCACCATTCGTTTTCTTCTCAACGATGCACTGGCGCTCGGTCTCATTTATGCGCTGTTCCATGAAAGAAAATATGTGATCTTCGCGCTATACGTTCAGGTTGCGGGAATCTTTCTTTTCCTGCTCCCTTACTTTATTTTAAAAATATACTTTCCCAGGTACAACGGGCCTCTTATTTCTTTTCTTCATCGCCTTATCCTGAATCCTACATTGCTGATGCTGCTCATCCCGGCGTTCTATTATCAGCGTCAAATCGAGAAACGGAAAGTGTGAAGTGGGTGCCTGGGTGGCTCGGTGCCTGGGTGTGTGTGAGTGGGTGGGTTTTAACCGCGGAGGCGCAAGGGCGCAAAGTTACCGCAGTCATTTCTCACCATTCGTCTAATTGGCAATTGGCATTGACAGTCGGAAACTAGGAATTCCTCAGACGATCGCTACACTTCAGTTCGGTCTATCGTGTAGCTATTGTCGACGTCCAATGTCCAATGTCCAATTTCCAAAGCAATACATTCCTCATTCCTCATTCCTCATTGTTCATCTCATTCTTCATCTTCCACATTTCGAAGAACTCCCAACAGTTCAAACACACCAGCTGATACAAATGACCGCGTTTTATCAAATCCTGAAGGCAACTCTACTTCGGTATAACCTCCGTCTGTTTGTCCCGCGTGGATGTTTATCATTTCAAATTCGTCTTTGGTTTTTGTTGTGGCGAAAACGTAATCCTTTCCTTCAAAATTTATGATAGAGTTTGCCGGTAATACTTCAGCGTTATGTGAAGTGGTTTCGATAAAAGCCGTGATGTACATACCTGGCAGCAGATGCTCATCTTCCTTGTCAAGATGACAATGGATTCGTACAGTCCTGTCAGGGCTGATCTCTTTGCCGATCAGATAAACTGACGCAGTACGATGTTCGGGTTCATGTGCAAGTTGAAAGGTGACTTTCTGATCCACCTTGACTTTGCTGATATCTTTCTCGAAAACCTGTAGTTCGGCGTGAATATGCTCGATGTTCACGATCTTGAACATAACATCCGTAGCGTTCACATACTGGCCGATGTTTACGTTTACAACGGTGACATAACCAGCGATGGGTGAATATAACCTGATGGCTGGAGTAATGGTGGATTCGGACAACTTCGATGCGTCAATGTTGATCATGGCAAGTTTCGCCTCAAGGCTTTTGACGAGGGCCTTCATACTTTGATATTGGCTCTTCGCCTGCTGCAATGCCTTTTGCGCATTGACATTCTCTCTTGCCAGCTCGGACTGCCGGTTGTATTCCGCCTCAAGGAATTCGAGTTTGCTTTTGTTGTCAAGATATTCCTGTTGCAGCTGGATATAATCCTGGTTCTCCAACGTCGCAATCACTTCACCTTGTTTTACTTTCATACCCTGCAACAATTTTGTTGATTTTACAAAACCTCCCATCGGTGCGGATATCGTAATCAGGTTTTGAGGCGGAACATCCAACATGCCGTTGACCTTCAGCGATGTTCCCATTGGTCTTGTCTCCAAAGCTTGCAATGTTATGTTCGCGGCCTTGTGTTGCGCGGGCGTAAGCCGGATGATGTTCGAGGAGTCATTGGTTACGGCCTCTGGCTTATTTTCTGACTTCGGTGCGCACGCGTTAGTAAGGACAATAATGCTTATAGCTGTTATTATATTTCTCATGTTATTTACTGCCATTTAGATAATGTATTGTGATCATGCTTTGATTGTAGTGATACAATGCTTCAAGATATCCTTCGCGTATATTGAGCGCTTGCCTGAGGTGTATGAGCAAGGATGTGTAATCGAGCTCGCCGCTGTTGAAGGCTTTACGGCTTTGACGTGTGAGCAAGTCAGCGGTCGCCAGGGCCGAGGTACGGTAGTAATCAATACTGTTCCTGTTTTTTGTAAGTTCACCGTAAGCCTGGTTGTATTGCTGAGTGATGATCAATTCTTTCTCTTCTTGCTGTTTTTGTGCCGTCTTGATTGCAAGTCCGGCGGCTTTTGTGCGGGCGTTATGCGGTCCAATCCAAATTGGAATTGCGAGTCCAACTTGTATTCCTTGAAAGCGCTTGTCTGATCCGTAATACTGGTCCTGACCGTTGACGTTCTGGTATCCAATCAAGGATTGATTGAAATATCCAATATGGATGTCCGGAAGTGTCCGCGACACCTCGAATTTCTTTTGCTGAAGCGCGATCTCTATCTGTTGCCGGCCGAAAACCAACGCTGGATTTTGTGCAGAGATTACCGAGTCGACGTCTGTCTCGGTAGTGAAGTTTTCCAAATCACCTTCCACATCATTGATCTGTGAAGATTGACACAGCAATCGCAGGTGATCAATGGCAATCCGGATCTCTTCCGCATTTCGGGCCCGTTGATTCTTAATATCAGCAAGTTGTGTTTCCGTTAGCGTTTTCGTAAGCAACGTTCCTTCCCCGGTGCGGAGATGTAACTCAGCAACACGAAGCAAATCCGACATCAGGCTATCATACTGAAGAAGCTTTTGTTGAATTTCTTTCAGGTAAAGTAATTCGTTATAGGTAGTCTTAACCTGGAAGATCAATTCATTCTGGGTTATAGCTTCACGCAATTGCGACGACTTCAACAGTTCACGGTTCAAGGAGCTAAGCCTGGCAAATACACCCGGAAAAGGAATGCCTTGAGTGATGGTTATATTGTTGTCGTCATTAATGCTGTTGTATTGACCGTAGATAAGTGAAACATCTGTTTTTGGAATATCAAATGCCGTTGGCTTCAAGGCGGCTTGTCGTTCTGTTTCAAAGGCAGCAGCTTGTACCGCAGGATTTTTTTCAAGGGCCATTTGAATCGCTTCAGGAAGTGCCGGCCGCTGTTGAGCACGGCTAACGATTGAAGGCACGGTGCAAAGAAGTATTAATACCCCGATCATCGTATTCGGTTTGATCTTCCGCAGGGTGAATTTTTCACCTATATAATAGAGAACAGGCAGCACAATGAGGGTGAGCAATGTAGCGCTTAACAATCCTCCGATCACAACGGTTGCCAGGGGTTTCTGGACTTCGGCGCCGCTTCCCTGCGAAAGTGCCATCGGCAGAAAGCCTAACGACGCTACCAGTGCCGTCATCAGGACGGGACGCAAACGTGTTGATGTTCCTTTCATGATTATTTCCATTATGTCGTTGTTACCTTCTTTTTTTAATCTGTTAAATCCTGCAATAAGTACTATGCCATTGAGTACTGAAACACCGAAAAGTGCAATGAAACCAACACCTGCCGAAATACTGAACGGCATTCCCCGGATCCATAAAGCGAATACACCTCCGATAGCCGACAATGGAATTGCAGTAAAGATCAATAGCGATTGTTTGACGGAATGGAATGCGAAATAGAGCAGTGCAAAAATGAGGACTAGCGCAGCAGGTACGGCAATTGCCAGACGTTTTCTTGCTGCCTGCAAATTTTCAAATGTTCCTCCGTATGTCACGTAGTAGCCCGGTGCAAACTGCATCCTGCTGTCTATCTTTTCTTGCAACTCCTCGACTATACTTTGTACATCACGCCCCCGCGTATTGAACCCTATCACTACACGCCGTTTGGCATCATCGCGTTGGATCTGATTTGGACCGACCTCAAGCGTAACGTCGGCAAGTTGTGTTATGGGAATCTGTTGTCCTGCTGAAGTAGTGACGTAAAGACCTCTTACATCGTCGATTGACTGTCGATTTTGCTTGTCTAGACGGACGACAATGTCAAACCTTTTTTCCCCTTCAAATAGCAGTCCCGCACTTTGCCCTGCCATAGCCGTATTGATGACGTCGTTCAGCTGGTGAACAGAAATACCAAATCTTGCGAGCTGATCGCGCTTCATTCTAATCATGATTTGTGGTAGCCCGGTTATGTTTTCAATGTACAAACCTTCGGTTCCTTCAATGCCTGCCGCGAGCTTCCCGATCTGGTCAGCATAATGCGCCAGCTCATTCAGATCTTCACCGTACACCTTTACAACCACATCCTGCCGGGCTCCAGTCATCAGCTCATTGAATCGCATTTGTATCGGATGCTGGAAACCAAATAATACTCCAGGCACATTCTCGTGTAACACATCAGACATTTTTTCAATGATCTCATTTTTTGACGACGCGCTTACCCACTCCGATTTGTCCTTCATCACGATCATAAGATCGGCTGCCTCGATAGGCATCGGGTCCGTGGGAATCTCGGCCGAACCTATCTTTCCAATGACTTTCTCGATTTCGGGAAAATTTTTCAGCAACACCTGCTCCGCCTTGAGTGTCACCTGGATGGTGGATTGCAGGCTGCTTCCCGTCAGGGTTCGTGTTTCAACTGCAAAATCTCCTTCGTCGAGTTCGGGTAAAAATTCTCCACCAAGCGATAAAAAGACAAGCAGGCTAACAGTCAGAAGAGTGGCAGAGATTAAGAGCACTATTCCTTTCCGGGCAATCGACCATCGCATGATTGGCGCATAACCTTTCTGCAAACGGGCAATGAACCGGTCCGAAATATTTCTTTTGTGTTCCGGATCCTTGCTGAGGAACAACGATGAGGCCATTGGCACATACGTCAACGAAAGAAGAAATGCACCAAGAATTGCAAAGATCACCGTCTGTGCCATGGGCTGGAACATTTTTCCTTCGATACCAACCAGCGATAAAATAGGTAGATAGACAATGAGGATAATAACCTGTCCAAACGCGGCAGCATTCATCATCTTCTTGGCCGACGTTGACACTTCATCATCCATTTGTATTGGTGTTAAACGCGACGTGAATCCCGCCGTGGAAATGTGAAGCAGCGTCGCTTCCACGATTATGACCGCACCATCGACAATCAGACCGAAGTCGATAGCACCAAGACTCATAAGATTTCCAGAAACCCCGAACAGGTTCATCATCCCAATAGCAAAGAGCATGGACAACGGAATAACAGACGCAACCACCAGCCCTGCACGAAGATTGCCCAACAAAAGCACAAGAACGAAGATCACGATCAACGCTCCTTCTGCAAGATTTATGGACACCGTGCTGATAGCATTGTTGACAAGTTTCGTTCGGTCGAGAAATGGTTCAATTGTTACTCCTTCGGGTAATGTTTTTTCAATCTGTTCAATTCGTTCCTTCACTTTGGCGATAACGTTGGAAGAATTGGCGCCTTTTAACATCAGGACGACCGCGCCCACGGTTTCGTGTTTTCCATTTTTGGTCATTGCGCCGTAACGGATAGCGCTACCTAGCTGTATAGTTGCAACATCGCGTATCAACAATGGAATACCGGATTGCGACGCGCGAACAACAATAGTATTTATATCATCGACAGATTGAAGCATCCCTTCGCTTCTGATGAAATATGCGTTGGTATTCTTTTCAATGTATGCGCCTCCGGTATTTTGGTTATTGTTTTCAAGGGCTTGAAAGATATCCGCGATGGAGACGTTAAGGCTTCTAAGTTTTTCCGGGTCGAGACTTATTTCATATTGTTTAAGATGACCACCAAAGCTGCTGACGTCCGCTACACCCTCTGTACCCAATAGTTGTCGACGAACTATCCAATCCTGAATGGTCCTCAACTCCATCGTTGTAAACTTTTCTTCGAAGCCGGGTTTTACGGAAAGAATGTACTGATATATTTCGCCCAGCCCGGTCGTGACGGGCGCAAGCTCCGGCGTTCCTATTCCAGGCGGTATTTGCTTCTTGGCTTCAGTAAGTCGTTCGTTTACCTGCTGCCTGGCCCAGTACACATCAATATCGTCGGCAAAAACAATGGTGACCACTGAAAGCCCGAACCGTGAAAATGATCGAATCTCCTGAATGCCTGGTATCGTGGCCATAGTCTGCTCCACCGGAAAGGTCACTTGTCGCTCGATGTCCAGCGCGGATTGAGAAGGAGCCACTGTGAGCACCTGCACCTGATTGTTAGTGATATCAGGCACGGCATCAATCGGGAGCTTTGTCATGGAGTACGTTCCCCATCCGATCAATCCCAATATCATTAATGCCACCAATAGTTTATTGCGAATAGAGAATTCTATAATATGATTAAGCATGACGCTGAGTCAGATTAAGATTGTTTAAATAAATTGTAAACGCACCACCTGCTGTGTGTGCAGAGATGGTGTTAAGGATAAAATAAATAAAGAAAGGTTATGCGCGTGGCGGCTGCCAGATCGCGAATTGAAAGGATGATGCAACGAAAGGCGACTTGAACATAACAACCTTCCGGTCGGCTGAAAATATGTGCGGCGTGGGACCTGCTAAATCTTCAGGTGGCAGGGCAATGGACAATGATACTTCGGGACATTTGTCCTTGAACGGCAACTCACTATCGTGACCGTAAGTAATATTTGAGTCTGGGCCAACATAATGAAGCGCAATGAACTCGAAAAGGCCAATATCCGGATTCTCCGCGCGATGCTCCTCGTAGTGGATGAAGAAGATGGGCAGACGCAGAAACTGGTGCAATTCTGTATTTGCCACCAGGTAGATCCAGAGGAACAATATTGCGCACGCCCTTTTCATTGTCAATGCAAATAAACGAAGATAAGTTGAATTGATTTCGAATTCCTTTGTGTTTACTTATAAACGGCTTAAAATACTAATTTAGACTATTTATAGTTTAGTGTTTAAAGATTTTAAAAAGACGCCACATGCACCCTCAAATACTCTTACACGGCTCGGCTGAACGCAAGGCAGATCCGGTTCTCCTTCGGGCGGGTTTATTGACCTTACAATATGATTCCGGCTTCCTCCGCTACTTAAAGGTTGGGGACACAGAAGTGCTCAGGATGATTAATTACAATATCCGGGATCACAATTGGGTAACCATCCCGATGACCATCAGCGATGAAAAAATTGAACAGAGTTCTTACGGCTTTCACATTGCGTATCAGTCAGAATGTAGTTTGGGAGATATCAAGTATCGTTGGAACTGCGTGATAAAAGGTGATGAGGATTCAAACATCACGTTTGAGATCAATGGCGAAGCTTTGAGTTCCTTCAAAAGGAACAGGCTTGGTTGCACCGTACTTCATCCGATAAAAACGTGTGCGGGTAAGCATTGTACGATCACGCACTCAAACAAACGTCAGGAGATCCTGAAGTTTCCAGATTTAATCAGTCCACATCAGCCATTTTTCGACATCCGCGAAATGAGTTGGAATCCCTCCGACGCAATTGAAGCACTTCTGCAGTTCAAAGGAGAAATATTCGAAACGGAAGATCAGCGTAACTGGTCTGATGCGTCCTACAAAACCTATTGCACACCGTTGACGATCCCTATTCCGGTTGAAGTAAATACCGGTGACAAGGTAAGTCAAACGGTACGTCTAAACGTAATTGTCAATAAGGCTGCCATTACCGATCGGAAGCAATCTATCGTGATTGAGCTGGAAGGGCATGGATCAACACCTTTTCCGCACGTAGGCTTAGTACACAGTGATGTCACTCACGATGCAAACATGATTGAGAGAATCAGCAGCCTGAGCGTTGACTATATCCGGGTGCACGTGAATTTAAATGATCGTGATCTGTTAAAGAACTTAAATCGAGTGTTACAAATGGCGCCGATGCTGGAGCTGGTGCTTTTCGTTGATGAAAAACCAGATGATTCGTTTGTTGAAAGATTACTTCCTATTTCGGATCGGATCAAACAATTTATCGTATTGCCGGCAAATGGTAAGACCACGACGTCAAAATTAATAAGCGATTGTATCCCTTTGCTTCGAAAGAATTTTCCGAAAGCGAAGATTGGCGGTGGCACTGATGCATTCTTCACGGAGCTAAACCGGGAGCACACTCCGCCAACAGAGCTGGACTTTCTTACTTTCTCCATAAACCCGCAGGTCCATGCATCAGACGACACGACCATGGTCGAAAACCTTGAGGCACTAACGGATATAGTGCGCTCGTGCCGGGCGTTCGCCGGTGGCAAAGCGATACACGTTGGACCGGTCACCTTCAAGATGCGTGGGAATCCACCTCCAAATCAAAAGAGGATGCAAACAAATCCCGTACGTTGCCGCCGTCGGCCGACCCTCGTCAACTTTCGATATTTGGTGCAGCCTGGATGTTGGGAAGTTTCAAATATCTTGCTGAAAACGGCGTCCCATCTATTACATTCTTTGAGACCTGTGGATGGAAAGGGCTTATCCCTCACCGGGACGAACTATGGCCCGATTCGATTATCGACAATGATGACGTTGTCTATCCTCTCTACCTCGTATTAAAGGAGTTATTATCACATAAGCAAAGCCGCGTGATTAAGCTGGTGAGTAATTATCCCTTGTTAGTAGATGGTCTTGCCCTAACTGATTCCTACGGAAGGCAGGTTATTTTTCTTGTGAACTTCACCGGAAAAGATCAGTTAGTAACTCTTCCCCCAAATTCCAGGATGAGGCGTGCGTCAATCATTGATGGCCAGATGATGAGCCGTTGGATCAAGAGTCCTGAAGGTCAGTTCCTTATTTTTAAGGAGATTGGCGCTACCGTGTCCCTGCCTTCTTATAGCATTACTGTATTGAAGCAATAGAAATTATCAAGAAAAGTAAAAAAACAGCAACCACCTGAATTTTTATCCGTATCAATACACAATCGTGACGAGTTCACAACGTTCTTAAAAGACCATCTCTCTGTTTCCTTCACCTTTGCGAAAGGTTCCTGTCAAAAGGAATAGGATCAGAAAGATCCCTCAGAAAAGGCCATCTGTTTTTAGATGGCCTTTTTTTATTTGATCACATTGACAATCCATGTCTCGTCCTGTACTTCTATCGACGATTGCACACTCCCATAAAAACCGTCATCCTGTGGTGATGCAAATAAGGATTATTGCGATAATTAGACAACATGCAGTTACCGTGTAGCAAGTCTTCAGCAGGTCGTGAGGAACGGTTAAGATCAAACGCAATAGCCCTTGCGACAAAGACCCTTGCAGCCATGATTTTAGAGTGGAGAATAAGTGATTTATGAGGCTCTTCTTCACAAATCAATCAGGAGTGATGGTATCACAGGGGGCATGCAATCATCGGGTTACCGCGTAGCGAAGCATCTTTGTCAGCACGGTCCGCGACAGGAACAGTAGCACATCAAACGCAATACGGCCTTTTCCGATAAAGACCCTTCGCAGCGGTGATGCGTCTTTTATTCGAGATATAAGATTGATTTGCGGAAGCTGTATTCATCGTGCAAATCACAGCTCAGGATGACGGATCCGAAGAGTAGAGACAATCACCTCGCTGCTCTTTCCATTGGAGTAATGCTGAAATTAAGCCACTCCGTGTGACGGATCACTGACACATCCACCATTGACAGGATGCTGCGATGGGTTAGCTCCTTAAACAGTTCGTGGGTGCTGTTCACGGCCTTTCCGTTGAAAGAGATGATGATATCACCTTCCTGCAGTTGTGATCTCGATGCCGGCGAATTCGCTTCTATCCGTGTAATAAACAGCCCCTTCTTATTCGTCAGACTATAATGGCTCCTGACCTTTGGATTTATCGGCACTTCCTGTAGCGCCAATCCCATGTAGGCCTTGAATACTTTGCCGTCTTTAATCAATTGTTGAGCAATTTCTTTTGCCGTATTTATATCGACTGAAAAGCTCAGGCCCTGAGCACCTTGAATCATAGCCGTATTGACGCCGATCACATCGCCATCGGTAGTGATCATCGGCCCTCCGGAATTTCCGGGGTTTAATGCGGCGTCTGATTGAATAACATTATCGACGAGCTGGCCGGATTGTGTCTGAAGTGTTCTCCCCAAAGCGCTGATCACGCCCGTTGTGACGGTGTGCTGATAGCCATAGGGGTTTCCGATGGCTATGACAAATTGCCCGATCTGCAACTTCGAAGCATCCCCCAATTTCGCCACGGAATAACCCTGTGCATAGATCTTTAGAATGGCAAGATCCGTATCAGGGTCCTTGCCGATCAGGGTGGCTTCGATCTCGTTTTCATTAAGAAGGCCTACCATTATCTTTTCCGCACCATCGACCACATGGCAATTCGTGAAAACCAGGCCATCTGAAGAAAAAATAAAGCCGGACCCTGACCCAGCTCCTCTGAGTTTGCCCTTGATCGTTTTGTACACATCAATTTTGACAACCGCGTTTTTTGTTTTTTCCACGGCATCAATGATCATTGTTGAAAATGCATCCATAAAAATTCCTCCTGAATGTTGTTCAATTATCAAAGACGAATCCAGTACTGTTTTTATGCTAAAGTGACCGAAGTTCTTTATGAAGTGCGACAAAATGCCGCGGGGGCGTTATCCGTTATCCGTTATCCGTTAATCGTGGGCATGGGATTGGGGTCGTGGGAGTGACTTCCAATTTATTTTCGGTTTAGACAGCGGAAAAAGTTTGCCTAGCACACCCAAACTCAAACCCACACCACGGATAACGATTAACGATTAACGATAACGCTTCATGGCAAAGTCATTCAGCTCATGTAAACGTTCTTATCTGGCTATTTTCTCAAGTTACCGCCGTATCACTGCCTACTAATTGATAATCAGAACCTTGTGTATTTTTTCAGATAAACTTATTTGTGGAAAAAATCCCCAGATCGGGATGTTACCTGCGTATGTTTCAGCCCATTAATCATCACTTTCTGGGAGGTGAAAACCCGAAATAGGCCGATTTAAGGGTTATTTCCAAGTGGTATCCCTCAGGAAGGTGTCAAGGCTAAGTACAGAATGCATTTTTTGGAGCCGGCGTTTTTTTCGGCAGGCCAGCATGGATTTTGGTTGATTGTCTTTAGTGGTTTTTAATCTTAACGTGCTATGAAAAAAATAATAGCAATTGCCGCCTTTTTATTTTTTGGCGGTGTTGCAATCGCTCAGGAAGCTGAAAAGATATCAGTTCCTAAACCTATTAGGGAAGCGTTCAGCTGCCATTATCCCTTGATCAACCATGTTACTGGGAATTTGATGAAGTCAATTATTCAGCAAGCTTTAAGTATGGACGGAAAAGCGATGACTTTGCTTTTCGATGAAAACGGTTCTGTCGTTGAAGTCAAGAACGAGATAAAACATTTTGAGCTGCCACTAGACGTCAATCACCTTCTTAGTAAGGAATACTCCGACTGGCGGATTGGCAAAGCTACACACATCGATGCAAGCGGAACTGCTTATTACGAGGCCGTTGTTGAGAAAGAAGAAGAGACAATGGTCCTTGTGTTCAACCAGCATGGCGGACTGCTCATTAAAATGCTGCTGTAATCTTTGTTTAGTCGCACGATGCGATGATATAATTTTCCATCATTTCCATTACGTGGTTCTTAGGATCGGTTGTCCAATGATTTCCTGTCAATGCGACAACCAGGTTCAGCTCCGGAACTACAAAAATGTACTGACCGCCGTATCCCCACGCGAAAAAAGATCGAACGGTTTTGCCTTTCCATTTAAAGTCGCGTGTCCACCAGAAATAGCCATATCCCAAGCCGAGCCCTGTACTGATCTTTGTAGATGTTGATTCGTTAACCCAGGCTTTGGAAACAATTTCCTTACCGTTCCACTTTCCTTCCTGCAAGTATAGCTGACCCAGCTTCATCATATCACGAGGTCGAAGTTCGATATCTCCTAACACTCCGTGGTCTTCCTTTCCAAGGAAAAATGATTCAATCCCTAACGGTGTCAACAGTCGTGACGTAATCTCCGTGGCGTTATCCAATCTTGTGGAATTCTTCAGCACCGCGTTCATTGTAGAATGATTCAGCGAGTTGTAAGCAAACTCCGGTGCTGGCGATCTCTGCCGGGTAAAGAGGTAGCCAAGTGGATCGCTGCCAGTCATCGAAAGGCTGTTCTTTGGGTCTCCATATTCATATGTAGCTTCATCCCATTCCAAACCCGTACTCATTGATAAGACGTTATGCAGGGTTATGGTTTTATTTTGTTCGCTACAAAGCAGCTCGTGGTAGTCGGGCAGATAACGACATAGTGGATCTCTGAGATCTTTGATTTCACCTTTAGCCAACGCAATACCCGTAAGAGCCGACACGAAACTCTTTGTAACCGATTGAATATTCTCACGGAAGGTTGAGTTAAACGTGTAAAAGTATTCTTCGTAAACCAGCGAGTCGTTTCGTGCGATTAGAAGGCTGTGCACGTCAGGATATCGCTCACCCATTATGGCGTATGTTAAGCTGTCCATCAACGACTCATCGATATTTTGACGGATGATCGTGGCTACAGGCCATTGATCTTTCTCTTGCTTTGGAGGTGTGTAGCGATATTCTTTTGTTGTTTTGGGATGCATCCCCAAGACAGTATCAGCATTGACAGGTTGAAACGTAACAGGTATGTCCACGCTATCTTCGGTTGTCCATGTACCGACAATCCTATTGTTGTTGCCGATCATACCTTCCTCCGAATTCTGTAAAGAATTCCTGAAATCTAAAATAAACACTATCGTCCTTAAAGAACATGGTGTCCATTGGTACATCATACCGTTTGAAAGTCACATTAAAAAGCCGCTGGTGTGATTGATCGCTTTCGATTACCATCCGATAGGTAATTGTTGAATAGGGAATGCTTCCGAGCCATTGTCCTTCTGGCGGCGTTGGTTTGGAGCATGATAGAAGTAAAAGGCAGAGAAACAAGAACGACATTCCTGCTTCCTTTGACGTAAATGCTTTATTCATGTGATGATTTTGCGTTGCAAATGTGTTGGACAAATGACTATTTTCAACGATTAAACTGAATTAATATGATCGGAAGGCGGAAGTTTCTAAAGGAATTGAGCTATGGCGGTATTGGGGTCGGCCTGCTTGCACATCCTGTGCTTGCGTATTCCGGTTTTGAACCCGGGATTGCATTGAAGTCGACCAGGCAGTTCTCACCTGAATCCCAGGGAGTATCCTCCCAAGGTCTCATCAACTTCTTCGACGCCGTTGATAAAAGCGGCCTGGAATTTCATAGTATAATGATCAACCGCAACGGGAAGACTATCCTGGATGGGTGGTGGCAACCGTTCAAGAAAGAATACGTCCATTCGCTTTACTCCTTAAGCAAAAGTTTTACATCAACAGCGATTGGAATGCTTAAAGGCGAGGGAAAGATCGATGTTAATGATAAAGTAATCTCCTTCTTTCCGGACAAGTTACCGTCACAGGTAAGTGATAACCTTGCTGCTATGCGCGTCTACGACCTGTTGACCATGCATACTGGCCATGATCAGGATACCATGGGAAAGCTCCGGACAGCAGAAGGCACATGATTGGGTGAAAATTTTCCTGCAACTTGAAGTACCACGTCCACCGGGCTCGCTGTTCCTTTACAACACCGGAGCCACCTACATGCTTTCCGCTATCGTTCAAAAAATAACAGGACAGAATTTAATGACCTATCTAAAACCACGGCTCTTTACGCCTCTTGAAATCGAAGGTGCCGACTGGGAAAGTGATCCGCTGAGGAATCAATGTCGGTGGTTATGGCCTTCGGGTCCGCACGCAGGATATACTGAACTTCGGACAGCTGTATCTGCAGAATGGAGAATGGAAAGGAAAACAGCTGCTTTCAAAAGAATGGATTTCTGAGGCGACTAAGAAGCAGGTTAATTCACAGGACAACACTTCCGACTGGGGTCAGGGGTATGGATACCAATTCTGGAGATGCAAGCCAGGATGCTATCGTGGAGATGGCGCGTATGGTCAGTATTGCATTGTTGTGCCGGACAAGAATGCGGTAATTGCAATAACAAGTGAAACTAAGGATATGGGCGCATCCATGCAGCTGGTTTGGGATCACATTCTTCCTGCAATGGAGGATGTTAAATCAAAACCGGAAAATAAGGAAACAACCCAGAAGCTGATGTCGCGCACTGCGCAACTCTCATTGCCAATCAATGGTACTGCTTCAGGAGACGCACTTTCTACGATCACAGGAAAACGGTCTTATACGTTTGAAGCAAATAAATTAAACGCACAAAAGGTATCCTTTTCGTTAGGTAAAGACGAATGCGATGTTACAATCGTTGAAAATGGAAATACTACCCGCATTAAGAGCGGCTATCGTCGTTGGCTGACGGCAGACAATAAGAAGGAGCCAAATACATTCTTTTCATTCCCGGGTCGCATGCAGATCGGCACGAAGTTTAGCAGTAACTATTATTGGGCTGACCAAAACAAACTTGTGGTGACGTTGAAATATGTCGAAAACGCTCACACGGATATTCTTACTTTTTCCTTTTTAGATGGGAAGATGGAAATGAGCTTTAACAACAGCATTTCTATCATGCAAAACAAAGCGGATGACAGAGGGACGTTGTCGGCTTCACAAGTGGCTTGAGTTACGAACCGATCCCTATACCATCTAAATGAAAATGCTCGGATCGTATTATTTGTAAACGATGAATATTATTGATAGAATCAAGGCGTCTGCCGAAGAAGGGAAGGAGAGGTGCATAACGTGGCGCAGACACTTACACGCCCACCCGGAGTTGTCATTCCATGAAGTTGAAACATCATCATACATCGCGCAGCAGCTACGCTCATTGGGCTTTGACAACGTCACTACTATTGGCGACACCGGAGTTTTTGTAACGCTCGAAGGAAAAGAAAAAGGCAGAACTATATTATTAAGAGCAGATATCGATGCTCTTCCGATTCAGGAACATTCCTCGGCTAGTTATCAGTCAACAGTTCCAGGTGTCATGCACGCCTGTGGTCACGATTCTCACACGGCGATGCTGTTGCTTGCAACACAAATCCTTAAGACACTCAGGAATGAATGGAAGGGGACAATCAAAATTCTTTTCCAGCCGGCGGAGGAAGTTATCCCCGGCGGCGCGTTGAAGATGATGGCCGGCGGCATTCTTGAAAACCCCAATGTCGAGCGTGCGATCGGCCAGCATGTATTCCCGGCATTGCCGATTGGTAAAGTTGGAATCCGTCCAGGAAAATTTATGGCCAGCTCTGACAATTTTTTTATTACCATTCATGGCAAAGGTGGACATGCGGCGATGCCGGAAACTCTTGTCGATCCCGTTGTTATTGCCGGTCATGTGATCGTCTCGTTGCAACAACTTGTGAGCCGCAACCGCAGTCCTAAAATGCCGAGCGTATTATCGATCGGCAGAGTCTCCGCTCAGGGTAGCAACAACGTTATTCCGGATGAAGTGACATTGGACGGCACATTCCGGACGATGGATAATGCATGGCGGGAGCGAGCATTGTTACAGATGACGAAGCTGGTCACGGATCTATGCGAAGCGATGGGCGCCACGTCTACGGTCGATATTGTCCACGGTTACCCACACCTTCACAACGACGAACAGTTGGCAGCAGAAATAAAGAAGTCGATGGAAGAGTTTGTCGGAGCCAACAATGTTGTTGATATGGACATATGGATGGCGGCGGAAGATTTTGCGCACTATTCACACCGAGTACCGTCTGTTTTTTACGTCGTCGGTGTTGGCAATGAACAAAAGAAAACAACATCAGGACTTCATACACCCACATTTGATATCGATGAAGACGCTTTACCACTAGGTGCCGGACTTATGGCGTGGCTCGCGATGAAACAACTAGCAGATTGATGATACAAGTCTGATCATCGGGTATTTGAAGAATGAAGAATGATGAATGAGGAATGATTGATAAGCTGCCGTAATTGCGCATATCATGGGAGAGCATTCAATGTTTTTATCGCAGAGAAACGCCGAGGGAATGCACGCAGAGTGCCGCAGAGGAAAGCCACCTGTCGCATTTTCTGCGCCCTCTGCGTGGATTTACTCTGCGAACTTTGCGCTTAAAAGTCGAGGCACGCCATATCATCTAAACTGCACACGTTCCTATCCCACGGATTAACGGATAACGGATAACGATTAACGATTAACGATTAACGATTAACAAAATATGAAAAAGCCAATTTATTCTCCAATCATAATGATCATGCTCGCGGCGATGTCCAACCTGGTCATAGCCCAGGAGTTATATCAGGTACCCCCTGAAGTAGAAACACGGTGGGCGAGTTTTGAAAACAACACGGCGGCCAAGGGTAAGGGCGGAGCAGAGAATAAGAAGGCAAAGGGCCATTCCTTTGAATTTATGGCTCCCGGTGAAACGAAGGTGTTGATGAATGTAACGGGAGCAGGCGTCATTCAAAGAATGTGGTTGACGATAAGTGACCGTTCTCCAGAATCCTTGCGATCATTAAAGCTTGAAATGTATTGGGACGGAGCTGCCACGCCGGCAGTATCTGTACCGTTGGGTGATTTTTTCGGTGTTGGATTAGGAAGGAAAACAGCATTTCAGAATGCGCTGTTCTCAGATCCTGAGGGAAGATCTTTCAACTGTTATATCCCTATGCCATTCCAAAAAGGAGCAAAAGTGATTCTTGTAAATGAAGGAAAAGGTTCAACCATGTTGTTTTATGATATCAATTTTCAGCGTTGTGAAGTCTCATCCTGCCAATACATTATACTTTCATGCGTACTGGAGTCGAAAGGCTAAATCCGAATTGGCAAAGGATTTCGAAATATTGCCGCAGGTCAGTGGGAAGGGTAGATATCTCGGAATGAATATGGGAGTTATTACTGATCCAATCTATCAGAAAAGCTGGTGGGGTGAGGGAGAGGTGAAGATTTACCTCGACAAGGATGGCGAGCTTCCCACATTGAACGGAACGGGTACTGAAGATTACATCGGCACAGGTTGGGGTCAGGGAGTGTTTGCGCATAGCTTTCAGGGATGTCTTGTTGCAGATACCGCAGCGCGCTCATGGGCTTTTTATCGTTATCACATTCCTGATCCGGTGTTCTTTCAAAAGGACTGTCGTGTAACGATTCAGGTCATGGGTGGCGATATGTTGCCAAAAGTAAGAGAGTACAAAGCGAAGGGTGCATCACTAATACCGGTTTCCGTAGCGGGCGACAATATGTTCATTAAACTTTTTGATGAACAAAAACCAAAAAATCTGGATGACAAAGATTTTCCTTCGGGATGGGTTAATTTCTACAGACAGGATGACGTTTCTGCTATTGCCTACTTTTATCTCGACAAGCCCACGCATATACTACCGTCATTACAGCCAGTGCAAGAACGAGCTGTTGGGTTACGCTTAAAACAGTAATGAGATAGGAATTTCTGCGGCCTTTGCGGCGTAACTTCGCGGTCTTTGCGCTTGCCCGCTGAGGTGGTAAATATAGAAGCTGTCTCAGCGCAAGCGGGTGAAAAATGCATTCAATGTTTGTGTTCACATCGTTCAAATGCATTTCACCCCGATAGTTATCGGGGCAAAAGTGAATTCGCAAAGGGCGCAAAAAAAATTGTTGGCTAATGCGGTACCTAACTAACCATAGACTATCGACCGACTAACTATGGACCATCGGACTTATAGAGTTAAGCCTGTTTTAGTTTTTGATTTGAGATCATTTGAGAGATGATAATGATCACAGGGATAATTATTTCCACCAGGATATAAATTATCCACGGCGTACTTGGCTCAGGTAGTCCGACCTTGCTCATGGAGATCAACCGGCCAGTTGCGCCGAAAATTCCCGCTAACGCGATAAGGAAGACAAGCACGTTTTGCTGTCGAACAGTCCGTGCTGCCCAGAAACATATGAGGCCGCAGGCGAGGTAAATGCCTGCCAAAAATCGATGGATGTTATCCAGTCGGGGAGTGGTGTCGGGTTCACCGAGATACATCTGAAGTGTTCCTCCGAAAATAGCAATAGCAGCAAAGAGGAATAGACAGATCTGAACGATGCGTTGGGCGGGATGCATAGGAGATTTGAGGTTAGGATTTGGAAGTTAACAAATTTTCGAGTGGCCACGCAGGCATTACCGTGGCCGTATCCGGTCAGTTGTGTTCGTCCTCGAGACATTGCAAGTAGCAGAATGGGTCTTGAATGTATCCTAATCCTCTCAGGATCAGGCTGGCACAATTCTTATTGCAGCAATACAAAACTATGAGCTATGAAGAATGACCCGTCTGCCCTTACCGTTGTGTATGAACCCATACTCATCGGTTATCATTAATTTCTATCGGCCGGTTTTGAGATGTTTGTTAGCGCTGATCGTATCGTCGATGATGATTTCATATAGTTATGCGCAGAAAAATTCAGGCTTCGATGATTTTATTAAAACCCTCGATAAGACCGCTGTCGGAAATAGACAAAAGGTGGCTGAACAATTCATGGCAAAAATTGATAAGACACCGATCGTTGATGGTGAACGCGTTCACTTTGTATGGTTCGGCAAAGCAGATACGGTGATGATCGAGGGTGAACTCCAAAATGCATGGGCCATACCAAAAACGATGACCAAAATTGATTGTGGTGCAAAAGATCTCTTTTACATTTCGTACACGGTGCCATCCGATGCTTTTCTTCAGTACCTGTTCACCGTGGACAAACAAAAGATTGTTGATGCAAAAAATCATAGAGTGGCAAAAGGATTTGATTTTACCGATCGCAATTTTTTTTCAATGCCCGGCTTTGTCGAATCACCAAACCTGAAGGACCGGCATGATATCGGTAAAGGAAGTGTAGTTCAATGGGTCTTTAAAACACAACATGCACCTTTCACTAACATGCCTATCTGGATTTATACTCCTTATGGCTATTCAAAGGACAAGAAGTACCCGGTCACTTTATGTATATGACGGATCATCGGCAGTGTATACCCGCCCATTGATCAACGTGGTCAATAACCTTATTCATGACAAGACAATTGATCCCATTGTTAATGGTGTTTGTTGGTGTTGAAGACCGATGGACCGAGTATGTCTCCCAAAGCAAAGAATTCGCGAAGCTCATAACGGAGGAGTTAGTACCATTTATTGAGCAGAACTTTCAGGTGGCTAACACTCCTGATAAGCGTGCAATCATCGGGGCTTCTGCTTCAGGTCATGGAGCTATCGTAACGGCACTGCTTTATCCTGATGTCTTTGGAAATGTTGCTTCTCAAGGTGGAGGTGCCGGCGGTTATCCCGGACTAAATCCCATCGCAAATGAAGCATTGGATGCTTACTTGAAAAAGAAGGACACCAGTCCACTGCGAAAAATATACACCGAAGTGGGTACCTATGATTTAGAGTTTCCCGATCAGAAGATCATTTTCGCCGATGGCGTTTACCAATTCAACAAGCGTCTCACGGAAAACAAGGTTGACTACGTATTCAAGAAAGTTGCCGGTGGCCATAATTCAACTGTGTGGGATCAGAATTTGGATAAGATATTGGTGATGTTTTTTGGGAAGTGATCCTCGCAAATTCAGACTCTTGCTGGTCGTACTTTTCGGGATCCTTTGTGCATTCCAGGTCAGGTTTTATGGCTTATTGATCGTCCGCACAACTTTGGCAAAATCAACATATTGATGTTCACCAAAAATTGTTCGATGAAGTGTCAGCGTATAAGTGCCTCCGGCGAACGGTACTGAAGTGGTAAGCTGTTCCTTCCTGGCTTTTACCTTAGGAGTTTTTTTGTTGTCAATCAGCAACTCATGCAAAACCCTTCCGTCCATCGATTTTGGAACAGCAAGATTATGAATCGCCAGAATGGTTGGAACAATATCCACATTGGATGTCGGTAATTCGCTGGAGAAATTTTTCTTAAAACTCGGACCCGCAGTCAGCAAGGCAATGTGCACTTCATAGGGACTTAGTCCACCGTGGCCGGCTACACCACGGGAGAAACTGGTGCCGGCATAGCCCTTATCATTTTTCCGATCGTCCCAATTCTCATCGACCAGGATGTCAGCAGCGCGTTCCTTGTGGTTCCAATGTATGGCTTCAAAAGAAAGGGTTCCTGCCACTGTCCCTTTGGTATCGCCAGGTTTTTTAGCGCGCGTAAAAATTCCTCCTACCCATTCTTCAGCTTGTAACGCAGAAACAATTTTTTGAATGATTGCTGCATTGTGATCTTTCACATAGATAGCACCTTCTACAACAATGACGTCTTCACTCGCTTTATCTTTCTTCAGTCCTTGTTGAATCAGAAACTCCGTTAGCCCTTGCTTTCCGGCATAGGTGACAAAGCCATGATCAGCAGTGATGATAATGTTGAAATTTTTATCCAGCTTTTTTTCTTTTATCGCCGCCAATATTCTTCCGAATTCAGCATCCACGATCTTAATGGATTCCATAGATGTAGCTGCGCCAATACCTTCCTCGTGCGCAGCGCCATCGGGATCAGAGAACCAGATCGTACTTACCAACGGTCCGTCTAGTGTGAGTCCATACTTAATGAGAGCATCGGTTATCCATTTATGCCGCCCTACATTTGGCGTTGCGTCTGGAGGTGCAGGTCCTATCTCAGCTGTCAGTTTTTCTTTGAATGACTCGGGCAAAATTAGATCGGGATTTACAATGGCACCTCCACTAACGGTATGATTTTGCATCAGCGCTTGCCCTGTTGAACCTGAGCTAAACACCATCATCCTGGCGCCAGCTTGGTGCAATACTTCTCCCAACGTTATCGCGGTGAGCAAGTGACCTTGCGTAGCTTCCGTGATCTGATTAAGATCGGAATAGTTGCTGGTGCTTAATACCTTCTTTTTTTCAACTATGGGAAAGTAAACGGTATTTCCCATCAACCCATGTGTACCCGGATAACTTCCCGAGGAAAAGGAAGATGCATTAACCCTCGTGACAGTGGGAAAAACGCTATGATGCTGGTTGCCGTAACATCCCAGCTTCGAAAACGCATACAGATTGGGCATGTTCTGTTCCGTGATGTAATCGGGACGCAGTCCATCAAAAAAAACGACCAATGTCCGGATGTCTTTTTGCGTTTGCTGTTGTGCGTATAGACATAGCGAAATAAGAAGTGGAAAAAGCAGAAGGGATATTCTTTTATTTGAAGCTTGCATAATTATTCAGGTAAATTTCGCTAGACCATCTCAACAGCTGATGAACCTGGGTGCACGAGTTCCGTTCCATAAGTCTGGGTGAACGGAACTTGATTTGAGCTGACGTTTGTTGAAATTTTACATTCAAAAAATTAAACACCCGAAATAAGGGAAATAATAAACGGACAGGGAGTATGGCAATGGAATTTTTTTCTGTTTCTTTAATATCGCGTTTCCCGCTATGACTATCCTTCCCCATGTTCCAGTGGTCTTTTCTATGATGTGCGTGCTGCTTTCGTGCAGCAAGACGCCGGCGCCGGAGGAAACTGGTGGAAAGGAATTAGCTGCCGGTTGCTCCAGTTTCGCTCGACTCAGCGGAATCACCCGCCCCACCATTTATCTTAAGGCGACCCCCGGCAAAGCCAAGGTATCCCTTGGAAAAGAAAAGGTTAAAAGTTCTAACACTACATTCCATCAATTCATTTTTCCTTTACGATGGTGAAGAGTATGGTCTGGAATACGAGTTACTGCAATTGTATGCCAAACATGCTGACATGGCGGTAGATATTGTGACGGTTGAAAGCTACAAGCAAATGTACGATAGCATGTCGCTTGGAGATTTTGATTTAGCAATGGGTACATTGTTCGTCAATAAAGCGATGGATACAATTACTCCATTCAGTAATACATTGTATCATTCGGATGTTATTCTTGCCACGTTGGATGTTAGAGAACCAGATCCGGTCCGGAAAATGTCGCCCCACATAATTCATCATTCACCCCTTCATTTTTGGATGACTGAGAACGACTCGATTCCACAGCACTTTATGGATTCTATCAATCACATTGAGGTAGGCTTAAGTAAGGAAATTGCCTTGGAACGTGTCGCAAAAAACGAATTTCCGAGTCTGGTCGTTGACAAACATGATTTTTTAATTATGCATTCCTATTTTCCACAACTTAAAGAGCACAGAATTATTCAACGCGAACAGCCGGTAGCATTTGCTTTTAATCCACATGCCGAATCTCTCAAAGATCATTTCGACGCGTGGCATGCGAAAAAGCGGCAGACCCTGGACTATAACTATACAATTCGAAAATACAGTGATCACTCTGCCTTCATAAAGGAAAAATTAAAATATGAAATGCCGGTTATCCGGCAAGGGACCATTTCAAAGTATGATGCGTTAATAAAGCAGTATGCAATGAAGGAGGAATTTGACTGGAAACTAATTGCGGCAATCATCCACCAGGAGTCCAGGTTCAGACCACACATAGTGTCGCCTGTTGGGGCCTATGGCCTGATGCAACTTATGCCTTCCGTTGCTAAGACGTATAAAATCAATTTTACAAAGTTGTCATCCCCTGAGTTGAATATTGCTACAGGAACCAAATACTTGCGGTGGATTTATAACCATTTCGACAAGCCCGAATTTTCGGAGGAAGATAAAATTAAATTCAGCTTGGCTGCCTATAACGCGGGGATAGGACACATCCATGATGCCAGGGCATTAGCGACAAAATATAAGCTGAATCCCAACATTTGGAGTGACAATGTGGAGGTTATGCTGCTAAATAAATCCACGCATAAATACTATACCGACCCCGTTGTAAAATACGGTCACTGTCGCGGTTTTGAAACCCGGATTTATGTTCGGAACATCATGCAGTATTACGAACATTATCTTAATTTTTTGCCGGTTATTGATCAATAACTAGCCCATCGGCGTACAAATTTCAGTTAAGAACTCTTCAGGTGGCCGCTCTCCCAATGAAGTCCGAACAGTCAATTAGCCGCCCGAGTTGCCAGCCTGTTCTTCCCCTTCGGTGTGATGAAGGACTTTCGATATGGAAAGCTCGACGAAAACATCTTACCGGTTGGAATTTTTTACAATGATCACTGTATAGGATGTAAACTGTATATACACATAACGAAAAAAGCCTGCGCAAGCAGGCTTCTTAAGTCGGGGCGGCCAGATTCCCCGCCTGCGTCAGGCAGGGAACTGACGACCTTGGCGCGAGGCGCGCCACCCATATCTGAATTTGTCCTACCGGAGAATCAGCTTCAATCGTTTCAAACATTGAAAGATTTGTTATAACCGGATACGGCAGAATGCGAATAAATTGTCTAAAAAAAAGTATGTGCCACCTAAGAAGAATCTGTCAAATGATCAAGTGCACCGTCATTCAGTTTTCCTTGATCGTATTTCTATCTTGTTCTGACGACGAGTCTCCATCAGTTCCGGCTACCGTGAACGACATTGATGGCAATCTTTATCATACTGTTGTTATTGGAAGTCAGGCTTGGACAGTGGAAAATTTGAAGGTGACAAAATATAGTAATGGCGAACCGATAATAAACCTGACTGACCCGGGGGAATGGAATAACACAGTAACGACAGGGACGTGGTGTTATATTTATAATGACCCATCGGTCAACCAAGACTACGGCAAGCATTACAACTGGTATGCAGTAAACGATTCACGCAAGCTTTGTCCTATTGGCTGGCACGTGCCCACCGATGATGAGTGGATGACTCTCGCAAACCATTTGGGTGGCGTGGCAAGTGCTGGTGGCAAAATGAAGGAGGATGGATTCGGACACTGGAGGGCACCAAACACTGGTGCAACGAACGAAAGTGGATTTAGTGGATTGCCAGGAGGAACTGTCGGTTACGGTGGTTACGCAGATATGGGAGCCTACGGTCGGTGGTGGACTTCAACCGAGTATGACATTGCTTCTTTTACTGCATACTTTGTCTGGCTTAGTGACGATAATACCGAACTGAATATCGGCGAAGCTACTAAGGAGCTGGGATTCTGTGTGAGATGTCTGAAGAATTAGACTGCCGGGGGAGCGTGAACTTGATTCAAACAAAGCAATTGTAAACTGAACAATCATAACGAAAAAAACCACCGGAGGTGGTTTCTTAAGTCGGGGCGGCCAGATTCCCCGCCTGCGTCGGGCAGGGAACTGACGACCTTGGCGCGCCTCGCGCCACGCGATACCGGGCTACGCAAGTTCAATACCTAGGTCTGCCAGAAATCTTGCCGCACCTCTTGATTTGATTTTCTTTTCGAGCATCATTGCTGCACTACGTGTGGCTACCTCAATACTCCAAATCAATCGCCATGGTATGCACATCTTTATGGATTTTGTCTCTCCTCTGTTGTGCTCAATAACTCGGTTATCAAAGCTGACCGTATGACCTGTATAAAACTTCTTACAGGTGTCGCTGTAGAGAATGTAAACTATATAACACATAACGAAAAAAGCCTGCGCAAGCAGGCTTCTTAAGTCGGGGCGGCCAGATTCGAACTGACGACCTTGGCGCGCCTCGCGCCACGCGATACCGGGCTACGCAAGTTCAATACCTAGGTCTGCTAGAAATCTTGCCGCACCTCTTGATTTGATTTTCTTTTCGAGCATCATTGCTGCACTACGTGTGGCTACCTCAACTCCAAATCAATCGCCATGGTATGCACATCTTTATGGATTTTGTTTCTCCTCTGTTGTGCTCAATAACTCGGTTATCAAAGCTGACCGTATGACCTGTATAAAACTTCTTACAGGTGTCGCTGTAGAGAATGTAAACTATATAACACATAACGAAAAAAACCTGCGAAGCAGGCTTCTTAAGTCGGGGCGGCCAGATTCGAACTGACGACCTTGGCGCGCCTCGCGCCACGCGATACTGGGCTACGCAAGTTCAATACCTAGGTCTGCTAGAAATCTTGCCGCACCTCTTGATTTGATTTTCTTTTCGAGCATCATTGCTGCACTACGTGTGGCTACCTCAATACTCCAAATCAATCGCCATGGTATGCACATCTTTATGGATTTTGTTTCTCCTCTGTTGTGCTCAATAACTCGGTTATCAAAGCTGACCGTATGACCTGTATAAAACTTCTTACAGGAGTCGCTGTATAGGATGTAAACTGAATAGCTCATAACGAAAAAAACCACCGGAGGTGGTTCTTAAGTCGGGGCGGCCAGATTCGAACTGACGACCTCTTGGTCCCAAACCAAGCGCGATACCGGGCTACGCTACGCCCCGAGTCCTTTTAAGGGAGCGCAAAGATACATTTTCTGTATTCAAAATAACTAGCCTATGCCAAAATTGTTCTCAAACTGGAGAATCTGATCACACAAGCCTGAAAATCAGTGATTTTAACGCACGTTGGGGCATCGTCCAAAAATAGCAGACGGCTGATCATTGAATTCGTTTTGAAACCCAGGGATTCTTATCATCCAATCATAGAAGAAATCAATGGCGCGCAACGCCTGTTAAATCCCAAAAATAATATTAACATTTTATCGAATTCTGATCGACTGAATATGCTTCAATGGAAAAAATCTTTGAGAATAGGTTGAAGAAATTCGTGCGGATAAAAAAAAGGATATGTAAATCTTGCAAGCCAAAGCTTTGCATCTCCTGGGATAAACTGATGCTGCTAAAATATGGAGTGTATATTTTGGATAATAGCCAGGTGGCATCATCCTCTCCTTCCTGAACCGAACCCCTTTTAGTTCGCCCTAAAAAATCTCCTGTTAAATAATAAATGTAAAAGATACATTTTTTACTTGCTTATTATCAAATGTCTTTTTTTATTTGATAAATGTATTATAGACATTTATTATTTTAAATCGCATCAAAACGTTTGAACAGGTGGAGAAATGTCCATTGGCTGAAGGCTGGCTATCGTGGAACGCGCGCGTTTGGAATGCGGCAAATGAGATTGATCTCGCCACTAAGCGCATTTGAAGGCAAAGAAGAGTAAAAAAATATAAGTGAAATGCAATCAATGGTAGCGTTAGATAACTGGTCAAGAAGCGTCATAACTGAAGTGCTGGACGCGATGACGAGTGCATCAAAAAATCGCGGGCCCAACCTTTAGTTTCGCAGGTCTACGCAGAAAAGGTTCATGGTCTCTTCAATTACGGAATGAATGCCTACGATGATCAGGCATTGGTGAAGAATTGCATCGTGGAGTTGTTTTTGCGCGTTCGCAGCCGGCCGGAACTGTTGCAGGAAGGTGAGTCTGTTGATACTAACGTTTTCAAGATGTTTCGTCGCCTTCTTATCCAGCAGATAGCCTCCCTGGGAGAAAGGTCAATTTCCGACACCCATAAGAATCTTTTTTGGGACGAAACCCAAATGACACAAAGGCTTACCAGTCTTCAACGCGAAGCTCTTTTTTAAAGTTTCAAGGCAGTTAACCTACTGCGAAGTAGCAATTATTATGGATCTAACGATCGAACAATTGCGAAGCCAGATATCAAAAGCTGTGGACATTTTATTGCATAAAAAATAATGAAAAACAAGTAAGACCTTGTAAATGAAGAGCGGAGTCTAAATTAAATGCACTTAACCTGTATTACATGAAAAAGCGGTTTCTATTGATATCCTTGCTCGTGTTCGTTTGAGTGAATTGCAACGGCCAGACACAAATCAAACTGCCCCACAGGGATTCGATTCTTTCCAGGAAAATAATTCACATGGAAAAATTGACACGATAAACTACCTGTCAAAAACAGTTGGTGTGACCCGTAAGGCATTGGTTTATACTCCGCCAGGATTTTCTAAAAAGAACAAGTATCCCGTTCTGTATCTTCTCCATGGTATCGGTGGCGATGAGAAGGAATGGTTCAAGAATGGTCAGCCCCAGGTTATATTGGATAACCTTTATGCAGAAAAGAAGATTGAACCCATGATTGTTGTATTGCCCAACGGTCGGGCTATGAAAGATGATCGTGCAACAGGAAATATTTTTGATAGCGTAAAGTTCAAGCATTTGCAACGTTTGAGAAGGATTTGCTCAATGATCTGATTCCTTTCATTGAAAAAAAATATCCGGTTTACAAAGACCGTGAGCATCGTGCCATTGCTGGTCTTTCAATGGGTGGTGGGCAATCCTTGAATTTTGGTTTGGCAATATGGAAAAGTTTGCCTGGGTTGGTGGTTTTTCTTCAGCCCCCAATACGAAGACACCTGAAGCCCTTGTTCCAGATCCGCAGAACGCAAAGGAACAATTGAAATTGCTTTGGATCTCCTGCGGAGTAGATGATAATCTGATGTCATTCAGTCAGCGAACACACGATTATCTGGAAGCACATGATGTTCCACATATATTTTATATAGAGCCAGGTGCACACGATTTTAAAGTTTGGAAAAACGATCTGTACATGTTTTCCCAACTTTTGTTCAAGCCGGTGGATGTTTCAAGTTTTCCGACATATAACATGCTGGGTTCGCGGCATCCACAAATGTGAGGTCGGCAAAATATCCGCGGATGTTACAGGATCATAGCGTTCTATTTCGAATAAAAGCCCCCGATGCTCAAAAGGTGCAGATTGATCTTGGCAAAAAGTATGACATGACAAAGGACGCTGATGGATTTTGGAAAGTAACAACTGATCCGCAGGGTGAAGGGTTTCATTATTATTCATTGTTGATTGATGGCGTTGCCATTGCAGATCCCGCCAGTGAGACTTTTTATGGCATGGGCCGGATGGCAAGCGGAATAGAAATTCCTAATAAAGGAGAGGATTACTATGCTATTAAGGATGTCCCGCATGGCGAAGTCCGGAAGGTGCGTTATTATTCTACTGTATTGAATTCATGGCGCAGACTTTATGTCTATACACCTCCGGATATGATGAATCAGATGAAAAATACCCAGTGCTTTATCTGTTGCATGGCGGTGGCGAAGATGAAAGAGGTTGGGCGACCCAGGGCAAGACGGATTTGATCCTTGATAATCTTATTGCAGAAAAAAAAGCAACACCGATGCTTGTTGTCATGGTCGATGGAAATACGGGCACACCTGGTTTTAGCGAACAGTTCTTAAGATCATTCGAAGCAGAGTTAAAGCAGAGTGTAATTCCTTTTGTGGAAAAAAACTATCGCTCAAAAACAGATTCAAAAAGCAGAGCGCTTGCCGGTTTGTCCATGGGCGGATTGCAAACACTTTATGCCGGGATATACAACCCAGGCCTTTTTTCTTAGCTGGGCGTATTCAGTTCAGGTTGGTTGCCGAATCAAAAGAGTATCTCGGATAGGCAATATGAGTACATGAAAAAAAATGCTGGTATCATGAATGATAAGTTGACGCTTTGGATTGCAATGGGCGGTAAAGAAGATATTGCTTACAGAATTGCCAGGTAATGCTTTCGAAATTCAAAGAGCTCAATATTAAGTATACCTATCATGAATATCCTGGCGGACATACCTGGCCAGTGTGGGGGAACAATCTGTACATGTTCACACCGTTGCTTTTCAAATAGGAAGAAAGTGCCT
>CAVZFT010000025.1:0-13031 GCA_963774615.1 uncultured Cytophagales bacterium
CATGGGAAGACCTCCAGTATTGCCAAAGAAGAAAAAAGACGGATTTTATCTTGAATTACGTAACAAGGGAGCAAAAACCGGCATTATTATCATCCGGGACACCAAAGAAGCCATGATGCAGGCTGTAAAGCAATATCAAAACACAAAGGATGTCATCATCCTGGGTGAGCATAAAAGCGGCAAAAAGGTCGAAGAAGCCCGGGAAAGCCGCAAAAAGGAGCGTCACAACGCTTAGTCAGCTCCTATTCCAGCTAGTACTTCGTCCACTTTTTTTGAAGGACTGTAGAACTCGAGGAGCTTTATCATCACATTGTCAACCAGCGTATCAGGACACGATGCACCGCTGGTCAGGATGATTTTCACTATTTCTTTATGAGGTAAGAACTGCCTGGTGGCCTGTTTTTGCTTTTGATGTATATCGTAGTGATGAATTTCATCTCCTGTCACTATTTCCCTCGCCGAGTTAATGAAAAAAGTAGGAAATCTCTTTTCGCATAATTCAACAATGTGTGAGGTATTTGAACTGTTGTACCCTCCAACAACGATTGCAACGTCAGCGTCAGTATCAAGCAATTTGTAAGTAGCCTCCTGGTTATCATTGGTCGCATAACATAACGTGTCCCTGGTGTCCGCAAAATGGTGCGGTAGATTTTCCGTTCCAAACGCATCAATCATAACTCTCTTCAAATAGTCAGCAATGGCTTGCGTTTCTGTTGCCAGCATCGTCGTCTGATTAACAACACCAATGCGAAGTAGATCGCGGTCCGGCAAAAACCCCGTTGAATACTTGCCCGCAAACTCTTTATAAAACTCAGCCTTTGATCTCTTTCCAGTGATGTACTCTGAAAGCCTTTCGGCTTCATTCATATCCCTTACGATAACCGAATGGCCGAACTTTGCGCTATGAGAAAAGGTAGCTCTTGTTTCCTCGTGCCTGGGTTTTCCGTGAATCACTATAGTATAGTCATCGCTTCCAAGCTTTTGCGATCGGTTCCATACCTTTTCAACAAAAGGGCACGTAGTATTGTATTGTTGGACCTCAACACCTTTGTCTATAAGAAGCTGCTCGATCTCCAATGTCGTTCCGAAAGCAGGAATAATTACGATGTCATCCGAACGTACTTCGTCCCAGGGAATAAACTGCGTGCCGTCAGTATCCATTATGAATTTTATACCGCGACTTTGAAGGTCATCATTTACCTCCTGATTATGGATCATCTGGCTCAGCAGAAAAACCCTTTTGTGCGGATTGTCTTCCAGGGCCTTATAGCTGATTTCAATTGCATTTTCAACACCGTAACAAAAACCAAAGTGTCGGGCAAGGTAAAACTGAACGGGCCCGAAATCGAGAATCAGTGGGCGCGAAGTCCTGCTTTCGCAGATCTTTAACGCGGCGCATCTCTTTTATCTTTCCCGTAATCGATGACCGGTAATAAGCAGGGATCTGAAACTTTTTGATAACAATAATAGCTTACAGCTAACCGTAAAGTTAGAATTTTGCTAGTAAGAAAACGGGTCACCTGCAGATCGTTTTGTTTAAAACATCAATGTGCAGGTAACCCGACTGACTTATGCTGCTTTGGAAAGTTTGTCTTCTTTAATTTTGTTAACGCGGATCTCCTTTTTCTCAAGATCGAACCACTTTACTTCTACTAAATTGTTCTTGATGTACTTTAAAACTTCCATTACTTTTCCATCAATCTTACTGCGAACACGTTCGCCTTTTCTAAACAGCTTCCTCATAATACGTTAAAGGTGTGTCTACATTCTGAAGGCGTAATTGAACTCTCTTGGAAAGTCCTCATACGTTCCCGAAAAAATAACCAAGTCTCCTTGTTTCTTTTTCTTCATTAACTCGGTAAATTCCTTAACGGACTTCACGGTTACCTCGTTGACCTTCGTAACTATAAAGCCGTCTCTCATTTCTGTATATCTTGCCAATCGTCCATTGCCAAGCTTTATCCGAACACCATTGTCCAGATCTAATTTCTTCAGGACTTTCGCATCAACGGTCTCCGGTTGAATACCCAGCGTTGAAACTATATCGCGTTCTTCAGGTTTAACCGTCCCCGTCGAACCATCCCGGGCCTTAAGAACAACCGGTACGGTCAACTCGTTCCCGTTTCTATTGACAATCATATTTACCTTGTCGCCGGGGCGATGACGACCAATATACTCAATCAACGCCGTACTCGATCTGATGGGAGTTTCGTCGATCTTAACGACGACATCACCTTCCTTCAGACCAGACTCTTTAGCAGAGCTCTTTTCTGCAAACCCAGAAATATAAGCCCCTTCCCTGACCTGCAGGTCGTGCTCTTTTACGAGTTGGCTATTCACGCTACCAATTGAAACGCCCAGCCATCCGCGTTGCACTGCGCCAAACTTCATCAGATCCTCAACAATCTTACTTACAATATTCGAAGGAACAGCAAACCCGTATCCGGAATAAGATCCCGTAGGACTCGCGATCGCAGTGTTTATACCCAACAAACCGCCATTCAATTCAACTAATGCGCCACCGCTGTTACCAGGGTTGATAGCTGCGTCGGTTTGAATGAACGATTCTATGGCAGTGCTGCCCTCACCGGAATTTCTGTTGAGAATATTAATGTTTCTTCCTTTTGCGCTAATGATCCCGGCTGTTACTGTCGAATTGAGATTGTAAGGGTTTCCAACGGCAAGCACCCATTCTCCGACTTTCGATTTATCGGAATCGACGAATGAAAGTGAGGGTAATCCTTTCTCATTGATCTTAACTAGTGCAAGGTCCGTGTCGGGATCAGTACCGATAACTTCTGCCTTAAATGTTCTGTTGTCGTATAACGTCACCTCTACCATATCCGCATCTTGTACAACGTGATTATTGGTCACGATGTAACCTTCCTCACTAATGATCACCCCGGAACCAGAGCTTTGGCTTGGCCCCTGAGGACCGCGCGGTCCGAAAAAGTCGCGGAAAGGATCTACCGACTGCACTTCTTCATTATTGTTTCCGCCCTCCTGCGTTGAGCGAATGAATACAACCGCAGGCATGACTTTTTCCGCTGCTATTGTGAAATCCAATGGAGCTATCTGGCCGTTCTCATCGACTCCGTAAGCTACTTTAGATGTAGGAACATTTGATGATACGTATTCGACCTTGGCCCCAGGGTCATCATTTTCAACCCACTTATTTGATACAAGTGTAACAACACTTCCAAGCACAGCTGCCAGGAAAAGTGATCCGAATCTTTTCATATTCTTACCGTGTTTATTGTGACAATTTCCAATTTAAAATATTACATCAAAAATTGGGCAGAAAGCCTCTGCAAGGAATTTTTGTCAGTCAAAACATGACTCTTTTTCAGCGCCTTCTTCCCTAAGTGTTTCTAAATACGAAAACTTTCGGATTTAGGTTCAATTCCGTCATGCTTTTGTTATAGCCGGATGCCGGAAGCTCCTGTCGGGAAGAAACGCACCAATTGCCAAACGCCGCAATCAACAAGTGCCTCCGCCCCATAGCCGAGTCGTTATAATATCGACGTTGTGGAACTAACAGGATCCAATGAGCCTGATTTTGTCCTGTTATAGCCTGCTTTGGTTGGCGTAATGGCCAGTCTTAATCACCCGCCTTACGGTATTTACATTCATTTTGAAGCATTAAACCGAAAAAGCTGCATGCTCCACTGAACTTCATCATCAAAAAAACCGTAATCTAATTTATGGAGGATCTTTACCATACCTTTTTAGACTCCCAGAAACAAAACGATAAAGCGTCAGCGCATCGTAAGCTTAGGCGATTGAGAAATCTGCTTATTGTTTGGCTTGTGTCTTTCCTGGCAACTATGCTCTGGTTTTCATTCTCCCCTGGTATCTAATCCGACATACCTGTTTTTTGGATACTTTTGCCGAAATGACTATAGCAGGCAAAATCATCCTAAAGAAGGGAAAGGAATATTCCATTGAGCGAAAGCACCCCTGGATATTTTCAGGGGCAATTCAAAAGACGGAAGGAGCGTTGACAGACGGTTGCTGGATTGAAGTGGCCGACAGCAAAGGAAAAGTCTTAGGATTCGGACATTATCAGAATGGAAGTATCGCCGTAAGATTACTTTCTTTTGGTAGTGAATATCCAGCAAATGATTTTTGGAATCAAAAACTCAATGCTGCACTCACTCTGCGTAAAGCAGTAAATCTACCAACTCCGGCAACTAATGCATTTCGATTGATCCATGGAGAAGGCGATGGTCTACCCGGACTCATCATTGACTATTACGATGGCGCTGTTGTGATGCAAGCACATTCCGCCGGAATGCATTGTGACCGAACAGAAATTTCGACGGCTGTCCAAGAGGTAATTGGCAGGAGCCTTAAGTGCATTTATTATAAAAGTCAGTCAACTTTGCCAGGTAAGGATCGCAACGTTCGCGATGATGAATATGTATTTGGGCTCGGGGTAGTGCCTCATGTGATTAACGAATATGGCAATAAGTTTTATGTTGATTGGGAGGATGGCCAGAAGACAGGATTCTTCCTCGATCAGCGCGAAAACCGAAAACTTCTTGGTGATTTCTCCCCCGGAAAGAGGGTTTTAAATACCTTCTGCTATACCGGAGGATTCTCAATATACGCGATGAATTCAAATGCGCAAGTGGTTCACTCTGTGGATTCATCCGAAAGGGCCATTGCAACAACCCGTAAGAATATCGAGCTAAATGGGTTTGACGACAAGACTCATTCGTGTTACACCGAAGACACTTTTGTTTTCCTCAAAGACAAGCAGGAGCAGTATGACTTGATCGTTCTGGATCCTCCTGCCTTTGCAAAACATCGTGAGGCTCGGCATCAGGCGGTAAAGGGTTATCAACGCCTGAACACAGAAGCTATGCGCGTAATACGTCCGGGCGGAATTCTATTCACCTTCAGCTGCTCTCAGGTGGTCGACAGGCAGCTCTTTTATGATACGATTGTTTCGTCCGCCATTCAAGCAGGAAGACAAATCAAAGTTTTGCATCATTTGTCACAACCTGCCGATCATCCTGTTTCGATCTTTCATCCTGAGGGAGAATATCTAAAAGGACTAGTGCTCTACATCGAGTAGTACCGTCCATCGCAATCAGTTGCTTGATGGAACAGGAGGAGGACCTTCGGGAATGTAGGCCTTGTATACATGATTTCCTTTCCGATTTTCAAACTCAGCTCGTATGTCTTCACGCAGTTGTTCGTTCTCATAGAGATCAACCATAGTCATTGCAAGAGACTTGGCCGCAAACACCAACCCTTTGTGTCCGATAGACATACCGCCACAGGCTACCACTGCCCACGAGTGCCAGGGTGCATTTGCCGGCGCTGTAGTTACCAATGCGGTGATCTCCGGAACCAGCCAGCTGACATCGCCGACATCTGTTGAGCCCCCCTCGGGATGCTCTTTTGTCGGTTTAAGAGCATGAATCTTTCCATCTAATCCTACCTGCTTTCCTCCGCTCACTTCCTGGATTTTTTTGGCAAACGCAATTTCTTCGTCGGTGTAAACGATCGGACCCAGTGCTTCGATATTTTTTTGAAGCGTCTCTGCTCCTTTCTGGTTCACAAGTATTTCGTAATCGCCACTCTGCACGGTCACCTTCGATTCAACTCCTGCCATCAAGCCAGCGCCCTTGGCAATATCTTTCACTCTCGCAAATACGTCATCCACACCCTCCCGTTTCGAATCCCTGACCCACATCCAGAGCTTCGCATATTCAGGTACAACGTTTGGCACGTCACCACCAGATTGAATAACGTAGTGCATCCTAACGCTTGGCCTAACATGTTCGCGCAATGTGTTCACTCCGTCAAGAAAAAGTTCGAGACCGTCGAGCGCGCTCCTTCCATTCCAGGGATCAGCGGCAGCATGTGCAGCTTTACCCTTAAACTCCACCACGAAATCAACCATTGCTTGTGAACTTTGCATGTTTGCGGAAATTTCTACATCGGGATGCCAGTCAAGGCAAACGTCCACATCTGAAAACAAACCCTCCCTCGCCATATATATTTTTCCACCCACAGCTTCCTCAGCAGGAGTCCCATAAAAACGGATTGTTCCCTTCAACTTACCTTGTTCGATCAATTCTTTTATTGCTACGGCAGCACCAAGGCTTCCTGATCCAAATAAATTATGTCCACAGCCATGTCCCCCGGCCCCCGTGACCAAAGCCTCTTTTGTTGGCTGCGCCTTTTGAGAGATCCCCGGCAGTGCGTCGAATTCACCCATGATTCCAATAATTGGCTTTCCACTTCCGTATTCCGCTATGAAGGCAGTTGGCATATTGGCCACGCCACGCTTAACTTTGAAGCCCTGTGACTCCGCATAGTCGGCCAGGACCTTCGATGACTTCGTTTCCTTAAGCGCGGTTTCTGCATAGGACCATACCTCATCACTAAGTTTTATCAGTTCTTTTTCATGGTTCTGAACAGACTTGATAACAGCATCTTTTTTGGGATTTGGTTTTTTTGATTGTGCAGCAACATTAATGATCGCTCCAATCAAAATAATGACGGCAAGTGTAATTCTCATTTGTGTGTCTTGAATTATAAAGTTCAGGCGCTCAAATATAGAAAATGAAATGAATGAAAAAATTCTCGCTACTAGTGATTGGAGTGTTCTTTCTCGTAGTGTTCGCGCAAAATATCTTCACCGAAATCGTTGGTCAGATCGCGAACTACACTGTGCACATGGTTGGCATTATCTTGCGTGTTATCAAGTTCGATCAAAAGCATCGGTCCTTGGATTCGATAATAGTGACCTGCCCCGGGTTTCAGGCTGCCTGCCCACGCAAACGTTAACTTTTCTATGCCAGCCTTTTTTATTTTCTCCATTAGCTTGTTGGAGAAACCCAATTCATAATTCTTCACATATGTATCAAGAAGTTTGTTAAACAAAGTTTTTTGCTGATCGTTCATCGACGAATAACTCAGTCCCGCCGGAGTCAGCGGTATCGCTTTTCGTGAGTTAGAAGAAACTATTTCCGGCAGTGCCGTTTCGGAAATCAACGCTGCTTTCAATTTTTCCGGGTCCAAAGAATTGACCAATGAAAATGCGAGCTCGGATTCGTCTTTTAATATCTGCTTGCCTTTTTCCGGTCCGCTTGGCACGATCCCAGGGTTCGATCCAAAAAATGAAGGTGTGGAAGATTCGATCCTGTTACTGATTGAAGAAAAGTTGAGCGCCATATGGTGCCCTTCAAATCTCCAGCCCCAGGGCTTGTCTTTATCCGGAGTTCCGAAAATTGTCAGGTAGTAATTGAAAGGATCGCGGTACTTGTCACTGGATGCGCGTCCTTCAACTTCGCGAAGAACATTCTCCAATTCCATTATTGCTGTCGCTTTCTGATATCCTTGTGTGCTCAACGATGTCCTCAAAAGGTCTAAAGCTGCATCGCGCTGGGCTGGATTAAAGTCGCGGAACGAAATACCATTTCGCGATTTGGGTACAAAATGCCAATTGTATCGCTCTTCATCGTCGAACTTATATTGTGCCTTTTGTTTGAGTGGATCTGGCAGGCTGGAAAGGAACGTATTCGCCTTTTCGACGAGCGTGTTTTGAGCCACTACAGTGGTGTTAAACAAAACGATCAGAATAAGGGCCATTTTCATAGTATATCTCATTGAAGAATCGAGTATAATTTACCCTATTAAAGGCCTCGCTTCCAGTAAAAGGTGATAAATTGTAAGGCTTGCGACAAATTTCTCATTTTCGAAAGTCCAAATTTCGAATCAGTTCGTATTTATCAACTGAAGGATATGAGAACCACAACAATTTTGCTGATTATCGTTTCCGCGATTTCCGCGGGCAGGGCTTTTTGTCAGGAGAGTGATATTCGAAAAAAACACTTCAACATCAAGAACAATATCGCCCTTGAAGGATTTGATCCAGTAAGTTATTTTGATGGAAAACCGCAGGAAGGAGAATCAGAAATAACATTCAGCTATAAAGCTGTGACATATCAGTTTGCGTCACAGTCCAATCTCAATAAGTTCA
The DNA here is from genome assembly GCA_963774615.1 of uncultured Cytophagales bacterium. Taxonomy (GTDB): domain Bacteria; phylum Bacteroidota; class Bacteroidia; order Cytophagales; family Cyclobacteriaceae; genus Chryseolinea. The sequence goes on from CAVZFT010000025.1 coordinate 8,003, forward strand.
AGGCGAATCCGGAGAAGTTCGAGCCGTCTTATGGAGGCTGGTGCGCTTATGCCATGGGTGAGAATGGGGAAAAAGTAAAGATCGATCCGGAGACGTTTACAATCCTTGACGGCCGGCTTTATCTTTTCTATAACTTCTGGGGAAATAATACACTAAGGGACTGGAAAAAGGATGAAAGGAAACTGCGGGAAGCCGGTGACCGGAACTGGAATAGTCTCTTACAGATTCCTAAATAAGCTCGGCATAGTTCTGTTTCAAATAGGCTTCTTTTCTTTTAAATTCGGAGAATAAAAATACCCTGATGGACTTAAGGCATGCATGTTCCGCTATATTGGCTCAGCTTACCGATATGGTAATGCAAATTAATGAGCACGATTTTACGAGACCTGCCGAGACGCTAAGCAACTCAACCATCGGACAACATGTTCGCCACACGCTTGAGTTCTTTCTTTGTTTTGAAAACGGATATAGCAGCGGAGTTATAAATTATGATAAAAGGGCACACGACAAATTGATTGAGAGCGATAAATACATCGCCTTATCCGCGATTGATCGAACAAGGAATTTCATTGCGACATTTGTAGAAAAGCCTCTGAAGCTCGAAGTCGGATACGATCTCATAAATGAAGACTTCGTAAGCATTGAAACTACCTCCACGCGTGAATTGGTCTATAATATTGAACATGCTGTTCATCACATGGCAATTATGAAAATCGGAATACGCGAAATTGCTTCTTACATCAGACTTGCTCCTGACTTTGGTATCGCCGCCTCTACCATCCGGTACAAAGATTCAACGATTTCAATACATCATTAGACTTTAAATGTCCATTGCTGAAAAGCTCACTCGAAGTAATTTTTTTATAAAACTAAAAAGCTGGGAGTATTGGCCGTTTGGCATCTTGCACTTTCCCGCCATAATCTATTTCGCATGGTTATCCCTTCGCGCTCGTTCTTTTATCTTTTTTTCAGCGTCTAACCCCGGCATTCCGATGGGCGGGATGTTCGGCGAATCCAAATACGAAGTTCTTAAAAAGGTGCCTTCACAATACATTGCGAATTCTGCGCTCATCGGCGTTCCTTCAACAAAAGAAGAAATCTTATACACGATCAAGAAACATAATCTTGGATTTCCCCTGATATTTAAGCCTGATATCGGCGAGAGGGGCTTTATGGTTGAACGCATAAATTCTGAAGACGATATTGACAAGTATCTTCTGAAAATGAAATTTGATTTCGTTATTCAGGAGTTGATCGATCTTCCCCTCGAGTATGGAATCTTTTACATGCGATTTCCAAATCATGAAAAAGGAGTTGTGACGTCCATAGTAATGAAGGAAATGCTTTCCGTAACAGGAAATGGGAAATCCACTTTGCAGGAACTGATTCTGGATAAAGATCGTGCAAAACTCCAATGGCAGAAGTTAAAAGTGATGTATCGCAGCCGTTTAGATGAGATTTTGAAAAAAGACGAAACTATAGAGCTTGTTTCAATTGGGAATCATTGCCTGGGAACGAAGTTTCTTGATGGAAGCCATTTAATCAACGAGCGTCTATCCGCAACCTTCGACAACATCAGCAAACAGGTCGATGGATTCTACTTCGGTCGCTTCGATCTTCGCTGCAGCACCCTTGACGATCTTTATTCAGGGAATGTCAAGGTCATGGAACTTAATGGTTGCGGCGCAGAGCCCGCGCATATCTATCACCCGGGTTATCCAATGACCAAAGCGCTGGGTGTGCTTCTTATGCACTGGCGAAATATTTTTATTATTTCGAGAGAGAATGCCAGGCGAGGCATACATTATACATCTTTCAAAGACGCGTTAGGTTACTATCGTCGATTTAAAGCTGCTACTCAATAGTACCGATGGTTCTAATAGCTAATTTCTGCGTTGCCTTCATAATTAGTTTTATTGGAACTATTCCTCCGGGCTCACTCAATTTGATTATCCTCCAACTTGGATTCCAGAAGAAGGTCAGCATCGCCTGGAGATTCGCCCTGGCAGCTTGTCTCGTTGAGTATCCGTATGCCTGGATAGCTGTTAAATTTCAAGAGTTAGTAACTTCGTCTCCGCTGATTGTCAGGAATCTCGACCTGATTGCAGCGATTGTAATGACATGTCTCGGGGCTTTTAGCTTGATATCGGCAACCAGGCCGCCCTCTGGTTTCGCTGAAAAATTTAACGAGAGTGGCTTCCGAAGGGGAATTGTCCTCAGCATTCTCAATCCGCTGATCATTCCGTTTTGGGTAGGTACAACTGCATATTTGTATGGTATGAAGTGGATAGACCTTTCCACGAATGCTCGTCTTCATGCATATCTCGTCGGCATATCTTTGGGTACTCTTTCTTTATGTGTTGTGTTCATATACCTGGCCAAGAAAATTGTCTCTGAGTTTCATCATCAATCCACTTTTCAAAAAATTCCTGGCATTGTTCTTCTTGCCCTCGGCCTTTATGCATTCATTAAATATTTGTTTTAATTGGCACTGAGCACAGCTTATCTTATATGAACGGAACGTCCTGGAAGATATGGATTGACACCGGAGGTACTTTTACAGATTGCATCGCCGTCGACCCGTCTGGACACTCAAGAAATTTAAAGGTCCTCAGTAGCGGGATCTTACGGTTAAGGATCAAAGGGACAATAGGAACAATGGTTAGAATAGACCTGCCGTTGTCTCTTGCCACTGATTTTTTCAAGGGTTTCAAAATTAGAGTAGGGGAGGAAATCAGGACGGTTGTTCATTTCAGCCCTTCGCTGAATGAAGTAACAGTCGATCGTACCTTTCGTCACATCGATGCCCAAAGCATTGCTGAAATCTATACGGGTGAAGAAGTGCCAATCTTTGCTGCTCGTCTTCTCACTGGAACTTCGATGGAAAAGGATTTCCCGCAGATTGAAATGAAACTGGGTTCAACGCGCGGTACAAATGCATTGCTTGAAAGAAAGGGCGCCAAAACTATCTTTCTGGTCACGAAAGGTTTCAAAGACCTCATTCTTATCGGTGACCAGCAGAGACGTAATTTGTTTGCGTTGAACATCGTCAAGCCTCTTCCTTTGTATCATAAGGTTATCGAAGTATCCGAGCGAATTGAATCCGACGGTTCAGTTAACCTTTCGCTTGCCGAAGGAGAAATTGCGCGAGTGATCGCCGTACTCAAAAAGGAAAAAGTTCTAACTGTTGCTATCGCACTACTAAATAGTTACAGCAACCCCATCCACGAGCAACTGCTAGGCAGCGCATTAAAGCATGCGGGCATCTCGTACACATCTCTGTCACATCAACTTTCCTCCCAGATTAAAATACTACACCGGGCTGAGACAGCAATTGTAAATGCTTATCTGGATCCAATCATTCATAAATACATCTCAAATATTCGGTCGCAACTTAAGTCAGCATCAATAAAAATAATGTCAAGCGCAGGTGGCCTGCTTTCCGCTGATGATTTTAAGCCAAAGGACAGTCTGCTCAGCGGTCCGGCAGGCGGTGTGATCGGAGCCTTAAAAAAAGCTAAACTGTCCGGCGTAAGCGACATCATAACTTTTGACATGGGTGGAACGAGCACCGATGTCTCTCGCTGTAACGATCGACCTGACTATCGATTCGACTGTACCGTTGGCAATCTGAGAGTCCTCACTCCGTCTGTTAACATCGAAACTATTGCGGCAGGTGGTGGATCAATTTGCGCGTATGATGGTTTTAAACTGATTGTCGGTCCTGAAAGTGCCGGGGCAAACCCTGGCCCTGCTTGCTACGACGCAGGTGGCCCACTCAGTATTACAGATGAAATCTCCTTCTCGGCAGGCTCGATCCGGATAATTTTTCGATACCTATCAATATTGAAAAATCCAGGATCGCTCTTCAAAACATCGTCAAAAACATCCGGCGAAACCGGCGCAAGGTTAATCCAACGGCGGTGCTTGAATCATTTATTGAGATTGCAAATGAGAAGATGGCGGAGGCAATCCGAAAGATATCCATTCAGAGGGGGCACGATCCAAAGGATTATGCATTGCTTTGTTTTGGTGGAGCCGGTGGTCAACATGCGTGCTCGCTTGCGACATTATTAGGTATTCGCCAGGTAATAATTCCTTACGATGCCGGGTTGTTAAGTGCATATGGAATCGGTCATTCCTCGCTCGAGTCCGTAAAAGAAAAACTTGTGCTGAAAAAGCTTCCGGAAGTTCTCACACATCTCGAACGTGATTCCAATATCCTTTCAGATGAAGCAAGAGAAGACCTGATTAAAAACGGAGTATCTCCACATTCAATTTTTAAGACTCGCCGGCTGATATTCCTCAGGCTCAAAGGGCAGGAAACATCATTGGAAGTGGAATGGAATGTCGCCTCAGAGATAGAAACTTCCTTTATCAATCAGTATCGAAAACTCTACGACCATTGGCTGGAGACCCGCGACATCGAGGTTGAATCCATACGTGTCATCGTAGCCGCCGAGAATGATTACCACAAGCCGGTACTTGACGCGGAAAGGCGATACAAGCCCAGGCCTGAGAAAATTAAACGAACACGGGTTTCCGGTTCGTGGATCAATTGTCCCGTATTCAAATGGGAAAACCTGCTTTCAGGTGCACGCGTGAAAGGGCCAGCATTATTATTAAGCGAAAGCTCAACACTTTTTATTGAAGAGGGTTGGACCTTCGTTCTGGACAAGAACAATAATGGCATTATCCGGTTCGCGAATTACAAGCGAATCGAAAAGGCAAGGGGTGAAGAAGCACGGTTGGAGCTTTTCACGAATCGATTTACAGCGATTGCTGAAGAAATGGGTAGGTTTTGCAGCGAACGTCATTTTCTGTTAATGTAAAGGAACGACTGGATTTCTCATGCGCGCTGCTGGACAGAGATGGGAACTTGGTTGTTAATGCGCCGCACATACCGGTTCACCTCGGTAGCATGGGTGTTTGCGTCCGCTCTGTAAGAAGGAGATAAGTACTAAGGATGGAGATGTTATTATTACTAATCATCCTGCATATGGCGGTTCACATCTTCCCGATATCACCC
>CAVZFT010000026.1:0-10088 GCA_963774615.1 uncultured Cytophagales bacterium
AACTACATCAAACTCTCTATCCGGCTATTGGTAAGGAGTCCCTTCTTTACCTTCATCAATATAGCTGGCCTTAGCGTGGGCTTTGCCGTGTTTTTTATCCTGTGGCAGCATTCAACCTATGAGCTTAAAAGCGATCAGTTCCATAAGGATTATGACAGGATCTATAGAGCGTATTGCGATTTCTATTTTGGTGAGGGAAATAATTGGGATCACTATATCTTCAGTACAATTCCGCCGGTGCTGGCAAAATTGGTTAAGGAAAAAAACAAAGAAGTTGAAAGCCTTACGCGCTTTATACATCAAAGAAATTTCGAAGCAATCCGGTGGGCCGGACCTCAGACCGATACTGCCGGCTGGTCTGGGTTTAGTACAGAGTTAATATTATCTTATATTGACGAAAGAGAGGAAAAACTCTCCATTAAGCAGACGAGCGCAGCTTTCGCTGATCCTAACTTTTTCGAATTCTTCACATTACCATTGACACTGGGCCAGCCTGACCAGGTTCTGAACCGCGCAGATGCAATCGTGCTTTCGGAATCTACAGCATCCAAGTACTTTGGTACGCAGAATCCCATTGGCAAAACACTCATCCTCAATGACGACAAATCTTTTACGGTAACGGGCGTTTTCAAAGACCTGGGTGACAATACGCACCTCGCCTTCGATCTGTTGTTTTCTACCTTGCACATCGCAAACGCAATGGAGGGAATCAATCCATTTCAGGAAACGGCGGTAAGTTATTTCAAGCTTTATCACGATGCCGATATTAGAAAGATTGAAAAGTCGATTGACGATGAAGGCGGATTGCACTGGAAATTTCAGGATAGTTTCCCGGGATCAACGGCTGAATATCACCTTCAACCACTAAAAGATGCAGCGTTTCAAATATTTGATAACGATTCGTATTCGCCTAAATCGAAGTTAAAACTTCAGGTGTTTCTGCTGGTCGGAATAGTCGTGCTTGTAATGGCATGGATCAATTATCTGAATCTACAATTAAATGCGCAGGCATCCCGTATGAAGGAGCTGGCAACCCGAAAGGCAGCGGGCGCAAAAATCACTGACTTCATAAATCAATTTCTCGTCGAATCTGTGATTGTAAATATCCTGGCTGTACTCGTGGCAATTACTCTCATTCAATTACTCAAGTCGCCGCTGGAGATATTGTTTCAATTGTCCGTGCCGGATTGGAATGAATTCAATAATGAAACATTGATCATCCTTCTGTCGGCAATTGTGATTGGAATATTGATAGCTGCATTGCATCCTGCGATATCGATGTGGCGTCTAAGCATACGCTCAATGCTTAGTTTTGGAAAGGCATTTTCAGATGGCAGGGCTTTCACCAAAATCACTTCCGTGCTTCAGTTCATAATTGCAATCGTATTGATCGTTTGGTTTGGCACCGTGTTCAGCCAGGTGAATTTTGTGCTGAACAGTTCCTGGGGTCTTGACAGGGAAAGGGTTGTAGTGGTTGAGCTTCCTGTAAATGATACTATCATTGGAAGAAACACTCATGTTGAGGAACTAAAGAATGAACTTCTTTCAACGGCCGGTGTGGAAGACGTGACAGTTAGCCGAACCGTTGTTGGTGACCTTTTCAGGAACAGATTGCGTTCTGGAGAAAAGATCAAAGTCATGTCAGCGCGGTACCCAAAAGCGACGGTGGTGTTGATGAAAGGTTTATCCCATTTTACAAGCTTAACATTTTAGCGGGCCGGAATTTTATCGGTGATAATCCTGCCGACCGAAACACGGTCATCCTTAGTCGGGAAGCTGCCCGGAGTATGGGATGGAACCCGGAGGAGGCCATCGGTAAAGCGGTCGGTCTTGAAAAATACTCCTGGACGAGTTTGTCTTCAGATGCCGAGGTCATTGGAGTGATCGAGGACCATCGGTATAGTCCTTTATATCTGCAATCGAGCATGTCAGATGTCAACCGCGGAACATACTCACCTACGGAAATTATCTCCGCCCGAAAAACCAACCGCAAAAAATGTCCATTCGGTTAAATGGATCAGCAGACAACGTGGAGGCCATCAAGGAAAAGTTTGAGGCGGTCTTTCCAGGAAAGCTTTTTCATTGGTACTTCCTTGATAACCACGTGAACGCTCATTACCAGGAAGAGCGAATTGCACGGAATCAGATATTGCTTTTCACGTCACTGGCGATTGGTATTGCCTGTCTCGGACTGCTCGGAGCGATTTCAAACAAGGTTGTATCCAAGACAAAGGAAATCGGCATTAGAAAAGTCCTTGGTGCCCGGTTGCACCAGATAGCTGAGATTCTGTTGTCGCCAACATTAAAGCAAGTCGGAATCGCTACCCTGATAGGAACGCCCTTGGCATATGCCTTAACTGAATCTTATTTACAAAAATTTTCAGAGCGTATAGTGCTGCAATGGTGGCACTTTACATTGCCTGTGGTATTATTGATTTTGATAATGTTGATTGTCCGTTGCGTCAGTAATTTGGAAAGCGGCAAAAAGGAATCCGGTTGATGGCGCTTGAAGTGCGAATGATATGACTTGCAACCATTAATCAAAAATGTAAATTTAGATAAGCGAGCCCTGCATGAAAAAATACGCTGGCAATATTCTCGATTGTTGATGACGATGAGCACGTGCTGCTCACATCAAAGATGATCCTCAAAAACTATTTTGAGAACATCGATACTCTTTTGTCACCAAAGACACTCGAATCAAATCTGAAGCAAACCGATTACGATGTGGTCTTACTTGACATGAACTTTAAGGCTGGTGTTACTTCCGGTAACGAGGGCATTTTTTGGATGAACCGCATTCGACAGATATCGCCTCAAACGCAAGTGGTAATGCAAACGGCATACAGCGATATCGAGCTGGCTGTTAAGTCTATTAAAGAAGGTGCCGTCGATTTCCTTCCAAAACCCTGGGATAAGGAAAAACTGGTGGCAACAGTCATCAATGCTTATCAGCAGGCAAGAGCGAGAAAAGAGAACAAGGAATTGAAGTCCAGACATAAGGCGCTGCAACATCACCTCAATCAAAATCATCAGGTGTTCATCGCGTCATCAGCAGCAATGGAAAACATAGTTCATGCCATGAAACAGGTGGCGGCGACCGATGCAAATATCCTTCTGCTGGGAGAAAATGGCACCGGAAAGGAAGTTGTCGCCCGGGCCATTCATAACCAATCCAACAGAGCGGATGAAGCATTCATTTCCGTTGACCTTGGCTCCGTTCCTGCGACGTTATTCGAGTCGGAAATGTTTGGTCATGAAAAGGGATCGTTCACCGATGCCAAAGAAACAAGAATAGGAAAGTTTGAATTGGCAAATAAAGGAACACTGTTCCTGGACGAGATTGGAAACCTCTCCGCCGATCTGCAGGTCAAATTACTCTCGGTTATTCAAAGCCGGTCCCTTACTAAAATTGGTTCGAGCAAAGTAGTGCAGCTTGATGTAAGGATCATCTGCGCAACCAATGCGCCGATTTATGAAATGGTGAAGAATGGAACGTTCCGGCAGGACTTGTTTTACAGGATCAAAACCATAGAGATAAAGTTGCCCCCCTTACGCGAGAGAAGAGAGGATATTCCATTGCTGACAAACTATTATCTCGAAGAATTTTCCAAGCGTTACAATAAGGATGTAGAACTCGATGATGCTCTTCTGCAGAAACTTGCAAATTACTCCTGGCCGGGAAACATTCGAGAGCTTCAGCACGCCGTCGAGCGGGCTGTGATACTTGGCAAAGGACCACTGCTGAAAGCCGAGGACTTTCAGCTTAGCCCTACCGTGGAATCAGGTACAGACGTTACAACTTTAAATCTGTCCGACGTCGAAAAGAACGTGATCAGGCATGCGTTGAAAAAATGCAACGGAAATCTTACAAAGGCTTCTGAGGAGTTGGGGATTGGAAGAACAACGCTGTATCGCAAAATTGAGGAATATGGTCTGAGCGAATAACCTTAGACCTACCATTAAATTTTGATGGTCTCTCTGGTGCTTTGAAATGGCAGCAACCAATAGAAAATGCCGAACGCAAAACAAAAAAACCGGATCCTTAAGAAGTCATTCCGCTCTAAGGTTGCATTCCGCCTTTTAGGAATATGTTTCCTGGGTTGCCTCACGGGTTTTCTTTGCTTTGACTCGCCCTACTGGATGGCCGGACTGTGGACAGCACTTGGAACGGCAGCACTTTTTTATGAAACAGTAAGGTTCGTTGAACAATCTGAACGTAAGCTAACGGCTTTCCTTCAGTCATTGAAACAAAGCGACTTTTCTGTGACCTTCTCTGAGAATGAAAAGTCCAATGATTATGATCTCCACCAGGCATTCAATCAGCTCAATGATACCTTTAGGAACTTACGGTCGGAAAGAGAATCACAGCATCAGTTGTTGCAGGTTGTTGTTGAGCACGCAGCTGTACCGTTAGTTTGTTTTGAAGAAGGTAACGATGAAGTTTATCTCATTAACAACGCCGCGAAAAATCTCTTCCAGATCCCATTCCTTCAAAAGCTCGATTCTCTCTGGAGAGTGGACCGCTCACTCCCTGAATTTCTCAAGGAAGTTCAAGACGGAGAAAAGTCGTCCTTCCGTATCGTTCAACGGGGAACGGCAATCCACTTGTCAGTCACCTCCAGACATCTCAAGTTCAAGGATAAAAATTTAAAATTGATCGCATTGTCCGACGTGAGCAGCGAGTTGGCAGCGAAAGAAGCCGAGGCATGGCAAAAATTACTTCGGGTGTTGACTCATGAGATCTCAAACTCTGCGATCCCTTTGTCAACACTGTCATCCTATATCTTCGAGATGGTTTCCAAATCAGAATCCGAAGATCGTCGATTGACAACTGAAGAACGAACCGATATGCTGGACAGTCTCCGGACGATAGATCAACGAAGCAAATCGTTGAAGGAGTTCGTTCATAGTTTCCGTAGCGTCAACCAGATTCCCGAACCGGTGTTGAACAAAATACCCGTCGGCGAAATATTAAGTGAGGTCACCCACCTGTTTACACCAGAGTTAAACAAGCACAACATTATTCTTCACGCCGAGAACGGCCATGGTTCGTACAGCATATACGCAGACAAGAATCTGACTATGCAGGTGCTGATTAACCTCATGAAGAATGCGATCGAGTCGATGTCGAATTACAAGGAAGGCAAGGACATACGTATCGAAGTTGGTAAAGAAGGAAGCCGTTATGTCAATATCAATATATCAGACACAGGCTGTGGAATAGCTGCGGAAGACATCGATCAGATCTTTGTTCCTTTTTACTCAACAAAGAAAGGTGGTTCCGGAATTGGATTGAGTATCTCTCAACAAATCATGCAAAAGCAGAAAGGAAACATCATGGTGAGATCTTCGCCGGGTAAAGGAAGTGTATTCACGCTGAATTTTACTTGCTGATGTTTTTCAGCTTGACACACCCGCACTCACCGCCCACACCCACGATTAACGATTAACGGATAACGGATTAACGACTACAGAATAGCCTCCTTCGGCTCCGCCTTTCCAATCCAGAAATTGCCGTAGCCTTCTCCGATCTGAATAGTAAGCACCTGTAGAGCTAACATCTCAAGGATAGCAAGAAAGTTAAATATAACCCCGATACGTGTAGGGTACTCCTGGATAAGTTCTGTAAATGAAAGTCTTTCCTTTTTCGAGAGCTCCTCAAGAAGGAACTTCTTTTGTCCCTCGAGCGTGTAAGGATATTGAATGACCTGGTGTACAGGTTTGTTTCTTTCTGCCTCCTGACGCTTCAGTATCTTTTCAAACACCGTCATCAGTTTGTATATCGTCACATCCTGAAGTTCGGCTTCAACATTTGTACTTTCAGCCAGCACCTTCAACTCCTTCATCAGGTTACCACGCTTCTCCTTCATTAACTCGACTTCCTCAATCTTGTGGAAGTTGTCGATAACGGACTTGTATTTCTTGTATTCCAGGAGGTGTCGTACGAGTTCTTCGCGAGGGTCGATCTCATTACCTTGCTCATCCAATTGTGGCCTTGGCAGCAACATCTTGGATTTGATCCGCATCAGGGTAGCTGCGACCAGAATGAATTCACTGGCTAGCTCCATGTTGAGCTCCTCCATCTGATGAATATACTCGAGGAAATCGTTTGTGATCTTCGATATGGGGATGTCGTAAATATCGAGCTCATCCCGCTCTATGAAAAATAACAAAAGGTCGAATGGACCTTCAAATAGGGGTAGTTTTACCTCAAAATTCTCCTGCGGCGTTGTCATGCGGCACAAATTTATTTATAATCCTCAAAAAAAAGCTGACATCCCGGAAATAACTACCTTTGTTGCTTATTTGGGGTTGAAAAGCGGTTTAGAACACTTACCTTCAACTCCTTGTTAATTGTGTAAAAACTAAGATGCTGATTACCCCGGGTAAACTATTGTCGGAAATCAACAGCCCTGAAGACATCAAAAAACTGGATCAGGCTCAGCTCGTTCAGCTTTGCGAAGAGCTTCGGCAGTTTATTATTGATAACGTATCGGTTTATGGCGGCCATTTTGGCGCAAGTCTGGGCGTTGTCGAGTTGACTGTAGCTCTACACTATGTTTTTAAAACCCCGTACGATCAGCTCGTTTGGGACGTGGGTCACCAGGCCTACGGACATAAAATTCTAACCGGCAGAAAAGACGAATTTCATACAAACAGACTGTACGGCGGACTGTCCGGCTTCCCCAAGAGGAAGGAAAGCGAGTACGATACCTTTGGTGTAGGTCATTCATCGACATCCATTTCTGCAGCATTAGGAATGGCCGTTGCATCTCAGTACCTGAAGATTGAAGACAAACAACATATCGCGGTAATAGGAGATGGCGCGCTGACTGGCGGGATGGCATTCGAAGGATTGAACCATGCCGGCGTTTCCGACACGAACCTTCTTATCATATTAAATGATAATTGCATGGCAATCGACCCCAACGTCGGAGCGATGAAGGATTATCTAACTGACATCACAACCAGCAAAGCATATAATAAGCTTAAAGACGAAGCGTGGAACCTGCTCGGCAAACTCTCAACGTTTGGCAAAAGCGCCCAGGAAATAGCTTCGAAAGTTGAAGCAGGGATCAAAGCTACCTTGCTAAGCCAAAGCAATCTGTTTGAGTCGTTGAACCTTCGATACTTTGGCCCCGTGGATGGGCATGACGTCAATCACCTCGTCACGGTTCTAAACGATCTTAAGAATATCAAAGGCCCCAAGATCCTGCACTGTGTGACCGTAAAGGGCAAGGGATTTGGTCCCTCAGAACAGGGCAATGCCACGACCTGGCATGCTCCGGGCACCTTCGATAAGATCACAGGAGAGATACATAAGAAGTTATACAACACTCCACAGGCTCCTAAATATCAGGAGGTCTTTGGGCATACATTAGTTGAGCTCGCCAAGCAAAACGATAAAATCATCGGTATAACCCCGGCGATGCCGTCAGGGTCATCTATGAATATCATGATGAAAGAGATGCCCGAACGTGCAATAGACGTTGGTATCGCGGAGCAGCACGCTGTTACGTTTTCAGCCGGGCTGGCGACACAGGGATTAATACCTTTCTGTAATATCTATAGCACGTTCATGCAACGAGCGTACGATCAGGTGATCCATGATGTGTGTATTCAGAATTTGCCAGTAAACTTCTGTCTTGACAGAGCTGGCTTTGCTGGTGCTGATGGTCCCACCCACCATGGAGCCTATGACATCGCTTACTTCCGTTGTCTTCCCAACATGATAGTATCTGCTCCCATGAACGAGTCGGAGCTAAGGAACCTCATGTATACTGCGCAGCTGCCGAGAACTGAGCAAGCATTCTCAATTCGTTATCCGCGTGGTCAGGGTGTTATGCCCAACTGGAGAACACCGATGGAGGAGATCAGGATCGGCTCAGGTCGAAAGATCAGGGATGGTGAAGAGCTTGCAATCTTAACGATTGGACACGTCGGTAATTACGCAGTAGAAGTTTGCGAACGTTTATCCAAGCAGAACATTGAAATAGCGCATTACGACATGCGGTTTGCAAAACCGCTCGATGAGGAACTGCTTCATCAAATATTTTCGCAGTATAAAAAAGTCCTGACGATAGAGGACGGTTCGATTCAAGGTGGATTCGGAAGTGCGATCATTGAATTCATGGCCGACCACAACTATCACTCAGAAGTAAAACGGTTGGGTATTCCTGATCGTATTGTTGAACACGGTGAACAGTACGAGCTGCACAAAGAGTGCGGTTTCGACCCTGATGGAATTGAAAGATCGGTGGTGACGATGCTGGAGTCAGTTTCGAAAATCTAAATGACCAATATTTTTTTTGATCAGCGCGGCAAAGGGAGTCCGCTCATTTTTCTGCATGGTTTTCCAATGCATCACGGAGTTTGGGATGCATTTGGTGATCGCTTCAAAAATTCAAATACGGTAATTACTCCTGACCTTCCTGGCTTTGGTAAAAGCCCGATACTTCCGCCTGGATTTTCCCTGGCACAGGTGGCGGAACAATTAATACAATTTGTCCAGGAGAAAGCTTTAAACAATTGTGTACTCATCGGCCATTCTCTCGGCGGTTACGTCGCGCTCGCGATGGTAGAAAAGAGGCCGGAATTGTTTGCAGGTCTGGGATTGTTTCATTCTACCGCTTATGCTGACTCAGCCGATAAGAAACAATCACGGAATAAGGCGATCGAATTCGTCAACAAGAACGGTGCGAAAGCCTTTGCTACCAACTTTATAACGCCACTTTTTTGCGATGGGAATCACAAAGCGATTGAAAAAGTTAAGAAGATCGCGGCGGAGTCGAGTGAATCAGCAGTTATCGGTTATACTATGGCAATGAGAGATAGGCCGGATCAGACTAAAACATTGAAAAGCTTTAAAAAACCTACGCTCTTTCTTGTGGGTGATAAGGATCCGGGAATTCCTGTGGAGTCGATTCATAAACAAGCTGCCGAGTGCCAAAATCCTGAAATTCATGTCCTTTCCAACGTGGCGCACATGGCTATGTTCGAGCGACCCGAAGAGGCGGCCACAAAAATCAGTAACTTTTTAAGTAAAATATGACCTGCTTCGAACTGGCAGTAATTTAACGATCCTGATTTTTTGATAATTCTGTTGTAAATTGGGACCATTTAGCGCGATTACTGTTTCACCTTGCTAGGTTAAATAGACAGAGGACTCTATATTTGCTATTAAGAACACAAATAACCAATCCGTAACCATGGAAGATATTGTTACACAAAATTTTGATGCGTGGAATGCAATGGCCAAAACCGTTGCATACGTGGCATGGGCAATTTCAATTTTGATTGTTATTTATCATGTTATTCGCCTTGCTACCATTAACGATGCAAAGGTGAAATATGATTATATAAATAGGAGCGAGATCAGAACACTTTGGATCGCTGCGATCGTTCTGATCGTCGGATGCTGCTTCTACGCCAACTCCAACATTCAAAAATTGAACACTTTGTGGATCTTCGTATTAGGGTTCACGACATTTGCAATGGGTATGATCGTTGCGCTCATAATTCAGAACATGCTCAAATTCTACTATCCGTTCTTCATTGAAAAAAGGTTAAAGCTCTTCGTTATAAGCCACGGGTCTCTCCAAAAACCGGCAAGGCCATGAAGTTATTGGGTGAATCCGAAGAAGATGCGTATTTGGATGAAGGTATGCAGGCTGAAGAGCATGTTTTTTCTGTTGACTATGATGTTTGGAAAGATGAAGAGACCGGATATGTTAAGATTGAACGTTACTCTGGACACCTTCACGCATTACAGTGCCCTGAGTGCAATTATCAAACATTTAAAGTGGTTAGAGAAGAAATTCTAAAACCCGCATCTGTTACTCAGGAAGGTGAACTTCTGAAACACTTCCAGTGCGGATATTGCGGATACAAAGCGAAGAAGACGGTTGTGCTGAAAGTTTCTCAAAAATTTGAGGAAACTTCTGCCGCCACTGCGTAAAATAATTTTTGATTAAACACCCCACTAAGGCTGTTTCTTTTGAAGAGACAGCCTTTTACTTATGCGGGATTATTGAAGTACTTCTCAATCCGGGTAGCGAAGTATTTAGTATCGCCCCTCCACGGGA
>CAVZFT010000027.1:0-20232 GCA_963774615.1 uncultured Cytophagales bacterium
TTCCCTCCCATTGGTAAATTCATTGATCCATTCAATGGTTTCTGGAGAAATATCGAGCCTCATAATAATAAAGGTCCAGAAGCGCTAACTCTTCCGGGATTGCAGGAAAACGTATCGGTTACGTTCGATAGCTTGCTTGTTCCTCGCATTTTTGCCAATAATGACCTCGATCTTTATTATGCGCAGGGTTACATCACCGCCAGATACCGGCTCTGGCAGATGGAGTTCCAGACGCATGCGGCGGCCGGACGGGTATCTGAGATAACAGGCGCTGGAAACAACGACGCCGTTCTTAACTATGATCGTGGTCAAAGGAGGTTAGGCATGGTTCATGCCGCTCAACGTGCACTGACCGCGTTGTCTGAAAATCCGGAGACCCTCCTTATGGTTGAAAAGTACACGGAGGGTGTAAACGCATACATTAAGAACCTCCGTTATAAAACACTTCCCTTCGAATACAAACTTCTCGACTATACTCCAGAACCGTGGACTACCCTTAAAAGCGCATTGCTGTTGAAGTACATGGCACAAACGCTCAACATCGGCGACAAGGATATGGAGATGACTAATGCATTGAAGTTGTTTGGTCCGGAGATGGTTGAGGTACTCTATCCGGATCGTGAAGACGTAGGAAATCCTATCGTTGACAACAGCGGAGGATGGAAGTTCAGGATCGATTTACCCGACTCTATTCCACTGGCAATCCCGCAGGAATTAATTGCAATCAAAAAAGTGTCGGAACACGATCCGACAACCGGAAGCAACAACTGGGCGGTGAGCGGTAGTAAAACCGCGACGGGATCGCCGATCCTTTGTGGTGATCCGCACCTGGATCTCAACCTTCCCTCTCTCTGGTATTCGATTCAGCTTAATGCACCGGGTGTCAACACCATGGGGGCATCACTTCCGGGTGTACCGGGCATAGTTATAGGTTGCACTGATTCAATTGCCTGGAGCCTGACAAACGCACAACGCGATCTTGTCGATTGGTTCAAGATTACTTACCAGGATGCTTCCCGTTCCAAATATCTGCTGGATGGTCAATGGGTGGATACCCAAAAACTAACAGAGGTCTTCAATGTAAGAGATCGGGGTTCCATTGCAGACACAGTGCTTTATACGTACTGGGGACCCGTTACATACGACAAGAATTTTATGCCCGCCAACAATCATAGCGAGTATGCATTCAGGTGGATAGCACACGATGCTACGAATGAGGTAACGGCTTTGTACAAGTTAAATCGCGCCCTGAATTATGACGGATTTATGGAAGCATTGGATTACTTCGGATCGCCGGCGCAAAACTTCGTCTTCGGTTCAAGTTCCGGAGACATTGCAATGCGTATACAGGGAAAGTATCCAATAAGGCGACCGTTGGAGGGGAAATTTGTAATCGACGGCACTCGGAAATTAAATGGCTGGAACGCTTTCATCCCCAACGAACAGAACATCCACGATAAAAACCCGTCGCGGGGTTTTGTAAGTTCCGCGAACCAATATCCAGTCGACGCAACCTATCCGTATTACATAACTGCTAACAGCTTTGAGGCATACAGGAACCGGAGAATAAACAAGCTCCTTGCTGAACTGAATGCGATCACTCCGCAGGACATGATGAAACTTCAGAATGATAACTACAATTTGAAAGCAGAAGAAAGCCTGCCCTATTTCCTTCAGCAACTGGATTCGACCAGACTAACGCCGGAAGAAAAGCGGGCTTATAAGATGCTAAAGGAATGGAACTATGTTAATGATAAAGATTCCGAAGGCGCCTCTTATTACGAAGCGTGGTGGGATAACCTTATGCCTATGCTCTGGGATGAAATGGAAGATCGTAAGGTCACGTTAAAGCGGCCAACTACCTACACAACGATCAAACTGTTGAAGGAGGCACCAGCCTTTGCCTTGTTTGATATTCAAGGCACGCAGGAAAAGGAAACGGCTCAGGCAGTTATTCGAAAAGCATTCTCTTTGGGCGTCGAGGACATCGATGAATGGAGAGCGGATCATGGTGGGTCGAATGTTTTTTGGGGGGACTATAAAGACAGTTACATGCAACACCTGGCCCGGATCGAACAGTTGGGCGTTCACGTAAGAGCTGGAGGCAACCACGATATCATCAATGCTCATTCGAAAACGAAGGGACCGTCATGGCGCATGATCGTAAGTCTAGAAAAAACCGGAATAAAGATGTGGGGGATTTATCCCGGTGGACAGTCAGGCAACGTTGGCAGCGAGTTCTACATCAACATGATCGATCCATGGGTAAATGGCGAATATTTCCAGATACAATTCTTTCACTATCCTGAAGACGCGCTGAAATACACATTCTTCACTACGCAACTGAACAAACAAAAAGTAAACCCATGAAATTTATCATTCAGTTTGTTGCTATTCTTTTCTCGGCGCACCTTCTAGCACTCTTCATGCCGTGGTACTCGATTGCGCTCGCATCATTCGTAATGGGTTATTTCTTAAAATCAGACACTAATTTCCTCGCCGGATTTTCTGCGGTCGCGACATTATGGATTTTTAACGCATGGCTTCTAGACTCAGCATCGTCGACTGATCTCGCCGAACGTGTTGCAAAGTTACTGATGCTCAAGTACGAGTTCGTCCTGTTCCTCGCGCTGGCTGTCATCGGTGGACTCGTTGGAGGTTTTGCATCACTGACCGGATCGCTATTGAGAAAATGATTGTTAATAATTTGAGAATAAGCTAAGTTAGGATTGTGATCCCTAAGCTATTCGTAATGTTTTCATTCATCGCTGCGAATGCACTCGCGCAGGGAGATTTCACGGGCCTTAAAAAAATTAACGGAGCTTCCCTGTTTATTTCAGTCCGCGGTTCAGGAGAGCCGCTACTTGTTCTGCACGGAGGTCCCGGACTGAACCATACCTATTTTCTTCCCTTTTTAGCAAAGCTCGAAGAAAAGTATCGCGTCATCTACTACGATCAACGGGCCTGCGGCCGATCAAAAACTCCGTCAGGTGATTCTATTTCGATGAAATTTCTGGTCGACGATATTGAAGCGATTAGAAAAGAATTTAACATCACGAAGCTTAACATACTTGCCCATTCCTGGGGCGCTGTCCTGGCAACTCATTATGCATCGTTGCACCCCTACAATATCCGACGGTTTATCTATAGCAATCCTGCAATGCTCAGCCGTGATTACGACCAGGATGCTGCCGCTCTCGTGAAACGTAAAACAACACCTGCTGATAGCGTTGAGCGCGCAAATATCTTCGGTAGCGGAACTCTCAATCCAAAAAAGTTCGATGAACTTCTAAGGATCAGTTTCAAAATTTCTGCCTATGATCGAGCCAACATCTCAAAGTTGAATCTTAACCTTCCCCTTAATTTTCTCGAGGCAAACAGGGCACTCTTCACCGGACTGTCGAAAGATCCCTCTTTCAACTCCGATATGTACAACGTCTTACCCACTTTCAAGTTCCCTGTCCTTATCATACATGGCGAAAGCGATGTTCTTCCGCCAAGTTCAATCGAACGGTTGAAAAAAGGCCTGCCTGTCTCCACCTATATACTCTTCAGTAAAAGCGGTCACTTTCCTTTTGTCGAGGAGACACAGCGGTATAATGAGGAGGTCTTGAGGTTTTTGAATAATTGAGCGGTATAGATTGAGTGTAGGAAATACTTGAGTGTTGCTTGCCCGCCGTAGCGTCTCGCGTAGGTGGGAGTGTTGTGTTTCTGCAAACTACCCCTAAATCCCCTTCAGGGACTTGAAGCAAGTACTAACAATTATTATGCTCAATACACTTGAGTGTTGCTTGCCCGCCGCAGCGTCTCGCGTAGGTGGGAGTGTTGTTTTGTTGAGTGTTGAGTGTTGGTTTCTGCACCCACCCCTAAATCCCCTTCAGGGACTTGAAAGGCAAGTACTAACAATTATTATCCTCAATACACTTGAGTGTTGCTTGCCCGCCGCAGCGTCTCGCGTAGGTGGGAGTGTTGTTTTGTTGAGTGTTGAGTGTTGGTTTCTGAACCTACCCCTAAATCCCCTTCAGGGACTTGAAAGGCAAGTACTAACAATTATTATCCTCAATACACTTGAGTGTTGCTTGCCCGGCCCGCAGCGGGCTCTTGAGCGTTCGTAGGTGTGGAATGTTGTTTTGTTGAATGTTGAGTGTTTCTGGAGAACGTCGGGTTCGGCATGAGGAACTGTGCAACAATCACAATCAATGAATCAACAATCAACAATCCAATCAAATCAACAATCAACAATCAGGGATTTGTTACTTCTTGGTAGATTTTAACTTATCCCTGGAGGGGGTCAGGGGGAGGTGGATTGCACTATCTCAGCCAACGATCTTCAGTCCCTGAAGGGTAAGGTGCGGATCGACGGTAGTGAATACGTCGTGCAACGATGGAATAATTGAGGATAGCCCGCCCGTAGCAACAGAATTTAGCGATGGTTGATTAAGCTCTGCCCTGATCTTCTCGAGCATGTGTTTTACCATGCCCTCATAACCAATCAGTACGCCTGCCTGAATCGCCTGCACGGTTCCCCGGCCTAACGCTGTCGTTGGTATTTCAAGAGGGACGTCAAACAATTTTGCAGTGTTCTGTGAGAGTGACCTTATAGCAGTTTTTAATCCGGGGGCTATTGAAACGCCAAGTATCTCCCCGTCTGAGGCAACCGTTGTAAAAGTCAACGCGGTACCAAAATCGACGGCCACACAACTGCTTTTGAAGTAGCTGTAAGCTGCAAGAGCATTCGAGACAAGGTCAGAACCAATTTCGTATGGATTTAACACCTTAATCGGCAACTTTGCATACACGTCCGGACCCAAGACCACTGGCTCACGTTCGAACAATGAAGTGGCTGCGTAGACTATTTTTTCCGTGAGTTGGGGCACCACGCTGCTGATTACAACTGACTTCACATTTCCACGATCCAACCGAGCCTCAAAGAAATAGTCCAGGATCTTCAGGCTGTAGAACATCTGGGGCAGATCGATACGGAAGGGATCCTCCACGTTGTCCAGCGGTCTGAACTGTTAATACCCAGAGTTATATCTGAATTGCCAACATCAATTGCCAAAAGCATTACTCGGACCGTTAGTTATTTTCTAAAAAGTTTTCCCTCGCCGATCGCCTTAGTCCCTTGTTTAACTGTGTAATAATATATTGATCCCGAACCATCGCACTGCCACACGTAGTTGTAATCTCCTCCCGAATCGTGATCTATTTTTACGGACTTGATGCTTCGTCCCATACTATCCCAAATTGAAATATCCACCGCACCACCCTGTTGTAAAGAATAATCAACAATAACATTGGATGAAAAAGGATTTGGATAAGCGACTGCCTGTTCCTGATTTCCAACAAATTGTTCTGCTTCTGTTACCAGGAACGGCATGTGTTGATCAAGCCACGAAAGACGCTGGCTAATCCAACCCTTTAACCAATTCACTTCTGATTGAAAAGTTTGTCCTACATAATAGTTGGGCCAAACATATTTGTTGAGAACGTTCCATGCTTTGAAGTTACGCTGTTGCGATTCCAAATTGAGGACAGAGGCAACTGAATCGATATAATCATGTATAGTCTCTTCTTTGAATTCGCCTGCACGAAGTTCTGACCAGCGTGCCGCAACCCTGTCGCTGAACGCTTCGTCCTGAAAGAGCCTCTTCCACCAAAAGGTATCAGCCAAAAATCTTCAGAGCATAGAGTTGTTGAATTCGAGAACAAATCCCTCGGGATTGCCATTGGTACAATAGTTTGCATTGCCAAATCCCAGGTTAAAATCCCAAACCGGCCCCATGAAAAGTTTACCGCCATCCGAATCCCGCTGCTTGTACATAAATGTACTTAGCCGGTATCCGTCGACATTCTTTGAGATTTCCTGCATTATAAAATAGTCGATGAAAGAATTGACATCAATGAACTTCTCATATCCCGATACAGGGTCAGCAAAATTGTTTCCAGCCAGCGTACTTTCAAAGTCGCTCACATATTTCTTAATGTATGCCTTTTGTTCCGCAACGATCTCATCGGATTCAGGAGTCTCATAAAGAAACTCGACCGTCTGATTAGTTGCATTGGGTGGCTGGTAGTCCGAAGTCCACCCATCTTCTTTGTCCACCCGTTGTTTTGTCAATCTTAAATAGGTATCCTCCTGAAAGATTATTTCCGGCGATCTCATCCGGATCGAGTTTATTTATATCCACGCGATTCTTATCGCGCTTGATCTTTTCAATAAGGACGTAGACCCCCATGTATACGTCATCGTACCAGTTCACAAAATTTCGTCCGTGGAGCATAGCGTCCCAACGATCTGCCCATGCGATAGGCAAGAGCATCGCGCATGAGGCTCTTGTCGTTATAGGGAGCGAATAGTATCCAGTCTTCTTCCTCCGGCATCGATAAGAGCGACACTGCAATTCCATCTCCGTTTTCATCGCGCAGTTCGATACCGTATTGTTTTTTCGGGAACATCTGTGACGATGACCCACGTATTTCTATTCCGATGAAGCCATCATAAATGTTGTGAGGATCAGATAAATTGTTTCGATCAGGCCAGTTATCAATGATTCCCATCGAAGCAGTCGTTTTGGGATCATCAACAATCGGGACTGTAGTTTTTAATACTACGATCGGAAGATTTGACGAAGTAAATGGAACTATAGCGTCGACTTGCGCGAATGTTTCAACGCTGACCACTAAACACAGTATGCAATAGCAGATAATCTTCATCAATGACCATTTAATTCTTGCTAAGCTAATAGTGAGCGCATGAAATAAAAAATAGGTACCTGGCTAGCCTGGCTGCCTGTAGGTCCTGAGCTACCCATAGCCACTACCACTAACCACTAATAATCAAGATACTAACTACTAAATCTTCTAAATTCTAAATTCTAACTACTAAATTCTAACTACTCCCCTACACCATCCCCATCAACGCCTCCTTCACCCTCATCATTCCAATACTAGCCTTCTCGGCAACTGCATGAAGAAGAGGTATATGCCGCAATTCGGGAACTTTAGGATCCACGATATATTTAGGCGTATCGTAAGGCACGTAGTCGATAAGACCGGCAGCCGGATAAACGGCCATTGACGTTCCTACAACAACAAAGATATCAGCACGGCTTGCATGAACAGCGGCGACTTCCATCAGTGGAACCATTTCTCCAAACCAGACAATGTTGGGTCTGGCTGAGAACCTTTCTTGCATTTGTCCCCTATTTAACTCCCACCCTCAATTGGATATATCAATGATTCGTCGAATAGTACTCCGGGATTCAAACAGACTTCCATGCAAATGAATCACATGGGATGAACCGGCACGTTCATGCCAGATTGTCCACATTTTGTGTTTCCACCGTCACCTTGAAATATTTTTCCAGCTCTGCAAGGACCTCGTGTCCTGCGCATTCGGCTTCCCTTCCAACGCACGCTTCCTTCTTTCATTGTAAAAGTCGAGCACCAGTGTAGGGTTCTTTCTCCAACCTTCAGGGGTAGCATTTCCGTGACGTCATAACCTTCCCAGAGTCCATCTGAATCGCGAAAAGTCGGGATGCCGTTTCTGCGCTGATACCAGCTCCACTAAGCACAACCAGGTTCTTCATATCGAATTGAAAATAAACCTTAATTTAGACAAAGCCTTATTAAAATCAGTTGAGAGAATCCGGGCTTTCGTAATAAAAGCTATAAGCTACCAGCTGGGAGAGCTTTTTAAGCAGCAAACCTGAACTAGCTTGAAGCTTGGGGCTTGAAGCTTTACTTATCGCCCCTTATTTTTTCTTTTTTTGGGATTCTTATTAGTCTTAGCTGCCCGTTTTCTTCTGAGCTGCGGTCGGTTTAGCGGGCGCCGCCTTGTTCGGCTGGTGCGGCTTTTTTTGCTGCGGTTCTATTTTTCGCAACAACTGTTTCAGCGACAGCCGCCTTTTTCTTTGCAGGTTCGGGGCGCGACCGGGGCTTTCCTTCTTCCTATTGCCAAATCTGCCTCTTTTTTCGGGAGATTTTCTGCAAGGGTCAAACATTTCTGAAATGTCAATTCCGCGGGTTCACGATCCTTCGGAATCTTGACGTTTTTCTTTCCAGCCTTGATATAAGGGCCGAACCGGCCATTTAGAATTTGGACATCGGGATTTTCGTCGAAACGTTTGATCAATTTGTTAGCATCTGAAATACGTTTTGCCTGGATCAATTCAATGGCCTTTTCACTTCCGATGTCATATGGATCGATATCTTTTGGAATCGATACGAATTTTTTATCGTGCAAAACATAAGGACCAAATCGGCCGATATTTACAACGATAGGCTTATCCTCAAACTAATCCCAGGTCACGCGGCATCTTGAAGAGCTCCATCGCATCTTCAAGCGTAATATTTTCGATAAACTGACCGGGACGCAAACTTGCAAACTTAGGCTTCTCACCGCCATTGTCATCCGGGTTTTCACCGATCTGTGCGTAGGCGCCAAATTTGCCAAGCTTCGCATAAACATTCTTACCCGTTTTAGGGTCAACGCCTAACTCGCGGGCTTTGCCAACAGAAGAACGCTCGACTTTTTCAGTTGCCGATACTTTTTTGTGGAACGGACGATAAAAATCATCGATCATTTTCTTCCAGTTGAGTTTACCGGAAGCAATCTCATCGAATTCCTGTTCAATCTCGGAGGTAAAAGAAAAATCGGTAATATCAGGAAAATGATCTACAAGAAAATCATTCACGACCATCGCCGTGTTTGTCGGAAAGAGTTTATTCTTTTCTGCACCTGTGATTTCAGTATCCTCAACGTTAGTGATCGTATCTTTTTTCAACGTCAAGACTTTATACTTTCTCTCCACTCCTTCCCTGGCTTCTTTCACTACATACCCTCTTTTCTGAATGGTGGTAATGGTCGGAGCATAAGTGGACGGACGTCCGATGCCCAACTCTTCTAATTTCTTTACCAGACTTGCCTCGGTATATCGTGGAGGATTGCGCGTGAAAACTTGTTTTGCAATAAGTTCTTCAAGCTTCAAATTTTGTCCGATTGATAAGAGGCGGCAATACTTTGCCATTTTCCTCTTCATCATCGTCATCACGTGACTCCATGTAAACTTTCAAAAATCCTTCGAACTTCACGACTTCTCCAGTTGCTATCAACGTTCTCGGATTATGTAGAAATGCCGATCGTGGCTGTAGTTTTTTCCAACTCCGCATCGGCCATCTGAGAAGCGATCGCGCGTTTCCAGATAAGTTCATAAAGGCGCAATCCATTGCGATCCATTCCAGGATCCATCACAGAAAAATCTGTAGGACGAATAGCTTCGTGCGCTTCCTGAGCTGACGACGACTTTGTTTTATATTGACGAGGTTGAAAAAATTCTTTCCCGAAAGGCTGCATGAATTTGATTCCTTGCACCGGCGCGTGCCTCATCTGAAAGATTTACAGAATCGGTACGCATGTAGCTGATTTTACCAGCTTCGTATAATTTCTGCGCCACCATCATGGTCTGGATAACGGAGAAACCCAATTTCCGGGCCGCCTCCTGTTGCAATGTAGAGGTGGTGAATGGAGGTGCAGGGACTACGCTTAGATGGTCTCGTTTGAAGATCAGTTATCGAAAACTTAGCTCCCTTACATGATTCCAGAAATTGAAGGGCTTCTTCTTCTGTTTCAAAACGATCGGAAAGTTCAGCGACCAGTGTTCTGCCGTTTCCAAGATCGAAGATCGCATTCACTTTAAACGAAGACTTCGTCTTAAAATCTGAAATCTCACGTTCGCGGTCAACAATCAACCTTACGGCTACTGACTGAACGCGGCCGGCAGACAAGCCTGTTTTTATTTTCTTCCATAATATAGGAGACAGTTCGTAACCGACTAACCGGTCCAACACACGTCGTGCTTGCTGTGCATTTACAAGGTCGATATCAATTCCCCGGGGGCTCTCTAATGAATTAAGAATGGCCTTTTTAGTAATTTCAGTAAAGACAATTCTCCGCGTCTTTTGCGTCGCTAAGATCCAATACTTCCTTCAAATGCCACGAAATTGCTTCCCCCTCGCGGTCCTCGTCACTCGCCAGATAGACCATTTTGAGCATCTTCAGCAAGTTTCTTTAGT
The DNA here is from genome assembly GCA_963774615.1 of uncultured Cytophagales bacterium. Taxonomy (GTDB): domain Bacteria; phylum Bacteroidota; class Bacteroidia; order Cytophagales; family Cyclobacteriaceae; genus Chryseolinea. Next base: position 10,078 of record CAVZFT010000027.1, read on the forward strand.
TTCGATATAATATCTTTTTTATCAGGACTAACTTCGTATGTTGGCTCAAAATTGTTTTCAATATCGATTGCGCCACTTCCTTTCGGCAAATCGCGAATATGGCCCATGCTCGAAGCTACTTTGAAATCCTTACCCAGATAGCCTTCAATAGTCTTCGCTTTCGCGGGAGATTCAACGATTACAAGATTCTTTGACATTCGCTTTTTTTAACGTTCAAGGGCCCCAAATATCCGGAAATTTTTAAAAATCAAATTTGAACGCGGCTTGATGACGTTTAAAACGCCAAAGAGAGTTACCTCATTTTACCTCATTTGTACTCTGACCTTCACCCATTTAGCTTATTTTTGAAATAATTTTTCAACTTTTTTAGTTCAGCTTAGTAAGATTGACTCGTCAACAACGATTTTAAAACACTTCAATATCCTGGTATGCCACGATATCTATATTTGTTGCGTCACGCTGAAAGCGGTGAAGAGCTGCCTGACCGACCAGATAAAGAAAGAGAACTTACCTCACGCGGTATAAGGAGACAATACTCGTTAGTAAATATCTCTTCAAAGAAAATACTTCCTTCGATACCGTATTTTGCAGCGTTGCTGAAAGAGCGAGGGCAACGGCAAGTCTCATGGCGGATGCAATGAAATTTGATAACGAGATAATTGTTGAGCATGAAGATCTGTATGAAGCATCAACAAGGACCTTCTTTCAATTCATTTCACAACTGAGCGACGATCATCAAAAGGTGTTATGCATCGCGCACAACCCGGCGATCTCTTACCTCGCAGAATCATTAACTAAAGCGGAAATTGGCGATATGCCACCCTGTGGATTGGCCATTATAAAATTCAATATCAATTCATGGAATGAAGTCAGCCAAGGGAATGGTGAGCTTCAGAACTACATCTATCCGGGAATGATCGGAGAGTAGGCACTGACAGGAATGTCCAATGTACGCGCCTGCGTCGGGCAGGCAACTCCCATGTCGAATGTCAACAGAACCTATGGAAAATGGACGTTAACGCAATAATCATTCTCCCCTGCTTGCCCGCTAAAGCGCTTCGCGAAAGCGGGAAGGGGGTCGGGGGGTTGGTGTAAACATGCAATCCAAGGAACAAATCGTTGCCAGCTTCGATCCTAACGGCCCAGGTATACGCGGACAATTGTTCGGCCTTCCGTTTTCTCCCGATAATTCTGAACTGGTTGTCATTGCGGCACCATGGGATGTTACGGTTTCTTATCACGATGGAACCTCTCGCGGCCCACAGGCTATACTCGACACTTCCTACCAGGTGGATTTGTTTGTGAAAGACATTCCGGATGCATGGAAACTGGGAGTTTGTATGCTTTCAACATCCGGAGAGATCTTCGAAGAAAACAAATTACTTCGCGCACTGGCAGCGCAACACATTAGCAAAGTAGAGAACGGTAAAAGGATACCCAGCGATGATCCAGCACTACGTACTATCAACGGTGCATGCGAGAAATTTAATGAGCATATCCGATCAGTAGCTCAGAAATATTTGAATGAAGGCAAAATAGTCGCGTTGGTCGGCGGTGATCACAGCAGCCCTCTGGGTTTTATTCGCGCACTTGCTGACGTGTACGACCGATTTGCAGTGCTACAGATCGATGCACATGCTGATCTGCGAAATTCATACGAGGGATTCCGTACTCGCATGCTTCGATCATGTACAATGCTTTGAAGATTCCAGCGGTGGGAAAATTAATTCAGGTTGGAATTCGGGACCTCTGCGAAGAAGAAGCGAATGTAATGCAGCGTGCAATGGGACGTATTGTCACTTTTTACGACCATGATATGAGATCATCAATGCTAAGTGGAAAAAGTTGGGATAACATTTATCCCGAGATCATCAAACACCTTCCTCCACTCCTTTATATAAGCGTCGATGTTGATGGATTTGATCCGAAACTTTGTCCTAATACCGGAACGCCCGTTTCCGGGGGCATTGAATTCCACGAGTTCGTTTATCTCTTGAAGAAGATCGTGCTGTCCGGAAGAAAAGTAATCGGGTTTGACCTGAGTGAAGTTTGCCCAGGAAATGGTGATTGGGACGCAAATGTCGGAGCGCGGATTTTATATCAGCTTTGCAACTGGACAGCGGTCTCGCATAACAAATTGGTTGTCCGCTAGCCAATTTGTCGTATACTAGCACGGAAATTAAGAGTGCTTGCGATGAAATATTATTCGAATATCCATCGTGAACAAGCATTCTGACCTAACCTGAACCACGTTTCGAATGAGTGAAATCATTAGCGATGTTGCAACCGGAGTCTGGACTCCTGTACTTTTCCTTCTGATCCTGGGTGGCGTGTTCTTCCTCTTCTATTCAAGATTCTTGCCCTACAAATACTTCAGTCATGCTATTGCAATTCTTCGCGGGAAGTACGACAATCCGAACAATCCGGGACAAATAAGCGCGTACGAGGCCTTGTCAACCGCATTGGCTTCAACGGTAGGTATGGGCAACATCGCCGGCGTTGCTGCGGCAATCTCATTGGGTGGACCGGGTGCATTGTTCTGGATGTGGGTGACTGCGTTTGTCGGAATGTCTACGAACTTTTTCACTAGCACATTATCCGTCATGTATCGTGGCAAGGATTCCCAGGGTGAAATACAGGGAGGACCTATGTATGTTATTCGTGAAGCACTGGGTAAATCATGGTATCCCCTAGCCGTCTTGTTCTGCGTGTGCTGCGCTGTTGGGTGTTTGCCGATTTTCAGGCAAATCAGCTTACACAAATTATTATTGATATCGGTATCACTTCAGCCGAGATAAAAGCAGCTTCATTTTCCTTTATCGGAGCAGAAATCAATACCGCAAAGTTTGTTATAGGCACGATCCTGATGATATTTTCCGGCATTGTAATTATTGGCGGTATTCAACGGATAGGTCGCTGGGCGGGTAAGATGGTTCCGTTGATGATCGTCGTGTACTTTGTGTCGGTCGTGCTCATTCTGATAATACATATAGACAAAGTCCCACACTACTTTGTAATGATCATCACAGATGCATTTGCGGCCACCCACTTCAGGGGTGAACCGTCTCGGGGGTGTGGTCGGAGGATTGATCGTGGCGGGCGTTCGGAGAGCTTCATTTTCCAATGAAGCAGGTATTGGAACAGCACCAATGGCATTGGGTGCGTCAGGAGTAAAGAACCAATACGCGAAGGATTAGTTTCGATGTTAAGTCCGGCGATCGATACGTTGCTTGTCTGCACGTTAACCGCGCTGGCTATTTTGGTAACCGATGTTTGGAATACTTCTGGCGCGAGCGGGGTTACCCTTACCGCGACTGCCTTCGAAAGTTCATTAGGCATGACAGGGAAAATACTGCTTCTCATAAGCGCTTTCTTTTTCGCCATCACTTCTTTGTTCTCTTACAGTTACTACGGAAGTAAAGCGGTTTCTTTTCTTTTTGGCGTGAGTGCCGGAAAATATTACGATTACATTTACCTCGCGACAATTATATGGTGGCGCAGCACTGTCCATCCAGGATATCATCAATGTCATCGACATTGCCTATGCGTTGATGGCTGTGCCTACGATGCTTCGGGGTTGATCCTGGCGCCAAGAGTGTCGCGGAGGCAAAGTCGTATTTCGAAAGGATGAAACTATAATCTTACAGGAGTAAATCTCGATAGAAACTAATTATTTGCTTCTTGGCCTGAAGGGATAATCAAACAAGCCCATGTTCTTTAATGGCTTCTTCGACTTTGTGAGGAACAAACCTCTCCCATCCAGGTTCGCCCTTCTTGATCATGGCAAGCACATTGTCGGAAATAATATTCAGGTTCTTGACATTGGCATCATTGATCTCTTCGAGCTTGTTATTATCCATCAGGTACCGGAAAAGGTTCTTCAGATTCTCCGGGAGCTGTGCTCAAAATCGTTAAGGCTGAAAGTTCGTTTGAGTCTTTCTTCAACGCCGGATAAATATAAAGCTTAACGTTAGTTCCGAACAGTGAAGCAAAACATTCCAGGATTCCTCCGCGAATATTTTCATAGGTCTTTTCTTCAAACACTTTCTGCAGGGCGTAGATACCCATTATGATCCCGATCTTTTTGCCTTTTGTGATCGTCGAAAGATAATCGACAAGCCGATAATATTCAAAATAGTTTGAGATCAATACATTTTGCCCAAGTGAACAGATGATGTCGGCGCGATGAAGGAAATCGCGTTCGTCGATATTTCCATCCGGACTCAGGTCATTAAGGGTAAGCTCTGATATAAGACAATTTTGCACGGTCTACATCGGGCTCATTCTTGAAATGCCTCCGTGACGCAAGCAGCATGTCAACATTACATGGGTAGGAGGACGGAATCTTCCGCGAAGGACCAGTACATTTTTCTTATACAACTCATCCGATGGCTGCATTACGTTCCCGTCAGGTCCGAACATGCCGCTTTCGTCAGTCCGTTCTTCACGATCTTCAACGCCATCAGGCGATTATCAACATGTTTGAAATCGGGCCCGGTCAGCCGGAACATATCAATTTCGATTCTTCGGTTAGTCAGGCCATCCAGAAAGGACATCATATTTCTTCAGGGTCGCTGAGGAACATACATGAATAAATCATGTTCACTCCTACAATTCCCAGCGCAAACTGTTGCTGAAAAGGTCGTTATCGTGCATCTTAACATGGATCACGCAATCATTTGGCTCCCTCTGAGGGCGAAGCTGAAAACGAAGTCCGATCCATCCATGGCCTTGATTAGTCCGTTCGAAATTAAGATTTCAACCGTATCAGCAAAGGCAAAAAATCGTGTGGTTTCAATGCGGTGCGGGAGACGTTCCGGCAAAAGCACATACTCGTGATCGAACATTCGCATCAATCGATCTTCACACACATATCGGTCGCCAACGCCATAGATCGCGTCACTGAATTTCATGTCATAGGCAGACATGGTCTTCGCAACTGTTCCGGATGCACCTCCTACTTTAAAAAAATTCGCGGCAACTTCCTGCCCTGCACCGATTTCCGCAAAGGAGCCGTAGATCGCTTTGCTTAAGATTAATCCTGAGCGCTTTTTCCTGAGTCGTCAGTTTCCTGAATTCGTCCATAACCTTTCCCTTCTTATTGTTTTCCAATTTACTCTTTAAACATCAATGGTTAAAAGATAAGTGCATAAAAAGTTGACATATTCGATAGGTGTTTGGTAAAACTTTGATGATTTGATTATTAAAGTAAAACGCCTATTTTGCCGGGCTTTCAATCGATAATTTATTAATATATGGCAAACAGAGGTAATTTTTCCGGTCGAATTGGATTATTCTGGCAGCAGCGGGATCAGCGGTAGGGCTGGGAAACATCTGGAAATTCCCTTATCTGGCTGGTCAGAACGGCGGAGCTGTCTTCCTCTTCATTTACCTCATCTGTGTATTCCTTTTGTGTTATCCGGTCATGGTTGGAGAGATTTCCATCGGCGAAGGGCTAGGAACAGACGCTACGGCTCGTACACGAAACTAGGCGGTAAGCGATGGGGATTCCTGGGCCTCTTTGGCATCCTCGCCGGCATTTTTATACTTTCATTTTACAATGTTGTGGCAGGTTGGGCTTTCGGATACTTCCTCCATATATCATTCGGAGACCTCTTGAATCAACGTGACTTCGGTGCATTTTTTAGATCATTTGTCAATGACATCCTGGACGTGAGCAGCGTTAAAGGTCTTGCAAACTCAAATTTCCTCTTCTCATTAGTCTTCATGGTGTTCACCGCCTATATCGTGGCCAGGGTATTCAAAAAGGAATTGAAGCAGCGAACAAAATAATGATGCCGGCGCTGTACACCATCCTGATCGTTATCATCATTTAAGCCTAACCCTCCCGAACGCGATGGCCGGTGTTAAGTTTTACCTCGTTCCCGATTTTAGCGAATTAAGGATTCAAACAGTCTTCGAAGGTCTGAAGCAAGCATTTTTTTCGCTTTCGTTGGGAATGGGCACGCTGATCACTTACGGATCATATCTTAAGAAAGAGGAAAATATTCCTAAGTCGGCTGCGATCATTGCCACTGCGGACACTTCGGTTGCGTTTCTGGCCGGGCTTATGGTTTTCCCGTTAGTACATTTCCTGCAATTTAAATTTCAGGTCACAGGAGTTGCGACAGCGGGTCCTCCTTTGATCTTTATAGTGCTTCCGCAAGATCTTTCACCAGATGGGCCCTGTTTTGGGACGAATTCGGTGGCGGATTTTTCTTGCTTGTTTGTTTCGCTGCACTGACCTCGACGATTTCGCTTCTGGAAGTACCAGTGGCTTACCTTGTAGATCAAAGAAAATGAGTCGCAAAAAGTCGTATGGGGTGTAGCACTTTTAATCTTCGTAGTCGGTTTGCCCAGCATGGTTAGTCAAGGTATGATACCTACTTTAAACAAGCTTTCTTTTTTCAGGGGCCAGGACTTTCTCACGTTCATTTCAGATTTTTGTGACATCATGTTGACAGTGGGGGGATGCTTCATGTGTATCTTCATCTCTCGCAGTTGGGGGATTCAAAATATGAATGAAGAATTTCAGCATGGCAACGAAAAATTACCGAACCTCATTTTTAAGGAAATATTTGAATTTCATGATTCAATACGTCTGCCCTGTGCTGCTGGGCATTCTGTCAATACTGATTATTATAGAAAAATTCTACGGATTGGAGAATCTGTAGGAGATGAAGTTTCCTTACGAGTTATTTATCGAGAACGAAAGTTTTAAAGGCAACCTTTTTATTTAGTTCCTCCCATTCATCGGGAGGCGGAGGTGTTCCGCGTTTGAACTCCTGAAAGCAACCATTGTACAAGCTCTTTTTTCATTCCAAACTGTGACACTGCTTGTTCGCAGAACTCGATCTCATGCTCATCAACAACATCATCTGCGTAAACCATCAGAATCAGATCATAAAGGAGATTCATTTTATCGTGATGATTGTCAGGAACGTTAATTGTAAATTGTTCCTCTGAATCGATCAGTTGCTGAACCTGCCTGTCCTTCATTCCATAACGTTTCGCAATCTTAAAAAGCAGAGAAATCTCCTTCTCATGCATGTGCCCATCAACCTTTGCCAGGGCCAGGAGGTTTTTAATGTGGTTCTTTTTATACTTTAAATATTGATGTTCAAAAAAGCCAATCATAAAATAATCTTTATTTTAATTTACAACGATCGAAAAACATTCGAAGGCAAAATACTGAATTAGGAAGTTGCAAAAGGAATTGTTAAGCCGCCGTTGCTTCCTGTTCCTTTAGCGCCCTGCGCAGGATTTTTCCCACGTTGGTCTTGGGCAATTCCTTTCGGAATTCAACATGCTTCGGAACCTTATAATTGGTAAGATTAGCGCGGAAGAAAATTCGTAATTCATCCTCAGTCAGGCTTCATCCTTCTTAACAATGAAGACCTTAATGACCTCTCCGGATTTTAGATCAGGAACTCCGATCGCGGCCACTTCCAGCACTTTGGGATGTTCCGCGATGACATTTTCGATCTCATTTGGAAACACGTTAAAACCTGAAACCTTTATCATATCTTTTTTCCGATCTACAATCTTGAAAAATCCTTCCTCATCCACACAGCCGATGTCTCCGGTCCGGAACCATCCTCCAGGGAAGAAAACACCTTCATTGTCTTTTTTCCAATAGCCTGACATTACCTGCGGGCCACGCGCGCAGATTTCGCCCACGTCTCCATCCCAAGGCGATTTCCATTATCATCAAAAATAGCCACTTCAGTATTCGGCATTGGTAGTCCAATGGTGCCGAGTTTATGCATACCATCTAACGGATTGCAACAGAGAACAGGTGACGTTTCACTGAGGCCGTAGCCTTCCACCAGTGGCTTACCAGTGACTTGTTCCCATTTCTTTGCCACCACATCCTGAACAGCCATACCTCCTCCTACTGCACCATGCAAATAAGAGAAATCAAGATTTTTAAAATCAGGATTATTCAGCAGTCCGTTGAATAAAGTATTTACTCCAGTGATAATGCTGAATTTATGTTTCTTTAACTCTTTTACGAATGCCGGCATATCCCTGGGGTTGGTGATCATAACATTCTTCACACCCTGACTGAACATTAATACACCATTTACGGTCAGGGCAAAAATATGATACATCGGAATGGCGGTGATAATGATGTCGCCTCCGGACTTATTCATGTATGGTTTAAACCATTGCGTGATCATGGAATTATGGGAGATGATATTTCCATGCGAAAGTTTGGCGCTCCTTTCGAAATCCCCGTCGTACCACCGGTGTATTGAAGCACTGCGATATCGTTCAGATTGATTTCGGGTTTGGAGTTTTAAGGATACTTACCCTTCTCCAAAGCTTTCTTAAATGATTGCTTTCGGAAGATCATAAGGAGGGACCATTTATTAACACGCTTCACTACGAAATTCACAATCGTTCCCTTGAGACCACCCAAGCATATCACCAAGTTGGGTAAGGATAACATGTCTGATTGATGTGTTGAATTATTTTTCCAGGTTACTGGCAAAGTTCGCAACAATAACGATGGCGGAAACTCCGGCATATTTGAATTGGTGCTCCATTTCCCTCGGTGTATAAAGCGGATTTGTATTAACAACGATAAGACCTGCCCTCAACGCACCAAAGAATGCGATAGGGAATTGAAGAAGGTTTGGCATCTGAATGGCTAACCGCTCTCCTTTTTTTAAGCCCGAGGCCTTGTTGCAGATAAGCAGCAAAATTTCTCTGAGAGTTCGTCTACCTGCTTGTAGGTCAGCGTGGCGCCCAAAATTTCGAATGCGACGGTATCACCATATTTGCGGAAGGCTTCCTCAAATAATTCAAGAATTGAAGGATAATCGTAAAGTTTTATTTCGTGCGCCAAGAGGGTAATTCTTTAGCCAGGAATATTCCATCATGGTCAAACTTTGAAAAGTGCATTTCAACAGTTAAACGTTGTTAATTGGTTACAAAGTAAACGATTTTAATTAAACTTAAATAGGAGGGAAAAAAAAACCCCCTTTCCCGGCCACTACCAGAAAAGATGGGCAGCCCTAAATAACTCATTAACCTAAACTGAGCTAGCTGTAAGGGAAGGAATCGAACCTTCAAGGAGCGGTTAGCTGTGTTACCTAATCTTGTACTGATTGTAGTCTGTAAAGGATCAGGTAAGTCGGTTTATTCCGTTAGACCTCCACCCTCAGACCGGAGGGCATGTCTGCCTGAGTTTCATCACCTTACAATACCTATAAACGTCAACCTCTCTGTGTTCCGCTTTGCTGTAGAGGGAGGGGTTCGAACCTCCACGGAGCGGTTAGGCTTTGAACCTATATCCTTCCCAATTACTCAAATCAGAATCGGAACCGTTGCATTGTTCTGTTCCCTTCACCCCCACCCTTCTAGAGCTAGGTCTCATTATTTAAACCCCCTAATATGGTAGTATTTAAAAAATAAATACCTTCCAACCTGATTTTTGCTGTAGAGGGAGGGCTCGTCACTCCCCAGCCCTGTTAGGTCGCCAAAGGCTGGACTTTATCCCGTTACCTCCACCCTCGAGACCGGAGGGCTTGTCTGCCAAATTTCAACACCCTACAATGTGTGTTTTGGATTTTCCTTTTCCTCTGTCTCGTTGTAAAATCTTTAACAAAGTAACGTCATAAACTGGTCCTGGAAACAATTAAACATTTGAATAATTGTATATTTTTTAATTTAATTTCATATTTTTGAAAAACATTAAATCAAATTTTCATATGGCTGTAGATTATAAAGTTCACAATGTCGACCTGAAGATTTTGGAAATCCTCATGCAAGACGCCAAAAAACCACACACTGAAGTGGCAAAGAAAGCCTTCGTTTCCGGCGGAACGGTTCAAGTTAGAATGAAAAAACTGGAAGAGGCGAATTGTCGAAAAAACGACCCTAAAAGTCAATTATGCCAAGTGTACGACATCACTGCCTTTATAGGAATTTTCCTTGAAAAGGAGTGCTTTATACGACCAAGTCATGGCGAAGTTGAAGGCAATTCCAGAGATCACCAATATTCATTATATGACGGGGAATTATAGCATGTTTGTTAAAATACATTGCAAAAACACCAACCATCTGAAGCTCGTCCTTCACGATAAGATCCAGCAAGTTGAAGGGAATCGAACGAACAATAACCATGATCTCGCTTGAAGAAAGCCT
>CAVZFT010000028.1:0-98014 GCA_963774615.1 uncultured Cytophagales bacterium
TATAGAGTGTCGGCGTTCGGTGCCAGAATCCAGACCCCAGCGCGGTGGCAAACAACCGCCGCCATTGAAAAGGTTGAAGCGCTGAACAACATTCAGCATTGTTGGGCCGCCGAAAACATATACTTCGGTGCCCGCAGCCGGTACGAGGACTTCGACGTTGTCAGAATAAGGACTTGAATCCCACGACTTGTCTGTATTTCGATCGCGGATCTCCGGAGGATTCTTGCTGTCTTTTCTGACAGCGGTTCCTACCCATACATCAATGTAGGTCGGCGAGTTGATGAACACTCCATATCCTTTTGATGAAACATAAAACGGTACAGGGGCATGAGTGCGTCCGTTATCTTTTCCACCATAATGATCAACATGAAGGCGCATGATCCTTCCGCGTTGTTCAACAGTTTTAAAATTCAGCCCAAGCCCAAATATTTTCTCTGCGTTATCCAAAGGAAAGTGGCAGGTATGTCTTTCCATCTACCAGCTTATAGGAAATTTCTTCTTCAGACAAAGGAAAGGGCACATCAGCCATTGCGTTGATTGTAGATGATTTTTGGCTCTGCACCTGCTGTGGTTAGAAAGTTTACCGAGTCGGGATTGCCGGCTTTTGCAAGCCAAATACCCGAGGCCAGTTTATTCCATTGTAGTTGCTGGCCAGTGCAGGGGCGAATAACACCCAGAAGAAATAGTAAAACAATATTGATGGCGATGCGCATACGAGGAGGGGGAATAGGGTATAAGGTATAAGGTATAAGTTGTTCCATTTATTCTGCGGCTTTTGCGTGTATTTTTTTGCGGCTTTTCGGCTAAACAATAGTCGACTCCCCAGATCCTCCGAAAACTATTTCTTCTGCGGAGATGCGATGGCTTGGTGCCTTGACAGAACCTGTAGGAATCACAACGAGCTTATAATCGTTCGATGATTACGGGACCTGACTAGAAGAAAGTACCTAGCCTTGCACTGGCTACGGCCGGCACGCGCAGAAAACGCAAAATTTCGACGCTTTCAAATTGGCAGGTGCTTCGTTCAATCGTGGACTAAGTTTTTTAATGCGCTATAACCTTTAAGAACCAATCCTCAATAAAAACTACTGTCAAAGGAAAATCTCAATTTCGGAGAAATCAAATCCAGAAATTATTCGTCGTCACGAGGGTTACCTGTCATGATTCAATGCATTAAATGTTACAACAACCGCCAGAATATTTTCATCCGGCTTTTTGAACTTGCGCATATGGGAGCAGGTCGGATTACTCCCTTGGATTTATTGATGGGATCCAGTTGAACGTTTCTCCTCGAAAAGCCATCAATTTCCCCCTTATGAATGGCTTGCGTAGGCAGACGACAATGCAGACAGACGACAATTTGGTATCTTCGTATATGGCAACGTTACCCGGCTACGAGTATGATATATTTGTCAGTTACCGCCATAATGATAACCGGTCGGGTTGGGTCACAGAATTTGTCGATGCGTTGAAGGTCGAACTGGCGGCCACCATCAAAGAATCCATTAGTGTTTACTTCGACACCAACCCCCATGATGGTTTGTTGCCAACCTATGACGTCGACAAGAGTCTGGAAGGCAAGTTGAAGTGTCTCATCTTTATTCCGATAATTTCGCACACCTATTGCGATCCCAAAAGCTTTGCCTGGAAAAATGAATTTGTCGTTTTCTGCAAACAGGCTAAAGTCGATACTATTGGACTTGATGTCCGCTTGCACAATAGGAATGTGACCACCAGGATTCTGCCCGTGCAGATCCATGATATCGATGCTAAGGATCAGGCGCTGTTCGAAAAAGAAACTGGCAGACATATCCGCGCCATCGATTTTATTTTCAGATCCCAGGGAGTTAATCGTCCGCTGACTCCTCAGGATAGTCGCGCAGATAATCTGGATAGAACATTTTACCGCGACCAGGTGAATAAGATGGCTAACGCGATTGAACAGATCGTGGACGCGCTGAGCAGACAACAAGTAGACACCGTGGCGGAAAAGGAGACCTTCAAGGGTTCACTGGAGGAAACGTCATCCTATGAATCGGGATTTTTTTGGCTTTGGAGCGAAATACGTCGCAGAAATGTTTTAAGGGCTGCCCTCACCTACATTGTGGTAGCTCTGCTCCTGCATCAGGGTCTGATACTTCTCACACCTATGCTCAAACTGGAAGAAAGAATGGTGCATCTGGCAACCATTATTTTGCTCATTGGTTTCCCGCTAGCAACGCTATTCGCCTGGTTCTTTGAAGTGAGTCCGCGCGGATTTATCCGAACAACCTCGGCTGATTCGGCAGCCAACCCATTTCCCGCACATAAAAAGAAACCATTTACGGGAACTCCGCTTGTTTCGATATTAATACTGTCGTTGATTATACAATACATCTATTCTACTTATTTAAAATCACCGGTGGTTGAGCCGCTTGTAGATCAGGTGGGCAATAAAATAATTTCAATCGCGGTGCTGCCGTTCGAGAACAGGGGAGGAGACAAGAGGGATCAATACATCGCGGATGGAATAACCGACGATATCATCAACAGGCTGACCATTATTAGCAAGTTCAGAGTTACCAATCGCGGCAGGATACAACAATACCAGGGAAATATGTTGCCGTTGGATGACATCGCCAAAAGTTTGGAAGTAACGATCTTGTTGACGGGAAGCGTCGAGCGCCATGATAAGAAGATCGCCATACGTTCGCAACTTATTGATGACACTGGCACATTCATTTGGGGAAATACGTTTCAGCGAACGACAGAAAACATCATGGCCGTTCAATCCGAGATCGCAAAGATGATCGCCGACCAATTGAACATACAACTGGACGACCGCGAGAAGGAAAGGCTCAACCATAAGGCGACGGATAATCCAACAGCCTATGACTACTACTTGCGCGGAAGAAGTTTGTATTACAAATACGAACCTAATGCAAACGATTCGGCGATTGAGCAATTTAAATTGGCAATTAAACTTGATCCAAAATACGCCCGAGCTTGGGCAGGATTAGGGGATGCCTTTGGGCAGAAGCATGGACGTTTTTCCCGTGGATTTTTTTGGACTGACTCCAGCATGGTGGCAGGCACTCGGGCGGTAGAACTCGACTCCAGCCTTTCGGAAGCGTACAAAGCGCTTGCCACGGCGTACAATTACAAAGAGGATTATGAGAAGGCATTTCCTTTGCTGGTTAAGTCGGTGGAGTTAAATCCCACGAATGATCAGGCGGTAGGAAACCTGGGCACTAACTTCCTGCTGCGCGGCGACCTTCCCACGGCGCTTCTCTGGGAGAAAAAAGGCGTTGGCATGAATCCGAAGAACTGGATTCCGTATCAACTTATCGGCTGGATCTACCGGCTCCTTGGTGATCTTGAAAACGCAGAATCGTGGTTTGTAAAATCGTTGGAATTGAGTCCGGACCAATACGACACCTATGAGCTGCTGGGCTACACATACGTGACGCAAGGGCGTATAAAGGAGGCGTTAGCCCTGGTGCCGCGTGTGGCTGAAATTAGTGACAAAGATTCACGCGTACTTGAGGCTGCAGGCTTAATCGCGCATTTCGCCGGCGACGTGACAGATGCAAAAAAATATTTCCAGCTTTCGATTGATAACAACCCTAATTATAAGGAAGACATTTTCACGTTTAGTCCGATAGGGCTTGGTCAAATCCTGTTGCAGGAAGGAAACAAAGTGGAAGCTGACGTGTACTTATCACGTGCGATGGAAAATAGCCTTAATGAAATAAGCAACGGTTCGAAGAGTTTTGAGCCACGGTTCTCCATTGCCAGCATATATGCCATCCGTGGTAACAAGGAGCAATCGCTCATCTGGTTGCAGAAGGCTATCGATCTAAATTGGATAGACCATGCGAAGATTGTTCATGGTCCTTACTTCGTGAAATTCAGGACAGATCCTGACTTCATGGAGAAGGTAGAATCTGTCCGTAAGAAAACCATAGCAGATGCGCGAAAAGGCAAAATCGTATTAATGAGGTTATCTATCAGTGTACACCCAAATGATAAGGTCTGCTACCCTGGCCAGGAGGAGCGACTAATGGTGGATTACAGTTTAACGCCTTAGGACCTTTTTTGGGTTTCTTGTTAGAGGCATGGATGACGCCCGAAATTACGGCCGCCGCCATTGATGTTCCATTGACAACGCGATAGGTCCAATTGTGCTGTCGCTGAGTGTCGTAGAGGTACGTTGAAAACACATTGGTGCCCACGGCTACCCAATCGACTGCGGCCCCATAATTCGAGTAAGGTGCACAGATGATGTTGCAGTCTACAGCGCCAACTGTGAAAAGATCGATTGATCCGGTTCCGTCTAATGCATCCGGGCAAGCTTTCATCCGCATCACCTCCATTATTACCCGCCGCCATCACAACAAAATGCCTATTGGCGGCAGCATTCAAGTACGTCCTGCATCCCCGCTACCGCTGTAGCACAGTCCGTGACAGGATAATCACCCAAGCTAAGATTGATTACATCATTTTCACCTCGCCGTAAAAGTCATGATGTAATCCAATGCCTGAATGATATCTGACCAGTTGCCGTAACCTTGCGAATCAAGTACTTTAATCGGAACAACCGTGGCTCCTGCTGAAACACCAGCACAAATTTGATAAGTACCATCCTAAACCAGTCAATTGGCCTCGCCGCTGCGATTCCTGCTACAAGGGTACCATGACCATTATCATCATCGGTACTTGTCGTGCGCCAGCAACGAAATTTTTTCCAAGAGTAGGTATCGATATTGAGATCAGGGTGACTGTCCGCGATGCCAGTGTCAACGATCCATATCACTTGGATTGACTTACCAGTGGAATGACCTGACCGCCGGCTCTTGTGACGGCGCAACTCGTCAAGCATCCACCTACTGGGCTTAGGCCCCAATCTTCAGTTATACCAGTTCGTTCGTCTTGTTGAATTGGCCTGCCTTGCTGAATGGGTCTTCCCTGTTGAATGGGTCTGCCTTCAATCACTACGTCTTGGTCGACAGATTGAATCTTAGTACGATCTGACTCGACCGAGCTCACTTCCGATTGGGTCCATATGTTGCCACAAAAGCTACCGCCACATCAACATAAATTTTGACGGAATCAACGTTATGTGAAATCACAAAACTTCTGAACAGCCTTTATCTTATTGTTTCGAATCTTGGCGATAGCGTCAGCGTCAAGTTTTAAAAAGTTGTTTGTCCTTAGCCATTGGATAGGATAAAACTTTCTTTGAAAAAAACCACATATCTGTTTTTGATTGGAGAAACATGCGAGAGAGGCTTCTCAACTTTTGTTCTTTTCTCCTTTTCTTTTTCTTTTTCTTTTTTAGCTGACAGGTAATGGCACCAAATGCAAGCGCCACGAAGAGGATAGGCACGAGGTTTCGCATAACAGGTTGGGTTTGGTCTGATGAATTAAACGATTCCCGTCGTAAATTCCTAGAAACCAGCCCACTAACCCGGCGATATACGCAAATAATCCGCAATAATTAGATCGTCACGTGGTGGCTATTGGCTAGTTAGGAACGAACGCGACAAACGATGGTTAAACATTCATTGGGGAAATTGGGTATAAGGGTATAAGGTATAAGGTATAAGGTATGTTCACGCGTCGGGGAGCGTGTAACCAACTTGAATTTTTAGAAGCAAGAGAAAATCCAAAGCGCAGAAACCGCAGAAATGCAATTAAGGTCTGCGCCCTTTGCGTCCCGATAATTATCGGGATCGTTGAGGCGCACTCACGTCATCTCTAATAAATCACGTTAAGACCTACGCAATAATTTCTCTGCGGTAAAAAGCACACTCGGCTAACGCACGCCTCGTCAACAAAACGTCACGACGAGTTGATTTTTGCCACTAGTGAGCAACGAACTCCCCAGCAAGCGCTTTGAGTTGCCTTTGCAGCTTATCAACAAAGCTATGATTTGTTGGCATATGTTTTTCATACAACAGTTGAAAGGTATGCTCATATATGGATTTCTTTTCAACTGAAAACATCGTAAGTCTCCTTACCCTCACATTCCTTGAAATCGTTTTAGGGATCGACAATATTGTATTCATCTCCATCGTCACCGGCCGCTTGCCTGCTTCTCAACAAAAGAAAGCACGGGTAATAGGTATAAGTCTGGCGTTTTTAGGCAGGATAATTTTGTTGCTGACTATCACCTGGATTATCGGATTGAGTAAACCATTCTTTAATATCAATCAGTTTGATGTTAGCTATCGCGATATAATCCTGATCCTCGGTGGACTTTTTTTAGTGGGAAAGAGTACATCCGAAATTCACGCACGGATAGAAGGAACCGAACACAAAAAGACACCGAAAAAAATTTCACTGGGAGCAGCTCTTCTTCAGATCCTTATTTTGGATCTGGTGTTTTCGCTTGACTCAATAATAACCGCTATTGGACTTTCCGATGTTTTGCTCACAATAATTATCGCAATTGTTATTTCTCTTGGCATCATGTTGCTCTTCATGAAGCGCGTAAGTGAGTTCATCCAGAAACATCCGGCGATGAAGATTCTTGCAATTGCCTTTCTCATTATGATCGGCACCGTGCTCGTCATTGAAGGATTACACGTGCACGTTCCTAAAGGATATATCTATGTGTCGATGGCATTTGCTTTGGGAATTGAATTTCTGAATATGTGGATTCGAAAGAAGGCGCCGGATCCGGAGCCGCGGTTAAAGAGACTGTTGATCTTGAACGACGGGGGTCGAAGGTAAAGAGGAGGGATAAGGTATAAGGTATAAGGTATAAGGTATAAGGTATAAGGTATAAGGTATAAGGTATAGCGGGCGCACGCACAAATTTTCTACAGAACTTCAAATGCAATTAATCGCAGAGAGCACAGAGGGAATACCCGCAGAGGACCACAGAGTAATGCATTTAAATCTGCGATCTTTGCGTTTGCCTGCCGAAGCTTTCGAGTCCCGATCAATTATCGTGGCATCACGTCATCTCTAATAAATCACGTTAAGCCCTACGAACAATTCCTTTGCGATAAAAAACTTGACTAACGCACACGTGCAGTGCAAGACTTCGAATTTGAATAGACTAATGGGAAAACTCGGGATAAGATACGTTGCTCTATTCAGATGCTCATCTCCTTCATCTTCTTCATCCTCCTCATCTTCTCACCTCCTGCAATTGTAAGAATGAAAATGGTGTTTCATCATCCAGAAATTTCACCACATCTGTCAGGCATTTTTTCAACTGACAATAGTCTTCCGGTTTTGTTAGCAGGCATGACGCACCAAGCTGATTTGCTTTTTCAACGTCTTTCTCGTGTGAAGAGGTAGAGTACATTATTACGGGGATATCTTTTGTGGATTCATTGGCCCTAATATCCATAAGGCAATCCCAGCCGCTGATGCGCGGCATGTTTATATCGACAAAAATTACATTTGGAAGTTGAACCGCAGGATCGTACAAATCTTTTAAAGCTTTCCTTACATCTCCTTCGGTGACACAGAGCGTTTCAGGTGAGATCTCCTCAAGTGCCTCTCGGAACAATGCTCTGTCGTCAGAGTCATCATCGATCAGTAAAATCTTCATAGCCATAGGTGTCTTAAGATATATATATAGGGTTTGATTCTAAGTCACACTGGCAACAGGACGGTAAAGATAGCACCTTTTCCTGGGATTCCCTGGGCAAAAATAAAACCTCCATGCCTGTCTACTATTTTTTTGCACAATGCAAGTCCCAATCCGGTGCCTTCATACTCATCTTTGGGATGAAGGCGCGAAAAAGTCTCGAAAATCTTGTGCTCGAACTCACTCTCAAACCCTATTCCGTTGTCAGAAAGTTCAATCCTCGAATAATTTTTATTATTCATTTGAGCTTCAACGCAATTAATTGTGATGACAGGCGGTTCGTACGGCTTCGAAAATTTCAATGAGTTGTTAATCAGGTTATAAAAAAGCTGATACAAGAGGATTGAATTTCCGTGGACAACCAGAAGTTGACCGCTTGTAATCGTGGCTTTTTTCTGCTCGATGACCAATTCCAGGTCAGATTTGATCTGAGCTATTATCTTATCAAGATCCACGCGCCCAAATGATTCCTCCAAGACACCATGCATGGAATAGTTCAACACGCCTTCGATCATCGAGAACATCCGGGTGGTCGCTTTCTGAATTTTTTCCAGATAAAGATTTCCTTTTTCGGGCAGAGCCTCTGCCAAATTCATGCGCCAATCTTCCGGCGAACGTCCTTATTTTGCGAACAGGCTCCTTTAAATCATGGCTGGCGACATGAGCGAATTGAATCAGGTCTTCATTTGACCGTTGTAATTCTATAGTCCTCTCATTTACCTGTTTGCCCAACTCCTCTGCGAATTGCTTCAGCTCAGTAATATCGATACTAATTCCAACGATCTTTTGCGCTTCCCCATTTTTATCAACAATGAGCCGTCCCAAGGACTTTATCCATCTCAACGAACCACTTTTAAGACGTACACGATATTCCGTGCTGTATACGGTTTGACCATTTTTTTGCCTTGAAGCTTCTGTTTCAATCAAATGCCGGTCTTCGGGAATTACGGTTGCTTTAAGCAGGTCAATGTTAAATGCGTCGTTTTCGCTGAACCCGTAATTTTCTTTGTGTTGTGCGGTCGATACAAGTTTACCGGTGCTGAGGTCGTATTCATACGAGCCCAGGTGACCCGCTTCGAGCGCAAGCTGGAGCCGGTCTGCCACGTTACGTCGAAGTTCCTCGGATTTTTTTATGTTTTGGATGTCGGTTGCAGAGCCAAACCAGCCGGATACTTTTCCGCTGGCATCCTTTAAAGGAACATTGCGCCCAATGTGCCACGAGTAAATTCCTGCAGCGTTACGTAACCGGAATTGTGCATCGAAAACTTTGCCGGAAGCTTGGGAATGCACCCATTTTTCGACCGCTTCCTCTTCATCTTCAGGATGAACAATCGCCTGCCAGCCATGCGCCAGTGATTGCTCGGCACTCAGACCGCTAAATTCATACCACCGCTTATTAAAATAGGTGGGTTTACCAAATGAATCAGTGGTCCATATCAATTGAGGAACAACATCAGTGAGTGTGCGAAAGCGCTCTTGTGATTCCAGTAACGCGTCCTCCGCCTGTCGTCTTTTGGTTATATCAAAAAATGTGATCACAACTCCATCGATCCGATCCTCTTTGGTCCGGTACGGAAGAACGCGGATGAGAAATGTGCGGTTCTCTTTTGTTGTCACCTCGCGGTCAACGGTAGTCAATCGTTCGAGCACAGTCTCAGCATCTTTTGTTAAACCGGTGTATTCAATCTTATTGGTGATATCGGTTATGGGTCGACCATAGTCGGATGACCGTAAGTTAAAAAGATGGCTTACCGCGGGTGTGAATAATTTTATGTGAAGACTTCTGTCTAAGAAGATTGTCCCGACGTCGGAGGAGTTGATCAGGTTCTGCAGATTGTTGCTGCTAAGACTTGTCTCTTCAATCTTAACCTTCAGCTCCTGGTTAACAGTGCGGAGCTCTTCATTTATAGACTGCAATTCTTCCTTGCTGGTTTCCAGTTCTTCGGCAGCAGATCGTAATTCTTCGTTGATTGCTTGCAGTTCTTCGTTGGACGCTTTTAATTCTTCTGACTGAATTTCATGTTGCTCGGTTGAATTCCTTAGTTGATTTTTCAGGTGGATGAGTTCCTCTTCAAGCTGTTTCGCCATTGGTTCATCGTGCACAACCGTGAGTTCGACGGTCTCTCCTTCAATGGGATGGGGCTCAAATACAACCAGTATAAATCCTTTCGAGACATCGTCGTTTTTTAGCACCGGCCGGACATGCACCGTCACTGATTGCATCTTATCATCGATCTTAAGCTTCAGGTCCCGTGCCTCCACGGCAGTCTGATGCTGAACTGCTTTATATAGTGCTGATCGAAGCTCCAGCCGTATCTCTGGCCGGATCACTTTAAGAAGGTTCTGCGTCGGTTGACCCCCCGTAAATTCCAGATACTTTCCCACCTTGTTGGACATATGAACGATCTCATATTCCTCGTTGACGACCACAGAAGGAGGTGCGTACGCTTCAAGTAATCTTTGATGAAGTTCTCCAAATGTGATCCTCTCCTGCGTGCGAGATTCTTTTTCTTCAATTTTTTGCAGGTGATCATTGTGAGACAACTTGAAGTTTGGAACGGACTCCGGAACAGGATAATTCCTGGCGCTGACCGGCCTGCTTTGGAAGATGTGATGCTCCCTGTTAAAGGAAGAATAGAGATCGTTTGCCCCGTCGACAGATTCCGATGAACCAAGGAAGAGAAATCCACCGGGGTTCAACGCAAAGTGAAATGTCTCCATTACTCTTTCCTGTGCCTCCTGATTAAGATAGATCAGGGTATTACGGCAGGTGATCAAATTTAGCCGGGAAAAGGGCGGATCTTTCAGAAAATTGTGGGTGGCAAAAAGCACCATCTCGCGGATCTCACGACGCACTCTGTAGCCATCATTCTCCTTACTAAAAAATCTTCGTAACCGGTCTGGCGAAACGTCAGCTGCGTCATTGATGGTGTAAAGACCTTCTCTGGCTACAGCGATCGCCGCCTCATCGATGTCGGTCGCGAATATTTGGATCTTCGGCCCGTCCAGTAAACCTGTCGTCTGTTCCGCGCACATCATTGCCAATGAGTAAGCCTCTTCTCCCGTCGCACAACCTGCTACCCATATCCGGATCTTGTTATCATTATTCTTTCGACTGATAATTGCAGGTAACACATCCGTCTCGATGACATGAAACGCCTTTGGGTCTCTGAAAAAATTTGTTACTGAGATCAGGAGATCCTTTAGCAGCGCCTGGGTTTCGTCCGGATTTTGCTGAAGGAATGTCGTATAAGCTGGCAGATCTGGAAGGTTCCTGATGTTGATGCGCCTTTCAATACGGCGTAAAAGCGTAGGTCGCTTGTAGTTTGTGAAGTCATGGCCGGTGCGAAGGCGAATCTGAGTAAATATTTCCCGAAGTGCCTGTTGCTGGTCTTCCGGGCGCGTCTCAGGTTCTTCAACAATTTTTACAACGCCGAGGCTATTTTTGTACACAATTATTTGCTGTGGTATGTCAGCGACAGGAAGAATTTCATCAACCAACTCTGTCTCTATCGAATTACGTGGCATCTCGTTAAATTCAGCCTCTCTGGGATTTTGAACATATGCCGCGCCACCATGTTCCTTTATCCTTTTCAATCCCATGGAACCATTCGCTCCGGTGCCTGAGAGGACAACGCATACGGCGCGAGGGCCGTGTGATTCAGCCAGCGTTCTGAAGAAAATATCGACTGGCGCTCTCCTGTCTTCCGTTGTTAGATTTTCAGAGACAGTGATGTGCGCATCAGTCATCGTGAGGTGCTGGTTAGGCGAGATTACATATACCTGGTTAGGCTGAACCTTTGTTTTTTTGGCTACGGTGTTAACAGGGATTTCGGTGACATTTTTTAGCAATTCAACAAGCTTTGAATCGTGATCTGGTGACAAGTGTAATATAACGACATAGGCGCATCCGGAATCTTTGGGGACATTCTTGAAGAAATGCTGAAGTGCCTGAATACCGCCGGCTGACGCGCCGAGACCAACGATGAGGAAGTCTTCTCGTCGATCAACGTTATTAGAATTTTTCTTTGGCAAAGAATTTATTTTTTTTTTCACCTATGTAAATTTAACAATAGTGCTATGCGATAGCGCAGCTTAAGAAAATTAATTATCTGGCATGACCACCTTATCATCGCGAAATCTGAGGCAATTAATTGGTTGAATCCGCTTCTTCAATTTTTCGTTTTGTTAATTGTTCATTGTCACGGATCGCCTGCCTTAAGTACTTCGCCTTGGTGGCCATTTCTTTTGCCTTCTTGAAATACAAACCGGCATTTTTTGGATCGTTTTTTACAGCATAGTGATCGCCGACATTGTTCAACAAAAATATACACTCCTCTATTCCCCTTATCGCGTTCCAGACACTACCTTCAATGCTGTCGCTAAGTATCGAAAGCAGCGTGTCGGCGGAAAATGCGTGACCGGTATGGCACCTGAATCTAACCAGGTCACCATCCTTTATTGCCCCGAGCACTCCGTGACATTCCGGACATGTATACGGCGTCAATTCGCCCATTGGCTGTTTACCTATTTGCTCTTCCATCATGGCGATTTTTAATTCTGTTCCGGTTTTCTCGCGCTGCTTACTGCTCGGTTCATGATTCTTTGTAGCTGGTTCTAATACCAGACGTCTCAAAACTTCTATCATTTCCCGAACCGTTACTTTATAATCCACTTTCACAGATCTCAAGGCGCTCTCCGGCATTCCTGGAACTTCTGATTCTTGTGGATCCTGAACTATGCTTGTTCCACCAAATTGTTTGATGGCCCATAGGCCGGCAGTGCCATCATCAAGCGCACCAGATAGTACGACGCCAATGACGCGTGAACCGTACGAATAGGCAGCGGATCGAAATAAGGGATCGATAGCCGGCCGGAATCGATTCTCTTTTGGTCCGCGAACAAGCCGCACGCGTCCTCGCTCAATCATCATATGGCGATCCGGCGGCGCTACATACACGCGGTTGAATACAATTGGTTCGTTGTCCACGGCATTAGCTATTGTCATGTTGCTATGTCTGCTCAAGATTTGTGGCAAAATTCCCAAGACATCGGGTGGGATATGCCATACTATGAATATGGCGGCGGCTATTTCCTCGTTAAGACCAGAGAAAAGTCGCTTAAGGACTTCAAGTCCACCGGCAGAAGCGCCGATCACGATGACATTCTTTTTCTCCATTTTAGTCCATGTGGATAAAAATCCACACCATCATGCGTTTTTCAACACCTTACGTGCATCTTTTTATGACCGGTTGTATCAACAACCAGAATTCAAACCTTTGCGGCACTTTTTCCACTGGGAGAATTATAACCGCAAAACCATGTTACTAATTTCCATGAATGATGCCAAAGTTGAGGTCAATGATGCAGTGAACAATGAGCAATCGATGCTTGAATAACGTTCGACATTGGATATTGGGCAATGGACATTGAAACTCGCAAACAAAGGATGCACTTCAATCAGATCGCAAATCCCAGTCCGGTAAGTAAGTGCAACTGAATTTCCGTGACTGCGGGACGGGCAGGGAACGCCCAATGCCCAATTTCCAATGACCAATTTCCAAAGCATAGATTGGAAATAGCAGGCAGGCGATTAACGGATAACGATTAACGCCGAATGGTCTTCACAGATTTTTCTATGAAGACCATTCCTTTTAATGTGTAGTGATGTTTTAGAATCTAAGGACGTGAGCCAGTATAAGTATAAGCTACCCACACCTCACACCCATGCTCACGGTTAACGATTAACGGATAACGAATAACGGCGAATTAATTAGTTTCTCTTGCTTTCCATATCTTCGGCAGCGACGAGATGCTGCTCAAGCGTCACTACCTTTTCGGATGCCCAGCTTTTTAATTCAGGGTCACTTCCGTCTTCGGCTTGTTTCTTAAACTCTTTGATATCTTCTTTGTGATCGTCGACCATCACCTTACAATACGCTTTGTCAAAATCTTCACCCGTCTTGTCCGCCAGATCGTCCAATGTCTTTTGGTTCTCATCACTTAGGTCAATAGGCAGCGTAATATTCTTTTTTTCTGCTAAGGTTTTTAGCTCGGTGTTGGTTTTACTGTGGTCGGTCAGGATCATTTTTGCATAATTTTTTACTTCATTCGAACTCGAAGCTTTCATAGCAAGTTCTGCCATTCGAACTTCAAGCATACCGCCGTCAGCTGCATCTACGACAAAATCAGCATCATTCTCTGTTTTTTTGTCGTCAAACTTTTCTTCATTCTGCTCTTCAGCCAGGTCCTTGCTGTCGCCCGAATCTTTTGGGTTACAATTGTATAGCAACAAGGAGGATAGAAGGAAAAGTGAAAGTGAAAATATATTAATGTGTTTCATAGTTGTAATAGGATGTTTGATAATGAAGAGAGCAATTTTGAACCCATGTTGTTTCTCCTGCCAACAGTGTGAAAAATGGACTCTTGCGGGCATAAATGAGTGCTTATTTTTCTACAGTATTAGGATGAAAATGTGTAGCTAATTCCACGTCCCTCGATTCAAAAGCCTCTATTTCAAGTTATTGCTCTTTTGTTCCCTCCTTCGCCCCGATTCATCTGGACTCCGGCGGGCACGCTTGCTCATTGCTCATTGTTCATTGTTCATTGCAATTGCATTTTGTAGGCTTTTTTTATAGCTTTTACTTTTCTGTCTTGCGGCTATAATCGATAAAGTAGACGATAGCACCGATCGACGTTCAAATCTTAATCCTTTTCTATGCTAGAACTTTCATTGCTTCAGCTCACATCTCCGTTCGCCATTGCCATTGTTGTCCTTATACTGGTCATGTTGTTCTTTTGGATTGGACACTGGATGAGGAAGAGGGCGATAGAAAAAGATCCTGAACACGCAAAATCAGATATAAAACCGATAAATGGTTTGTTAATCGGACTATTGGGACTCTTGCTTGCCTTTACTTTCAGCATGTCGAATTCGAGGTTTGATGACAGACGTCATATCGTTATTGAAGAAGCCAATATCATCGGCACCACAATCCTGAGAACAGACATTTACCCAGACAGTATCCGGACGGTACTAAGATCCACTCTTAAGGAATATGTCGAGAGACGTATCGGGGTATATGAAGCAGGAATGGATATTGAAAAAGCGATGGCCGAATATCAAGCCGGACAAGTTGTGAGTGCTAAGTTGTGGCGGATAGCAGTCGACTATGCAAAAAAAGACGACGTCACCACGCGTACGTCGCAGTTGATTCCCTCAATAAACGAAATGATCGACATCACATCCACACGACTGGCAGCCAATGTGGGCACCATACCGGACTCCATTATGTACTTTTTGTTTATTCTCTGCGTGGGTAGTTCATTTCTCCTGGGATATGATCAAACCGGCAAAGTCGATTGGATCATCGTTACCGGTTTTGCGCTCACCCTTTCGGCTACCGTTTTTAGTATAGTGGATCTCGATCGCCCCAGAGGCGGACTGATCACCACGGCTGGCCCTAACAAAATGATTATTGAATTGCGGGAGATGTTTAAGGAATGAAGGAAGGTATAGGGGTATAAGGGTATAAGGTATAAGGTATAAGGTACAACGTAGCAGAAAATACTTGAGTGTTGATTGTTGAGTGTTGATTGTTGAATGTTTTTTAGAAATGTACTGCCTCCGATTCGAACACTCAACACTCAAGTATTATTTTCATTCCGACAACTCAACCTGCATCTTATTGCTGATCATCTTTTTGCAAACAGCAGCACAAAAAAACTTAAGTCATATTGCAGGATGATATCAAAAAGTTTCTCAGGTTCTTCGGGCGTGACCGTTGCCTAAATCCGAGATGGTAGGTAATAAGCATTTCACCCTACCGGAACTTTTTTATTCCGGCTATTATTTTGACATTATAGCCGTAACCTCCCATCCACGAGAAAGCGACTATAGTCATCACTAAAAAGGGAAATAGTTATGAAACGAAAGAGTTTTTTGACCGCACTCACCCTTCTTCCCGTCGTGAAGGGTATTGGAATCACCAATGCTCCATTGCTAACGGAATCGTGCAAGACTCAAAAGGACGCTGAGGGACCCTTTTATAAAAAGGGTGCACCCGTGAGATCGCTGATTGAAGAGAACGGTGAACAACTTACCATTCGAGGAAAAATTCTAAGGGCGTCTGATTGCTCGACACCTGTTCCCCATGCAACCATCGATATCTGGCATTGCGATCTACAGGGTAATTATGATAACGAAGGATTCAAATGCCGTGGGATGGTTAATACCGATGAAAATGGGAATTATTCATTCACGACGATCCTGCCTCCCGCGTATGGATCGAGGCCCCGACACATTCATTTTAAAGTCAGGGCAAAGGGTTTTTCAGAGCTGACGTCTCAGATTTATTTTAAAGGGGACCAGAATATCCAGAATGATTTTGCAAAAAATGCCGAAACTGCGCGTATCCTGGAGATCAAAACAAAGGGCGAAACGCGCTCAGGACAATTTGATATCTATTTATGAGGAGTGAAGAGGGGATAGGGTATAGGGTATAAGGATAGGTATAAGGGTATAATGTACCGGAAAATACTTGCCTGCCCGCCGAAGCGCCTCGCGTAGGTGGGAGTGTTGATTGTTGAGTGCTGAATGTTGAATGTTTTTTTAGAAACGTGCTGCCTCCGATGAGAACATAGTGATCAAAGCAAACAAACTAAAAATTCTCATGTATGAGAAAGTATACAAGGAGAGAAGCAATCGAGACCCTTGGGATAAGCCTGGCGACAGCATATATGGTCCCCGCCCTGGCTTCCACCGTTAGCAAGGAAAAACAGCACTTCATTACATTGAGTTTTGATGATGGTTTTAAAAAGTCCAGTATCCGAACGGCAGAGATTTTTGAAAAGTATAAATTATCGGCGTGTATCAATGTCATTGCAACGGCACATCTGCCAGGTTTTGAGCTCCCGAATGAGTATCATGCCAGCCCGGTTGGTGACTTTGTTTTGTGGAATGAGCTGCAGGACAGAGGCCATGAGATCATGATGCACGGATACAAGCATGCTCACAAGAACGAGATATCATTCGAACAAGGAAAGGATCTGATCTTGAAGTGTATCGATGTATTTTCCAAAGAGCTGAAAGGATTTAAACCTAAAGAATCCATTTTTAATTTTCCATTCAATGCATCAACTCCGGAACTTGAACAGTGGTTGCCCTCGCAAGTCAAGGCGTTCCGCACGGGAGGGAACCCTATCAACGCGTTGCCGCACAAGGGTCAGGTTAAGCTGACCTGTACGTCGCATGGTCCCGAAAATATTAATGAACACCTTAACGGTGAGATAGAAAAACTGTTGACTCGACCTTCGGGATGGCTCATCTATAATACACACGGTCTGGATGAGGAAGGATGGGGCCCTGTCTCTTCAGATTTTCTTGATCGATTATTAGCGCGGCTTGTGGAAATGGATTCTGTCGAAATCATTCCGGCAGGAAAGGCATTGTCAAGAGTAAAGTAAGTGCTTGCCATGATCTCCAGTAGGTCGTTGAACAATATGGGCCTGATAAAATGGCGATCTTTTGCGGGTAGGATTGTTTTCTGGAAAATGCGATGCGGTGGCTCTCGGTGAAATGGATAAGCTGGATACCCAGATTTTCATATTCCCTCTGCATTCGGGGTCTTTCATCTAGTGTGATTGTTTATGTTGATGAATGATTTGAATCATAGATATTTTTTTATGGATACGACTTTAATAAATACCAAAAAGGTTGTCGCTGCCTTGCTGATGGTAGTCGTGCTGGCTGACCAGCTGCTTGCTCAGCACGCAGGTCAGGTAATGATGGCAAATGTTCCATCGCCTTCAAGTCATTATACTCCCGAGTACACATTTGACAAGCCGACAAATCCGGAAGCCTGGAAGAAGCAAAAGAAAGGATTGAATGTTTCCTTTTCGTCAATTGATGAGCTGTTCCTTCGTAGCGAGGTTCCACAAATAACTGAAACCACGACCTGGCAAAAGACCGGGTGGCGTGGAGAGCGACTTAATGCGCAAATTCTTGTTTGGTCACCCGACTCAATTGATCAGGTGCGGGTGACAGTGAACGATCTCAAACGCAGCGACGGAAAGATCATTTCCAAAGAAAATATTAGCGCTCAGCTAGTCCGTTACGTGTTGTCTAACTACCCCTATGCCGCAGCAAATGCAGTATGTGATGTTTCGCCAAAGGATACCGCCTGGCTTGTGCCCGACCGCTTTGAAGACTTTGATCGGTTTAGCGTTCCTGGCAATTCTGTTCGACCTTTATGGCTAACGTTAGATATTCCAACCACAACGGAGCCAGGCGAATATGCGGGATCATTGATTGTCCATTCGGAAACCCAGCAAACAACATTGAAACTCAACATCAGGGTTCAAAACATGACTTTGCCAAAGCCAAAGGACTGGACTTATCGCCTCGACTTGTGGCAAAACCCGTGGGTTGTTGCTGAGTATTATAATCTTGAGCCGTGGTCGGATGAGCACAAATTGTTACTGAAAAAACACCTGAAGCTTTATGCTGACGCTGGTGGAAAATACATTACAACTTATGCGGTCAATTCGCCCTGGTCAGACAATTCTTACAGGCTTGAAGGAGGGATGATTGAATGGATAAAGACTAAGGATAACAAGTGGAGATTTGATTATTCGATTTTTGATCAGTATGTAGAGCTTGCTATGGAAACCGGAATTGATGAGGCAATAACTATTTATACACCCGTTCCCTGGGGATACCGTTTCCGCTACATGGATGAACAATCCGGGAATTATATGTATGCTGAATGGCCGCCTCAATCGGATACATTCAAACAAACCTGGAAAGTTTTTTTAGATGATCTGCAAATTCACTTGTCGAAAAAGGGCTGGCTTGAAAAAGTATATCTCGGTATCAATGAGAACCCGCTTGACGTCACGATCGCCACCGCGAAATTCATAAAAGCTCATTCAAGCAAATGGAAAATAACTTATGCAGGAGATTGGCATCCGGAGCTTGCCGGACTACTCGATGACTATAGCCCGGTTATTAGCAGCGAACCAAATCTTAAAGAACTGGCTGACCGGAAAGCGAAAGGTTTTACAACCACGTACTACGTTTGTTGTACGCCTGCTCAACCAAACAACTTTGTATTCTCCGCTCCCGTGGAAGGTACATTTATCAGTTGGTATGCTGCTTCATATGGCTATGATGGTTTCTTGCGGTGGGCTTATGATGCGTGGCCTTCAGATCCTACACGCGACGCGAGACATGTATCGTGGCCTGCCGGTGATTGTTTCCTGGTTTACCCGGGGGCAAAAGTTGCATTCGGTTCGAACGCTTGCGCGAGGGTATCGTCGATTTTGAGAAGATCAATATTTTGAAAAAGATGGGCGCATCATCGAAGGACAAGAAAGTAAAAAAATCACTTGACGATTTTGTCGGTTTTCTTTCCACATTATCAAAAGAGCGCAACTACTGCAAAACGGGATTTTACTCTTGAACGAATGAAAGACTCGATTCGTGACGGAAAATTAATGGTAGAAAATTTGAGTGATCAACTTTCGGGGCCTCAACCGAAATAAAGTGGTTGTCTCTTCGCGTTGCGATATAACAATTATACATGGAAAAATAAGCAGGCAGGTCCAACGGCAGGCCTGCCTGCTTTAAGAGTGTTCGTATCAGCAATAGATCACATAAGAATTACTCTGATACGATCCTTGTCCTAGTAGTGTCACCCGGGCTTCCCGGGACGCTGCGTATTCGTGTACCGAATGACTTTGCTGCTCCGTCTCGCAGCGACCCTGAGACAGGGACACGGCGACGACTTTCACCTGGTCTACTTTCGGATTAGTTCATTCAGGAGATCACATAAAGAATTGTTCTGATACGATCTTCCCATCTTTTACGTGATAGACACAAAGTTCCGGTGAATTCATTCGTTCTTGTCCTTTCATAGTCACATCAAGACCAAGCACAAATGCAAAAACATCTCCCGCGACCAGTGGCTCGGAAACAGTGACCTTGTGGAGTTTTTCCACCATAGTGTCGTACTTCTTTCCCTTTTCCAATATGGCTTTAAGTCCCCGCGTCTCTTTTTCGAATGCTGGAGTAGCCTCTTGTTCAATGCTTACTGCGTCTTTCGAATACAGTTCCTTTTGTGCACTTTCCCATTCAGCCTTGCGGCAATAGTCCACTAATCGCTTTGCGATATCTGTGGTTTTCATCGTTTTTTCTAATGTTTCCATAATACAGTCTTTTGTTTAATAATCCCTAAAAAAAAGACGCCAGACTGACAGCCTTATGTCAGTAGCCCATTTTGCGTGAAAAATAATTCTGATGAGTGTGGAAATCATTCTTGAACAAAAATGATGCGACCATACACTGAATGAGAAAAGTTTTTAGCTTCGATTAGTTCCCTGTGGCGACGTGATTGGAGATTGTCATTCCGTAAATTCTGTTTCCAACTTCCTTTCTGTTAGAATAATCAAGACCGACAAATGCAGCAACGGTTTTTGCGAACTGCTTCTGGTAGTACTTGCCTTTTGTTTTTATCTCACCGTGGGCCGGCGTGTCGGGTCCAATTACTGCAAACCACATTTGACCCGATCCGAAAATATGTCTTCCATGCTTTTTCCATCGGTGGATCTTCTTCCCACGTCCATGGTCTGTGGTCAATATCAGAGTTGTTTTATCCTTGTAGTCTTCGTTTGTCTGGATCCAGTTCCACAACTCCTCGATCATTCTATCTGTGGCATAAGCCGATCGCAGGTATTGATCGTAGTTCCCGACGTGCGCGTGTTCATCTGTTTTGTCAAAACCGATATATAGACCTTGGGCCTTTCTTTTTTCAGATAATTAAAGGCTGAATAAAATGTTGAGAAGTCTTCGTCGGCCTCCACTGAGTCGTTGAATATTCTGCTGCAGCTCCGATGGACATTTGACGTGACCCACTATCAAGGTTAGCAGTGACGGTTTCTCTACCGCACTTTGTAAAGATGCCTGCTTCTTGCGCACGAATGATGTAGGGAATTACCTCCCAGGTGGAAAATGCCGCCACCTTTCCTTTATATCTTTCCTGGCTGTTAATATGCTCTAATACAGTGTAGTTCGGATTTACAATCGAATCATTGGAGCGTACTCGTCTGTCAACAAGTCCCGTGAACATTTCACTGTAACCAGGATAAGAGAACCAATGAGGATTAGTACAATTCACGCGGTTGTTCAATTTACGGTTACCGTAAAGCTGACCTTCTTTGCCAATGACATTCCAGAAGAATGGCAATAACTTTTCCCGTCGTCGGATAGCTGAACTGTCCCAGAAATTTGTTGAACTTCAGGGTTGGAACAAAATTCTTTGTTGAAGAGCATTGTTGGATCAGCCCCGGCTGAACAATTCCTGCCATCGAAATCCGTCGAGAGTTATGATAATGACATTGTCGGTTCGAGACTGTGCAGAGGCAACAGTGATGGACAACAAAAAGCACGCAGTTAGTATCTTTCTCACAGGCGAAATTTCGTGACATGCTTTAACTCAATCGTTATAATATATTTATAAATATATGAATATGTTATTTGCATGGTGTTAATGTTGGTTTCTAAAATTCAAACTGGAGTAATATACATTTCTTAAAATAGCCATCTCGTTGACGCGACGTCACTTCGCTTTTGGTGTGATCATGCTTGCGGACATTGTATGGTGATATTGAGCTAACGCGATTAAACGTTTATAAAGAGTAAATATTATCGTTTTGTTAAGTTGAGTAACCTATTTTATCATTAATTCGCTATTGGCTATTATAAAAAGAGACTCTATAATTATGCCAAAAAATTTCAAAAAAGGATATTCATGCCATTGTGAAGAATATCATTGAGCAGGACTGTCAACGTACGAGATTTCATCACCCTCGTCAAAGACAAAAAAGTTTGTTAAGAATGTTTCCAAAGGGGCCAACTAGATTAAAAACGGAAGTCCGGACATCAAGGCCGGAAGAACGACAAAGTGAAAAAGATGACTAACGCCGCGTAGTGATTACCTAAACCAACCAATCATAAAGCACAAGGTTACGACTTGTCCTTTTTTATTTTATATCGTTTTGCGACGGCCACACCGAATTATAGTTGGTTCTTGCTGCGTTGTTCCTTCGACTTCCACACACAGCCTTGAAATTGTGAAGATATTTCCCCATTAAAAAGTTGATATCCTTTCATTACGTCTGGATCTCCCGATTCGTGCGTAATTTTTTGTTGGCATACATTTGATTACACTCTCTAAAAATCAAAACGATGAATAATTTCTTTAGAACACTTCTTGCCGGCTACGGAGCCTGGCGTTGGGGAGGCGGATGTCTGGGAACAGTCCTGGTGTTTATTTTGATCTGGACGCTACTGGGCCAATGCCAGTAGTTTCTCGCATGCTTTTCACTGGCTTATTATTTGTGTGGAATATGGAAAGTAAAATGAAAAGTTTCGACAAAGGACTTAGTGATCAACCTAAATTATTTGGAAATGAAACGAGGTAAGAAGCCAGCGAGTGAGAAGAGAAAAGAACAGGCAAAGCCAAGGAATCATCCGCGCAGTAAAGCTGAAAAGATCAGCATTAAAAGGCCGGAGCCGGACCAGGATAAGAACCCCGTGCCGGATTCACACGATGACCGTGTGATCAATCCAAACGTGCCTTGATCTAATAAATAAATTCCAGACAAGCTGCAGGATTACTGTGGATAGTCTCACATGATTTTGCCCCCGATAAGTATCGGGGCTGCATTCAAATTTCTGTGTGCATAACTACAAAATGCATTTCACGCAAAGCCCGCAAAATTAAATCGCAAAGGACGCAAAGGCTTTGACACTGTCAACTATGGACTATCTAGCCATTGACCATCGACTAACCTACCATCGACTAACCTACCATGACTAACCACCATTAACTAATTAAGCGAGGCTATTAACAACTTCTTTTGCTTTTACGGTCTCCATTGTTTTGTAAATGAGGATAATCTCAAACAATATGGCGGGTATTTGCACAATGAATCCCATGAAGGCAAAGAATACCGTGATGAAAAAGCATCCTGCCATTATTTCGAAAAGACCTGCAAGTTCGGCCGTGCGGCCCAACGCTCGATCCAGACGTCTCAAGGCGATTCCGAATATAATCCCTATACCTCCAAACGATATCGAAACCGCTGTAAGGACAGCTTGCCGTTCGAATGAATCATAAAAAATCGAGACGATGTCATACGCAATTGCGAGAGCGATAGCGCCGATGAGGATCATTGAGACTATTTTTAAAAGATAGTTTCCGAATATCCCGCCCACGGCAATCAATCCGCGAAGAAAGAATACGACAGAGACCAATGTGAAGAACTTGATCACAACATAGGCAGCGCTTCCAAATATTAATTCGTCGGTTGTGAATCGATAATATTCGGCTGCAGCCTCCAGAAACCCCAGAGCAAAATACACGATGCCTGCAATCCACGCGATGTTAAGCTGATTCACAAGTCCTGGGCGGCTCAGATCGACATCTATCATCAAAAAATCTTTAACCCGGTTTGATAATGGTTCTGTAAACTCAGTTCCGCCATCGGAGATGGCATCAAGGTCATGATCGAGGGCTGCAAGGATCGTTTTGATGGTGTACATCCGCGGTGTTACGTCCCCGGTTTCAATCCGTTGAATAGTGCGGACGCTTATGTTGCACTTTTCGACCAATTCTTCCTGTGTAAGTCCTTTGGCCTTTCGTAACTCAGAAATCTTTTTACCAAGCTCCGGCTGTTTCATGTTTGTGTGTTTTGATTATCGAAATTTAACTCGTTACACGTAATCTGTTCAAGAAATGGTACCGAACTTGACCCGACATTTACCCGACAATAGGCACGACTTTGCTCAATTCGACAGATAACCAGCCATTTGCAAAGCTAAAATCATATTTTCCATTCAGCGGCCAGCGGTTGAAGACAAACCGTGTGCCTCCGAAAAGCAGAGTCCCCGAGAAGCTCGGGAGACTCTGCTACGACCTCTGCGATCATTTTTGCAGCCGCCCAGGAAATAAGTTAGAGTTTTACAATGGATTTGCCGTCGTCGCATGAGTCTCCCGTTTCGGGGACTCTGCGATTTGAATACTCGCATTTTTTTGAAATGCAGATTTCGTCGCCTCAAAATCATTCCTTCCATGCGGAGGCCAGTTCATCATCTGTCATGTAATACTTGTCCATAAAATCTTTTCCCTGTTCGTAGAAAGCTTTGCAGGTCGGATCTCTCCGGACGAAGTACGCATACTGGTAGATCTGGCTCCCGAGTCCATGATATACAGGCATAAGGTCGGTGGACCGTTCGTGTCTGGCCCGAAAGTCGTCGTTACGCAGGTAGTTAATGCCCCATTTCCCGAACTGCAGCGTATTAAGTTGCTCGTAATAAACGATATGTCCCAATTCATGGGCAAGAACTCCAACCTGCGCGTCGAATGGAAGTGAGCGAAGAAGTATAGGTTCGAAATAGCTAGGCTTTTCGTCGTTCAGCAAGATCAGATAACGTCGGTTCTTCCTGAGTCCGAACAACGTTTTAATCTCGGGCCTCGAT
Source organism: uncultured Cytophagales bacterium (assembly GCA_963774615.1). GTDB lineage: Bacteria > Bacteroidota > Bacteroidia > Cytophagales > Cyclobacteriaceae > Chryseolinea. The sequence continues at coordinate 24,129 of CAVZFT010000028.1, forward strand.
TCCATCGGAGCTCCACCATTTATAAGCACCATGTCAATTTCAACATCCTTCAGCTCGGGAAAGGCAGAATAAGCAATAGCTCCCGCGAGTTCGAAACCTTGCGGAAGTCCTTTGTTAGTTCCAATGATTCGTTTCAGGCTATCGAGGTCATAGGAATGATTCGCCAGGCTATCTTCAAATGAGTATGGATTTGGCAGTATCTCTTTTTGAAGAACAGGATCGACGTTTTGAAGCAGCACGGCAATTATGAGAAGTAATATTACTCCGAGGATAGTCACTCCGATTTTTGCTGCACGTTTCATGACAGTCAACAGCTAAATAATTCTTTAACCATTAATTAACTAACATAAGAAATTTAACAAGGATGGCCTAAAATGATTGCCGATTTATCGGCCATGGCAACGGTCCGTTGCGCGCCAAATCAACGCTGCAGATTCGTCGGGATCTTTGCTGAGACGCGTTGCTGAAGAGATAGGTTTACTCCTCGCCGGCTTTTGGCAGTGCCTTTTCAGGAATGATCTCATCCGAACTGATCACAAATTCAGCGCGGCGATTCAATTGATGCTGTTGTTCAGTACACTCCTCGCCGTGACAGGGAACAACAGGTAGTGATTCTCCATACGCCATTCGAACGATCCTTTCCCGTGGCACACCTGCGCGAACGAGAAACTCTTCAACGGACTGTACTCTCCGTAGTGATAATCTTATATTGTAATCGTCGGTACCTCGATCGTCAGCGTGACCAGCCACGATCAATTTTGTTGTATTGTCGCGTCCAATAATACTTTTCACCTGTAACAAATACTTTTCATCATCTGAATCCAGGTCCGATTTGTCGAAGTCGAAATAAATATTCCTAAGCTTCGTTACATCGGTTTTCTCGACACCCTTCAATACTGAAGAAGGATTCCTTCTAAGATCACCGAGGTCGCCTTTACCGAGATACGCATTGCCTCGCGGCGTTTCATGGTAAAGCAGAGCTGTCGCGCTCAGTGATCTCACTCAATGTCACTCCTGAAAGAATGAACGCTTTTTGTGTTCCTTTATCAGTATCAACTACCAACAACTCTGACTTTCCAGAGATGATATTGTCTGCGATCTTGGTGGACGCCAGAGTAGCCACTGGAAGCACCATCTTCAATCCGTCAGTTTTCCCTTCAAGGATCACATTAAACTTGTGAACGTCTGGACCATTTTGCGGCAATATTACCTCCTGAAGAGTAGTCTTGTAATCATCATGTGATACGGAGATGTTGTACGATTCTCCGTGATCTCCTTTAAATGTCATCAAGCCTGGTTTTATGTCAACCGGAATGACATTACCAGTCACTTTATTAGTAACTGTTGCTTTGAATCCATCCACAGCATCGCCGGAAGTATTTGTCACCAGTCCGATCGCAGTCACATCGTTCTTGTCGGCATAGAGAGGAACAGGAAGGATCTGCGTCGCTTTGTCAGTTTTTCCGCGTTCCGCCATTTCGGATAGCATACCCGTTAGATTGTCCTTTGTGCCGATAATAACAAATGCCGTACCTTCATTAAGTTTGAAATCCACTATTCCATTTTCATCCGATGTCAGTTCTTTGTCCTCTTCAGCAAACGTGATGATCTTGACATTGGCGTTTGGTACGGGTCGATTGTCGTCGCCCCTAAGGATCTTCGCCGACATCTCCAACGGTTGTGAAACCGGCCGAACCAAGGACTTTGGATCTTCAAGTCTCTCGAAGTAATAAATATCATCGTCGCCTTTACGTGCCGAAGCAAAGTAACCATTGCGTTGATCCGCCCTGGTGATGAGGGAGAGATCATCAGCCGAAGTGTTCATAGGATAGCCCATGTTCAAAGGCGGGCTGAATCCATTTACAGTTAGGCGTGATTCGAAAAGATCAAGGCCACCTAAACCGCCATGACCGTTCGACGCGAAATAGAGGACATTGTCAATGAAGAATGGAAACACTTCATTTTCCGCGGAGTTTACGGCGGGACCCACATTGAAAGGTTTGCCCCACAATCCGTTTTTTCGTACAACACGATAGATATCCGACCCTCCGTATCCTCCGGGTTGATCGGATACAAAATAAAGAGTATCTCCATTTTCCGATATGGAAGGATGAGCATACGAATAGGCGGGATCATTAAACGGAAGGGGAGTTACTTTCCAGGTGGATTTCCTCTCATCGAGAACAGCGTCGTGGAGCGCGAGACGTCGTTCATACGCATCCTCGGAACCAACAACTTTAACTGTCTGATTACGGTTGAGGATCATTCGCCTGTTTTGGTCATAAAACATTGCCGGCCCTTCGTGAAAACGAGTATTCAGGTCTTTCTCAAAAAGCTCGGGCGCGGTAAAATGTTTATTAGCGGTTTGATGGCTGACGTATAGGTTTAAAAAGTGACTGTTATCCCAATGATACTTTTTTCTAAGAATACCTTCCTGCCGTGCGGAAGAGAAGACGATCCCGTCCTTATAATAGGTGGGTGCAAATTCCGCGACCGATGAGTTGATCGATAAGCGTATCGACGAAGAACTTTGCCGAATCAAGGTAATATTTTTCAAATTCGCGAAGATCGGTAAGAGCTTTTCGCGCGAGATGGTTGTTCGGATCTTCTTCTACAACGTGCTCAAGTAGCGCATCAGCCTGACTTCGCTTGTTTAACGTAACCAATGTACGCGCATATTGATAATAGTCCTGAATTGTAAATTGGGCTTTGTTCTTGTTTGCCTTAAGGAACCAATTTTCTGCTTCGACAGGTTGGTTGATCCGATTGTAACATTTAGCGATCTGGAGCATTATATTTCCAGGATCAGGCGCCTTCTTGAGCGCCTTCATGTAGTAACCTATCGCCGACTGGTAATGATGATGTTTGTACTGCGTATCTCCGTGTTTTCGATAAGCATGACTTCCCTGCTGGGCAAATGCGTAAGACCCGAGGAATATGATTAAAAGTATGAGAGATATCTTCTTCATCAACAATTCAATCTAAGAATGTAATTAGCGAGTTGCATAAGCTGCATCTCAACTTTATTTTCCACCTAGAAATATCTTGGGGAAAAGACGATATGTCTGTTGCTCTTGATTCGGAAGTTTACCAGGAGCTCATGCGTGCCATATTGTGTGGTTGCGATATCAGTAATAGGGTAACCATACGAATATCCCAGGGCGAGCTGAGGAGTTATATTCCATTGTACCAGACCGTCGACCGAGTCATTCATCCTATATGATACGCCTACCCAAATAAACTCATGCATGAGCAAGTTTGCGTTCAGGTCGAATTGAAATTCTTTTCCTTCGACCCATTTTAATAAGGTATTCGGCTTAAGCTTAAGATTGGGGCCAAGGTCGAAGACGTGACCGGCGCTGAGAAGAAAATGTCGTGTTTGTCTGGATTTCGAAATAGCATCCTGGTTCTCCCATCGGTTGTTGATCACCTGAGGCACGGCAATTCCGACATAAGTGCGTTTCGAATAGTAATAGACACCGAGTCCAAGGATGGGTAAGTAACGTGTCTCGGTTTGTGAGAAGGCCGGATCAGGTGTTCCATCAGGAGTGACTATAAGCAAATCGTTGAGATTGGCTTTGTAATAAGCCATACCAGTTTGAGCGCCCACGGAGATCTTTGCGTTTTCTGATACAGGGATATGGTATGCATAAGTTCCATAAAATGCATACTGGTTAGTTACAGCAATCTCATCGTGGATAAAAACTCCGCCGACTGCTGATCGTGACAGTTTAATTGGCGAGTGCAGAGAGGCGACCTGTGTACTAGGCGCACCATTAAGTCCTGTCCATTGCGCGCGTGAAGTAGCTGTTGCGACCATTCCCCCCTGACTGCCAGTATACGCAGGGTTGATCACAAGGCCGTTGAACATGTATTGGCTGTAGAGAGGGTGCTCCTGGGCGTTGGCCAGCTGAGCAACCATGACCGATCCCAGGATCAGTGCAGGGATGAGATGTTTAGGTGTTATTGCGTCCCTTACTATCCTCTTCACGAAGTTCATTTCTTTTTTTGTTACTGTTTACCGGATAACTACCACATATCCTTCCAATTGCTTCATTCCATTACCCAGTTCCAGGATATAAAAGTAAGTACCCCGTTCTACCAGTATGCCAGCCATCTGGCCTACATTACCACGGCCGTCCCATGGCGCAATCGTGTTTTCATAACCGGATTTCTGATAAACCTGAATACCCCAGCGATCAAACACTTTAACTATGTTATTCGGATAACTTTCAATTCCTTTGATGTACCAGGTATCATTGTTTCTATCACCGTTAGGTGAGAATCCCTGGGATACTATTAACTCTTCTATTGAATAATTGATCGTAACTGTTGCTTCATCAGTGAGTCCTCCGGGATCGCTGATTTTATAGGTAAATGTTGTGGTAAAGGCTGCTGTGCCTTCAGGAGTGAAAATGATTTCACCATTTTCAATCTTCACACTTCCTTTTGATGGATTGGTCACCGATATGATAGTCAGCTCGTCACCATCGGGATCATAGTCGTTGGCAAGAACGTCGATGCTTACAGGAGCTACGGTAGTGAGTTCTACCTGGTCATCAACTGCGACAGGCGCGCGATTTACATTAATAACGCTTATGGTCACCGTTGCTACATTTGAGAGCAGTCCTCCTGAATCTTTAATTGTATAAGTAAACGAATCATCTCCCACATAATCAAGTGCAGGTGTGTACGTCACAATACCGGTCGTCGTATTGATCGATATGCTTCCATGCTGCACGTTCGTTCCAATTGTAATGGATGACGGGTCTAGCGGACTATCAACGTCGAAATCATTGGCAAGTACCGGGATCGCCACTGCGGTGTTCTCATTAGTTGTTGCAGCATCGTTTACTGCCACAGGAGCGTCATTGACGGGAGTTACGATTACTGTAACCGTGCCTGGCAACGAAGTGGCGCCACTGACATCCTTGATTGTATAGGTAAATGTATCTGTTCCGTACCAATCTTTCTTAGGTGTATACTGGAATGATCCATTAGGCTGTACGGCGACTGAACCGTTAGCAGGATTTGTCTTCACAGTGACAGACGATGCGTCGATCGCGTTATCAGCATCCGTATCGTTGCTAAGAACCGGAATATTAACAGGTACATCTTCAGGTGTTGTAACCTGATCAGGGGCAGCAAATGGCAAGTCATTCACCGGAATTAACGGTTATGGCTACAGTAACAACATTGGAAAACGCTCCACCCGAATCCTTCAACTTATATGTGAATGAGTCGTTACCGTAATAATTGAGTGAAGGAGTGAAAGTCACTTTGCCGGTTGACGTGTTTACAACTGCCGTACCATGCGCAGGTTTGTTTACGATAACTATCATAGATCCCTTTAGCACCTCATCAACGTCTGTGTCGTTGGCAAGGACGGGAATTGCAACAGCTACATCTTCGTTTGTTGTGGCAGCATCCGGTGCAGCAACGGGCGGATCATTTACAGGAACAACCGTTATCGTCACAAGCGCCTCATTTGAATTATCCGTGCCGTCGTTTGCGACATAAGTGAAAGTATCGTTTCCGTAGTAATTCAGAACTGGCGTGTATGTAAACGTGCCATCTGGTTTTAGCACCAGTGTGCCGTGCTGAGTGGTCTTAACTAACGTCGCCTTTAGCGGATCTCCTTTTTTATCGGTATCGTTCTTGAGAATGTTGTTAGCAGCAGTGACCACAAGTTGTGTGTCTTCGTTGCTTGTATAAGGATCGGGATTAGCTACGGGTATATCATTCTTGCATTGTACTGTGATCTCCACCTTTCCATGGCAGCAGGCGTTGGGGTTTCCATCGTCGCACAGCTGGTACTCAAACGTGTCGGAACCCATAAAACTGACATTGGGAGTATATGTGAACGAGCCATCTGTTTGAAGGACAACTTTACCGTGCGCAGTATTAAAGGTGGCGGCTGTCACATGCAGTGCGTCGCCATCAGGATCCTGGTCGTTTGTAAGGACATTACCGGTCAGTTGTGTGTCTTCAATCATAGTGAAGACGTCTTTTTGAGCAACGGGGCGGGTTATTTGATGGCAATGATCCTGCGGACTGTACGCCGAATGGGTGAATCATAGCGGCGCAAAAGGCGATCAATCCAAGTTTTTGTCTGAAACCGGGTCCGATTGAACGCACTACTCCCTGAAATAACTGGTGTGTAAAATTTATCATCGTCACAAATTCAAGTTCTCGTTGCCAGGGCCGGCATCAACTCAGAGGTGCAGATTAAAGCCACCTATAGCGTGATGCATCAAACGGGCTACAAATTATGGACTTCCTACTAATTTCTTACATGGCTATTCGGACTGAATAGTAACCTAAGTTCCTAAAAAAAAGTGGACTTTTTGAATATCAGTCCAATACATTTTAAGACTCTACTTGTGAACGCCTGAATGGACATCAAACATCTGATCAACAGACAGTTATTGATACTTGTTATTACAACCATTTTGATAATTCAGGGCGTTTCAAACGTTTGCACCAGCCTATATTAATATTGAAAAAATTTAACATTCGGGAGGCAATTTATTACCCATCTGCGTTTTTGATGCTGTCCGGCGACAACCCGCCAGGGACGAATCGACAAAAATCATGGTCCGACGGGCGCATCGATAGCCGGGACAAAAATCGACATGTGTCGGCGCTGCTGAGAAGTCGAGTTATCAGGCTAAAACTTGCGTAAGGTTCCTATCGGGACGGAAGATTCATACTGCTTCCAATCGTAGGTTGATTCGTAATCAAAAACCAAAAGTCATGCGCTTTAATGCAAACCCAATCTTATTAATATTTGCTACAGTCGTGTCGTGGTGCTGTTCATCTGATCGGGATACTTCGATAAATTATCTCGGTCAGGATCCACCTGGCCTTAGCGCCGAATTGTTCGCACCCGGATTGATAAGCACAGATTCAATGGAGCATAGTGCCCCGTCATTTTCACCAGATGGTAAAATAGTATTGTGGACCGTTTTGGATCGGACGTACCACGCGTCAATGATGGAGATGACGTTTGAAAATGGAAAGTGGTCTTCGCCACATCGTGCATCATTTGCAGATAGTACTGCGGATGATTATTACCCATCGTTTTCTCCTGATGGAAAGAAGCTTTACTTCAGTTCGCGGCGCAAGGTTCCAGCCGGCTATGAAGAGAATCGTAGCATCAGAATATGGGAAGTTGAGCGGACTGAACACGGATGGGGAATACCGGTCCCGTTTGATTCGCTGGTTTCAGATGGTGAGGAGTATGCACATTCTATAACAAGCGAAGGCACTCTCTATTTTTCTTCATCACAAGGTGGTTCGACAAACTGGAACCTCCTGAGATCGAAAAAAGTAAACGGTGCTTATACAAGGCCGGAGTTGCTTCCGTACAGTATTAACAGCGTAGGCTATGAGGATGGCCCATACGTTGCGCCCGATGAAAGTTTCCTGATCTTCGACTCACAACGACCGGACGGACTTGGTGGAGGCATCGACCTTTACATTTCATTCAAAAAGGAAGGTGAGGGATGGATGATTCCTGTGAACATGGGGCCGAAAATCAATTCCCACGCCGCTGAAAGGTTTGCACGACTTTCACCCGATGGAAAGTATTTTTTCTTTGGCAGTACCCGGAACGCGTCTGCGACGAAATCAGGATTTGATATTTTCTGGATAGATGCTGCAGTTATCGATGAACTGCGAAAAGAGGCAACAGCTCAAACTAAAATAGATCAGCCACTCGGTCAGGATATAATTGCATCGCTTCGCAATGATAATATCGATAGTGCCTCAAGCCAGCTCAAACGATGGCTCGCCCTCCATCCGAACAGTCTTGATGCGACGATAGTTTATAGCTCGTTAGTTCGAATACAAAAAAATTATCCGGAGGCAGAACGCGTATTGAAACAAAACCCGGTCAGGTGGGCAGAGAATACCGCGGTGATCATGGAAAAAGCGCTGGTAAAGTTCGGATTGAACAATGACGACGAAGCTTTTAGAATCCTTGCGCCAATTCTCGTTGAAGGCGACCAGCTTCGTGAACGTTACATATATCTATCACGCGCTTTGCTCGACATGGGAAGATTTGAGATCAGCGATGATTATTTTGAAAAAGCAATGACGCTTCATGCCAGCCCATCTCCCTATTTCAGCCGTGGTTGTGCCTACGCGAAGATGGGTCAAAAGGATAAAGCGTTTCTTGCCTTAAATAAAGCTGTGGAACTTGGTATGGGTGTAAGGAAGGAGTATGAGGATAATCCGGATCTTGCTAGCCTGATGAATGACGAGAGGTGGAAGATGTTGATGGAGAAGTTATGAAGTTATGCGTTGTGTGGGTACCTAGTACCAGCTACCTAGACACCCAGGTCCCTAGTGCGTGGGAGTTGGTGCTCATTTCTTCCTCCTGAACTAGCTGAAACAACTTTTCAAAACCTTGCTTAATCCTGATTCCTTTTTCTAAGATCATCCGGCAGGCAAAACGTCTTACCACTCCCGGTAAAACGCTGTTCAACTTTACATGCCACGACAATCGCGTACCGTAAGGGATCACTTCGTAATTAGCTGTCAACGTAAAATTCACCACGCCTCGTTTCATCGATCGAAGTATAATATTCAAATGGGCGGTAATCCAGGACCATTTCCGTGGCTTTGCTATTGGCACAATGGTTAGTAGCACCTTTTCCCCGTCGCCCCGAAGGCCGCAGGCCAATCCGCCAGTCAGACTCCGTGCTCCAAACACTTCTCTTTTTCGGATCGTTACCCCAATCCCAAAGTGCAGATGGTGGGACGGGAAAATCTTTTTGAATTACGTAGTCTGCATCATCCGCGGATAGAAAAACTTTTCTTTGTTCGAGGAGATCCTTGTACTGTTGATCGAGGTTAATGCTGTACGTTTCAATCTCACCGATGTGCTCGTACGTCTCCGTTTGCTGATACAACTTCTGACGATCAATCTTTATCGTATCCAGGAAGTCTTTTGTGAGCAATGCGTATGCATTCCATCCCGTTGATTCTACTACACGATTTTTCAACAGCCTGTGCACGACGTTAACACATGGCCCCAATGGTTTGACCTTTCCGCCGACATCATTCATGATAAAGTCGCCGTAGTGAACAATAAACTTCAGGTCAAGAGATGATGCCATCTGACAGGCTTTACAACCACAGGTTCTGATCCTGCGATAAGAAGTTTTTCGATCCCTGAATGTGTAATACGCAGACTCTATGATCTCCAGAACCTTTTCAGCTCGTGTGGACTTTTCTTCCGGACTTCCTCGTTTCCGGATTTGTTGCATACACGAAGACGGCATCACCTTCAACTTCCGCGAGTGTGAGCGCGGTGTAAGAAATCCAATAATACCCGTCAACATTTGCTGCAATATTTCCTGCGAATGTTCCAGCTCCGTACTGGCAACGAAGGGAGTGAAGCCTGTGATGTCTGCGATTACCAGGAAACCTTTTTGTGTTGTGGGTGTCACATCTCGTAAGTTAGTTATAAGTTATGAGTTATGAGTTATGAGTTGGGGCGGGGTGTGGTGTGTGGGTGTGTGGTGTGATTTCTGTACGTTACCCAACAACACTTGAGTGTTGACTACTATTGAGTGTTGAATGTTGATTGTTTTTTGAGCCGTGTGCTTTCCGATCAGAACACTCAACATTCAACAAAACAACACTCAACACTCAAGTATTTTTTGCTGCTATTCACCCTTATACCCTTATACCTTATACCTTATACCCTATTTCCTCCACCTCAGAAAGGATAACCAATCGCGATATTGATGGCAGGATTCCAGAGATTAACGTCGGTGGCCCAGCGTTCGGCTTCAGGTAAATAAGGAGTGCGTAGAGTGTAAGCGAAATCAAGGCGAGCCACGATAAAATCGAAATCCCACCGCACTCCCCATCCCGAGCTGACTGCGATCTCTTTCAGGAAAGTATTTGCATGAAACTCTCCATTCGGGCGTGCAGGGTCTTCGTTGTATAACCAGATATTGCCTGCGTCCAGGAATAAGGCGCCTTTGAGGCTGCCGGAAATATCGAATCGGTATTCAAGATTCGCCTCTAAACGTATATCACCTGTAAGATCATTGTATCCTTCCGGCGGAACTTCACTGCCTGGCCCGACAGATCGCGCTATGAAGGATCGCATGCTGTTCGTTCCACCGACATAGAACTGCTTGATATAGGGAAGGATCGTTGAATTGTGCAACGGTATGCCAAGTCCCGCACTGAAACGGCTTACGAGCATTGAATGTTCGTTCAGATCAATTCCATAACGCAAATCTACTCTCATCCGCACGTATTGAGAAAATGGAACGCCACCAAGCGTATACCGGCCCAACGAATCCCTCTCCGCATTCGCTACCGAATACAGTCCGTTTAACAGGTTTCCTGCGAAATCAATACCCCCTCTGAAATAAAATTCGTGACGGCTTGTGACTGGAGGTTGATAGGTAAATTCATATGCGGATCCTACAATGAATTGTTCGTCAAAGCTGCGTTTAACACCCGGGTTTTCCTCAAGATAAGTATTGAATTCTTCAGATTTTGAATTTTCCGGGATCTTGGTGAAGATCAATTCGATGGGATTAAGTGAGTGAGTAAACCTATCCCTTTTGCTCCACCGGTAACCAAAGTTGGCAAACACGGAATTCAACCGATAAAGGTCCAAGCGGTTAAAAAGGTTGTACCCGACGGATATGTTTGTTTTTGGCAAACTCTTTTTCGCAACGTTAAATAAGAATGTGGGATAAAACCGGGGAAGGGTATAGTTCATTTCAAGACCCAACTCATAGGCTGGGTTGACCGCGCCATCGGAGATCTGCACCTCAAATCGTCCTCTGAGATTTATTTTTAGCATCTCGGAACCTTTTTTAAGGTTTCGATCAGTGTAGCTGAATATTACTCCAGGGCCGAAGTAGTTCGTGGAGCGGAATATGGTATTGAATTCTGCAGTATAGGCGTAACGTTTTCTCTGGGAGAGATAAAGCGTCACGTCCAGCTCTTCTGTAGTGCCAACCGGAGAAAACTTCATGTTGGCATTTCTTATGATTGGCAATTCGTTCATATAGCGTATGGTATGCATGTAGTTTGAGTAAGCATACTGTTCCCCCGGCTTGAGGAAAATTCCGCGTTGCAACACATCGAGATCAAGAGCATGGTGCTGCGAGATCAGATAATACTTGCCAAATGTCAGCGTGTCGGGTGAAACGTTTTCCAGCGAATGGTCGTCGTGGATATAAATATTTCGGATAGTATAGGCCTTTCGTGATTCCGGAGGCGTTTCAGGTTTTACAGTGATCTCCGCTTTGATCTGGTGATCACCCGAAACTGAATCCGCTCTTACAGAAATAAAGTCAGGATTAAAATAGATAAATCCGTTTTCCTTGAGACCGCGGTCAATCCTGACTCTTTCTTTCTTTACATTCTCGAGCGTGTAAATGTCTCCCTTCTTTAACAATGTTTCGCCTTCAAGTGTAGCGATCTTTTGCATCAGGTAGTCCTGTACTTTTGGTTTTGGAAAGACTATGGAATCATAGTGATAGGGTCGGCGAAGCGTTATCGAATACTTGTATTTTGTTTTCTTGTCACTAACCGGGACGGTATCATAGGCAACCGTGTTTTGAAAATATCCGTTATGAAAAACCCTGTTTTGAATTGCCAGGGCTACCTGACGCGGATCTGTTTGGGAAAGCAACACTGGCGCCGTGACCTTGTTCTTCCAGAATTTTTTCTTTCTTCCTTTCTCGGAGAGCATGTTGTATCGCGCCAGGGCAGGCCTCATCCATAAAAAGGTGACATTCGTTTCTGGTTTGATGACATCTTTTATATACGGAGCCAACTTTTTCTTCTCGCCATCAGGTTCTGTATATTTTATTTCATAGCCGACATAGAGAGGATCTTCCTTTGAAATGTTTTTCATTCCCGTACAAGCCACCAACACCAGGGCCGGAACGAAAACACATATATATAGAGTGAACCTCCTCATTTATCTTTATTCTTGACGTCCTTGTTCCTGGAGAACTCTCTGATGAAGATCAGCGAAATACCCGTATTGCGAATTTCCTGATAGACGATATCATACGTCTCGTTATTAAATAGCTTGAGCTGCTTGTCACCTCCACCTGTAAGGTCATAGATTATTGCAACGTCACCCCGGTAGTTCTTACCGGTTTTGGATCCGGACTGGTCCTGGTTAATGTCAAAATCTCCTCCAATTTCAAACGAGAGCCTGTCATTCATCATACTTTTCGATACCCTGAAGTCCATCGCCGTACGCGTCTTACCTCCAGGTGCGGAATAGTCGCTATACGATTGAATGCCAACATCGATATTAACTCCTTTAACATATTGACTGGCAAAACGGTTAAGCTGACTCGCCAGCAACGCGTTGACGCTGTTGGATATCGCAGTTGTTGCAACAACGTTTGAATTGATATCGGAGGTTGTTTCCGGAAGAAATCCACCCAGAACGAGCAGACCAAATACCTGTTTGTTGAGCTCAGACGCATATTCGGGTTGACGCAAGCGGTCCAGCTTGTTTGCAAGAACAGGATAGTTCGCCTTTTCCTTTTGAGGAAGATCCAATGCAAAGGATACGATTGGTTTCTCAATGGTGCCTTTTATTATGATACCGACTTCATAGTCCAGTGATCTTTTATAGATGGATTTTTCATTTTCGCCGATCTCGTGACCGATCAACCCGATGGAATTTGTCTCTACGGTGTATGTTGCTTTAATGTCAAGCTCCCCGTTTTCCGGATTACCGCTCCAGTTTATGGAGGATCCCGGTACAAGTGCAAAGTTTTTTTTCACGAGGTCATAAAATGAAAGGCGGTAGAGTCCCTTCTTGATAGTGTAGGTTCCGGAAAGATGAAGATTTCCAGTGCGATCATAGCCCAGGTCAAGCGTTGCATCGCCGGACGCTTGCGCATAGTCGCCCGATTGTTCGTCAACAATGAGCGTGAGGACTGCGTTGGGTTCGATCTTGATGGTCGAATTGAGGTTAAAGTCGGGGAGGCTTGCTATCAAAGAATCATAAAGATTTGCGCCTGCCTTAAGCAGTGTTGTATCCGCCCAAACCGAGGGATCGACAAAATCTGTAATCCCTTCCGATTTCAACAGCTCAGTATTGCCGCTGGATGAAACCACGGCCAGATTCGTATCATCCTTTATGGTTATGTTCGCTTCGACATTGGTATCCTTTTCATTGCCGGAAAGCTTAATGTCGCTGCCAATTACCAGTGCACCTCTTAACGTTTGGCGTGAAGAATCGGGATTGTTTACCAGATAATATTTATTCGTGTTTAGCCTGAGATTGTAGGCAAACGATTCATAATTTTTTGTTCCCAGCTTTCCATTAACCTCAAATGGATTATCCTTTTCGTCGTAGATGATAAACTTTTTGAAATACAGGGAGGTGCTATCGATAGTTACGACATCATCTTTGATGTTGAAGTCGAGCCTCGGGTTGGAAGTAGTGAGATCCACGTCCACAAAGCGTAATTGACCTTTGATATCAGGCTTTGAGAGTTTTCCATTAATTGTTCCTTCACCTTTAATGGTGCCGTTCATTTTTTCAATAAAATCTGATACCAAAAAAGAAAATAGTTCCAGGTTGTTAACATCCATGGTCATGGTAGCATCCACATTCTCATTGTCCAGGAAGTAGTCGCCTTTTAACTCAACCTTATTTGAAGTATTAGTAAGAAGGAATTCAAAGGGTACTCGTTTTTTATCAGTGGTCGCCTGCGCGGAAATAGTCAGGGCGTTGGAATTGTAGAGTCGAAGACTGTCCACTTTTGCGCTGAGATTAAGTTTCTCCCCGCGTGCGTACGATACGCTGCCAGTGAGTATTCCCTTGTTGATGACCGTTGTATCCGGGAACAATAATTCATTCAAGGGAGTAAGGTCAACGTTTTGGAAGTTGAAGTTAAACGCATTGATGTTGCCGTCAATGCTCATTTTCATCTCTTCTCGCGTAATAGTGAAATTGTCGGCGCTGACATCTCCATCGCGAACGTGTATTGGGTTTTGCCGATCTACATTATAATTTCTGTTGAAGGCTGTTAGCTTTTCGGTGTATGCTAAATATCCGCTGTCACTCCGAAGTACAACTACGTTCAAGCCAAGCATCGTTACCGTGTCGTGCGTCAGAAGTAGCTGGGATGAAGACGAGTCGCCTTTTGTTGTGACGTTGAAGTCGAGATTGCCCAGCTCAATTGAATTATAGTACAGGCTGTCGATCTCTATATCGGCGTTAATGTTTTTTTGCAGTACTGTGACCGTCGCATTGAGAGTATCAAGCGTTAGGCCATACCCTTTGAAGTGCCCCGTTGTTGCAACCAGTTGACCGGTTCGCGTTTGCTCATTCAGGTGGCCATTGATATTAAGGGTCGAAAAATCAGCCACGTCAAGTCCGATAAGCTGAAAGAGTGTGGCGCCCTTTAATTCGAGATTTAGTTTTGCAGTCCGGTTTCCCGACCGATGGTCTGTCTCGCGTCATAACTTAAAATGTCGCTCGACCAGTTTTTGATAAGGTCTTGTCCATTGCGGATGTCAAAATTTGCCTCCAACTCCGCGTTCTCATGATTGGTGCGGTAAGCAATGGTGCTGGCCGTGGGAGATATCATCGCGTGAAGAGCCACCGTGTCGAGCAGATAACTCGATGCGGAGTTTTCAAAAAAGACACTGTCGCTCTCCAGCGATCCGTCCAATATATCGGCGTCAATTTTGATGTTCGACTTGAGGGCGCCGGTAATCCTCAATGTCGTATCATATTTTAACAGCCTGCCAGCGTTGAAGCCGCGGAAACGAAGTTCATTAGCGATCGACAAGGATTGTGTAAACGAAATTTCGGAACTTATGTCGGCGCGATAGTTCGGGTCAGCAATTGATACTACAGCGATCACGCTATCGCTTGATGCCCTGCCTTCGAAAGTGATATCGCGAATAGTCTCTTCAATGATCTCCAACCTGGTGATCGAACCATTAACCTTAACATCGATTTTGTTGGCGACATTGCCTTTTGCGCTTGCGGACAAATCAACAGGGCCGATCGACGGCTGTGTCATCCATTTACCCACATCTAACCGGTGACTCTCAACGACGACATCTATCGCTGCATTGTCCAACAGTTGCGTTGCATACCCTTTAGTTTTTACGTCACCCCAGGGTGTAAGAATATTTCCATCGATGAATATTTTTTTTAAATCTCCTGAGCTAATAAGCCTGACCGATGCGTTTGGCGGAAGCGTTATGCCTTTAACAAAAGGATTTATCAAATTTCTGAATTCTTTGCCCACCTTGACGTTGAGTCCCATATTCTTCCACGATATTTTGTCACGCTCCAATAATGTCGTAGAACG
Organism: uncultured Cytophagales bacterium; assembly: GCA_963774615.1. Classification (GTDB taxonomy): domain Bacteria; phylum Bacteroidota; class Bacteroidia; order Cytophagales; family Cyclobacteriaceae; genus Chryseolinea. The sequence continues at coordinate 39,476 of CAVZFT010000028.1, forward strand.
ATCCTTTTCCTTCGATCAGACTTGTCCCCGTGTTCAGCGTCAACATCTCTACTTCACCTTTTCCCTTTGAATAATCACCTTTCAATGTCAGTTCAGAATTTCCCCACTCATTGAAATAGCTCATGATGGAGTCGTTTAAAAAGTAGGACAGTACACGAGGATCAAGACGAACACAAAGCATCGACTTTTATCAGGGCGTCTTTTGTTCCCGAACTGACTTGGTAGCCGCCCATGGAGATCGCCACTGATCTCATTTGTATTGGAAGCGACACGAAGTCCGGAAAGCGAGATCAGGTCGGGATTCATTTGAATTTCTGCCTTGGCGTCGGATAAAGTAAATCCAGGCAATTGGGCGGAGAGGGAATGCAACGCTGCCGCTAGTGAACCAGAATCGACTTTAATGTCTGAAATACTCAGGGTAATGTTTTCCAGTTCGAGGTGATTCGGATCGAACTTTGGCGACCGTATTATACTGTCGCGATGGATAAAAACATCGTTATCCTTTAGCTCGACATTCCCGATATCAAAATCGAAACCGCTGCCGAAATCAGTGACGAACAACGAACCGCTCGGCTGGCGAGATAGTTGTTGCTGTTGTATCCGTCTGTACCTTGTACGAAACGCTGGTAATGGAATTTTCCAGCTGAATATTGCTGGCGCTGATTTTATTTGGGTTTATGGATACTTCAATATCCTGTCCGATAAAATTCCCAAGCTTAGTAGATACGGTTGTTCCATTGGTCGTAGAAATAAACTCAAATGTAATGTCCTCCAGTACTACGTTCTTGAATTGAAGATTTGTGCTGGTAGCGCTTGTCGATTTAGTTTGGGATGGCGGACCTGTGAAATGCGTCGATGATGAATTGAATGTTCAATCCTTGCTCGTGTTGGATCAGCTTGCCGCTCACTCCCGAGATGCGGATGTCATCAAAGATCAGGTTGCCGCGGATCAGACTTAAAATGCTTGTATTTACCTCAACAGTTCCTGAAGAGAAGATATCAACCGATTCAGGGTCCCAGACCTTCAGACCCTTGATAGAAACATTGTCGATTATAGAGAACTGGATACTCTCAATTTCGACGCGACTTTGAATTCTTGAAGATAAATACCGGGATATCGACGGTGTGATTTCGCGTTGAACTGCGGGAATATGGATGATCAGGAGTAGGACTAACACTACTGCCAGCAGGCCGACGATCGCTTTCCCTAGTACTTTTGAAGTTAGCAAAAGTATATTCCTGACCTGCATGACATCATTTTTCTTGCTTCATTACGGACTCTGAGCGTGTAACCCCTTAGTTCCTAACGACTTTCGTCTAAAACGCCTTCTTTTCCTCCCTTAAGTTACTGTTTATAGTGGATTGTTCTGCTATGGTTTGTGGTCCTGAAACAGACGTCCGCGTCCAAAAATCTCTGGCGAAAATAACCTGCATACCTTGGCTCCAATACAATGCAAGGATCATGGGCGTGCAGGCGTGCCCGACCTCTGGTCTTTTCAGCTTTCAAAGTCCTTCCAACTTCGATGCAAATTCATTACCTTCTTTTTTAATCGTTGGAAGTAAAGCAATTCTGTTGTGTCGAATTGTTGAGGAGGGACAAAGGGAGGTTAAGACGACCTATGCAACGCTTTCATGCTTTCTCCGGTCATACAAATATAGAACCCCTAATGACCATGAGAAGAAAAATACGTTCGCTTAAAGATTCAGACAAGTTTGCTGGTTTTGTTGACTATACTTTCGTGCGATTCTTTCAAGGATGATTATATCGAACCGGAAAAGCAGGTCATCTTCTCCAAAACCGAATATTATGTTCTGCCCGGCTCATCTGTGGTTATTGACCTGGAATCTAGCGATTAAGCAATCTTATACCAACGTCAGCTTAAGCATTTCTCAGAATCCATTGCGAGGGACATTAACACAACTCGGTACGCTTGCTGAAGTATTTTCCCGCTCATGAGTTCCTGGAGGGAGAGGATCAATTTGTTTTTTCCGTAATAAGCAATAACAAAGTAATTGCCACAAAAACCATAATGATTTTTATGAAACAAGAGGTCGAGGATTTACCCTGCCCGTTATATGCCATGGAAGACAAGGTGTATGTAAGATCCGGTTCAACGGTCTCGGTAAAGTTTCTTAAGAATGACCGGATTTGTGGAGTAAATGATTCCCCACTCCAGATTTCTATTCATTTGAATCCACGGTTCGGTGAAAGCAAGCTCGTGGGGGATTCCGTTATTGTTTACACCGCGGGACCAGGATACACAGGACAGGATGAGTTGGTGTATAAACTTTCAGATTCATCGGGTGAAAATTTTTCGTACGGGATCATCAACATATCGGAATGGGAAGTGCAATTTTTCGCCACACCGATTACAGCGGTGAGATCTGTAATTGCCTATAGGGATACCTGAAGTTGCCGAAATGTTCTTTATCAACGATTCAACAGGCTTTTTGGGTGGCTATGGCATTTACAAAACAACAGATGGCGGCGCAACCTGGAAGGCGTCTTTAATTGTTTTAGATGCTAATAATGATATTAATGATCTTAATGATAATTTCTTCATCACAGACATTTATTTTTTGGATGCTAATCATGGGTATGCATCTTATTCTGGTGACTACCAGTGGTGGATTGTTACGTACCGTCGATGGAGGCGATACCTGGTCGGAAGTGTTTAGAGCTTGATCTGCTCGTGTCTTCCGTCTTTTTCACTTCCTCAACTACGGGTTTTGTCTCCACTGGCAAACTGGTCCGCAATCAATTCAATCGAGATCCGTGTATTTCAAACTATTCTTAAGAGCGATGATGGAGGAATAACATGGAATTCTGTGTTCTCAAATTCAGTCGGGTTCGGCGCATTAAATATTCGTTTTGCCGATTCAAAAAACGGATATGCTTATGATAACTACTCTATGTTTAGGACGACCGATGGAGGTGAAACGTGGAAATTTTCGATTTATGAAAATGCGTATATAATGTCTGCGGCCGTCACGCCAGAAAATATCATTAACGCAAATTTCACGTTTGGCTAGTTCGCCGGAGACCAGCCCCAGTATGATGGTCAGGTCACAGGATGGAGAAACCTGGAGTGAGACGGTAAACTTTCCATACGCCATTTTAGCACAGGGATTTTCGCCTAGTGGCGACATTGGATTTGCGATAGGCATCAGTGCAATAGATCCTTGGTATCAATTACCCTCATTCCCAAACACTTTCAATAAACAAGAGTGTCGATAAAGGAGCAACGTGGACAGAGGTTGAAATCACGGAACCATTATACGGTCATCCATACGCGGTGGCCTTTCCGTCAGACAACGTTGCCTACGTCCTTGGTTTCAGGGAAGTAATTAAATTTACACGGCCATGATCTGAGTATGACAAAACAAATCATGACGATTATCATTAGTTTGTATCATCTTTCACTTGTTCAAAGTAATCAACTGTTGCGTCGAACTATTGAGGAATGGTGAAAGCGAATCTATGACACCTCATGCAACGTTTTTATGCTTTCTCCGGTCATACAATATAGGAACCCTAATGACCATGAGAAGAATCATAAGTTTGCTAAAAAGCCGCGCAAGTTTGCTGATTCTGCTGGCTATTCATTCGTGCGACACTTTTAAAGGTGACGAAATTGAACCTGAAAAACAGGTCACCTTTTCCCAAACCGAATATTATGTCCTGCCTGGTTCGTCTGTGGTTATTGACCTCGAATCTATAGTCAAGCAATCTTTTACCGATGCCACCTTAAATATTTCTCAGACTCCTATTGCGTGGAGAACTATCACACCTCGATGTGCTCCTGCTAAAGTATACTGCCGGCTCTGAATTCCTTGAGGGAAAAGATGAATTTGTTTTTTCCGTGACCAGCGATCAAAAGGTGATTGCCACGCAAACGATGACCATTTTGATAAAACAGAATATCGACGAACTGCCCTGCGGTCTATATGCCATCGAAGACAAAGCGAGTGTACGGTCGGGATCATCTGTGGAAATTCATGTTCGAAAAAATGATCGCATCTGCGGAATAGACGGTTCAAGTCTCCACGTTTCGGTTCATTCTAATCCTCATCATGGAGAAGTCAGATTGGTGGGAGATACGGTCATTGTCTATACTGCCGACCCAACGTTCACGGGAAGCGATGAGCTACTTTATAGCCTTTCAGCCTCAAACGGTGAAGGTGTTTCTTACGGGATCATCACTTTATCAATACTATCTAAGTCAAAAATTCAAACCTTAAAATAGGCCTGGCAAGTTCACTTTTCTTTGTTGACGAAAACATAGGTTATTTAACAGGCTCCGATATTGTACAAAACCACCGATGGGGGCGAGCATTGGAACGTGTTACCCTATCCTTCTTTTTTTGATATTTATCCGTGTGTTAATTTTGATGAACTCTTTTTTCTAGATGCCGAATAACGGTTTTGCAATATATTCTCTATGCGTAGAAGGTCAATCCGAGAGAGGTTTGATAAGCACTGCTGACGGAGGTGCCACTTGGAAAAAGATCCATTTCGAATATCCTATAAATTCATTCTTTTTCACATCAATAACCACAGGTTTTGTAGGTGTCAATACTTATTTGCAAGACTCTACCGAAATAAATAAGATCTATAAAACTGAAGATGCAGGATCGACCTGGAAAGAGGTATATGCAAGTTCGGGACAAGGATATCATTACTGGGGATCAGCTATTCAATTTACCGATTCGTTCAATGGATATGCTCTTCGGGGAGAGGTGAAGGATTGGAATGGCGATTTTGAAAGCTGGGAAAAAAATCATAGGAAAGGATATTCATGACTACAGATGGTGGTGAATCCTGGAAAGAATCCATCTCAAATAAGTATATCCATTCCATTCGCTGTTATTCCTGAAAATATAACCTGTGCGATTTTCTCAACATCCGACGGTTCGACTACTCCCAGTTCGGTCGTAAGGTCCACTGATGGTGTATCCTGGAAACCGGTAGCAAATTTTCAATACAACAGTTGGCGCCTTGGCTTTTCACCTTCAGGCAACCTTGGGCTAACAGTAGGAATGACCTACGGTACAGGTCCTTCCATTGGATACTCTTTCACAAATTATTTCAATAAGTAAAAGCACTGACAAGGGAGAAACATGGAGTGAAGAGCTATTAGGCGAGCCGTTATACGGTTTTCCATGGAGAATTTCCGTTGTCTCAGATAAAGTTGCCTATATCCTTTGTAGTACTAGTGCTGGCACAAATTATTAAAATATACTACTGAATAGAGGGTCCGTGAAAAACCATGACAATAAAAATATCATGAGATTGACACAAACCCGCAACAAATAAAACTAAAACTCCAAAGTTTACGTCTTTACTTCAGACAAAATCTTTCATAGATTTAATACCTGATCAAAAGACTCAACATGAAATACCTGCTCCTTCTAGTTATCGCCCTAAGTACAGTCAGCTTCCTGCCCCTTCAAAAAAAAGAATACGTATGCAGCCCCTGTGGCTACGACTGCGATAAAGAAATCCACGATAAACCCGGAACGTGTCAGCACTGCAACATGCCTTTGGTAGACAAGTCAACAATTAAATTCTCAGATCTCACATTTGAACAATTGTGCGCACGACTCGCTGCAAATCCAAAAGCAGTCCTGCTCGATGTACGCAGCCCGGCCGAATTCAACGGTACCGCTACCGAAGTCCCAAGCTTCGGACATTTCAAAAACGCCATCAACGTCAACATTGATGAACTCGAAAACAGGGTTGGAGAACTTTCAAAGTACAAGAACCAGGAAGTCCTCGTTTATTGCAGCCACAGTCACCGTAGTCCGAGAGCAAGCTACTTTCTTATCCACGCATGGATTCAAGAATGTAAGCAACATGGCGGGTGGTGTGTCGACGTTAGGAGAGGGGAGTGATAAAGCGTGTATGGGTAAGATGTTTGTGAAGCATGCGCATTGAGGGTTAATCGTTAACCGTTAATCGTTATCCGTTCGACATCCGGTAGTTCGACATTCGACATTCGGCGTTCCACGTACAATCGCAAACTACTTCGGATTTCGTTATAACTTAATCATGGTAGTATTGGTCCGATTCTTTTGGGTGCCCCCGAGAAGCTCAGGGTCGGGTCAATGGCGATGGCCGGCCTCAATGCTGTCAATTAACCCACGGACTCTTCTTATTTCTATTAATAGGCGTTTTTGCTTTTCTCCTGGCTGCCTTCTTTTGTTTTTTTGCTTTCTTTTTTGACGTTTTAAATTCAGCGGGATAACCATACGCAGCCTGTGCAGAACGGGTTCGGCCGTCCCGGCGGCCCTGGGCATGACACGTGGCCGACGTGGAAATAAGAAATAAAGTAATTATCGCTATTATCTGCAGGTTTTTCATTTGTGACGCGAGTTGAAGAAGGTGAAAATTCTGCTCTTCGGATTATCTAACGTCCGAGCAGTCATAAAAATATGCAAAACAAAAATAACCACTGTATCTCTCCCGTAACCGTTGAGCGTTGACTTTTGTTCCAGGCCAGGTGTCGAAAGAGGTCAGAAACCCTGATGGGTATTGAGAATATTACTGTTTTGTATTATAACAACGGGTACCACAATGATCGCTGCCACGCCCGCGAGGATCAAGGCCGGTAAAATCAGGTTAAGTATAGCCACTCCGATAGGCATTTGTTGCACCTGAGACAAACCTACCGCAATGATTGACATCGAAACGCCGGCCAGCGCAAGCTGCAACAATGAAGAGATGATGTATAGTGCCGACAGTCCAGGCGCATAGTTGTCCAAGCTAAAATCTTCCCTGAACAAATCGATGTCGAATAGAACTATTTTTACTGTCGTGAACAACGAAGCTAATATTATGGGGAACATTCCGTATGCAATCACTCTAACAATTGAAACAGTGCTGGCTTGACCGCCAAACCATTCACCTATTCTTCTGGCAACGGCTGCATATATGTAATAAATGAGCGTCCAAAAGATACCGCCTCCAATGATACTCATGCCGATGATAAAAGAAAGGGTCATGCCTTTGTTCAAGTTGTTTGCGATGGCGAGCTCAAGACTTGTTGTTGCGGCGGCAGTAAAAAGAAAGACATATGTATACCTGTCGTGCTCAAATTCATTTAGGTAACTAAAAACCAATCGGGGCTGTCTCCACATGCGTGTAAAGATATCTCCGTCCGTGAGGATAAGTCGGCGTCTGAATTTTCCCTCCGGAGGCCCTGGTGTGATCGTTGTTGGTTCTGAAGCGTTGGACAATTTTTGAAACGGTTAGATCCCAGTGGTTAACGACCAGAATAAAGATCGCGTAGAGAGGAAAGGGATCTTACCGAAATGTAGCTAAAGGGAAATTTTCGCGCAAGTATTGTGACCATCCGATACAAATATTCATTAGGAAAAAATGAATGCAGCATTCAACTTTTTTTGACGATCCCTGAATGTGTTGCACCAATGATTTCTTGCCGCCAACCCCTCCATCTAGTCTAAATTGTTACTTTTACTTCTTAGACTCAACATAAGTATGAAGATAAAAGCATTCAAAGGTTTTCGTCCCGTAGAATCAAAAGTAAAAGCTGTCGCCTCCCGTCCTTATGATGTGTTGGACTCGGATGAAGCTCGTGCGGAGGCCAAAGGTAACCCGTGGTCATTTCTAAACGTGGTTAAACCTGAGATCACCCTTCCCCCCGAGACCGATCACTATAGTATGACTGTCTACGAAGCAGGTAAGGATAATTTCCAAAAGTTGATCAACGAAGGAGTGTTTGTTCAGGATAAAGAAGAATGTCTCTACATATACGAATTGATAATGGATGGCCGGTCGCAAAACGGAATTGTTGGATGCGCGTCGGTGGAAGATTATATGAAAGGGTATATCAAGAAACACGAACTAACGCGTCCTGACAAAGAAACGGACCGTAAGAATCACGTGCGCATCTCGATGATGAACGCTGAACCTGTGTTCTTTGCATATCCCGCCAACAAAGTCCTTGACTACATTGTCGCAGCAATAAAACAATCAAAGCCTGCGTACACATTTGTAGCAGATGACAATATCGAACACCGTTTATGGATGGTGAATGATCCAAAGCAAGTCCAAAGTATTGTTGAAGCGTTCGAGAAAATGCCGGCAACCTATGTCGCGGACGGGCATCACAGGACAGCGGCGGCGGCGTTGGTTGGCAATGATCTGAAAAATGAAAATCCGAATCATACGGGTAATGAGTCGTACAATTATTTTCTTGCCGTCCATTTTCCCGATAATCAACTAGCCATCATGGATTACAACCGCGTGGTGAAGGATCTTAATGGTTATAGCACGCAATCTTTTCTTTCAGGTTTGGAAGATTCTTTTGTAATGGAAAAAAAAGGAAAAGAAGCTTACCGCCCATCACGTCTTCACGAATTTAGCATGTATCTAGAAGGTCAGTGGTATTCATTAAATGCCAAGCCTGGTACGTACAACGACCAAGATCCCATTGGCGTGTTAGACGTTACTATTCTTTCTGAAAAAATTCTGGAACCTCTTCTCAATATCCGTGACCTGCGCACCGACAAACGAATCGATTTCGTGGGTGGAATGCGCGGACTGAAAGAGCTCGAACGCCGGGTGAACAGCGGTGAGATGGCTGTTGCATTTGCGCTCTATCCCGTCTCAATGAAACAACTTATTGATATAGCTGACAGCGGTGAGATCATGCCTCCAAAAACGACATGGTTTGAGCCAAAACTCAGGAGTGGATTGGTAGTTCATAAGTTTTAATGCCAGTACTATGAAAAATGTTCTGTTATTCATTTTATTCTACTCTGCAATTGCTCGTCCCTCACAAGCGCAGCAAAAAGAACCAAGCGACAAACAGAAAAAGGATATCACTGCCTTGATTGACAAATACTCGCTTGCGCGGGAAAACAAAGACACGGTATTGCTTAAGGCTATACTCACCACCGACGTAGATCAGTTGGTTTCCACGGGTGAATGGCGAAATGGTGTACAGTCATCCGTAAAAGGAATGCTGCGCAGCTCTGCTGCTACTCCGGGTACAAGAACATTGGCCGTTGAAAAGATCAGGCTTATTTCCTCCAGTAGCGCTATCGTGGACTGCAGGTACGAAATCCAAAACCAGGATGGAAGTCCCCGGAAAATGTGGAGTACGTTTGTTGTTGTTTCCGAAAAAGGAGGATGGAAGATCAGCGCGATCCGGAATATGTTGCCCACGGGGCAGTAGGAGTGGGAGTTATAAGTTATAAGTTATGAGTTATGAGTTGATGCTTTGCCCGCCGAAGCGCTTCGCGTAGGCGGGAGTTGGTGTGTGGGAGTGGGGGTGTAGTACGCTCAGTGATTCCCTACACCCCCAATACCTAACTTATACCTTATACCTTATAACCCTATACCTATACCCCTACACCGCAGTCTTCAAAAACTTCGCACTCTGCTCCAGTCCATCCTTCATCTCCACATAATAATTCTTTACACCTCCAACTTTAGCGGCCGCAAAAAATTCTTTCCAGTCAACTTTTCCCGTGCCAAGCGGAACCATCGTATCGCCGGTCCCTGACCAGTCGTACATGTGCGCAGAAATGAAACGGCCGGGGTACTGCTTGAAATAGTCGGCGGCCTTGTAACCAATGTTGATCACGGCTACCTGGAACTGCATCTTCACCAATGATGGGTCGAGCTGTTTCAGCAATACATCATAGATCAGCTCACCCTCAAGCTTTTCAAACTCTCCGTGATGATTGTGGAATGCCATCTGTATGCCGGACTTCTTTGATAGTTCACCGACCTTGTTCAATTCGTCGGCAGCTGTTTTCCAATCCGATAATGTTGCTGTCTTTGGCAGACCAAACGAGGCGGCTACCATTTGTTGTAGTCCCCATTCCTTTGCAAAGTCGATACGTTCCTGTCCGTGTTCCTTTAATTCCTTAAATCCATAGTGACAGCTGATACACGTGAATCCGGCATCTGAAATGACCTTCTTAAGTTCCGGAGCCTTATACTTTTCCAGGGCACCAAATCCCATTTTCGCATATCCCGGAGGTGAGCACATTTCTATGCTGTTGTATCCAAGTCCTGCCATTTCTTTGAGAGTGGCAGTAAAGTCTTTTTCTATGGATTCCCGTACGATCCAGCTTTGGAAACCTATTGAATTTTTCCCGGGGTTTTTTGCGTTGAGCAAGCCCGGCGCGAGTACTGAAGCGCCGCAACAGCGGCCGCGCTTTTCATAATAAATGATCTTCGTGTAATTGGGTTCATAGTGATAGTGGATTCAGGCTGAATTTTTTGTTCGTGGAATGTACGGAATAGGGAAACAAATTGGAAGGTATTGGTTATGGGGATGGATTTAGGTGATGAGTGAATAGAATTCTGATATCAATAGGTGACCTGACGTCTTTACCCGCCCGCCTGCGAACGACTTTGTTCAATTTCGCTCTGACTTTAATAGGTTCTTCTTTTTCAGGCCAATTCGACCGTTGTTCTTTGGCATCGATTTGGAATGCTAAGTCTATGAAATAGATTATATTAAGTCCTATGAAAAAGAATTACCTCATCACTGCCTTCCGCGTATTGCTTCGTGACAAAAAATATACGTTCCTCAACGTGGTAGGACTCACCCTCGGCGTGGTAGTCTGTTTAATGATTGGAATTTGGCTCCAGCGTGAGCTCTCGTTTGACAAATTCCATCCAGACAACGGCAACATTTACCGTGTGGCCAATACGTTTAAAAGTGAAAGTGAATCATTTTCCCAGGCACCGTCGGGACCCGCACTGGGTGCGCAGTTGCCCAAGCAGCTAACGTCTATCAGTTCAGCCTGCAGGTTGTTCAGAGAAGGCTTCAAGGTAACAATAGACAAAGAGCATTACGTCGAGTCAACCTGCTTTTCCGCGGACCCCAACTTTTTTAACTTTTTTGGATTTGAGCTTATCAAAGGTCACCTGACAACGTGCTGGTTACTGCTGATAAGGTTGTGCTTACTGAAAGACTTGCTATAAAATACTTTGGCAGCGTCGATGATGCGCTTGGAAAGAGTTTGATTATCGATGGGGTAGCCCCATGATTGTTAGCGGTATCGCGGCAAACCCGCCGGTCAACTCCCACATTCAGTTTGACTTGTTATTATCCTCAGAGTATATAAAGCAGCGGGCCAAGGAACGTTATAATTTTGTAGTCGACGACATGTGGCTCGGAGGCTGGCCCGCGACATATATTCGTATTCCCGACGGAGTGGACCCGCAAGAAGTTGAGTCGCAGGTAAACGCTGTTGTCGCCCGTTTCTCCGAAAAGGAATGGAGAGAAAATAAAATGAGCTATTATTATTTTCTTCAACCCATTCAATCCATACATCTTCACTCGCACCTCCGGTATGATTCCAACAGCAATGGAAGTATGGCAAGCGTGAATACGTTTTCCGCCGTGGGGCTTGTCGTTCTCTTGTTAGCGTGTATTAACTATATCAATCTTACTACGGCTGGAGCGATCAAGAGAAGCAAGGAAACATCGGTACGTAAGGTACTTGGGGCCGCAAAACAACAATTGGTAGCCCAGTTCTTTGTAGAGACGTTGCTAATCACTACCCTTTCCGTTGTATTGGGTGTTGCGATAGTAAAAGCTGTTCTGCCACCCTTTTCGGCATGGATCGGTCAACCTTATACGTTCGATCTGACGCTAATAAACGTGGCTATCATTTTCGTCTTTATCGCCGGAGTGTCCCTTATATCCGGTATCTACCCGGCATTGTCCCTTTCATCGTATAACCCGGCGGCGGCGTTGAAAGCAAACTTTTCGATGGGGGTCAAGGGGAACTTGATCCGAAAGAGCCTGGTGGTATTTCAGTTTGCAACAGGCATCGCGCTGGTAGCGTCGCTCCTTGTAATAGTGCTGCAGATGAATTTCATTCAGAACAAATCGTTGGGTTATGATGGAACGGCGATAATTCAGGTCGACGGAAATTACGGCAACGAGGTCACGAAAAATTATGATGCTCTTCGCAATGAGCTGCTGAACAATACGCACATCACTCATGTAAGCAAACACAGCGGAAATGTAGTCGGCGGCCTGGGAAACGGCTGGACTACAACGGAGAATCTCAAGGGTGAGGAAATTTCCACGAGCCTATATCAGTATGAAGCTGATCCCGACTATATGGCTACTTATGAGATGTCTATCGCCGCTGGCCGGTTCTTTTCCAGGGACTTTCCCTCGGATACGACAAAGGCCGTTGTAGTGAACGAAACCGCAGTTAATATATTCGGTTGGGAAAAACCTGAAAACGCTATCGGCAAACGTTTCGGCAAAGGTGAAAACGCAAAGTACGTTGTGGGTGTATTAAAGGACTTTCACTTCGAAAGCTTGCATAAACCGGTGGAAGCAGTGATGATGCATTATGCACGCTTTGCTGGCACGATATCCCTCAAGGTCGACGCATCGCATGTAGACGACGCCATCGAACATTTGAAAATGACATGGAAAGCCATCAACCCGGAAGTGCCACTCATGTACACATTCGTTGATGAGGATATAAAGAGCCAGTACGGCAACGAACAAAAGATGCAGTCCCTTTTTATGGCTTTAGTGCGTTGTCGCTAGTCATCGCTTGTATAGGACTATTTGGACTTACCATTTTCGTTGTGGAGCGCAAGATCAAGGAGATCAGTATTCGCAAGGTGCTGGGCGCAAATGGTGCAGGGATTGTAGGTCTCATTTCGAAAGATTTTGTGAAGCTGGTATTGGTAGCGAATGTTCTTGCGATTCCGGTCGCATACTACGCGATGAGCAAATGGCTTGAAGACTTTTCCTATCGTATAGAAATAGAATGGTGGGTATTTGTCGCCGCAGGCGTTATGGGATTGATAATTGCTTTTGTGACGGTCAGTTTCCAGGCTATTCGCGCCGCCTTGACCAATCCAGCCACAGGCCTAAGGTCAGAATAGCTACCTAGGTACCTGGCTACCTTTTTTAAGGTAGTTATTGGCTAGTCGATTCGTAAGGTTCTATGCAACGTTTTCGAGCCTCGCCCGGTCATACTTTACAAAGGCCGAATACATGAGACCAGTACTCGTAACCCTCCGATGGCGAAATTCAATTTGCCTTGTGCTTGTCGCATTTCTTGCTTGTGATTCGTTCAAAGATGATTTCATAGAACCAGCAAACCAGGTTGAGTTCACTCAAACTGAATTTTACATTCTTCCGATGTCATCGACAGTAATTGACCTTAAATCCGTTATCAAGCAATCATTTATCAGTGCATCGCTAACGATATCTGAAAGCCCCACAAAAGGCATACTGACGGAGATGGATTCTTTTGTTTTGAAATACACTCCAACTGTAGATTTTACAGATGGACAGGACCAATTCGTCTTTTCGGCAGTTCTCACTGATGGCACGACTATTACGAGTGAAACGATGACCATCTATATGATCTTTAGTGAAAAAGAGTTTCCGTGCGGCGTTTATGCCGTTGAAGACATCGTTCGCGTGAAGGCTCCAAGTGCCGTTACATTCCATGTTTTAAAGAACGATCGAATTTGTGGCCGCACCGGACCGGTGAATGTTTTTATCCATTTATGGCCGAAGTTTGGAGAGGCTGTCGTTGTAGGAGACTCTATAATATACACACCAGGTCCTTCCTTTTCCGATGGCGATGAACTCGTGTACGGCTTATCGGCATCAACCGGCGAAGTTGTTTCTTTTGGACTGGTTTCTTTCAACAAAAAGAAATTGGAGATTCTAAAAATTCAGTCCTCAGGTATTAAAGACATTTTTTTTGTTGACGATACGACTGGTTTTATTGCGGGATATGATATTTATAAGACCATCGACGGAGGAGAGCACTGGAACCTATTATACCACCCGATGGGTCCAGAGGATTATGTCGAATTTAATGAGATATACTTCCTGGATAAGGATATTGGATTTGCGGCTTTTTCAAGTTGTTGGTTTCTTGATGCATGTCAGGGAGGATGGATGATGACTACAAATGGCGGCGCGTCCTGGAAACGAGTCAATGTCGGTCAGCCTGTATATTCGATCTTTTTTACTTCGGCGCTTACGGGATTCATGAGTACTTCAGCGAAAGATCCATGGGAGCGATCAGTTAATCAAACTATTTTCAAAACGATCGACGGGGGAGAAACGTGGGACGAAGTATATACGACAGTTAGCGGTTTTGGAGAGTTAAAGATTCGCTTTGCCAACGACCTTGTAGGGTATGCTTACGATCCAACCGGGATCTATACAACAACAGATGGGGGAGAATCCTGGGCGAGATCCGTGGATAGACTATTTGTTATGTCTTTTGCTGTTGCAACTGACGATGTTACTTGTGCGGTCTTTTCGTCCGGTGATTTAACCGTTACGACCCCCAGCGCGATTGTCAGAGCTGAAAACGGAGACGCGTGGGAGCCAGTGACCAACTTCCCTTACGCGATACTTTCGCAGGGCTTTTCTCCTGAAGGTGACCTCGGCGTTGCCGTTGGAATTAGCGGGTCTAATCCTTCCATTGATCCCGTCTCGCAAATATTGACAATAAGCAAAAGCACGGACAAGGGCGAAACGTGGGTTGATCTGATCGAACACCTTGAGGGTTTTCCTTTGGAGATATCCGTTCCGTCTGCAAACGCGGCATATATTCTTTGCTCTGATAAAATAATAAAGTATAGTCTCTGAGCACCCGTGCCTGAATTCATCCTTCTAGATGTTTGTCATCGAAAAACGACTTAATCCATGCCAGATCAACGATCCGTCGCGTTAGGGGCCTAAGGAACACTATATCAAAAAGAATTCTGGAGAGGTCCGCCAGGCAGCCAGCATAAAGACGCGGAAGGAAATTTTGACCACTCTAATCTCTTCGAACCCTCACGCTCTTCCGGGCTTTTTTAGCTAACTTATTTGACCACCGCAGCGGACGCAACGTTTTCACCCTTTGCCCGGTCATACCATTTAAGGAACCTAAGTGACCATGAGAACATTACCGGTTAGCCTACGTAAGCGGAGATCAGTCTGCCTGGTACTCGTGGCGGCTCTTGGTTGTGATTCATTCAAAGAAGATTTTATACATATCCAGTGTTCCGAACAAATAATAAAATTTACCCATTTATGACTGAAACAAATGAGTATGTAAAGATTTCGTAACCGTACATGTCTCTCACCAAAAAGCAACTTACGCTCTGTCAGATCAATGATGCGAAATCGCAGTGGGAGTTCTACGAATACTATAAAAAGAGAATGATGGGATTGTGCAGGAGATATACAAAAAACAGGGAAGAGGCTGAAGACGTATTCCAGGAAATATTCATACGTGTTTTTCAAAATATTTCACAGTTAAGTGATTACGGGCGAATAGACCAGTGGATGTTGCGGATTGCTGTTAATACGTCTGTGAATTATTATCACAAGAACAAACGACATCAGCACGATGAAGAACGGAATGGATATCATCATCAGAATGAGGATTACGAGCTGATACTTTCCCATTTCACCGATGAGATGCTGATCAACCTGATCAACGAATTGCCTGATGGATATCGTATGGTTTTTAACCTGCATGAAGTGGAAGGGTACAGTCATGCGGAAATCGGCGAAATTATGAACATCTCGGAGGCAACGTCGAGGTCGCAGCTGAACAGAGCGAAACATGTTTTAAAAAGTAAACTGAAGGCATTAGGGGTAATGAAATATGAAAAATTCGAATAAGTCATTCGACGCCGAACTGATTAAGAGGCTTCGCAATTATTCAGAGGAGCCGCGAATCGAACTATGGCAAAAGATTGCGGCTTCAGCGGGAAGGTAACAGGCGGCCGCCCACGACTCGTAGGACATGGTGGATACTGATCCTCGGCGTGATTGCTGTTGGCGGGCTCTATTATTTCGAAAGAACAAACATGAGCACGGGGCAATCTCAAGTGGTGTCCAAACGAGACACTGCCCTTATCCGAATCGCTGTCATTAACAGATAAGGACGGGAGCGGAACAGTTAGTTCTAAGAAAACAACTGCCCAGGACACTGGAGTGGGGACTGCGGCAATACATCCACTCAAAGCACAGGTAATAATATGATAGCCGGCAATGATATTTCATTGAATCAAGAACACCTTCCTATAACCAATGAACTTTCGAGCGAAACCAGCGCCGATCAGGATGAGGCTAAATTTGACGAAGGTCATCAGTGGACAATGTTCCAATTCAAGGAAATGAAATAGAGAACACTAACAACCGGGGTGTTGAAAAAGCTGTTGAAGCGAAGGCGATAACGAAAGCTGCGAAGGATGACGAGGGAAAGACCGTGATAAAAGAAAAGGAAAAGAAGCGAAACAGATTCAGCATATATTTCACGATCATGCCAACGTTTGGTTATCAACGCATCAATTCCAATTCAAGCGATGACATTATTATTGAAAGTGTAAAACGTATATCGACTTTTTCCATGGACAGATTAGGGGTGAGAGCTGAGCTCGGTGTTGAAGATCCTTTGACGAAAAGGATCAAAGTTTTTGGCGGCTCTGGTTTACTATCAGCGAAAACAAACAATAAACTATACTCAAAAACAAGTTGAAAGTACGGACGTGACAGAGGGGCCTGATGGCCAAATCATCGTCGTTCCTGTATATACATATGTAGATAAGTCATTTGAATATGAATTGAAAAACCTTGGTGTTCAGGTTGGCGTAAGCTATGAGCTCTCAAGGAGAAAGTTGTTGCAGACGCTGGGGACAGGATTTGAATTTCACATGGCGTTGAACAAACTTGAATCGTCTCAGGTGCCGGAGTTTACAAATAATCCCAGCGCATATGTGTTTTACAACCTATATTATCGGCTGCAGTATCCTGCGGAAGGAAGATTAAGAGCGGTTTTTCAGCCGACGCTGAATTATTCTTTTTATATCAACCAGAATTTGAATGCTCCTTTTTATGTAAAACCCTATGGACTGGGTCTCAACCTGGGCTTTACATATAATTTTTGATAGACACGAAGGAAACTGTTAATAGGTTGGGTACTATAAAATAAGCCCGGACCAAAGGTCCGGGCTTTTGTTCAAAAAACTAATGCAAACCCCTCAGTTTTTGTCGGCTCACTTCATCAATACTTTCTCGGATCGCCAATACCAAATTGTAATCCCGCTGAAAGAGCAAATGACTTATTATTTATATCGTCATTGCCTTTGCTGATGTCTGATATACCATGCGTATAACGACCATCAAGCACGAAGTAAGTTTCATTACGTATACGGAAACTCACACCCAGTCCGCCAGTCAGTCCAAAGTCAAAGGTGTTGAAGTTGTTCTTGAAATTATCGAGCTTTTCAGTATCACCTCCGACCTTGTTTTTCGCTCCGGTAAGAAACGAGAATGAAGGGCCGAAGAAAATGTTCGGTCTTACATTGCCTTCCTTATTGAGGAAAAAGCGACCGATCATCGGGATTTCAACGTACTGGAGAGTTTGTTTTGTGTTCATAGAACTGAACTCTGCGCCTCTTTCATAATACAAGAAGCTTTGTGGTAATCCCGAACGTGTTAATAATACTGTAGGTAAGAAAGCCGCCGACAGCCAGGCCAGGTTTCGACACGCTGCTAGCCCCATCGTTACCATATTTTGAAATAGTAATACCTGCCTCCGGCCCGAAACTCCATACCTTCTCGGTCTGGGCCTGCGTCAATGATGGCAACATGCATGCGCATAGCGCAACCAATGCTACCAGTATAATATTTTGTTTTTTCATAGTAATAACGTTTTACCAGTACAGGGACAAATTTTGAACCTGACTAGGGGAGTGCACCTACTACAGTTTTAATGAATATTTGCGGTTTTTCTTGTGGATTATTCTTCACATGGGGATACACATGTGACTGTGGATTTGCAGGGCATAATAATCTTTCGTTTACGTGTCATTTTTGAGGGGTCACCTTTGGCTGCTAAAAGCTATTTAGCTAATAAAAAAATACCATGGAGAACCAAAATGTTGGCTCGCAAGCGGCTGTTAATGAATTCTACAATTTCGCCGCTAACCTCTTAGTAAATGAGAAGAAAAACCCAAGAGATGTACAAAACGCTCTCGTTGGAAAAGGTTTAAGCGAAAGCGCTGCGTTCACAATCGTGTATAATCTCGAGGTTGAAATCAAAAACGCGAAAAAAGAATCAGGTAAAAAAGACATGATCTATGGCGCGCTGTGGTGTATGGGCGGGACCGTTGCCACCGTTGCTAACATAGGTTTTATATTTTGGGGCGCGATCCTTTTCGGGGGTGTCCAGTTCATCAAGGGTGCCGTAAATTACTTCAGCGAAGCGTAGCGAATTCATTCAGGTATTGGCTGAATCGTGTCGTTGGGTTGAACTGGCGACACCATTAGTGTGTGGCCACATGGATTGGCTTCTCCCAAGACATCAGGGTTTCTTTTCCGGTGTAATTCGCAATACCATATCCGGAGCATTTAACAGGACATACATTGCGCCGTCGGGTCCGATCTTTAGATCGCGCACACGGCCGACTCCTTTCATCAGGATCTCCTCTTCAACGACTTTATTTTTGTCAATGACCAGTCTGCGGATCTCTTCAAAAGCCAGACTGCCTACTAATAAATTGTTCTTCCACAATGGAAATACATTGCCTGTAACAAATTCTGCGGGACAGACTCCTATGGAAGGTGTCCACTGTGTGATAGGTTGTTCCATTCCTTCTTTGACCTTAACGGTCGAAACAATTGAACCATCGTAATCAACGCCATAGGTAATAATGGGCCAACCATAGTTCGCTCCTTTCTTAAGAATATTTAGTTCATCACCTCCCATAGGTCCATGTTCCGTGGCCCATAACTCTCCCGTTACGGGGTGCTGGGCAATACCCTGGACGTTACGATTCCCAATGGAGAATATCGCTTTTAAAGCATCCTTCCTGCCTGCATATGGATTGTCTTTTGGTATTGATCCGTCGGCATTGATCCTGAAAACTTTACCCGTTGGTTTTCCCGGATTCTGTGAGTCCATGCCACGAGCCATATCTCCTATGGAGAACAAGAGGTATCCATCTTTATCAAATAACAGACGGCTGCCCCAACGGTTACCTCCGGGTATCTTAAGCGTATCGGGTACCTCAAACAGTGTTTGTTCTTCCGTCCATCGATGATCCTTGATCTTTCCGCGAATTACTTTGGTCATGCCGGCGGCTTTTACGTCGGCGGTATCACCTTTGGTGTGACTGAATGCAAAATAGATCCATCCATTTTTTGAATAGGAGGGGTCAATAGCTATATCCATATAACCGCCAGTGTTGTGGACGAATGTTTTTGGCAACCCTGTAATGGGTTGAGGGTCGAGCTTGCCGTTGATCATCCATCGAATAGATCCCGTTCTTTCCGTAATAAGGGCTTTCTCTTTGTCCACAAATTCAATACCCCACGGTACACGGATCCCAGTTGTGACCAATTTTTCAATTCTGAGTGTATAATCTTTAGTTGTTAACGTCTCGGGTATCGGCCGAACAGCCGTCGGCGGTACTTCCTGTGATTTCACGATAAAATCAGCAACAGCGCCAATATCCTCATCCTTCAAGACCTTTCCCCACGCGATCATTTCAGTGCCTTCGATTCCAAATTTTATATTGCGAAAGATTGCGCCTTTACCGCGGCCATACTTCCAGTCGGTCTTGATCAGCTTTAATGCGGTACCTCCCTGCATTTGTGCGCCGTGACAACCACCGCAGTACGTCTTGTAAGTTAGTTCTCCATTTTGGCCGAAAAGGCAATGGAATGAAACCATGAAAAGAAGACAAGCGATATAAACTCTTTTCATAAAAAGACAGGGTTATATACCGAAGGTCTGAAAAAAAACTCAAAGGGTGAATTCGAAAATACGGATTTTAGAAACGGGTGAACTTGATACAAAAGAAAAAGCCGGGCAAATCTCCCGGCTCTTCCTGAAAAAGTTAATCTAATTATCTTTCAATGGTTTTCCACTCGCATCGAATCGGAACGTCTTTGTTTTATTGGTCGTTGCATCTTTTATTTCCACAACATAACTATCCTTTGCTTTGTTAGTGTAAAATGTTCCGGTCTCCCATCCCTTGTATTGTGCATCCTGAAGTGTGGTGCGGAGACGTTGCTGGAATCTCGCTGGATTTGATCACTGTCATATCCTCGCGATAGTTCTGAGTTTGCGTTGTATCCTTTTTCTGAGGATCCTGGGCCTGCACTGCAACAGCACTCAAACAAAATACCGCTGCAATTGTTAACATTAGTTTTTTCATGATCTGAAGTTTTATTGATTTTTTAATAGTTCATTTTGAATCGTCATGCAATTTTGCGTCCATGCCAGTGACTGATAAACAAATCGTGTTTGGTAGAATAAAAATCGATGATCGGGTTTGAACATATCGTCTTTTCTCCACAAAAAGGGAAATGTGTTGTGTAGTCAATTCCACGACGAACGGGTGATCGGTCGTTCGCTTTTAAATAGCGGAGACGTTGTGGTGTAAGAAAAAAAATGCCTGATAACCAATGATCCAAATCAGTTACGTTATCATGTGTAGTAATTTCCCCATAATCGGTATCAGCTTTATCCGTCCTTCTGAACGCTGGCATAGTTTTATGTTATTCAGACTTATAACATACCATAGCTATGAACATCAAGAGAATATTCGGGTCGATCCTGACAATTCTGGGAATTGTCGGCCTTGTTTACGGTGCAATACTTTTTGTGAACAATGCTGGAGGTGGTCGTGATCTGAGAGCGTTGATCGTCTATTGTATCCTCGGATTGATCTTCCTGACCTCTGGACTGAGCCTTGTTCGCACAACAAAGGACGAGTGTTAGCAATGAGCAATGCAGGGATCAATGAGCAATGAGCAGGGATCAATGAGCAACGAGAGTGACAATGAGCATGATGATAATTCCTTTTAAAGTATTTGTTTCCCCGCTTAGGCGAGTCGTGAATGCGGGGATAATTTTTTGGACAATGCGTTGGGACCAGATCAATTCATTCCGATCCGTCCTTTTCTAATTCTTGGAGCATAGCCTCGTATTTCGATTTGAGCTCAGAATCTGTTGTCAGCGCTTTTTTGATTTTATTGTAAGATGCCGCTCCAACATACTCCTGTGCAAGAGCCTTGAAAGTGTTGTTTATTTCCACAGTGCCTTCATTCTTCT
Organism: uncultured Cytophagales bacterium; assembly: GCA_963774615.1. Classification (GTDB taxonomy): domain Bacteria; phylum Bacteroidota; class Bacteroidia; order Cytophagales; family Cyclobacteriaceae; genus Chryseolinea. The sequence continues at coordinate 60,587 of CAVZFT010000028.1, forward strand.
TTTCAGCAACCTTCTTTAGGAGTTCAATCTCTTCCGGTGTTGCCTTTGCCTGAGCGAGCTTTGCTGGATCATTAGCAATCTTTGACAGGTCATTGTATCGGGCATTGGTCATCTTTCCATCTTCTTTGACTATGTCGCTGATTTCTTCAAGTAACGACGCCTTCATATCGTTGATCGAATCCATTGCGACCGCATATTTTTGCAGTTCCTCGTCTGTTATTTGTTCTTGTTCTTTGTATTTGTTCTGATGAGTCTTGTTCCTGCTGTTCTTCTTGTCCATATACTTGAGGAAAAAGTTGCAAACACAGATGCAAATGCGATAATTAGGTATTTCATGACACATCAAATTTTAGTTTTGTAAATAGATTTTTATCTCCGGGCTCGGAAATGATTAAACAAAAAATCGTGCCATTGGTGACCGGATAGTGTGCGAATCGCAGACAAATAAAAAAGCTCAGGGAACTTTTGGTCCCCCAAGCTCAAAACACACGTCTGAAATAAATTCTTCCCTGCAACCACTCAATTTCTGACGAGCGAAATAATGATGCCACATCAGTTCAAGAGAACGTCGGCGCTTAATACATTGTTGTTTCCGGCCGGCGGAGTTGTGTAACCTCTTACAAGAATTGTGTAAAACCACCCCTGCTGGAGCTATACCGGGTACCTGCAGTTCCCATTTGGATAGGAAAATTGGAAGTCACAATTTGTGACCTCTAAAGATTTTATCGATACTTTTAAAATGAAAACGATAGAGGCATGACAAAAAGCATCACGTTAGCCGATGAAATAATAATCAGCAAAATTTATTTGATCCGGGAACACAAAGTAATGTTAGATGATGACCTGGCCGAACTTTATCAGGTCGAGACACGGAGACTTAATGAACAAGTAAAAAGAAATATTGATCGGTTCCCTGAAGATTTCATGTTCCAGTTGACTGAAAAAGAATGGGAAAACTTGAAGTCGCAAAATGCGACTTCAAGTTGGGGTGGTCGCAGAAAAAAACCTTACGCTTTTACTGAGCATGGTGTATTGATGTTATCCAGTGTATTAAATAGCGACCGGGCAATCCAGGTGAACATCCAGATAATGCGAATATACAGCAGGCTGAGATCAATGATAATGGATCACAAAGACATCTTACTAAAATTAGAAAGACTGGAAGGAAAAGTAATTAAGCATGATGAAAATTTTAAGGTGGTTTTTGATTACCTGAGGGAGTTGTTAAACCCAAAAGCAGAACCCGTGCGCAAGATTGGGTTTAAGCACAAGAAGGAAGATTAAGGTTTCTCTTTGAATACCCAACGAAAAGATGCTTGTCATCCTTCATCTACCATTGTCAATTACTGGTCGACACGGCCGTTGGTGTCGGTTCAGGCTTGTGTTCGGACCTGCTGTTGACGTACACGCGAGTGAATTCGGCGCCGAACAAAAGAATGACCCCTGCATACGATACCCACAACATGATCAGGATAATCGACCCGGCTGCACCATACGTTGATCCGGGATCACTTTGTCCCAGGTATAGACCAAGCGCAAATTTGGCAATAACAAACAAGATCGAAGTAAGAAAAGCTCCTGGCCACACATGACGCCATTTAATCTTCGCATCGGGAAGAAATTTAAAGATGGCCGCAAACAGGAAAGTTACTACACCGATTGATACGAGAATATCAAGAAGACTGAATACTATCGTCAATGACTCTGAAAAATTTTGCGAAACCCAAGTATTCACAGCGCCAATTGCAGCGGAGATCACCAATGAAACCAGCAATAGAAAACCAACCGCGAGGATAAGTCCAAATGAAAATAGCCGGTCTTTGATCAACTCGAGAATTTTTTGTTTTGTTTTTACTTTCGGTTTTACCTCCCAGATCTTGTTCAACATCTGTTGCAATTGATAAAATACGCCTGTCGCACCGAATAGGAGGGTGGCGATGCCGAGCACGGAAGCAAGTACAGTTGCTTTGGTCTCGCTGGCCTTTCCAATCATTGACTCAATGTCTGTCGCTGTATCGCCGCCGATGACATTTTGGATTTGCGCAGTGAGGTGCTTTGTCACGGTTTTCTTATCGTAAAAGTATCCAGCTACAGTGATCACTATGACCAATAGACCTGGCAAAGAGAAAATAGTATAGTAAGCGATAACCGTGCTGTTGCTAAAAGGATCGCGCGCGTTCCACTGTTTGAATGTCTCTTTTAACAAACCAAATAGGCTCTTAAAGAATGGTGTATCCGTTGCCATAGTGTCGGTCCGTTGAAAGGCAAGCCTCAATCGAACAATTTTAAGTTCATTAGTCTCTCTTGCTCTGTCTGATGACAGCAAGGATTATTACAACAATGAATAAAATCACAACAAAGATCCCGGTGTAGAAACCAGCCCCGAAAATGGCGCCTATGAATTCACAGCTTGTCAGGATGAGTCCGGATAGAACCAGTACAAGAACGTTTAAAGACGGAGTTTTCATCATTAATTTGTTTGCTTTTCGCAAACAAATCTCAATAGGCGGGCCAATGCTGGCTTGCGTTTATTGCATGTATTGACGTGTTGGCTGGAAATAAAATTCCATAGAGAGGAAAATATGAGTAATGTTTTCTACAGCTTTTTCATTCGGTTTTGTAAAAAAACCAAAGGTCCAGATGTTTCGCTCTCCTTCCTGAGCTAGACACCCGAACCGATGATGAGACCGATCACGTCGTGAGTTACTGCACTAATCTAATCCCGATAAGTGACCCAATCCCCTATCAACCCCCAACTACTGAGGCTATACTATACTAATCTCTTGAAGCAACGACCGCGTCATATTTATACACAGCCTTTTCCAGGTTTGATGTGAACGTCTTTCCGTCACTGGAAGGAATGATATGATAGGTAACACTTAAGCGGGGAGTACTTACCTCCATCCAGAATTCCTTATCGATCTTTCCGACATCGTATCTTTTTGAAAGGCCTTTTGGAAATGATCCTTTGATTTCATCAGTTGAAATAATTCCTTGGTCGGTTATAAAGTGGACCGTTAAACCATCTTCAATCTGCAGTGCGTGAACCAGTTTTAAAACACCGGATTTCTCTGTCTTGAGAACTTTAATGCGGGACTCGTCGGGCTGTTGTGCCTTCACCTTGATCGCAGAAAACGCCACCATCGCGATCATCATCGTCACTAATTTGAGTTTCATAAATTTTGTTTAATTGTTATGTCCAACAAATTTCAAAACGTAGAACTCATCATTGAGATGTCATAGTTAAGTAATGAATTGTAATAAGTTGTAATAGGTTTGGTAGTGTCCGGTTGTGATCGTAGAGTCTCCCTCATTTTGTGGTAGGTTATCTGTTGTCAGATATGCGTTAACGCGTAAGTGTGGATGTGAGAGTGTGATTTCACCGCAGAGACGACAATGGACGCAGGGGACTTTCATTTGACATTGCGGAGTTGGACATTGGACATTGGACATTTCACACTCGGTCACAGCGCACTGGCTCCTCGGTATCAGTTACCACAGTCCGCTTGACATTTTGAGTTGGACATTCAAAGACATCCACATCCGCTATCGTTTTTGTACGCGCAGGGGAAGTCGTGTATCCCTGAAATTTGGTATGTGATTTAATTTCGCTCGCGACGGGAATACGAAACAGCGTTGCCTGCAGTCATAGCCTTGTAAAAGTCATACTCTATATCTATATTAGATATGGAGCCCATCTTTTCAGCGTTTGTGCTGAAAGGTGGGCTTTTTACTTGCCGTTTTGAGTGCACTTAAAACTTATTGCTATGATCGCCACATTAACCGCCGGCCTGCTTCTTGGTGAAATTGTTCTAATGTTTCTTGGTGTGGTGCTGTTTGTCGCCCTTTTGGTGCTGCTGATTATCAAGGTTGTAAGGAATCAGAATCCATCGTGGCTTCTCCTATTCTTTATTCTGCCAATCCTGATGATCGGATATCCCACTATACAATCTTTCAAAGTCAAGGACTTCCTGGAAGTCACTAAGAACGCCACCGAAGCCGTGGAAAGAAATCCGAGTGATACAACTACCTACAAAGCACTCGTTGACCTGCTTAAGGACCTTAAATATGACAGGATAAAAAATGATCCGGAAAATCTTGCGCTTGTTGGAGAGGCACAATCAGCATTGGGAAACTACGACGATGCTATAAAGGCAACGGACGATGCGCTGGCATTGGAACCGGATAACGAGAAAGCCAAGAAGGTAAAGGAACGTGCTCAGGATTATCTGAAGGATACACAGGAATTCAAAAAGAAGATCGATGAACTTGATAAGCTAGTCAGCAGTGAGCCCGATGCAGCGCGAACAAACCGGGTAGCGGAAGTTCTTGCTGATGTTAAACCTCCAAGGTACATCGATCAACGGTCTTCAATAGTTATAGCGAAATCGCTTGCCGCGGTGAATGAACAGGAAAAAGCTCTTGAAACGTTATCGAACGTTGCAGTGGAAGCGGGGAATGAGACTGAAGTCAATCGTGTCAAAAATGAAATTCTAACGGAGTCATCGACAACTACTATATCACCCGAGGCTGAAAGGAAATTGAATTCCAGCGAGGTGATGAAAGCCGATATGAAGAGAAAGATGGTCGTGCGCACGCAGTAGTTGGCCAAATTACAGGCCCATTACGAAAGGCTTTCGAAAAGCATGGCTAATCATTTCGATTGATGCGGACAATGTTGTCCGAAGGAAAGAACTGACGGAGATCTTTATTTTTAACTAAACACCTTTAGAGCCAATGGGAAATGCTGAAGCGGATTTCCTGGATAAATTGATCGGCGCTTTAATTGCCCTTTTTATCTTAAGTGTCATCACAGAAAAAGCAGTCAGTCTTATCCGGAAGTATCCAACACAATGTCAATCACTTATCGCGATACTCTCTGGTTACTTTTTTCTCATATCAACGTTTTCTTTTTTCGGCTATGACTACCGTTGGTACTACCTGGTTGCTGCCCTTCTCTTCATCATACTTTTCGTAATAGCTCTCAGTGTGCTTTCGATGAAACTATTTCGTGAGCCATTGGAATCCAAGCAGGCGAATAGAAGCACCATGGTTAATAAGATCAATTATCTGTACCACAAAGGTTCGAGGAATATTTCCTCAATGATGAATCCTCTGGCCAATATCGCTGAAGAAAGTCCCGAAGAGGAAAAAGTGAAAGAGATAACATTGCTTAGCTTTTTGGCAGGGATCGTTGTGGCATTCATGTTCCAGGCGGACATGATTGAAATGCTTATCGCCGGTGGCGACTGGATGACTGCCTGGGATAAGAGCCTATTGAAGGACCCGCTCCATTTTAACCCTGACCTGACATTCTCCTTCCGCGTATTTTTTGGTGTTCTTACAACAGGATTCTTTCTCAGCTTCGGGTCGAAGTTTTTTCACGACCTCATCGATAACCTAATGGAGGCGAAGGATCTGAAGCGGAAGCTTAACCGTCGAGACGAGGCGCAGACCATCGAACAGGTAGATGAATTGATCGCTTACTCTGAAGCTGATGAAATTATACTAGCTATCACACAAAATGAAACTGTTCTCAAGAACAAGTTTCCCAATATCGCTTTCCTCGATGATTCTGTTGCAGTGATTAATGGTGAACGGACACCGGTCGTGGCGATATACTCAACGATTCCAATACTGCTGGTATTCCCAGCCGACTCAGCGTACGGTTTCCCAGCGGCAGAGTCACTACGGTTCCAACTGAGATCGTCACAGAATTTACGCCTAGGCACTGTAACGGGAGGTATGGAGGGTGCAATGGCCAACGGCGTTTCTCCGGGCTTCCAGGGATCAGGTTGTTGCGTTATGAAAGGCGAGAATGATACGATTTGCCTAATAACAAATTGTCACGTCATGACGGAGGGAGATCTTGAAAATCCCCAGTTCGACATCGACTCCCGGAGAGAAGAAGTGATGTATGAGCAGTCGGTAGTTGGAAAGTGGAAGTATGGTAAGATGGATATGCAAAATGATTTTGCCTACATCGAGCTTGACGATCCCGATACGTTTATGAGTGGACAACGAGGTTGAGTTCTTTAAAGGATATCGCGAGATAAAACCGGAAGACCGGTTGGTATTAAAAGTTACTGCAAAAGGTAATGTGAGCAAAACGGTTTCCGAGGCATTCATCATCGATGTGATAAAGCAACAAGATGGGTATCAAGTACAATTTTGGCCGGGCTGATAACTTTTGATGAAGTCATCCTCGTCGGCGACCGGCCCGGTAAAAATTGTCGACCGGTTACCGATCATGGTGACTCCGGTGGATCTGTTTTCGACAGCGACGGCAACCTGGTCGGAATGATCACGGGAAAAAACAACCAGTTCACCTTGTTTTGCCTGTTCAAAAAACAGCTGATGCTTTAAACCTAAAACCCTCCTGAATATGAAAAAGTTATTAGTCATCATCTTCTCAGCCATTGCAGTCATGTTTAATACGGTTTGTCATGGTCAAACCGGGTTTGTATTTGCGGATGCAGTCAGAGATTTTGAAAAGAGAACCCGGAGGATATAGACAAGATCATCGCACATTATGCGAATAAGCCTAGATGCTACAAAGAGCTGAGATTCAAGAAGATAATTAATGCAAACCCTTTCTTGAACCAAAGTAAGATCCTTCAACAGCGTCATGACCAAGATTGCTGATTCGGAGTTGGTTGGCGTACCGACCGGAGGAGGGTCAGGGCTGTTCGGATTGAACGTTACCAATTTTGCGGATGGCCTGGCAAAGTTCCTGATCGAAAGGGGAAAGCAGGAATTATCCATGGCATTCTTTGATAAAATGAAGGAAGAGTTTAAAAAGTATCCTGAGCTGAAAACGTTGTTCCCTCTAACGTTCGAGATACTCGAGGAAATAGAGAATCACAACATTCTGACGTTGCTTCAGGAATTGAGAGATGCATTTGCCAAAGACCTCCTCAATGGACCGTCCAATGTACTCGCACTTCGTCACTTAGAGTTACTCTTAACTGTGATAATTTGAATGGTGCTGCCAAAGAGAATTGTCAAAAACACAATACGAGAATTCAGGCGATAAAGAAGGCTGCCGCTACGAGGATCTGCTGCGGCTCTCTCTACTTGTGGCCCAAGGGATACTAAATGGCGAGCAATATCATATCAATCCTCGGGACAGTAGTGACCGACAAAACTTTTTGTCGAACGGTGGCAAAGACGATCTTGGAGGTTATCTTAAACTTACTTACATATTGATGGACATGCTTAGAAGCAGCAAGAAGCTGGCGGGCTCTTCATCAATGAAGTCCAGCTTAAAGAGCTTATTCACCAATAAAGAATTACTGATAATCTTTTTAGGGCTTGGATATGAAAGATATAACGTGATGGACTGCTTTAAACCAGAACATCTGAAAATCGGAGATGCCACACTTGAAAAAATTTTCCAGGCTGTATTTACTAAACGCACTCAATTTCATGGTCTGCTGTCTTCACTCGACAACGTGAATTTTGCCTATTCGTCGATCAACGACAGGTCACAAGGACCCGTGGAGGCCAGCAGCTATGGATCGTTTGTATCAGGTTCAACTGTGGCCATTGCCCGTATAGTCAAGGGGTTATCCGTCGTTCTTAACAATACTACAGTTGCCAGCCGATGTCGCGAAAGTACTCGCTAACCTCGACATCACCGCAGACTTCGCTATAGATATCCACCAGAGAAATTACACTGGCATTTTTAATGAAATTATCCGGTTTGTAGATGCGAATAATATTCTCGCTGACACTGATGCAAAAGCCAAATTGGTAAAATACTTATCCTTTGGTGCGAATCTCGCCTCTGCGCAAAATTCTGATGAAGTGAAAGCTGCTTTGAATGCCGCGACTTTGCCACCAGGAAGTTTTTCCGTCAAACAAAAATCGAAGTTCAGCATTGGCGTCAATGCTTATGTTGGTTATGCATGGGACTTTAATAATGGATTATATGGACGGAACATCTATGCGCCACTGGGTATCGCAACTAGTTGGGGCATCAATAAAGGCAATGGCGGTGCAATTTCGTTCTTTGCCTCTTTAATAGACGTAGGCTCTCTGGTGGCGTACCGACTTAACAATAGTGCGACTGACACATTAAAGCAAGAAGTGCGGCTTGAAAGTATCATTTCTCCATCGGCCCAGATAATCTATGCATTTCCCCGACTGCCAGTGTCAATTTGTGCCGGAGTCCGACGTACGCCGAAGCTCGTTTTTGAGGGTCAAACAGAATTTAGAGTGGTAACACCCGAGACTGTATTGAATCTCTCAATACTGATTGATATTCCTTTATTCAATATCAAAGTGACTCCGTATGATTAGCACACCGTTATCCGTTATCCGTTAATCGTTATCCGTTATTGGTGAGCTTGGGATAGTGTGTGGTCTGGATGACGGTGTGTACCTCGACTTTTTTAATCGCAAAGAACCGCAGAATGAATACCCGCAGAACACGCAGAGTAAAGCCAATTTTCGAATGTCAATCAAGAAAGGATGAAGATGCATTGGCTCTGCGCCCCTGCGCCTCCGCGGTTAAAACTCACACCCACCCTCACACACACGATTAACATAACAATTAACGATTAACGATTAACGATTAACGATTAACGGTTTTAACGGGAATTAGCTAAGATTGTAGAATACTATCAAGCCTGAACTCATGAAGCCCGTGATATGTCTTGTTCTACTGGTTGGCACTTTCCAGTTTACGATCGTCCCTCGCCCAGGAAAGTAATAAAGGAAAGGTTGCTATCATTGACGCTCAACACTACAGCAATGTTTTCGCTGAGATCAGGAACTACCGGATTTTTTTACCGCCGTCATATGCGGATAACCCCCTGAAGCGATATCCTGTTATCTATTTTTATCACGGATGGTCGCAGCGTTTTTTCGGAAGCAGTGATCACTACGCTGATTTTGATGAAGGCGATGAAAACAAGGGCGACAACATCGCGAACTTTGTTGCTGCCCATGACGTGATCGTCGTGAAGGCGGATGGTTATAACCGAAGCGCTGATGAAAAGTATTACGTTCGTCCCTACAACATTGGTCCGGTCGAAACTTATCGCCAATTTCCACTTTACTTTCCCGAGCTGGTTGAGCACATCGACACTCATTATAATACTATTGCAGACCGCGAACATCGTGGAATTGCCGGTCTTTCGATGGGAGGGTTCATGACTTACTGGATTGCAGGAAAGTATCCTCACCTGCTTTCTGCAGCAGGCAATTTTTGCGGATCCGCCGAATTCGTCGTTGGTCCTAAGGACTTTCCGGTTGAATACAGGCACATCGACATGTATAAAAATTATGATGGCGTGAAATTAAGATTGAATTATGGAGATAAAGATTTTATCCGCGGTTACCACGAGGACCTCAACAGAGTATGGCCTGAATTATTGACCAACTACGAGTGGAAAATATATGATGCAGCTCATTCCACCTGTGGAATGGGCGAAATGTTTGGATTTATATTAAAAGCGTTTGAAAGCCCTCTTGCAAGACCGTCGCAATGGGACCACATCGACGTATACCCTGATTTTTCCGTTTGGGGTTACGACGTCCGTACCGACCGGAATGTTCCCGGGTTTACGATTCTTGAAAACGTTGATAGAAGAGGTTTTAAATGCTCAATAAAGGAGTTCCTCCCTGGAGGCGAATTGTTGCCGTTTGTAAATGTTTCTGTGACTACGCCCCCGGTATATGAAAAAAATACCGAATATGTTATTCACGATATCGACACCCGAAATTCAAAAAAGACACAACAGGTCCTTCGCAGCGACAATCAGGGAAGATTGATCATCCAACTGAACGGTAGTTCACACGAAATCGGTATCAATAAAAAAGGAGATAAGCCGAATATTCGAATTGCTTCTGTTGAAGTTCAAAATAGAGGATGGATAACGGAAGAGAAGGATGTTACACTTTCTATTAAACTCGTGAACAAAGGAATTTCCGTCGGGAAAAATGTAACCGCGAAATTATCAGCCGTAAAAGACAACGTCATCTTCAAACAGGATAGATCCGCCTTTAACAATATTACTCCAGGTGAAGTGCGGAGCGCGCAATCAAACTTCACGTTTCAGGTAAAAGCCGGAATTGAGATTGTAAAATTCAAACTTGTAATCCAGGATGAGAATAAGAATGAATGGGTTGATTTTTTTGAAATGCCCATTAAGAAGGACGTGCCTGAAATAAAAGAATTTGAAATCGCTGACGGGAAGACGTTTACCGTCGCAAAAGGAGGTAACGATTCGGAAACAATTGAGTTAGGCAGCGGAAACGGTGATGGAATAGCCAATCCCGGAGAATCAATTGTAATCCTCGCAAAAGATATTCAAAAGTATTGGCGAACAGAATTGTACTCGGCGGATCCGTACGTAAACCCATTTGGAGTTGCTGTGAGAAAATCTGATTACTGGGGAAACTATGATCACGTAGGCGCGTCTGCCAAATTTGACATTCCGTTGATAGCATCGAATTGTCCCGAAAATCACACGATAGAATTTTTTGCCGAATACTGGCTTCCGGACAATCCCCTTCACATTATAAAGCAAGGTGTAATCAAAATAGAAGTAAAAGGCAAAGGGGACACCACGCCTCCTCAAGTTCAGTGGGTTCAGGCAACGGGAGAAAATGTAGTACGGGCAAAGATCTGTTGATGGCTCGAAAATCCAATCCGTAAAAGCCAAACTTATTTTAAAGAATGATCCCACGAAATCATTCGAGGTGGAGTTACAGGATGACGGCAATGCAGGAGATGGGGCAGAAGGAGACAACGTTTACAGTAAAAAAATTCCTACTGACAAATTTGGAATCTATCGCGTGATCATTGAGGCCATTGACTCCCACGGAAATAAAATAATTTACGAGAGAACAGATGATTTTGTGTTACATTAAGTAAAAGTTTTCGGAAGCTTTAAAATTAACAATATGACTAAGCTGACCTTATCTATTATCGCCCTTTTATTCTTTTTGGATGTACGCACTCTTTCGCTCAGGATGTTACAGAGCTGAAGCTGAAAGACTACCGACCTAAATCGATTTACCGGGTGCCTATTACGCCTATTACAAAGGCAAAATATCCGGCCATAGATATGCACAGCCATGCGTATGCAAGGACGGACGAAGAACTGACAACGTGGGTAAAAACTATGGATGCTGCTGGTATTGAAAAGACAATCATCTTAACGGGCGCGACAGGTCCAAGATTTGACAGCCTCTACTCGAAGTATTCCAAATATCCCGATCGTTTTGAGCTATGGTGTGGCTTTGATCTGAATGGCTACAATGAACCGGGCTGGAGTGAGAAGGCGGTAAAGGAATTGAACGATGCGTTAAGGTGGGAGCACGCGGCATTGGAGAACTGAGCGATAAGGGGATGGGCCTTCGTTATCAGGGTGGATTTGGACCGCACATCAACGACCCACGAATGATACCATTATTAAAAAAATGTGGTGAATTAAAAATACCGATCAATATTCATGTGGCGGAACCGTATTGGATGTATTTGCCCATGGATTCCACTAACGATGGCCTCATGAATGCACACAAGTGGAGAATTGACCTGACTAAAGAAGGAATCCTCGATCATGGTGAACTTATCAAAACACTGGAAGATGTTGTCCGCGATAATCCTAAAACTACGTTTATTGCTTGTCACTACGCAAACTGTGAATACGACCTTTCGATATTAGGAGCGTTGTTAGATAAATATCCAAATCTGTATGCCGATGCCGCTGCGCGATTCGGCGAGACATCAGCAATACCCCGATACATGGCCTCATTTTATGAAAAGTATCAGGACAGACTTCTGTATGGAACAGACAACGATCCTGAAGCGGCAATGTATGAGGTTACATTTCGAATCCTGGAAACGCTGGACGAACATTTCTACTATTTCAGGTTTTATCATTGGCCTTCGCACGGCTTTGGTTTGAAAGACAATATTCTAAAAAAAGTTTACCGGACAAATGCAAATAAGATATTGAAGAAGTAAGGCCTAACGGTTGCAATTCGCGTAGTTGAAGACCTAAATTTTTGACCCGCTATACCCTATACCCTTATACCTTATACCTTATACCCTATACCTTATAGATTTCGAATGGAAGTTAAATCTTCAATTGCCTGTATCGTTGCTTTGTTCATTATCACTAATGTTGATGCTCAGAACAACAATGACCGTGCAGCTGCGAATTTCCCTTACCAAAATATGCCCGCAGTGCTACCAGGCACTGTACCACTCACATGGCAGGGCGACCTGTCCGTGAAAATGTTGGACGGCGCACATAAATTCATCGAAGAAAAAATTGAGGAATCTGTATCCAGCCGCTCGAAATTATGGAGTCGCGATTTGAGCTCACCATCCGCTTATGAAAAGTCGGTTGAACCAAATCGCCAACGATTCATGAAATATATTGGCGTTGAGGATAAGAGCAAACCACCCGCTAACTACAACACCGGCCTTGAAGAGAAATATCCGGAAGTGTTCATGCAAAAAATTTCTGTCGACAACGACCCGGAACGGATTGCTGAAACCGACAAGTACGTCGTCTACCAGGTTCGTTGGCCTGTATTAAATAGAGTGTTCGGTGAAGGACTCCTGCTGCAACCTAAAACAAAACCCCTGGCGAACATTATCGCCATTCCGGATGCAGACCAGGACCCTGAACAACTTGCGGGCCTGTCTCCTGGAGTGCCCGCCGCTTCACAATTTGCCAGGCATCTTGCCGAGAATGGATTCCAGGTTTTAATCCCAGTACTCATTAGCAGAACATTTTTAAATCCAGGAAAGCAAAATCAACAAACGTATCGCGAATGGCTTTACAGGCAGTCCTTTCATATGGGCCGCCATCTCATTGGTTACGAAGTACAAAAAGTTTTAGCTGCAGTTGACTGGTTTGAACGATCCTCTGATAAGGATGTAAAGATTGGTGTGGCGGGTTATTCTGAAGGAGCACTGATCGCATTTTATGCGGCAGCAGTGGACAAACGAATCGATGCGGCTCTGGTGAGTGGTTACTTTACCTCGCGTCAACGGGTGTGGGATGAACCTCTATACCGGAATGTGTGGGGCCATCTTGCAGAGTTTGGAGACGCTGAAGTAGCAACGCTCATTGCTCCTCGTCCACTGACAATAGAATATAGTTCGGTGCCTGAAATTATCGAACAAGTAGAATCCGGCGAAAAACTAGGGCCGGTTGGAGGGTGGCCCTTTACTGGTTACAAAGGCAAATTGCAAACTCCATCATTTGAATCTGTAAACGCTGAATACAACCGGATCGATGCGTTGACAAAACCGGGATTCCAGCCAAGACATCTTATCAGCGGTCCAAAAAATGCAACTGTGAGTTTTGGATCCGCATCTGCATTAGAAAAGTTTACACAGTCGTTGGGATATAATTCATCATTGAAGATATCAAATGAAGTGCCCGTCGATAAACGTAAATCATTTGACCCGCAAGCGCGACAGATCCGACAGGTTAAAGAGATCGAGGATCACGTGCAGTGGCTTCTACGTGACTCAGACCATGAGCGAAACAGATTTTTTCTTTACAGCGTAATGCCGGAATTTGAAAAGAGAACATGGAGTCCAAAGGCACATCATCCCTATTATTCCCCTGATCATTTTATTGAAAAGGGAAAAGAGTACAGGAAATATTTTAACGAAGAAATTATCGGAAGTTTTGACGATAAGTTGTTGCCTCCGAATCCGCAAACCAGGAAGATCTATGATAAAGAAAGATGGACCGGGTATGAAGTTGTATTGGATGTATATCCAAATCTTTTTGCTACGGGAATTTTATTGATTCCAAAAGATATCAAACCCGGAGAACAGCGGCCTGTTGTAGTGTGTCAGCACGGCCGAAACAGTTTGCCTCATGAACTCGTCGAGGGCAATAAGGATTATTATAATGATGTCGCAGCAAAACTTGCTGACCAGGGTTTTATCGTCTATGCTCCGCAAAATCCGTATCGGGGCGAAGACCGATATCGATTGCTTGATCGAAAAGCCAACACGATAAAGAAGACCTTATTCTCTTTTATTGTTTCACAACACGATCAAACTCTTAAGTGGCTGGGCTCGCTTTCTTTTGTTGATAAATCCAGAATTGCTTTTTATGGCTTGAGTTACGGTGGTGAAACGGCGATGCGTGTACCCGCAGTGTTGGAAGGTTATTGCCTTTCTATATGTTCGGGTGATTTTGGAGATTGGACCCGAAAGGTGGTCGATACGCACAATAAGGTTGGATTTATGAATACGTTCGAATGGGAAATGCCCTATTTTAATATGGGCAGTACATTCAGTTATGCGGAGATGGCCTACCTTATTTTTCCAAGACCTTTTATGGTGGAGCGGGGTCACGATGACCTTGTTCAGCCGGATGAGTGGGTTTCATATGAGTATGGAAAGGTGAGATATGTGTATGATAAGTTTAACCTGGAAGATAAAACGACGATAGAATTTTTTAATGGAGGCCATTCGATGCGGAATGATGGGACTTTTAAATTTCTTCACAAACACCTGCGCTGGCCTTGAAACGGAAATGTTATTCGATGAAAAAGGGATTTGAAAAAAAATCAGGATTGATTACTACGCTTGTTGCTCTTCTGGTTTTTTATTTATCAGCCTGCGACTCAAAAACACCCCATATCTACCGGCCAATGGATCCGTGGGCTTTCCGTTCAGTCCTGGATAAAAAGCCCAGGATGCTTACGCTGGCACTGGACTCCTCTTTTTTCGTAGCCTATGATCTTTCACGTTGTACTATCTATAAGGCATGGAAAGGAGGAGTTACGCTTGAAGGTGCTCCCTACACAGACAAGAAGAATGTACAACCCACCTCCTGGGGAAAATCTTACTTCACCGATAGCCTGGCTCGGTTTAAATGGGTCGTGAACGTCGACGGCAAAGACAACTTTCCGAAAGTCATAAGCAAAGGATATTCATTTCACCAGAACCAGATCACACTGAAGTATCAATTAGTACTTTCATCCGGTGACACGGTTCGTGTAGAAGAACAACCCGAATTTGTGCGAAGTGAAGATGGTAAGCCGGGATTGCAGAGGATATTTAAAACCTCCAATGTTCCAGATGGAATTAGCATCAGATTAAAATCGGGTGATAGCACGTTTACATTGAGCGATAACGAAACTACGATAGCCCAACACTATTTTGAACCACTTCCATCCTCAATACCACCAAAGATGGAGGCTGAATATGATCATCGGGGAAGGTATTTCATTGAAAAGAGCGATTGCCTCACGTGCCATGAGCTGGACAAAAAAACCGTTGGACCTTCGTTTCTCGAAATAGCAGGACGTTATCCTTCAGAAAAAACGGCAATTCAATATCTGATCCGAAAGGTCAGCGAAGGAGGTTCGGGAGCTTGGGGCAACACGGCAATGAATGCTCATCCGAATCTTGCTGAAAGTGAAATAAAAACGATGCTGGATTATATTCTTGCTCTGAGGCCGTCAACAGATTCGAAAAACAATCAGGTACAACAAACAAAAACAGAAGAAAAACAAAACAACAAACCCGGTTTCGGAGCTCCCCTCGAGGGCCTTCATCCCAGCTACACGGTGAGTACGCTTCATAATAAGAATTTCAAACCACGTGTTGGTGGACTTGCATTCCTTCCTGATGGCCGATTGCTGGTAACTACGTGGGATACCAGCGGTTCAGTATATGCATTGAGCAACGTTGAAACTGGAGACAGCAGCAAAGTTGTGGTCAAACGTATAGCGTCCGGATTGGCGGAGCCATTGGGCATTGAAGTGGTCGAAGGTGAAATATACGTATTGCAAAAGCAGGAACTCACGCACCTGATCGACCTTGACGGTGATGATGTAACGGATGTATATGAGGCTGTTTGCAATAGTTGGGGAGTGACTGGCGATTTCCATGAGTTTGCATTCGGGCTTGTTTACCAGGATGGTTATTTCTATGCTACTCTTTCGATGGCGATGAGACTGATGTCGGGAGAAAAGCAGCAGCCAGACCGTGGCAGGACGATCCGAATTTCGCGCGACGGATCTTATGAATGGATAAATTTTGGATTGCGAACCCCTAACGGGATCGGGGTTGGACCAGAGGGAGAATTGTTTGTCGCCGACAATCAGGGTGAATGGACGCCAGCAAACAAATTGATTCACGTAAAAAAAGGACGAATATCATGGAATGCGGTGGGGACTGCCCGATTCATTGCCGGTTACTACTCCTGTTGCACCGCCTGCTATCTGGCTGCCCGAGAATGAAATTGCGAACTCACCATCAGAGCCTGTCTTAATGCAGGATGGACCCTATAAAGGTCAACTGTTGCATGGCGATGTGACACACGGAGGAATCAAGAGAGATTTCCTGGAGAAAGTTAATGGAGAATATCAGGGAGCTGTTTTTCGGTTTACACAAGGACTGTATGCGGGAGTAAATCGTCTTTGCTGGGGTCCGGACAGTGCGCTTTATGTGGGTGAGGTCGGTATGGTTGGCGGCTGGACGTGGAAAGAGCGACAATACGGTCTTCAACGGATGAAGTACAATGGGAATCCAACTTTTGAAATGCTGGCGGTGAGGGCAAAACCCAAAGGTTTCGAAATTGAATTCACGATGCCGCTTGAACAGAGAAACTTGCAACCTTCCGAAATTTTTCTCCAGCAATGGTGGTATCTTCCTACTCAAAATTATGGAGGCCCAAAAATGGATCTGGAGCAGTTAAAGATCACCTCCATAACGATTTCGGAAGACCACACGAGAATTTATCTGGAAATTCCAGGCTTAAAAAAGGAACATGTTATCTATTTTAGACTACCCGAAGATCTGCGGAATTCGAACGGCCAATCATTGTGGTCGTCCGAATCGTGGTATACATTGAATAACATTCCGAAGTAACTACACGAACTTGCCCATGCTGCCATTTGAGAATAGAAAAATCGGTCGACGGAAGTTCATCCGCGATTCAGGAACGCTCACCGCTTTAAGTTTGATTGGACCATCGCTCACAGGTAATGCTTTAACCAGAATGAAAGACATATCACCCATCAGGATCAAAAATGTGGATTCGAATTTTGAACGGGAGCCTCTCTATCCTTATCGTTTCAAAGGAAGCGTGATATCCGAAGGCTGGCAGACCGCTGCGTACATTGAATCGGAATCAGGTATCCATAAGGTTGGCATCGGTGGACAGGGAATTCTTTGGTCAGATTCAAAAGTCTTTGCCGCACATTCGGCAAACGGAGGCAATGCATTAATGTATGCAATGAGCGAGCGTGCGTTGCAAATAATGAAGGGAAATTCCTTTACAAACCCGTTGGAGCTATTGGACCAGCTCTTACCTGAAGTATACGAGTACGGAAAAAAAATTACTGGCAATCCGGATCTGCGAAAGACATTTGCACTCAATTCCCTGGTGTGTGTTGACAATGCGGCGTGGTTGTTATACGCAGCTGAAAACAAGATCACTCGTTTTGATGATTTGATTCCTTCTCAGCTCAAACCAGGTTTGGCGTACCGTCACAGCAAGGTGGCCAGTATGCCGTCATTCAGCGTCGGCGCAGATGTGAAGAAGATTAAAGCGGCGGCCGATGAAGGTTACTTTATAATGAAACTTAAGACAGGATCAGCGGGCACACAAACGGAAATGCTGGAAAAGGATATAGCATTTCTCACGGCTGTGCATTCCGCTATTGGTCACTATGAAACACCTTATACAAAAAGTGGAAAGATTCCTTATTACTTTGATGCCAATGAACGTTACGACGAAAAAAGTACATTACAGCGATTCCTTGACCATGCGAAAAAAATAGGTGCTTTTGATCAGATCGCTGTCGTAGAGGAACCCTTTGGCGAGAGGAACGATGTGTATGTTGGTGACCTTGGCGTAACGATCGCCGCCGACGAAAGTGCACATACAGTTGCAGATGCTGCCAAGCGTATAGAGCAAGGGTATTCCGCTATAGCGGTGAAGGCAATTGCTAAGACCCTCAGCGAAACCATGCGTATCACCCAGCTTGCCTACGAAAAGAAAGTACCGTGCTTCTGCGCAGATCTTACCGTAAATCCGATCCTTGTCGATTGGAACAAGAATATCGCGGCCCGGCTGGCTCCATTTCCTAACATCAGTATCGGGCTCCAGGAAACAAACGGTCATCAATACTATAAGAACTGGAATACGATGATGAGTTATCATCCAAAAGCCAATGGTACATGGACGCAAACAAAACAAGGCGTTTATGTCACAGATCAATCCTTTTACGATGAAAGCGGCGGTATCTTTCTACCATCACCCCACTATGAACAAATGTTTTCCCACGACGTGAAGTAGCATACCCCGCGAAACTTTGCGTCTTGGCGCCTCCGCGGTAAATAAACACACCCACACCCTTTCAGGCTACACTGGCTACCTAGGTACCTAGCTACCAAGATTAAGCATGAGACCTACAAATGAAAAAGACACAACTACGAATACCTACGCATCGATAACTCCTTTCAGTTTGCCATCATCCATCAGCATTGGGCATCGCTGCAGCACAATCTCCCCAACCACTTCCAAACATCCTCTGGATAAGCTGCGAAGACCTCAGTCCACATTTCGATTTTTACGGCGACAACTCGGTAGCAACACCAAACTTGACACGCCTTTCAAAGGAAGGAATTACTTATGATAACGTGTTTACTACGGCTGGTGTATGTGCTCCAAGCCGCTGTGCAATAATTACAGGTGTAAACCAAGTGACGGCTGGCGGACATAATATGCGTACCCTGCTTGATTCCTGAAAAGACTGGATTACCAAAATCATATTCCATCGTGACGCCCGACGGTATTAAAGCGTTCCCGGAATACTTAAGAGCAAAGGGATACTATTGTACAAATAACTCTAAGACCGATTATCAATTTGAGGCGCCACCAACGGTTTGGGATGAAAGCAGTGAGAAGGCCTCATGGAGGAATAGAAAAAAAGGTCAACCATTCTTCGCGGTAGTCAATTTAATGGTAACACACGAATCGCTGGTGTGGATGCGAAAGAACCATCCGATGCATGTTGATCCATCAAAAGTAAAACTTCCGCCATTTTATCCCGATACCGATACCGTTAGAAGGGATGTTGCACGATTTCTAAGCAATGTTGCCGATCTTGACAGCCTCGTAGGTAGTCTGCTGCATCAACTTGAGGAAGACAAGCTGATGGAGAATACAATAATTTTCTTCTGGAGTGATCATGGCGATGGTTTGCCATTTTTTAAACGTGAACTCTACGACCGCGGGTTACATGTGCCTTTGGTAATTCGTTTCCCCGGAAAGATCGACGCGGGTAAAAGAGATGCGCACCTGATAAGCTCTATAGACTTTGCTCCAACTGTGTTGTCATTGGCGGGAATCAAACCTCCTGCATACATGCAGGGCAAAGCATTCCTGGGAAAATATAAAGCAAAGGAACCCCACACTTATGTTTATGCAGCCCGCGATCGGATGGATACCGAATACGATCGAGTGAGGGCCGTTCGTGATACCCGCTATAAGTACATTCGTAATTTTCATCCCGAGTTACCGCTATATCAAAACATTGAATACAGGTTACAGCAAGACATGATGAGGGAGATTCTTCGATGAAAGAGAAAGGTGAATTGAATAGCACTCAAATGAAGTGGTTTGTCCCAACGAAGCCAACGGAAGAGTTGTACGATTTAAGTAATGATCCCTATGAACTCAACAATCTTGCAACAGATCCGAAACAGCAAGCGACGTTGAAACGCTTTCGGAAAGAAATGGATCGATGGCTAACGGAGGCCAAGGATCTTGGTGCCGTGGAAGAAAAGCAATGCTTGCGTCGATGTGGCATGGTGATCATCCACCTTCAACTGCGGACGTGGACATCGACATCAGCGGCGACAACCTCGTGACACTTTCCTGTGAGACGAAAAGTGCTTCAATTGGCTTTAAGATAATTGATGCAGGGCGGAAGTGAGCCTGTCTCCTGGGATGTTTACACGAAGCCTTTTAAACTTTCAAAAGGACAGTCGGTAAAAGCTGTGGCACAACGTATCGGATTTGAAAAGAGCAGCGAGAGTGTGGTGAAATTATAGACTGTGTTGTTGGGAATGAGGAATGATGAATGAATAATCCACAAATATTCTACAGAACTTCAAATGCAGTTTAATCGCTGAGAGCGATAGAGGAATCCTGCAGAGGTCCGCAGAAAAATGCCCTCTGCGTCGCTGTGCCTCCGCGGTAAAAAACACGCCCGCTCACACACCAGTTAGAAGCACGATATTGAAATTAAGAAACTCACTTATTATAACACGAAACCATGAATTTCAAAATGAACCACACCCCTTCCGGCTTTCTTCATCTCCGTCATCTTAATAGTTCTTATTTTCCATTCCAGCTGCAAGCCCAATCCGTAACAATTCCAATCGAAACAAACGATCATGCCATAGTCCTTCAAACAGACAAGAATAATCTTGTTACGTACAGTATATTTTGGAAAGAGGCTGCAATCGCCGGCTGAATATGCAACGTCATCAAAAGTAAATCGCCTGGATGACGAAAACGCCGGAATATACAACGCGGCTTATACCAGCGCCGGAACCTGGAACCTCGCAGAACCAGCAATCCAGGTTAAGCATTCCGACGGAAATACATCACTGGAGTTGAAATATTCCACCCATAGTCAGGATCAGATCGATGGAAACACATCTCTGACAAAAATTGTGTTAAAAGATAATGTTTATCCATTCCAGGTTACGCTGTTCTATAAATCATGGAAGAAGGAGAATGTGATCGAACAATGGGCGGAAATACAACACAGTGAGAAAAAGGCCGTGTTGATGCAAAAGTACGCTTCCGCTAACCTGTATTTTGCGAACCGTGATTTCTACCTAAGGACATTCCACAACATGTGGGCTAAAGAGATGCAGCCCGCGGAGACGAAGCTTGAACGCGGGACACGGTCGATTGATACAAAACTTGGTGCGCGTGCTATGTTGTTACAGTCGTCGAATTTTATCTTAGGGTTTGATCAACCCGCACAGGAAAACGAAGGGGACGTGCTGCTCGGTCAGATTGCCTGGAGTGGAAATTTTAAGATTGACTTCGACGTAGATGCCTATGAAAACCTTCGATTGATCGCCGGTATAAATCCGTTTGCGTCGGAATACTCGCTTGCCCCGAGCCAGGTCTTCAAGACTCCGTCATTTATCTTCGCACTGTCAGATAGCGGTACCGGTAAGGCTAGCCGTAACCTTCACTGCATGGGCGCGAAAATATCGTGTACTTGATGGAGAAGGCCAGCGGCTAACACTGTTAAATAACTGGGAGGCGACGTACTTTGATTTTGATGAAACCAAACTTACGTCGCTATACAAGGATGCAAAGAACCTTGGAGTAGATCTCTTCTTGCTGGACGACGGATGGTTTGGCAATAAATATCCGCGCAACGGCGACAATGCGGGGCTCGGTGACTGGCAGGAAAATGTAAAGAAGCTGCCACATGGAATCGGTTACTTAATTCAGGAAGCGAAGAAAGAAGGAGTGAAGTTTGGAATCTGGATAGAACCCGAAATGGTAAATCCAAAAAGTGAACTCTACGAAAAACACCTTGACTGGGTGATACGTCAACCGGAGCGACCGGAAGTTTACTATCGCAATCAGCTCGTTCTTGACCTTTCGAATCCTGAAGTACAGGAATTTGTTTTCGGCATCGTCGACAACCTGTTCACCAAAAATCCGGAGCTGGCATTTATAAAATGGGATTGTAATGCGGTCATCTTCAATGCATATTCGGCGTACTTAAATAAAAAACAGATACCACAATCGCATTTATATGTTGAATATGTCCGTGGACTTTACAATGTTTTGCAGCGCCTTAGGGCAAAATACCCGAAGGTTCCGATGATGCTCTGTTCAGGAGGCGGCGGTCGCGGAGATTATGAATTGCTGAAATATTTTACAGAATTCTGGCCCAGCGACGATACAGAACCGATCGAACGTATTTTTATGCAATGGGACTATTCTTATTTCTTTCCTTCGATCGTTACAGACAATCACGTCACTGATTGGGGTAAGCAGCCATTGAAGTTTAGAACGGACGTGGCAAGCATGGGCAAGTTAGGTTTCGACATCGTCGCGAGTCATCTCAGTGAGGATGATATGCGCTTTGCAAAGGAAGCGGTAAGCAACTACCACTCATTCAAGAACATAGTGTGGCATGGTGATCTTTTCCGTCTCGTAAATCCACATGAAAATTCAAGCGCATCACTGATGTATGTAGACAACTCGAAAGGCAGAGCGATTGTATTCAACTATCTCGTCAACAATCGTCAGCGGTTAACGGAGACTTTGAAGCCAGTGAAGCTGGCTGGCCTTGATCCGTCAAAGAAGTATTCACTCAAAGAATTAAATATTTATCCTGGCCGAAAATCACCCATTGACCCGGCTGCTGTTTATTCAGGCGATTTCCTAATGAAAGTGGGAATAAACCCTGATATCAGCCTGGGAAGGACCAGCGTTGTACTGGAAATAAACGAAGTGAAGTAGAGAGTTATCAGTTATGAGTTATGAGTTAGGGCATGGAGTGAGCGTGGCTGAGTGCACGAGTAGCGCCATGCATGCTACGGCTCCATACCTAGCCCACCCAGGTAACTCATAACTCTAACTAGTCTACTTCTCAACCTCACTTTCAACCTTCTCTTCCACTTCATTCTCCAACGCCTTAATCTCCGTCTTTTCCTTCTTAAGATCTGTCCGGATCAATCCAAAGAGGCTCATGTAGATGTTTGCGATCCATACGACGGCAAAACCTGAAATGATATAACCTCTCCAGTCATCGAGCAGCAATTTGTAGTCTGCAAGGAATATGAACAAGGCGGTAACGTAATGGCTAAAGCAATACTCGCAAGTAAAAAGATAGAAGAACTTTCTTTTCAACAACGACCCACCGTTCTTACTGTGATTGATGCAATATTCGCGCGGTTCCTTGAACACCTCCTCATGAGTGATAGTCCAGGCGACGCAGGCTACCGGTATTGCCAGCACGAATAGCCATTGTATTTGCATTTGAATAGACATACGGAGAAGGCGGAGGCTTATTTAGGGCTCGGATCCTGTATTCGGGCCCATAAACCCTCCCCAATAATCATTTGATGTACTCAAGTGCGCATTCGTTTCGGGCCAGTGGTCTTTGTCGAAGCCCGGAGCATTCATCAGCGTTTCCTTGTTCTGATTGAGAACGAATCTTTCATTGGAAGGATCAACCTTCAGAAGCGGATATGGAATTGCAAAATATTTTTCTCCAATTCCGAGGAATCCGCCCATTTCAACTACGATATACTCTATTTTTCCGCCGCCCAGGTCGAGCATAATGTCTTTGATAGTTCCGAGGCGTTCTTCAGCGTGATTATAAACTTTGTCGCCGATAACTGACGACGCAGTCAGAAATCGCAATGGAGTATTGGCTTTGTCTCCCTCATGGTTTTCGCCAGAAAAATTATCCTGATCAAACTTGTTCATAACATTAGTTTTTGTGGTAGTGATGGCAAATCTGATACCACGTGGCTGCGAAAAGTCCTTGTGCGTATTCTTGGTTTTACGGGGTCTTAATTTGCCCAATCTGTTGATTTATTTACTCAAAGGAACTCTGGCCGGCAAGTGATTCATTCCATCTTATTTTTTTGCGCCGCTTTTCAAGCCGGTCTTTAGCTTAATGATCGTTTCACGAACGGCAACTTTGGGCAATGTTTCCGAATTATCTCTGAGATATGCTTCCAGCTTTTTTCTGTATCTTTTTACCATGCTCCTTAAAACCCAGGATATGGCTCGCGTGATCAGGATCTCCTTTTCATCTTTTAACCGGTCGACAATAGCCAATGCGTGATCGGCAAGTCTTTCATCGTCAACCGTTGCTAGTGGTGAACAAAAGAATACCAGCGATGCTCTTCTTTTATTGATGTTTTTGCTTTTGGAAAATTTTGAGATCAACGTTTTCCAAATCTTCCATTGCCCGGGGATTTCTGTTATCGTGTATTTGCCAGTACAGACAGAATCTATTTCGGCCCAGCCCACAAGGTGGTCAAGCCACTTATCAAAAAGTCTGGGATCGAACTTGCGTTGGTCTTTGGTGGAATTATCAAGGAGAATTCCCGCCATGCACTTTTCCGTGGACGAGGGTGCTTTTATAAAGCATTCAAGCATTGCGGCAAATTCGACTGGATCAAGGTGACGATGATCACGCATCCAATCCTTCGCAATCTTACGTAGCACGGGTGCGCTGATAGCGTACCGGGGGTGGCTATTTCCCAAATAGCTGTCGGAGAAAGTGTGTTGCGTAGGCCTCCCTGCGAGCTTTTGGATGGATTTCAAAATTTCAGTGTGGTATACGTTATCCATGAGACTGGAATTTCATTATTTTACGGAAATTTTTTGGGTGCAAAAGAGTCGTATTGGAATGCGTTGGCTTAATCGAATCAATTTAACTATAACATTTTCACTTTTTGCCATTTGTATCGCTACGCTGTCCTCGGTGGGGCAGACGTTGGCGAAACTTTCAGCGGAAGCAAGATTGTTGAAGAGAACGCTCGTGGAGAAGCACGTACAGCCACGCTCAATAGACGACGCTTATTCAGTTTGGGTCTTTGAAAACACGATCGATGACCTTGACCCGGACCGGGTATACTTTACAAAAGAAGACCTTAATTCATTGCTTGTCTATCGACAGAAAATTGATGAGGAACTGAATGGAGCTGGATGGTCATTTCTTCCACAGCTGACTCAATTGTATCGGACATGTATTGAACGGTATAGTTCTGGGATCAAGGAAGTGGGCCTGCAACCAGTTGATTTTTTCAA
The DNA here is from genome assembly GCA_963774615.1 of uncultured Cytophagales bacterium. Taxonomy (GTDB): domain Bacteria; phylum Bacteroidota; class Bacteroidia; order Cytophagales; family Cyclobacteriaceae; genus Chryseolinea. The sequence continues at coordinate 85,411 of CAVZFT010000028.1, forward strand.
CGAAGCATATTTAAAGGAAGACAGCACCTGGTCCAATAATACGAGAGCATTGCGAACGCATTGGGAACATGTATTTCGTTTTCATCTGCAGAAGAGGCTTGCCGAACTCGCGTCAAGGCAGGGAGTGAAGGTTGAAAAGGATTTTCTTGCAAAAAATGAAAAAGTGGCGCGACAGCAGGTGTTAAGAGTGTTGTTGCGTGATGCGGACAGGATATTGAACCACACGAATGGATTTGAGTCATACGTGGCTTCCCTGTTCTTTCAATCCATGGCAACCGCTTTTGACCCGCACACAAGTTATTTTACTTCGAGTCAAATGCAGAGTTTTATTTCGTCTCTGAGCACACAAGGTTTTTTGTTCGGTTTTACGATTGAGGAAAACGAAAGTGGGGAAGTCATAATTTCTCATCTTATGCCTGGAGGGCCAGCATGGAACTCGGGTGAAATCCATAAAGGAGATGTGCTCCAGGCCATCCGTTGGGAAGGTAAGGAACTGCAGGATCTCTGGGGCATTGATAGGCGAAGAAGTTAATGACATGCTGGGTGAACCCGACCTTTTTAAAATAGAGTTGACATTGAAAAAAGCAGATGGAACCGTAAAGACGGTACACTTGCGAAAAGAAAAGGTAGCGGCGGAAGAGAATGCCGTAAAAAGTTTTGTCCTTGACGGGCAAAGGAAGATTGGGTTTATATCTCTGCCAGATTTCTATAGCAATTGGGGCGATGCCGATGGCGCAAAATGTGCGAGTGATGTTGCAAGGGAAATAGTGAAACTTAAACGTGAGAATATCGAAGGATTGATACTGGATGTTAGATTCAATGGAGGAGGTTCAATGGCTGAAGCAGTTGCAATGGCTGGAATATTCATAGACGCCGGTCCCGTTGGTGTGATGAAAAATAAGGATAGGGAACCATTTACATTGAAAGATATTAATCGCGGTACCATTTACGACGGACCACTTGTGATAATGGTAAACAGCCTAAGTGCTTCAGCTTCTGAATTTTTAGCGGCTGCGTTACAGGATTATAATCGTGCCCTTATAGTAGGAGCGAGAACTTATGGAAAAGCGACAGCCCAGCAGATAATGCCTGCGGATCCTTCATTGAACCTTGATGAAAAAAAATCCAAAGTCGCGACTCGAGGATATTAACTCCGTAGGATTTGCTAAAGTCACCACTGAAAAGCTTTACAGGATTACAGGCAAGGCTGCGCAGCAAACTGGAGTAATCCCGGATATTGAATTGCCTGACGCTCTGCAACAACTGCCGCTGCGCGAAAGTGCTTTGCCGCTTTCTTTCGTGCCGGACTCTATCCAAAAGAAAGTGTACTACCAGCCTCTGGCATTGCTTCCCCGCCATGAGCTGCTTGAAAAAAGCAAACACAGAATTGACGGGCAACCTCAGTTTAGTTCACTTCGGAACCTGGGTGTCAGGTTCACGGACCATAAGTTTAATTCAGACAGTGTTGCTTTAAAGTGGCCGGATTTTCAAAATAATAACCCGGCGTACACGCAGCTTGTCAAGGAAATCGCAGCAGGAATTAAAACTTCAACAAAGGTATTTAAGGCTGAATTGCTCAAGGATGGACAATTCAAAATGCAGTCAGATTCTTACTTTGTTGAATTCAATAATACCTGGAGAAAAAATCTCGAAGAAGACATATTTGTGAATGAGACTTTTCTCATTACTTGCGATTTAATTTCATACGTTACTAAAAAATAAATGCTATACCGAATTGTTACAACAACAATAATCCTCTCTACGTTTTTTAATCCTTTTTCAACTATCGCCGACGAATCCCCTGTGGAGCACATGCGGCAACTTTCTGACCGGGAAGAGTTGCTGTCAACGAAATATATGAGCTACATGAGCGAGGTTGCCCACGGCAACAGGGCCCGGAAAATGGAAAAAAGGAGGCAAGAGCTGATTATGTCATTACGGCAAGCAATTCAGGAGGGAGGAAGACTCCGTCCCTATGATGGCGATGCATCCTTAAGAGATGCTTATAAAAAATACTGGTCAGTTCTTCTCTCAATATTTACAGATGATTATAGCAAGATTGTCGATATGGAAGAGATCGCCGAGCGATCCTATGACGCGATGGAGGCGATTCTCCTAATCCAGGAAAAAGCTGACGAGACCGTCAATGCAGCATATGATGACGTAGCAACGGCATATAAGGCATTTGCAGATAGGCATAGCGTTAAACTCGTGGAGGGCGAAGAATCCAAACTTACTGGCAAACTTGATAAGACCGGGAAAGTGAATCATTACCTTAATCAGATGTATCTGATATTTTTCAAGAGTTACGTTCAGGAAGGTCTTGTGCTCGACGGACTTGGCAAGCGTGATCTTAATGCCGCTGAACAATCTAGGAATAGCATGTTGAAATATGCCGATGAAGGTTTGCTAAAGCTCGATACCATTAAGACGTTTAATGGTGACGGGTCGATGAAGACAGCCTGCAGGCAAGTGCTCGAGTTTCATAAAAAGGAGGTTGAGAAATTTTCAACATTGAGTGATTATCTCATTAAGCTCGAGGAGTTTCAAAAAACCAAAAAGGCATTTGACGCAATTCCTGCGGCCAAGCGCACTCAATCCGATGTTGACAATTTCAATAAGAGCGTAAAGGAAGTCAACGAGGTGGTCAACCAGAGCAACAAGATGAATCAGGATCTGAATTCTTCCCGCTCGAAAGTACTCGACAACTGGAACGATTCAAGGAAGAGGTTTATGGATCAGCACGTTCCCCATAAGTAACCCTCGCTCGATTCGCACTCTGGGTCACTACAGGAAGGCTTTGTGAAATAGTTTTCATATTTTCGGAAATAAGCTCGTGTACAATGATCCGTGAAAAACAAGTCCATATTCAAATCGGGTGTGCAGATGCCCGTGACCTGAGCCAGCTTCAACTTGACGCTATAGCGAATACAACAGCCGCATTCCGAAAATCGGGTATAGAAGTAGAGGTACATGTGATCAGGGCAGCGGGATCCTTTGTAACGCCCGACGTTGTAATGGATATCAAACGCACCTTCGAGCAAGCTCAGCGTCAGAACAATATCAATGTGCCTATGCGATACTTTGTGCATATCCAGACTCATGGGCACCTTACAGAAGACTCGCATGAAAATTATATCAGTCATGTGCACGACCTTCGCATCGTCGACGGTTCGCCTTTGAATTGTGGTATGCTGCATGCGTCGGCGGTTGGCGTGGAGATCGAAGAAATGATCGTTGCCGAGAAGCCAGAAATCGAAGTGAGGGGCAAGACGTATAAGATCATTAACGACACTACGATCAAACTGATGCTCCGCGAGGTGTATGCATATGACGGTTACCTGGCGGGTGACTGGATCACCAGCATCGATCTGTTGCGTACGCATCCCCGCCATCAACGGACATTATTGGAAAAAGCGATATCTGGTGATCCGGAGCTTAAAGTATTAGAGATACAGATTACGTGCGGGATACAGGATTATGCGATTCATGCCCTCATCCGTGTTGATGACGGCGAACCTCATGTGCCCTTCTGGGATACGGTACAGGCTGAGATAAGAAAATATGCGCATAACGACCGCAGCGCTAAGGAGCTGCTGATTAATCAATCTAAAAAGCAAAAACCTCTCGCGGGACTGTTATCGATGAGCGATCCCCGGCAATCCTCACGCACTCATGCCGCCAATCACTACATGAAACTTAAAGGCATTCAACATTCCGGAGATTACTTACCTAACACGGTGTTTAGTATGACAGGGACTTCCTTTGATATTCCACATACTCCCTTCGGTCCGTATGTTATAGCAGGTTTTTTCTACGCAGTGAAGCACCTGGGGCTTACCGATCAGATGGTGATGGGATACGATGCAAACCAAACCACACGCATCCTTCAAAAAATCGGCAATGATCCGATCATGAACATGATTGTCAAGAAGTTCAAAGTAAATCTTATTCCAATTAATACGGAGGAGTTGGCGGAGTAACACCCCACTCCCTGGCCCCCTCAAGGGGGAAAGAATGAGCTGTGCGTTTGTGCGTAATTGCCAATGGCGCATGTTATAGGAGAGTGAGTATAATTTAATCGCAGAGAAATCACAGAGAAATCCCGCAGAGGGCGCAGAAAATACGGCTGCGACTTTTCGAATTGTTGGCTTTCCTCTGCGGCTCTCTGCGTGGGCTCACTCTGCGTTTCCTCTGCGATTAAAAAGTCCGGGCACGCCTTATCGAATAACGCACCAACCACGCATCGAGGCACGCACCTTGGGGCTTGCTTTATTTTTTGAATCGATTTTGATCAGCTTTTGAAGCTTGTTTCCATCTGCCACCAACGATCTTTAGGATATCGACCATGGAAAAATTGCTTACTGCAGGCCGAATATGTTTTGCGTTGGGAATTGCGGGTCTCGGCCTGCAGCAATTTTTTTTTCCTGGGTTCAGGCCGGTTTTTATACCTGGTTGGTTCGAATGGCTGGCCAATGCTGAACCGTTGGTTTATTTATTCAGCGTTGGATTGATTGTCGCCAGCGGATGTATTCTTTTCAAGTTTAAAGCGAAATCCGCACTCCTTATTCTCGCGGTTGTTTTCCTCTTGTCTTTTCTACTACTGCACATTCCCTCAAATCTTGCTCAAAACCTGATAAGTCCTGGTGCGTGGACGAATGCCTTAAAGATCCTGGCTTTTTCAGGTGGCGCGCTTATTCTTGCCGGTTCGTTTGACGAAGATGAATCCGTAAAACCTTCTGCTCTTAACCGTACACTGGGAAAGTTGATACCCCTCGGACGATTTTTCTTCGGTGTTATGTTAATCGTTTTTGGCATCGATCACTTCTTGTACGCGCAGTTCGTTGCAACACTAGTACCCGAATGGATAGGAGGTAACATGTTCTGGACTTACTTCGCTGCCGTCGCATTGATCGGTTCCGGAGTTTCGCTGATCACGAAAATAAAGATCAGCCTCGTGTCATTACTGATGGGTATCATGATCTTCATATGGCTTTTGATCCTTCACATCCCAAGAGCCGTCGCCACGCCCGAATTGGATAACGGAAACGAGATCACCAGTGTATTTCAGGCGCTGGCTTTTAGCGGTGTCGGATTTGTGCTGGCGTATGTATACGCTCAAAAAAACCGATAAACAATTCGAGGTAAATTTTGCATTCGCAGTTTAGGTGCGCGGTTTTTTGTATCGCTTGTCCCATCGGGACAATACACTGGTAGAAAAATGGTCGCAACGAACTTGAATCCCTTTAGGGATGACACAACGGCGATATGATGAGCTTGCGTCGAAAGTTAACAACCTTGGCAAACCGGCGACGGGTGCGTACAATTTTCCGTATCTGTTCAACATTTCTGCGGTACTCATTTGTGTCATCCCTACGGGATTTTGTTTCAGGGATTTATTTTGGCTACCAGTGTAGCGTCGCTAGCGCGACTCGTTTTGTTCGCGGTGGTTGCGTCGTTTGAATAAATTCTATACTTACAGTACGGCCTTTGACGCTTAATGGCCGGCCCCGATAAATATCGGGGCGTTTGCGAAATAACAAATTCCGGAACCCCAACGGGGTTCAACATGACGCGTGAAGAAACATCCTTTTAACCCGCAACAACTGACGCGTTTGGCTTAATATTATAATATCTGTAAGCGCTAATAGCTATCGGTATTCCTAACACTGTTCCCAGAACACTCCAGCCGACGATAGCTCTTGAAAACACAAACGGTGAATCCGGAAGAGCGCTAAGCGGAAGTATAAGGAATGTCATTGCAGCGCCGACGAATATTCCGTAGAGAAAGCCAACGATGTATTTATTGAATTGCAGAAATCTCAGCTTCGGCAATATGACAAAGAAAAACATTGTCCAGGACGTCGCTATAAAAAAGTGAAACAGCAGTCCGAGTAATGCGATCCCTACTCCGCCTTTCATGGATGTCTCCAACCCCAGCGCACCGCCGGCAATATATTGCAAAACTTTTGTCGGAAAGTTTCCCGATTGAATCCAAACAGAAACGTGAGCCGCAATTATATCTGTAACGCCCACGAACAATCCTGTTAGCAGTACAGTTTTAAAAAATGGTTTCATGAGGGTTGTGGTTTATTGGAATCTAAATCTAATCCGCGCGGCTGTAATTTGGATTTCAAAAACTATTCAAAACATTGGCAAAATGGGAAATAGGGTATAAGGGTATAGGGTAATAGGGTAATAGGGAGCAGAAAATACTTGAGTGTTGTCTTATTGAGTGTAGAATCCTTGAGTGTTTCTTGAAATATGGCCTCCGATCGGAACACTCAACATTCAATATTTCAACACTCAACACTCAATTAATGACCCATACCTTATACCCTATCTATACCTCCGGACTGTACGTAATCGGGCACCGTGTCGCGTCGCCGGACGGCTAAATGGAGTTTTTGAGACAAAAATCTACCAAATTAGCGCTACGAACAGGAATCGGCTTTTTGGCATTACATTAGAAGACATATGTGCTTATGATCAAGAACTACCTGCTTATCGCTGTTCGCAGCCTTCGGAAAAATACGGTATTCACCTTCATCAACATCTTCGGTCTTGCGTTGGGCATGGCTGCGTTCCTGTTCATCATACACTACGTTCGCTACGAGCATAGTTATGAGGATTTTCATGCAAAGGCGGAAAACATCCATCGCATCACGCTCGACATCTACAATGGTTCCGAGTATTTCGTCACCGACTGCGAGACGCACGCACCGATGGGACCACTATTGAAGCGAGAAATGCCGGAAGTGCTTGACTTCGTCAGGATGCTTTCGGTGGATGGCAAGAATGAACTCAAAGTCGGAACAAAAAAAGCTTTCGCGGAAAAACTGTATTTCGCTGATCCGTCCGTTTTTAATGTCTTTTCGATCGATCTTCTCCATGGAGACAAGTCACGAGCGTTGGTTGAACCCAATCAGGTAGTAATCAGTGCATCAACGGCAAAGAATCTGTTCGGTAAGGAAAATGCTATCGGTCAAACTCTTGAATTGGAACGAACTCCTTACGAGGTCACTGGCATAATGAAGGACCTCCCTCAGAATACACACCTCAAAGTGAATGTGATGTTCTCGCATTCAACCTTACTTAAAATTCGCGAAGGCTACACGGAAGAAAATTGGAATGGCAACAATGAGTTTACATATGTGTTGTTGGCACCTGGAACAGACCTTCAGGCATTCAATAAGAAGCTCTTTGATCGGTCCATCGCGCTTAAGCCTAACATCGGCGATGCGCGTTATGTCGCCGAGCCGATAAAGACCATCCATCTGCATTCAAACAAAACATACGAGCCTGAACCGAATGGCAGTGCACGGGTTGTTTATTTCCTGACCATCATCGCGGCGTTCATCATTGTAATTGCGTGGATGAATTATGTAAATCTTTCGACAGCAAGAGCGGTGGAACGTGCACGCGAAGTCGGCATCAGGAAGGTCATGGGTTCATTAAGAATACAATTGATCTTTCAGTTTCTTAGTGAGTCGGTAGTCATTAACCTCGTCGCCGCGATACTATCGGCCGTATTGTTTGAGGCAGGTCTGCCACTATTCCAGCAACTTGTTGGTGAACCGCTCGCACAACATTTCATGGGTGACCCGACGTACTGGTATATCTTCGGGGCAATGCTCATTGTTGGGACATTGTCGTCGGGAATCTATCCCGCATTTGTGCTCTCGTCGTTCAAACCAGCAGCCGTACTTAAAGGAAGATTCTACTCTTCTCATCATGGTCAATTGTTGAGAAAAGGATTGGTAATATTTCAGTTTGGTATTACCGTGATCCTGATCATCTGCGTATCGACGGTATACCTCCAACTTGATCATCTTCAGACGGTGGATCTGGGTATGAGTGTTGAACAGACCGTCGCCGTGCGAGCCCCATCGAACGAGGGAGCGGATTCAACCTATCTTCAGTCGCTTAACAAACTAAAATCCGATTTGTTGGCTGACCATCACATAGTATCTGTGGCGCGGGCAGGGTCACTTCCGGGATTACCCTACGCCGAACTTAGCTCTACGATGTTTACCCGAACAGGCGCGGACGAAAGCAGTGGCAAATTCGAATACTATTATCATAGTGTTGACGCCGATTTCTTTGGTACAATGAATATAAGTTTTGCCGCTGGTCGCAACTTTGAAAGCGGTCAGCCGAATCATGAGCGGATCGTTATCAACGAGACTGCTGTTGAGCGACTGGGTTTCAAATCCGCTCAGGAAGCAATAGGGCAAAAGGTAGATTTTTACACGCGTTGGCCTGGCGAGCCATCAACAATTATTGGCGTTGTCCGCAACTATTACCAGCGATCACCTAAAGAAAATTTTATTCCAATGGTGTACCACTACAACGAGTGGGTAAGTTTTATCGTGGTTAAAACAAGAACGGAGGATGTTGCATCGACTATCGCCGCCATCAAGAACACGCTTTAACAACAATTATCCAAACAGTACTTTCGATTATTTCTTCATCGACGAAATGTACAACGATCAATACCTGGCTGAAAGCCGGTTTGGCAAAGTGGTTGTCACCTTCTCGGTGCTAGCTGTGCTGATCGCGTGCCTTGGATTGTTTGGGTTATCATCATACACAATCACTCAGCGTACCAAGGAGATCGGCATCCGGAAAGTACTCGGTGCATCGGTTTCCCAAATAGTAACTCTGCTTTCAGGAAACTTCATTCGCGTAGTGATGGTCGCGTCGCTGCTTGCCCTTCCCCTTGCATGGTTGGCAATGACGGAATGGCTTTCTAGCTATGCGGTTCGTATCGAACTTACTGCCTGGATATTCATTGTGCCCGTTGCAATCATAGTTACTACTGCACTCGTAACGGTAAGCGTTCAGACTGTGAAATCAGCAATGGCCAACCCCGTTGATTCGTTGAAACAAGAATAGCTCATCAATCAAAAGAAATATTTTTGCCTTGTGCTCACTGCGGTGGATCGCCCGGGTGGTTAGATTTTAAGAGCGTGAGTAGGATCGGACGGTGAGTTTTTAATCGCAGAGAACGCCGAGTTAATATACGCAGAGGACCGCAGAGATTTTGCCCGATCACAATATGCAAAAATTTCTCTGCGGTCCTCTGCGGGGATTCTCTCTGTGGCCCTCTGCGATTAAAAGTCGAGGCACGCCATGTTATCTAAATTGCACACTTCCCTATGCACACTGCCCTGGATAAACCTGCCAACTAATACTGAATTACTTTGTTACCCTTACTTCAAACCTGTCTTTAATACAGGTATATGGGTCTGTTACTTCGTATATTGTTTTTCCGGATGATGGTTTTACAATAATGCTTCGGGTTGTTTCCTTTCTCTTATCCCATTTGTAAGTCCCCACAAATGAAGCGGTAAGAGTAACCTTCTGTCCTTTTTTAATATTGATGATCCTATTCTTATTCACATCTTTCATCATTACAAAATGATCTCTGATCTGACCGTCGGAACAAATCCATTTCAGCTCCAGTTTGTTTTCATTCACTTCAATCATGGATGCTCCACCTAACTCGTAATTAGAATAATACATGGCATCATGAGGATAGGTACTCTGACTGCGGCCTAGCGCTCCTGCAGATCCGCTTACCACGTACACGGTACCCTTGTTCGTGACCGAATCTTTTATATAGGGACATGAATCGTTGCTGCCATCATACAAGGCCGTAGAAGTACTCAGGTTATGGGCTGCAGCATCAAAGGAAGCCTCTGCATCATAATGACCGTTCATTAACCGTGAACGTTCGTATAAGTGACTGTGGCCACAAATTATTAGGTCAACACCATAACGTTCCAGTATCCTGATAAAGTTTTTCCTGATCTGCACCAGGTCACCCTCATTGTCTGAATTGTGAGACCCCATAGTGTAGGGCGGATGGTGCCAATAAGCAACTACCCAACCTCTTTTGGTATTGTGGAAAGCTTCCAAATCTTTTTTGATCCATTGAACCTGGGCTCCGGTTGTATCATACATCCTGGTTGCATTGTCTTCTGTTCCATAAGAATCAAGAGATAGAAAATGCACATTGCCAATATCAAAAGAATAAAAAGCCTGCGTGCCTGAAGGAACACCACCTGCTTCACCATTTACCGGCATGGAAAAATTCTGGTAATAAGCAATGTCATGGGTTGATTGTGCAGTGGCTTTGTACTGGTAAAAGTCATTATAGTCATGATTACCCGGTGCAGGGAATAAAGGATACTTCTTAAGCAGGTTATCCTTGTATAAATTGAAAAATTTTTCCTGATACTCCGGGTCAGTGCCTGAAGAGTAGGCATTGTCACCCAGTAAGATCCATGCATCCATATGTTTATCTCCCAGGTATTTTTCCACCTCGTCTCTTACGATACGCTGGTTGGTTGAATTATTACCACAATCGCCGAATACGCCAATTCTATATGAACCTTCAGTTCCGGGTTTCGGAAGGGTTTGGAAATAATTATCGCGTCCTGCCTGCAATGTATCTCCGGCTCCGCCACCTATGGAATAATAGTATTTAGTTCGAGGATTGAGGCCTGTCAGTTTTACCTTATGTTCAAAGGTTAGTGCGGCATCTTCCGCACGCATGCTCAATTCACATTCATTGGTGCCAAAATTTACCACGCTTCTTGTTAAAGCATCTGTACGCCAGCGGATAATAATACTATTGTGGGTAGCTACCTGCAAATAAGGTCCGCGGATCAACCGGGCCAATACATCGGGCCTTCTTTCTTTTTTTACCGGTTGTGAAGGTTTGGGTGTGTTAACGTCCTGGGCTTTGACAGCTGTAATAGCCAGGATAACCATTCCGTACATGATGATAAATAGTTTCTTTTTCACTTTTTTCGTAGTTACTATTGGTTGATAAGAAAATTATTGGATGAAGCTTTTTTGCCTGTCACGGGGATTACCTGATGAAACTCCATGTCATTCTTATTTTAATTTATTATTTGCTTTTGTTTGTTGCTGCCAGTTTCGAGCATAGTCACTGAATCTTCCAAGGAATGAAGAAATTGAACGATATCGTTTATCTCTTCTTTTGAAAGGTTTAATGACGCTGCAGAAAGTGTTTGATTGCTCATAGGTAATCCAAGTCCCACTGCGCCTCCCTTATTATAAAATTCCACTACCGCCTCCAGCGTTTTAAATGCTCCGTTATGCATATAGGGGCCGGTGGCTGATACATTTCGCACCGTGGGTGTTTTAAATGCTTTTTCATAAAAACTGATAGGGAAAATATTGAACCGACCGGGATCGGTATCTGCCTCAGGTTTTTCAAGGTTATCTGTTTTCGTCGTTCCCAGAACTTCCACTTCAGTAAGATTGTAAAAGGGAGGAATCAGGCCGTTGAACAACGGTGCAAAATGACAGGTGCCGCATTGCGCTTTGCCCATAAATAAATTGAAACCTTTTATCTGTTCTGTATTAAGTGCAGTTGTATCTCCTTTTATGTATTGGTCGAACCTGGAATTGCGCGGGTTCAGGCTGCGCACAAATTCAGCAATCGAAATCGCTACTTTATCAGTGTTTGTCACGCTGTCTTTTAGCTCTGGAAAGGCTCTGCTAAAAAATGCTTTGTATTCCGGTTTACGATTTAACAGCGCAATCAATGTTTTCTCACCGCCATTCATTTCCTGTGGATTATTGATAACAGCCCGCACTTGATCTTCCAGGCTTTTGGCTCTTCCATCCCAGAATTGCTGATATTGAAATCCGGCATATAATAAGGAAGGAGCGTTGCGTTGAACATGCGATTGGCCATCAAAGGCTACGCTTTGAGGAAGTGCATCCGTAAATTGTTTGGCCGGATCGTGACAGGTGGCACAACTAATCTTATTGTTGCCTGATAACCCTGATTCAAAAAACAGTTGCCTACCAAGCCTTATCAACGAACTATCAGAATTGCCTTCATGTGGAAATGAACGGAGGTTTAGTGCATCGACGCTGAAAATATCACTTGCTCTGTAATTGAACGATCCTCCTGTAGTATTCAGCTCCAGGTTCAGTTCTTTAATCAGCAAGCCGAGATGGCGTTGCAGTGGCAATATTTGTTTTGTAAGAAATGCAAGCCGGTCAAACCGGTCAAAATCCTGGTTCGAATGCAAGAAGTGTAGACTACCGGCTAGGTATTTTGAAACATTGTCGGATTGTTCGGTGCCTCCGGTAAGATATGGATGCAGTACATCTTCAATTGCTTCGAGCGCTGCTTCAGATTCGGCTATGCCCGACTTCAATAAAGGGGCATCAAAGCCCTCAATACCCAGCGTAATAATCCGGATCAGTTCAAGTCTGATACTTTCCAGTAATTGTTTATCATCTGCCTGGAAACCATAAAGCAAGGCATTCAAATCTTTAGCCGAAGAGCTGACAACATCGGCCTGCTGCAAAAGCTTATCTTTATTTGCCTCCACATTGTTTTCAAAAAGCAATCCTTCTATCACCTGCAGACCAATTGGCTCCTGGTATTCCATGTAAGGCTCCTCTATCTCATATTTTGGAGCTTTGTTATAAATGAAAGCAGCACTATTGAAAAAGTACTCCAGGAAAAACTCTATTTTCTTATACTTTACCCTGCAAGTCCAAAGGGCTTTACGGGCGTTTTCAATAGTATTGGGCTGGTCCTGGCTTA
>CAVZFT010000029.1:0-285219 GCA_963774615.1 uncultured Cytophagales bacterium
CCATATTTGCCAGGAGAGATGTCAGACATGTCACGTGGACGAATACTGAAGGGATCATGTCTTCACAGGCACCTGATGCGGCAAAACCAAATCAATGGTTAAACCTGGGTGATTGGGCACCGGCGGCCAAATTACCTCCGGACGATATGGTACATACGTTCTTCCTTTGGAGATGCGCGGACTTTACAGCGAAAACTGCAAAAGCGTTAGGAAAGAACAACGAGGCAGACGAGTATAATAAGTTGGCAGAAAGAACGAAGGCTGCTTTCCAGAACAAATACTATGATAAAGAAAAAGGAACGTACGGTCCCTTTGGTGGAAACGTCTTTGCCTTAAGAATGGGCGCCCTGCTGATCAACACTCAAAAGTAGTCGCTGCTCTTAAAGCAGACATAGTTGCAAATGGTGGACACCTCGATACGGGGATATTCGGAACGCAATTCCTTTTCGAAGTATTGTCGGAGAATGGTCTTCATGAGTTGGCGTATGAAGCGATGAATAAGAAGACCGAACCGAGCTATGGCTGGTGGATTGAGCAAGGTGCGACAACTACATGGGAACAATGGAACGGAGATGGTTCACGAAACCACCCGATGTTTGGAGGGGGTATTGCGTGGTTCTATCGTGTTCTTGCAGGAATGAATGTAGATCCTACACAACCTGGTTATCGTCACATCATCTTCAAACCACAGCCCGCTGGTGATCTTACCTTTGTGTCTTATGCAAATGAAACTCCGCTTGGTAACGCATCTGTAAAATGGGAAAAGAATGCTGGGTCATTCAAATTGAATGTTGAGGTACCGGTCGGAAGTACAGCGACCGTTTATGTACCTGCATCAGATGCGAGAAGGTAACAGAGAGTGGTAAGAAAATAAAGGATAGCAATTTGTTACGTTTTCAAAGAATTGAAAATGGTTATGCTATCTATGCTGTGGCTTCGGGAAAGTATGGGTTTGAATCGCGATGAATTTGTCCCATCGGGACTATACACTGGCAGAATGTTGATGTATGATAGAAATTAAATCCCGTTAGGGATGACACGATTTAATCAGCTGCGCGTTTTTAATCGAACGAGGAGCAGTCCGCGAAAACGTCGGGGAAGCCCGAGAGACTCTTCGACGTAAACGGCGAAGGATCTCCTTCAGATTGCACACTCCCATAAAAGACCGTCAACCTAAGCTGTGGTAGAACAATTAATAACGAATTGCATTTGCATCGAAGAGTCAACACCACTAAATACTTGCATACGGCGAAGGATCTCCTTCAGTTTAGAGGATGGCCAATTAATACGATTGCTTTGACGTCAAGGAGATCCTTCGCAGCACGGTGGCTTTCGTATAGCAGCGTTTTTTTTGAAAAGTTGCACACTAATTTTCTGAGACTACAGACCACAGCTCAGGATGACGGATCCAAGAGTTAAATTCATCCCCTTTCTAAATCCAACTGGCTTTGTAAATTAACCTTGCCATCACACGTTTAAACAGCGGTGGCGCAAAAAATGAAATTCTTACAACGTCAAATAGGCCTGAAAGTGGGCTTGATCGTGCTGTCGGTATTTCTCGGCTGCGATGATGAAAGTAATAAACCCCTTCCTGAAGTTCCTATCGATACCTTCTGGGAAGTATCAGCTCCCGCCGATCAACAAATGGATCCACAAGTTTTGGAGGACCTCCGCGCCGAGGTACGGGATATGCCTAATGTTTATTCGTTTCTCATTGTGAGGAACGGCAAAATCGTCCATGAGCAGTATCATAGCGGGGCAAACATGAACACTTTGCTGCACATTCGTTCGATCACGAAAAGAATTACAGCATTGTTAGTGGGTATTGGTATCGACGAGGGATACGTTGAAGGTTATGAAGAACCTTTGACAAATTTCTTTCCTGAAATAGCGGCTTCAACAGGCGAAGGATGGAATGAAGTCAATCTTTATCATTTGTTGCATATGATCTCTGGTATGGATTGGGATGAAGAAGATGACTTTTCTGACTACGAGGGACACCTGGCCGAACCGCTCTCATATATCTTCAACCGCGATATCGTCCACGAGCCAGGAACCTATTTTGCCTACAATACTCCAGGCATCGACCTGCTTTCTATTGTGCTCGAACGGGCATACAGTAAGGAGCTTGCAGAAATTGCGGAAGAAAAACTTTTTGAACCACTGGGAATCCTGGGTTATGAATGGCAGGAAATATCGTATGGCGTGGAAAGGGGAGGTACAGGTTTAGAATTTACAGCAAGAGACCTTGCGAAGATTGGTTTGCTCCACAGTCAGTATGGTCACTGGCAGTCAGACCAACTCGTCACTGGCGGATGGATGAGTTTGTGCTTTGAGGACGCTCTTTCATTCGATGGCATTGATGGTAACCATGGCGCCTACACTTCAATAGGCAATACGTGGTGGACGCGTGAATTCAACGGCGTCACTGTCCATTATGCGGATGGATACGGTGGACAAATGCTTATGCTTATTCCTGAGCATGATATCATAATAGTTATGAACCGTAACTATGACGTTAGTGGTGCAGAAAATCAAGAAGCATTCAGTGAATTTTTTGATACAATTCTGCCTGGGGTTTTAGAGAGTGTCCTTGATTGACCGTTAATCGTTATCCGTTATCCGTTGAGTCGGTGTATGCGCGTTAACCGCGAGGCCTGGGACGCTAGGTTTCGCTGGGTATTTCATTCGCCTCAAATTCGCACGACATTCGAAATTCTGGCAAGCAGACTCTACAATTGCGCAGGGATTCGCAGGTAATTCATTCATGCGGACCTCTGCGCGCATTCACTCTGCGTTTTCTCTGCGATTAAAAATTCGAGGCTACACGTTTGGCAACAACACGCAACCGGATGCGCACTCTGAACTCTCCTAATTAACGATTAACGATTAACGGATAACGAATAACGCTTCCCTCAGTCCTTCACCGTCGCATCCAACGGCATATTCAGTTTCTTATACATCTCACGACGAGCCTTCTTATCTCCCTTCAGGATCTCGAGCGCATACTCAGCCACCTGCTTTGCATATTCCCGAGGCACAACTACAACGCCATCGCCATCCGCAACCACCACATCTCCCGGACGAACAAGCACTCCACCAACCGTTACCGGTTTGTTGACGGATTCAATTTCATTTCGACCGGGACGGATACCTCGTCCGCGTTGAAGAGGATCCATATAAACCGGAATACCTTGTTTGATGATTTCATCCGTATCACGTACTCCTCCATTCGACACTATACCACGTGCTCCTTTCAACTTGTACGTTAGTGAATTATTGGAACCGATCGAACCAGTATCACCATCACCTGAAAAATCTATCACCAGGGCAGTGCCTGGTTTTATAAACTCAACAAACGGTTCTGTTGAAAGTGTGCCGTACCAGTTTCCTTCCCACTTCTGAAACTCTTCCTTCGTCATAGGATTCTTTAATACTTTGTTAGTGGGTACGTAACGTGCGGTCACAGCGATGCCGCGAAAGATATGTTTCATGCTGTCGATATCTTTCCAGAGCGCCATGATCTTTTGATCCATGAGGCCCGCATCTCTTAAGCCGACCATGTCCATGCCGTCGGACACATCGGCAACTCGTAGAGTCTCGTAGAGTTTGAGGATTTGTTCATCAGTTAGTTTTTCCTGGGCATAACCAGAAGAGATACTTGAGGCGAGAGCACCCAAGAGGAGAAGGGTATGTATTCTTTTCATGACGCTGGTTTGTTTGGTAAACAAAATTAACCAAGATCATGCACATTTTATCACAGAATGTTGGCCGCCTGAAATAATGGATGGAGTGACAATCGCCTATTTGAAATTGTACACTTCCAGATTTCTGATATAGCCGTCCAAAACCTCTCCATTACTATAATTGGTAACACCAATTATAGTATCATCATACTCAGGACAAGTTTCCAAAGGAACATAGCCGCTACCAAATTTGAGCGAGCAGGCCACCTTGTCATCAAGGGACATTTCAACCGTCGTACCATCGAACGTGATTTGCGCCTTCTGCCATTTGTTCAATGCATATTTTTCCTGCGACACAATCTTGCTCGCATTGTTATATAGCAACGATACCGTACCGTTGCCGTCAAGATAGAATCCAAGCCACCTGCAACTTGTTCCAATGACCCACACAGGCTGGTTAATGGTTTTTGTTACCAAAAATTCCAGGCTTATCGAAAAGGATTCAACGTCAAGCGAGGCTATTGGTGGAGTTTCCGCGACGCAAAACTCAGGGTCTGACGAATAAGCATAGATTCCATTACAATAAACTCCCTCGTTTTTAAATGGTGCGTTTGTCAAATTCATTGGATCATTAACTCCAGTAACATCCACACCATCGCTTACCAGTGGATAATGAGCTATCAAAACGCCGTCTTTTTTTCTTTTTGGCTCTGCGTCGTCGGAGTCCGAACAATTGGCAAATAGCACGGTTAATGCAATTCCAAGAAAAAGTGTGTTGGGAGTTTTCATGGTGAAATCGATTTAATGTTTATAACGAGTTCAGTAATCGAATTTCTCAAAATGTTTTGTTGAAAGAATTTTTATACTCCGACGCTCAATTGCGCTCTCACGAGAAGTGAACGGAGCTGGCAAAGACTTCAGGATGAATTCTCCTTAGGACGAACATCACAGCCAAACATTCTTCCAACGGGCTTATAATGTTAAGAAATTTCAGACGTGTCTCCAATGACATCGTCAAGGATTAGTGTAATGGGGATGCCTCTCTTTAGCTTATTGTGTCTAGATAGAAATACGGAGATGACAAGCTTCAAGCTTTAGCGTAGTTCCCTCAAATTTTGCAGTAGTAGCTTGTAGCTTGTAGTTGCGGCTTGTAGCTTGAAGCTTTTGCAAACCTAATAGCCGCCCACATCCACAGCCTTCTGCGTTGGCATTTCGCGAGGTATTCTGCTCTTCAGGTCACCGATCCAGGGCCACAACTTTTGTTGGTTGAGATCAACTTCCGTTACGATAACGGGATTCTCTGTCGTTGCCTCTTTCAAAACGTTTCCCTCAAGATCAAATACAGCGGAGATCATATCGTACGATGACGATACTAAGTACACCTGGTTCTCTAACGCGCGGGCCATAGCCAGTTTTACATGTCCACCCCAGATAGGAAGAAAGATAACTTCAGCACCTTGTCGCGCGAGTGCACGTGCTGTTTCAGGGAAAGTGACATCCCAACAGATCATCATACCAATGCGTCCAAAGTCTGTATCGAATACGGGTGTCGCATCTCCGGGCGTTACACCACCATCGATCTCTTCGCGTGGCAAGACTGACCTTGCGATACTTTCCTGCAAGATTTCCTTTCCGGTCAATAAGCACTGAGGTGTTATACACTACATCGCCGTCTTTCTCCAGGATCCCGGCGACAATGTAAAGGTTATGTTGTTTTGCGACGTTACCCAGGTATTCCGTTGTTTTTCCGGGTATCGGCTCGCTTGCGGAAACATAGTTTAAGTCCGTTCCAACGATTGTTATTCCTTCGGGCAGACACACAATGTCAGCCTTCTGATCCGCCGCCTGCTTAATTAAAGCTGAAAACTGCTCCAGATTTTCCTGAGGTGATTTGCTGTTCCGCGGACGATGGAAAACGGTAGCTAGCTTTACCTTGCGTGCAAGGGGTGGCGTCGCTTTTTCGAAGATCGCTTCTGTGAAATTCACAGTTCCATCTGCGTCCCAACGATAGTGTAGTTCGAGCTTTGCTTTTGTTGTACCTGAAGGTGATTGATAAAGATTTTCCATGATGTTCCAACCCTCAGGTGATTTAGAGGAAGAGGTAACAGGATATTCCGTGAAACCCAATTGCTTACCCGCGTTGTCCAGCCAGATCACTCGGCCTTGAATGCAACGGCCGGGTTCTTCGACTTTCGCGGTCTTAAAGAATGTTCTGAACTGATAATACTGTCCCGCTTCCACAGCAACAGTCTTCGACCAATGACCATCGGCATATTCTTTTCCTCCGCCTGCCAGGCCTAGCGTTGACTTGTTATGGAAATGTTGTTTTAGTATCGGCGTACCATCGTGGACTGATCTGATCGCGTTGTGATTCAAACTTCCACTCTTGCGCAAATCCATTTTGTGCGGATATACCTGCAACTGTGATGGATAATAAAACAAGAAATCGAGGTAGGCTGAAATTTTTCATAACCCAATGACTTTAATGGAAGAAAAGACCCTTTTGATAAAATTAGCAAATTTTGAGGCGAATGGATATGCAAAGTCCATGGATGGATCAGCTAGTTGATAACGGGGTCCTGTAAGTTTTTCCGGAGCGAATATTATTCTTTCACCACCTTCACATAATCGTGACGACCATTTCCCCTAAGGGAAAGCACATAGAATCCGGGTGCGACGCCTTCAAGATCAAGAGCCGACATTCCTGGAGAAATCACAAAGCGAAGGAGCCTTTGTCCACGCATATCATGTACGGTGGCCTCATCGTATGAGTCGAGTTGATCAATGTAAAGGGTTTTGGCAACGGGATTTGGATAAGCTGATGGCATTATTGAGACCGGTTGTTCCACGGAAGTGATCGCGGTAGTTAATTCTTCCACCTTTATGTCAGTGACGAAAACACCGTTAACGTTAGTTCCAAGATCAAAAACCAGTCGTGACGCCGGATCCGTCGGATTGTTCATGACAAAAGAATTCGTGTAAGAGATTTCCGTAGTACCAATGCTTATGCCATTGTATCCGCTGTAGGCGTTCCACGGGTCGCTTGCCTTTCCGGCGTAAAACGTCGCACTCCGGTTAGCTGCCGCCTGTGCCTTGAACGATATCCGGTACGTCTTGCCTTTTGTTAGTGGAATATTGCTCTTCACCAGCTGCACATGCCATGATTCTGTACCGCCGTTGGTAATCGAAACGTTTAGCTTGCCCCCGGTGGAAGCTAATGAAGATGCTGCTCCTCCCTGGTTGGTCAAAGTCCATCCGTCGGTTCCATTCGAAAAATTACTCGTGTAAATGGGAGTTGACGAGACGGGAGTTGCTTCGGGCATCTCATTATGAAGCAATGCGTCTACCAGAGGGGTGAGCAATTCTTTGGTGGCGGGATTATAGATGCCAAAGCCGGCGCTGAACTCCCAATAAGCCCAGCTCATATTTTTGCTTTCGAACCAACGGCCAAGAAAAGTAGTCCAACGTTCACGCGATTCGATATCGGCTTTGCTATACGCACCAAACTCCCCGACGTGAATGGGTATATGGTTTTCATCCGAAAATGAAAGAGCAAAACCGAACTCACTTTCGACAGTTTGACGATCGGCTTCAGTGTCATTCCAAACAGTACCTAACCATGCGTCGGCGTCGGGGCCAACCCATTCAGCTCCCTGATGCGTGAAGTTAAATGGATTGTAGTAGTGCGGCGAAAGAATGATGTATTCGTCATCAGGAAGCTCAAGCTGAGATATTGCTCCTAGACCGCCGTACTCCGCGACCCCCATCAACACAACGCGTGTGGGATTGGACTTCCTGATCTCGGCCAATGCATCAGCAAAATATTCGTTCCAGACGGCGGGTGTTACATTTCCATGAGGTTCGTTCAAAACTTCAAACAGCAAGCTATCTGAATGGTCTTTGAAATGAGTAGCGATCTGGTTCCACTGGGATAAGAAACGTGCCTTTTGCGACGCTGGATTTTCGTAAAGCGCCTCGTGATGATGCATATTCACGATGATGTGGAGTTTGTACTTCAGCGCGGTATCAACCACTTGTTGGATGCGATCAAGGAACGTTGAGCTAATCGTATACGGAGACGCTGGCATGCTACGGGTATCAGTTTCCCAACGGACCGGAAGTCGGACATGATCAAATCCCAGTTCAGACATGATCTTGAAGTATTCCGGTTTCCAGGGGTTTCCCCATTCTTCCTCGGATGGGGCCTCGAAGCAGTTGCCCATATTGATGCCGCGCCCGAGCCGTTCGTTCATTTCAAACGCTGGCGCGCGATTTTGTGCCGTGACTGTAATCAGACACCAGCCATTCAACAGCAAAACAAAAAGTGCCAAGGCCTTCAACATATTCCGATCCTAATGGTAACGTAAGATAAAATGCAAATTGTTTTAATGCTGAAGTTTGGGTGTTATTTGATACGAGTGTTTAAAAAAAGCGATCAACGGCTATTTCGCGCAAATCGAAGCCGTTCGGTTATGAGTTATAAGTTATGAGTTATGAGTTATGAGTTATGCGTTAGTATGCCTGTCCGAAGCCCCGATGCATCGGGGTAGGCGGGAGTTGGTGTGTGTGCGAGGGCGTGCCACACTCTAAGAGAGCAACGCATCAATTGCCCCAGCCTTTAGGCTGGGGTTATGGAGCGGATGGAAATGGTCGCGCCTTCACATTTCCAAAAGTATTCACACTCTCCTCCGCGACACCGGCAGTCACCTCATCGCTGCGACGACCGTTAACGCAACCTTTCAAATTAACATTTACTTCTTAACAGGTACGACTGTCCTACACCCGTAAGAACACATTCTTTTTGTAAAGGAAATACAAGAACACCCACTTTATGAGGATAAGACAAATGGCGAATATTAAAATGTTGTAGGGTTCGCCAACTAAATCGATAAACCATTTGAAAATAGCTTCCGTAGTATACCCCCAGTCGATGAATTGGCCGGACATATAAATCAGAATTGAATTCATTCCGATGACGCTAAAGAAAAATGCCCAACGTTTGATACCTCGGACATCAATCACATAAAAGAACAACGCGAGCAGTACCAGGCTTAGCCCTCCCACATGCATTACAAAAGAGCTGGTCCAAAGGTTTTTATTGATAGGGAACACAATATTCCAGAGCTGGCCGATCACAATGAACGCAACTCCTATAATCAGCAGGCGCAAAGACTTCTGTTCGGGTGTCAATGGCGCGTTCTTTAAGAGATTACCAGCAAAAATACCTAACAACCCTGTGGCTATTGCCGGAATGGTGGAAACGAGTCCTTCAGGGTCATGTATGGTCAGATAGAGTTTTCCTGGCATTATCATACGATCGATGTACGATGCAAAATTTCCTTCCATGGTGAGATCACCTCGTTCAAATCCGGGTGCTGCGTTGAACAAAAGGAAAAACCAATAACCTAAAAGCAACGAACAGAACCAGATGACCTGACCGCGTTGTGTTGTGTATAAGTAAATAATGTTTGCGAACATGTAAGCAAGACCGATCCTGCCTAACACGCTTCCAAAACGGATTTCAGCAATGGGCTTTAATTCAAGGTGATTGTTATGAATGACTCCCAGCAAAACCAGGATCAATCCACGTTTTATAACTCTTACTAGAAGCTGATTTCGGGATTTACCTTTTTCCAACTCTTTCCCGACCGAAAAAGGCGTTGCAACGCCGGCAAGGAAAAGGAAAAGCGGAAAAATCAAGTCATAGAAGTGAAAGCCGTGCCAGTCAGGATGCGTCAGTTGTTCTGATATCGCTTTCATTGCGGGTGAGCCTGTGATCGTAGCAAGACTATGGAAGACTTCTTCTCCACCCATAATCCAGAACATATCAAAGCCGCGAAGCGCATCCAAAGAATAAAGCCGCTGAGGGAGTCCAGCCATAACGTTGTGTTTACTTGGTCAAATCCTTTAACCTGATATTCCTGAATTTTACAACGGTCCCGTGGCCCAGGAATCCAATGTGTCCCGAGTGCCGGTTCAGGCCAGGATGGTCTTTGTGGTCTAGTGTTCCGTTCTTTGTAGCCTTCTTCAAATCACCTTCTGCGATAACGGTACCATTAAGAGTTACTTTGATGATGTCACCTTTAACATAAACTTCTTCCTGGTTCCATTCGCCTACCGGTTTCAGGAACTCGCGTTTCGCGGGAAGAATACCATAAACAGAACCATGGTACTGCCATACTTCCAGCTTCGAGTAGACCGGGGCGGTATTGTCGAGTATCTGAATCTCTTTGCCTACGTAGGCTGCATCACCATCTAGTGGAGCGTGTATACCCAGTCCGTTATTCGCGCCAGGGGTTAACTGGAACTCGAACCTGAAGATGAAATCCGAGTATTCTTTTTCAGTATTCAGGTTGCCGTGACTTTCTTTAGTGGGATATATCGCGATGGTATTATCTTCGACAACGTAATCGGTCTTGTTACCGACCCAATTGTTCAGATCTTTTCCATTGAACAATACTTCGAACCCTTGTTCTTTTTCTTCCTTTGTCAATTCATAAGCTTTTGAGCTTAGTTCTTTCACATATATATCTCTGAAGGCGAGTTCCGTGCCGTGCGCCTGGAGCTCAATAGCTTCCTCAGAAAAGATGGGAAGTTTTCTGTCCCAATAGTTTTCCATATCGACATTATCAACGACAAGTACGCCATTTAGATAGACCGTAACGCGATCGCCGATCATTTTGATGTTGAAGGTATTCCATTCGCCCACCGGATTATCAGCCACCACTAACGGTGTGCTACGCGCCTTTTCATTGTTATACAGTCCGCCCGATCCTACCTGCGCTCCATCGTCCACACGTGCAACATCCCAGATCTGTACCTGTGGAGAACCTCGTAAATAAATTCCGCTGTCGCCGTTCTTTGAAATCTTCCAATCCACTATCATCTCAAAATCTCCGTACTTGCGAGTAGTGCACAGGTTAGCGCCGTCTCCCTGGAAGACAATGTTGCCGTCTTTCACACTCCAGTTATTACTGACTTTCGCGTTAGCTTCCTGTTGCTTTTTCGCGAGTACTTCTTTCGTCATCTTTGATCGTGCAATGGGATTTTCAACAAGCCCTTGCCATCCTGTAAAATCTTTTCCATTGAAGATCGGCTCAAATCCTTTTGTGTATGGCAGACTTTCAAGGTAAGTGAGGATGTCGATGCGTTCATACTGGCTGTCGTCGCCTGTAAGTTTGTCGAGCATGCGTTGGAGCGTATTGCGTACTTCGATGCCGGTCAATCCGGGTTTTGCATCGGCTGTAGGTAACGCGATTTGCATCGCGGACCTGCTTGCGGCCGCACTTGCATCAGGGTCGTCAATGTATTTCGATACGAACATCAAGCGATAGGAAGGTCCGGATGCTGCCTGCGGCTCTGAGTACCATTGTTTTTTCTTTTTTATCTGCTGCCAAAGGCATGATTTCGCGTAGCATCAAAAGTTTTTGATCATCGGGCAATGAGGATTTTCCCACCTGTGAAATAAATGATGAAAAGGCTGCTTCGTGATATTTTTTCAAAGCCGGATCTTTTCTGATAGCCAGCAGTGTCCTGGCGGCCTCATTGTCCTGCCAGTTTCGAAGTGCTTCAAATGCCACTTCTTTTTCCTTTTCATTTCCATGATAAAATGTGGATACAACTTTTTCAAGCGCGCTCTTATCATTCAGGTAGGGGAGAACGGGCAATATTTTGACTTTGTCTTTTGCATAAGCTTCATTGACAAGCGAAACTGAGCTGTTATCGATGGATGCTATCAGGGCCGATTGAATGGCTTTGATTTCATTATCATTTTGAGAGGCGGCTAGCATCTTAAGAAGTTCGCTCACGTTTTTATTTGCTGACACATTTGGAAGACCCTCCAGAGCCGCACTTTTGACCAGAGCATCCGTTGACGAGATTTCTTTTGCGACGACATCAAAATGTTCGGTGTCTCTGCGTGCAGCAAGGATCTTTATCAGTGCCGCCTTGGACTTCGGCGCCGCGCCATTGGTCCTGGATGCTATTGCTCCAGCGGCGTTCTTGTCAGCAAGCCGAAGAACAGCATCTGTTGCAACGGCGATCTCTCCATCATCAGTTGATTTGACCAGGTAGTCCAACACTGCCGGCAAATACTTCGCGTTTCGACGCCTGGCCATCTCGTTGGCTGCGGCCATCCTGACCTGCGGATTTTCGGAGGATATCCCTTGTGTAAGCAGGGTCTCAATGGATGGGTCATTGGGATTGGATGATACGAGCATCGTAAAGATGTCTGCCTGCGATCCTCCCGTTGCCTTCTTAAGTTCTTTCTGCCAACGTTTTATTGCATCCGGTGTGTTTGCTGATCTTGATGCGATCTTTAGTATTTCCTTTTGATATTCGCTGTCGAACTTACTGCGCTCCTGTACCAGCAGCTTCAGTGAGCCTTGCGGATCAGCCTTTGAAAGTTCTTTGATGGCGGCCAACCTGTAATGCTGTTGCAAAGGGTCTGTTGTCTTTTCAAGAATTGCTTTACTTATTTCTTTGACCAATGCCGTATTTCCTTTTGCTGAAACCTGATGCAGATATTCAACAAGGGCATTTGTAGCCTCTGAAGGATCATTCTTAAATCCCGTGTTGGTTGCCTGCTGCAGTAATATGTTTGATGATCCCGGATCAGCGATGAGCGCGAGCGACCATAAGGAAGCCTTCTTCAGAAGTAAATTATCGCTTGATGCATTTTTCGTTATAGACTCCAGCGCAGGCTGATACCTGAATCTTCCTAACGCCTTCGTAAGCTTAACTTGCACTTCCGGGTTTTGACTATTGAGATTGGACAACAAGACTTGTTTGGCATCAGCAGTATTGATGGATACCAGCGCGGAAACAGCCGGATCAAACAAATCCTTATCTCCTATATAAGTTGCTAATGGTTTTACCGATTCATTAGAACCAACAAGCTTGAGGTTTGAAATGAAATAAGCCTTTACCTCTGGGTCAGTTGCTTTGCTCAATGCGACCAAATAGGTGTTTTCTATTTTTGATTTGTCCTCAGCGTGATGTGGCATAATGCGTAAGTAGCGAAACAGCGTAACGCGAGGAAGTTCCGGCAGCGTTTCCGTTCGGAACGACGCCGTCCATGACCATCACCATACCTTCGTCCCCGAGGTTTAATATATCTTGATACAATCTCTTGCCTTGTTCATTGTCAGTCGCGGGAAGCAATGCAAGAACGTCGGCCACTTTTGTTTTTAATAGTCGCTGATCTTGTGCGATTGCCGGCAGACAAAGGACAAGGAGCAGTAGGAGTATGTATAATTTTTTGATTGATTTCATTTTCAGTCGCTGTGTTATAATATTAGATTTTCCAGGGGCCCCGCATAGGTTCGTTGATAAGCCGGTTTGCAGCTTCATCATTGACGAATTCCTGTTTGACTGGATCGAACTCCAGGGACCTTCCCAGTTGCAACGCGATCTTTCCGATGTTTACAATAGTGCTGGAACGATGACCGTTGATTTCATTCAACCCAAACTTCTTCCGGGAGATAACGGACTCACTGAAAGTAGAAACCTGTGGTTCAGGGTCGGGGAATGTATCGACCACTTTGAGGATGTTCGGTATGTCAGACTTGAATCCACGATAGATCTTACCCTTTGGCCCTTCGATGTATGGAACATTAGCGTCTTTGTTCTCACCGTCGAGAATGATTTTACAACCGTCGGCATACGTAAATTCGATTCGCCTCCACGTACCGACTGCATCATCGTGTTGTTGTGGTGAATCGACATCCACGCGAACAGGACTGGTGTCGTCTTTACCTAATATGTATTGTACAGGGTCGATGTAATGCTGCCCCATGTCACCCAGTCCTCCACCATCATAATCCCAATAGCCTCTGAAAGTGCTGTGAACACGATGGGGGTTATAAGGTTTATAAGGTGCTGGACCCAGCCACATATCATAATCCAGTTCATCAGGTACAGGCATAGGCTGAAGATTCGTTTTGCCGACCCAGTAAAACTTCCAGTTAAATCCTGTGACGCCGCTGATAGTTACTTTTAAAGGCCAGCCAAGAATTCCACTATCCACAACTTTCTTCAACGGCTTTACCGTGGTTCCTAATCCGTAGAAATTGTCTTTGAATCTAAACCATGTATTTAGTCGGAACATCCGTCCGTATTGTTCCATTGCTTCAACTACCCGTTTGCCTTCGCCGATAGTCCTGGTCATAGGTTTTTCACACCATACATCTTTTCCAGCCTGCGCGGCCATTACGGACATGATCCCATGCCAGTGCGGTGGTGTTGCTATGTGAACGATATCAATGTCAGGTTGTGCCAAGAGTTCCCTGAAATCAGAATACCCTCTCACATTGCCACCTGCTAAAGCAATAGCATCTTTAAGGTGTACTTTATCTACGTCGCACATTGCAAGGAGCTTTGTCCCTTCGTATTCAATGTGACCACGGCCCATGCCACCAACACCGATGATAGCTTTTGTGAGTGTATCACTTGGTGCGAGGAACCCTTTTCCTCCCAGCACATGGCGGGGGACAATGGCAAAAGCTCCCAACGCAAATACAGACTTCTTTATAAAGTCCCTTCGGGAGTTTCCCTTTAAGCTGCTGTTATTATTCTTCATTCGATTTTAATTATGAAATCCAAAGTCCATGATCTTAGAAACAATACAAATGATCTCGCAATAAGAATATTTATAGAGTCTTTTAAAAACTTTTTTACATGTGTGCGAAAGCACACAAAACGATACGCCTGCACCTATGGTTTATGGCTTGAAGCTTGAAGCTTGCGGCTTGCAGCTATTTAACAACCTTCAAATTCGCCTGCATGATCATCGCATGGCCCGGGTAAGTACAAAGGATAGTGTAATTGCCCGGCTTCAACGGCGCGTTAAAGTAAATTGTCTCCGAGCTTCCTGGCTGTATCAGATTGGTGTGAAAGAGCACATTTGATGATGCTGGAATATAATTCATTTGAGATCCGGTTAGACCGAGGTTGAATGCTAGGTCGCCAACTTCTTTAGCAGTGCCTGGGTTTACGATCACTACATTGTGCGTCATGTCGTCGTTGTTGTTGAAGATGAGTTTGATCTTGCTACCTGCTTTTACCTGTACTTCCGTTATGTCATATTTTAATCCCGGTTTTGTTCCAACCGCAATCACCTGATCGGGCTGTTTCCAAGATGTAGGCATTTTTAATTGTCTCTTCGGAGCATTCTTGGCAACCGGCGCTGGCGTCGTTGCTGACTTTGTTGCTACCGCCCCAACTGCAACTACATGATGATGGCGCACGATCTGATGTTCTGCAAGTACAGCTTTCTCGCCAGCAGGAATATTATTTAATGTATAAAAACCGAAGTTATGTAATGGGTTCAGGCCGGTCGCTGATTTCATATCATGGAGTCTGACTTCATGAATGTATCCTTCGCGGAGGCTATCGATGACCAAACGGACTTTCAATCCATCATCAGAGACTATGATACCTTTCAGATTCGCCCTTTTCTGATTGAAGACTTCACTTCCGTAATGGTGATGATAGTGGTATGTGAAACCGTTTACTTCATACCTCATTGCATCCTGGGCAATTTTTTTATCGACAGGCGAAGTAAATTCAATTTCAAGACCGTCCGTCTTCGCCTGGATGTTCTTCATTTCAAACGGAACTTTCCCCGTCCAGACCAACCGTTGCAGCGCATAGGGTGCAGTACCCGTGCTGGCCCAACCGCGGCTCGTCATGCCTCCGAAAACAGATCCATCGAGTCCGAACCTCAGCCTGATCAAACCTGAAGCAAATCCTTCGCGGAACGGGAAACATGCTCCCTGGTATTTGCCGTTTACTTTTTCGAGGGTCATTCTCATGATCTTCGAATGTCCCTGGTCAGTTACAAAATATTGACCAGCGAATGGTCCAAAAGCGCCTGCAGTTGTGTCTTCAAGGATATCCGCCGTTGAGATGCCCATTAACGTATGAGGAAACCAGACCGCGGGAACCTTGAGCTCTTTGATGATTTTTGCGGCCTCATGCATAGGCTGACCGTTATCAACTTTGGCGAGCTCTTCTCGCGTGAGCTTCAATGGTGATTCGGGTTCTTTTGTCCACCGCAGTCCACCTGCATTGCCCGCGAAATCTCCCTTCTCAAGATGCGTAATTCTGCCAGATCCCACCCAGTCGCCCTGGTTCTCTGAATAGAAGATATCATTGGAGGAATTAACCATAATGCCGGCGGGCGACCGAAGGCCTGTCGCAAAAGGTTCCATCGTTCCATCTTCCTTGATCTTTAGCAACCATCCATGCCATTTGCCCAATCCTTCACCGTATCCGATCCAAGCCACGTTTAGGGCTACATACATATCACCCTGTTTGTCAAAAATGGGACCGTAAGCATATTCGTGGTAATTGCCGCTGAGATCGAACTTATAGATTGGCTGGTAAAGGTCTGCTCTACCATCATTGTCGGTATCCGTTACTTTCGTTAGCTCGCCTCGTTGAGTACAATAAAAAGATCCATTCCTGTACGTTAATCCCAACACTTCGTGCATACCGGAAGCGAAGCGGCTGTAGTGAGGTTGAGAGCTATAAGCGTTGTCGATCATCCAGATCTCACCCCGACGAGTGCTCACCGCAACCCTGCCATCTTTTAAAACGGCCATTCCACCCACTTCAAGTTTGATGTCTTCAGGAATCGATATGGTCCGCAGTTCGTAAAAATCCTCTTCAGTGAGTGGTCGTGTAGTCTGCGCCCGGCACAAAAGTATTGAGCTAATAAATATTAGTGTCAATATTAACTTCATCGAACTTATGACCCTCATAGTACAAGCCAGGAACATTACCATAGTAGTGAATAAGTTATTTGTGAAGGAGCGTTGCTCTTGACGACCATTACCAGTTCTATCTTGTTACCGACAGTCCTCAAAAAAGTTTTGTTAGGACCGGAAGCAACCTGAATGTAATAGTGCTGATCATCCACAGCGAATACACTTTCCGACACCTGTATGATAGTGTTTCCTTCTCCCAGCCGCAGCAGGAACGTGCCGGTAGAAGGGACGTTCGAAACACTAAGTGTGCGTTTTATTCCCCGCGTCCCATCTAACGGAACAATGGAATCTTTCACTGTCACGTTTTTGTAGAGATAGCTGAATGTGGGATAGCCAGATGCATCTAATGAATATCCTTTGTACAAGAAATCGGAACGATCATTTAATGTATCGGGCAATGTAGTTTTTTCATCAGCAACTAATCCCAGACAAGATTTTCCATTAAACTCGACCGCAGCTCCCATTGAAGTCGATACCTGGGGCTCACCGCGTTCATACCACATTTCTGTAACATTCAGGAATTCACCACGCCAAACCTTCAGCAACGCTCCTTGATTCAAATCATATGAATAGTGTACTCCAGTCGGATCGCCGACCGATATAACATGAGTTTTCTTCTTTCCGTTGTGCATCATGAAAGAACGAACCAACTCTGGCCTGGCCGTTGGCGCTACGTCGATAAGCGGCGTGGGCGGAAGCGGAGGTAATGATGCAGGTGTATGCATGGCCTGAGGACGCGAATTTAGTTTTCCTATGTAAAGTCCAACACCGGTTGGCGCCCAGGCGAAATCTTTGAGATAAGCGAATTCTATAGTGTGCACCCCTGCAGTTAATTTGCGCGATACGACATAATCCTCAAATAGTTCGCGGGTTCGTATGATTTCCTGACCATCGACACTTAATCTTGCTTTGCCGATTTTTTTAATGATGAACTGATAATCGGTGCTTTCCTTCAGATTGATCTTTCCATTAAACACAAGACACATTTTATTAGGATTGTCAGCGAGCTTGACGTCAATTGCCTCAGCACTACCTTTTCTTACCAGGTGGCGGGGTTCAACTTTAGGTAATTCGTTGAAATCACCCTCATAATACTCGTAGGTCAATTCATCAAAGGAAACTTTGAACTCATCAAGCAACGCATATTGGATATTGCGAAATGCAACCGGACCATGATCGCCCTGAATCACAATTGGTCCCATGGCCTTTTCATCGTTAAATGCCGAAGCTCGCGTGGGTCCTGAAAGAATTACGTGTTCATGGATCACAATACCGTTGAGAACTACTTTCACAAATTGAGCTGACTCGATCTTCTTGCCAGTGGCGTCAAACCGCGGGGCTCTGAATTCTATCTCAAGGTGTTGCCACAGATTAGGTGCAAAGGCTGCATTCGTTCTGGCTGGATGTCCCTCAAATCCTTTTTTTCCTTCGGGTCGGCTTTCATCCCATCGTTCATAGATGCTTCCACAATCCGTAACACGGGGAGTTTTTACAGTCCAACTGTCGAACAGTTGGATCTCGTATCGTCCCTGGAGGTAGATCCCGGAGTTCGAACCCTTAGGCATATTAAAATCCAGGGAAAGAAAAATATCGCCATGTTCCTGGTTTGTTACAAGGTTAGTTTCCGGTTTGAATTGAGCTCCCTCATCAAAATCATTGTATAGTACTCCAGTACCCGATTCCGATTTTGATTTTGCGTCGTTGAAGCCTCCTGAAATGTTTGCTTTTATCTTCCAGTTCTTGGATGGCGCCTTAAATGCTGATAGATCATTTAGAGATAAAGGTGTCAATGTGTAAAATTCATCCTGCGCGAAAACATTGGTCTGCAATAGGATGAAACAAAACAAGAGCGTTCTACTAAGCATGTCTGGGATTTGTAAGCGGAAGGTTTTCGGTCAAAGATATTCAAAAAGTCACTTTGACCTTAAGTTGCATTCATGAAAATTTAAGTTCAATTTAACTTCGAATAGCTTCATCGTAGTTATTATGTCTAATAATGAAATAAAAACGGGAATCACGCGGAGGTCGCTGTTAAAACGTGCTGGAGCATTCCTGGCTTTGAATTCATTTACAGATCACCGGATGTTTGGGGGCGTACCTCAACAATTGCGGATCAGTGCCTGTGATTGGTCGATCGGAAAGAGCAGTGACCCTGGTGCCTTTGATGTGGCGAAGGAGATCGGACTTGAGGGAGTCCAGGTCAATCTTGGAAATTTGCAGAACAATCTGCACCTCAGAGATAAATCCAGGCAGCAACTTTACCTCGACAAATCGAAAGAAAGCGGTATTAAGATTTCCAGCCTGGCTATCGCCGAACTGAACAACGTGCCATATAAGGAAGATCCTCAAACCGAGATCTGGGTGTCCGATAGCATTGACGTAGCGAAGAATCTGGGAGTTAAAGTTATCCTTCTCGCATTCTTTCACAAGAATGACCTTCGGGGGGATGAAAAAGGAAAGCAGGAAGTAATACGTCGCCTGAAAAACGTTGCGCCTAAAGCAGAGCGTATGGGCATTACGTTGGGAATTGAATCTTACCTTAGTGCGACCGAACTGGTGGATATCATTCAGAAAGTTGGATCGAATGCATTAAAGGTATATTACGATTTCAGAAACTCTGCGGATGCCGGATATGACGTGATAAAGGAAATCAAGTTTCTCGGTAAGGAAGCAATCTGCGAGCTGCATATGAAAGAGAATGGCTTCCTTCTGGGCAAGGGAACGCTGGACTGGAAACAGATTGGTGAAACACTGATAGAGATGGGCTATGTCGGCGATGGTTGGATGCAGATCGAGGGTGCAATTCCTAAAGGCGCCGATATCATCGAAAGTTATCGTTATAACCTGAAGTTCTTAAAAGATATTTTTAATAAGTGATGTATTGCGTTGAATGATGAACCGTATCTTTTTCATCGGACTTTCTACATTAATTCTAGCTGGGTGCAAGCCGAACGAGAATGATACACCCTTGCTTTATTTGCCCGACGATCTCGAAGCCACATTGTGGGCAGAGTCGCCGATGTTTTTCAATCCAACGGATATTGACGTAGACATCAAAGGCAGGATCTGGATCACAGAAGCTGTCAACTACAGAAATTTTAACAACGACTCGACACATACGCTGCATCATTCGAAAGGGGACAGGATCATGATCCTTGAGGACACCGATCAGGATGGCAAGGCCGACATTTCAAAAGTTTTTGTGGAAGATAAAGATCTCGTGTCGCCATTGGGCATTGCGGTGATCGGTGATAAAGTGATCGTGTCCTGTTCACCCAACCTGATCGTTTACACCGATGCAGACGGTGATGACAAACCGGAAAAAAAGGAAATTATATTAACTGGATTTGGAGGATTGGATCACGACCATTCGTTGCATGCTGTCGTCAGTGGACCGGATGGCAATTGGTATTTCAACACCGGCAATGCCGGCCCGCACGTAGTGACGGATAAAGGTGGTTGGACCCTCCGCTCCGGCAGTATCTATACTGGAGGTTCGCCTTATAACAAAAAGAACCAGGGCAACATGAGAAGCGACGATGGAAAGATTTGGGTGGGAGGATTACTGTTGAGGATGAATTCTGATGGAACCGGGTTAAAGGTATTGGGGCATAACTTTAGAAATTCGTATGAGACAGCAGTTGACTCGTATGGAAATTTTTGGCAGAACGACAATGATGATCAGGTTGTTGCCTGTCGCACATCGTGGCTGATGGAAGGTGGCAATGCAGGATACTTTAGCACTGACGGTACACGCTATTGGCAGGCAGATCAACGGCCCTGGCAGGATATCTTCACAGCACACTGGCATCAGGATGATCCTGGTGTTATGCCGGCGGGAGATAAGAGTGGGGCGGGTGCTCCAACAGGTATTGTGCTGAATGAAGGAGATGCGTTGGGTGAAAAGTATCGTGGCCTATTATTAAGCGCCGATGCAGGACGCAATGTGATATTTGGATATCATCCTATTATGACGGAATCCGGATACGACCTTCCTAAGCGTGAGAATTTTATCACTTCACTTAAGTCCGATAACGAAGGGTACGTTTGGAACGACAGCGCACAAAACACGGATCACGACAAGTGGTTCCGTCCAAGTGATGTGACGATCGGCACAGATGGCGCCATCTACGTCGCTGATTGGTATGATCCCGTAGTCGGAGGTCATCAGATGCACGACTCGTTGGGTTATGGCAGGATCTACAGGATACTTCCCAAAGGAAAAAGTCTGAAGGCGCCGACGCTCGACCTCGGATCCTTGGAAGGGCAGATCGAGGCTTTTAGAAGCCCGGCCATCAATGTGCGCGCACTTGCGTTTCAATTACTGAAGGCGAGAAAGGCTGATGCGATCTCACCGGTAATGAAGTTGCTCGAAGCCAATAATCCTTACGTGCAGGCACGTGCCGTTTGGTTGTTGTCGCAATTGGGCGAAAGAGGAAAAGCAGAAACGATAAGGCTTCTCAAACACGAGGATGCTATGATCCGTGCGGTAGCGTTGCGGACGCTGCGTCAGACTGAACCTGATATATTACCATACGCCGAAGAACTGAAACGCGATAGATCGCCGTTTGTCCGGCGGGAGGTTGCGATTGCTTTGAATGGAGTTCCATATGAAAAAACGAAGGAAATACTGCAGGTGCTCGCCGAAACATACAATGGAAGCGGACAGATGGTACCTGGAATGTATAGCGTCGGCTGTTGAAGGCAATGACGAAGATTTTTATAAGGTTGTCAGTAACATTCACAATGCTGAAAATCAGAAACCTCACGAATGGAGTGAAGCATTTGCGTCCTTTACCTGGCGGTTACATCCGGTGTCCTCGCTGAATGACCTGAAGATCAGGGCCGGCGATACGCGAGTATCAGAACAGGAGCGATCGAAGGCATTGACTGCACTTTCATTCATTAATACAAAAGAGGCAGTGCTTGCTATGATTGAGTTGTCAAAGTCTTCTCTGCCGGATGTAAAAGAACAAGCTTCATACTGGGTGGCATTCCGTCAAAGTAATGACTGGTTTGCGTTGTTTGATTGGAAGAAATCCGGCATAGACACTGAGCACCAACGACAGCTGGCTTCCATGAAGGTGAAAATGGGAAAGATAATGGATGAACATTTGCCCTTCGACGAAAAAAAATGGAGTGCGCAAGACATGGCGAAGAATCCAATCGGCGGTCAGATGTTAATAACCATGGCCTCGGAAAATAAACTTCCACGGGATCTGTATCCCGTCGTGGAGAAAGTCATTTTTAAGAATCCCGACGCTGGTGTTCGCATTCAGGCTTCCAATGTATTTCGAAGTGCGACCGGGACAAGTTATTCCATCAATACAGTAACGGGGCTGAAACATGACGCGGTTGAAGGCAGACGGGTATTTGAAGCAAATTGCGTCACATGCCACAAGGTAAAAAACAACGGTAGTGATATTGGTCCTGACCTGACCTTTGTTCAGAAGAAGTTTGACAGACATGGATTATTGGATGCGATTATTAATCCGAGCGCGGCAATAGTGTTTGGTTATGAGCCGTGGTTAATCACCACGACTGAAGGTGAGTCTTTGTTTGGTTTTATAATCGCAGATGGTGAACAGACCGTGGTGTTAAAAGACATCAGTGGAAAAAAACATGTGATCAGCACCAAAAGTGTTAGCAGCCGGAAGAAACAGGAAAGTAGTCTTATGCCTGAGCCAGCATCGCTGGGGCTTACCGAGCAAAACCTTGCCGACGTGGCAGAATATATAATGACATTGAAGTAACTTCAATGGAAAGTACTCGTAAGAATTTAGTACTTTCAGGAGTAGAATTGTAATACCTATGAAATCGTTGATCCTGATCATTTTTGGGTTGCTTTCATTTCAAGAGGATCTTCCTTACAAACCTTCTGATGAATTCGAACTCAAGTTAAATTTTGAATTCAAAGATCGGGGTGCAGATCGCGATCCAAACAAGATCGAAATGAACCAAACTCTAAAGGAACGCGAAAAAACCAGAGGTAGCGGACTACTACCATACCTTTATTTGAATCTTAAAGTATTAAAGCAGGCTCCGAACGAAGTAAGAGTGAAGGTTATTGAAAACAGCTCTAAATACGTTTTTAATAAGAAGTTCGATGCGTCGACGGTCCTTAAACTGGACCTGGGCTTTACAGATGACATCAAGGACCGCGTGGGTGCCTACCAATACACAGTCTTTTTTCTCGATGAGGACAAGGAGCAAGTAAGCAAAATTGTGATCTATTTCGAGAAGGATGGCACTTACATGGTAAACGGCGAAACACGGGGTAAAATCTGATCGTCACGCACAATACGTTATAAGTGGCCTTGTAACCGCCTTTCAACACGTGCAATTGCATGCTGCAAAAACCTTTACCGCTTAAATTGATTTTTCTACGTTAATTCGCGCAAAAGGAATTTGAACGATGATGAGGATATTATGCCTTTTGTTTTTTCTTCCGCTGCTTGCAATTTCGCAGTCCAAACGCCAGCCCGATGCAGCTGAAATCAAGCTAAAACTCAAAAAACTGAATGTTCTTGGATCCGTACTTTATGTCGCGGCCCATCCCGACGACGAGAATACGGCTATTATCACACAGATGGCAAACGGAAGGCTGGTCGAAGCCGCTTATCTCTCGATGACCCGTGGAGACGGAGGACAAAATCTGATCGGTTCTGAAATACGCGACTTATTGGGTTTGATCCGTACACAGGAATTGCTTTCTGCTCGCAGAATCGATGGAGGCAAACAATTCTTTACACGCGCCAATGATTTTGGTTTTTCAAAATCGGCCGACGAAACTTTTAAACTCTGGAATAAGCAGGAAGTTCTTCACGATGTTGTAAAGGTCTTCCGGCAGTTTCAACCCGACGTTATCATAACGCGGTTTCCCCCAGATGAAAGAGCGGGCCACGGCCATCATACCGGCTCTGCTATTTTAGCGCAGGAGGCCTTTGACGTAGCAGCACAACCCACTGTATTCCCCGAACAGGTAGCTGAGTTTGGTACCTGGCAGGTAAAGCGACTTTATACAAATACAGGTCGCTGGTGGAACCAATCCATAAGCGAGAACACACCAGGAATCATCTCCGTCAATGTAGGTGGTTATAGTACACTTCTTGGAGTTTCATATTCCGAGATAGCGGCGATAAGTCGCAGTCAGCATAAGAGTCAGGGTTTCGGATCGAGAGGATCGCGCGGTGATCGTCTCGAGTTCCTCGAGTACATTAAAGGAGAAAAAGCTGAAAAGGATATTTTCGACGGAATCGATATGACATGGAAGAGGGTGAAGAACTCTGAAAAAGTCCAGGGTCTCGTTGACAAAGCTATCAAAGAGTTTGACGCCGAGAATCCGTCAGCAAGCCTGCCCATACTGTTGGAGATCCGAAAAGCAATTGGCTCTCTCGAGTCCGGTGTTTGGCAAAAAAGGAAGCTAAAAGAAACGGAGCAGCTTATTTCAGACTGCCTTGGATTGTTTCTGGACGTCACTGCGGATAACTATTGGGTTGCTCCGTCAGAACGTGTAATCACAAGTTTTGAGCTTATAAACCGCTCGCCCGTAGACGTAGTTATCGATAGAATCCAATCATCCGATGTATCCTTCGATTCCGCTGCATCCATCTTGCTGAAAAACAATATTTCGGTTCAGTTCAAGTCTACCCGATTGGTGAATACAAACAAGCCGTATTCCGGTCCCTATTGGTTAAAGGAACCTCACGGCGTAGGATTATTCACGGTGAACGACAAAACTCTCATCGGGAAACCCGAAAGTGATCCAGCTGTGTCTTTTACATTTCAACTGACAGTTGGTGGTGAGAAATTAACTGTAGTACAGCCTCTCCGTTATAAATGGACAGATCCGGTCAAAGGTGAACTGGTGCGGCCTTTTGAAGTTGTGCCACCGGTTTTTGTAAATCTTGCCGACAACGTCATGATGTTTAGCGACGAAAGGCCTCGCGAAATAAGGGTGCAGGTCAAGTCATCAAGCCTCAAGAAATTGTCAGGTAACCTTAAGTTGGAGCTTCCAGCTGGATGGCAATCTATGCCTGCTTCCATTCCGTTTGAGCTCAATGCCATGGGAGAAGAGGTCACACGCACATTTAGCGTGGTTCCTTCTAAGAATGAAATCAATTCCAAATTGAAAGCAGTTGCGGAGCTTGATGGAAAGGTGTATGACAGATCGCTCCACGTGATTTCTTACGATCACATCCCAACTCAGACATTATTGCCCCGGGCAGAGGCGACAGTTTCACGCATCAACCTGAGAAAAGAGGGCAGTGTGATTGGATACATAATGGGTGCAGGTGACGAAGTTCCCGCCGCGCTTAGGACAATGGGCTACGAGGTCTGGGAAATGAAGAATGAAGAGGTCACTGCTGAAAACTTGAAAAGATGTGATGCAGTTGTACTGGGAGTCCGTGCTATCAATGTCAATACGCGTATTCCATTTATGATGAACGACCTTTTGGACTATGTAAAACAGGGTGGAACGATGGTGGTGCAGTACAATACGACAGGAGACCTTGAGACAGAGAAATTTTCTCCTTATCCGTTAACCGTATCGAGAGATAGGGTGACCGAAGAGGATTCCGAAGTGCGCCTTCTCAATCCAGCCCATCCGTTGTTAAATACTCCGAACAAGATCACGAAAAAGGATTTTGAGGGATGGGTTCAGGAACGCGGATTGTATTATCCAAATAAATGGGACCCTAACTTCGAGGCTCTTCTTTCAATGAACGACAAAGGGGAAAAACCCAAAGATGGCAGCCTGCTAGTCAGCAAATACGGGGAGGGTTACTACGTGTACACGGGATTATCGTTCTTCAGGGAATTGCCGGAAGGAGTTCCAGGTGCTTATAAACTGTTTGCAAACCTTGTGTCAGCAGGAAAAGCTCAAGAAGCCCGAGAGCGCAAAGGTTAAGAACAAGGCGAAGTGATGCGGGGTAGTAAGGTATAAGGTAATAAGGGTATAAGGTCAACAAACACACTCACACCCACGCGCCAACTCATAACTCACGCCTACGCACACTCAGACGCACAACTCATAACTCATAACTCATAACTCATACTCCTAACGACCAACCCTCTTAATGGATCAAGAAGAAAAACCACCGGTATTTAGGAGCTGGCGTCATTGGTATTGGCTCGTGTTGACAGTCCTTGTTGTCCAGATCGTACTCTTTTATTGCCTAACACAGTATTTCGCATGAACTATCTGGATTGGCTGGTTTTATTTGGTACCATCATATTTATTGCCGGTTATGGGGCTCTTAAAACCACGGGGCATAAGAACATAGAAGGCTATCTGAAGGGAGATAATTCACTTAAGTGGTGGATGATCGGGATCTCCATCATGGCAACGCAGGCAAGCGCGATCACTTTTTTATCTACGCCGGGCCAGGCGATCGAGGATGGCATGCGTTTCATTCAATTTTATTTTGGATTGCCAATGGCGATGGTGATCATCTCCGTTACGATGGTACCGATCTACTACAGGTTAAAGGTATACACCGCTTACGAATATCTTGAAACGCGATTTGACCCTAAGACAAGATCCCTGGCGGCTATTTTGTTCCTTATGATACGAGGGCTTTCAGCCGGCATAACGTTGTTCGCTCCAGCCTTAATACTTTCAACGATTTTACGCTGGCCGTTAACCCTGACAACAATAATAATAGGCACATTGGTTATCATTTATGTCGTGTCTGGTGGGTCCAGAGCTGTGAGTCTCACCCAGCGCTATCAGATGGCTATCATTATGGGGGGCATGATACTGGCGGGAATTCTTGCCTTCAACTTGCTGCCCGAGGGAGTATCGTTTGGAGACAGCGTAAATATTGCGGGTGAATTAGGTAAGTTAAACTTGATCAACCTTGAATTTGATATCACGGACCGATTCAACATCTGGTCCGGATTAATAGCAGGCACATTCCTGCAACTATCGTATTTTGGAACGGACCAATCTCAGGTTGCACGCTATCTCGGCGGAACGTCTGCAACTGAAAGCAAGCTGGGTTTGATGTTCAACGGGCTGCTGAAAATACCGATGCAGTTCCTTATTCTCTTCATCGGGGTGTTGGTTTACGTTTTCTATTTGTTCAATCAACCGCCGGTCTTTCATAACCAGGTCTTGACTGAGCGCGCAATGAAAACTGAACAAGCCGACGTCTTGCGCGGCATTGAGAAGGAATATAATACGTTGTATGCGGAAAAACGTCAAGCCGTCGATGAACTTGTGGATGCTATTCACGACAAGAACGATGGGGCAATCGAACGATCACGCGACAAAGTACTTGATCTGAGCGGCCATGAGTCGAAACTTCGTGATTCGGTGAAGGTCACCATTGCAAAGGCATTGCCTAATGCAAAAACGCAGGATCGCGATTATATTTTTCTCAATTTTGTTCTCAGCAACCTGCCTCATGGAATTATCGGTTTGTTGCTTGCCGTAATGTTTTCGGCGGCGATGTCGTCTATGGCGAGCGAGTTGAATGCATTGGCCTCGACGACAGTTGTTAGATATTTACAAACGAAATATAACAAGCGATGCAGACCCCCTTCATTACGTCAAAGCCTCGAAATGGTTTACAATCTTGTGGGCTTTGCTTGCAATGGTATCTGCGATGTTGTTGAGTTTTGCTGAAAATCTTATTCAATTTGTAAACATTGTCGGATCGTTGTTTTACGGCACGATCCTTGGCATTTTCCTAACGGCGTTTTATATCAAGCACGTACGTGGCACTGCGGTGTTTTGGGCTGCATTACTGGCACAGGCCATCATATTCTATTGTTACATATTTACAGATATCGCATTCTTGCTTTATAACATTATCGGATGTGCGGTGGTTATATCGTTCTCATTACTACTGCAGATGATATTGCCAAAAAATAATCCTTTGAAACAATAACTTATTTTAGACAATTTAGATTTACTATTTTCATACAACACTTGATATAATCATTATGAAAAGAACGCTTATTGCTCTCATATTTTGTTGCCTGGCGGCTACCGTTGCGCAGAGCCAGTCGAAAGAAGAAAAGGAAGTTGTCGCAGCAGTCGAATTTTTGCGTAAAGCCATGCTCGATGGTGAGAAATCGGCTCTTGATAAAATCGCGGCTCCTGAGTTAACTTACGGTCACTCCAGCGGGACTATCGAGGACAAAGCTGCTTTTATTGATGCTTTGGTAAGTGGTCGAAACGATTTCGTAACCATCGACCTTTCCGAACAGTCCGTTAAGCTTGTGGGAGACAATCTTGCCCTCGTTCGACATAAACTTAAGGCCGAAACTAATAACGGCGGCACACCTGGTACGGCGAACATAGGTATCCTGCTGGTATTTCAGAAGCAGAAGGGCCAATGGAAGCTACTTGCCCGTCAGGCGTTCAAACTTTGATAGTATTAAAAGGACTGGAGATAATTTAGCATCTGTTCTCCAACAAGAACGGTTACATCATCAGCATTTTAATTGATGGTGAAATTACCAGCGGAGGTTACTGTTTGTCCGGACGCATTAACAGTGATCTTGACGCTGCCGGATGGCGTTCCCAGAGGAAGGAAAACAGTAATTGACGTTTCATTCCAGCTGTAAATATCTACAAGCGACGTTCCGAACAATACAGAGTTCAGCGGATCAAATTCCCCAAAGTTTGTACCAGTGATTGTGACGTACGTTCCCGGGATACCCGATGTCGGCGTAAACGATGTAATGGCGGGCTTTGTTAACGTGAACGGAGTTCCAAATGCAACGGTGTGGATACCGGTGAATATCGACACCTGATAATTTCCAAGCGAAAGCCCTTTCGGTACGTATGCGTTGATCTCATCTGCATCAGAAACGACGGATTACTGCTTCGGTACTTCCAAATTTCACAGTATTGTAACTGATACCATTATCCTCCAATGTTAAATCCTGTTCCTTTTATGGTAACAATAGTGCCTCCCAGCCCGATCAACGGGGACACGGAAGTAATTGTCGGAGGTGTTACTGAAAAATCCCCAGGGACATCGATCGTGGTAGATCCGCTGACAAGTTTCACCTTTAAGGGTAGGAGAGGTGACTGAGTGCGGGATCGGCAAATGTCACATACGTGTCGGTTACCTCCAGGGCAGATGCGGGCTTTCCCCCAATTATGCCAGACGTTAAAAAAGGATAGAAGTCGCTGCCCTTGACAGTAATAGTCGTCCCAAATGTTCCATTCTTCGGCGAGAATTCTGTGACGGTCGGAACTAGACGAAAGTTTTCTGTCGCTGTAATGGTTTGGCCGCCAGTGATTACAACGATTGAATTCTCCTCGTTGTAAGTAGGAGCAAGCATGCCCGAAGGTACTTTTACTACGAGGCTGGTTGCACTTGCGCTTACGATTTCAGCTTCGACATCATTAAACGTCACCACGTTTTCGTCAGCAGTCACTCCAAAGTTTTCACCAACTATAGTGACCTGTTCTCCGGTGCGGGCGGTTAGCGGAGTGACAGAACCAATGGTCAGTTCAGGAATCGTAAATTCTTTTATCACTCCATAGACTGTTCCTTTTTGGTTCGTGAGAAACGCTCTCACAAACACCGTATAGCCGGTAGTAGCGCCACCAGTGGTTTCCAACGAAATACTTTTCTCGAATGGTCCGGGAGTTGCCGTATTTCCAACGACTTCTTTTGTGCCCTGGTAAATATCAGGAGTGGACGAAAGAGAGTAAACAAAGCCATACTCCAGCACTAATGAATTACCAGTTGCCATGGACGTTTCCTTTGACGACAAAACTGGATGCGGACGAAGGAATCAACTTCCGTGGTTTCGACATTCGGATACACTTCTTCTTCTTCGTCGCATGAAAAAATGATCGTTAGCGATCCGAGTAGAGCAATTAAAATGATCTTATTCATAGATAATTACTTCAGAACACATAGCCCACGCGTATACCATTTATCAGACGAGGGGCTTACGGCAAATTCGGTTTCCTCAACGTCTTGATTGTCCTGTGGGAATGGCGTTCCTACTGTTGTTATATCCACACCTTTATAATCGGTATAAGCAAACTTATATGCCGCCTCATATCCAATGAAAAAATGTCTTGCGACGTAAAAATCAAACCCGGCAATAATGTTTGCACCATACTGGACATATGCTTTCTGTTCGTAACCGTAAACGAACGAATTGTTAACAACACTTTCTGTTCGCCAGGCGCCCTCGATTGTCGTTTCAGTTGTACCATCATTAATAATGTGGGAAGCTGACCGGTTGGCAAAGACAACTTCAATACCTATATAAGGGGATAACCGCCGGGTGCCTGAAAAATGTTTTTCTATACCTGCATTCACTCCAAATAATGTGCTTTTCTTATTTTCCACAATGTTATAAGGATTGGTTCCATATGGATTTGTGGTCGTAATGTCCTTATCAATTGAGTTAACTGTAAAGCCGAGCCGGATGGCGAAATTATCACTGGTAAAGAAACGGAGCTTGAGTTGGTCGATGAGGTTGTTGAGACGCAATTCCGCATTAAAGGGATTGATATTTAACTCCATGGTCAGCTCATCATATGTTACTTT
The DNA here is from genome assembly GCA_963774615.1 of uncultured Cytophagales bacterium. GTDB lineage: Bacteria > Bacteroidota > Bacteroidia > Cytophagales > Cyclobacteriaceae > Chryseolinea. The sequence goes on from CAVZFT010000029.1 coordinate 29,992, forward strand.
GAGATGATGTTCAAGGCTGGCATGTTGAAGAGGCATTACAAGCGAATCCTGACCGTACGTTTGGCATGCGACTAGGTAGCCTACAAAAAATAATCCGTAGATTTTAATCATCCGAGGTTTTTGTTAGAGTAGAACTTATATGTAAAGGAAGAAGGGATGCCGACAATTGCACATATCTACATATACCCATTAATTCTCAACCTAAATATAACTATTTTTTCAAGTCAATGTAAACAAGCCAAGTGTAAATATGTTTTGTCGGATTTCTTTCCTTTCGGCGATAAGTACCGTACCTGGTGTTCTCTCAGGTCCAAAAAAAAATTCAATGCCAACCGGCAGATTTGGGTTGAAACGCCTACGGTCCGAATTGTTGGAAGACCCTATAGTAAAATATTTTTAAGCTCAAAAAGAAATTTACTGTAGGAGAAGTGAGCTTTATAGCTAACTTATGGCACCGATCTTTAAAACGCACCAGGCGTATATGGAAGCAATAAAAAAAAGCCACGAAAACAACATCGATTTAATTCAGAAAATTAGAAATGACCTGGTGAAGGATTTTTTAGATGAGCGTTACATGAAGGAATACCTGGCTGACCGTTATCACGTGCGCGAATTGTCCAACGTCAAGGTCGAGTTTATCAAGAAAGAGCTGAAGGAATTGTTGCAGGTGCCGTTGGACCAGGTACACTATGCCACGCTGTTGACAAGATTAGAAGAGACCGATGCCACCTCACTTGGTGACGGAGATGAGCAACTGTTTTACGCCGAGGTAGAAAAGGTGTTGCGTCGCTACGTCTGACGATAATAAAATTTGGGGATGTCGTAATCCCTGTAAATGAGTTTTTCGTTAATTTTGACAATCAACTAAAATTTTACGGCTATGTCAAAATCACAAGACGCAAAAAAGGAAACTAAGAAGGAGCCCAAGAAGACGTTAAAGGAAAAGCGTGCGGAAAAAAGGGCTAAGCGTGACGAACGTGACAAGGGATAAAAAGAAACCCCGGCTCCGATATATCGGGTCGGGGTTTCTTTATTACATGACCTTTTATGTCACTTTAATGTTTTGATCAGCTCCTCGTTCATCACCTGATAGTCGCGATTGTTTGCTTTCTTAGCGCTCTCCAGCGATGCAGTTGCAGTCGTCATAGCACCCTGCTTGTCTCCAAGACCTTTTTGGATCTTGGCTTTTTGATGCAGCACCCAGAATGGGCTGGACATTCCGTCAGCAGCTTTATTTACCCATTCCAGCGCTTGCTTTAGATCTTTCCCATTTTCAAGGTAGTAGACCGCTGCCTGAAAGTAGTTGTAGGGATCAACTTTTGTGTTCGCTTCAATAGACTTCATAACCTCGGCATCGTAGTCAGCGGAGATTGTAAATTTTACAGATGTGTTTTCCCATGCAAGTTGCACTTTGGCACTCTTACTGTCATTAGATATGTCGCCGATGTTGAAGGTAAGGGTTTCAATTTTTTCGGTAAGTTTTTCAGGCTTAACCTTAAAGTTGGCAGCATCCTGTGACGCATCATATTTGTCAATATCACCGCCAAGAGCTACATTTTTATGAAGAGCAACGGTCCACTCGCTGGCACCTGGCCAGGTCAGGATCAGATACTCACCTTTCGGAACAGCGATACCTTCTACTTTGACGTCTTCGGAAAATGAAATTCTGGACCCGTTATTAGCTCCTGTCCGCCAGATCTTTCCATAAGGCACGAGCACCGTTGCGGCTGGCCCGAAAATCGTTCTTCCTTTTGCGCGCGGGCGGGAATAATCGATCTTCACATCGGTAAGGCCAACAACTGTAGAAACGGAACCCGCAGGACTCGACGCTGGAGTTCGTACCTGGGCTTCAAGGCCAAGGGAGGCTACAAACGCCAGAGTAGTAATACAAAGAAATTTTTTCATGGTGGAATGAATTTTTAGGTTGTGTTGATTTTTAGATGCCAAAGTTAACTATTCTATTTACTCCTGAAATCTCGAAAAGCATGAAGCTGCCAGAAAGCTTTTATCAGCGGCCCAACGTAGTTAAAATAGCCCGGGAACTACTCGGCAAAGGCCTTTTTACACGCGTAGATAACACGGTCACAGGTGGTATGATCGTTGAAACCGAAGCCTATTCATGGAAGGAAAGGGGTTGTCATGCTTATGGCGCCCGTAAAACCGGGCGCAATGCCGTAATGTTTGAAAAAGGTGGCTATTCATATGTCTATCTGTGTTACGGTATGCATAACCTTTTCAATATTGTTACTAACCAGGAGAACGTTGCCGATGCTATTCTTATCCGAGCTTTGGAACCGGTAGAAGGTGTGGCCGAAATGGAACGACGACGTGGTCCGTTATCAAACAGTTTTCATCTTACCTCCGGCCCGGGCAAATTGACCAAAGCTTTGGGCATTGACAGAAAGTGGAATGGAAAATTTCTTTTAGGGAACGAAATTTGGATTGAAGACTTTGGACATAAACTTCCGAAGAACAATATCGAGTCCAGTCAACGGATCGGAATAGACTATGCTGGCGACGATGCGAAATTACCATGGCGCTTTACGGTTAAAGGTAGTTTGTGGCTGAGTAAATAGAGGATTCCGTTCCTGTGGCATGGTCGAAAAGGGTTGAATTTTGCGATGGAGATTATATTTGCAGATTGTTTAAGAATTTCATGAGACTATATCTATTTTTTTGCCTGATCATCATCACACAAACCCTGCAAGCGCAGCGCCTTTCTAACTCCTCCTTTCAACTGGTTAATTCGGCACACGACGAACTGAATGCGGTAATAAGTCCCGACGGAAGGACGCTGTATCTCACAATTAGTAATCATCCGGAAAATTCCGGGGGACTCGCGATCAGGGCGATATATGGATTTCGGTGCTCACGGAAAACAGCCAGTGGTCCGCACCTGTGCACGCCGGCTCAGTAATTAATGACAAGGCTTTCAATGCCGTAGCGGGATTTTCAGCGGATGGAAGCGAGATGTTTTTGCTTGGTCACTACGGTAGCCAGGGAAACCCTGCCCGTACTCAAGGATTATCCGTATCCAAAAATACGGGCAATGGTTGGTCAAGGCCAGAGAATATTTCCATACCCTATTTTCAAAATAAATCCGGCGTCTTTACCGGATACATTCTTCCGGATCAGTCCGTTTTTGTCTTTGCAGCTGAAACTTACGGTACCCGTGGGGTTGAAGACATCTATGTTTCGGTCAAGGGCAGCAATGGTTCCTGGTCGGAGCCGAAGAATCTTGGAAGTATTATCAATACTCAGTTTCAGGAACTCACACCTTTTTTAAGTAGAGATGGAAAAACACTTTACTTCTCCAGCAACGGCCGTAAAGGAATGGGTAGCTTTGACATTTATTCGTCCGTGAGAATGGACGACACCTGGTCAAACTGGTCCACTCCGGTTAATATGGGGTCTGGCTTTAATTCTGAAGGCCGTGACCTATACTTTCATTCTTATGAAGCAGGCTTTTCAACTTATTCCAGCACAAAGAACAGCGACGGCTACGGCGACATCAAAGTCTTCCTTAGTGATGAACCCTTTCGCAAAGACCCCGACTCGTCGGGGCTGGTTGCCGTAGATTCCTCTGTCAGGATCGTTGAGCTTCCCCGCGAAACGGTCGACAATAAAAACGTTAGGGTATATGGTAAAGTAAGCAACTCAAAAACAGGAGAGTTTATCAATGCGAAGGTACTTTTCAACGCACCCGCGGCTGACCAGTCAACGGCAGCGATGCCGGCCACAGGATACTCTATTGAGCTTCCATCCACTCAGGCATATGTTGTAAAGATAGAAGCGGATGGTTACGTAAGTTCAATGGAAAAGCTCGACATACAAACGTATGAAATGAAGGACCTTGAATTGAACTTTAAGCTTCAGCCGATCGAAGTTGGAACGACCGTGAACCTGAGGGATATTCTATTCGAACAAGGTAAGACAAATCTACTTGCACAGTCCTACCCGGAGCTTGACCTGGTCGTATCCTTCCTTAAAACAAATCCAAAAGTTAAGATTGAATTGGCAGGACATACTGACAATCGGGGAATACCTTCTCAGAATGTGAAGTTATCCCAGGCGCGGGTTGACAAAGTTAAGTCTTACCTGGTGTCGAAGGGTATTGAGGGAAAACGCATTTCGGGAAAAGGATACGGTGGCTCAAAGCCGATTGCCAGCAATGAAGCGGAAGAAACACGACAATTGAACAGGCGAGTGGAGTTTACAATAAAGAAATTTTAGGCAACTGTGTGGCTGGTCAAAAGACGTTTTTAGCCAGTACTTTCATAACGTCATTTTTATAATTCCTTCCGATCGGTATACTATGCTTACCAATCTCAACGTCGGTGGCCGAATAAGCATCTATTTTGTCAATATTGACAATGAATGATCGGTGAATACGCAGGAACTGCTGGTGAGGAAGACTCTCTTCAAGGTAACTTATCTTCTGCTGCGTAATAATTTCCTTTTCGTCCGTCCGCACTTTGACGTAGTCTTTTACACTTTCAATAAAGAGTACGGCAGCCATCTTCGTCTTTATCATCTTTTTGTCCACTTTGAAGTAAACATAGTCATCCGCGGACGCCTCGACTTTTTTGGCAGGCTGTACAGGTGCTGCCGACTGCTGATGCATAACTTTGGCGACGGCTTTAAGGAACCGCTCAAAAGGAATTGGCTTTAATAAGTAATCAATTACTTCCAGGTCGAAGCCGTCGATGGCGTAATCTCGGAACGCCGTTGTGAAGATCACTTTTGGTGGATTCTTCAACGTCTTAAGAAATTCGATGCCGGAAAGTTTCGGCATTTGTATATCCAGAAATATCAAGTCGACAGTGTGTTCCTGTAAATAGGCAAATGCCTGGACCGCGTTACGGAAGGTGCCCTGTAGCTGAAGCTGATCGATCCTGCTTACGTATGACTCGACAATCTCAATTGCCAGAGGCTCGTCGTCAACAATAATACATTTAATGGCCATGCGTTAGGTTATAGTTTAAAGAAGGTCCTCACACTTGTATCGTAAGAATTACAAGGAAAGTTTCTTCGCCGCTGATAATTTTTAACTCATGCTGACCAGGATAGAGGAGATCCAGCCTCCTTTTGACATTCTGAATTCCAATTCCTTCCTTCTTAGAGTGTCCGTTCTCGGTGGACTTATTGTTTTCAACCTTCACTATCGTGATCCGTGGCTGCAGGTCTACTGTGATTTTCACCCATGACTGCTGAAGTTCTTCGCTCGCACCATGCTTGAAGCAGTTTTCAACAAATGGTAATAAGATCAGCGGCGCGATCTTCCGTTCGTTCACCTCACCCGAGACTCTCAGGTCGACATCAAGCTTATCTCCATATCTCATCTTTTCAATATCGATATAGTTACGGATGAATTTTATTTCCTTGGTCAATTGCACCTCGTCGCTCACACACTCATAAAGCATATAATTGATGAGCTCCGACAGTTTGAGAACGGTTTCCGGCGCGCGGTCCGATTTTTTTAAAGTAAGTGCATAAAGGTTGTTCAGCGTATTGAACAAAAAATGTGGATGGATTTGCGTTTTCAAAAAGTTCAGCTCAGCGCGAAGCTTTTCTTGTGTTAGCACTTGTTGTTCGTGTTGATTTGCGTACCAGTATTTCAGTAGCTTAATCGCAACAGCGAAGAATGTGACCGGATAGATGCTAACGAACATCTTGATGATCTTCGGCAGATAAAAGAATGGATCTCGCAGCGCCTCTGGATAATAGATAGGATAATCAATGTTGAAGGCTATATACCGTTGAACAGTTCCGGCGACAAACGATGAAACCAATAACCAAAGAAAAAAACTCACATATCTGCCAGGCAAAAGAAAGGATGGCAAAAGGTAGTAGAGTGTAAAATAGGTGAATGCGATCTTTACCGGAAGATAGATTGCCTCTTCCAAAAAGGTCTGTTGATAGTTATCTTCAAAACTGCCCCATAGAATAGCATAAAAGACGAGGTGAAACACCCAAAACAGAACATGTTGAAGGATCCTGTTACCAAATAGCCAATCTAACTTCTTTTTAAGCAAAGCCTTTCAAGCGATTAATCCAGCGTTATACTCCGGCTCATTGGATCATTAGCAGTTCAGTGATCCGGACCTGAAAATTAACGTAAAGTTGCCTATTAAAATGACTCCTCTTCCGGAGGGCCCTCTTAACAGGACCAAATTCCATTCACGCCTGACGAATTGCGCTGGTCAGCTTTACGTCGCTTTATAGTGCTCGAGTTAATCATTCAAGCAGGATCTTAAAATAATTGATTTTCACAAACGTATTCAATGGCAGACCAATCCCGACCGTGGCGTAGTTGTCAAATGACTTGTTGGTTAAATCTTTAATGATCGAACGATGCGAAAAATGCTAGTGCTTTTCCTTGGAATATGCAGCGCCATGCTAGCCGCATACATTTTTGTTTGCTCTCTCTAAAAATTTGCCCTGCGTCTCTGCGCCTTTGCGCCTCTGCGGTGAAAACCCACACCCACACTCACACCCAATTACGCACCTCTCTCCAGAGAATTCAAAATCCATCAGCCATATCATCACCCCGTGGGTCGGCACCCCCTTCAAGTTTTCCATCGGGTAGCACCAGGATGGCGTCGACGCGACCAAGGCCTCCACGTCGTTTGAATGCGTGACCCATCTTAACAAGAGAGATGCTATCGTCCCTGGAAAATGCGCCCTTCTCAGCTTCCAGTGAATCAGGGACCCATTGGCTATGAAACCTTTTGGCGCTTACTGCTTCCTGCATAGTCATTTTATGTTCCGTAATATTCAGGATGGCCTGGAAGACAGAGGTTATGATAGTTGTTCCGCCAGGTGTACCCACCACCAAAAATAACTTTCCGTTCTTTTCAAGTATCGTCGGTGTCATTGAGCTCAACATTCTCTTACGTGGCTCTATCTTGTTTGCTTCGCCACCGATCGCGCCGTACATGTTTGGAACACCAGGCTTCGCGCTGAAATCGTCCATTTCATTGTTCAAAATAAATCCTGATCCCGACACGACAACCTTCGATCCATAGCTGTCATTTAAGGTTGTGGTAACAGCTACCGCATTGCCCTGCGGGTCGACAATGGATAGGTGAGTGGTTTGTTCAGACTCTACCAGCAGAAAAGTACCTTCCTTGACGTTAAGACTTGGCGTTGCTTTCTCAGGACTAAAGTCACTCATCCGCTGATGTATGTACAGATTATTAGTTAGCTGTTCGATGGGCACAGTAAAGTAGTCGGGATCGCCAAGGTACACAGCACGATCTGCATAGGCGCGGCGCTCTGCTTCTGTCATTAGGTGCGCAGTTTTGTAGGTGTTGTGTCCCCATTCCGCCATGGGGTAAGTTTCGACTGACTTTAAAAGTTGTACTAGCGCAACGCCACCACTAGACGGCGGTGGCATTGAAATGATCTTGAATTCCTTGTATTGACTTATCAATGGTTGTCTCCATGCCACTGTGTAATTGAGAAGGTCATCATACGTAATCAACCCGCTTCCGCGTTTCATTTCACCGACAATATCGTCAGCGGTTTTCCCTTGATAAAATCCCTTCGCGCCGTGGTCGCGGATCCTTTCAAGCGCATGTCCGAGGTCGACAAACCAAATGCTATCACCAGTCTTCCATTCATCTCTGATTAGGAATTCCGGTTCAAGGGAATTGTATTCTTTCAAATCCTCCTGAATACTGTTAAGTCCTTCTGCTTCTTGCGCCGTTAACGTGAACCCATTAAGAGCAAGGTTAATAGCAGGCTGGACAAGATCTTTCCATGGAAGCGTACCATATTTGATGTGCGCAGCCTCCAATCCAGCTACCGTTCCAGGTATCCCGTTTGCGAGGTGGCCTTTTTCACTCAAACCGGCGACAACACCACCAACTTCATTGAGATACATGTTTGTACTGGAGGCGCCAGGAGCTTGTTCACGATAATCAAGGGCATCGACACTTCCATCGTTTTTGCGCAGGACCATAAAACCTCCACCACCGATATTACCTGCTGAAGGATAGACGACTGCGAGCGCAAACTGGGTAGCGATAGCCGCGTCGACAGCGTTGCCACCTTTACGCATGATTTCGACACCAACTCGTGATGCTAACGGATGCGCCGACACCACCATAGCTGAATCGGTGGTCAGTCCCACAACCCGACCTTTCGGCTTCGAGGTACAGGCAACCAGCACTAAGGCAAATAAAAGTACAAATAGTCGATTCATCATTCAGCTATTGGTTTAGTCGCCGTAAAAGTATTAATTCCAGTCAAACTTTATTATTCACGAATGAGCCTCAGAAAAGAGAAGGCCGCCCGTTTAAAGGTACAGGTGCTCGATCAAACCATAAAGCTGATAGGCAAAAAGTCATTTGACGATCTGTATGTAGACGACATATGCGCCAAAGTAAAGATCTCGAAGGTGACGTTATTCAAATATTTCCCGCAGAAAGAGGATATACTGCTTTATTATTTCCGGATGTGGTGCCTGACACGTTCTGTGGAGATGACCCAAAAGCCACGGGAAGGATTAGCAGGTATCTATTATCTCTTTGATAAACTTAGTGATGAGTGCGAAGAACATCCAGGACTGATGCTTAGCCTCGTAGGTTATCTTTCAGATTTCAAGCGCTCTCCAAAACCGTTTCCTATAAAAGCAGAAGAAAAAAAACTCGTGTTTTCGGATTTACCAAATATTGCGACGATCGAAATACTCTCACTCGATCAAATGGTAGAGAAGTTTACACTGGAGGCTATATTCAAGAAAGAAATTACAAAGTCTATTAGCACCCGCGACATCACCCACTTGATCCTCACTGTATTCTTTGGCGGAATTGTAATCGGACACATCAATCACCAAAGCCCCCTAAAGATCTTCTTCAGAAGAAACCTCGACCTATTGCTCAAAGGCCTTTCCTAACGCTCAGTATCAGCTCTTTCACCCAAACCCCACACCCGACCCCAACTCCCGCCTGCGCGAAGCGCTTGCGCCACCGCTATAGCTTTAGCGCACGCGGTCCGACGGGCAAGCATAACTCATAACCTGCCGCCAAGCTCCTAACTCCTAACTCCTAACTCCTAACTCCTAACTCCTAACTCAATTTTTCACTTTTATCGTCTTCGTCCTCTTCGTATGCTTGTCTTTTTTGCGGTCGTACCACCGGTGATGGTATTTTGGCTTCACGACTGAGGCTGTTGTACCCGATTTCGGGCCGCAGGAGGGCAGTAGGAACGAAAGCAGTACAACAGCTAAAACTAGTCTTCTCATGATTAGGAGCGCTAAAAATAGCACTTTTTGCTATATTGGATAGATAAGTCCTTAAAGAAACGGTTCGTTAATTTTCGCCGTATAACTACCTTTGTAAATCTCTTAATACCATCTTATGATAATGCCGAACGCAGAGTCCTCCGACGACCTTGGATGTTGCCCGGCACATTTCATATTTCCACTTAAAAATTTATTCAAACAATGAAAAACGTGCTGTTTAGTCTGGGCGTGTTGTTCTTAGTTTCAACATTGACTGTTGCACAGGATGTTAAGGAATTTGATGCCGGCGTCGCCATGTTCCGCGCAAAAGATTATGCTGGCGTAATAGAAGACTTTAGTTCGATTCTCGCCAAGCCCGAACACAATAAACGACTGGATGAGGATCTTTATTTTTATCGCGGTCAGTCATATTATCACACGAACGAATACGACAAGGCATTAGAAGATCTTGATCAGAGCGATATGCTCAATCACTTTAATAAAGGTGTGATCTATTGGTACCAGGCGCGGTGTTATGACAAGCTTGGAAAGACAGCGCGAAGCTGAGTCAAAGTATAAAAGGGCGGTGACGGCTGCGGCAAACAATAAAAAAGTTTCAGCTCAAATCCTGGCCGACCGTTCACAATTTCATGCCCGGCATGGTAACAAAGCGGCAGCAGATCAGGATCTTGCACAGGCAAAAGAATTAGATCCGTCTAATAAAGAAATTGTAGGCGTGACGGCACGGTTGCCGCTGCAGCTGCTGCTACTCGTACCGCCGGAGAAGACAAGAAAACTCAGGTAATTGTAAAGAGTAACCCGAACACGAAGAAAGAGAGCGAGCCAGCAACGTCACAGCCTCAAACCAATACCACACAACAGACCTCGCCACCTGCTTCACAGGCAAATGCTGAATTAGTCGCTGCAATGGCGATGACCTATAAAGATGAAAAACGATACGCTTTGGTTATAGGTAACAGCAACTACAATAAAGAGATAGGCATATTGAAGAATCCCTTGAACGATGCAACGGATGTGGCGACCGAACTTCGTAAATCTAATTTCGAAGTTCAGCTTGTAACAAATGCAACTTACGTTCAGATGCGCGAAGCGATGCGCAAATTTCACGAAAAGCTTACAGCTGGCCCTGTTGACAAAACGGTTGGACTATTCTACTATGCAGGTCATGGCGTTGCTTACCAGGATGAAAATTATCTTGTGCCCATTGATGCAGACGTAAAATTCGAAGATGATATAACGAGAATGTGCTTCCCTGTTCAGCGGATGGTATTGGCAAACATGGAACGTTCTAATTCAAGAATGAACATCGTGATACTCGATGCATGCCGCAACAATCCTTTTCCTGCCACATCCAGGTCGGTCTCTTCCGGCCTTTCTGAAATGAAGCGTGCACGCGGTTCTTTTATCGCTTATGCTACCGCACCAGGCTCAGTAGCTTCGGACGGCACAGGACGCAACGGTTTGTATACCCAGGAACTCTTGAAAGCACTACGGAAACCAGGCTTGACGATTGAACAGGTTTTTAAGGAAGTACGAATGAATGTGATGAGGTTGTCGGGTGATAAACAATACACGTGGGATAGTTCCAATATCATAGGGGAGTTCTATTTTAAATTTCAATAGCCTACTGAATTACTTCAAAATCGTTTGTATCTTCCTATTTAAATTGGAGTCCTCTATGCCGAAATTTACCTGCCTCGCCTTCTTCCTTATGGCGTGTTCTATTGTAGTCTGTGCTCAGGATGAAGGAACAATTGTTAAACGCGAAAGAATCGATAAAAGCAACAACATTTTCGTTGCCTTTGGTCCGTCTTTTACGCTGGGAAAAAATATCGGAGACTATAGCGTTGGATTTAACATTGAGGCTGGTTATCAGAAACGATTAAACAGGGTATTTTCAATCGGACCTTCATTTTCTTATTTGAGTTTCGAATACGATCCTGAGGTGACCAATGTAAGCGGAAACGCGTATGTCGGAGCTCGGAGATCCATCACGATTGGGATGATAAATATGGTGTTCCGGGGCTGAGCTATACATACGGTTATGTGCTTTCACTCGAAGGTGGGAATTTAAGTCTGATCTCTCTCGCGCTGAATCTAAAGCTGAACTTTGTTCCAATTAAGGACAATACGAAGTTTTCTGTATATGGTTTTGCCAAGCCATTTATTTCATATGCGATGAGAGGTGCGGTTAATGGCACAGACGAACGTTATACGTATGAGACTTTTGAAGATGTCAATGGAACCCTCAATATACCCCACTGATGATCAGCTCTATATTGACCTCGACGATGATACATTCTATCCAGACCAGGTTCATAACGATCCAAATAATTCAGACAACAAGTGGGGCCCTGTAACAGTATGAAGCGCTGGAAGAAAGCAACGAAGTAACAGGAGGTATTTTCATCGGTCCAGGCGTTGAACTTTTCCCTACGAAAAGTCTTTCATTCTTTTTGCAAGCTGCCTTTGGTTATACTTTTCCTGTGACCTTCGTCAGCACTGAAGCTTATGACCCAACAGTAACTGACTATGTCAAAGAGGAATTTCCGATGGTAAAAAAAGGATTTCCTTCTGTCAACATACAATTTGGATTGTCTTTTAATTTCTGAACTTCGATATTTCCCGGTGCAGTTGGATATGGTAGTTAAACGACACATATTAACCTTAGCCCTCACATTAATAACGCTCTCGGGTGTTGCCCAATTCAAACTTTATGAAAAAGGGCACGACGCCTATACTGCGGGAAAGTACCAGGATGCGATAACCAACTTTTCCGAGTATCTCACCAAACCGACGCGTGATAAAGCCCTTGATGTTGAAGTGTTTTATCTTCGTGCTCTCTCATACTACAAGTCAAACGACTTCAAAAGCGCCATCGACGATTTTCAGGAGACGATCCTTTTGAATCACCAGAACACTGGCAACATCTATTGGTTCCTCGCGAAATGTTATGAAAAGACAGGCAGCTTGCAGGAGTCGGTAAGTGCATACGGTAATGCTATCCGAATACTTGATGACAATAAGGAAAGTAAAGTGAAGATGTTGTACGAACGAAGCCAGATCCATTCGAAAATGGGCGCGTTATCTTTAGCCTACGCGGATCTTAAGGCGATAACAGTTTTGCAACCCGGAAATGCTGATGCAAAACGGGAGATGGAAAAGCTTGAAAAACAAAACCCCACTATTGCAAGCAGCACTCCCGCAACCAACACTCAGGCTACCGGTCGGACGCCGACCGACGCGGGCAAGAAGGATGAATCGACACCAAAGACAAACAATACTGACGTCGCAAAGAGCAATACTCCACCAGTTACTAATCCCGTTTCGCAGCCTGTTCAGCAAACTACTAAAGCCGCCGTCGCAACAACTCAGGCTTCAACACTGGCAGAGTACTTCAAGGATGAAAAAAGATATGCTTTGGTCATTGGCAACTCCAACTACCCAAAAGCAATTGGTCTTCTAAAGAATCCGGTAAATGACGCAACAGATCTCGCAAAGGAATTACAAAACTCCAACTTCGAGGTACAGTTGCTGACGAATGCCACCTATGGTCAAATACGTCTTGCTATGTTGCGGTTTAAGGAGAAGGTCGATGCCGGTGAACGGGATAAAACGGTGTCATTATTTTATTACGCCGGGCACGGCTTGCAGCGTGACAACGAGAATTGGTTGGTTCCTGTTGATGCAATGATCGAATTCGAAGACGACATACAGCGTTATTGTTTTCCCGTTCAACGCATGGTGCTTGCAAACATGGAACGATCGAACTCCCGGATGAATATTGTTATTCTTGACGCATGTCGTAACAACCCCTTCCCAGCACTTAACCGGTCATTAGGCGAACAAGGACTTACAGAAATGCGGAAGGCACGTGGTTCTTTCATCGCGTATGCTACGGCTCCCGGCTCAGTAGCGTCGGATGGCACAGGAAGAAACGGACTTTATACCCAGGAGCTGCTCAAGGCTATGCGCAAACCTGGGCTTACGATTGAACAGGTGTTCAAAGAAGTACGGCAAAATGTGTTGAGGTTGTCCGGTGACAAGCAAAACACCTGGGACAGCTCTAATATTATAGGTGAATTCTACTTCAAATTTAATTAGCCTCCAACGGATTGGCTGTTAGAAATTGGCGACCGGATTCGGAAAATTCATGGGGTGTTCAAGATTCTAAGTATACGTAAATGGGACCTTGCGCGATCTTGTTGTCAGCATTGTGCTATCGCCTTCGCGTAATAGTGTGAATAGTTAGCGGAATCAGAAAGGAGTGGGGTGGGTTTTCTCAAGCATGCATCCACAATTTATCCCCCATTGTGTATGATTTTTTTTGCTATTGGTAGTGGAGGTGTATGTTATTAGCGTATGCGTTAGGTGTCGGCTAAAGAATTTGCTAAATTTCCACAAATCAAAATACTATGAACGACAAGTGGCTAAATAGGATAGTGTTCTATGCGCTATGTTTTGTTCCCGGTTTCTTCATGATCTTGATCTACAATGTGTACGGATCAACTTTCTTAATGATAAGCGTTCTTATTTACTCTTTAATTTATCGGCCGATTGTTCATATATATCGATGCTTGCAATTGGGCGTAATTGAAGAGAAGGACGCTTGGAAATTCTTCATACCATTTTATTGGAGCAAATACTTTAAGCAAGTCTGGTTAGGATAAATAGCCGGCCTAATCTTTTCAAGTTCACAACCCGATCAAAGTGATTGGGTTTTTTTGCTTTGTTCAAGTCTATGGTTGAGCTTATTTCTTCTCCGATTTGTGCTGATTCTCATGTTTCTCCACTGCTCTGTAAACCTGCGCTATAAACTTTTCTCCACCTTCTTTCTCATAGTGTATTTTTACCAGCGTGTCCTTAATTATATCATCAAGCTTTGCTTTCTGCCGGTACATTTTAACCACGTTGTCGCGAACCGAAGTCAAAAGGTCTCGGTACTCTTGCAGTTCTTTTTTAGATGCAACAGGTCCATGTCCGGGAATAAATTTGGTCGCCTCGCCTGTTTGTGCAAGTAGTTTATTAGTGGCGTCAATGACCCCATATATGCTACCACCTGCCTTCTCGTCAATGTGAGGTAACCAACCGCCGATAGCAACAAATACATCTCCTGTGTGGTAGATATCAGCATTTTTAAAATGTACAATGATGTCCCCGTCCGTGTGCGCTTCTTTATGATAGACTAATTCAATTATCTCGTTTCCCTCATGCAACTCAGATTTGTCAGTGAATGTTATTGTTGGTAATGATTCAGCTGGATATGGTTTTTGCACAACATTGTGATATGTGGGTATTACTTGTCGCTCTGACATTCGAGTCCGCGCATTTTTGTGGGATATTATCGGAATTCCTTCCGGGCCGAATGTGAGATTGCCATGGGTATGATCAAAATGGTAATGAGTGTTGATGATGGTTTTGATCGGTTTGGAGGTTATTGTTGAAATAAGTTCTTTAATTCTCCTCGATAATACGGCCCATTGGTCATCAATCAATATGACGCCGTTATCACCAATAAACACACCAATATTTCCTGCTATGCCATAGGGAATTATTACGTAGTAGTTCTCCTGAATCTTGATAATTTCCTCTTTGATGTCACTGATCTTTGATGCTAGGGAATCCATATAATTGTCGTTCTCCTTTGTTTGTGACAATGATTCAAAGGTGCCAGCCCAAAGGCCAAGAATTATAAGGATGATTGAATGCTTCATAGTTTTAACTGTTTGTCCGATGTGTTCGAAGTACTTTCGCCTCAACACTTGCATATAAGTGTTGGCATTACTAATACCGACGAAAACTGTCGCCAATGAATTTCAAAGCCGTGTTGAGGATTGAGCACATACCGTGAGCAATGGCTTTATAAGCATATCGTGTTGTTGAAAGATACATTTCTGTTTATCGACTGATATCCCCTTATCGTTGTTTCATTTGGGTTCCTATTATCTTTCTTAAAGAATCTATTTGCGCCGGAGTCCATGTACCTGGTGGGGCGGCCAAGGCCCGGAAGATCTTTTCCTGCCCCTGTGGTGTAACAATAAGCAGAATGTTCATCGAATCAGTTGGATTGTTGATACCATGCCATGTTCCTGGTGGATATACGAACAACGCGTTCGAGGCGTCTAACGAAATGGATTTTGCGTTTGTAGACTCGTTTGGCTTGTTTCGTAGCTCTCCTCAACGCGCGAACTACCTTAACGATTTCGATCTTTGCTATAAGATTCTGCGTGGTCGTGGTACTAAGGGTAATGTCCTGTTTAATTTTTCCGTAGGCCCGGTTTAACAATAGCTCAGCACACATAACGTTATCCCTACATGCTCTCTTGACCAATGCTCTTATAATTAATTCGGCATTGGTGATACCTTTTTTTTCCCTCACTTAAAATCCTATGAGCAGTTCATCAATAGCAGGAATTTTTTTTGGCCTGCCGTTACGGTTTCCCGACTGGCCAGGTTTGAATGGCTTTAGGTTACGATTGTTCACTGTTTTCTCACTGTTTTTTCGTCTGTTTATCGACGGCCGGCCAACTGTGAAGCAGGTGCCCTACACTTTATTCAAGTTTGTAACCAAAATGCACAATACGTCATTTCGTAATTGCCATGATGTTGAAGGCCGCAGCCGCAATCGAATTGAATCGTAGGTCAGTGACGTAGTAATGTTCTGTGTCGCCGTAGCGTGTCCAGCCCTGATCAGCAAAGGTCCATCCCACGGCCGCAGACGGTGATTTGGTCGGTGTTCCCCAGCCCCAGATCGTCCCATCAGTCGAGAGACCTATGCTGAATCCAAATCCTGCAGCAACTGACATAAAACGCACGTGCGCTGGGGCGTTTAACGCACCTCCTGAATTATCACCCCAGCCTATAACCGTTCCGTTTGACCGAATTGCGAGAGCATGCCTGTTTCCTGCCGATATCGACTTAAACTTCTGGTCAGGGATGTAGTAGATCGTCTGGTCTTCGGGTGTGGGTGCCCAACCGGTGAATATATTTATGCCGCCCGTCCCACAACAACCCCAGCCATAAAGCGTCCCATCCTCGTGCAGGGCGAGGCTGTAAAGGACTATCGCTGAGACCTCGGTAAACGGGCCACCTTTAGGTGCGTTAAGTAAGCCTGTGAAAAGTTCACCAGTGGTTAAGATAAAGCTGTCACTGCCCCAGGTAGTGAGTGTTCCGTCCTCCGCAATAGCGACTGCAGATGCGACAGCGACTGCGACGGCTCGATAGGAGCCCGCAGGAACGTTTGTCAAAAGTGCGCTATGGCCAAAGGCCGCGAGTGTGTGGTTCTGGCGGATCAAAACGGCGTCTTCCCTGGCTAAATCGACTGCAAAGAATTTCTCAGCAGCAAGCTCATCCGGGATGGGCGGAGGTCCGATAGGACCAGACCCCCAAAGGACGGGCGTTCCGTCCCAACGGAGCGCTAGGCCGTTGATCATACCGCCATTAACGGCTTCGAACTTTCCGCCTGGGGCATTCGATATCTGGCCATTAGTATCGTCTCCCCAAACCATAAGTGTGTGGGCATCCATGGGGGCTACTCGCCCTGAATTATTATCCGATATCTCAACATTATCGATTGTTGGATCTGAACAACTCCCAAAACCAATCGGCAGCAGAATGAAAGTGATTAATACCAGGTAATTAAATACTTTTGAGATATAATATGACATCATGGCGTTTTTAAGTTTTGATTCTTTTCCCTTCATGACTGCTACTACTTTTGTTACTACTATTTGAAATAAAGATAAATGTTTTTTCATCTGTTTGTCGACGTAGGTCTCTTTCATATAGCGGGGGGGTTAGGTCTAACTCAATACTACAGCATACCCCACAGCCACGAAAACAAACCGAGCGTCGCTGAGAGCATTTGCAAGATGTGACATACATATAAAATAGGGTCGAGTAGTCTTGGGAGGTTTACCATCGGCGTTTGCACTTAACGTTGTACCGTCCTATCTTAAATAGACCTTTAAATTCACCTAACCTTTCAGATCTATTCCCTACTGGCTGCTAACTAATTTTCGCAAAAATTGGAATCAGATCCTAACGAAAGCCCAATTATTTCCGGATACCAATTCGTACGCGGCTTTCCTGCGGGTAATTAAGGTAGTAGACTATACAAAAGGCAATTACTGTATGCTGCTGCACATCTGTATCGCGCAGATGATCATTTTGTACATATACCTTTTTAGCCACCATTCAATTTGTGCTTTGCTTAATTGTCTCTGATAAATTGTCGTAGGCAACAGAATTGGTCAGCTGTTGTAATGATTTCAATGAAATTGAATGTTGACAGAATCAAGTCAAAGGCAATGTATAAAACCATTTTATCAATGAATCCAATGGCGATAAGTTGATACTGTTATTAGTGTAGGCTTGAAAGGTCACCAAGGTGTAAACAATGAAATAAATTGCGAGCAATGATGGAAATATCCATCGCCCACTTGTCTGCTTTCTTTCCCATACAATAAGAACAATAAATACGCTCAGAATTATTGCAATTGCTATGAAATATCCAGCGGGAAAATCAGCGGGAAAAATTCAATTGAATCACTTGTGCTCCAAGGAGCTCGATTTCCTTGTGTCGAATACATCAACTTAACTGTGGCAAAACTGTCAAATTTCACAGCATCTATAATTCCATTTTTAGCATGATTTAGTCGTGATAAAAGGTTCTGTAAATTAACTGACTTTGGAACATACTTACCCCTATATAACAATTACGTCTTGATTGTTTTTTCGAACCTGTGTGCAAAAAGGTGGTTTATTGGCTAAAATGAGCCATACGAGTGCCAATATAGGTGCCAGCGATTCTAAATAATGCTTTACTTAATATTGCTAAAGATGATACAACGTTAACGATATACGCAATAACATACAATACCCATCACGTTGTAATATCATACACCTCCTCGCAACCCGCTCGGTAAAATAGGGGTATACGTCAGCGCAGGCCGGACACGCATAAATAAACGTTTTCAAACGCCTTTTTTTATGAATCAGAATAGAATTAAGAACTTGAAGCCATTCTACGCAGCGGATACACGCATTAATAGAGAAGGGAGGCCTAAGCAAATTCCTGGTATCGATGAGTTACTCGCTGCGGTGATGGGTGAGGAAACAAAAGTGGGTATAACTGCGGCTGAGGTGATACTGCGAGCGTTGAGAAAAAAAGCCGAGCGAGGTGACGTAAGAGCTGCGGAGGTTTTACTCGAAAGAATGTATGGTAAAGTAAAACAGGATTTTGATCACAACGTTAAAGCCGAGTGTGTCATAGGTCGCATCGAAATCATAAAGATTATTGGTCCTGAAACCAGTACCAGGGTAAAGGGTTTTTAAATTACCTCGTCGAGGTTGAGGGTAAGGAGGGTTTATATTGTTGGTTTCACGATGAAATTGATCTTGAATGTTTGCCCGAGCAGCGTTATATTTCCTAAATGTCTCGGAACATCCATATTATCAGCTATGGTCCAGCTCGCTGGGGCTGGAAATTTGAGACTGCCATTCTTTTTATTAGCATTTGCCCTTGCTGGTCCTTAATCTAAAATTATTTAATAATAATGATTGATTGAAAACACCCAAATTATATGATTTAAAATATTTGTTCCGATTTTCTTCCCTGACTCGGTTGTCCATAAGAAAATCTCCCCTGAATCGGTTCTCCATAAAATAGGTATAAAAACGGACTTTAGAATCAGATGCTTTTTCACGCTGCGGTCCATTAAAATTTGGTTTTGATTGACTAAAAGCAATTCCTGCAAACAGGGTCATGAAAAAGACTAGCATAGCAGTTTTCATAATGGTTGGGTCTTATTTAAGGGAAGTTAAGAAAAATGTCAGAACAAAAGGCGCACCAGCTCTTACTCACTGTTGGTTTCACGATGAAATTGACCTCGAACATTTGCCACCAACAGATGCAGCGACTTATTAGATTGTAAACACCTCTCGAACTTGCTTCAAGAACGTAGTTTCATCCTTCCCTAGTTGTAATATCACGCCTAGCAAGTCTTTCGAATATTGATCTTTAA
The DNA here is from genome assembly GCA_963774615.1 of uncultured Cytophagales bacterium. Lineage (GTDB taxonomy): Bacteria > Bacteroidota > Bacteroidia > Cytophagales > Cyclobacteriaceae > Chryseolinea. Next base: position 49,267 of record CAVZFT010000029.1, read on the forward strand.
GATATTCCATTAAATCCGACAAATCTCTTGTCTTAATTCCTTTTATCTGAATTTTGTTATTTTGTTCTTGGGAGAATAGGTTTGAAATCGTTGCATTCAATTGTCGATAGACGTGTACAGGCAAATATTTTTCAGATTCTACAAGAGCCGCCATAATTTCAGCGTGAAAATCCATTAACAGAAGATAAATTTCATGCGACGATTTATCTAATTCTCTTCCATAGTTGAACAACGCGTCGATATCTGCGTTCATAGCAGTTCTGTGAGGCTCTTGGAGTGGATTTTTGCTTCTTAGTTCAGACATAAGTTTCAAACGACGCTGATGTACAACATTGTTGTTATAGACATCGGCGAATTTTTTGAAAGTGTGAAATACTTCACGAGGTTTTTGACAATGGTGGTTTTAAGTTCCCTCTTTCGTCTCTTTGCTATGAATTCATCGGCGAAAAACTCTTTGAGAAACACTCCAATGAATGCCCCGGCGATCGTTGTGAAAAATGTTATTAAAGCTGTTATCCAAAATTGATTCATACGGCAATAAATGCTTTTACACAACTAGGAGCAAAAAGGTATGGTTTTCCTGACAATCGTAATGCAGGGATATCAATGTTAGCGTATTTTCAAAGCGTGTTCACGCTGCGCATAAAGCTTCTGATTATGGATATCAAGATTGCTCTTGCTGCATTGGTGCTCCGGACATTAAAAGGGATGGAAAAGATTCTGAGGCTGGTGGTCCGAGTGTCGAAGTAATTCCTTAGCCCGCCTATGGCACCTGTACTGGCACCTGGCACAAATTCATACAATGAAAAAGGCCCGTAACTCATCGAATTACAGGCCTTTTGGTACTTTACATCAGCGGACCGGACGGGACTCGAACCCGCGACCTCCTGCGTGACAGGCAGGCATTCTAACCAGCTGAACTACCGGTCCAAGATCAAAACCCTTAAAACGTCCTTAAAAGGGAGTGCAAAGATAGCCCCACCTTGGTTTTCTCCAAAATTTAGGCAAAATATTTACTAGTGTTCCGTCCGCTTATCGATCTGGAGCTTCTTGATCATTTCCTGGCTTACAGATTCCGAATAAACACCATACGCATCTACCAGCAGACCTTTCAGTCCTCCTGTGGAAGCTATTGCGTAAAGGACTGAACTATCGTCCGGGTTGGTCATGCCTTCGAAGCGGTGAACCTCATCGACATGGAATTCTTCAGGCCCTAATTTCTGGTTTAGTGGCTGGCATTCAATCCAATCAGGATGAAGGTTGAAGTCATTGGTGTAACCACGCGTCTTAAGGGCGCTGATCGCTTGGGAGAGGGTTTCGAATGTTTTCATGGCGAGAGGATGGGATAAAATTAAGGAAGGTATAAGGTATAAGGTATAAGGTATAAGGGTATAGGGTTTATGGCTTAGTAGAATATAAAGGTAGTAATGGAGTATCATTAATACCATGATAATTGCCAAACGGTACTCCTTAAAGAAAAATTCCTGAAGCGACATTGTGTTGTCCTGATTGTAGCGGATGTGAATTTCCTCATGCACTAGAGGGGATTTTCGGCCCCAGGCTATCATGCCAGCAATAAGCGTAGAGATACCAACAGTCAGGATGGTGGTGAGCGGACTGAATCTTCTACGGGAAATTTTGGTGACATTGACAGCCATAGTTTTCAAAGAATCAGAAAAGTTATTTTTTCGCGATACGAATACATCACCAGATTCGAAAATGCGTCCGTAGAGTTTTTCACTATCAATACTATCAATGCGGACCCTTAAGGTCGACCCCGTTGTCAACTCGAACTTGTATCTTTTGTTTACGCGAAGCTGTGATAGAAAGTCCTTTGTGATGACTTCTTTCTTAGTAATCGTGCGGTACGATGTGCATGAAGTTAATACCAGAAGGAGCGACGCTAATAAGGTGAGTTTTATGGGGAGTTTCATGGGAGGTGTTTGTGCAATGCAATGTCCAGGTTTTTAACCGATCACGGTTACATGAAATCATTCGCTTTTTAACACATTTCAGTTCCAGGCGACATGCCGAAAACACAGAAAGAATCATGTCACCTTTTCATTTCCCTCCCTGAATGGTATTATTGTAAAACAACCTATCAGAAACTATGATCATCGACACCCTAAAAAATGCCCCTAAATACTTTTCAATCCATCCATTATTCGAAAAGGCATTTCAATACATCAGAAATACGGATTTGAAAAATGCCAAGGATGAAAAAGTGGATATTAGTGAGGGATTAAAAGCGATTTTCAGCAACGCGCCCGGCAAAACAAAAGAAGCCAGCACGGCGAAGTTCGAATGCCACAATAAAAATATAGACATACAGCTTTGCATAGACGGTGTTGAAACGATAGGCTGGAAGCCTCGGGAGAAATGTGCTAATCCTAATGGCGACTATAATGCGGAAAAGGATGTTCTTTTTTTCAATGACAGTCCGGATATGTTTTTCCAACTAACCAACACACAGTTCGCAATTTTCTTTCCTGAGGATGTTCATGCGCCGATGATAGGAGAGGGGAACATAAAAAAATTGGTGATGAAGGTAAAGGCGTAATTTTTTGACTCGTCGGTCTTGTCAACGTTTAGATGTCCTACAAAGTCTTCTTCAAAGCAAAGCATACCACTTTCATTGATCCACGTGTGAGTTGGAATTTGAAAGCTGGTTCGCTAAAGCAAAAGCGCTCGGTTGCTGATCGACTCTAATAATTTCGTGCGGCCACTTAACGTGCTGCAACTCCATTAGTATGTCTGATATCCACAAGGGACTCCTCTTTTTTCGTAATGAGAATAAAAGAGTTGTTATCCCTTTGGAAGAAAGCGATGGGATGCCTGGCCCTGATCATGGCAATCGCTTCCTCGCGGCTGGGAACGTCCTGAACATCGAGCTGCAGGGCGTTTGTAAAAGTTTCATATACATTTTCTTCGTGGAATGTGATAAGCTCAACATCCACGTCGGTGATAGGTTGGGTTATCTGTTTCATACGATTAGAAAGTTTAGGACATCTAATATAAAAAACAGCAAAAAAATTGTCAAGCCTATTTGCATGGCTTTTTTATACAGTCTGAACAACGGTCACGGGAGTTATTTGTTGCCCATCAATCTACAGTTGACATTAATTCTCCTTAAAGCTTCCGTCAGGTCGATAGCTGTCCACGAGAAATTTTCAAGCCTTGGAGCTAAGAAAGTGTATTAATCGCGCGGAAGCCGCCCAAGGCAGCGTTGGATGGTATCAACTAGACCTCACCTACATTTTTGCTTCAACTGATCTATTGCAATTTGCCATAAAAGAAAAAGAGACTGATCGTCTTGACCAGTCTCTTTTCGATTTAACTATTAGAATAAAGCCAAATTAGAAAGCGCAGCAAGGACCATCAATATTGCTTGTCCCACTCATGGCATATGCAATCCCGCCTTTATCCACACAGATGTCTTTAAATAGTTGTGGAAAACTTGGTTTAAACAGAATTCAAGCACATAGACCTGCGCATCGGGGAGATTATCAAACTTCACGATTCTGGTACTAGTTACAGTCGCATCCTGTTCCTTCTCCTTCAGAAGATGACACAGGCCAATCTTCGCCGTTAACGTTTTGACGATATGATGTTGTCAAAAGTAACACCCGTATACTCAGGAGGACAATTGTTCAAGTCGATGATGAAGTGACTTATTGCCTTAGCGCCTGGCGCTAATGTTATTGTGTACTTCCAGCACGGCGAACCGCTTCGGGAGTACCATCCCCAGGGATTTCAACCACAATGGAGTAATCCTCCTTTTTACTTTCGCAATTAGCATTGGGTTGTCGTTTGCGTTTAGCCCATTTTTTCTTGCTGAAGCGTCAGCTGATGGAGTCACATCTTCAGACCCATCAGAACATGCGAAGGCGAAAACAACCACCGCAGCGATACTAAGAACTCTCGACATTTTTATGCGTGTGAGAGCAAGCCAATCAATAGATTTCATGATTATTTTGAGTTTAGTTATAGAGTATAAAAGTCGACAACTGAGTAACCTCTGATGATGACCGTCCATCATTGAAAAACAAGATTGTTGTTGGCCCAATAAGTTGCGGTTACCCTGGGACTGTAAGTTGCAAGTTCTCATGAGGTTATGAATTGTTAACCAAAATGGGAAAGTTTCCCTCTGAAGTTGCGGCTGCTAACTGAATAGCTACTGTTCGTAATTGGGTTTTCTTACCAGCGTTTTCTGCTCACCAATTCTTAAGTTGAGCTGCAATTCGTGTGAGCTCGTTGAGGTAAATTCTCCGTTGGTGGGAGGCAATTCATAGCTATAGCCAAATCTGAATTTATTGATAGCCATTCCTAAAAAGAATGCGATTCCTTGGGTATTATGATATGATGCTCCAGTCCAAATTTTTTCTTTGAAATATATAAGGGTAGCGGCCTCCCATGAATTCTGATTGTCACGCGCCAATCGGTACAGGAAATATGGTTCGATATAAAACAGACCTTGTGAAACTTCAATTTTATAACTCAGCGAATAAAGTTGGTTCATGAGTTGTGAAAATTCATTGCCGGCAAGTTGTTGCGGACTTATATATGGTTGACCAAAAAGACGTGGAAGTGAAAAGCCGAACTTGAGCGTTTTGAAGGAATACACCAATCCAAAACTAGCATCGGCGTAAGCTCTATTGTCCGAGGCATTCAGGATGGCAGGATCGTTACTATAGTCGACGCCTTCCAGATCAAGATCGTTATAGCCAACGCCGAAGGTTATTCCAAAGGATAACGAATGATCTTTTGATACTGGAATCTTGTAGGCGAAAATTGTTTTTGCCAACGTATTCCTGAGCGCTACCGATTCCTGTGTGACAATGCTAAGGCCAAATGATGCGCGCGAATTCATCGCAAATTGCGCGGCAACTCCTGAAGCAACAGGCGCGTCTTCGATCTTTAGCCATTGTTGCCGGTGGATCAAGCGAAACTTCGGTAAAGTTGTCTATTGCATTAAATGCGGGATTAAATAGAAATGGATTTAGGTTAAACTGCCTGAACGTTGGTAAATTCTGTGAGACCAGGTCTCCCGCTAGAGAAGAAATAAATGCTATCAACAGAATTATTCGCACCGACTGATTAATTATCGTACAATTCTCACTCCTCCCGTTACGTCTTGGCTACCAGCACAAGTTATAATATAAAAATAAGCTTCCTCCTCCAACGCTCGTCCGTCCATAGCCGTTCCATTCCAACTTCCATCGTATGTGTTCGTTTCATACACCATCTTTCCAAAGCGGTTATAGATTGTGACCTTGCATCCTGAATATTTGTTATAGTCATACCACTTCCAATAATCGTTTACTCCGTCGCCATTGGGTGAAAAGAGTTTGTCAAACTGTCGTCCGGTTATCTGTGGAGATGTCTGCAGCAAGCTTGCGCGTCGTGGACTGTTTTCAAGCACGGTGCGCATCCGAATGATTTGACCTTTTGTAAAAAGATTCATACAGGCATCATCACTGAGGTCAAGGTAATTTTGGAACATCGCAGGCCCTTGGATTTTCGGAAGGACATTGTGGTTGTGGATGGCTTGGGCAGCCCGAAGTAGAGCTTGACTGTGGAGGGGTATCACTCACGTAATCAGTCCCTCTGCAATTTGACTGATCGCCCCAAATATGACGCAGGCCAAAAAAATGTCCCACTTCATGCGTGGCTGTCCGACCTTTGTTCAGTCCGTTATCAAGATTAAAGGTTCCATAATCGGAAGATCCAAAGGCCCGGTACCAGATCACAATGCCATCTGTTAAGGGATTCGTTGAGGAATTTTCCAGGCCTGGTAGAGTAGAAACCGGAAATTGGGTATAGCCAGCAAAGTCGGTAAGATTACAGATCCAAATGTTCAAGTAGTTATTCGCGTTCCAATAACTAAGCGCTTTCAATTGCTCATCATCCGACATGTTCCAATTTGCTTTGGTGCCCTTCACACGGTTAATGCCATTGGTTGGGTTGCCGCCAGGGTCCAATTGTGCAAGCACAAATTCTATGTCCATGTTTCCGGCAACTGGTATGAACTCCATTGGAGTATTACCTGCATCAACATTCAATCTATTAAAATCCAAATTGAGTACTTCGATCTGTGACAGGATCTGTGCCTCGGAAATATTAGACCCCTGACCAATAGCCTCTCCATTGTGAATGACGTGAACAACTACCTGCACTTCGTATTCAAGGGCAGCTTCGCGTCCTGATTGACGGCTGCAGTTTCTCGTTACCTATCTTTTCCTCCAACCATTCTTCAAACTTATGTTCGTTTTCAATGACGAAGCGTTTTTTCAGGCATGGTCCGGTATTCCACGGTGCCGCATCGTTGTTGACAAATGGACATCAGTCGGAAGGTGTAAAAGCAGAAGCAGCTAGAGCGATTCTGCCATCTATTGGCAAATATTCCGGAAAACGATTGGGCGCGGCATTCTTAATTTAGCAATGTCGTGAAACTTATAGACCGAAGCTAGTTGATATCTTTCAAAATTTTTTCAGGTCGGTCGAACACAAGTCATTATTGATGGTCGCAAAATAAATCTACTCCTGCCAAAGTTGGTCCCGCCACTTGCATTGTCCAATAATTTATTCTACCGGATATACCGCTTCATAAATGAGATTGCTACTTGACGCAGTTAAGTAAACATCCGCTGAAGAATATGTTTTATCATTTAAAATTGAAAGCATCTAACAGGTTTAATTGCAATGATAAATTAATAAATGGCAATAGGGGTTTTCTTTGGAAGAAGTAAAAAAATATTCCAGGTACTTCGTAACGGCGCTGCTATCACAGAACCTTTGCTGCTAGTCAGAATGTTTCAGAATAAAAATTCCAAGCCATTTGCCCGCGCTGGCATATGCAGATTTGATACGGGTTGTCATGTCGAAGTCACCGCCGTGATTGTCCTTTCCTTGGGAGTCGCGAATTCTAATTCTAGCTTTTACCTTACTATGATCAGCGGACTCAACAATCCACAGTTCTCCAGCTATTATTGCCACGCTACCTTCTATCCCAAGATCCCAGCCACCTTCCGTAGAGTTTGTTTTTAGCAACAAGGTGTATGGTGCATCTTTATCATTGAGTTTGATTTTGGAGTGGTTCTCAAAATACTTGACAAATTCTGGCTCGATAAAGCCGTTCACGATCATCAAACCACATCTTAACAAATGCCGGACCCTTGCCTGGTTCTTTGAGTTCCCATCTGGCGCTCACATTGTCGAGGTATTCGTTTTCCGGGATACCTCGACCTACGACCATGCTGTCATAGGAGAATTTTATGTCATAGGAAGCTTGATCCTTTAATCCCTGTAAACTTCCCTGGATTATTTTCATCTTCTGAGCCGATGATGAAAATGAAATGACAATTAAAATAGGCAAGAGTTTTTTCATGCAAAGAACAACTTGATTATGCTAACGATTAGGTTCGACGTCCAATTTACAAAAGATTGTATTAGGACCGATTATGTGTATGATTCAGGCGGCGATTTATTTTGCCAAAACTGTAGTCGATCCGCATTGACCTGTGCCTTCGTCGACGATTTCTTTCAAATACAACATTTCCCCGCTAAGGGTGTAAGCGTACTTTTTAACGGAGGATGTTTGGTCTTTGAGATGAAGGCTTACAGAGGAACCTGAAATGGAATAGGTGCCGTCGGTAATTTTAGTCGTGCCATTCAAAGTTTCCGTGAGCTTCAAAGTTCCATCATCACTGAAAGTATAGGTATTGCAGCCGTCATCGTTACACGAAAAGGTCGTCGACGTAATTTGAGTTTTGTCAATACAATTTTGGCAGGAAACTCCTTTTAGTGTCCAGGTTCCTTTTAGCGGATTGATTTCGAACTCCGACGGCAGGCACGATGTCAAAAGTAATGCTCCACAAAAAAAGAGCATAGAAACGCTTTTTATTGATTTCATAATGTTGTGTGGGTGCAAACAGATCAAAAAGTGCCTTTTTTCAGGCCTTGTCCGCTACAGGCTTCCGAAGGCGGCCTGCTTCAAAAATGCACTCAATTTTAATGTGCGCGGATAGATGTCAGATCCGTGTAAGAAGTAACCTGATTTCTGAAGAATTTTTTGTGAACAATGGAAGGTCTCCGAAAATTGGATGAAACGGTACATTTCGGGAGATCAAGGGGTTATGTCACGGATTATTGTGATCCACCATTTATCACACCGTTATAAGTGATGGAATCTCTGTCACTCGAAGAGATAACGATCCTGGCGTTACCGTTATCATAAACAGAAATCATTACCCTTGGGCTACCCGAAACTTTTTTTGTTATTATGTTTATTGTCCAGCCGTTCTTTTTTTCCTTGACCGTGTAGTCAAAATCGGTTGCCTTGAATTTCATTCCGCCATCGGTTGAACCATAGGCGGCCTGAAAGCTCTTCCTGCGTAAGGCAGGTCACTTGTAATGGTATCCGGCGAAACCTTCATCGTGTAACCAGGAGACAGCGTCCTCATACTGCCCTTGAGCGGTGTCATGGACTGGGCTTGAAAAACAAATCGTTTGCTGTCCACCATCTCTTTCACAGATCCCTGTGATATTCCTTTGATGGGAGCAAGCATTATAAGAAGCAGAAGGATTGAATAGGTGTACTTCATAGTTCAATACTTTAACCTTATAAATATAAGACTTTTGCTGGTGCGTAAGTTCAAAAAGGGTTTGTCTAATTATCCGAATACCATCAGTCATTGCAGATACGATTTTCTAACAGACTGATGGAGATCTATGATGATATTTGCTATGATGTATATGCCGATGGTCCATTGCGTTGTCGTTTTGTTTTGAATCACTGGCAAAGGGCTATGATTCGAAAGCCACATAGCTGTAGACAAGAGGGATGTTCAAAGGTATTCGACCGGTTAACACCTTAAAATCGACCTACACCGTTGCGAGGCGGGCCCCTACGCAAGGGTGATGGGCTCGAGGAGCCTATTGAAGGCCGACCCATGATGACTGTAATTGTGTGATAATTAGGTAAATGGGCCAAAATATTATGGGCGTGAACCCGGGAAATTACATTAAAAGTAGTCCGTAAAAACCGCTGATTTGCGATAGTTTGTGTGTCCATGGCGCTTTTGACACAACCCTACCAAGTTTATAGGGCTTTCTCTGTATCATGTAGGTTTTGACGTGATTATCGCTATTTGCCTTTCCGCATTTCGCGTCCCTTTGTACCAACAAACAAACAAACAATTTCAAACTATGAAAAAAATTACAACGCTCGTTTTTGCATGCCTCTTAGGGGCTGTAGCGTACGGTCAAGGACTTAGCGGTGGAATTAAGGCAGGTCTTAATTTAGCTAACCAGACCTATCAAGAGTAGCGGCTACACTACCAGCCCTAGCTTTCTTCCAGGCATGCACGCTGGTGCTTACGTGACCTGGATGTTCACTGAGCATCTTGGACTTCAGCCTGAAGTGCTATATTCTGCACAAGGCGCCAAGAATGGTGATTACAAGCTCAAGGTTAACTACGTTAACATACCGGTATTGGTGCGTTACAACGTAAATGACATGTTGAGCTTTCATGCAGGTCCTCAGTTCGGTGTATTGACTTCTGCGAAGTCTATAGCCGGCTCCAACGAAGAGGATATCAAGGATCAGGTGAAAGGTAGCGACATGGGCATTGCTGCTGGTGTGGGTATCGATCTTCCGATGAAGCTCAATTTCTCATTTCGCTTCATCCAGGGACTATCTAACATCAGCGATGATGCTTCGCTCGACCCAAAAGAACTATAATCTTCAGTTCTCTGTAGGTTATACTTTGTTCGGAAAATAATCGAAGTAGATGTTCTGTATAAAAAAGGAAAGGTCTTTGGCCTTTCCTTTTTTGTTTTTACAACAGTGTAATTTTCTTGAGGATTCAATATCCTTCAGTCTCGAACTGTTGAATTGTTCACATCGTATTGACCCAAACTTTGGCATGTGACAAATCCCGTTAGGTAAGAAAAAATTTCTACAGACAGCCAGGCTCGCAAGCGGACAGAATGTCGCTGTCATATGAAATAATATCCTGAACCCCAATTGTCTGGAGAGGATCGTATTGGCGTGCCATTCCCTGGCACTATTTTTTCATTGGTTACTGAAAAAAAGATTATGGCAAAGATCCAAAGAATTACGCCTAACCTCTGGTTCAATTCCGAAGCGGAGGAGGCTGCAAGATTTTACACCTCGATTTTCAAAAGATCGGGGATTGACAAGATAAGCTATTACACCAGGGCGGGACAGGAGACTCATAAGATGTCTCCAGGTTCTGTAATGACGGTTGAATTTCATTTAGGAAATCTGAAGTTCGTTGCTCTCAACGGTGGGCCAGTTTTTCAGTTCAACGAAGCTGTTTCGTTCATCGTGAGTTGTAAGAATCAACGGGAAGTAGACCATTACTGGGATAGGCTGTCTGAAGGAGGAGATCCAAGCGCGCAGGTATGTGGATGGCTGAAAGATAAATTTGGCTTGTCATGGCAGATTGTGCCGACGGCGTTAACGGAAATGCTTTCAGATCCTGACACAGAGAAGGCTGAGCACGCAATGGAGGCGATGCTCAAAATGAAAAAGATTGACATTGACGAACTCGAAGCGGCAACGCAGTCAGTTTAGTTGTAAATGTTCGAATAAAGGCATCAGGTTTTTCTCTGATGCCTTTTTTTTTTATAGCGATTTCAAATATTCGATGAGATCTTGCTTTTCATTTTCAGCGAGATTCAATTTTTTAAAGTTGTCATAATGATTAACGACGTCCATTAAGGTTGGAAATCTTCCGTCGTGATAGAACCCTCTTTTTCTGATCCAGATTCCTTTTAGCCCCTGCGTTACATAGGTTTTCTCTGGAGATCGGTTAGCCTGGAAATCGTCTATTCCGATTTCCTCTGGCTTGTGTGTATTCCAGCCAGGTTCGGTGAACAGGGGTGGAACATGGCAGGTGGAGCATTGCGCTTTGCCATTGAAAACTGTCATTCCACGCGTTGCCGCGGCTTCGTCGAACGATCCTTTCGGCGGCTTCGGAGATGGAATGGCCAGCTGGTAGAATTGCAAAGCAGCCAGTTTATCCGTTACCTTATCTTCTCCCACAGGGCGTTTATTTCCAAATTTCATTTTAGCGGCTATCGGAAATTGTTCAGGATCCATCAACCGGCTATCGTAGAAAGTACCCTGACCACTTAATTCCAGGTTGGCGACATATGCGTTCCAATAGGTTACATTTCCCCAGCCGCCTGTCCAGGTATGAAGGTTGTGACCAGCGTGACCAAATGCTTCAGGAATCAATGTTGCAGCGGGCTTGCCATCTGGACGCATAGCCTTACCGTCGAGATTAAGTTCGGCATCGTACTTTCCCGGCCCCCAGCTCGCCAGGACTTTCTTCAGCGTTTCCACATCTACACCCAGCATCTCCGTGAATACGGTTAGATCTGGCGCCATTGAAATGATCGCACCTACATTTAAATCCTGGTTGGGCCAACCATCCAACCTTTTACCAATCCCAGTCTCACTGTCGACTGTCGAATGACAAATGGCACACGTTACACCAACCGATTTTAATTGCCCTCCGTCAAAATTTCCTACGATGCCGACAACAGCATTTAGTTTGATCAGCGCCAGGGTTGCATCCGTGTCATCCAGTATCTTTCCCTCTTTTATTTGTTCCTTCACCGATTCGGGAAGTAAATCAAGGTCTACTTTTAAACCAGCTGCTAATGCAGCTTTCGGCGTTAGTCCTTCACCTACACCGCCTGCGCCTTTGTCAGCAATAGCTTTGTGTAGCTGAAGTTTGTCAGTCCAGAAAGCTTCGTCACCAAACGTTTCGAATCGAAAGACAGCCTTTCCCTTCGCCAACATTTCCGAAGCATTTTCATTAATACTGTTATTCCAGGCATCCGGGATTCCAGCCTCGTCGGATTTTTCGCGCTTTGCTTTTTTTGGAGACTCACAGCATAAGAGCATTAACGGGATCACTACCGCCATGATGCCTATATTCACCGTAAGTCGTTGCTTTGACTTTTTCATCTTTTCAATCTTTTAAAGTTTCGAATAGTTTTTGCGGAATGCATCTCACTGTCTATTGAAGTGACGCACGTCCTCAAAAGTTTTGATTGAAAAGCTGGATGAGGTTACAAGAAAATGGAAGGTATTTTATATTGTGACTTTTTTATGTTGAGAATACTCCACACAACACCTACAGATAGTGCTTATCCACCCTTAAGGTTGTCTGCTGAAATTCTCTTGGTGGTGAGGATGCATCAACCGAATGCTCTGTTACTTGTTTGAGACAAGCTCAGCTTGCAATCAGTCCGTGCCAACGCTTGTTGACTACGTGCTTGGCGCGATAGGTCCTATCATGGATCAACCGGAACAGGAAATTTTCCCATGCTTCCGAGTGCATGTTGACGTGATTTTTGAAATAGTCAATGTCGTCAATGTTGATGAATGCGCCTGCGCCTGGGATCTGCGTAATTGAAAAAGTAACTTCATCTTCCTTGAAGTCGATACTCTCAAAATCGATCAACATATTCAGGGAGTTCGCTATTGGTTTCATGGCCTTTGGGGATATAGGTTTACAATCCCTCTTAATGCGGCCATTTGGAAAAGTAACCCAACTTTCCTGGTAAATCTTTGTCGATCCAGGACAATTTCTAGCGAGGAATAGCTAACGAATAGGCATTCGGCAGGATTAGACGCCTTTTCGGGTGTTTCGCGGTGGGAGTAGGAGAGAAATCCCGGTACCAGAGAGACCGGGATTCCAATTGTCTTTATCATCGCTTGAATATGCTGGCACCGAGTACAAGTGAAAGAACGAAGAGCGCCAGAAAGATAAAGAACAATAATTTACCGACGGAAGCGACTCCTCCATCGATCTCTCCAAACCCAAAAACCGCCGCGAATAAAGAGATTACCAACAGCAAGACAGAGAGGCGAAGCATGGCTTTATTCTAAATTTCAGTTTAGTTTGTTCATGCAACATTCGATGACGAGGCTTGTTTTAATTCCTGTGTCAGAGAATGCTGAAATATTTTTAGTCCCATTGCCCCAAAAAACTTGTCTAGCTTTGTCAGTATCAGTATAACCGTGTTTAATGTGTCGATTTCAGAATGGAACAAACAAGATCCGGATTTCCGGTCTTGTTCATAGAGTGTATCGATCAACTCATCGAGGTGACGAATCGAACCAGTTCCTTCATTCGACTCATTGTACTTCCAGTTGGCTATAAATAGCAACTGAAATACACTGGGAAGACTTGTGATAAAAATTGTCGCCTGATCGTGCGACAAACTTTTCCTGATTTGCGATAACACCACCCTAACCAACTTAACTATTTTAACCATTGAGGATGAACCAAGGTCGTGCTTGACTTCCCTGAAGAACTGAATACTTTTTTCTTCTTGTTGGGAAGGTTTAGCGATGGCGTCATGACTTTAATGGGGTTTAGTTCAGACACCAGGTGTTCATAAATCTTCGTGCCAGATTAAAAAAGCCTCATTTTCTTATTATAGAAGCAATATTACAGGGAGTGACCTGTGGCAAAATATCCACGGTTGTCGCCTACATGCCTCCACAAGGGAAAACACATAATCAAACTCGTTTGGCGATTCGCTGGTCGCGACGTCCAGCCGATGTGGGGAGAATTGTGGAATGCACTAACCCAATTTACAACGCTTTGTGCAAGAAAGACGGCAGGCTCAAAAGATAACTCATTGGGTTTCAATCGACGGAACGCTCAGATGCGGCATTTCCATGATTTGGCATGGTATTCCTGATATCCGAATAGATTGATAAACTAAATAATTAATATAAAATCTAAAAAGTCATGAAAAAGATCATTTTAATAATTGCTGGAGCATTTTGTTTAAGTGCTTTTGCATTGCAAGCTCAGGCTCAGGATGGCCCTAAGAAGGATACAACAGAAATATCACCTTCTCAAAGCTATAGAGAGGATATGGTTAAGATCACAGCCGATGATCTGCCCGAAGCTGTCAAAGCTACACTTCAAGGCGCGGAATATAAAGGATGGGAAACTTCAAACCTCTTTCGCAATCCTACGGGAGAAATGTATATAGTGGAGATCACTGGCGACGACAAACAAGTTAAGACGTACAAGTTCGATGCTAATGGTCGACCCATTGAGGAAAAGTAAACTTGAGGATGACCTGATTTCTGTAAAGGACACTACATGTTACGCGCACTACAAATTCCTTCCGCGGCAATCGTGATTATTGCTGCATCGTTAAGTTTTTCTTGTGCAACAGGAGGGTTAAAGTCCAGGCAGGATACAATATTCAGCCTGGACAGAAGCTCCCTGCAAACAAGAAAGGAAACGATGCAGCATTTCTCGCGGAAGCCGCCAACGACTTGTTGCTGGAATCTCAACTCGCCGATGCTCGCAGTTAGAAGAGCAACTTCCCATGAAGTAAAGGAATTGGCAATTTCGGTACTCACCGATCACAGCATCGCTATGGATGAGTTGCGCGAGATAGCCTCTAGAATTGACGTTCCATTGAGCGAGGAAATGTCAACAGGACATCGGAAGCATTTTGTCCGCATAGCTAAAAAACACGGACCTACAATTTGACCGCGAGTTCTGTCGCTTTATATATACTAACAAGACCGTTGCACTAAAGAAATTTGAAAAAATTGCAGAGGATGGGAACAGCGAAGAGATCAGGGATTGGGCCGGGGGAAAATTGGGTATTCTGAAAAGACATATCGCCCTGGCTCAGGGTATTGAGGCGGGATCGGGTGCATCTGCAGAAGTAGGATCTTTGATAGAATAACCATTACTCGCCGTTGGCTTCCATAATTATCAACTCTGATCGGAACGTCCGATCCAGTTGTTTATCGGATCAATAACGTTTCCTCAGCGATTTTTGTAAAGCCTATTTTGACGGGTTCCGTCGATGTATCCAATTGGTGTTGAATTTCCTCACTATAGAGGTCTACTCCATTCTTCCATAAAAGCGCAGCAGCCTGTGTGGCTACAGATTGATGATACGTTGAAAGAAGTTTGATGATTTCTTTTGGGTCGTTTTTGGCACGCTCGAATATCTGTTGTGCATACTCAAAAGCGCTGGATCGTTTACCATCGCCATCACCATCAATCCAGACCGCGCCAGTAGATCCCATCAGTTTCGGCGTCCATTCCGACGCTACCGGTTGATACGGTTCTGCGATAGGCCAATAGGGCATTCCCGCTCCGCTGCCCTCGGCGATTGCAACAACAAATACATCGTGTTTAGGAACAGGGATTGTCCAAACGCCTTTCCACTTTTGCCCGCTCGCCTTTTGGTTGGTTATCTTTTCCTCTTTAACCTTTACTCCATTAACATATAGGCTAACTCGCTCAGCATGAGCCCATGATGGGCCCAGCACCTCAATCGACACATCACTATTGTTCTTACAGGGACAAAGGTCACCAGGACCGTATTTTCCATCAACGCTTACCTTCGTGAGCAGTCCAAGGCTTACGAGAACTTTGCCCTCTATAAAATTGCGAATGGCATCTCCGACATCTATGGAGGATGGATTTGCATCGCTCGTTTTGATATATGTGCGTCCTTGTCCGACAGTGAACCGGCTCACGTCATGAGAGTCGCTTGAGCCAACTGGGGTCAAATAATAGCCATGATTCATCATACCAAACCAATCATTATATAGTGTCATGATATGTGATTGTTGTGACCCCGAATTAATCACTTCCATTGCGTTTGCCGGAAATGTCCAGTTTAGGGTGCTGAGCCCAGCGGTTGAAATATGATGTGTTGGATCAAACGGCCTGAACCCGTTGTGAATGTCACGAGCATGGTTCAAAATAACTGCATGCCGATTCTCCTTATTAGCAATGTTCAGCGCGACATCGTTCCAGGACTCGGCGTTGGCGTTAATCGCGGGCTGATGTGAGTCGGTCTTAAAAATGTTGAAATGACCGATCCGCGTTGTCAGCTCGTTCCCTGTTACGGGTGTGAAGTAACCCGAAACGCCGGTCGCTTTTGCGGCAGTTGAGATATCAATATTTTGATTATGGTCAGTTACAATGGGAAGCTCGATCCCCTCAGCGGCAAGAGTTATTGCCCGCTCCTCAATGGTGGCGTCTCCATGACGGGAATGCGTGAAAGTGTGAACATGCGTATCGCTGCTAACCCATCCGGATGTTTCCACTTCTTTTTTTATCCGGAGCGTGTGAGTGATGTGGTCACCGGGCTTTAACTCCAAACGAGTAGAGTCAATAGAGTATTCGAAGCCACGTCCGGCATATAACGTGTATCGACCGCTGGGCAAGGATATTGAAACGCTGCCTCCGGCGCTATACACATATCCTGGTCGCACCGCCAGACCGTTTGTTGACGTCGCTGTTACAGTTTGAAGGATACCTTCGCCGTCAATGATGGTAATTCGGGACGGAACTGGATTTGCCAGTGCTTTCGTCAAGTACAGTAACATCAACTTTGGTTTCATTCAGGACGTCTTGCATCGGTCGATGATACAAGGTTATTTGCCCCACCCGTATGTCATCCGGTGTGTCATCTGCCGCTCTGATCGCAAGATTGTTCCGGCCGTTGCGAAGTAAACTATTCGGAATACTGAAGTATGTATTCATATCCTTTTCATCTACCACCAATCCTCCGATATCTTTGTCATTTATGAATATTCGCCAATTTTGTTTCACATCGTATTGCCTAAGGCGAAGAGTAGCAGGTGCATCGCCGCCGTTTGATTGAAATTGAAGCGTCAATTGTTTTTCGTTTACTACCGTTGGAAACGTTGCCCATTCCTTCGCTCCTCCGTTTCGCAAATAGTGCATAGCGGTATCGAGGATCAGCGACTGGCTGTAGCATGGGATGGCAGAAATGCACAAAACCATCCCGAAGAAAACGCAATTTCGCACCTCGAAGAAGGATAATATTCTATTATTTGTGCCCGACATTCGTTTTTATGATGACAAGAGTGTTTCATTCAAGCCTGTATCCGAGAATTGGTGACCGTTCCGGATCCAGGACCATGCAAGTGCTAGATACATCGTTTAACCTTGTTGATACAATTTTATTATTTGAATTCGTACTTATTGATGACCGCACAAATAATTATCCAATTTCTATGGCCATCCTGTTTGAAAAACTTAATTAGTTTAGCTCTCCAAAATATTTAGACGCACTTATGAAACCTATTGTTCAAATTTCCCTGGATCTTACCAATATTGATGAAGCATTGGAAACGGCCGCGATGGCAATGCGGGCTGGGGTGGATTGGCTGGAAGCCGGAACACCATTGATCCTTGCCGAAGGACTACACGGCGTTCGTGAGCTCCGCAAAGCCTTTCCAAAAACGCCGATCGTTGCAGACCTAAAAACAATGGACGGCGGTTATCTCGAGGCGGAAATGATGGCGAAGGCAGGGGCGTCGTATGTGGTGGTCATGGCGCGCGCTCACGAGGAGACAATAAAATGCGTGGTGAAAGCGGGAAAGGATTACGGGATCGGAGTCATGGGCGATAATCTAGGGTGTCCGGACATGGTTGAGGCTGCAAGATGGTTGCAGGACCTGGGATGTGGTTATGTAATCCATCACATTGGTTATGACGAACGCCGGGGAATCGCGGCGCAGGGACGGCGTATGCCGAGTCCGTTGGACCAATTGAAGGAAGTCGTGGCCGCTGTAGATATTCCAGTTCAGGCCGTGGGAGGACTGAGCCTCGAACAGGCAATCAAGTGTCCCGCATACGGTGCACCTTTGGTAGTACTGGGTGCGCCACTTACCATTGACGCAGACGCATTCAAGACAGCCGATGGTAATCTTGAATCTTCATTGAGGCTCATATGCGAAAAGATACACGCCTATGGAGATGTTCCCGTCGGAAAGGTTTAATAAAATAATTGTGTAAGCATAACCAGAAAAAGATATGAAGTCAGCAGCAGTAGTCAATTTTGCGCCAGAAAAAGGATCTGTCGAAATACGCGAAATTTTAAAGCCGGAAATCGGAGACGAGGATATTTTAATGGAGGTGGCAAACGTGGGTGTGTGCGGAAGCGATTTACACCAATGGACGTCCGACCATAGCTGGCCCGTCAACTATCCTGTAGTGCTCGGTCATGAATTTGGTGGACACATCGTTGAACTTGGCAAAAGAGTAAGTGGTTGGAAAGAAGGGGATCGTGTTGTAAGCGAGACGGCTGCGGTCATTGACCCGGGAAATCCCATGTCGCGGGCGGGCCTTTACAACCTTGACCCTACACGAAAAGGATTTGGTTATGGAGTAAATGGCGCTATGACCCGTTATGTTAAAGTTCCTTCCCGGTGCTTGCACCGCGTACCCGATACGTTATCTTTTGAGCAAGCGTGCCTTACCGAGCCGTGTTGTGTTGCATATAATGCGGTGGTTCAGAACGCTCACTTGAAACCAGGCGACCGGGTACTAGTACTTGGACCAGGCACGATCGGAATTCTGTGTGCCGCCGTTGCCAGGTTATGCGGTGCCGAAGTTGCTATGGTAGGCCTGGAGGCTGATAGACATCGCCTTTCGATTGCCAAACAATATGGATGCGAAGTAATTATCGGCGACGCCAGCGCCTGGGCACGCGAACGCGATGGACTTGGTGCCGACTGTATCATTGATGCTGCCGGAGTGAGTGCCACATTGAAAATAGCGATGGATCTCGTCCGTCCGAAAGGCCTGATCTCCAAAGTAGGATGGGGACGTCAGCCTTTGGGATTCTCTATTGATCCGATCGTTCAAAAAAATGTTACTCTTCAGGGAAGTTTTAGTCACAATTGGCCGATATGGGAACGTGTAATAGCACTCCTTGCCAGTGGTCAGCTTGATGTCAAACCAATAATCGGAGGAGTTTGGCCTATCACGGAGTGGCTAACAGCATTTGAGAAAATGCATAAGGGAGAAGTCGTAAAAAGCGTCTTAAAACCAGTATGACCTGTGCGCCTCGAAAATAAAGTTGTCATTGTCACAGGAAGTACTACAGGTATCGGAAAAGCCATCGCGCTGGCATGTGTTGCAGAAGGCGCACGCGTAGTGATTCATGGTCTTGAAAAAGAACTGGGTGAGAGCGTAGTCGCATTCAATTGGAAAGGATAAGTCAATATTGCACATCGAAGACCTAAGTGTCGAGGGCGCCCCGCAGCGATTAGTTGACGTCGCTGTAAGAACCTTTGGAGGTGTTGATGCGGTGGTAAATAATGCTGCGGCTGTCGTTTCATCGAATATTCACTCTACCGACTTAGCATTCTTTCGGAAAGTATTGGAGATAAATACCTTGGCGCCTTTTGCTCTTATCAAGGCTGCACTTCCATACCTGCGTGAGAGGAGGGGATGTGTTTTGAACATTGGTTCTGTAAATGCGTGGAGTGGCGAACCCAACCTGTTTGCATACAGCGTCTCAAAAGGAGCACTGGTGACACTTACCAGGAATCTTGGTGATACTCTTCATCGCGAGGATGGCGTCAGAGTAAATCAGATTAACCCAGGATGGGTCTTGACGGAAACAGAAACTCAGCGAAAACGGGATCACGGTCTTGCTGCTGACTGGTTTACAAAAGTTCCGAAAGTTTATGCCCCCGCCGGAAGGATCATCTGGCCCAAAGAGATTGCCGCGGCAGCCATTTACTGGTTGGCGGATGAAAGTGGTCCGATCAGCGGACAAGTCGTTGACCTTGAACAATACCCATTTGTCGGACGCAATCCACCGAAAGACGAGTCAACAATTAAACAGTAAACATTAATACTTCTATAATGCCTAAGCTTGCTGCATTTCCAAAGGCCTTTATGCAGGCACTTTGCAAGGATGGAACCATGAAGGTTTCCGAGTGGATCAATTTGGCCGTCAAGCTTGACATCGATGGTCTTGAATGGTACGCCGGTTTTCTGGAGATGGCTGATGAATCGAACTGGAAACGCTTTCGCAACGAAGTGGAAGCAAACGGAAAATCGATTCCGATGATGTGTTGTTCGCCGGACTTCACTCATCCCGATGCGGCTTTTCGCGAGAAGGAAATTGAAAAACAAAAACGATGGATCGATATGACCTATGCCCTCGGCGGATCCTACTGTCGCGTGCTTTCTGGTCAAAAGAGACCTGAGCTGTCTATCGAGGAGGGGGTCAAACTGGCCGCGGATTGTATCGAAGAATGTTTGCCTTATGCCCAGGAACGAGACATCACACTGATCATTGAAAACCATTATAAGGATGACTTCTGGCAATATCCTGAGTTTGCCCAGAAAATGGAAGTATTCTGCAAACTGGTGGACCGCATACATCATCCCTATTTCGGCGTGAATTACGATCCAAGTAACACTTACTTAGCAGGAGAGGATCCGATCCAATTGTTGAAACGTGTATCTGATCGTGTCGTCACGATGCATGCGAGCGATAGATTTCTCTTATATGGTACGCTGGAAGATTTGCGGAATGAAGAAGGTGGCGCTGCTGGATATGCTAAACGCCTGAGCCATGGAGAAATTGGCAAAGGATTGAATGACTATGATGCAATTTTTACGGAGCTTAAACGCGTGGGATTTAATGGATGGATAAGCATCGAAGATGGAGTTGAAGGAATGGACCAGCTCGAACGCAGTGTGACTTTCCTTCGAAAGAAGATGAATAAATACTGGCCCTAGTCGGCAACTAGGTACTTTTACCTGGGTTGCTGGCTTTAAGGATATTCTTTCCTAATTTTAGTATACGATCAAAGATTTTTTCGTGGTGAATTAATGTTGATAAATCATGAAACTGCTCGTACTTCTGCTTTGGTCTTTTATCCCGCCGGACTCAGGCTATGTTATAAACGGTGACAATGTTGTTTTTTACTATTCCGGTAATGCGGGAAAGGTGTTGGTCAGCGGCAATTTTAACAAGTGGTCAAAAGATGATGATAAGTGGGCGATGAAGTTTGATGAGGCCACTCAAACATGGAAGTTAACAACACCAAAAAAAGAGATCATCAAAAACATTTCAGGAAGTTTTTATGAATTCACATTTCGCGTGGATGGTGTCCTGGTTGACGCGGATAAAGATGACAAAAGCGTCATTCATTGTCAGGGCTATGGGTATCGTTATGTGATTAAGGGTATTATAGATTTTATAAAGCAAAATCATTTTTACGCTTGAATCAAACGGTTGCAGGGCAACGAGGCGAGTACTGCTCACGGATTGGCAGATTAAAATTGCCAGTTCGTCTATTATATTCTTCAGGCGGCAATAATTTTACATGTTGATGGACGTTAATTTTCGGGATATCACTAGCTTTGAACCCAAAATCAGGACTAATTTTTTTGCGATGAGACTATCATTCTTTTGCCTTTGCATTTTACTCTGTTCAACCGTTGTAACCCATGCCCAGGAGAGTCAGGATGCGAAGGGGTACGTACTTTATGATCCACTGTTTTGGAAGAGCCAGCTTAAATTGGATGAAACACAGTGCCAGAAAATCAGAGAGATCAATAGCCAGTTCTATGAAAAACTCAGCGCAGTGGCTCACGAGCAAGCCAACCACAACGAAATCAGGCAGAAAGCAGTGGAAACGCTGATGCAGCGCAGCGAGGAAATCTGGGAAACATTTTATCCCAAGCAGCGCCGCATGTGGAAGAAAATGTGGTCGGACAATTCCGGCGCTCCTCATAATATTTAATCCTCATCCATTGATGGGCTACTGGCCCAATTGCGATTTTTATTTCAATTACTTTTTTGTGGCAGGTTGAAGGTTCGCTGGCCGTTCTGGCGCAAAGCCATTACCTTTAAGTGGAAATAAACGCGCGGACTTATGAAAATAGCAAAGCACCTGATCGCTAAGGATAAACTCCAGTGAAAAGTATGCAGTCGGGTAAGAAGAAGCATTAATATCAGCACCTGCTATGGAAAACCTGAAAGTTGCTTCTGCACAGTTCGAACACAAAAGCGGAGACAAAGAATATAACCTTTCCGTTATCAACAAGCTCGCAGCGAAGGCAGCGTCAAGTGGGTCTAAGGTGATCGCCTTTCACGAATGTTCAATTACGGGTTATACATTCGCCAGGAAACTTTCAAGGGAACAAATGCTTGATATAGCCGAATTTATCCCAGACGGACCTAGTATTCGGAGCTTGATCGAAGTCGCCGCGCAAAACAATATCGTCGTCTATGGCGGGTTTGTTTGAAAAGGATGCTTCCAACTCATTGTATAAAGCTTACGTGTGTGTGGATAAGAACGGGTTGGTGGCTCGATTCAGGAAGCTTCACCCATTTATCAATCCATACCTGACACCCGGAAATGAATATTGTGTATTCGATCTTTTTGGATGGAAGTTTGGGATACTCATTTGTTATGATAACAATATAATAGAGAACGTCAGGGCTACACGTCTCTTGGGTGCGCAAGTTATCTTCATGCCACATGTTACTATGTGCACACCTTCCACACGGCCTGGGGCCGGTTTTGTTGATCCTGAGTTGTGGACCAACCGCGAAAATGATCCGACGTCTCTGCGGCTTGAATTCGATGGGATGAAAGGCCGTGACTGGCTTATGAAATGGTTGCCTGCAAGAGCGTATGATAACGGCATCTATGTCGTGTTTTCGAATCCCATTGGAATGGACGACGATCAACTCAAGAATGGTTGCTCTATGATTCTCGATCCCTTCGGGGATGTTCTGGCAGAATGCCGGACGCTAGGAGATGATATCACCGAGGCTACGCTTACACAGGACAAATTGACTAAGGCCGGCGGAAATCGTTACATCAAGGCTCGACGCCCGGAACTTTATAGAGATATAATTGGAAAGGAGCATAAGTCCGAGCAAAAGGTAGTATGGCTGCAACCTTAGATTTCATGGCGGCGGTATTCGCCGTATCGTTTTTCTGAAGCTATTATAAAAGATGAGGTCTGTCTTGTTATTCGGAAGCACGGGTAATGTTGGAAAACAAATTGCTAAAGAAGCCCGGCGTAAGGGCTACGTGCTGACCGCAGTGGTAAGGAATTCACACAAAGCGAATGAAGTCGCTGGTATTGCCGAACACATCTTGATTGTTGATGTTACTAAATCCGACGAGTTGGTTGGGATCTGTAACGGCTTTGATATTGTCATCTCTGCGTTAGGCAAAAGCGTGTCACCTAACGATAAAAGCAAGGCCTCATTTTATGAGGTGGATTTCTTAGCAAATGCTTCGATCATTAGGGAGGCCGTTGCGAGTGGCATCAAAAAATTTGTGTATGTGTCAGCGCTTCACAGCGAGCGATATACAAACCTCGAATACTTTAAAGTTCATCATGAACTTTCTGAAAAACTAAAACAGTCCGGTCTTGATTATTCTATAATTAAACCACCTTCTATCTTTAGCGCTTATCTCGACGTGGTGGAGATGGCGCGGAAGGGGCGGTTGGCAAATCTTGGCAAAGGTGACAAACGCACCAATCCGATCTATGAAGGTGATCTCGCCGCGGTTTGTATCGATTCCATCAATTCACCAAAAAGCGAGATCGAAGCGGGCGGCAGGGAAATACTTACCCGGAAGCAAATCAATGAGATAATTCAGCAACACGTTAATCCTTCCAGGAAAATACCGACGATTCCAACGTGGATAATGCGAGCGATGCTTCCTTTTATAAGAATCACCAATAAGAACTTATTCGACAAGTTTGACTTCTTCGTTGAAGTGATGCAGCACGATACCATTGCGCCTCCAGTGGGCCAGTTGACGCTAAAGGAATACCTTACGATGAAGTCAGGGATAAGACAAGGATTTTGAATGTCCAATGTCCAACTCCCAATGTCGATAGAAATGCAAGAATGTAAGGTTCATTATCACTCACCCAAATTCGTCATTGGACATTGGAAATTGGGCGTTGGACATTAACGTGCCTTGCATTAATCAAATGTAAACCGTCAAACTATTTTCAGAATAAGACACCTCACTCAACTTCCAGTAATTCCAGAATGTCAGCCAGCGTTGAGTAATCTTTTAATCCTGGCTTTAACTCCGGGCCTCCATTCAGGGCTATACCACGAACTGACGTGTCCAACAAAGCCGCTTTAGCTTGATCGACGGACTCCACCTCTAACAGAAAGGGAATGGGTGACGATACAGCTACTGGTCCCCGGCCAAGTAAATATTCGGGCTGAATTGCGAGGTGCCTGATATCCTGGTTCTTTTTTAGATCGAGTATATAAGGAAGGGGAGGCGAGGGGATGGTTGTTAGTTCGGCCAGCTCCAATTGGAGCATATCAGGCTTGTAATTTTCCAGGATCAGCTTAAGGTCCTCCGGGTTTTGAAGGCCCGCAATCTCAGCAACGATGAGCGGTCCCGTGATCCAACCTCTTATCTGCTGGAACGATTCCGGCGAAATGTAATTTGGGTGGCCCTGAATCACATGGAAACCCAGCATGTCAACGCCCATTCCAGCGCAATAACGCGCGTCACTGAGGTTTGTAATGCCTCCTATTTTTACCAACGTCTTTAGAGCCATAGCTTTAATGCTAAAGAAGAAATAACTTTGTACGATTTTCGTTCAAAGTTCTGTGCTGTTCAAAGAAAAAACAATTAATCGGTGAGGCAATTCCTTAAATACCTGATAGGCGTAGTGGCGATCGGCATAATTTCCTGTGATTCTCCCCCTGAACCTGTTTCCGTAGACATTGGCAAAGCCTATTTTCCGCTAAGTAAAGGCATGTTTCAGGTCTATGATGTCAACGAGATAAAATATACCCTCGGCGTGCCCGAGACGCTTAATTATGACCTGAAGGTACAGGTCGCTGATTCTTTTCCGACAGGCGTAGGTGATTATAGTTATGTGCTGTACAGGAGCAAAAGGAATAAGGGCGAGTCTGATTGGACTTACATCGATACCTGGTCTGCAAGGTTAACAAACCGGGAAGCTGTTCTGAACGAAGAGAATATCGCATTCGTGAAGATTAGGTTGCCGGTAGCTCAAGGCATTGAATGGAATGGAAATACATACAATTCTGGAGAAGAGGACAACTATACGCTGGACGAAATCAAGACAGCTTACACTTTTAATAACGCAACTTTCCAGGATTGTATAACGGTAAACCAAAACGATAATCAGGATTATGTTGTGTACCTGGATCAGCGCAAGGAAATATATTCGAGGGGTGTTGGACTTGTCTACAAGGAAAGCACGCAGCTCCAGTATTGCACATCAACGGAGCAGGGTTGTCTTGGGCAGGAAATAGTTGAAAGCGGTGTGATTTATAGACAAACCATAACCGATTATGGCGTGGAGTAGAGTTCTTGTAACCAGTTTCTTTCTGATAGGTGCGTTTGCTTCAAGCGCTCAGGAGAATCGTTACATGATCTTTTTCAAGGACAAAGCGATGAGTTCGTACAGTACGGCCCAACCGTTGCAGTTTCTTTCGCCACGTGCCGTTGATCGACGGATCAGACAAGGTATCGCCATAACGGAGCAGGACATTCCGGTAAATGAAAACTACGTCGAAAGCGTTAGCGATGCAGGCGCAAGTGTGTTTTTTCGTACGCGATGGATGAACGGTCTGTTAGTTCAATGTGAGGCCAGCCTCATCCCTACGCTTGAAAGTTTACCTTTTGTTGATCATGTGGAATTTGTAGCTCCGAATAAGAAGCTGCTTTCAAGTGGAAGAATGAAAGGCCATCAAAAAACGAAGAGCGCAAAGATGGCTGGCAAGACACAAGTTCAGCTCGAGATGATCGGCCTCGATGCGATGCAATCAGCCGGATATAAAGGAGAAACTATTCGCATAGGAATCTTCGACAGCGGATTTCAGGGCGTAAACAGTACCGTTCCATTCCAGCATATTTTTGCTGAAGGGCGAATCGATATTGAATCGTCAAAGGATTTTGTATTCAACTCCGGAGATGTCTTCCAATACGATGAACATGGAACAGAGGTCTTTTCGGTGATCGCTGCTTTCCAGGAGGGAAATTTTGTGGGTGGTTCTTATGAAGCAAACTATCAGCTTTATGTCACTGAAGACGTGAACTCGGAATACCGTATTGAAGAATATAATTGGTTGTTTGCCGCAGAAATGGCGGATAGTTCAGGCGTTGACGTTATCAATGCTTCATTGGGTTACTACGATTTCGACGATACCTCTATGAATTATTCAAAGGATGACATGGATGGTAACACCACCGTTGTAACAAAGGCTGCACAGTTCGCTACAGATAGGGGAATCGTTGTTGTTTGCAGTGCGGGAAATGAAGGAGGTATCGCGTGGCAGATCATTACGGCGCCGGCGGATGCCAGGGACGTATTGGCCGTTGCAAGCGTAAATAGCGGAGGACAAAGGTCCACTACGAGTTCCATCGGACCTTCCGCCGACGGCAGGATCAAACCTGACGTAGCCGCGCTCGGTGTGAATACCAGCGTTATAAAGCCAGATGGGTCTGCGGGTTCGGCAAGTGGCACATCGCTGTCGTCTCCCCTGGTCGCCAGCCTGGTTGCAGGCGTCTGGCAACGCTATCCCCAGCTTACTAACAAGGAGCTGATCGAAGCAGTAAGAACATCAGCATCGCAAGCCGATAATCCCGACTTTCTATTGGGATATGGCATTCCTAATTTCAAAGCCGTCGTCAACTTTCTGGATGAACATCCACAGGACAATCCGTTCGAAGTGTATCCTAATCCGGTGCTGGCGGATACATTAACTATAAGACCATTCGATCCTGG
Source organism: uncultured Cytophagales bacterium (assembly GCA_963774615.1). Taxonomy (GTDB): domain Bacteria; phylum Bacteroidota; class Bacteroidia; order Cytophagales; family Cyclobacteriaceae; genus Chryseolinea. The sequence continues at coordinate 75,903 of CAVZFT010000029.1, forward strand.
TCAGATCACATCCTGTCGCGTTGAAATACTTTCATCTCAAGGCCAGCTTGTTCACAGCACTGAGGCAGCATTTTCCTGGCTTAACAGAACGTATACAGCTAACCTATCACAGTTCGCCGCAGGAATGTACTACCTGCGCATTCATTGGGGCGAAAAACGCTACACGTTTAAACTTGTAAAGGTTTAAGGGATTTTGTTTCCTTGCAACTTAGAAGTTATAGGCTATTTTTGCCTGTTCAATCGTACTCTTAATGTCAGCGCCGATCATTGCCCCGTCCGTATTAGCTTGTGATTTCGCAAATCTTGAACGTGAGATAATAATGCTGAATGAAAGTCAGGCGGACTGGATACACGTCGACATCATGGATGGAGTGTTTGTTCCAAACCTTTCAATGGGAATTCCGGTGGTTGAAGCGATCAATCGTCATGCGAAGAAACCGTTGGATGTTCACCTCATGATTGTTGCACCCGAAAACCACGTCGAAGCTTTTCACCGTGCTGGCGCAAGCTCAATTTCAGTACACGTTGAGGTATGCCGCAACCTTCATCGAAATGTTCAACAGATCAAAGACCTGGGATGCAAAGCAGGGGTAGCAATCAATCCTCATACCTCGATAAGCGAACTTGAAAACATTATCGCCGACATAGATTTGGTTTGCGTTATGTCTGTGAATCCAGGTTTCGGAGGACAAAAGTTTATTAAGCACACTTACAGCAAAGTGACCCAGCTGAAAAAGATGATACAACAATCCGGGTCATCGGCAAAGATTGAAATTGATGGAGGCGTTACGTTGGAAAATGCCAAGGCTCTCATTGATTCTGGAGCTGATGTGCTCGTGGCCGGTAACTTTGTATTTAGCGCTGCCAATCCTTCCGAAGTCATTCGCGGACTTAAAATGGTGCGATGATTTATATGAACCTCAAATCGTTAAGTTTCTGCGTATCTTCCGGCAGGGTTTTTGAATAATATCCACAAAATCATTTGTATGGCGAGAATCTTGATTGCCGCGTTGGTTTTATTCAGCTTTTCTTGTCAAACCCGTAGTGTTACCCGCGTTTCTCCAGAAACCCAAATGGACCTGAGTGGCAGGTGGAATGACACCGATTCCAGAATGGTAGCGGAGAAAATGATCACCGAGCTGCTAACTTCATCCAAGTATAAGGCATATGCAGAAGGATTGGGACGGAAACCAGCTATCGTCGTTGGTCTTATCAGGAATAAGACAAGCGAACACATCGATGCAAATAACTACATCAAGAAGTTAGAAGTCGCAATTTACAATTCAGATATTGCTGAGCTTGTTGAGTCCGAAGAGTTCAGGGACAAGCTCAGACTTGAACGCGCTCAGCAACAGGATTTTGCCGATCCATCCACAGTATCAGAATGGGGTAAGGAGATAGGAGCAAACCTAATGTTGTTTGGAGAAATGACGTCAGAGACCGATACCAGTAATGGAAAAAGGATCGTAAACTACATAACAACACTTTTCTTGACTGACATCGAAACCAATAAGAGGATTTGGTATGGTCAACAGGAAATCAAGAAATTTGTAAAGAACTGACCATGGATCACTACACTGGTCAGGAAGCCCTTTCGAAATAAGAATTGAAAACATGAAGCACCTGCTGTTTCGAAGTGTGTTTATCGGCATCTCACTCGCTGTAATCAGCGGATGTGCAAGCTATTACCAGAAGCACGGAGAATTCAACAGTGAGTTTGAACACGGCGACCTCAAGCGCGCCCTGGAAACCTTGGGAAAATATCAGAATGAATCGGAAAGCAAAACAAGGTTCATCTATTTTGTTAACAAAGGGTTATTGTTATCTATTCTCGGTGAGTATGAAGAAAGCAATTCTTATTTGGAAAAAGCCTTTTTGTTCGGAGAAGACTACAGGATTAATTATTTGGATGAAGCCTCTTCATATTTCACAAATCCCAACGTGATCCTTTACCGCGGTGAAGATCATGAACACTTAATGCTGTTGTATTTTAAAGCTATAAATTTTCTGAAGTTAGGTAAACACGAAGACGCGATTGTTGAATGCAGACGATTGAATATAAGACTTAACCAGATAGGTGATAAATATGTATCAGAGGACAAGCTTCAGCGAAATGCTTTTATTCACACGCTGATGGGAATAATTTACCAATCGGCGAAAGATTATAACAATGCTTTTATTGCCTACCGCAATGCGCTGGAAGTCTATGAGAGTGATTATTCAAGAATGTTTGGAATGGTTCCTCCTGAACAATTGAAAAAAGATTTGCTTGACGCCGCGTGGCTGACGGGATTCACGGATGAGTTCGATACCTACAAGAACAAATTTGAAATGAATGATTATGTCGTGTCGTCACCTGATGCTGATCTGTTATTTTTTTGGCACAACGGCCTGGGCCCTGTAAAAGCAGAATGGGGTATCAACTTTGTTATCACACCTGGTCCGGATCACATGATGGTATTCAATAATCAAGAACTCGGACTTTCTTTTCCATTCAAGGTAGACGATGACAAAGACAGATCTGATCTTGCAAGCCTGCAGTTCTTCAGAGTTGCGTTTCCCAAATACGTAGAAAGACAAGTTTACTATCTCTCGGCTACGGTAGACAACGGTTCGGACACCTACAACCTTGAGTTGGCAGAAGATATTAACAAGATCGCCTTCTACAGTCTTAACCAGCGGATGCTTCAGGAATTTGCAAAAGGGTTGTTGAGAGCAGCGCTGAAGAAGGCTGCGGAACAAACGTTGAGAAAAAAGGATGATCGCCTCGGAGCGGTGCTGGGAATTGTGAACGCTTTAACCGAAAAGGCGGATACCCGTAACTGGCAAACATTGCCGCATAGCATCTATTATTCCCGCGTACCTCTTCATGAAGGAAAGAATGAGCTCAAACTTTTGCTTCATTCGGGAAGGAACCAGGATTCCACAGCCTACAGTTTTACCTATCAGGTCAAAAAAGGAGAGACACTATTTCACACGTTTTCGTCGTTAGAGACAGTGGCTGCTCCTTATCGTTACTATTAACAGTCGGAAGACATTTTGTTCGGTGCTGCCTGAAATTTGCGGTTGTTTACAACTCAAAAACGGGCCGATAGACGGCGCAGTAGGATGATTCCGGAATTTAGTATACCTTTAACGCCCAATGGCCAGATTATGAATGGCTTACATTTTTTAATTTACGGAGCTTAAAACCTATTTTTCTGAACCGTTCCGCCGCGAAATTTCTGCTCATTGTTTGCATCATGGCAACCTTGCCGGAGATTGTCTATGCACAATACGAGAATGAAAGCGACGCGTCCGTGCCACTCGAGTATTTCTACATCAAGAGGCAGGGAGGCGGATGGATTAGAAAAGTAATTAGCAAGTTCACATTTGGTCTTAGCACTGGATTTGGCAGCACAACATTTCGTCATGAGGTCGATGGTTTTGGGATATATCAGAACTCTGGCGTAGCCCCACAGTTGTTCGAAAGTGCAAACGTCACGTCCGGATATTCCAATTGGTTTAATAAAGTAACAACCACAACGAGCGCGATCCAGCCTGGAGCATTCCGCGTGAACTCCGATACAGCAGAAATCGGATTTAAGAGCAACTCCTTCAACCTTCCACTCAAAGCTACTCTCCACGTTGAGTTTGACAAGTACCGGATCGGCGGAGGCTACTCCGTCGAAATGACCATGATGAATGATTTCAGACCGATCAGCTACAGCGACAGGATCAATGACTATTCACCGGAGTTCTCTTCGTTTGTGTTGCAGAAATATTTTGGTATGATCGGAGGTACCGTGTACCGTTACAATGAGTATCTACTTGTTGTTGATGCTAACATTGGAGGGTATAATCTCGGGAAGAACTTTGACAAAAGCGCCATAAAAAAAGGAGTGTTCCTGAACCTCGGTGTAGCGGTGGAAAGGGAGATGTCCGAATACTTCCGTTTGTTTGTCAGGCCGTCATATGAAATCAAAAGTTACAAGCTCAATATTCCAGAAACCAACCAAAGCATCACTCATAAGTTCAACGCCTTCTACTTGAACGTTGGAGCAACATACCGTTTTCCTGAGTTGAGACGATGTTTCTTAAAGACTTGTAAGGCGCAGATGAATCATGCGCATGGGAACAAGGAATACCGGAGTCGCGTACATCCTATTTACAAAAAGCAGAATCCTCATTATGGTGAAAATCACCCCAACCTAATCAAGTACAAGGGCAAGAATAAGTATAAGTTGAATCCCTACTGAGAGGTTATTGCCTTAGGATTTTTAGCCCGATTTTTTGTCCAAATTTTGCCGCAAACTTATTAGTGTCAGCTACTCTTTGAGTAACGATTTTTACTATCTTGCACAGCTTTGAAAAGAGCCCCTAATTAGCAAAAAACGAAGATTTTACATGGCAGAAGAGCGCGGTGGCCTACCCCCCGAAAGGCAGAGTATAATTCCAATCAACATAGAGGATGAAATGCGTGGCGCGTACATCGATTATTCGATGTCGGTCATCATATCCAGAGCCTTACCCGACGTAAGGGATGGCTTGAAACCGGTACATCGACGCGTCCTTTTTGGAATGCAGGAATTGGGCGTTTACTACAATAAACCCTATAAGAAGTCAGCCAGAATAGTCGGAGAGGTTTTGGGTAAATACCATCCTCATGGTGATGCGTCTGTTTATGACACGATGGTTAGGATGGCCCAGGATTGGTCTTTGAGATACACGTTAGTGGATGGTCAGGGAAATTTTGGTTCTATAGATGGAGACTTCGCCGGCAGCGATGCGTTACACGGAAGCCAGACTCAAAAGAATAGCTGAAGAGCTCTTAGCTGACATCAACAAAGATACTGTCGACTTCCAACCAAACTTCGATGACTCTCTAACCGAGCCCACTGTTTTACCCGCAAAGTTCCCGAACCTTCTGGTGAATGGTTCATCTGGAATTGCGGTAGGTATGGCGACCAACATGGCGCCGCACAATATCCGGGAAGTCATCGACGGAATCATTGCCTATATCGACGATAACAATATTTCCATTCCTGAGCTGATGAAGTATATCACAGCACCTGACTTCCCGACCGGCGGTATCATCTACGGACACTCAGGAATTCAGGAAGCAAGCTTGACAGGCAGAGGCAGGATTGTTGTCAGAGCTAAAGCTGAGATTGTCACTTCAGCTGGAGGAAAGGACCAGATAATTGTGACTGAGATTCCCTATATGGTCAACAAGGCCATGATGATCGAAAAGACAGCCGCGCTGGTGAATGAGAAAAGGATCGAGGGTATATCCGATATCCGTGATGAATCAGACCGCGATGGATACAGGATTGTTTACGATCTGAAAAGGGATGCCATTCCTAATATTGTCCTTAACAATTTATTCAAGTACACTCAGCTTCAATCTGCATTCAATGTAAACAACGTTGCGCTTGTTAAGGGGAGACCTTTAACGTTGAATCTCAAGGACCTTGTAAAATATTTCGTTGAGCACCGTCATGAAGTCGTCGTAAGGCGCACAAAGTTTGAACTTGCTGAAGCGGAGAAGAGAGCTCACATTCTCGAAGGGTATCTTATCGCCCTGGATAATCTCGATGAGGTAATCTCATTGATCCGTAGTTCGAAAGATCCGGAGACAGCAAAAGAGGGATTGATTACCCGCTTTGCTTTGAGTGACATTCAGGCTAAGGCCATCCTTGACATGCGACTGCAACGGCTTACCGGCCTTGAGCGCGATAAGATTCTTGAGGAGTACAACGAAGTCAAAGAGTTGATCGATAAGCTGAAAAGCATTCTTGCCAGCGAGCCGATGCGCATGCAGATCATAAAAGATGAATTGACGGAGCTAAGAGATCGTTATGGCGACGAGCGGCGAACGTTGGTAGTTCACAATGAAGATGACATATCCTTTGAAGATATGATCCCCAATGAGGAAATGTTAATCACAATTTCGAACCAGGGTTACATCAAACGAACTTCATTGTCTGAATATCGCACACAGGGAAGAGGGGGTATCGGCTCACGTGGTGTAACAACGAAAGAAGATGATTTTACAGAACATCTTGTTCATTGCCCAGGCGCACAACTATCTTTTGATTTTTACCGATCAGGGAAAGGTTTATTGGAAGAAGGTATACGAAATTCCGGAAGGGAACTAAGATCTCTAAGGGACGCGCCATTCAGAACCTCATTAACATTGAGCCTGGAGATGCAGTAAGGGCGATCATCAACGTCAAGAACTTGACTGATGAGAACTATATCAACAACAACTTCGTGATCCTTTGTACGGAGAAGGGCACGATCAAAAAGACGTCGCTGGAAGCTTACTCAAGGCCGCGTCAGGGAGGAATTAATTCGATTACGATACACGAGGGTGACCGGCTCTTAAATGCCTCATTAACAAACGGAAATAATCACATTATTATAGCAAAAAGTGAGGGTAAGGCGGTCCACTTCAATGAACGCGACGTCAGGCCAATGGGTCGAACGGCTGCCGGGGTAAGAGCCGTTACGCTGGAATCTCCGACCGATAAAGTTATCGGAATGGTATGCATAAATCGCGAAGATGCTAACTTGCTGGTAGTATCGGAAAAGGGATACGGAAAGCGCTCATTGATCGACGATTATCGAATTACCAGACGAGGAGGAAAAGGGGTCAAGACACTCAATATCACGGAAAAAACTGGCAAGCTTGTTGCGATCAAGGAAGTTGTCGACGACGACGAACTCATGATCATCAACCGGTCGGGCATAACAATCCGGATCAAAGTGAGCGAACTTCGCGTGATGGGTCGCGCGACACAGGGAGTACGGTTGATAAAATTGAATGAAGACGACCGCATATCATCTGTTGAGAAAATACAAAAGATGATTGAAGACGAAACCACTAATTAATTTATATATACAATAAACCTGTTTACAATGAAACGAATAACACTCTTTCTGTTAATGTTGGCTACAGTATCTGTCTTTGCTCAAAAGGCAGCAAAGCCCAACCTTAACAAAGCACTAACTTCCTGGAAAGAAGGAAAGCTTGACGAAGCAAAAGCTAATGTAGACTTAATGCCAACCTATGAAAAGACCATGAGCGATCCGAAAGCATGGTACTATCGGGGTTTAGTCTACGGATCCCTTGATACTACTCCAGAATGAAGCCTTCAAAGCTCTGGCCCCAGACGCATTTACGGTCGCGATGGAGTCGTTCAAGAAGGCGGATGAGCTGAACGGGAAAGGAAAGGAGTTGTTTATACCGGATGCGGCCGGAATGCCAATTCTGAAATCCCAGCAATTTACGTATTGGGCCAACACATATATTAACAAAGGCGCAGCCCTTTACCAGGAGGAAGATCTTGAAAATTCTCTGAAGAATTTCGAAAAGGCTCAAATGATTCAGCCTGATGATACTCTTGCATACTTCTATGCAGGGTTCGTTGCAAATGGTCTCGAGGATTACGACAAGGCGATCGCTTCATTCCAGAAGTATATCGATCTCGGCGGTCAAGTCGTCAGATGCATATCTGAGTATTATCAATATCAACAGCGGTCCAAAGCAGAATAAAGAAGAAGCTTTGAGAGTAGTGCGTTTGGCCAAACCAAAATTCCCTAACAACCCGGACCTGCCAAAGGTTGAGATTGGATTGTTGATAGACTTAAAACGAATTGATGAAGCGAAGTCAGGTCTGGAATCTGCCATCAAAAAGGAACCCAACAACAAGATCCTGCACTTCTATCTCGGATATGCCAACGCGAGCTTGAACCTTGTTCCGGAAGCAAAGAAAAATTATGAGGAGGCCCTCAGAATTGATCCCCAGTATTTCGAAGCTCAGCTTTATTTGTCAAAACTAGTTTATGCAGATGCTGCATCAATTAAGAAGGAGATGTCAAACCTCGGGATTTCTGCAGAAGACAAGAAGAAGAGATTTGAATTGGATAAGCAGTTGGTAGAGAAGCTCAAAATGGCACTGCCTTATTGGGAAAAAGTGAGAAGCTCAACCCAAGCGATCAGGAAGTGTTGGATACTCTTTATTCGATCTATACTGACCTGGACTTGCAGGATCAAATCAAGCGCTTAGACAAGCGTTACAAAGAACTTGGAATTGAGAATTAACATAGTCCTACCGTTATGACCAAAAAGGCCCGGCGTCGGCCGGCCTTTTTTATTGAGGAATGTATGCCACATTTTGGTGAGGCACGTTGAGCAAATTCAGTGCTCGACCAACATTATCAGGCTTAAACGGGGCTAACAAACGTTTACTATGCGTCTCCCATTTGGAAATTGACCCAGTTGGTTGAGTCGGCGGAAACCAATATATTTAGATTGACGTAAGAATTGGCTATTTGAAAACCTGGCACTTAAGTGGCGATGAATTCTTGCGAGATTAGCCGGTGATAAAACTATCAAAGTCCAATGATTAAGATCATTGGTATTTTATGCCACTGCTATTTTCATATTTTTTGTCTTTTTTAATGATGGTAAAACAATGATTCGACTTCGACGACCTATCTTATTTAAACTATTAGTGATTCTCCTGTTCTGTTCTTCATGTTACTACCAAAAAAAGTTGATTTACTTTCAGGACAACGACTTTTCTTATGTGCAGCCTACATTTATGGAGAACCAGCGGTCGATTTATCGCATTCAAGCCAACGATGTCTTGTCCGTTAAAGTAAAGAGTTCGACGGACGCCCAGGTTTCAGATATCTTTAATATCATTACCACAACCCAAATGTCAACATTTGCGAATCCGGGCAACCTCTATCTGGAAGGATACTCCGTTGACGAACAGGGACGGGTCCTTCTACCGATCTTAGGACTTGTTACAGTTAAGGATCTTACGATGGATGAGGTTCAGACCCTGATTCAAACCAATGCTAACAAATACTTAAAAAACGCGACCGTCGTGGTTAAGCTGATAAGCTTCAAGATCACGGTCCTGGGCGAGGTGAATAACCCCGGCTACCACTATGTATACAATAATCAGGCGACAATTCTCGAAGCCCTTGGATTGGCCGGAGACCTTACTATTTTTGCAAGTCGAAAGAATGTCAAATTGATAAGGCCGGTCCCCCGAGGTTCTGAGGTTGTTCTCTTGGATCTCAAAGACCCGAACCTTCTCAAGTCAAAGTATTTTTATCTTATGCCTAACGACGTATTGTATGTTGAGCCCTTTAGGGCGCGTTCCAAGCGGTCAAATCTCGAGAACTTGACCCTTGTATTTTCAGCGATTACCACCGCGGTCCTGATCCTGAACTACATTGATAATAATCAGTGAAACGGAGAATATGTGAATAGGAAAAACTGACCGAAGTCATGGATGGAAAATTAAATATTAAGCAGATCTTCAGGAAGCTTCTCTCAAAATGGTACTATTTTTTAATAGCCCTGATGATCACGTTACCGTTGGGTTATTTGTACATAAAAGTAGCGCCCAAGCAATATGTGGTGAAAGCGTCGATGCTTCTCAAGAGTGAAACTCAGAATGGGATGGGGGATGCTGATGATTTCATGAAAGGGATGAACCTTTACACTTCTCAAACCGGCCTTGAGGACGAAATTGGAATTTTGAAATCTTACACGATGGTGGACCGCGCAATGCGGGACCTGGATTTTGCTATTCAATATTATGTAAGTAAAAACTTTGTAACTGAAGAACGATACGGAGACTCACCCTTCACCATCGAAATAGATTCGGTTGTGAATCAAATCGTAGACGTGCCCATATTATATTGAGCAAATATCCTCAACAAGGTACAGAGTCAAGGTATCAGCCAAAAACGTTAGCACGTACAATTATTACACTAACCAGGTCGAAGGTCTTATAGATAGGCTGGAAATCGATGAAGAAGTTCCGATTGACAAGCCTTTTGTGAACAAGTATCTGAGTTTTAAGATAAAATTCAACGACTTGTTTAAAGTAGACAAAGAAACAGAAACCTTCTTCAAACTTCAGAAGATCCAGTCACTTACCGAAGGTTACCAGAGCAGGTTGAGCATTGATCCAATCTCGCTTGAATCGTTTATTGTAGAGCTAAGAGTAAAAGGACCCGTTGCAGCGAAGGAAAAGGCCTTCCTCAGTAAGTTGCTGGAGGTTTACCTCAAAAATGAATTATACAAGAAGAATCAGTTAGGATTAAAGACGATTCAATTCATCGATAACCAGCTTACCGGTGTTTCCGATACACTGAGACAAGTGGAAGGTTCACTGGAAGTATTCCGGTCAAGGAATAACATTCTTGATATCAACACAACGGCCGAAAACCTTAGCAGAAATCTTGACAAGCTTGAGACCGAAAAGGCTGAGCTCGAGAGCAAATTGAAATACTATCAGTTTATCGCGAAGTCATTAAAGAGTAGTGATCGAATTTCGGACATAGTTGCGCCCTCGGCGCTAGGGTTGGAAGATCCTATCCTGAATAACCTGCTGCTGGAGCTCGCTAAACTCAATCAGGAACAAACAGAATTGAGCTACAACGCCAAAGAGAACAATCCACTGGCTGAGATTGTTGAGACCAAGATAAAGAACACGAAGAAGTCGTTGGTGGAAAACGTCAACAATATGATCGACGTCTCAACGATCGCGTTGACTGACATCAATAATAGGATATTTCAGATCCAGAAGAACCTGAACGTTCTTCCGAAGAATGAACGGGAGCTTGTAAATATTCAGAGAAGATTTGACTTCAACGACAACGTATATAATTATTTGTTGGAGAAACGCGCTGAAGCAGGGATTGCAATTGCGTCGAATTCTGTAGAAAAAACCATTGTTGACAGGCCTTACCAGGTTGGAACCGGACCGGTATCTCCAAATGCCAAGCTCATCCTTATCGCAGCGATGATTTTGGGTATTGGTGGTGCGATCGCAGCAGTCCTGGTAAAGGACATGCTCAATGACAATATTGTAACGCACGAAGACGTCGAGCAGAACACGAAAATTCCATTCATTGGAACCATCAGCCATGCTAACAAGAGGGAACAAAGCTCTATAATCGCTCACGCGAGGTCGCCGATCGGTGAATCATTCCGTTCGCTGCGCGTTAATCTGCAGTACCTTACTCTGGGAAAAAATGCAAACGTCATTGGAATTACATCGTCACGTGAAAGTGAGGGAAAAACGTTTTGTTCCGTCAACCTGGCCGCGGTGATGGCATATTCGGGGAGAAGGACGATCCTGATAGATACTGATATGCGACGTCCAAGGGTAGCCGCTTATTTTCAATTAAAAAACAGAAAAGGCCTGTCGAACTTCCTGGTAGGAGATGGTACCACCAAAGAGATCATAAATAATACCGAACACAAGGGATTTGATGTGATTGGTTCAGGACCGATTCCACCTAACCCGATCGATCTGATTGGCAGTCCGCAGGATGGAGGAGTTGATCAATACATTAAAGCAGACTTACAGTACGATTATACTTGATTCGCCACCACTGGGTTACGTCTCAGAATATATTATTCTGATGAAGTACACTGATGCTAACCTTTACATAGTCAGGTCAGACTACACCAATCGCAATAGTCTGAATAAGATCAACAAACTGTACGAACGTAAGAAGATTACCAATGTTAGCATTTTGTTGAATGACGTGAAATCGACCAAAAAATCAGGTTATGGATATGGCTATGGCTACGGTTACAAGTTTTGATAGAGTAGGAAGAAATTCCCTTTGATGAATATCGAATAATCTGAGTGGATTAGCACGAATTTAAGATTATAGTTATTTAAAATTGTCGATTGTTTCTATGGCTCATGCTCCGCTTAAAACCCCGATACTATTTATCGTATTCAACCGCCCAGACACAACCAAGATAGTTTTTAATGCAATCAGAGATATCAAACCTTTGCGACTATATGTGGCTGCCGATGGCCCCCGTCCGACGAAGGAAACCGACCTTAAACGTTGTGCGGACACAAGAGAAATAATCAAAGGAGTAGATTGGGACTGCGAAGTGAAAACACTTATTTCGTGAGAAGAATTTAGGCTGTGGACAGGGGGTATCATCAGCAATAACCTGGTTTTTTCAGCAGGAGCCAGAAGGAATTATTCTTGAGGATGACTGTTTGCCATCGGATAGTTTTTTTTGGTTTTGCCAGGAATTGCTTGAAAAATATAGAAACGACAATCGAGTGATGCATATAGGCGGCAACAATTTCCTCGACGAATCGCCGGGCAATAAAGATTGCTCCTACTATTTTTCACGAAATGGTCATATCTGGGGTTGGGCATCGTGGCAAAGGGCATGGCAGACCTATGATTTCAAGATTTCGCTTTACGACCAACTAAAAGAAGAAGGTTTTTTTGACGAGTTCTTTTTGAATAGGTTGGAAAAATTCTATCGCATGCGAAAATTTAGCCAAGTCCAGGATGGAAGTCTTGACACGTGGGACTATCAATGGGATTTCGCGCGTTTCGTGAACTCAGGGTTATCAATTGCGCCTCAGAAGAACCTAGTTAAAAATATAGGCTTTGGAGCGGACGCCACACACACGGTGAGTGCTAATAGCAAGAACTCCGATCTCAAGGCCTTTGAGTTGGATTTTCCATTGAAACACCCGCCTTTCATGTTGCGCGATATCGAAAGGGATCGAAAGTATTTTTCAAGGTTTGTTAAGGATATGATACTGTCGAAATTGAAAAGGTGAAATGGCAGTACGTCTGTTCGCAGTGAGTAATAATTAAGGGCGAGTTTGGGATGCTCAATAAAAGAGATATAATTAATTTTTTGTTTTTATTAACGTTCCCCTTTTTCGGGATAGGGGCGTACGTTTCTGGTGGCTTTAGTCCGTCAGTGGGATATATTATTGCAATAGTGCCCGAACTTCTCATAATTCTTTTTTATCTGATTGACCTCGTTTATAAGAGTGACATCAAGATAAAAGTCAATTGGGTTTATGTGCTTGTAGTGCTTTTTCAGCTAACCTGCATTGCTGCGTTGTTTGTCTCATTGAGTAAAAATATGCCATCAATGAACATGATTGGGAACGTAACAAAGTCAATTCTCCTTCTTGTTCCATTTCAGGCCTTCGTGATTGTATTCTTATACAACGAAAATCACAGAGAGAATTTTGTTAAGTTAACTTTCTGGAGTTTTACCTTGCCTTCTCGTAATCAACTTAATAGGTTATTACGGGCTGGGGCTAACGAATGAAATTCACAGTATCGCCGGAAGGCTTGCAATGCCATTTCTTGACGGTTTTTACAGCGGCGCATGTCTGCTTGCAATTCTGAATCTGATGTTACTGTCTTTCATAAAAAAGTCGCTAAACGATCCAATCAGACTTACCTACTTGATTGGTTATTTTGCGGTCAACCTTCTCCTTTTATATTACATTAATTCAAGACTTGCGATTTTAATATTTGCTGGTGTTTTTATTATGTTCGCTTTCAATTTGGTGAGGAGATTCCGCGGCGTTTTCTTGCTGTCAGTATTTACATTGCCAATTCTGTTAAACATTGGTGTCGCCATATTTTACATCCTGAGTCTCCCCGTGTTTGTTGCGGTCATGCAGCGGGTAAATTTGGTAGATGTAACAACTTTCAATGGAAGATCTTTCTTGTGGCAGCGGGCATTTGACTGGATGATGTTTGATCAACGTGGACTTCTTTTCGGAAACGGTACCAACGGACATTATTTCCTCCACCTGATTCCTGACTATGCAATGAAGTTTGGTTTCACCAGGGAAGCAAATCTTGCATTTACATAGCACCACGTTGATGACCATTGTTGACCAGGGAATTATTGGTTTAGCATTGTTTCTGCTGCTGTGCTACCGTATTTTTACTCACTATAGAACTGAATTCCAGAAAAATAGCCCTGACTCGGTTTTTTTAGCCGTGGTTGTCTTCTTGATTTTTGTTATGCAAGTAGATACGTTTTGTTATTCGGGATCTTTGGGATACGTGATACTATGTTTGCTTGCCGCAAGAGTGTCGGTGGACACTAAGTATAATTTTAAATAGAGAAAAAGTTGACACAAAACCTCATCTACATTGTAATTCCTGTGCATAACAGGAAAGAGTTTACGCAGGATTGCCTCTTATCATTGGAGGGCCAGATTCCAAGGGCCCAGATCATTATCGTTGACGACGGATCTACGGATGGAACCAAGGAAATGCTGGCAACAAAATTTCCAGAAATTATTGTTCTGTCCGGCGATGGCAAATCTGTTCTGGACTGCGGCTATAAACATGGGGATACGCCATGCGCTCAAGTTGGGAGCAGATTATGTGATGACCCTTAACAACGATACAATTGCCACTGAAGACTTCGTGGTTAAAATGTTGGATGGGGCGAAACAACGCCCCGATTCTTTGATCGGCGCATTAGATCTCGACGTGAAAACAAAAAAGCCGAATTACGGTGGCGAAATCTTAAATTGGACGCTGGCCAAATCAAGGTACCTACTGGATGAACTCAGCGAAAATGAACAACATGGATTACATGCGGTGTCGTTGTATCCAGCCAGGGGGTTGCTTATACCGCGGAAAGTTTTTGAGACTGTAGGATTGTTTGAGGAAAAGTTATTACCTCATTATATTGCAGACTACGACTTTACCCATTTGGCTCGTAGAAATGGATTTCCCGTTTATTGTAGCTATGACGCGTGGCTTTACACCTATACTGAAGAGAGTGGAGATAGGAAGATCATTAAGCATAAAACTCTAAAGAATTATTATAACCACTTATTTGACATTAGAGGGGGCGGCAACCTTAAAAACTATACAATTTATACCATTAGAAATTGCCCACCGCTGCTGATTCCGATTTCACTCTTTATCGGCTACGCGCGACGGTTTGTTGGATACTGGAAACCAAAATCGAAGTGGTGATGTTGCCGAATTGAAACTTGTAATTTGCTGAGCTGTGAAGGTCAGCAAATTAAATTGGTGTTCGGTTACTGTCCGTGAACTCTGAAAGCAACAGAACTATTCCATGCTGAATACCCAGGCTTCCTTAAACAAGTTCTTCCGCCTGTATTCAATTCTCACACGCTTGGCGTCTTCGTGATCCAGCGAAGAATAAATGTACACGTAGTAAAAGTTGTTTTTTGGATTCAAAATGACATTTACTTTATAGCCCTTGCTGACCATTTCTTTGGTGAACTTCATGGAATGACTCATCACACTAAACACACCAACCACAACATAATAGTGTCCTTTACTCATCGTGAATGACTCAGCTGGGCTGGTTGGGGTCTTTGCGGAGTGTTTTTACTTGCTCGGCCTTTGCCGGAGCAGCCGTGGAGGTAGTCGGTGGTTCGGTAGTGGCCTTCACACGATCCTCATCCGGAAGTACTATAGGCGTCTCAATATCCTTATTGTTTGGTCCATCGGCGGCCACAATTCTTCCTGGGTTCTTGTTTCCTTCTGGATCAACGTCACTGGCAGCATTAGCCAGCTAGGTAGGGGCCGCGGTCTTTGCGACTGCAGGCTTTTTCTTCCCAAGCTTTACCCCAAGGTGAATTTCATGAGAACTTGTTTTTGGAAAGCCCGTGCTAAACGGAGGGAATTCGTAGCTATAGCCAAACTTGATCCGTTCCTTCAGATTGGCACCAAAGAAGAGGGCCAGGCCATTGTTCTGATTATAACTCGCTCCGGTCCATATCTTGTTCTTATAGTATACTAGTGAGGCAGCTTCCCATGCGTCTTGCAGGCCATCTTCAGTTTGCCGGTATAACACGTATGGCTCAAGTGAAAAGTTCCCCATCACCCCGACATTAAAACGATAACTTGCAGAAAAAAGCCTGTTCCTTAGATTGGACATTTCAAACTTGTTGAAATTCTGTTCATTGAACGCATTAGACTTGAAGAGGTCAGTTAACGCAAAACCTACACGCAATCCTGCTATCGAATAGACCACACCAAAATTTCCGTCCACATAGAAGTTATTGCTGGCAGCGTTTGCTATAGCAGGGTCATTAGTATTTAATTCTTCCGCGGTAAGATCAAGTTTGTTCATGCCCACGCCACCAGACAGGGCAAAACGAAGTGATTGATTTTTTGAAATTGGAACCACATAACCAAAAGTTGCCATAAAATTGGAATTCCGAAGAAGAACCTGCTTATCGGAATAAAGGTTGAATCCTAATGCAACGCGTTCACTGGTAGGAAATTGAATACTGGCGCCGGCGGTAACCGGTGCGTCCTTAAAGTTTGTCCATTGCTGCCGATAAGAGATGTTCGCTTCCAACTCATTGTTTATACCAACATACGCCGGATTGAAAATATATGGATTGAAATAGAATTGTCGGTAAAATGGTCCTGGAAGCTGAGCCATCGACAAGCCAATTGAAAGGAAGAAAGCAACTAGACAAAGTGTAGAGATTCTTTTCATAGCTTCAATTTATCTTACAATTCTTACTGCGCCTTTTATATCCGTATTGCTAAGTCTAATCACATAATAGTATGCATCAGGCTGAAGCGGTTTTCCATTTATAGTTCCATCCCAATTATTTTGATAAGAATTGGACTCATAAACAACTTCCCCAAACCGGTTGAAGATCGACAATTCAGAATTTTGATAAATTTCTATGCGTGGCCAAATCCACAAATCATTAACGCCATCGTTATTAGGCCTGAAGTATCTAGGAATTTGATCAAGGGAAAGCAGAGACGGTAACACATCGATGGTGACTTGATCCTTACCGGTAGCATTACCATTGTCCGTCACGGTGAGCTCAAATACATATGTTCCTTCAATCAGTGCGCCCAGGTTGAGTTGGCCAAAAGTATCCTGCGTAAACTGGCTCATCAGGGCCGGAAATCCTGAGTCCAGACATATGTGGAGATCACACCATCCTGATCAGTCCCTGTTCCCTGAATTGTTAAAGAATTGACCGGCAATTGCACATCCAGATCTTTGCCGGCATTCGCCTTTGGAGAAATATTCTGAGGGTTAACAAAAATCTCGACTTCATCGGCTGCTGTGGCACCTTGATCGTCCGTTGCCATAGCGGTGACTACGTACGTTCCTTCGGCGACATCGTTCCATGTAAATGAATATGGACTGGTGAGGTCCTCGCCAAGTTTAGACGAACCATTAAAAAATTCTACGCGGCTGACCGCCCCGCTGCCACCAGTAGCAGTGACAGCAAACTGAAATTGCTGTACCGGCAGAAAACGTAGAGACAGGAGCTGGGTTTATAATGTCGATCGATGGTGGACCCGTTCCAGCACCCACAGTAATGTTGACCGCCACAGAGGTCGCAACAGCGTTTAAGCTATTTGTTGCTTTCGCCGTAAGCGAATGGCTTCCAGCCGGGACGTTGTTCCAGGCAAAACTGTATGGCGATGTCAAGTCTTCTCCCAACTTAGTCGTCCCATTGAAAAATTCCACTTTGCTCACCGTGCCCGATGGGGTGGTAGCTGTAGCGCCGACAGTTACGGTAGAATTCGAAAAGAAAGTAGCGCTATTGGAAGGACTTGTGATGCTAACCGACGGCGGTGTCGAATTACTTACAGCAATGTTAATAATCGAAGAGCTCGCTGCAGCGGTCTGGTTGTCAACGGCCTTAGCTGACATCGAATAATTTCCATTCGGGACATTGTTCCAGACGAAATTATACGGACTTGTAAGATCCTCTCCTAGTTTCGCATTTCCATTGTAGAACTCCACCTTACCAATGGCCCCATCGGGGTCAGACGCTGTCGCAGTAATTGTTATATCCGCATTTGTTCCAAAAACACTATTATTTCCCGGCGACGTCAGGTTTACAACGGGCGGTACATTTGTTTTTATTACTTTGATTTGAGTGAGAGTAGAGTTACCTGAAAGGTTTTTTGAGTCAATCGCTTTGGCTCCCAACGAATGAGTTCCAATCGGCGCGTTGGCCCACGCGAAGCTATACGGCGACGTGAGATCCTCTCCAAGTTTTGTTGTTCCGTTGTAGAATTCAACTTTCGCGATGGTCCCATTCGGATGGGTTACCGTTGCAGTTAATGTAATTGAAGTCCCGGCGGCAAAGGATGCATTACTTGCCGGACTCGTAAGAGAAACTGCCGGTGAAACGCCGCCGCACTAACGGTAACACTAACGGCCGCCGATGTTGACGTTACTCTGGTTATCTGTCAACCTTATCAGACAACGTGCCTGCCAAGGAGCACTCGTCCACGCGAAGCTATACGGGCTGCTGGTGTCTTCGCCGATTTTAGCGGTACCGTTAAAGAATTCCACTTTGGTGATTGATCCGTTGGCATCCGAGGCGGTAGCGGTTATTGTAATCGTAGCTCCACTGTTAAAGGTTGCATTGTTTGCGGGACCCGTGACACTTACCGCCGGCGGATTATTCGAGGTACTTACAACGATAGCTATAGACGCAGAAGTTGTAATGGCATTCTTGTCATCTGTTGCCTTTGCGGTGATCGTGTGTTTCCTGCCGGCACATTGTTCCAGGCAAAACTGTATGGACTGGTAACGTCTTCACCAAGCTTGGTCGTACCGCTAAAGAATTCCACTTTACTTACTGTACCGCCTGCATCAGATGCATTGGCAGTAATAGTAACAGTTGTTCCCGTTGGGAACAGTGCGTTGTTGGGGCCTGTCAACGATATTGTCGGAGGGGTGTTAGAACTGTTAACCGTTACGGTTATCGGTGAAGAAGTAGTCGTAGCTCCATTGTCGTCCGTGGCTTTTGCAGTAAGTGTATATGTCCCTGCAGCGACGTTGTTCCAAACAAAGCTATGCGGGCTTGAAAGGTCTTCTCCAAGTTTCGTCGTTCCACTGAAAAATTCAACTCTGCTCACTGAACCATCAGTATCTGAAGCATTTGCATTGATGGTGATGGCGTTACCCGCGACAAATGTCGCGTTGTTAGCAGGGCTAGAGATCGATACAGAAGGCGGTGCATTAGGAGGAGTGACTACCCCTGAACCGTATTCATATGCGCCGATATCGGGTGCTGTACCCTGATATGCAAGCCTACATTAAGTCCCGCATCAATCAAGGGGCTGCCTTGCAGAGGCATGTAATAAGGAGTGGGCCGGTTGCCGGATTTTGTGACCTTAGGGTCACCACTGAGGTTGCTTGAATAAGTGCCGGGTACTGTTCCTACTGGTTGGTTAACAAGATAATTATTCGTCACCTGAAGACCGTTCATGCTCGCATTTTCGACATAAACAATCTTGTTTGGCTACCAATTGTAAGGAGTTATAATTGAGGATCAGGTTATTCTTGACTTCTACGTTTTGACTGGCTCCGCCATATACCCCCACGATGTTATTGGTGACTGTTCCGTAGAACTCAATGGTGTTATTGTAAAACTTCACATTGTGAAGCCCTGAGACCTGGGCCCTGACAATTTCACCGGGATATCCGTTTATTATTCCATAAAAAACATTATGGTGAATGTTCCAGTTGTTCATTTTATTGCCATGAGTATCCCAGTTAACAATGGCCCATTTTCCGCGGAAAATGTAGTTATGGTCGATTTCAACATCGTGCACACTTACTTCGAGCGCGTAAGCACCGCCACCAGCGCGTGCCTGCATGTCGAACACATTATTATATACACGAACTGTTTGAACTCCTTTAGGCGTAACCCATTGCGGAAGGTCCATGATCAATGAAAGGTTATTATCGAAAAAGTTGTTGTAGATCTCTATGCCTTTCATGTCCACATTCCACAATTCAAATGCTATGTTTGGCGCGCTTGCTCCGTTGTTTTGTACCCACTTACCATATGGGGTCACAGAAAAGCGACAGTCGTGTACCTTTAGGAAATGCATTTGACCTTGAGAACCCAAAGCTTTTACACCATAGCCGGTTCCTTCGTCAATGAATACGCGATCAAGTTCGACCCGTTCAAGAGTTGCCAGATTAAGCGCACCGGATGCCCATGCAGCGCTTCCCCATGCACAGTCTTTGAGCTGCACGTTTAAAAGTTTGGAATCCTTCACATCAAAAAGCCAAATACCGCCAAAGTTTACAAACTGGACTTTGACATTTTCTATAAGAACATTGGTTCTGAATTTCACATGGATTCCACCATGGAGCTTCTTTCCATCTCCGTCGACAGTAAAGTTTTTTAAACTTTGATTACCTGGAGTAAATGAATTGGAGTTCAATAAGATCAGGAACTTATCGTTTGAAAAGCCGGGACTGGCGGGATAATAGTAAAAACTTGGGTCCGACTTAATGATGGTCACATCGACACCTGCGCCGATGACGTTTACACCTGTTGGCACTTTAATTTGCGTTTCAACGAAAGTGCCGGCAGATAATATGATGTTATGCCCCTGATTGGCTGCTACTTTCGTGCAGGCTACCCGCAACCTTCTCCATGGGCTGGCTTGAGTTCCTGTTCCTGACGCATCATTGCCAGAGGTACTTACATAATAATCGGTCGCAAAAGCACAATTAAGTCCAACAATAAACAACACAAACGTGCTTAACAGCCTCGTCATCATTCTAATTTTTACCGGCGATAAAGATCTATTACGGGCATAGTAGTAGTATACTCTGCCCAGAAATAAAGTAAAAATCGATTAGGATATCAAACCTTAGTGTGAGCTGTAAGTAAATTTGTCTCTACTTCACTTGTACTCGTCCCAATTATGTGTAACCACTCCTCAAGGCTTATACTAATCAAGTAATTAAAGCAATAATGTACAATAGATACAAAAATTTTGAAGCGAATTATATGTACTAAATTCTTAGTCGGTGAATGAACCTATTTCAAGATGAACAAATATTGGCGACTACTACTTAAAAAAAGTCTCATGAGCCCCAATATCGGGCGCGGATCCCTCGAATGGAAGGCCAACATTAACTCCGGAATCGATTACGGGACTATTCGTCTCGGGTAAATAGTAGGGTAGAGGTCGATTTCCGGCTTTTTTTAACTTAGGATCGCCAGCCATATTTTTTCAGATTTACCAGGGACAGGACCCAGGGGCTGGTTACTAAGGAAGTTATTTGTAACATCAACATTTTTTAATGTTCCATTTTCCGCATGTAGGATCTTATTGGGATAATAATTATATGATGTATTAGAATTGATGATAAGATTATTCTTAATCTCAATGTTTTCACTTGCGCCTCCATAAACTGCAATGAGATTGGTGGTACGGGTCCCGGTAAACTCAATGGTATTGTTATAAAACTTGATGTTGTGTAAACCCGAATTCTGAGCGCGGACAATTTCGGCCGGGTAGTGGTCTGCGATTCCATAAAAGATGTTATGGTGGATCGTCCAGTTGCTCCTCATAGTTTCGCCTTTATCCCAATTCACTATACCATGACTGCCTTTTAATATGTAGTTGTGATCTATTTCAATATCATGCAAGCTGACTTCTAGTGCGTATCCGTAACCCTTTGCACGGGTCTCCAGATCTACGACGTTATTGTAAACTCGAATAGTCGACAAACCCTTTGGTGTCCTCCATTCCTCTTTATCCATAACGAGGGATATCATATTGTCCACGTAATTGTTGTAAAACTCGCAGCCTAACAGGTCGACATTCCAAAACTCGACAGCAATATTCGGTGCGTCTGCACCCGAATCAGTCTTCCATTGCCCGAATGGCGTACGACTGAAATGTTGTTGTCATGAACTTTTACATAGTGCATTGGCCCATTAGTACCAAGGGCTTTAATTCCGTATCCAAAATTTTCATCTACCTGAATATTGTCGAGTTCTACTCGCTCAAGGTTTGTAATATCAATAGATCCAGATGACCACGCCGCACTTCCCCAAGCGCAGTTTTTAATTATCGCTTCACTAACTCTGGAGTCCTTTACCTCCCAAAGCCACATCCCGGTAAAATTGGTGTACTGAATCTTAATCCTTTTCAGTAAAATGTTTGTTCGATTTTTCACAAGGATGCCGCCGTGCAATTTTTTTTGATCTCCGTCAATTGTGAGTTCTTTTACACTTTGATTGCCCATAGCGATTGAGTTGGACGAAAGGTCAATCAGGAACTTATCGTGTGAAAATCCTGGGTCGGAGGGATGATAGTAAAATGACGGATCCGCTTTCAGAATAGTACGATCTCTCCCGGCGCCGGCGATATTTACTCCCGGTGGTACTATCACGCGAAGTTCCACAAAGATGCCCTCGGAAAGTTTTATAGTATGTCCCTGATTTGCTGGAACTTTCGTGCAGGCAAATCCAAGCGACTTCCATGGCTTAGTTTGCGTTCCATTTCCGTCGCTATCGTTGCCTTTAGTCGAAACAAAATAGTCGTGTGATCGGGCCTCGAACACCGTCGCATAAAAAAATATGCCAAGTAAGAGTATTCGCATAATTATTTGAAAATCTGTAAATTAGAAAGAGTAACCGTATACTCGGTTAAAATTTTTGGCCGGCTTTGGTTTCTCCATGACCAGAATCATTTCAAAAGCCAATTTCGATCATGAACGGAATCAAACAAACGGTATAATTTTAACCATTCAAAGGCAAACAACGAAAAAACTTTTGATTGATTGAAGAAGGTATTCTCCGGTAAATGCAGATTTTGTCAATCACGTCCTGGACAAAATTTTGTGGTTCCGGAATGCCTTCCCTCTGTCAGTATAATGGGAAGCCTGATATGCAGTAGGTGGCTGGGTCTTCATGCAGCGATGGAATCTGAAAGAAGAAATAATGGATATAGGTCTTTTACCCGGGAGTGGGAAGTTTGTTATACCATGCCCGTATTGATGGTATATGATCTTAAACGGACTTTTCAATATCGAGGGCTAGTTAGCTTTCATTAATGGGAATAGCCCTGAAATAAATCCCAGTGCAATGGTGCCTATTGAGTAGGCACCATTTTTAATTTTTTTTTTACAATTTTAGGATCTATAAAAAACGCAATGATTTCACCGGATGACCCTGTCGTCGATACTTCCTTAGGGGGCCAAATGCATATTGTTACGATTGAGCTTTATGAGATCTGGCTCAGTATCGCGGGTAATGGCGTACTTCAAGTATGAGAATATTACTCTTACATAACAAGTATAAGTATGCCGGTGGAGAGGATAAAGTTTTTGAATCTGAGGGAGAACTCCTCTCCAACCACAATCATCAAGTTGAAAGACTTGTCTTTGACAACAGCTTGATTAAAACGGGTTTGGATAAAATACTGTCTGGCATTATGGGCGTCTACAATTTCAAGAGTGCTAATCTTGTGAACAAAAAAATCAAAGAGTTTAAGCCAGATATTCTCCATGTTCACAATTTTGTTCCTTTGGCATCTCCGTCTATTTTTTATGTTGCCAAACGAAACAAGGTGCCAGTGGTATTGACATTGCACAACTATAGATTGATTTGTCCCAGTGCCACTTTATACCACGATCACAGATTTATGAAAAAAGCGTACGTAGCATTTTTCCCGTCGATGCAATAATAAAGGGAGTTTACCGAAACTCAGTATTACAGACGGCCGGCGTGGCCCTGATGACCTCGATTCATAATTTGATTGGTACTTGGAGGAACAAAGTCGACAAGTTTATTACGTTGACTGCGTTTGCAAGATCTAAATTTCTTGAATCCAGGGTGAAAGCGTCGGCTGACCAATTCATGTTGAAACCAAACTTTATTGATGATCCGGGAACGGCAAAGAGACCAGAGAGGATTTCTTTTTATATGTGGGGCGGTTGTCAGAGGAGAAAGGTATTCGGGTGTTGTTAAATGCGTTCAAAAATTCGGACCTCAAACTAATAATAATTGGAGACGGTCCGATGAAGGCAGAGGTGGAATCAGTTGTCAAAGAAAGAAGCAATATTCAGTATCTTGGATTCCAGCCTAAGGCAGTTATAATGGACAATTTGAAACGAGCAAAGTCCTTGATTTTTCCTTCGACGTGGTATGAAGGTTTCCCGATAACAATACTTGAAGCACTAGCGACGGGAACCCCGGTGATTGGCTCAAGGATTGGAGGAATTGCTGAAATTGTGAAAGACAAATTCAACGGACTCCTTTTTGAACCTGGCGATGAGGGTTCTTTGACCCGCTCTTTAACGAGCTCAAGAACCATGATCTAAGGGCTTTATCGGCAAATGCAAGAAAAAGTTATCTCGAATTTTATACTCCAGACCTGAACTATAAAATCCTGATGGATATTTACAATGCGGCGATGAACCGCCAATAGATATGGAAAATAATACATTACCATTAGTCACCATAGGGATACCTACATATAATGGTAGTAACAGACTATACAGGCCGCTTGAATCTATCTGGCCACAGAACTATCCCAATCTGGAAGTAGTTATCTCGGACAATTGCTCAACAGATGATACCAAACAGGTAGTCGAGAATATATGTAAAGAACATCCACAGATTAGATATATCCGCCAGGAAAAGAACATAGGTCAGATGCCAAATTACTATTTCCTGATCCAGGAGGCAAAAGGAAAGTATTTCATGTGGCTTGCAGATGACGATAGGCTTGAACCAGACTTTCTCTTAAAGGCCGTCGATTTCATGGAAAAGCATAATGATTATTCGCTGGCCTCAGGCCGAATTCAATACTGGCAGGACACTACTCTCGATGCTGTTGGAGCAGGGTTTTACTTTTGAGCAAAATTCACCAGGATTGAGAGTTGCCAAATTTTATTCAAGAGTAATTTATGGCGGGTTCATGCACGGTCTGATAAGGAGAGAATTAGCCAAGAATGTTACGATCAATCATGTGATTGGAAACGACTATCACTTCGTTGCAAACCTGCTCTATTTGGGGAAGGTAAAGAACTTCGAATTCACCGGCTACAATAAGAATTTCGGAGGAGTATCGAGGAGCTTCCAGCAATATGCCAAGCACATGGGAGAATCATGGATCGTCGGATATTTTCCCCATTTAAAAATAGCAAAAGATGCGTTCACCGAGGTCTTGCACCGATCAGCTGTGTTTTCATCGAGGTCCTTTTTATCAAGGGTGACGCTGGGGGTCGCTTGTTACTTTGGGGTTTTATATTGCTACTACGGTAGGATATTAGTCGGAGCGAGGGTGAGGAATCACGTGATATCACCTATCACTTCGGCCTTGAAAAAGACCGCGGTCAAAGGTTGAGAATTCACATCGAACCATTGGAATGACGGTAATGCAAACGTTGGTTTCAACTCGTTGCACAAAGGGATGATTTCAATCTGCGAGAAGAATGATTTCAATCATTGGGACGAGAGGGCAAAATGTTCTTTTTTTCCGCTTAATTGCACGTAAATAGTGCATACAAAAGTATGTTCAACTAAATAAACTATGAAAGCAGTCATCTTTGCAGGTGGATTTGGTACGAGGATAAGTGAGGAGAGCGGTGTTAGACCTAAACCAATGGTCGAAATTGGTAACAAGCCGATTCTGTGGCACATTCTTAAAATTTATTCGCATTTCGGCATAAATGATTTTATTATTTGCTGTGGGTACAAGTCGTATGTTATTAAGGAGTACTTCTCCAATTACTTCCTGCATAGTGCTGACGTTACCTTCGACATGAAGCTCAATAAGATGGAGGTGCATAATGCTTTTTCAGAACCATGGCGAGTTACACTGGTTGAAACAGGTGAAGATACAATGACTGGAGGTCGCCTTAGGAGGGTAAAAGACTACATTGGAAATGAGTCGTTTTGTCTTACGTATGGTGACGGTGTTAGCGATGTGGACATCAGCAAGCTAATCGATTTCCACAAGAAGCAGGGTACCCAAGTGACGTTGACAGCAGTGCAGCAGCCCGGGTAGATTCGGGGCCTTCACGCTGGGAAGCGAAGATGTTAAAGTAAATCACTTCCAGGAAAAGCCTCTTACGGGTGAATCTCCTTGGATCAATGGTGGCTTTTTTGTCTGCGAGCCATCGGTGATGGACCTCATTAAAGACGATTCCACAACTTGGGAACGCGAGCCATTGGAAAAGCTCGCAACATCAGGCAATCTTTCGGCATACAAGCATAATGGCTTCTGGCAAGCGATGGATACACTTAGGGATAAGAACTATCTGGAAGACCTTTGGAAATCCGGAAAAGCGCCCTGGAAACGCTGGAAATGAGGCTTTTTCGCTATTTAAAATTTCATTATACTTACCATAAACTTTAATATGAAGATTGTCATTTTTGGAAACATGGGATATGTCGGGCCCGGAGTTATTGAGCGGCTAAGGTCTACATATCCAACGGCGACGTTGATTGGCTATGACACGGGCTTCTTTGCTAGTTGCTTAACTGATGTAGATTACTTACCTGAGCGCAAGCTTGACCATCAATATTTTGGAGATATACGAAACATCCCGGATGATGTACTAGAGGGTGCTGATGCGGTCGTGAACCTGGCTGCAATTTCGAACGATCCAATGGGTACTAAGTTCGAAGAAGTGACCCTGGATGTGAACCACAAATCGGGGATCCTCCTTGCTAAAAGAGCAAAGTCTCTGGGGGTTAAATCTTTTGTTTTTGCATCAAGTTGCAGCATGTACGGTGCGGCTAGCGATGGCGCGAAAACTGAGGACTCAACACTTAATCCATTGACGGCATATGCTCGGTCTAAGGTATTTACTGAGCAGGATCTAAAGCCATTGGCTGATAAGAATTTCATGATCACCTGCTTGCGCTTTGCAACAGCATGTGGCATGAGCTCAAGGTTAAGGTTGGATCTTGTGTTAAATGATTTTGTAGCGTGTGCATTAGCTTCCAAGCACATAACGATTCTTAGCGATGGCACACCATGGAGGCCGTTGATCAACGTGAAAGACATGGCAGTTGCAATAGATTGGGCGATAAGCCGCCCTGCAGACATTGGCGACTTTCTGGCTGTAAATACTGGAACGGACCAATGGAACTATCAGGTAAAGGAATTGGCGGAGGCCGTAGCGAAAGTTATCCCCGGGGTTAAGGTTTCCATTAACACAGACGCTCCGCCGGATAAAAGATCCTACAGAGTAAATTTTGAATTGTACAAAAAACTTGCTCCCAATCACCAGCCGAAGTATGATTTGATGACCACGATCAAAGAGCTTAAAGATGGACTTGAAGCGATGAAATTTAACGACTCTGATTTTCGCGATTCAAAGCTGATGAGACTAAAAGTTCTGACGACACTTCAGGATAAGAAACAGTTGAGTGGTGATCTTAAATGGCAAAAGTAACAGCAAGCAAACAGTATCTGAATGATTTTCACTGAGACTAAATTAAAGGGCGCATTTATTATAGATGTCAAAAAACTCGAGGATGAGCGAGGTTTTTTTGGACGCGCATGGTGTAAGAAGGAGTTTGAAGCACATGGCCTAAATCCAAACGGGGTGCAGGCAAATGTTTCATACAACAAAGTAAAGGGCACAATTCGTGGAATGCACTATCAAGTAGCTCCATATTCTGAAAGCAAAACAGTGAGATGCACTTCAGGCGCCATTTATGATGTAATAATTGACATAAGACCAGATTCACCGACTTTCAAGCAATGGATCGGTGTAGAACTTACGGAAGAGAGTTTCAGAATGCTTTATGTACCGGAAGGATTCGCACACGGCTTCATTACGCTAAAGGATCACACTTCTGTACACTATATGGTGACAGAATACTATACTCCTGGTGCGGAAGCTGGCATAAAATACGATGACCCGATGTTCAATATTGAGTGGCCAATTAAGGCAACTGTAGTATCGGATAAAGACCGTAGCCATCCCTCATTTTCAGAGAAAATATTAATCAAGTAACTCAAATCTAATCGTATAAAAATATGGTCATTTTAGATACCGCTCTAGCGAAGCGACAGTCAGATAACAATCCTGTGAAGGTTGCGTTGGTGGGTGCAGGCTTTATGGGCAGGGGAATTGTTTTGCAGATTGCCAATTCAGTTCCTGGAATGGAGTTGGTGGCCATTTTTAATAGAACGACCGAAGGTGCAAAACGTGCGTATAGAGAGGCGGGTATTGAAGACTTTGAAGTTGTAAACAAGCAAGCGGACCTCGAGCATCGCATAGCAAAGGGTAAATACTCTATTGTTGAAGACCCCTTCTTACTTTGCAAGGCAGAGAATATAGATGTTATAATTGAGGTAACGGGCGCAGTGGAGTTTAGTTCTCGTTTAGTATTTGAAGCTATACAGAACAAAAAGCACGTTGTAATAATGGATGCAGAGTTGGATGGCACGGTGGGTGCTATCCTGAAGGTATATGCAGACAAAGCCGGCGTTGTAATAACAAACGCAGACGGAGATCAGCCAGGTGTCGAGATGAACTTGTTCCGGTTTGTGAAGAGCATTGGTGTTAAACCTGTTCTTTGCGGGAACATCAAAGGCTTGCAGGATCCGTATCGTAATCCCACAACGCAGGAGGGATTTGCAAAAAAGTGGGGACAGAATCCAGCTATGGTAACGTCATTCGCAGATGGAACAAAAATCTCCTTCGAGCAGGCAATCGTGGCAAACGCAACAGGAATGACTATTGGACGGCGCGGAATGTTTGGTCCGACGCTACCATCAGGCACTCCGTTGAAGGAGGTAATGGATAAGTATCCATTGGATGCACTCCTTTCGGGACCAGGTATCGTTGACTATGTAGTCGGTGCAGAGCCAGGGCCAGGCGTTTTCGTTCTCGGGACTCACGATCATCCAAAACAACAACATTACCTGAATTTGTATAAGTTGGGAGAGGGACCACTCTATTTGTTCTATACACCTTATCACCTATGCCATTTCGAAGTTCCACTTACGGCGGCCAGGGCTGTTCTCTTCAACGATGCCGCTATTACTCCGCTTGGTGCGCCATTGGTTGAGGTGGTAGCTACCGCGAAGATCAACCTGAAGGCAGGAGAGACGATCGATGGTATTGGCTGCTATATGACTTACGGTCAATGTGAGACGGCTGAAATTACAGCTGAACAACAACTATTACCAATGGGGCTGGCTGAAGGCTGTGTCTTGACACGGGACATTCAGCGCGATCAGGTAATAACATATGCGGATGTAATACTCCCTAAAGACAGATTTTGCGATAAATTACGTCAGGAACAGAACGAGTATTTTAGAGTCACCGTCTGATCGGAAAAGTCTCCTAAATAGTCAGCGACAGACGAATACACTTCCGGAGTATTTAAAGGAAATTTATTAACCATTCTTATCAATTAGAGGTGTCGTACGATGTAATCATAGTAGGAGGTGGTGCGGTAGGCCTTGCCACTGCTCTCCAACTTCAAAAGCAAAATCAAAAGCTCAGAATTGTCCTTCTTGAAAAGGAAGCTGTTGTTGGCAATCATCAAACCGGGAACAACAGCAATGTTATTCACTCCGGTGTATATTATAAGCCAGGCAGTCTGAAGGCTAAGAATTGCATTGAAGGTTATAATCTCCTTATAGATTTTTGTCGTCAGCACGAAGTGCCATTCAGTCTTTGCGGAAAGATCATCGTAGCGACAGAGGAAAAGGAATTGCCAGTATTGAAGACAATCCTTGAAAGAGGACAGGCAAATGGTCTGCAAAACCTAAAGATGCTTAGGGCAGAGGAATTGAAAGATTATGAGCCTCACGTGGCAGGAATCGCAGGTATCCATGTTCCTCAAACAGGCATTGTTGATTATAGAGTTGTAGCAGAAAAATATGCCGAGGTTTTTCAACGGCAGGGTGGTGAGCTACGACTTGGCGAAAAGGTGATCGACATTCAATTGGGTAACGACAAGGCGGTAGTAGTGACTCAGAAGTCCAGCTATACAGGTAAGCTGGTCGTGAACTGTGCGGGATTGTATTCAGATAAAATTGCCAAGCTTACACTCAAAGATGTTAACGTCAGAATAATCCCTTTCAGAGGAGAGTATTATAAGCTTCGGAAGGAGAAAGAATACCTGGTTAAGACATTGATCTATCCAGTACCAGATCCAAATTTTCCATTCCTTGGAGTACACTTCACCACAATGGTCGGTGGAGGAGTCGAATGCGGCCCAAATGCGGTGCTTGCTTTCAAGAGAGAGGGCTACAAAAAATCTGACATCAATGTCGGAGAGTTAGCGGAAACACTTTCCTGGCCGGGTTTCAGAAAGATAGTGTCCAAATACTGGAGGACAGGATTGGGAGAGATACACAGGTCCTATTCGAAAGCGGCCTTCACAAAAGCACTTCAGAAGTTAATGCCGGAAATAAGGGAGGAAGACTTGATCGAGGGTGGAGCTGGCGTTCGTGCCCAGGCCTGTG
The DNA here is from genome assembly GCA_963774615.1 of uncultured Cytophagales bacterium. Taxonomy (GTDB): domain Bacteria; phylum Bacteroidota; class Bacteroidia; order Cytophagales; family Cyclobacteriaceae; genus Chryseolinea. The sequence continues at coordinate 105,972 of CAVZFT010000029.1, forward strand.
ACCGCACCGGAGGGTTGCTGGACGACTTCCTTATTCTCGAGGATAAGCAAGTAATCAACGTTTGTAACGCCCCATCGCCAGCAGCGACCTCATCGCTATCTATCGGCAAGACTGTTGCCGACTGGGCCGCAAAAAGGCTTTAGTTATATTCTCTTAGTTCTATACCCCTTGCCGATTCGCTGATCATGAAGACGGACTATTTCGTCCGTGGTCGCCATCTGTGCTAACACAGTACCCGTCGGTCGAAAAATGCCCGGCATATTTCCGTTTAAGCGATGGATGCTCTCTAAGGAGGTTAGTGGCTGACCTTAGGTTTTAGGGTTTCCATCAGATCAGATAATCGAGGCGGTATTGAGACGTGAAGATAAATGTGGACTTCATGCGACTAATTCTTTCACTTAGCAATCCTCTTTTTGCAAGTAATTTACATCTCGCGTTAGGATGTGTCAGCGATTGATCTTGTTAGGATCCTGAACCTCTACAACGGTACCCCTATTAGGCTGTAATCCGATTTATACAACCTTTTGCTTTTCGTTCGAACCGAATACAGATGACAAGTAGTATTTGAATGTAAGCCAAAGAAAAAAAGTATTTGTATAGAAATAGCGCTTCCACAACCTGCCTGGCTCCTCGAACAAACGATAGGCCCACTCCAGTGACAGCCGTTGCATCCAAAGGGGCGATCGTTTGGCAATTCCGGCATAAACTTTAAACGCGTGACCAATGCCTAACATACACCCTCTTACCTGCGGTTTGTGGTTAGCCATCCATTGTTCCTGCTTGGGGCAACCAAGGGCTACGAAGATCAAGTCGGAGTTTGATTTGTTGAGTTGGTCAATGACATTGAGATCCTCTTCAGGAGTGAGTTTGCGAAACGGAGGCGAATACGAACCACCGATTTTGAGAGCAGGGAACTGGCTATTAGCCTTGTCAATGATCATGCGCAAGATTTCATCGGTCGCACCATAGAAAAATACCGACTTTTTCCGAAGTTCTGCCTCCTTAAGCAAATCAGGGAAAATATCGAGCCCGGCAACCCTTTCCTGATCGATCTTCTTCAATCGTTGTAAAAAAAAAGCTACCGGTTGCCCGTCTGGGGTAACTATATCAGCATTCTTGACTACGGAATTGAATTGAGGATCATTATAGGCCTCGACTACCATGTGAACATTGGCAAAACAAACATAGGAAGAGGTCTTGTGTTCTGCTAGATTGAATATCTCGTCAATGAATTTCTGGTAGGAACCAATTGAGATTGGGAAAGTGAAAATGTTCTCTTTAACCATCTAGCTTCGACCTTGTTTTGCTGTATTGATTAAACAAATGTGACTTGTCATTTTTGTGACAATCTCTCGAGAAAGATACAATTTCCGGTGCTTTTCGTCGCACAAGAATAGGCCAAAAATAAAAACGTTTCAATTTGGACGAATTACTTCTCCCAAATTGAAACGAACAAGCCAAACTATAGCATTTTAATATGCGCTCTTCTCACCCCTTATCATGTTCCACACGGTGAGGAATATAATCTTAATGTCCAGCCCCAAACTCCAATTTTCCATGTAGATCACGTCGTATTCAACTCGTTTTTCCATCAAGCTCACTTCTTTCGTCTCTCCACGGTATCCGTTCACCTGAGCATATCCCGTTATACCAGGCGTTACAAAATGTCTTACTTTATACTTCTTGATAGCCGCACCATACTGGTCAAGCTGGCTGCTGATATGTGGACGAGGCCCAACAACAGACATATTGCCCATCAGTACATTAATGAATTGCGGGAGCTCATCAAAATTCGTTTTTCTCAGGAACCTGCCAACGCGAGTAATACGAGGGTCGTTCTTTGTTGCCTGTTTTTCAGATACACCATGAGTGTACATAGTTCTGAATTTATAACAATCAAAAAGTTTGTTCTTCTTGCCTTGTCTCGGTTGTTTAAAGAAGACAGGGCCTTCAGAATCTATTTTGATAGCTAAGGCAATCACAGGAAATATGATCGGAAATACGGTCAAGATCACCAAAAGTGAAAATGCAATGTCGAAAACTCTTTTAAGCCACACATTCAATGTCACACCAAGAGGTTCTTTCCGTGTAGTAAGAACAGGTATGGAATCCAGCATGAATACATTGTAACGGTCTGTTACAGCTTCTCCAAAATCAGGCGTGATCCGGAGATAGATGAAATTATCATCAGCAAACTTAGATATCTTCGAGAGAAGCTCGTCGTTGCCTGGAGGCAATGCAAAATAAATCTCGTCGATATTTTCATGCTGACAAAAAGTATAGAGTTCATCGATCCTTCCTTTAATTAACGCCTTGTGAACAATTAGTGGATCCGGACTGTCATCGAAGAAACCTTTGAACTTGTACTTTGAAAAATCATGTGATTCAAAGAAATCGTACAACGCTCTTCCCGAATGTGTCGCTCCAACGATAACAACCTTGCGCTGATCGAAACCTGAAAATTCGAAATACTTCCATGTGAGTTTATATATAACTCTTGAAGTGATCAGGAACGCTGCGGACAGAGCGTATACAATTGGCAAAAACTTCGGGCTGATCTGATACGAATTTGTTGCAAACAACAACAGCATCAGCAAACAAAAATGAACCAGCAAAGAGCCGACAAGACTTGATATGATACCCTTTAGGGTACTGAACTTATTTATTCTGTAGATCTCGTTGAGGAATCCTGATACAACCCAGATGAGGCTGAAGATTAGAAAGAATGATGTCGCCTGATTCTCAGCTATTCCATCACCAATACCGAATTTCTTCGTAAGAGAGAACGCTAGCGATATGAGGTAAAAGTCAAGGACAAATACCATCATCTTAATAAGGCGTGAATAATACTTATCTTCCATGACGGATGAATTTAAAGCCAGACATGTTATAAAAGTATAAATAGTGTCAATAGTCAACGATGACCGTGATCATCGGTTCTCGAAACCTTCCTCATTAAGGCCGGAAAAGGTCGATTTTGACCCTGTTTCGAGGAATTTTCACAATTTTGATCCCTGAAAAAAGCAAGAAAAAAAAGCTGATCGAAACCTCAAAAAAACGCAAAATCACGGGAAAAGGGGATAGCCGTTTTGGCGCTATTTGATACTTCATCACCCGGTTGGCAAAAACCACCAGCAGATGCTCTAGTTTTGCCTTTTCCAGGATCTTTATGCCTTCTTCCGAGATCTCTATCAATCCTTCGTCTTTGAAATCAGCCAGCGTCCGGTTCAAGGATTCCGTTGCCGTGCCGATCATATTTGAAATATCTTTGCGGGCGATCGTTATGATTTCCTTTTTGTTGGGGACGTTGTGTTCGTTGTAGATCTTTAACAAGGCACCAGCAACCCTCTGTCGCACAGATTGATAAGCGAGGTCCAACAACCTATTTTCGGCTTCGATTAAGTTATTCGATAACATCTTGATGAACTTCCGCGCCATATCCTTGCTGGAATAAATCAATGTCAGAAAGTCCTGCTTCGGGATAATGGAGATCTCCGATTCTTCAAGCACTTCTGCACTTTCATTATGCTGGCGTTCCTCGAGCAAAGGAACGTAACCTAGAAAGTCGCCACCAGAGTGGATTCCAGTGATAAGCTCTTTGCCATCGTAATTGACCTTGTAAGTCTTTACTTCCCCGCTGATTATGAAGTACAGGTCGGATGGGGATTGGCCTTCCATGAAAACGAATTCTTTTTTCTTGAACACACGAACCGGCCGGTTCTCGGACAACTTTTGAAATTCCTTTAACTCCCTCGCCTTATTAAAAAAAGTATTTACGTCGTAAAGATCGTTCTTATTATTCGCCTTCATCTGCTGACTCTTCTTTATGCGTATCTCCACAACTTTCAGAAGATCAAGGCCTTCAAATGGCTTGGTCATGTAGTCATCAGCACCAAGGTTCATGCCTGTCCGAAGGTCCATCTTATCTGCTTTCGCTGTAAGAAAAATGAAGGGGATGTGAGCTGTTTCAGGATCGCTGTTCAATATGTGAAGGACGCCATAACCATCAAGCTCAGGCATCATTACATCACATAGTATTAAATCGGGTTTTTCCTGCTGCGCAATTTGTACCCCGACTTTTCCATTTGGAGCACTTAGGACGTTGTATTGGGCAAGTTTTAGAATACTACAAATATTCTCCGCCATCTCCTGGTTGTCCTCAATCAGCAATACAGTATATTTCATATTAGGGCTTTATTTGAAATGCAAGAGTGTGAACTGCAAGATCACACTTGTTTTTCCAAAATATCAAGAGTTACCACTGGAATGTTAGCAGTAAAGGTCGTACCCTTATTTACCTGACTTGTAAAATCAATGGTTCCTCTTAAAAGCCGAATATACTTCTTTGCAATGTTTAGCCCTAGTCCGGTACCATCAACATTGTTGGTATTTTGTCCACGGTAAAATCGCTTAAATATTTGGTGCTGATCCTCCTCAGGAATCCCGATACCCTGGTCTGAAACCCTGATTTTTAGATTATCCTTCTTGAGTTCGACAGTTAGTTGAATCTCAGCCTCATATGACGAATATTCGATGGCGTTGGAAAGCAGGCTCATCAGGATGTTCTTCAGCAGAAGCTGGTCGGTCATGACCGTACAAGGCAATCCATCATAAGTAAAGACGATCTTTTGTTTCTCTTTTTTGATGGATCCGATTTCCTGCACAAATTCCTGGAAGAATGCCTTGATGTCCGTTTCACTGAACGCAACCCTTACTTTTCCTTCTTCTAGTTTTCCCAGCGAGAGGAAGTCGTTGAGCAACGCAGTTATGTTGTGGACGGACCGTTTGACTTTTTCGAAATAGGATTTCTTTTCCTGATCATCTGCTTCAACGTTGTTCTCCAGCAAAAAGACAGACGACAAAATCGTACTCAATGGCGTTCTAAATTTGTGTGACGCCATTGTAACAAACTGCGATCTCATCAAGCTGAGCTCTTTTTCTTTTTCCAGGGCCCTGATCAGATTGTTTTCAAGTTTCTTCCGGTCGGTGATATTTCGTATTACGATCAGTATTTCATTTATCTCACTCCTTGCATCCACTACCGGTACAGCGTTGACAGCATAATTATTGCCATTGATTATGGTTTCAAAAGATACTTTTTCACCACTGAATGCTTTTTTCAGTTCGACGCCTGATCCGATTGCCGCTTCTTCTCCAGTGATTTCCCTTCCTGTCATTCCCAGTTCATCGAGCCCACGTCCTCCGGCAAAAATGTATTTCATCTCTTTGTTAAGAATACAAATGACGCCATCCGGGAAGTGATGCGCCATTGCATCGTGGAGCCGCCTCACTTTGAGCATTTCATTCTCAATGGATTTTTTATCTTTCTTCACGGAGTCCAATTCATTGAGCAACCGTTTCTTTTTGTGATCTGTTCGTTTGCGTGCGCGCTGCAACAATACCGCCAGCCACACAAAACACAACAATAACACGCGGTTGATTATTTCAGGCTGATTAGTTGAATCCTCCTGGCTGATAAAGTGACCGCCGACGATCAATACGGAAGTGATTGCGCCTAGCCAGGTCGTATAAGTTGATTTTGTTGGTACTTTCCAGAGAAATATCGCGATCGTCAGGTAGGCCAGATGCCCCCAAGGCAAGACGAGCTCCGCGAAAAAAATTAGGGCGGATAAGGCCAACCCCAGCGCAAAGTTAACAACCTGATTTGTCCTCATGGGAGGTAAAATTATATGATCATTGGCTTGATAACGGTGTTCTTAAATTAAATTCCCCATCTAAAGATAGGGATTTGACTGTCTAATTTCTTCTACCTCAGCCGTTTTACACGAGGAGAGGTAGAAAACACCGCCGGTGATTAAACCACAAAAAACCCTTTTGGACAAGGTAGGAGCTCACTGGAATCCGGGAGATGATTGTAGTCATCATGGTCAAAGACTTTCATCCCGCAGGCTGAAGGCTAAGTGCGATTTTGTGATACTCAGAGCCGGAAAGTAACTCCCAGATTAACATCGCTCATGCCGTCAAAACCTCCCTCGCCATAGAAAGCAAAATTGTTCTTGACATAATATCGTGCACCGACCTTCACGGTTAAATTCACATCCGTACCGGAATAATTGTCGTAAAAGTCATCGCTATAGGTAACACTTCTGCTCCTGAAGGCAAGTCCTGTTCCCGCATAAACATCTAACTGTTTGACAGGTATCAATTTGTTAAAGTGATAGTAGCCAAGCATTGCAAAGTGAAATGTCCTTACTCGTTCTGTCTGATCATTGTTGTAGTCGTATGCCGTACCGGCAAGAGCTAGCTGGCCTCCGATACCAATTTCATCAATAATTCCGTGTTCATACTTTGCATATACAGGACCAAATCCAATTCTGTTATGTTCCCTTATGTGAATATCCTTGCACCGATTCATTGGGAAACCCGTAACTGAATGTTAATAGACTTGCAGTTTTACTGAATGAACCGCTGTTACGTGTTTTGTATGGCGTCTTATAAAACGCTTTCCCTTGTTGTGCAATCGCTCCACTGCAAACCAATACGCTGATTATCAAAAGCAATACTCTGTTCATAAAATTCGATTTGTTAGTATTTAATGTTTTACAATTTCTATTCCGGCTTGTTAGGACGGGCAAAAAACACCTTGCCTATTGCTGGTAAAGCAAATAGGTAACTGACTGGTGTGTATTAATCACCTCAGTTTGAGAACAATTACTTCGAATAAGAAATGGGGATTCTACTCTACATCTTTGATAATGACCTTTTCCATCACATCGCCCTGACGGATGGCATCAATCACTTCCAACCCCTCGTATACCTTACCAAATACGGTGTGGTTTCGATCGAGGTGTTTGGTTGTACTTCTGGTGTGACAGATAAAAAATTGTGACCCACCCGTGTTGCGGCCGGCATGTGCCATTGATAGTACGCCACGATCGTGATATTGATTTTGTCCTGTTAACTCACAGTTGATATGATAGCCTGGACCACCATTTCCGATCCCGTTCGGACAGCCCCCCTGAATCATGAAGTTTGGGATCACGCGGTGAAAGATCAATCCGTTGTAGAAGCCTTTTTCGGCCAGGTCAATAAAGTTTTTCACCGTATTGGGAGCATCCTCCTCAAAGAACTGAATCTTCATTACTCCCTTTTTTGTGTGTATTTCTGCGGTTTTCATTGCGACGATAAAATTAGCCTGCAAATTTAACAGGAGATATCTATTTTGATGTGCCGGTTTCAAAAATACCAGATCTAAAAAACCAAAATTCACTTCGATCGGTTGAAAAAGTGGATGTATTGAATTATAAGCGGAATGAATAGATGTACCTCAGGTAAAAGAGTTTTTCAAACTCACGAAGATGCTGTTGAAGCACTCCTTGCGGCCAGAACGCGATTTGACTACCGTGAGGGACATGGCCCGGTCTCAGTTTACCGCTGTGACGAGTGTGGGTTCTATCATCTCACTTCCAAAGGTCCAATGAATGAGACGCTAAAAAAAGGGCTGAGCGATGGAAGCATTGATCGGCAAAAGAAGGCCGACGATTGGGAAGAGCGACTAAAGAGAAAATGATGCGACTAGGTATCAGCCTGCTTTACATTCATTTTTTTGGAATCCGCTTTTTGAAAATCGGAATTCCACTTAACAGTTACTGAGTGCGGCTGGTTATCATCATTCAATACGACGATCTTACCACTTTGATCGACGCCATCGACGGTTATAGCCAGATCATTTGCGAAAGATGAACTTTGGATGATCTCGATTTCATACGCGGTACCAAAGTACATGTATTTCAAGCGAAGGGAATTCCAGCCTTCAGGAATGGACGGTTCAAACCACATCATATTTCCCTGACGTTTGAGTCCGACGAATGACTCGACAATTAGCTGATACATCCAACCAGCAGATCCGGTGTACCATGTCCATCCGCCTCGGCCAGTATGAGGGTGAACTCCGTAAACATCAGCCGCCATTACATATGGTTCAACTTTGTAAACTGAAATACCATCCGGCGACGAACCATGATTAATAGGATTGATCATGCTTAGCAACTCGTTCGTACGTGCGCGATCACCCATTTTTGCGAATGCCATGACCATCCATATGGCTGCATGAGTGTATTGCCCTCCGTTTTCACGGACACCCGGCACATAACCTTTAATATATCCAGGATCCATATCGCTTGTATCGAATGGTGGCTCAAGAAGTTGTAACAATCCTTTGGTCTTGTTGATCAGGTACGTTTCTACCGCCTTCATTGCTTTGGTTGTTCTCTCGGGTTGACCAGCTTCTGAAAGGATGGACCAACTTTGCGATATAGAGTCGATCTTGCACTCGGTGTTTGAAGACGAACCGAGAGGCGTTCCATCGTCAAAGTATGCTCTGCGATACCAATTGCCATCCCACGCATTTTTCTCGATATTTTTCCGCAGAGTGATTGCTGTTTGTTTGCAGACTTCAGCAAATTCTCCATCTGCGCAATGATTGGCGATGGCGATAAAGCGCATCAGCACATCATAGAGGAAAAATGCCAACCAGACACTTTCACCCTTACCATGAATTCCAACCATGTTCATTCCATCGTTCCAATCGCCTGATCCTATCAATGGCAGGCCATGCTTGCCGAATCGGAGTGCATGTTGGATGGACTGTTTGCAGTGAATATATAAGCTGGCTTTTTTCTCTGAAGTAAATGGCAAATCATAATACGATTCCTCCAGGTTATTCAATTGACGTCCTTCGATAAAAGGAACAACCTCATTGAGAATGTCTTTGTCGCCAGTGATGGCCACGTAACGACTGGTGGCAAACGGCAGCCACACATAGTCATCGGAGCAGAGAGTTCTTACGCCGCGACCTGCGGGAGGATGCCACCAATGTTGTACATCACCTTCCTTAAACTGACGGGAGGCAGCCAATCAATATCTGTTCGCGCGCCATTCCGGAATCTGCATGTAGAAGTGCAAGCACGTCCTGGAGTTGGTCGCGAAAACCAAATGCACCGCCTGATTGGTAAAAGCCTGTGCGTCCCCAAAGACGGCAAGAGATGACCTGATAAAGCAACCATCCATTCGTAAGAATATTCAGCGCTTTGTCAGGCGTATCGATCTGTATTATGCCCAGCTTATTTTGCCAATAACTCTTCACATTTTCAAGTGACCTTGTCGCCGCTTTGCTGCCTCGGAAACGCCGTATTACATCCTCGGCTTCGTACCGCTCCTTGCCGGCACCCATCCGGAAAACGATTTCGCGTGTAGTCCCATGGTTAACCTCAAATGGGATCCGTATTGCTGTACATGGGTCAAATCCCGCTCCAGACTTGCCTGATAGTTTAGCACGCTTCATAGCGTCCGGATGTTGCAGTGTTCCATTCCTCCCGATGAATTCAGTACGATCGCATGTAAATTCGTATTGCGGATCATCAACATCAAAAAACGCCACACGGTTAGGGAAATCAGTGTTGTATGAATTCTTTGCAATTAGCCCACCCGTTGACGAATTCAGCTCAGTAACGATATGCATAGCGGATTTTGAACGAAGATCAGCCAGAGCCCATTCCGCATATCCGGTAACCGAAAGTTTTCGTGATCGCCCCGAAGTGTTATTGATTTTGAGGACAACAAACTTGATCGGAGACTCAATGTCGACGAATACAGTAACTTCTACATGGATTCCGTCATGGATGTGTTGGAATAGAGTGTAACCAAAACCATGTCGCGTTACATACGCTATTCGGTTCCTTCCGGGATTTGGCATAGCCGACCAGTATTGTCCGGTGATCTCGTCGCGGATAAAATACGCTTCACCGGTACGATCGGTGACGGGATCATTATTCCATGGGGTCAGCCGGTACCCGTACGCATTCTCGGCCCATGTGTAACATATCCCACTCTCCGTTACGAGGGTTCCAAAATTCTTGTTGGCGATAACGTTTGTCCATGGTAACGGCGTCGGTTTTTCATTGACACAGTTGATTACATATTCACGTCCGTCTTCGGAAAATCCACCAATGCCGTTAAAAAATTGAAGGTCCTCTACTGGAGCAATTGCACCCGAGATGTGCGGATGAGATTGCGTGGGTACAATGTAGGGGATGACCACTTTTGTTGAGATCCGGCGGTTGATCTGGTCCTCAAGAGTTCCCCGGCTGTCGGTTATAATGACTCTCGCAACGGCCTTGAGTAAGATTAGGTCTTCAGCCGAAACCTGATCTACTGGTCTGACGAATATTCTTCCCTGTTTGTCGCCGGTAGTCATACCGATACCTGCAGCGATCAGTCCTTGTATTTGCTCCTGCAGCACCTGCCGGTAACCACTGGGATCTTCATTCAGGATTACAAGATCTACGGCAAGGCCTTTAAGATGCCAGTACGCCTGGGCTTGAATCATTTGTTTTACCAGGGAGATATTGGCATTATCCGACACTTCCAGCAGAACAATTGGCAGATCACCGGATATTGAATAGCTCCAAAGTGCTGACTGTCCACGTTGATTTTTGATAAGAATCGGAGCGTTCGCGCGAAGAGAGGGATTTGTGTATATAACGGAACTGGCAAGCCGGGCATAGATCTCCGCATCCTCCTCAGACGCGTTGATCTGCCTGAGCACTACCTGGCTATGCGTCCACGAAAGTTCAAACGCCCTGTCACGCATGTAACGATCCTGATACTTATCTATCAGGTATTGTGAATCGTCTCTCGTCGCCGCCATTCCTGTAACAAGGTCGACTATGACTGTGTCTCCTTCATCAACGGTGATCCTATTCTGAATCGCAGCAATTGGATCCAGCACAGAGCCCTGTGAACCTGAGAGAGTTTTGTCGCTATACATTACTGCAGGGTGGACCTGGGTCCTTCCGCGGCCAATGAACTTGTAGCGATCGGTTTCATACGAGACAGTCCTATCTCCTCTATTTCTATTGCGAACTTTCATCATGTGAAACATCCACGGCGGAACTTCATCTTTTGATCTCGGTCTCCTGGTGCAAAGGATAGCACGATGTCCAGGCAGGATCTCTGTCTGGACAAAAAGATTGCTAAAGGCCGGATGAAGAGCGTCGGCCATCGGATGCGCCATCACCACCTCAGAATAACTTGTTAGTTCAATGTTTCTTTTGCGCTTGGATCGGTTAGTAAGATGAATCCGTCTGATTTCGATATCATCCTCGGGAGACACGATGATCTCAGTATATGATTCTATTTGATCATCCTGCCGACGAAACTCGACGCGTCCTTGTGAGAAAACAGCGGTATACGAATCTGGTTCTTTTAAAGTCGGTTGATGAGTGTTGGACCAGAACACCTTCGTGTCAAGGTCGCGGATATAACAAAAACTTCCCCAAGGATCAGACGTGCTGTCCTCACGCCACCGCGTGATTGCAGATTCTTTCCAACGGCTATAACCAGCCCCCGAGTTCGTTAACATCACGTGATACTTTCCATTTGAAAGAAGCTGTACCTCAGGCGTTGGTGTGTCGGGAGTATGAATCACCCGAATCTGCGCATGGGATGAAACGGGCGTGATATCTTCCATTTCAGTTGATGCGGTGTAATATCCAGTTGTTTTTGGAACCTGTTCCTGTAGCAACAATAAAGCGGTTTGAAACTGGACATCAGCTTCAAATCTTTTTTGCATCGGTTTATCGAGCAATAAACGTGCGATGGAAAGCAGGCTCATACCCTGGTGATGCGCCATGAATGATTGAATCACTACACGTGTTTGCCCGCGTGGTAATCGGGTAGGTGTATAATCAATCGCTTCATAGAATCCGTATTTACCTTCGTATCCTTCGAGCAATCAATTTCTCGAGGTTAGTGAAGGAAGCTTGAGGGTCAACCATCAGACCAAGCACCGTGGCATAGGGCGCGATAACCAGGTCAAGTCCCAGCCCACGTTTAAATCCAAGTCCCGGAACTCCAAATGCACGATATTGATAAGTGAGGCTGGTGTCAACAATATTATAGCATGATTCGGAGATGCCCCACGGAATACCCTGTTGGTGACCGTACTCGATTTGCCTTTTAACGGTACCCTTATACGTTTCGTCCAGGAGAGTATTTTCGTAAGTGGGCATTACCAGCAGTGGCATTAGATATTCGAACATTGAACCACTCCATGAAAGAAGGACAGGAATATTTTCAGCGTTTGTTAATCTTCTTCCCAAAGCGAACCAGCTCTCCTGCGGAAGTTTACCCTGTGCAATGGCAACAAACGAGCTTAGTCGTGCCTCAGAAGCGAGCAGGTCGTAAAAGCTTGTGTCGCGATGATTGGCTTCCACGTTGAATCCAATGGCAAGCAAATGCTGTGATTTGTCATAAAGGAATGCGTATTCCATGTCAGCGAACTCGAAACATTGTTCTGCCAATTCCTGGATCAGCGTCATACGCTCACGGGCACGAATGCTGGCGGTTCTTAGTGCATCCTCGAGTGACGTTATCCAATTGTTTTCCGTGTCAGAAAATGAATCAGGTGAAAACGAATCACGTTGCTGAGCGATCGAGCGATCAATGGAGGTAAGTTGTGCCAGTGTTGGTATTTTCGAAATACCAGATTCGATCTCTTTCAATTTTTCCGGCGCAGCGGGAAGGTCCAGCCATGGAACAAGGTGATCTAATTCTTCAAGGATTGAATTGATTTGTTGCTCGATACAAGATGTCCAACGATAACGTTTCTGAGATTGGATCATTTTGAAGGGCAGCAAGGATCAAGGTCAATCTCTCCTTCGATTCCTTTAAGAATGTCCTGAATTCTTTAAGATCACGTAGTGATTCAACACTTCTTGTGGTAAACCATGTACAAAATCCTGTATGTCTGGAGTTTTTTACGGTCTGACTTAAGCGCAATTCTCAAGTTATCGTGAAGTCCTTCTATCAACTTTGACGAAAAGATCTGTTCCTCCGTCAGTGAAATGAGACCTTGCCTTAAGGTTAGCAGATGGCCTGCGAGATTTCCGCTGTCGACGGTCGATACATATTTTGGATTTAAGATCCTTAGCGTAGTGGTATCGTACCAGTTGTAAAAGTGTCCCAGGTGTCGCTCAAGTTTTTGCATCGTATCCAGCGTGGATCCACACCTTTGTAGTAGTCTGTCCAGTTGTAATGTATCCGAAATCGTAAGCTGTCAGGTTCGCGAGCAAAGACAAGCCGATGTTCGTAGGCGACGTTCTATGTGCTACAACCGGGATCGGGTATTGTTGCAGATTATCAGGAGGAAGCCAATTGTCTTCCGGCCCAACGAGATCTTCGAAAAAGGCCCAGGTCTTTCTGGCAAGCTCCCGTAAATAACTTCTCTGTTCCGGTGAGACCTTGGTTTTCGCAGGAGTAGTAGGGAGGCTGAGCCAATACACCCACGCAGGAGCAAGAGTCCAGAGCGCAAATAGGGGCAATGCTATAGCCAACATTTGAGGCGGGTCGATGAGACAGTAGGCGACCAATAACAACACAGAGAAAGGCGCAAACCACATCGTTACATATGTATCCAGGAGTGTCTCTTTTGTTTTTCTTACCTGGCTAGATGGATTCCACTCGAGTAGTTTCTTTCCGGTGATATACATTCGCCATAACGTCCTGACTATAGCATGAAGATTAACATACGCTTCATATGGAAGGCAGGCCAACCAGAAAAGCGCCTGCATTACATTTTTGTAGGTGAGCTCCACCGAATTATTAAAATGTTGAGACTTGCTGACTTCTGATGGTTTTTGCGTAGCATTCAATCCGGAAACAAAGAGCGGCGGTAGCAGGATTATTCCCAGTATCGTGAGCACCCACAGCCAGCCGTCGGGGAGAACTGTGAATGAAAGTGCTAGTAATATGAACATGCGCAATAGGAACAAGGCTGCGTCGCAGGTTGTCAATTATTTTCCAGCGCGATAATGCTGAAATTGGATTTCCGTGAAGCCTCCTGTCTGCTCCCGGTATGAATGGAAGGAACCAATTGCCTATTTGCCAATCGCCACGTACCCAGCGATGACGCCTGGCAATATCTGCACTATAGCGGGATGGATATTCTTCATAGAATTGAATATCGCTCGCGAAGCCGCATCTAACATACGAACCTTCAAGCAAGTCGTGACTGAGTATACGGTTTTCGGGAAATCTGCTGTTCAAAGTATGTTCGAAAGCGTCGACGTCGTAGATTCCCTTTCCTATAAAAGATCCTTCGTGAAAAACATCCTGGTAAACATCTGAAGTCACCCTGGTGTAAGGGTCAATGCCCGAGTCGTTCTCGTGCATCCGGATGTACTGCGTGATGGTTGCTCCGTGAAGGCTTATAGCGATTCGCGGCTGAATGATTCCATAACCCTCTCTTACAATCTTTCTTTTTGCATCGACTAGCGGGTGATTAAGCGGATGAGCCATAAGGCCTGAAAGCTTCTGAGCCGACTCCCTTGGCAATTGAGTATCAGCATCAAGCGTAATAACATATTTCACAGTGCGAAAGAGGTTCGGCTCACCAATGATCAAGGAAAAGTTTGATTCATCTTTTCCACGAAGTAACATGTTCAATTCTCCAAGCTTTCCTCTTTTTCTTTCATAGCCCATCCATACCCTTTCCTTAGGATTCCATTTGCGAGGCCTATGGAACAAGAAGAAGGTATCATTCTTTATCCTTCCGTACTTCTCATTAAGTCCATGGATGCCCTGGCTTACCAGTTGCAGAAGGACTTCATCGTCAGGCAACGTTTCTTCCCTGGCGTCCTTGTAATCCGTAAGGAGTGAGAAAAAAAGATTTGAGTCCCTGTTCGATAAGAACCGCACTTCGAGATCGTCGATAATCTTTTGGACCTGTTCTTTGTTCTCAAGCATTGTTGGAACAGCAACCAACGTCCTGAATTCAGTTGGAATACCTGAAGAAAAGTCCATTTTTGGAAGCGGATCCGGCTTCACAAATAGTGTAGCCAGCCAGTTAGTAACTGCAAGGCCGAAGTGACTCGCTGCTAAGACCGACAATAAAGCAATTACGATTATTGATTTTGGCCCGAGGCCTGCTTCAAATGCTTTAAGAGTAAGGCCGGTTCCAAGACAAAGAGTAAGCAGCAAGGCCGTCAACGTATAAATCTTACCGGAGTGCCTTTGGAAAAATCGTTTTAGTGCATATGAGAACGAAGGTTTTAAATGAGCATGGGTTTCAAGGGTTTTTAGCCCTGGACCTACAAGATAGTAACCAACATGAGATTTCCTTTTTTCCTCGGGGTGTTCTGATGCATATTTTCCAGCCAGCTCTAATGCGGCCTTGGCAATTTCAAATTCAGATTTCTTGCTATGTTTTGCGATCTTTTCAACAGCGTGTCGGTAGATGTCACGCGTATAAAAATCCATGCCACCATATATTCCCCGGTAATCTTCGCGAAGTACTTGCTCGATTACACTCATAGCTTCGACGAATTCGCGCCAGTCCATTTTGGCCAGGAACCTAAGACTGTTGATGCTATTGCTCATAGAGAGCTGATCTGCGGCTTGTTTCTGATTTTCCGCAAGCACCATCAGGCTTATCGTCATCGAACTTTCCGCAAGATGTTGTTCAATCCAGGTTAAGGGAAGTGCAAGATCAAGGCCCTTCCATTGAAGCTTTCTCGTGAATTCGGCGACAAACGCGCTAACCATTGGCGGGTTGGAGCGAGCCATATCGGCAATTACAAGAACAAGATCTTTAGGATTCTCTTCCGCTGTTTTAATTACTTTGTCGCCCCAATCAGCGGCCAACTCCGCGTCGTTTCTGTCGACAGCAATACGTGCAGCGACTCTGCTAAGGTTTTCCAGAAGCGCGAGTCGTATCATAATAGGAATTGCCCATAGCTCTCCAATTGTGAGATGGCTGACCTTTTGATAGGCCGTGATAAACTTGCTCAGGCTTGTCATATCGACACGTCCGTCGCTATGAGAGATAATCTGAATTGCAATATCGTAGACCCGGGGAAAGCCAGCAGACACACCGTTGCTCAATCGAGGTAAAGCTTTGCTGTAGCCTTTTGGAAGGTACTTCTTTCCAATTTTTACCTGATCTTCAATCAAGTAAAAGTTATCCAGAAGCCATTCTCCCGCCGGCGTGATTGCTTTTTTGTCTCTTACGGCGTCATGTAACAGGTTGGTGACTTCAAAAAGGATGGTTTCATTTTCAGCAAGTCGCTTTAATAACAATTCCGGCGAATCTTTGGCACTTAGCTGATGCGTTGCAGCGAGATGCTGCGCGTGCTGCTCCATTTGCTCTGTGCTAAAGAGCTCAGAACGGAGCGGAGGTTTTTCACTCACTTCCTCCCTGGCGAAAGTCTCTTTTTGAAATCGATTTAAAATCGGCGTTAAGATATCATCAATTGTGTTTGCTCGTCCACGCATTCCTTCGGCTTTTGTGATTAGCTGTCAACCGTCCCACTTGTTAACGTTAAGAAGAATACCCGGATCAACCGAACATTTTTGTTAATTCTTCTAAAAGAAGGGGCTTTTCCAGTATCCTGAATGATGATGCCGTGGTTTTAGGCACATCAAGAGCGCTGATAAGATTTAACTGAGTTTGAGGGTATTTATCAAGAATATATTCCGTTTTACCCCAGCCCAGACCATCTGGGAGGTTATTGTCTAAAAAAATGAAATCAGGATTTTGTTCCTCCAGAAGTTTCATGCCTTCAGCAATGGTATGCGCAACGAATACATCGATCTTTCTCGTAAAAAAGAAACGTTTCATGAGCAGCCCCAAATCCTCCTCATCATCTATTATCAGAACCTTCTTGTTCATATGTAAAAAGTATGCTTGATAACATGATTAAAAACCTTACCAAGAAAAATGCTGGTAAAAAATGGGGCAGCGCGTCGATGAATTGAGCGTATTGGGGATATTATGGAACAAAAATGTGGATATTTTTACCCGCGTGTTGTGTAGAACACAATTCCAACTGATTATTTTTGGCGGCGTTACAACATTCGATATCGTCAGACAAGTACTCTATGGATACCCATTCAAACAATCATTTGCGGATCGGAACACCACATACTTCTTCGTCAATCAAAGTGATGATGTTAGGGTCAGGAGAATTAGGTAAAGAAGTTGTCATTGAATTTCAACGATATGGTGTTGAGGTGATTGCCGTTGACCGTTATCCGAACGCTCCCGCCATGCAGGTTGCTCATCGATCGTATTCAATATCGATGCTTGATGCCGTCGCCCTTCGCGGAGTGATCGAAAAGGAAAGGCCCGATTACATTGTTCCTGAAGTCGAAGCGATAGCTACTCAAACTCTTGTCGAGCTCGAGAAGGAGGGATTTACCGTCATTCCAACTGCGAATGCAGCACGGCTAACGATGAACAGAGAAGGTATCCGGACATTAGCCGCAGAAAAACTCAAAGTAAGGACATCACCTTACCGATTTGCGTCAACAAAAGAGGAGTTTGTTGAAGCTGTGGATGAAATGGGATTTCCATGTGTTGTCAAACCCATCATGAGCTCGTCAGGTAAAGGGCAAAGCGTAGTGAAAACTAAAAATGATATTGATCCAGCATGGTCATACGCGCAGGAGGGAGGAAGGAGTGGTGGAGGTAAAGTGATCGTCGAAGGTTTCATCGACTTCGATTACGAGATCACATTGCTGACGATACGACATCGCGGGGGGATTTCATACTGCGAACCGATCGGCCATCGCCAGGAACATGGTGACTACCAGGAATCGTGGCAACCTCATCCCATGAATGAAGCCGCATTAAAGGCTGCTAAGAAAATCGCGGGAGATGTAGTCGATGCGTTGGGTGGATACGGAATCTTTGGTGTCGAGTTTTTCATCAAAGGCGATACAGTCTATTTCAGCGAAGTGTCGCCCAGGCCTCACGATACGGGTATGGTGACAATGATTTCGCAGGATCTTTCAGAATTTGCGTTGCATGTGAGAGCAATATCTTGGACTGCCCATTCCGGTCATTCGTCAACTGGGACCTTCAGCGTCTTCGGTGATACTCGTAAAAGGTCATTCGAAGAATATTTGCTATCGAAGGTTTCGAAGAAGCATTGTCGGAAGCAGATACACAACTTCGCCTGTTTGGAAAACCTGAAGTCCAGGGCGAACGACGAATGGGAGTTTGTCTTGCGAAAGGATCCACCATTGAAGAAGCGCGTGCGAAAGCTAACAAAGCTGCCGCGAGCATTCACTACACACTTTAAATTAGCGGAGAGTACATTTACGTTTCCACAAGGTTGTTCTTAATTGCAACCCTGATCAAAGATGCCGTGTTGTTAACATTGAATTTGGCGAGGAGATTCTTTCGATGTGAATCAACCGTATGAAGACTTATAAACAATTTTTCGGCGATCTGCGGATTTGTCAATCCATCCACGATTAATTGCAATACTTCTTTCTCTCGGCGGCTGACGACAGGAACATCAGGTGCAACCTCCGGGTTCAAGTCAATTGAATTAATATCCAGACTAAGATAAAGCTTACCTTCATTTGCGCTGAGGATAGCAGCCTCTATTTCCTCTTTTGATGCGCTTTTTACCAAATATCCAGATGCACCATTCTTAATCATCTGAGAAATATAACTCCGTTCCTTAAACGTGCTCATGGCGAGGATTTTTATGGCTGGGAATTCTTTCTTGATTTTCGCTGTAAGCTCAATGCCGCTTACTTCTGGCAAGTTGATATCAACGATCACAATATCTACTGGCTGTGCTTTAAGCATAGCCATCGCATCGTAAGCGTTTGTTGCAGTTCCACTGACGGTGATATAATCAAAGTTTGAAAGTAATGCCTTCATTCCTTCCAACACCATGGGATGATCGTCGACAATTAAGATGTTTATATTTTTCATTGCGTGTCCTGAATTACAAAGTCGATGTGGATCGAAGTGCCTTTACCCGGAACGGATTGAATGTCCAATTGTCCCTTAAGATAATCAACTCGGGAGCGAACGTTACCCAATCCATTACCTTTATTTTGAGCTGAGCTTACGTCAAAGCCTTTTCCATTGTCTTCGACCGTTATGTTGAGATTATTATCATGCCGCATGATCTGGACCAGCACTTCAGTAGCCGCTGCATGTTTAACGATATTGTTCAGATAGCTCCTGAACGATGCGGTATATAACAATTTCGGTTGCCGCGTGCATTCGTTGCTCAAGCCCATGGAACTGAATTTTGAAACGGTGTTGGGACAAACTCATTCAATCCGTCGCAATAATCCTGAATGGCTTGTTGAAGCCCCAATTTCACAAGAGCTTCCGGCATCATATTGTGCGCCACCCTTCGCATTTCACTAATGGAATGATCCAACTGATCCAACACTCTGTAAAAAGACGAGTGTTTTCATCGGAGAGGAGCATGTTTCCTTTCATAGCTCCAAGAGATAATTTTACACCGCTTAATATTCCACCTAACCCGTCGTGCAGGTCTTTTGCCATTCGGCTTCGTTCTTCTTCTTGTCCTTTAAGGAGGGCATCCACTGCCACAAGCTGCCTATCTTTTTCGAGCTCGCGGATGCGTTGTTGTTGTAGTTGATCGTGTTGTTTCGCCAACAGCTGCCGATGCCGCAGATTGCGGTAACCCAAAAAGCCGGTGACTAGCAGCGCGACTATAGAACCCACAAGAAAATAATTAAACGTTGATTGCTTTTGTAATGAGAGCGATTGAAGCGCATTACTTTTTTGAAGTTCAAGTATCTCTTTTTCTTTCTTTTCATTTTGATACTTCGTTTCGATCTCATGCATTTGTCTTTCTATTTTTTCTTTTTTCATGCTATCGCTAACGATGATCAATTGTTTTTGATAGTCGAATGCTTTCGCAACATTTCCTGATTTTTCTTCAATCTCCGTTAGCAGTTTCAGTGATAGCATTTTGCCGAGTGGAACATTTAACCGATTTGACTTGTCCAATGCACTGCACCGCTAACTCTCTGGCCTTTGGGAAGAAGTCCTAAATTCATGTAACATGCTGCAATACCTTCTTCACTACTCAATGATTGAAACTCATCCTTGATGACCAATGCGGCGTCATCGGCTTTCTGAAAACTGATCAATGCTTTTTTCCATTCCATTTTCTTCCTGTATGATACCACCCAATATCAGATTAAATCGTAAGTTCAGGTTGGGTTTGTTCAAATTGTCGACGATGGGACGTACCTTTTCCAGGTGAGCAAAAGCTGAGTCGAATTGAAGTAGACCTCCATAGTCATCAGCCACGAAGAGATGACCTATCACATAGCCATCAATGTCATCTTTTGGATTCAAATAGTTTAGAGATGCTAGATCAAACTTCAGGGCATTTGCAAAATCTTCAAGTTCATAATAATCGCTTGCGATATTTGCGTATATATACAATAGTTTTATGTCTCTTTCGGGCGTGTTTACGTCTTTAATGCTTTCTATAGCCTCGAGATAATATTTAATTGATTCCTGGAAATAGTAAAGTTTCGCGGATAACAGTCCAAGTCCAACGAGGCAAGTCGCGCGGGACAGTTTATTGTAATTGAGTTGGCTCGCGTTTTTGCTGGATGTTATCAACTCGTTGTACAAAACTAACGCGGTGTCGAAATGCACCTTTGATTCGTCATATTTTGCCAGGTCGAAGAGCACGTTGCCTTTGCTGGAAAAGTAGTATGCAGCATTAGGTTTGCTTTTTTCCTTTTTCACAAGCTCAAACGCGGATTCAAGATGATCGTCGGCCCGCGGAAGATCAAAATCTGACAGAATAACATACAATTGAAAATGGAGATCAATCTTCGTGGAATCGTGTTGGGCGGTCTGCAAGAGTTTTGAGAGACTATCGATGCTATTACTTTGAGAATACATGTTGAACGGCAACAAGAATAGCCAGGGCGTGATAAAAACGAACCGATACCAGTAACTCCAGGTCAGCTTGATCATATGACTATTTTTCATCGTGAACAAGATCGCTTATGCATCTTGTACAGCACACTCAATATGGATAGAGGTTCCTGCGCCGGGAGTTGATTTTACGTCCAACTGCCCTTTTAAGTAATCAACCCTGGAACGGACATTGTTTAATCCCACGCTTCTTTTACTGTCAACTTCATTAACAATAAAACCACGGCCATTGTCTTCGATTGTGATGTTTAGGTTTTTTTCATGACGCATCAGCTGCACAAGTACTTCTGAGGCATCGGCGTGTTTGACTACATTGTTGAGTAACTCCTGTACTATGCGGTAGACAACAATTTCCGTTGCCGTGTCTAACCTTTTCTCGAGTCCATAGAATTGAGTGTTAAACTTAAGATTATTGGATTCATTTAAGCCATCGCAATAATCCTGCACTGCCTGTTGAAGCCCCAGTTTAACTAGCGCTTCAGGCATCATGTTATGAGCTACACGACGCATTTCGTTGATCGAATGGTCCAGCTGGTCCAACACACTGGCAAACAGCCGGGTGTTGGCCTCTGATAGTATAATATTTCCTTTCATAGCACCTAGTGATAATTTTACTCCACTTAACATTCCGCCAAGGCCATCGTGCAGGTCTTTAGCCATCCTGCTTCTTTCCTCTTCCTGGCCTTTGAGCATCGAATCAACCGCTATTAGCTGCCTGTCCTTTTCCAGTTCGCGTATCTTCTGCCGATGGATCTCTTCTTGTTGTTTTGCCAACACATGCCGATGCCTGAGATTTCGATACACCAGAAACCCAAAAACCGTCAGAACTATTATGGATGAAACCAGGATATAATTAAGGGTTGATTTTTTTTCGAACGACAACGATTGGATTTGTTTGTCCTTTTGAAGCTGCCTGATTTCGTTACTTCGTTTTTCGGCCGCGAATTCACCATCTATCAGAAGGATTCGATACTGGTTTTGTTCTTTTACAAGGCTGTCAGCATAGCTCGCTTGTTTCTTTTTATAGCTGTACGCTTTTTCAAAATTGCCCTTTGCTTCTTCGAGATCGCTAAGGGAAATCAGGCTAAGCAGCACTTTCGGTTTATACTTGTATCGTACTGCAATGTCATATGATTTTTGAAAGTAGAATTCTGCGCTATCAAACTGCTCGAGCTTCAGATAGTCATTGCCGATTTCAAGCGTTTCGTCAGCGAGGTAGTACGGATCATCCCATTTAATTGCCGCTTTGTAGGCGAGTTTATGGTGTTTTACAGCGGCCGCATATCTCCCGGTCTGTTGGTAATAAATACCATAGGCGTGATTATAGTAAATGAGATCAATAATTTCGTCCGACTTGAGTATCAATGAATCGGACTTTTTTCAGATAGCTAAGACCTTCATTTATCCCTTTTAGTTTTGAAGCAAATGGTGGCGAGACGGGAACACGACTGCAAGTTCTGAGATTTGTTTGAGGAATGCTTTGATAGTTGAAATGATTTCTACATGCTCTCATAACTCTTGTTCCATTCATCCATATCAGTGAATACAAAAGCAATGTTGAAGTAAACTGTTACCATTCGAGTGGTATCATTCAGTTTTTCCAGCTCCTTTATCGCCATTAAATAATATTTCTGAGCACCCTCCCAATCATTTGTCAGCGAAAGAATTCCCCCAAGATTATTGTAGACTGCAGCCAATCCAGAAGCTTTATCGTCGCCGCTTAAGGCGTTGTACTTCTCTGCTGCTTTGGCGTAGTACTCGATTGCGAGCGGATAATCGCCGTGATCAAATCCAAGACCCGCCGATCTCAAGGAGCACGATTAGCTTCCAATCTTTTGAAATTTTTATTGCGGGCAACGACTCTGCAATATTGAATCAAGAGGACACGCGATTTTTTATAGTCTACTCTTATGTAGGCAAGCCCAAGCCGAAACAGAATTTCATACTCTAGATGAATCATCTTTTGCAGTTGGCAAGTAACCGTTTAAGGCTGTCGATCTTGTTTTGTTGAGACGTGCAGAAAGACAGCATAAACAAAAGAACGCGTATACAAAAAGATTGTCAGTCTGAAATGCATCGAAAATTTAGCTCATCGGTTAATAATAATCCCTGTATAAATGTTGCCATTCTTTACGCTTTTATCAAGCGTAAAACGAAAATCACTGCTTCAGGGGATTTTTATACTGAGTACATCTGATTCACGCTTTAAGGGGATTTTGATAGAAGAGCATTTGATTCATTGGGCGTCGTCAGATCCAATTTAGTGTAACAGGGAAACAGTGAACTACCGTCGTTCGATTGGGTTGGAGAAACTGGTGGCAAGGCCTCATTCCCAAAAAGGTAAGGAAGGGATGATGCAAATATTTTTCTTCGAATTGACCGAAGACATTCCAATCTGGAAGAATCTTAACGAGGTAATGACCGCGAAGCTGGTTCCAAAAGAATAGAAGACAAGAAAACTTTATTAGTTCCTAGTTGGTTTGAAACAGATACAGAGCCACCACCCGGTGGCTCTGTTGTTTTACCTTTACCGTGTTTCTTAATTAATATTTACTCTAATACCTTCCGAATGGCTTGCAAATTCTGGCGCGTACATGCATTGTATGGTAGTTACACCGTTGGAGAAGTCGCCTTTTTGAGAGACCCTTAAAGAGTATTCAAATACGAATGTTCCTTTTGGCAGATAACCAATGAAAAAGTTAGTCGCAAGATCTCTGGGACTTTCATAATAGTACAGTCCGTCCTGGAATTTAAAGGTTGATAGCGTTGATACAGGTTCGAAACCGGCAGCCCTCATGTCTTTTAGATGAACGTATTCCATATCTCGGTCGACTCTCAACTCGATCCTTACTTTAACGACGTCACCGACCTTCAACGGTGATTGAGCAGTGATCGGAGTGAGCACGGGCCCGCGGTCGCTGTTTACCTGCTTAAACAATTCTTTCTTAAGCTTCAATGGAGTTTCAGCAGGAGATATCTTGTCAAGCTGTTCGAAGTATTGCCAATAGGCAGCACCCCACGCAACGCCCTCATCGGTTTTTGAAACATGAATGTTGCCCATCGATGAGGTTATCTCACCCGCTTGCCACGCTGTCTTAAAATATCCCGTCCCTGCTTCGACTTTCGTGTCTTCGCGTTTGGTTGGATCTATTTTTTCTTTGCCAACAGTGATATCAACCAGCTTGCTACTCGACAGAATATTTGTTCCTCTTCTCAACAATGCATAACAAGCTTCAGTTGTGGCCTTTGTCGTTTTCCAATCCTGCGTCTGTTTTTGCTTTAAGTAACCAGACCTTCATTTCTTCCACTGCTTTCGAATCTGAAGCGACCTCGTCATACACCTCGATCATGAGAGCCTGGGTCTCAATTGGCGCGTGATACCAGAAATAACTGTGGTCGAGCTTCCAGTACATGCCCATTTCTTCCGATTTAAGTGCCCGTTCGTTGAATGATTTGATCATCGATGCGGGCGTTAGCTTATCGTCATAGCGATGCAAAGCCAGACAGATCATTCCTTCCATGTACAGATTTTGTTCCAGCCAGTACTTCTTCGCTTGCCCGAGATAATATTGAAAGGCTTCCTGTACATCCTTTGGAACCTCAATGTCCTTGAAGTAGCTCCTCGTGTATAGGTAATGTATTTGAGTATACCCAATGTTCTTGTCCTCAAGCTTTATCTGGTTGCGTTTTGCCATTGCCTTCAACCGTTCGTAATCATCTTTGATCTGCTGATCGAGGTAGACAAGCGCTTTAGTGACCATGTTCCAGGTACGATCTTCCTGTCGCACCGATTTTACACCTAAGACATCAAGATGTCCCATTCCGCTCACGATGTGTTGCGTCATATAACGATCTTCCGGGAATCCGGGAAACCATGAGAAGCCACCGTTGGAAGTTTGAGCTCTGACAATTTTATCCAGCGCTTTTTCCTGCTCGTTGCTCATACGGTTCAGGTCGAATAGAAGGCCGACATTTCGCTTGCGTTGCGATTCATCTTTCGCTTGCAATACCCATGGCGTTTCTTCGAGGATAGCAGTTTTCAGCTCTTGATTTTTCTCAAGGTTCGAAAGCAAAGCATCTGGCTGAACATTTTTCCAGGTGTCGAATACTTGTTTGATCCGTGGATTTGAATTGGCGATGTGTGAAGCAATGCTGTTAGCATAAAACTTACTAAAGGTTTGTTCAACACAATCATACGGATACTCCATCAGGTAGGGTAGAGCTTGAACGGCATACCACGCCGGATTGGACGTAAACTCCAACGTAAAGCGCTGATGACGTAGCGTAGTTGATTTGTTGTTCAGCAGCTTTTCAAACTTGAAATCTTTGCTTTGATTTCCGCGGATTGGCAATGGCAACGATTCAGTTACAAGCATGCGGTTGGTAACGACCGGAATAGTCATTTCTTCACCGTCAGAGAAGTTGCCGGCCTTTGCTACAACTTTATAGGTAAGCGCTTGAATACCTTCCGGAATTTCAATAGTCCATTCGAGGTTAGCGCTTTGTTTTGGCTTCAGTGAAAAGGGAAGGACCTTGTTGATGTTTTTCATTGCGGCATCAACAGGTTTCATAGTTAATGCATCGAAGAATTCCAATTGTGCCTGCCCGGCAAGCTCGTTGTCTACGAGACTGCTTACTTTGACGGCAAAGATCATCTTGTCGTTTTCGCGGAAGAATCGCGGCTGATTGGGTACAACCATCAGATCTTTCTGAGTAACAAGATGGTTGGTGGCCAGTCCGGACTTTAAATCCTTTGTATGAGCGAAGCCAAGCATTTTCCAACGGGTCAACGCTTCCGGTATGGTAAACTTGATGACGATCTCACCTTTTTCATTTGTTTGAAGGTGAGGGTAGAAGAAGGCGGTTTCATTGAAGTTTGTGCGTGCTTTTACCTGCGAAAGATCTTCGGCAGTCATTTGGGCTTGATTGATACTGAATCGCCGGATAGTGGCTCGTAGTTCTCTTTTCCGATATACTTGGTACTTTCTTCTGCGTCAGCTCGGCTTCCGCGGCAGGTGCAGGCATTGATTGCCAACTGCAGCTTGTATTTTACCTTCGCCGTCTCGATACCTCGCCGATGACGCACCTGCGTACCTGAAACGCGACCCTCCAGTGCCCGACCAAAATAATCGTAAAAGCTATACCCAAACCAATTAAATGAATCAAAGTAAATGCTCTCGGAGAACGGGCATTTCCCGCATTCCATGACTGA
This sequence comes from uncultured Cytophagales bacterium, assembly GCA_963774615.1. Classification (GTDB taxonomy): domain Bacteria; phylum Bacteroidota; class Bacteroidia; order Cytophagales; family Cyclobacteriaceae; genus Chryseolinea. The sequence goes on from CAVZFT010000029.1 coordinate 131,945, forward strand.
TTATAAATGGTTAGTTCTCTCTGATCAAATCCATTAATACTGTGCCACTGCAATCTTGCGTGTTGGGAATTAAAAAAGCTTGCATACCAATTGTGCAAACGAAAGACATCCAGCGATTCATCGTACAGCGTTGCTACCATCTCCGCAGCAACTTTGTCCGCGTTTTTTCCCTTTATCAATATCTTCCATTGCTCCTCCTGTCCGGGTAATAACTTATCGCGGAAACTTTCAAAGGAAATATCCAGCATCTTGTTCGTAAAGGGCACGACAACGACCTGATTGACTGCGTATAGTCTGTTGTTCTGTATAAATGTGTAGTGGATGCCCAGATTACCGCGATACTCCTCGCGAATTGGTATTTCAAAGACGCGTTGCTCATCATTTAGCGTTATCCATTCCTTTGTCAATACCTGACCATCACGTTCCACTTCGTAAAGCACGGTTAGTTTCTTTTCAGAAGTGCCGGCAACAAAAGATGCTTTCTCACCAGGCTCAGCCGTAAGCTTTAGAGGTTGAAAATAATTTACCGACGGCGTAGGGATATTTTTATCCTTAGGCGAAAAAACAGTGAAGTAGGATACTTCTTTTACTTCTTTTCCGGACTTATCCGCTGCTACGATTTCCAGCACATATTCCCCTTGGGACCAACTTTGCAGATTGGCAATGCTGAATGTCTTCTTAACTCCCGTATCGAAAGCAACGTCGAATACTTGTGTCTGTCGTTCCCATTTGAATTTGTTCAATTCATCTTCATAAAGGTCATGAGGGAAGTCGGTGTAATATTGCTCGCGCGTGTACAATGCGCGGTCAGGCTGCTCCCATAACCGCTGACGGAATGTTTTTGCTGGTGCTTTTAGCCGGTAGATTTTGATGTTGCCTTTAGCCGGTTCAAACTCCCCGGCCAGATTGTTTGTCGTAATATCAAATTCCTTTGAAGGAGTAAACAGATCCTTGTTAAGATTATCCATAGGTACACCGACCTTTAGATATGAGTAACCCGCCGTCACCGTAGTACTATTGCTATGGGTTTCGCCATTAATGTCAGTTACGTCAGCATAGATCGTGTACGTAAATGTAGGATCGGACTCCGGGCTAACGCTAAGGTCGGGTATGGCGCTAAAGCTTACGTCGAATTTTCCTTCGGCGTTCGTTTGCGTTTCACCGGATGTGATTTCCATGTCCGGGGAGGTAGGATAATAACCCCAACGGCACCACCACCAGAACGGAAAGTTGGCAACCCGCACCACGCGATAAGCGACCTTTGCCCCGTCAATGTTAGCACCCGAATAGGCAGTGGCCTGGCCGTTAGCAGTGATCGTTTCCTGAAGTTTGAAGGAGCCTTTAATAGGAGAGAACGTAACTTCAAATTTAGGTCGTTTATATTCCTCCACGGAAAACGACACCGACCCGCTGCCGTCTATGTTTTGAATCTGCATCTCGCCGGTTAGTCCGGACGATGGCGCTGTAAACGTTCCGCTAAAAGTTCCATATTCATTCGTCGTCACCTCGATCATACCCTTCGATTGATAGTTCACATCCAGTAGGTTGACGGAGGTGCGATATTGAGGTTTGATGGTGGATGACAAACCATCCGTATTCACCACTAATCCTTTAAAGTATATGGTCTGGCCAGGGCGATAAATCGCGCGATCTAAAAAGAAAAACGTCTGAATTCTTTTCTCGGGTTTTTCCTGTTTCCATTGGCCGATTGAGCCGCCATAATAGTTCTGGTTGTCGATGGGTTCAGTACTTATGAAGTCCTGCCCGGATCTCAATTCGACGAAGAAGTTTCTGCGCCTTTCGTTCGCGATATAACCGACCTTAAAATAGCCTTTGGTATCCGAAGTTACGTTCCAATTTTGACTGATTCATAGCTATTTCTCTGATAGTTATAATGGTTTGAGTAAATATCTGCTTTAACATTCGAAAGCGGAGCACCTGACTGCCTGTCGAGCGCATAAAACTCGGTACCTCCGTCGCTTACGGAACGGTGAACATAACTAATATTTGATACGGTAGTGAAGGCGTATGCTAACGCATTCCCTGAGGTTTTGAAGTCACGTTGATGACTGAAGAGGACCATGTATTCACCCAGAGGCAGTGCGTCCAGTTTAACTTCAAGACTATGGTCCTGATAGTCTTTGTCATCCGGCAGCGTAAAATTGCCATTCTTCAAAGGTGTCTTCGCGGCAAAGTATTCAATGAACTTTTGCTCGCGATCGACATTGTATTCTTTCGATCCATTTAGTCCTCTGTTCGCGTACTTCACTCCGAGTGACTTTAATTATCCGGTAATACAGATCTGTAAAGTTCCGGTAGTGAACCAGGCTTCGGAATGGTTGATTTGGAACATTGACTTCTTCAATATTCGACGTAATCGATTTTATCCTGATCTCGTCTTGCAGATTTTCGCATTGAATGGCTCCGTATGAGTCTGAAAAACGTTGTCTTGCGCTATCACATATCTCATTGGCCCGTCTGTAATCCCATTTATGATCGTCCGATTGCAGCGGCTTGTATAGTGTGGCTTGTGCGGCATAAAACTGCGCCTTAAGAAATGTTGCTCGTGTTGAAGCTGGATGATTTATCGAACGCTTCTCAAGGCGTTGAATGGCGCTCAGGTATAAAGCATCTTTGCCGGGTGCCACATAAGTTTGTGTTGACGAACAACAGCCGCTCTATATCGACATCAATAAGTGCCTCAGGGTCCGAGTCAGCCAAATGAAATTGGATCAGATCACGCAGAGTTTCAAATGCGAATAACTTAAGAGAAGTAGAATCTCTTGATTCAAATTTCAGTTTGACAAAATCTTGCGCATCGGAAAAGTATTCCGGCTTGTCCAATGCAAAAGAATAGGAGGGAATCGTGATAGAAGCTTCTTCGTCTGCAGAAAATTCGATAGCACGGTGTGCAAGGAAATCGTACAGCGTCGGCCTGAACTTTCGGCCAATTGTATTTCCGCTATTCAAGACAGGTTCATAGAGGTCGATCGGATGTTGCTTTACTTTTTTCGCTTTCCGAGAGTGAAAGTTTGTACTGCTGCAAGCGTCTCACTTACGATCTTTTCGAGGCTCCATGTTTCAATATCATCTTCGCGGTTTGATTGGACTTCCGTCCGGCTATTAAATCGATACCTGTTGTTCTGGTAATACTGCCAATACATTTCTCCCAGCATCGAATGCAATATTGGCTTAACGGGAAAGCTAGAGGTAGCCGCCTCCGATCTGAGTTTGTCTAGGTTCTTTATAAAAGCATTTTCCTCCTTGTAGTCCGTGAACTTAAGCTGATGGATCACAGCTTTAACTAGTTGGCCAGCATTACTCTCTTTTTTCGCCTGCTCATAGATAGCGTTCACGCTTTTTAATGCCGATTCCGGTAATCCTTTGCTTTCAAAATCATTGACCTCCTTCCAGGCCTTTTCATAATCATAGGGCGCCATAGTTGTTTTGTTAGTTTGGGCGCACGCTCCCAGTGTCATTAAAGAAACGATGAGTACCAGCAGCGGGCTTTTTAAAATCTTTTTCGAAAAATTCATAAGAAACAACACTTAGAGACCTAAAGGATTTAATAAATATTACCCGTAAGATGCAGCCGGGGCATGGATTCCATAAAGTACGTTTAAATATTTGACCGTGAAATATTTAAATACGCAATTATTAGACCGGATCTCCAACAGATCCTCCACGAAAAACAGCAGAACTTACTTGTGATTTTTTATACCACCGGAATACAAACAACGACAAACGATGGTCCTTCGGTATCTAGCAAATTAATTAGGACAACGTAAAATTGAGACAACGTTAGATGCTTATACGGCTAATCTATTTTTTTCGTTTCAATACTTTTTCAACGGCGGCCACAATATTTTCGGGACCCAGGCCATACTTCTTAAGGAGTTGAGTAGGTGTGCCACTTTCTCCGAATGAATCATTAACAGCCACCATCTCCAAAGGTGTAGGTCTGAACCTTGCAAGCACTTGTGCAACTGCATCACCGAGTCCTCCATTGATCTGGTGTTCCTCACACGTAACGACACATCTGGTCTTTTCAACTGAATTCAATATAGCCTCCACGTCCAGCGGCTTAATCGTATGAATATTAATAACCTCAACGCTAATGCCCTTTGCTGAAAGAATTGCTTCCGCTTCTATGGCGTTCCAAACGAGGTGCCCACACGCAAAAATGGTCACGTCCTTGCCCTCGATCATAAGGTCAGCTTTGCCGATTTTAAAGGGCCGGTCGGCAGTAAAAATAGGCCAGCTCGGCCTTCCGAATCTCAGGTAAGCCGGACCCTCATGATCCCCCAAAGCCATGGTTGCAGCCTTTGTTTGGTTGTGGTCGCAGGGCACTATGACCGTCATTCCAGGCAACATTTTCATCATCCCAATGTCCTCGAGGATCTGATGAGTAGCTCCGTCCTCTCCGAGAGTCAAACCCGCGTGAGATGCGCAGATCTTAACATTTTTACCTGAGTAAGCGATTGATTGGCGGATTTGATCGTATACTCTGCCTGTTGAGAAGTTCGCGAACGTGCCTGTGAACGGGATTTTTCCGCTGATCGTCATACCTGCCGCCAGTCCCATCATATTAGCTTCGGCGATACCCACCTGGTAAAACCTGTCCGGGAATTCCTTCTTGAACGCATCCATTTTGAGAGAGCCGGTCAGGTCAGCACAAAGCGCCACCACATTCGAATTCTTCTTACCGAGTTCGTGAAGTCCTACTCCAAAGCCCGACCTGGTGTCTTTCTTTTCTGTGAAGGTAAATTTCGTCATAGTGGCGCAATCTGTTTTTAGCTCAAGGAGCGGTGCGAAAGTCGTAAAAGTTTGGGATTCTTCCGAAGGACTGTTAATGATTTGTTAAACGGGAAAAATCACGCAATTGGCTTCAAACATCTTTCAATATTGTGCGTAAAAAGGACTAAGCCACCATCTATTGTATGCCTGAAGAAGTTACTCAAGAGAAAAGATCAAACAGGAAATTGATCCTATTGTTCTTGATTGGAATTTTGATCGCCTTACTTCCCTGGCTTGTGCTTGCTGCATCCTGATTAATTAAAGACGTTAACTGCTAACGTCTCGCCGGACTTCACTGTAAACTTCTTGAACCCGGTATACTTGCTTCCTGTCGTTTGCTTCACCCTAAAGACAATCTTGTATTGACCGGGCAAAAGATTAAGACTGAATTGAGGTTTAAGTTCGTTCACATTGAGCACCCATTCCTGGCTGCCGTCCGCTTTCAGTTCGTAGATACTTCCATATCCTGTGGCAATGGTGTTGAAGTTGACTACGCCAGGGGCCGGCAGGAGTATTGTTTTGGTCTTATTTGGCTGGATTTCAGCCTCAAAGGTTCTTCGGGGTAAAGTCAACGTTTCGACCTGATAGCGCCCAACAAGGTAACGGACAGTGATGTTACTTTGCTGCGTATTCACAATCCCGGTTTGCCCATTCAAATGCACAATGGACTGCAAGTTGTTGTCTCTCCGTCCTTCCTGCTGCACGACAAGATTACCCTGTGCCGCGCCAATGCTTATTAGATTGTGCTTGCCCAATGTAATCGCCATATCCTTTTTTACGACGGGTGGAATTGTATTGACGATGATCTCATAATCAACAACGGGTTCGATCTGCACGGTGTCCGGTCTGCCTGAACGATCAAGGTAATGCACAAAGTCATACATCGGATTGCCCGTAACGGAATTGACAAACGTGATGTTGACGTTTGTTTCAGTAGGGCGGCTGTTACCATCGAGGAGCTGTACACTAACCGTTGTCTTTGCGAAAGATGCATCAATTGATTCGTTCAGTATCTCGAAGAATTTGCCCGGTGTATCGGCATTGATGTATTTTCCCGCACAGTCCAATGCTTTTTCTGTTTGAAGTCCAAGTCCAATAATATAAGGCCGCAGAAAAACACCTTTCTGTTGCAGTGCCCTCGACATAGCGCACACGTCACCGCCACAAGACTCGATACCGTCCGTGACAAGGATGACAATGTTACGATAGCCCGGACCGGATGGGAAATCTCCCGCGGCTTGCTCCAGCGAATATGTGATAGGAGTGACTCCTTTTGGTCTTATCTCTTCCAGCTTGTCGATAATTAGCGAATGGTTCTTTGCCTTAAAGGGGACTTCGAGCCTGGTGTCCTTGCAGTTCTTTTGCTCCTGTGGTGATTGGTGGCCATACACCCTGAGTCCCAATTCCAATTTGGTATTTTGGCGAAGTGAGTCTACCAGTTTTGTGAGAATGGATTTAGCGACGGTCCATCGCGATTGATTGGGGCGAAGCCATTGTTCCTGCATACTGCCTGATGCATCGAGTAGAAAAAGTATTCGTGTTCTGTCGGGCAGTTTTTGCTGGACCTTTGTTTGACAGAATCCAACGTGAAATATCAATAGAAGGAAGGGAACAAGCAGCCAGAAAGTACCACGGTGATTCATTGATAAACTAAACGTGTACTACAGAAATGAATTGTCTGGTATCAGGAATACCTGGCAAAAATGAATACAAAATGTCAGGACAGTAACGGAGTCAATGATGACGAGTCTCAATAATCCCCGAGTGTTTCAGGAAGTTGTGCAAGTGCTTTCGCCAATTCCTCATCGTTAGGCGCTACACCGTGCCACTTATGAGAACCTACCATGTAGTCAACGCCGAATCCCATTTCCGTTTTCATTAGGTTAAGAACCGGCTTGCCTTTTTTGGCTTGCGTCTTTGCGTACTCCAGCGTCTTTACAACCTCTTCCATATCGTTGCCATGGCTATCAATAACTTCCCACCCAAAAGCTTCCCATTTGGCTTTAAGATCGAGAAGGTTCAGGATCTTGTTGACAGGGCCATCGATCTGCTGACCATTGTAATCTATAGTAGCGATCACATTATCAAGTTTGTTATGTGCAGCGTACATCGCTGCTTCCCAGATCTGACCTTCTTGTTGTTCTCCATCACCCATCATAACAAAGATAAATCTGTCGTCCTTGTCGAGCTTCTTTGCCTGAGCGGCACCGAGTGCGACGGATAAACCCTGACCAAGCGATCCCGATGCTATACGTATACCAGGCAGATGTTCATGTGTTGCAGGATGTCCCTGAAGTCGTGAGTCGATTAAACGAAAAGTTGTAAGTTCTTTAGGATCAAAATAACCCGCACGTGCAAGCGTTGCATACCATACAGGTGAAATGTGTCCGTTTGACAGAAAGAACAAATCCTCGCCGACACCTTTCATGTTGAATTTCGGATCATGCTTCATGATGCGGAAATACAGAGCCACGAAAAATTCAGTGCAACCCAGTGAGCCACCTGGATGACCTGACTGGCAGGCGTGTACCATGCGTACAATATCCCGGCGAATTTGTCCGGCAATTTTCTTTAGCGAGTCGATGTCTGTTGGCTGGCCCATTCAAAAAAGTTTGCCGCGAATATACCGCACACTGAGGCCTGGTCCAAATAATCTATGTGTTAATGATTTGCCTTTAAAACGATCGGAATTTATCGTTTGGTTTTCGCATTTTTCGACGCGCGTCTTCTTTACGGCCGTCTTCTTGGCTGCCACTTTTTTTGGGGCCGGTGAGGCAACATTCTCTTGTCCCTTCCTTAGGATCTGATCGGTGTGATTCTTGGTGTCTACCTTCTCAATGATATCTTCAATAATGCCCTTCTCATCGATAATGAAAGTATTACGAGCAGTTCCCATATACTTTCTTCCGTACATCGATTTCTCGACCCATGTTCCGTAGAGATTATGGACTTGTTTGTCTGTGTCCGATAACAGCCGAAAAGGAAGATTTTCCTTAGCAATAAATTTCTGATGAGTTTTTTCATTGTCCGTGCTGATTCCCAACACTTCATATCCCTGTTTGATCAGGAGTTTGTAGTTATCGCGAAGGTTGCATGCTTCCACAGTACAACCAGGAGTCATGTCTTTCGGATAAAAATAGAGCACAACCTTTTTTCCTTTCAGGGCTGAAAGACGGACAGGTTTCCCATCCTGGTCGTTCACTTCAAAGTCTGGTGCCTTCTCTCCGATACTAAGGCTCATATTGTTCAGAAGATTTTTTTCGTAAAGTACGATTCATTTCCTGCATTGTCAGTAACGCGAAGCTGGAAATCTCCTTGCAGCGGTGTTTTCGGGTCGCGTAGCTTCGACCAGATGGTGTTGGACTTACTATCGTAATACATTAATAGCCACTCCCCGTTAATCGTTGCTTCATAAGAAAGAATGCCGGATAAATCATCCCGTATCTTAAACCTGGCCGTCATGTTGTTGACTTGCAGCGGAAGGACTGACGGAGCAATTGAATCTCTCAAAATGGTGAAATCGCCAAACTCTCTGGTATTGAAATTAACCCTGCCGTTGACCCACTCGCTAGGTAAATAGGCGTAAGATCGTCCGGCCGTTCGGTACACGCCGACATCTTTTTGTCGGGGTTGGGGATAAGATTTGGAAGGTTTCAGTGAAACACTAATGCTTTTATGAAGGGGTATGTTGCGCGAGCCGATGGTATATAGTTCACCGCCATTGTTGTCTTGTTGATAGTCGGTGTTCAGGTAAAGAGTATCGTAAATAGCGTTTAAAGGAAACTGTATGTCCATGGCGTCGCTGTAGAATTTGTACTCTGTTCCTGATGGTATACTGACATTAATTCTGGGAACCACTGACTCGCCGCATACTGCGATTGAGTCGGGGATGGACTTGCGAAGGTCTATGAGATAAACCGAACGATTGTAGTTATAATAGTCAGGTTCGATTTCGTATGATCCCTCGCCGGCATAAACCGTTGCCTTGTTCGAAGATTCTTTACAAGGTTTAGCGACCACCAGCATTGTGTTTTCTGTGATATCGTAGGCGATATCGCCTGAATATGCTTCCAATGTGTTGACTTCCTTTTCAGGTTTGCTTGGCTTTAATTTGAACATCACGGCGCTTGCGTTGCCGTCGCTGTCTCTCATTTTTATCCGCACCGATGAAATCTTTTTGGGATTGACCTTGATCTTTCCTGAACCGGGTGATCCTTCGTAGAATTTTAGATCGTTGCCATCTTCGATATAAAGTTTATAGAACCTGGTTCCTTTGCTCCTCATGGTTTTAAAATCCATCAACGTATAAATGGCGCGAGATTCTGCGATGTTTACTTTTTCAATGGCCTGTTTGAATACGAGCTGGCTGTCAACACTCATCTCAATGTAATTGACACCGCCAAAAAACTGACTTTTGGGAGCGAGCTTGTCCTTTGCCACTAACTCGACGCCGATATTTCCGCTGGCGAGTATGGGGGTTGCGATAACATAGTTCGATCCAACACGCCTGGCGTAAAATTCAAACCGACCAAAGCGATCATTTATGCGAGAGTCTTTATCTAGTGTTTTAAGCGCCACCTTTTCTGCGGCGGGAGGTAGCTTATCAACCAATTCCGAAAAGCCGTCTAAATAAGGGGGTTAAGTGCAAAATTGTCGGGGTCACGGATTTCAAAATGCAAGTGCGGTCCACCTGACGATCCCGTGTTACCCGAAAGTGCAACGGTATCACCTCGTGTTACAGCGAACTGATCTTTGTGGAAAAAAAGGTCGATTTCACTGGCCTTCATCCGGTATTGCTCGTCCAGGATGTGCCGTCCCAGATCACCCAGGAATTTATCAAGGTGAGCGTAAAGTGTGGTGTTGCCATCAGGATGCGTTATGTAAATAACATTGCCATAACCCGACGAATTGACGCTGACCCTTGATATGTATCCGCTCTTTGACGCCAGCACGGGCCATCCGATCACGTTGTTTGTCCGAATATCTATACCGGAATGGAAGTGCGTGGTTCGAAGTTCTCCCATCGTACCAGCAAGGGATCCCGGCTGACCGGGATAAACCGGATAGAGATACCGTTCTTCTGCCGGAAATTTTTCTACCGGTTTGCTGAATTGGGCATTGACAAAAAATGGTACGGTCGCTAAAAATAGAATTACGACCTTACTTAACTTCAAATTCCAGGAGTTTCTCATCTTCAATATACGCTGATAACACGTTTCCCACCTTGACCGGGCTCACTCCCTTTGGAGTACCCGTAAAAATCAAATCACCCGTCTTAAGTGTAAAAAATTTGGACAAATACAAAATTATATAATCGAAGTTAAAAAGCATAAGGCTCGTATTGCCTTGTTGCTTAAATTCTCCGTCTACCTTCAAACTGAAATTAATGTTCTTAACATCTTTAAACTCTCCAACGGGTATGAACTTATCCGAGATGGGTGCAGAGCCATTGAAGCCTTTGGCGATGTCCCAGGGCAACCCTTTCTCTTTTAGTTTTTGCTGCACATCGCGTGCCGTAAAATCAATCCCAACGCCAATGGCATCGTAATACTTATGAGCAAATTTTTCCTCAATGTTTTTTCCTTCTCTGCAAATACGCAAAACCAGCTCTACCTCGTGATGTACGTCCTTTGAAAAATCCGGGTAGTAAAAGGGAGAATTATTGCGCAGAATCGCGGTGTCTGGTTTTGTGAAGATGACTGGGTCTGACGGTTTTTCATTCTTCAACTCTTCTATGTGCTCCACATAATTTCGCCCGATTGCAAAGATTCTCATGTGATTTCCTTTTGCCTTTTAGTAGTTAGTCTTGATAAGTCCACGATCTTAATTGCGCAGACTCAGAAACCACACAAATCTATGAAACATACTGGCACCGGATTTGTATTTTTGCCCAAAAAAGTCACATGCTAAAAAAGATTCTTATTTATGTTGCCGTTATACTGGGTCTTTATGCCTGTACGTCAGTTGCCGTAACGGGGAGGAAGCAGTTAAGCCTCGTTTCAAATTCAGAGCTCATCCCGATGGCTAATCAGCAGTACAGGGAAATAGTAGCGAAGGGGCCGCTTTCGAGTAACAGAGAACAGACTGCGATGGTTAAAAGAGTCGGTGGCAAAATTCAAAAGGCAGTAGAGGAATACATGGCCGCCAAAGGTCTGACCTCGGAGCTTGCCGGGTTTGAATGGGAGTTTAATTTGATTGAAGATCCTAAGACTGTTAACGCATGGTGTATGCCCGGAGGAAAGGTCGCCTTCTATACCGGCATTATGCCCATTTGCAAAGATGAAACCGGCGTGGCAGTTGTAATGGGACACGAAGTGGCGCACGCGATTGCGAACCATGGAAGAGAGAGAATGAGCCAACAATTGCTTGCTCAATATGGTCTTACTACGCTAGGCGCGTTTATTGGTGCGAATCCATCTGCGGGTCAGGAGCTATTAATGCAAGCCGTCGGTGCCGGGACTAATCTTGGTATGTTAAGGTTCAGCCGCGATCATGAGTCTGAAGCGGATCACATCGGACTAATCTTCATGACGATCGCAGGTTACGATCCTAACCAAGCTCCTCTATTCTGGGAACGAATGACTGAAATGAGTGGAGGTCAGGAGCCGCCGGAATTTATTTCAACACACCCTTCTCATTCTACACGCATCAGCGACCTGAAGAGCTGGATCCCTGAAGCGATGTCATACAAAAAGAATTGATCTTTCTGTTTTTGCACCTCATATTGCCGGTGATATTTAGAATTTAGATTATGAGTACAGGTATTGTAAGGTCCGGAATGTTATTACTTCTGGGCCTGGCTTTTTTTTCGTCTTACGGTCAATCAGATGAAGAGGCGGCGAAAGAAATAAACGAACATCGGAAGAAACAGCAGCAAGAAATGCGAGACCCGAAAGACTCTCCGCTTTCAAAAAAAGACCGCCGTCACTTCAAAGGTTTGAATTATTACCCGATCGATCTTTCATATAGGGTAAGGGCCAAATTCATCAAGACAGAAAATCCGGTCCTCTTCAAAATGAAGACTACAACTACACGGCTGCCGGAATATTCAAAATATGGCGAAGTTCATTTTGAACTGAATGGCCACAGCTACAAGTTGGAAGTATATCATAACGGTGAAATCGCGAAGCGACCTGGGTATGAAGACTACCTCTTTATTCCTTTCACAGATGAATCGAATGGCAAAGAAACTTACGACGTTGGACGGTATATCGATTTCAGGTTGCCGTCGTCGGATGAGGTGATACTGGATTTCAATCTGTCCTACAACCCATACTGCTCTTATAGCCCGAATTTTTCTTGTCCTATACCTCCGGAAGTAAATTATCTTCCCCTGGAAGTGAAAGCAGGCGAATTGAAGTTTAAGTCAGCTCACTAGATCATTTCCTGAAGCCTCTTAGTTTGATCTCTGTCAACTTGCGTTTAGTGTCGAGGGAGAAGTCGCCATTCATAACCCATTCGTAGTAGGAGGGTTCCTGCTCGAGCACTTCGGTAACGACACGGTTTTTGTGTTTTCCGAAGTTAAATACTTCCTGGCCTTTTTGATTGAAGATCATGCGTCCGCCGAGATCTACCTGGTTAACGGAAGTGACTTTGCTCAACGCATCAACGTCATTCTTAATCTCACCCACCTTTTTGTTGAGACTATCCGTCACTTCCATGTCAAGGTAACGCTCTATCTGCGCCAATAACACCTCCATACTCGCCTCCGTATCAGCTTCAGCGGTGTGTGAGTCCTTTATATCCTTTTTCACATAGAATTGATAGGCCGCGGCGAGCGTTCTCTTTTCCATTAAATGAAAGATCTTTTGGGAATCGATGATCTTTTTCCGGCCATAATCGAATTCCACCCCATTCCGGAGGAACTCTTCAACTAACATAGGAACGTCGAATTTCAAAATGTTAAACCCGGAGAGATCTGCTCCTTCAAAAAAACGCGCGTAGTCTTTGGCGACATCCTTAAAGGTTGGTTTATCTTTTACATCTTCATCGAAGAGACCATGAATGGCAGATGATTCAAGAGGAATGGGAACAGTAGGATTTAAAACATTGGATTTTCTTAACGTATCACCGTTAGGCATCATTTTAATTACAGCGATCTCAATAATGCGATCGTGTGTGATGTTGGTTCCGGTGGTCTCAAGGTCAAAAAAGCAAAGGGGATTCCGTAGGTTGAGTTTCATTATCGAAAATAATAAAAGCTATAAGCAGTGAATTAAGCGAGAAGTTTTTCTGCAAATGAATGAATGTTCATTCCTCCGAAGTCTCCGGAGCTCATCATGAGAAGATTCTTATTCTTCCATGGGAGTTGTGACAGGAATGTTTCAAGCTTTGAAGGATCCTGGAAGACGACGGCACCAGGTGCATTGAATGCTTTCTTAATATCTGACTCAGTGAGAGCTTCGAGATTTTTATCTCTTACTTTGTCAGGATTAAAATAGATCACTTGTTCCTGTGCGGGCTTAAGAGTGTCTTTGTATTGAGGAAGAAATCTTTTATCCAGACTACTATAAGTATGTAGCTCAAGGCAGGCAACGAGGTCGCGCGACGGGGAGATCTCCTTTATAGCTTTGACAGTTGCTTTTACTTTTGATGGTGCGTGCGCAAAGTCCTTGTAGATGGTAGTGGAATTGTTTTCCTTCACTTTCTCGAGTCTGCCGTCAGCGCCCTCAAAACTCGTCATTGCCTCAAAAAATCTTTCGGTTGTGATACCTACCTTTTTAAGCACTTCCTTTGCCGCGCTTACATTTTGAAAGTTGTGGCTTCCAAAGATCTTTACCGGATAACGATTCTTTCCGTCGGTAAGAAAGAAATGCCCGTTGTTGTCCGATGTATGGGGATGGCTTTTGTAAGTGATAGCCTGAACATCCGCGCGTTCTTTTTTTCCGATTATGAGTGCAAGTGAATCCTGTTCGCAATAAATAAGTAGGCCACCTTTGGGGGTTTCGTCCGCGAAAAGATCGAATTGTTTTACATACTCTTCTTCGGCTTTGAAGACGTTGGCGTGATCCCATGCAATGCCGCTGATCACTCCGATATGATGATTGTACCGTAGGAATTTTGATGTCGGGTCGAGCGCCGAAGAATAGTATTCATCACCTTCAATAATAATAATTGGCGCATCCGACAGCCTGACAGTGTGTTCAATTCCTTTGACCCTCGCTCCAATAACGTAATCAAACTTCCGGTTAAAACGATTCAGCACATGGATGATCATGGCTGTTATGGTAGTTTTGCCGTGACTTCCAGCGATCACAATACGTTGTTTGTTCTTTGACCGTTCGTAGATATAATCGGGAAACGAATAAATGTTGAGACCAGCCGCCTGTGCTTTCAGCAGTTCGGGGTTGTCTTTGCGTGCATGCATTCCAAGAACAACTGCATCAAGCGAGTCATTAATTTGGTCGGGGTTCCAGCCGTCTTTATCAGGGAGTAAGCCATGTTTTTTTAATGTAGCACGTGAAGGATCTCGAATTTCATCGTCGGAGCCCGTTACGTCATGACCCTCCAGTTTGAGGGCAATGGCCAGATTGTGCATAACGCTGCCCCCGATAGCAATAAAGTGAATCTTTTGTTTTTTTTGCCGCATGAAAAAAAATTCCGGTTTAAAGTAAAGGAAAATGTTTGGTGTTTAAAAGCCTGACTACATTGACAATGGATCCACTTACTTTCTTTAATAGCGCCTGTTTAGGCTAGCGTCAATTGGAATTTATTCACAATTAATTTGTTGGCTAAATGTGTATAAGTTGTGGAGAGACTAACATGTATTGATGGTACGTTTGTCGCCCTCACAACTAAAACAAGTACAACAACCACTGTATGGAGCAAGGCAGATCAACGTCCCTGAGGTTCAGCGCTAAGTCAAGTAAACTTATTCCGAGAGATATCTCGGAGAGCCTTGGCAAGTTGCCACCTCAGGCGCTTGATCTTGAAGAAGCGGTGCTCGGAGCGTTGATGTTGGAGAAGAACGCCCTTAATGCTGTTGTGGAATTCCTGAAGCCGGAGCATTTTTATTCCGACCAACACAAAGAGATCTACGCCGCCATCATCGATCTGTTCAAATCATCTGACCCGGTAGATATGCGTACCGTGGTAAACCAGCTTCGGAAGACCGGTAAGCTCGAGGTGGTCGGAGGAGCCTACATTATTGCCGAACTCACATCCAAAGTTAGCTCAGCTGCGAACATCGAATACCACGCCCGGGTTATCATGGAGATGGCGATCAAACGTGAGCTGATCCAGGTGGCTTCGGAAATACATCATAACGCCTACGAGGATACAACCGACGTCTTTGAACTATTGGATAAAACTGAACAGTCCATCTTTCAGATATCCGATTCGAACCTCCGTAAGAATTACGACAATATGCGTAATCTCATGACGCGGGCGATACACGAACTTCAGCTTTTGAAAGACCACAAAGACGGTCTCACGGGCGTACCAAGTGGTTTTACCGCTCTGGACCGCATGACTTCCGGCTGGCAACGGTCTGATCTTGTGATTATTGCTGCACGGCCTGGTATGGGTAAGACCGCTTTCGTGGTATCCGCATTAAGAAATGCCGCTGTAGAGTTTAAGATTCCGGTGGCAATATTCTCGCTGGAAATGGCTTCAATTCAGTTGGTCAATCGTATGATTTCAGCAGAAGCCGAACTGGAAGGCGAAAAAATAAAACGTGGATCACTCGCCGACCATGAATGGACGCAACTTGTTCATAAGACAAATAAATTATCATCAGCACCAATCTTTATTGACGATACTCCTGCGCTATCCGTCCTTGAACTTCGGGCAAAATGCAGAAGACTAAAGGCAGAACACAACATTCAAGTTGTTGTTGTCGACTATCTTCAACTGATGCGTGGCGACCAGGGGGGTAACCGCGAACAGGAAATAGCATCGATTTCACGCGCGTTAAAAGGCATAGCCAAGGAGTTGAATGTTCCCGTCCTTGCGTTGTCACAGTTGAGTCGTGGTGTTGAAACGCGTGGTGGTGATAAAAGACCGCAGCTTTCCGACCTTCGCGAATCTGGTTCAATTGAACAAGACGCTGATATCGTAATGTTCCTTTACCGTCCGGAATACTACAAGATCACGGTCGACGAAGAAGGATTACCAACTCAGGGTATGGGAGAGGTGATCATAGCAAAGCACCGTAACGGTTCTGTTGGCAGTGTTAAGCTTAAGTTTATTGGCAAGTACACTAAGTTTGCGGACTTCGATGCTCCGACGTCGTCATATGATAATCCTTTCTCAGGAATGATCACCCGCGAAAGCCGACTTAATACGTTTAATTCCGATCCTGAGCCGCCCAAACCGAGGGGCGAGGACGATGAAACTCCATTCTGAGTTCTTTCCATCGATAATATTTCCGATTCATTTTCGTTTTCAACTTCACAAAGGATCTTGGGCATTCGATTTGCTTTCTTCTATGTACCTTTGGGGTTTCGATGAGTATTATGCGTAAGTTTTTGGCGGTAAGTGTTCTCTCCTTGTTAGTCTTTTCTTGTAGCGATGAAGAAGATCCTGTTGATTGCGAAAAAGAGGGACCAATACTAAGTCTTGGAATTGTGACCGATGCGACTAGCTGTAGTATAGCCGATGGCGTTATCAATGTTTCAGCCGTTCAGGGACAAGAGCCTTACGAATTTTCTTTAAATGACCTGCCGGGTCAACAGTCCGGTCAATTCAACAATCTTAGTGCTGGCATCTATACAGTCAAACTAAAGGATGCCAATGGCTGCGTTGACGAGATCGAGAATGTTGCAATTAAGGCGGCAGACTTTACGTTCAACGCCGACATCACCGCGGATAACTCCTGTCTGGGAAGTAACGGATCAGTAACAATAGACGTAACCACCGGGAATCCTCCCTACACTTATAAACTCGGAAATGGATCGTTTTCCGATGTTAACACTTTCTCCGGACTATCAACGGGTAATCACTCAATCTCAGTAAAGGATAACAATGATTGCAGCATTACTTTAAGCGTCACCGTCCCACGTGGATTGAGCGGAGTGAGTTGGGCGAGCGAGATCAAGCCTATCATGGAGAACTCTTGCGCGTTGAGCGGATGTCACAACGGATCGTCAAGAGTTGATCTGCGGAATTTCGAGAATGCAAAGTTTTATGCGAAGAGTATCAAATCCAAAACCCAGGACCGCAGCATGCCGCGAGAAGGAACGTTGACTAAACAACAGATCGATATAATCGCATGCTGGGTTGATGACGGTGCACCCCAAAATTAGTCATCAAGATCATTCAAGAGTTCCTGCCGCGCAGACTGTAGCTCACGCAAGGCTTTGTGATCCTGTTGGTCAATAGCGACGCGTATGCCAGCATCAAACACTTCCAACGCCTTTTCATTTTCAGAGATATCTGCGTAGAGCTTACCAAGCTGATAGTACGTTGGAACATAGTCTGAATGCTCTTTCAACAATTGATTGAATATGTCGACCGCTTTCCGGACGTCTGTTTTCAAATATTCAAGGGCAAGCGCGTAAAGATTAAAAGGATCATGTGGATCTTCTTTTACGAAACCTTCGAGTTCCTGAATCCTGCTAGCCATTAATGAATTCCAATGATATTTCACGCCAATTAAATCCTTTTTCTGAATAACTTGAAAATTGTATTGAATATGGCGATTGGAAATGGGTTTTTTGTATCTTGACCGCGGTTTTGAAAAGCGGCTTTTTTGAACTTACCGATATAGAGTGAAATGAAGATTTTAGTTTGCATTACGCACGTTCCCGACACGACTTCAAAGATTAACTTCACAGACAACAATACCAAGTTCGATACGAGTGGCGTACAATTTATAATCGGCCCATACGATGATTACGCGCTTGCTCGTGCTGTCGAGTTGAAGGAATCTTTGTCAGCGACACTAACAGTTCTCAATGTAGGACTTGCCGATACCGAGCCGACATTGCGAAAAGCATTGGCGATTGGTGCTGATGATGCAATTAGAGTAAATGCTGAACCTGTGGATTCGTTTTTTATTGCAAGCCAGATCGCTGAGCAGGCCAGGGGTGCAGGTTATGATCTCATTTTGATGGGACGCGAATCTATTGACTATAACAGTGGAGTAGTGCACAGTCTCGTAGGCGCATTGTTAAATATGCCGTCTGTTTCGCCTGTGATGAAATTGGATATTGAAGGTACTACAGCAAAAGTAGCCCGTGAAATTGAAGGTGGTAAAGAATATTTGGAGGTTAAACTTCCATTTGTCGCTGGATGTCAGGAGCCAATTGCAGAGTGGAAAATCCCAAACATGCGCGGTATCATGTCAGCTCGCACTAAACCGCTGAAAGTCATCGAGCCAAAGGCCACCGACAGCGGAGTTAAGCTGCAGAAGTTTGAATTGCCGCCGCCTAAGGGATCAGTTAAGATGATCTCCGCTGATAATGTAACCGAGTTGGTGAATTTGTTAAAAAACGAGGCGAAAGTTATATAAGAGGAAACTAACATTGTGAATTGTTAATTATAGAGTATGCCTATACTTGTTTTTGTCGAAAGTGCAGAAGGTAAGATTAAGAAGACCTCGCTTGAAGCAGTCGCTTATGCGCATGCAATGGGTGGCCCTGTCACAGCGATCGCACTGGGAGCCGTAGATACGAATGAATTGGAGGGGCTCGGTAAATTCGGTGCTCAAAAAGTACTGCATGCTTCTGATCAAAGACTGAATGAAGGCATCATCCAGGTGTATGCAGTCGTGCTTGAGAAAGCACTTTCCGACGAAGGTGCAGATATACTCGTGCTTGCAAACTCATCGCTTGGAACT
Source organism: uncultured Cytophagales bacterium (assembly GCA_963774615.1). Taxonomy (GTDB): domain Bacteria; phylum Bacteroidota; class Bacteroidia; order Cytophagales; family Cyclobacteriaceae; genus Chryseolinea. The sequence continues at coordinate 150,522 of CAVZFT010000029.1, forward strand.
CCGGTCGCCGCTAAAGTCGCAGCGCGGATCGGTGCAAGTCTCGCGACAAACGTTGTTGAACTTCCATCTACCAGTTCGGGCTTTGTTGTTAAGAGAAGTATTTATACTGGAAAAGCGTTTGCTCTCGTTGAACTGAAGAATGCAAAAAAAGTTATAAGCATCAGAAAGAATGCGGCCGAGCTAAAAGAAGTCGGAGGCAACGTTCAGGTCACACCTTATTCAGCGACCTTTGCAGATACAGACTTCACTACGAAGATATTATCATCAGAAAAGTCGACAGGCGAAATACTTCTGCCTGAGGCTAACATCGTCGTATCGGGAGGACGTGGCATGAAGGGACCCGAACACTGGAAAATGCTTGAAGACCTGGCAAAAGTTCTACACGCTGCGACCGGATGCAGCAAACCAGTATCGGACATGGGCTGGAGGCCTCACCACGAACACGTTGGTCAAACCGGCGTGAAAGTTGCGCCTCAACTTTACGTGGCTATTGGGATTTCCGGGGCAATACAGCATTTAGCAGGAGTCAATTCTTCTAAATATATTGTCGTCATCAATAAAGATCCGGAGGCGCCATTTTTTAAAGCTGCGGATTATGGTATTGTTGGAGATGCTTTCGAAATAATTCCTAAATTGACTGAGGCGATCAAAGCTGCGAAGTAGTGAAGAAAATTAAGCTCGAAATACTGGGACTTTCATCAAGTCAATCACAGACAGGTTCTTTTGCTCTTGTGCTGGGTGAAACGGAGGGTAACCGCAGGTTGCCCATTATCATCGGAATGTTTGAAGCGCAAGCCATCGCAATCGAAATCGAAAAGATCATTCCTAACAGGCCAATGACGCACGACCTGTTTAAGGCCTTTGCAAATAATTTTCATTTTACTGTAGAGGAAATTATTATTTCAGATTTAAAAGAAGGCGTTTTCTTTGCAAAGATCGTCTGCTCTGATGGTCTGAAAAAAAGCGAAATCGACGCGAGGCCTTCAGATGCAATCGCAATAGGTCTCAGGTTTGATTCACCGATATACACATACGAAAACATCCTTGCCGAGGCCGGAATTGTCTTAACCGATGAAGTGGAAGAGGACAAGCCTGAACCGAAGGCAGAAACAAAAGCCAAAGTGAAAAAAGAAACAACACGAAAGGACGATTTCAAAAACTATTCGCTGGAAAAACTGAATGAGTTACTTAAAGACGCAATCGATAAAGAAGATTACGAGCGAGCGGCAAAAATTCGCGATGAGTTAAGTAAAAGAAACTAATTTGCAATCGAAAGCAGAAGGTGGCCTTACCGCTTTCTGCTTTTTGTTTTAAGCCTGAAAACCTAGATTGAATGGATTACCTGCGCGGACTCATCGGTATTGCAGTCCTATTAACAATTGCTTATTTATTATCGAGTTACCGCAAAAAGATTGACTGGAAACTTGTTGCGACCGGCGTCATTCTGCAGATCATCATTGCGCTGATCATATCGAAGGTGCCCGTCGTGAGGAACGCATTTGAAGCGATTGGTAGCGGTTTCGTGAAATTCCTGAGCTTCGCTGCTAATGGCGCCGAATTCCTCTTCGGAGACCTTGCAAAAAACAGCTCCGTTCACAGCGACGCTAAACATAACCTTGGATTCATTTTTGCCTTTCAGGCGCTTCCAACCGTGATATTCTTTTCAGCCGTCACGACTGGTCTATACTACCTCGGCATTTTACAGAAAATAGTTTTTGTCTTTGCATGGATAATGGCCAAAAGCATGAGACTTTCGGGCGCCGAAAGCCTGTCAGCAGCCGGTAATGTTTTTCTCGGTCAAACAGAAGCCCCTCTTTTGGTACGACCATTTATTGCGCGGATGACTCAATCAGAACTTCTCTGCCTTATGACCGGTGGAATGGCTACGATTGCCGGAAGTGTTATGGGGGCCTATATCACTTTTCTTGGTGGAACAGACCCGGAACAGCTTGTCAAGTTTGCCACCTACTTACTCTGCGCTTCGATCATGAATGCGCCCGGCGCTATCGTTATGGCCAAGATCTTTCTACCCGAGACAGAACCTGAAAAGATAGACCGCTCACTCAAAGTAAGTAAAGAATCAATTGGCGTTAACGTTATCGATGCACTTGCAACCGGCGCTGCCGATGGATTGAAACTTGCTCTCAATATCGGTGGAATGTTGCTTGCATTCATTGCAATTATTTACGCGATGAACTGGATACTGGTTGACGGCATTGGTAATTGGACAGGACTCAACGCATGGGTGGCGCAGTCGACGAACGGAGCATTCAGTGGTTTTTCTCTTCAGTATATTTTTGGTCAGGTCTTCCGTGTGTTTGCGTTTGCCATGGGTGTCAGCTGGTCTGAGGCTCTACAGGTAGGAAGCTTGCTGGGGCAAAAGATGGTAATAAATGAATTCGTAGCCTACTTGAGCCTGGCGGATATGAAAACAGCGGGACTGCTGAGCGAAAAATCGATCGTTATTTCAACATATGCTATCTGCGGATTCGCTAATTTTAGTTCAATCGCCATCCAGATTGGCGGAATAGGAGGAATGGCCCCTAACCGACAGGGCGACTTATCGCGATTGGGATTGAAAGCGCTGATCGCTGCGTCATTAGCCACAATGCTCTCTGGAACCATAGCCGGAGCATTAATGAGTGTTGATTTGAATGATTTAAGACACATTATCTGCCAACGTCGAACTTATGAAACTCGCCACCTTATTATTGCTCGTTGGAATTTCAATTAATACTCTTGCACAAAAAGAAATTCAGAAGAAGATTCAGACTCAGCTTATCGAAGCGGAGGACGGCGCGACCATTGAAATACCGGAAGGACGTTTCCAATTCGATGCGAGCCTTTCGTTGGATGGAAAAAAGAACGTTACTATAAAAGGTGCGGGATTGGACAAGACGATTATGAATTTCAAGGGCCAATTGTCGGGCGCCGAAGGAATTAAGATAACAAACGCATCCAATATCACTTTGCAGGATCTAACCGTACAGGATACGAAAGGTGATGGAATAAAAGCACAACTTGTTGAAGGGATCACTTTCAAAAACGTAAAGGCAGAGTGGACAAATGGCGGCTCAAGCTCAAATGGCGGTTACGGACTCTACCCTGTGCAATGCACAAATGTTCTGATTGACAATTGCACAGCAGTAGGTGCGAGCGATGCAGGTATTTATGTAGGTCAGTCCAAACACATAATTGTTCGTAATTCGAAAGCCTTTCAAAATGTCGCGGGTATTGAAATAGAAAATTCCTGGTACGCCGACGTTTACGAAAATGAAGCATTTAACAACACAGGAGGAATACTTGTTTTTGATTTGCCGGATCTTATCCAAAAAGAAGGCGGTTACGTGCGTGTCTTCAAGAACCAGATCATTGATAATAACCACATCAACTTTGCACCGAAAGGCAATACGGTCGGGAAGGTGCCACAGGGAACCGGAGTTATGATTCTAGCCACGCGCAATGTGGAAGTATTTGAGAACAGGATAGTAAATAACATTTCAGCAGGCACTGCGATTGTGAGCTACTACATAACAGAGAACCCGATCAATGATAAATCTTACAAACCATTTCCGGCCAACATCTACATTCATGATAACTTTTATGAAAGGCCTCATGTGAAAGCTACAAGCAAGGGCCGCCTTGGCAAGATGTATAAATTCAAACTCAGGTTTGGCAAGGACGTTCCTCATATTTTGTATGATGGAATAGTCGATTCTTCGATGAAGGACAGGAATATTTGCATAAAGAATAATCAGAATGCTTCCTTCGCGAACATTGACGCAGGAAACAAATTCAAAAACAAGTCACGTGACATGAAGCCCTATGAGTGCCAGCAACCGCCTATAGCACCCGTGGTATTAAGCATGAAATGAAATGTATGAAGTGGGTTTGTCTCGTTGCGGCCGGTGTACTCTTTAGCGTTCTATCTTCTTTTCGCGAAGGTCAGGAACCGACACGAAAAGAAAAATTATCCGAGTTTGGATTTTTTATTGGCGATATCAGGAAGCTCGAGCCAGCTGAAGATGTAGTCCCATACACATTGAACTCGCCTCTTTTCAGCAACTACGCCGAAAAACTAAGGTTCGTAAAGCTGCCACCAGGCCAATCGGCAGTGTACAATGACTCAATCGTATTTGATTTTCCAGTAGGTACTGTGTTTATCAAGAATTTTTACTTTCCCAAGGATTTCCGGCGACCTGAGGGAGAACGAAGGATCATAGAAACCCGCTTGTTGGTTCACCTCTCTGCTGGATGGGAAGCGTGGCCGTACATTTGGAATGATGAGCAAACAGATGCTGTTTACGATCCGGCGGGTGAAACAAAGACGATAAGCTACACCGACAAGTCCGGAAGGAAGGTGACTACGCCGTACGCAATACCCAACAAGAATCAATGTAAAGGTTGTCATATCCGGAATCAAAAAATGTTACTGCTTGGTCCGTCAGCCCGTCAACTTAACGGCGATTTTAAATACAAGAGTGGAAAGCAGAATCAGCTCGAATACTGGAAGAATGCAAAGTTGATAGAAGGCGATTAATGAAGCTTCGACTGCGCCAAAACTAGCGGTTTGGGATGATGCTTCTACCGGTGATCTGAACAGCCGAGCGCGGGCATATCTTGATGCAAACTGCGGCCACTGCCATTCGCGTCAGGGACCAGCGAATACTTCTGGTCTTTATTTAGACATCACGGAAAAAGATGCATCTCACCTTGGGGTGAACAAAACGCCGGTTGCTGCTGGAAGGGGAGCTGGCGACCTTCAATTTGATATCGTTCCAGGTCAACCACAAAATTCTATTCTTGTATACCGAATGAAGACCAACGATCCCGCTATTGCAATGCCGGAAATAGGCAGGGAACAGGTTCATAAAGAGGGTGTCGCTCTTATAGAAGAGTGGATCCGTAAAAATTCCTTTTAAACGGCATATGCTGACCCATAAAGAAGAGTTGGTATTTCAGCACTTGTCGAGATTCGTCTCTGATCACAGAAAGGAAACAATTGAAAAAGTACTCAACCTGAGAACGCGATACCTAACGATCATTCTTGAGGACATTTTTCAATCGCAAAATGCAAGTGCCGTAGTCAGGACGTGTGAGTGCATGGGCTTGCAGGAAATTCACATGGTAGAAAACATAACCAAGTATAGCATTAATCCCAAGGTGTTAAGGGGAGCTAACAAGTGGATAGATATAAAGCGATATCGTTCGAAAAAAGAACATAATACAATAGCCTGCTTTGATAAGCTGCGTAGTGAAGGTTACAAAATACTGGTGGCAGATCCTGACGAAGACGGAATTTCAGTGCACGATATTGATGTAAAAGAAGGCAGGATCGCACTGTTGTTTGGAAATGAATTGCGTGGTGCCTCGAAAGAGGCAATAGCGAACTGTGATGCGAAGGTAAAAATACCGATGTACGGCTTCACCGAGAGCCTTAATATTTCAGTTAGTGTTGCAATTTGTCTTGATTCATTGATCAATAAACTTCGAAACGAGAACGTTTCGTCCGGGCTTACCTTATCCGAAAAGGATCTCATTCGCCTTATATGGTATAGAAAAATAGTTCGCAAGTCAGATCTAATTGAAAGGGAGTTTCTGCGCACAATTCAGTAACTTTGTCAACCGAGTCAAGTTCTATAGTGATGCGCTGGTTGAAGAGCACTGTTTTTACTGCGTTCCTAATTTTCACTTTGCTTATCGTTGCATCCAATCTTTGGATTGTAAACAGCACTTCGCATAATGTATTTTCAGACCTGACGAAGTTACCGGATCACCGCGTCGCCCTGGTTCTTGGGACAAGTAACAAGACAGTAAGTGGAAACGTCAATCCATATTTTCGCAAAAGGATCGAAACTGCTGCCCAACTTTACAAGATGGGAAAGATTGATCACCTGATCCTTAGCGGAGATAACCGGTCGATGTATTACAACGAACCTATTGAAATGCGGAAGGCGCTTATAAAATTAGGAGTACCGACCACTGCTATTACCCTTGACTATGCGGGCCTTCGCACGCTGGATTCCATTGTGAGGTGTAAAGAAATTTTCGGACAAAACAGAATAACAATTATCACGCAACCTTTTCACAGTTATAGGGCTCTATTCATCAGCCGCTATTATGATATTGAGGCGGTGGCGATGGTAACAGATGAACCAGATGGCGAGTACTCATTCAGAATTCGATTGAGGGAGTACTTTGCAAGAACAAAGGCTGTATTGGATCTATACGTACTAAAAACCTCGCCGCGTTTTTTAGGCGAAAAAGAGCAGATACAAGTTTCGACAGACCGCTGAAACCCCGGGTGGGATACTTTGGTTAAATCAATTATTTTGTAATAAATTAAACTTGTGGGTATCGACCTGAAAAACAGACCTATCAGTGCCAAAGTCCGTTGTTTGTTCCTGCTCTGCATGGCACCTGTTGTGGCCTGGGCGCAGGAAACAATCGTAACAGGTAAAGTAACTGACGCCAACAGCGGGGATCCCGTCCCTTACGTGAATGTCGTATTCGTAGGAACAACCATCGGCGTAACTACAGACTTTGATGGTCACTTTGAAATAAAAACAACCAACCCTTCAGACTCGCTCATAGTTTCCTACATCGGGTACAAGCCGAGAAAGAAGGCAATTACAAAAGGCATTAGTCAAGTCATAAATTTTCAGCTTGAGGAGGATGTAACGAATCTTCAGGAAGTTGTTTTCGTCGCAGGAGAGAATCCAGCCTTCGAGATTTTGCGAAATGTCGTACGGAACAAGAACTACAATGATAAACGCAAATTATCGGCGTATGAGTACGATACATATACCAAGACTGAAATTGACGTTGATCACATCACCGATAAGTTCAGACAACGAAAGGTCGTTCAGAAAATAACGCAGGTGCTCGATAGTATTGATCGCATAGCCGGCGAGGATGGAAAGCCAATCCTGCCCATGCTTATCACGGAAAGTATATCAAAAGTCTACTACAGGGACGATCCAAGTCTTCGTTACGAGAATATCCTAAAATCCAAGATCAACGGAGTTGGTGTGGAAGATGGGGCAATGGTCACTCAGCTTGTCGGATCCTCATTTCAGGAATATAACTTCTATCAAAACTGGCTAAATATTGTTGGCAAGGAATTCGTTTCCCCCATAGCCGATGGGTGGCGCCTTTACTATGAATATGATTTGATGGACAGTCTCTACGTCGGTGAACATTACTGTTATCGATTGGATTTCTTCCCTAAGAGTCCGCAGGACCTCGCGTTTACCGGCAGCATGTGGATAACAAGAGAGGGATACGCGTTAAAACAGATCGAGGTTACTATGGCAAAGACCGCCAATATAAACTTCGTAGAAAAGATAAAGATACAACAGGAGCTTGGCCCTGCAGAAGGCGGCGCGTGGCTGCCGGTTAAGAATCGCGTTTTGGTCGACATCGGCGAGCTCACCAATTATAGCGCGGGCATGCTTGCGAAGTTTTACACTTCAAACAAAAATTTTGTTATCAATAAACCTTACGATCCGTCATTTTATAAGACGCCGATAATCATGGCGGAGGATGCACGTCTGAATGAAGAGGACAAGCATTGGGATTCATTGCGTCACGAGCCGCTTTCGGATTCGGAGAAGAATGTTTATAAGATGATAGATACTCTTCAAAATATTCCAGTTGTGCGTACATATACCGATATAATAAAGATAGCGGTAAGTGGATATTACAAAGTTGGTAAAATAGATTTGGGCCCATATGTTTCTATTTTTGCGGTTAACTCGATCGAAGGGCTGCGTATTCAGCCGGGATTCAGAACGAACTATAAGTTTAGCGATAAATGGGTCCTTGGGGCGCAACTCGGCTATGGCTTCAATGATGAAAAAATAAAATATATAGGTTACGTCCAGCGAATAATATCACGGCATCCCTGGACGACCTTAACAATCAGGGCGCGATCAGATCTTGGCAGGGTAGGTATTGATGAAGAAACTGCTGGCGATAACCTTCTTTTACTTGCATCACAGCGGTTCGGGGTTTTCCGAAGAGGATATTATATGAACGAAGGGCGCATAGTTTTTGGCAGGGAGTTATTTAAAGGTTTTACGCAACGCATTGGATTCCGCTATTTTACATTTGATCCCACTTTCGCCTTTGCGTACTACGAGCAGCCTGACGATATCGCAAATTCAGAAATACGCCAAAGCTTCCAGACCTCAGAACTTATTTTCGAGTCACGTTATGCTCGCGACGAGTTATTTATCCAATCAGATAACGATAGAATTAGTTTAGGTACTACACGTTGGCCGGTAATAACCATTCGATATACTAAAGGCTTCAAAGGTTTAATCGATAGTCAATTCGACTACCACAAACTTCGGCTGAGTTTTAATAAGCGCATTCGCTTCGGGCCGCTTGGAGTTGGACATCTTAATTTGATGGGTGAAAAAGTTTTTGGAGCTTTACCCTATCCGTTATTGGGTCTTCACCTGGGGAACCAATCGCCAATTTATACACCCATCACATACAACTTAATGAACTATGGTGAGTTTGTGAGCGATCAATACGCTACGATGCAATATTCCCATCATTTTGAAGGATTCCTCTTCAATCGCATTCCACTATTGAGGAAGGCGAAATTGAGGTTGGTAGGAACAGCAAACGTAATCTACGGCGGCTTGAGTCAGGCCAACAAAGATATTAATTCGGACCAGACGCCGGATGGCGTAGAGACATTGCCACTTGGGTATTTTGATAGTCGTCCATATATTGAACTGGGTTACGGCATTGAAAATATTTTTAGATTCCTGAGAGTGGATTTTGTTCATCGAATGTCATATCTCGAAAATCCGGATATCAGGAAGTTTGCCGTGATGTTCAGCTTCCAGTTCAACCTATAAGGAGTGCCATTTCCCGCCTCAATAAAATAACTTCTTGATTATAACACTGCCTCGTTATGATTAAAAATACCATATTTGTGCCCTGAATTAATTTTGTAGTTTAGTTCAAATCATGAATGTAAAAATTTCTCTTCCGGACGGTAGTGTTCGGGAATATCCGCAGGGGGTTAAAGGTTCGGAAATAGCTTCTAGCATAAGTGAGGGCCTCGCAAGAGTATCATTAGCCATTGAAGTAAATGGTGAAGTATGGGATCTTTCTCGCCCGATACAGAACGATGCATCTATAAAAATTTTGACCTGGAATGATAAGGGTGGCAAGACCACTTTCTGGCATTCGTCTGCGCATCTCATGGCAGAAGCCCTGGAAGTGCTCTATCCTGGAGTCAAGTTTGGCATTGGCCCTGCTATCGAAAATGGATTTTATTACGACGTTGACCTTGGCGGCCGCACGTTTGGTGAGGAAGATCTTGCCGCGCTAGAAGCAAAAATGAAGGAGCTCGCCAAGAAGGAAAGTGCCTATTCGCGAAAGGACGTGAGTAAATCTGAGGCGCTCTCATATTTCACGACAAAAGACGATCCTTATAAGATCGAGCTGATAAACGGACTCGAAGATGGAAAAATCACGTTCTATCAGCAGGGGAACTTTGTGGATCTATGCAAAGGGCCACACATTCCGAACACAGGTTTCATCAAAGCGGTGAAACTGCTTAACGTTGCCGGCGCATATTGGAGGGGGGATGAGAAGAACAAGATGCTTACCCGCATTTATGGTATCACGTTCCCAAAACAAAAGGAACTCGAGGAATATGTTCACCTGATCGAAGAGGCAAAAAAACGTGATCATAGAAAGCTGGGAAAAGAGCTTGAACTATTTGCATTTTCAGAGAAGGTAGGGATGGGTTTGCCTTTATGGTTGCCAAAAGGAACCATTCTTCGCGAACGCCTGGAGCAGTTCATGCGACGTGCTCAGGTCAAAGCAGGTTATGATCCCGTGGTGACGCCTCATATCGGAGGTAAGGCGTTGTATGTTACGTCAGGTCACTACGAGAAATATGGGAAAGATTCATTTCAGCCGATACATACGCCTGACGTTGGGGAAGAGTTCTTGCTTAAGCCGATGAACTGTCCTCACCATTGTGAGATTTACAAAACAAAACCCCGTTCATACCGCGATCTGCCAATACGATTGGCTGAGTTTGGTACGGTTTACCGTTATGAACAGAGCGGGGAATTGCACGGCCTCACCCGGGTACGTGGGTTTACCCAGGACGATGCCCATATCTTTTGTCGTCCCGATCAGGTCAAGGATGAATTCATAAAAGTCATCGACCTCGTTCTGCATGTATTCAAGTCGTTGGGATTCGAAAATTACACTGCGCAGGTTTCATTACGAGATCCTAACAATAAGCAGAAATACATAGGGCAGGACGAATTGTGGGTAAAAGCCGAACGCGAAATCCAGGAAGCGGCTGATGAGCGAGGTCTTCAGACGGTCGCAGTAGTTGGTGAAGCTGCCTTTTATGGTCCAAAGCTTGACTTTATGGTCAAGGATGCATTGGGAAGAAATTGGCAGCTTGGAACGATTCAGGTGGACTACCAGCTTCCGCAAAGGTTTGAATTGGAGTATGTGGGATCAGATAATCAAAAACATACGCCCGTGATGATCCACAGGGCGCCTTTTGGTTCTCTGGAGCGTTTTGTGGCGGTCCTGATCGAGCACTGTGCGGGAAATTTTCCGCTTTGGCTGGCGCCCGATCAAATCGCTGTATTGCCGATATCTGAGCGTTTTAATGATTACGCCAAACACGTCTATGATACCCTTAAAGAGCAGGATATCAGAGGAATACTAGATGATCGGGACGAAAAGATCGGTAGGAAGATACGGGATGCCGAGACGCAAAAGATTCCCTATATGCTTATTGTCGGTGAGAAAGAGGTTGCCGATAGCCTTGTAGCAGTCCGAAAACATGGCAAGGGGGACCAGGGAAGTTTAAAACTTTCGGAGTTTGTAAGCCAATTTCGCGTAGACTGTGCGCCGCCGGCATTTTGAAAGAAGAAAAATATAACGATCTTTGCACCCTATTTTAAAAAACTTAAATTTTTAGTCGTATCGCAATCTTGAACAATAACCGACCCGGTTTTAACAAACCTTTAAGAAGAGGCCCTCAAAGACCGGAAGAACCGTATCGTATAAACGAAAGGATTACAGCACAGAGGGTCAGGGTAGTGGGCGAAGATATTAAAGTCGACGTTTATCCGATCCATCAGGCCATACGTATGGCTCAGGATCAGGGATTAGACTTGGTAGAGATATCGCCAAATGCGGATCCTCCGGTTTGTAAGATTGTCGACTACTCAAAGTTTAAGTACGAGCAGAAGAAGAAACAAAAGGAGATAAAAGCAAAGGCATTAAAGGTTGTCTTGAAGGAGATTCGTTTCGGTCCCAATACAGACGATCATGATTTCAATTTTAAATTGAAACATGCCGAAAACTTTCTGAAGGAAGGTGCCAAAGTGAAAGCGACGGTATTTTTTGCAGGAAGGTCGATAGTTTACAAGGAGCGTGGAGAAATCCTGCTGCTGAAATTTGCTCAGGGGTTAGAAGAGTTTGGCAAAGTTGAACAAATGCCGAAGCTGGAGGGAAAAAGAATGAGCATGATTGTTATGGCGAAGCCTGTAAAGAAGTGATTTCTAATATTTTAAATGTAAGATGCCTAAATTAAAAACAAAATCCGGTGCCAAGAAGCGCTTTAAGGTGACGGGAACCGGTAAGATCAAGCGCAAGCATGCTTTCAAGAATCATATTCTGACAAAGAAAGAGACAAAGCAAAAGAGAAGACTCGCTAATAAAGCTTTGGTTTCCAAGTCAGATATGGCCAACGTAAAGGCAATGCTTGTTCTGTAATGGTTTAATGTTTAACCCGATTGCTGGCCGCACAAGCTTCAGTGTAAAGCTGAACGCCATCAGTCAAAAAATGCAATGAAATGCCAAGATCAGTAAACAATGTAGCTTCACGAGCAAAACGCAAACGCATCCTGAAGCTGGCCAAAGGGTTCTTTGGTCGAAAGAAAAATGTATGGACTGTCGCGAAAAACGCCATCGAAAAAGGAATGGTGTACGCATACCGCGACAGAAAGCAAAAGAAAAGAGAATTCAGAGGGATCTGGATCACACGTATTAACGCGGCTGCGAGATTGCACGGCCTTTCTTACTCTGAGTTCATGGGTAAGCTAAGCAAAGCAAACATCGAATTGAACCGTAAAGTGCTGGCCGACCTTGCAATGAACCACCCTACTGCATTTGAAAGTTTGGTGAACAAGGTCAAATAAGTAAGACACAATAGCATTCGAAAAGTGAAAGGGGCCGAAAGCCCCTTTTCTTTTTAGGAATTTTAGTCTAAATTGGCCCTAATCATTTTTTAAACTCGATTGGACGCTATTTTTTTAACTTTATTAGATCGTGCATTTAATAGCCTTTCGGTATCAATTTTCTAAATTTCAGGAGGCAAGAGGGTGTAAATGCTGAACAAGCCTCTACATAACGAAGCACCTGGTAATTACTCTAACGACGTTTCGGTTGACGTTCAACTTGGAGGTGATAATCCTTTTCCCGGCCTTAGACCATTTTCCGTTGATGACAGCCACCTGTTCTTTGGTCGCGAGGGCCAAATCGATGACATCCTTTTAAAGATTTCCAAAAACCGGTTTGTTACCGTAATGGGTTATTCAGGAAGCGGAAAGTCATCGCTGATGTCATGTGGATTGGTACCCGTTCTGTACGGAGGATTCATTACCGATTCGGGTTCACAGTGGAATATTATAACCACTCGACCTGGTTCATCTCCGATTAGAAGTCTTACCGATTCGATCATTGAATTCATGATCCGCACCCAACGGATACCCGAAAAGGAAGCAGAGGTCTATAGGGCCATTGTTAACTCCGTGTTGAGAAGTGGATCAGATGGCCTGATTGAAATTTCCCGTTTTCTGCATCGCGAAGCGGGCGAAAACACATTCTTTCTTGTCGATCAGTTTGAAGAGGTATTCCGCTATCGCGACGTCGAGGAAAACGAAGAAAGTTTAAACGATGCGCAACTATATGTGAATCTCATATTAACCGCAGTAGAACAGAAGGCGATTCCGACGTACGTTGCTCTTACCATGCGGTCTGATTTTATCGGAGAATGTTCAGTGTTCTCTGGCCTGACTCAAAAAATAAATAACAGTAATTACCTTATCCCTCAGCTTACACGCGAGCAAAAGAAACTCGTGGTCGAAGGCCCGATCAAAGTTGCAGGTGGACAAATATCAAAGCGCCTGGTGAAACGGTTGCTTAATGATATCGGCAACAACCATGATCAGTTGCCAATACTTCAACACGTCTTAATGCGTACGTGGGATTATTGGATTGCCAATCATGAAGTTGGGGAACCGGTCGACATACGTCATTACAATGCCATCGGAAAAGTTGGGCAGGCGTTAGCGCAGCACGCGAACGAAGCGTACGATGAATTGTCAACCAGGGACAAGCAGATAGCCGAGATCCTTTTCAAGAATATCACGGAAAAAAGCCAGGACAACCGTGGAATGCGCAGGCCATGCCGACTCGGACTAGTTGCCGAATTGGCTGAAGCAAATGAAGACGAAGTGATTGGCGTCGTTGATCACTTCAGACGTGCGGGCCGTTCATTCCTGATGCCGGCTGCCCATATTCCACTACATACAGATTCGATGATAGAACTCTCTCACGAGAGTTTGATGAGAATATGGAATCGGTTGGAGACTTGGGTAGAGGAAGAGTTTGAATCGGCATCCATGTACAAGCGGTTATCAGAAGCCGCTGCAATGTACCAGATCGGAAAGACCGGTTTGTGGCGACCGCCAGATCTTCAGTTGGCGCTGAACTGGCAAAAGAAACAGAACCCAACCCGCGCATGGGGCCAGCGTTACGACGAGGCTTTTGAACGGGCGATCGTATTCCTCGACACAAGCCGCATTACCTATGAGGCGGAATTAAAAAACCAGGAGATGATGCAAAAGCGCGTGCTACAACGTACGCGCGCAACTGCCATCATTTTGGGTATAGCATTTATAGTTGCCATCATATTTTTCGTATTCGCGTATCTGCAAAAGCTTCAGGCCGATGCCGACCGTTTGCTCGCTGATAAGAACCGTATCCTTGCGGAAGAACAAACAGAGATCGCAAAACAGAACCTTGCACGCGCAGAAGAGCAGGAGCGAATAGTACGTGAACGAAACCTCGAACTGCAGGCTGCCAATGAGCGCATCACAAAAACCAGTCGAGCCCTGGAGGTAGCGCTGAACGAAGCGCGTATCGCCCGCAACGATGCGGAAAGAAACATGGTGGAGGCTAACGTTCAGCGCGACTCAGCCCGTGTTGAAAGAAACAAAGCTCAGACCGAGTACTCGCGTGCAGAAGAAAATTATCGTACAGCGAACCGATTGTTCATGTTGACAAAGGCGCAGGAACTTGCGTCAAAGGCAGCAGCGGAAGAAGATGACAAGGATCTGGCAGGACTAATGGCGATGCAGGGGTATACTTTCCATCGCAGATATGAAGGAAAAAAATACGAACCGTTCATTTATACCGGACTATACAACGCACTCACACAAATCAACAGTTTGACTTACAATGCCATGAAGGTTGAAGGCCCTCCGAGGGTGCATATGAGATCATTGGCGGTGTCTGACAAGAACCAAGGATTTTTCGTTGCCGGTGCCGACGGAAGAATTTATAAAGGTGACTATGGTAAACTTACTAACATAGCCACCGATTATACCAATCCATTCCCTTCTAAAGTTATTGCACTGAGCAAAGATGAAAGTTATCTCGTCAATGGCAGTGATTCTTCATTTGTACAGATTTACAGTCTTAAGAATGGTGCGAAACCAACGGTTGTCAGTGGATTAAATGGTCCAACGAACTATTTAGAATTCCTGCCAGACAACTCCGGTTTTGTTGTTGCAAGTGGCGGCAAGACATTGACCATTGTTAATGCGCAGACGGGCCAAACTACGCCTCTCGCAAGTTTGCCGTATGAGTTGAAGGCTATCAGTATCAGTGCCGACGGCAAATGGCTTGCTGGTGCGGCCTGGACGGGTGAGGTGGTACTCATGAACCTGCAAGACAAAACGTTTGTCGGTCCTTGCCAACGAGGCGCCTAACAGAATTCTTTCCGTCAAGTTTAGCGCGGGAGGAAAGTACCTGGCCTATGGCGTTGATGACATTGCAAACAAGAGAGGCTTGGTTAAACTGTATAATTTCAACACGAAAGAGACTCGTCAATTCAGCGGACATAAAGCGGGTGTAAATGATGTCGAATTCAGTCCTGATGAAAAGCTGCTGGCAAGTGCTGGTTTGGATAAACGACTTCAACTTTATGTCCTTGATAACCCGGAAGATTTGCCGGTGGTGATGGGTAATAACAATGGATTTATCTGGGACATAGAGTTTGCAAAAGGGTCGGATTATCTCATAGCAGCGTGTAGCGAATCAGAGATAAGGGTATGGCCAACTGATCCTTCATTGTTGGCCGAACAGATATGTCCTAAGCTTAAGAGAAATATGACTCAAGACGAGTGGAAGAAATATGTCGGAGATATTGAAGAGATTCCATACGAGTATACTTGCATCCGTCTACTAATCAAGGATTATTGATGTTGTGTAAAAAAATTATAACAATACTCCTGATAGTCGTCTCCTTTAGCAAGGTTACCCTTGCTCAGGATGAATGCGAGGTGATTCTCACCCAGGCTACTGACGAATTTAACGCGGGCCACCTGACCGGCATCCCTGCAATGTTGAAGGATTGCCTGGACAAGAACCAGCGGAGGGATTGGCGGCAACGTGCGTATTTATTGTTGGCAGAGACTTATCTCTTGCTTGAGGATCCTGTCAATGCCGAAGAAAGTTACCTGAACGTTTTGCGCGCAAATCCAGAGTACATTACTGATCCAAGCCGGGATCCAATCGACCTCGTTTATTTGAGCGGAAAATTTACAGCAACACCCATATTTTCATTTCACGGTTACGCTGGTCCAAACATCACGCCCGTGCGGGTAATCCACGAGATTCAGAGTGGAGGTGAGCCGTATACGCAAAAAGATTATAGCGTCAGAGTTGGATGGCAGGTAGGTGCTGGTGCAGAATACAATTATAACGATTACTTCTCGGCAACGCTTGGCGCAAATTTTTCAAGGACCACCTTCAAACAAACGACGACCAACCTCTTCGGAATAGACAAGGACATTATCGAAATCATAGATCGGCAGAACTGGTTGACAGTTCCTATCTCCGTCAAATATACGCAACCAAAGGGCAAGTGGAGACGCTATGGTTATGTTGGCTTTTCATTCAATTACCTGATGGGCGACAAGGCAGATGTAGACATAAATAACCGGGATGCCAAGGCCGACAGCGAAACAGATGAGAGGACTTCATTTGATAAAACGATTTCGAATGTTGATCTGGTCGACTACAGGAATAGGTATAACAGCTCTTTCTTTATTGGCGGCGGTGTTAAGTATAAATACAAGCTCGACTATTTTTATTTTGACCTGAGATATTCATTTGGGATGAAGAATGTAGCCAATCCCGAAGACCGCTACAACAGTCTCACGTTAGGGCTACCGTATCCTAATGTTGACGACGACTTCCGGATAGACAACCTGGCTTTTTCTGTGGGTTACATCCATCCGTTTTATAAACCCAGGAAACTTCAGAAGGCCAGGACAAAGTCTGTGCTGCGTAAAATTGAAAAAGAAGACAATGAGACTAATTAGCCTTCTTGTGATTTCATCGGTGATGGTGGTGTGCTCGTGCGATACGGAGGGCAATGTCGATCCTGTTTACCAGACTTACTTTCTGAAGTACTATGGAGTTGACGGAAATCAGGAAGGTGTTGATCTGCTGGTTAACCCAGACGGATCGATGATACTCCTGGGTAACTCGTCGTCACAGACAAATCCGATCACTGTTCCATTCATCGCAAAAGTTGATCCGTTTGGCACCGTGCAATGGCAGAGGCAGTTGGGAGGGATTTAATGAAAAGGCAGTTGATGTCGAGCTTGACAACAATAGTAATTTGATAGTGCTTTCCAATTTTGGAGACGGGGTTAATTCAAGAGCGAAAGTTTATCGCGTGGGCCAGGATGGTACCGGGATGGATAGCATCTTGATTGATTTTCAGGAATGGCAAATGGGAAAATCTATTACCGTTGCAACGGATGGCAGGATACTTATAGCTGGAAGCCGGAGGCCTGATCCATCCAGGAACCTGGGAGAAAATGTCCTACCCATCGATGACTTTGCTGATATGACGATCCTTGAAGTTGATGCTGCGTTTGAGAACGATAGCATCGTATCTGGATTCGGCGGTGGGGAACTTACCGGCACCGCACTAAAGGTTTTCGAAAATTCAGCAGGTGGATATAGTCTTCTTGGTTATTCGGACCGCCTCGCGAGGGATGTTGTTCACAAATCGAGATTTGAGGCATTTAGTCTGAACGATTTTTTTGTCGCTCCAGGACAGCGGGTTGTGGTTGATGTGGAGGGAGAATCGCAAGTTGCAGTCGTCTGTTATCGAAACGTTCGCGTCACCTGGTTATCTGATGGTAGGGACTAACTACGTCAATTCATTATCAAGCAATATTTATTTGGTGTCGTATTACAATCCTTTAGGCCTAATTACTTCAGGTTCAGATAAAAGCCCACTGACGCAATTTCAAAATCAGTACTTGTTAGATAGGAGACTTGAGGGTGTGTCTTTGGCAGCAGCAGAGCCAGGTGATTTATTCGTTTTAGCCAATGAGATTAAGGACAATAACAATCGGGATATCTTCCTGCTTCGGCTTACGCTGAATGGTTCAGTAGTGGGCTCCTCGAGCTTTGGTTCCCTTGAGGGCGATGATAGCGCGGGAGCGGTCCGTGCGCATCCGGACGGGCGGATCGCGGTATTCGGTACGATGGAACTCGAAACCCAGAAAAAAATGGTTTTGATCATGTTAAGTCCTGGTGGCAATTTTTCGAACTAAGCTGGATATGACTATGAGGTTACCTTTGATTATAAATAAAAATATAAGTCGATTAGAAAACTTATTGCCGCACTGAATGCCAGGATTCTACAGGACCAGATTCGTTGTATTGCTATTGGCCATTATCGCCTTTGGGTCTGATTTTTCGTTAGCACAATGCAGTTTTACAAACCTAAATGCAACGTACTGCACGAATGATCCGGCGTTTGCCTTGAACTGCAGGCTCGGCGACCACGTTTTCGGGAAACGGGGTTTCGGGTGGCATATTTGATCCGGCCGCCGCAGGTGCAGGAACTCACATCATCATCGCTCACGATAAAGCGTCTTCATATGGCGTCGTAAACAGCGGTACTTTTAATCGTGTATCGCCCCCAGGAACGGAAACGACCTTCTCATTGGCGAAGGATACCGATAGCGGTATTCTTGGGGTTGCAAATGGTTTCTTCAACTTCGATTTTTTTGGCACCACATATAACCAACTGAGGATCGGATCTAACGGCTTGGTCGGTCTTGGGACCGGCGCCGTAACAGATCCCGGCAACCAAACTCTTCCCGATGGCTCAGACCCAGACAACATTATTGCTGCGATCTGGGATAATATGACCGGTACAGGTACAATCAAATACTGGACAATAGGCTACAGCGCCAAACCGTACATTTATTATAGACTTTGATCTGGTTCGAGCCAGGCGGCCTGTACTTCCGAGATCGCACAGGTTAAATTATTTGAAACGACCAACGTTATTGAGATCCATACTCAGACCGCTTCTGTTACAAACGGAAACCCGGCAACACAAGGTATTGAGAATTCCACTGGGTTCTGTTGCCTACTTTGTCACTGGCCGCAATAACGAAGGATGGAATGCTACAAATGATTTTAAATCGTTCGTGCCGATATGTTATGAACAAAAAATCGTAACTGTATATGCAGTCCCAAACATCGGGTTGAATGTCGTGCCGTCAGCAACTACCACATGTTCAGGCGGTTCGGTAAATGTTATTATTCAAAGCGCTCAATCAGGATTCCTCTATCAACTCCAGAATGATGTGACAGCAAGTCCGTTGAGTGGATTCTATTCCGGAACTGGCGGCAATCTCACCATACCTTCAAACGCGTTGTCGCTCAACACAACGATCAGAGTTTATTCGAGAAATGCATCTTCCCCTTCCTGTGACGAAAACCTGACAAATAAAGTCAACGTGACGATCGAGCCTTCACCGTCTATTACTGCCGAACCTGTCGCAAGCCAATCAGTCTGTGAAGGAAGTCCTGCAACCTTTAGTGTGACTGCTACAGGAGGGGGCCTTGGTTATCAGTGGAGAAAGGATGGGGTTGATATTTTAGGGGAAAATGCTGACACTTATACTATTCCGTCCACAAGTGATTCTGATGCCGGACTTTATACGGTTGTTGTAAGCGGCACGTGTAGTCCGAGTGTTACAAGCATCACGTCTGAGCTTATTATTGACCAGCAGCCGGAGATCATCACGGGTCCGGCGAGCCAGACGGTTTGTGCTGGACAGAGCGTGACCTTCACGGTGAACGCGGGAGTTACGACAGGAGTAAGCTATCAATGGAGGAAGGGTGGGGTAAACATCGGAGGGGCTACTGGCAGCAGTTATACTATACCAGTAGTAGCCGCAGCGGATGCTGGCAGTTATGATGTGGTGGTGAGTGGCACCTGTACACCTTCTGTTACCAGCGCAGTGGCGACCTTAACGGTAAATGCATTACCTGCTATCACCGGCCAACCGGTTGCCAGCCAGGCGGTGTGCGAAGGAAGTCCCGCGACCTTTACGGTGACGGCTACAGGAACTGGATTAAGCTATCAATGGAAGAAGAACGGAGTAGATATCTCCGGAGCGAATTCAAATACATACACTATTGCCACTACAGTTACTGCGGATGCAGGCACCTATACGGTAGTAGTGAGTGGCACCTGTACACCAGCAGTAACGAGCATCGCCTCGGTATTAACCATCAACCAACAGCCGGAGATCATCACGGGTCCGGCAAACCAGACGGTTTGTGCCGGACAGAGCGTGACCTTCACGGTGAATGCCGGAGTGACGACAGGAGTAAGCTATCAATGGAGGAAGGGTGGAGTGAATATCGGAGGGGCTACGGGCAGCAGTTATACTATACCAGTTAGTAGTCGCAGCGGATGCTGGAAATTATGATGTAGTAGTGAGTGGCACGTGTACACCTTCTGTTACCAGTGCAGTGGCGACCTTAACGGTGAATGCATTACCTGTTATTACCGGACAGCCGGTTGCGAGCCAGGCGGTCTGCGAAGGAAGTCCCGCGACTTTTACGGTTACGGCTACAGGAACAGCACTAAGCTATCAATGGAAAAAGAATGGAGTGGATATCGGCGGAGCGAATTCAAATAGCTATACCATCCCAGTAACAGTTACTGCAGATGCAGGCACGTACACAGTAGTAGTAAGTGGCACCTGTACACCTGCAGTAACGAGCATTGCCTCGGTATTAACCATCAACCAGCAGCCGGAGATCATCACGGGTCCCGCAAGCCAGACGGTTTGTGCCGGACAGAGCGTGACTTTTACGGTGAACGCTGGAGTTACGACAGGAGTAAGCTATCAATGGAGGAAGGGTGGAGTGAACATCGGAGGGGCTACGGGCAGCAGTTATACTATTCCGGTTACAGTCGCAGCGGATGCGGGCAGTTATGATGTAGTGGTAAGTGGCACGTGTACACCTTCTGTTACCAGTGCAGTGGCGACCTTAACGGTAGATGCATTACCTGTTATTACCGGCCAACCGGTTGCCAGCCAGGCGGTCTGCGAAGGAAGCCCCGCGACTTTTACGGTGACGGCCACAGGAACTGGATTAAGCTATCAATGGAAGAAGAATGGAGTGGATATCGGCGGAGCGACTTCAAATACCTATACCATTCCAGTAACAGTTACTGCGGATGCAGGCACCTACACAGTTGTAGTAAGTGGCACCTGTACACCGGCAGTAACAAGCACAGCATCGGTATTAACCATCAACCAGCAGCCGGAGATCATCACGGGTCCAGCAAACCAGACGGTTTGTGCCGGACAGAGCGTGACTTTCACGGTGAATGCCGGAGTTACAACAGGAGTAAGCTATCAATGGCGGAAGGGTGGAGTGAACATCGGAGGGGCTACGGGCAGCAGTTATACTATTCCGGTTACGGTAGCAGCCGATGCGGGCAGTTATGATGTAGTGGTAAGTGGAACGTGTACGCCTGCTGTTACCAGTGCAGCCGCGACCTTAACCATAAATGCATTACCTGTTATTACCGGCCAGCCGGTTGCGAGCCAGGCGGTCTGCGAAGGAAGTCCAGCGACCTTTACGGTTACGGCTACAGGGACGGGAGTAAGCTATCAATGGAAGAAGAACGGAGTAGATATCGGAGGAGCGAATTCAAATACATTACACTATTGCCACGACAGTTACTGCAGATGCAGGCACGTACACGGTAGTAGTAAGTGGCACCTGTACACCGGCAGTGACCAGCACCGCCTCGGTATTAACCATCAACCAGCAGCCGGAGATCATCACGGGTCCAGCGAACCAGACGGTTTGTGCCGGACAGAGCGTGACCTTCACGGTGAATGCCGGAGTTACGACAGGAGTAAGCTATCAATGGAGGAAGGGTGGCGTGAACATCGGAGGGGCTACGGGTAGCAGTTATACTATTCCGGTTACAGTCGCAGCGGATGCGGGCAGTTATAATGTAGTGGTAAGTGGGACATGTACACCTTCTGTTACCAGTGCAGCTGCGACCTTAACCATAAATGCATTACCTGTTATCACGGGCCAACCGGTTAGCCAGCCAGGCGGTCTGCGAAGGAAGTCCAGCGACCTTTACAGTAACGGCACAGGAACAGCGACTAAGCTATCAATGGAAGAAGAATGGAGTGGATATCGCAGGAGCGACTTCAAATACATACACCATTCCACGAACCGTTACTGCGGATGCAGGCACCTACACGGTAGTAGTAAGTGGCACCTGTACACCGGCAGTAACCAGCACAGCCTCGGTATTAACCATCAACGAACAACCAGAGATCATCACGGGTCCAGCGAACCAGACGGTTTGTGCCGGACAGAGCGTGACCTTTACGGTGAACGCCGGAGTAACGACAGGAGTAAGCTATCAATGGAGGAAAGGGTGGAGTGAACATCGGAGGGGCTACGGGCAGCAGTTATACTATTCCGGTTACAGTAGCAGCCGATGCGGGCAGTTATAATGTAGTGGTAAGTGGCACCTGTACACCTTCTGTTACCAGCGCAGTCGCGACCTTAACATAAATGCATTACCTGTTATTACGGGCCAACCGGTTGCCAGCCAGGCGGTCTGCGAAGGAAGCCCAGCGACCTTTACGGTGACGGCTACAGGAACGGGATTAAGCTATCAATGGAAAAAGAATGGAGTGGATATCGCAGGAGCGACTTCAAATACATACACTATTGCCACGACCGTTACTGCGGATGCAGGCACTTACACGGTAGTAGTAAGTGGCACCTGTACACCGGCAGTAACCAGCACAGCCTCGGTGTTAACATCAACGAACAACCGGAAATCATCACGGGTCCAGCGAGCCAGACAGTTTGTGCCGGACAGAGCGTGACCTTTACGGTGAACGCCGGAGTTACGACAGGAGTAAGTTATCAATGGAGGAAGGGTGGAGTGAACATCGTAGGGGCTACGGGTAGCAGTTATACTATTCCGGTTACAGTAGCAGCGGATGCGGGCAGTTATAATGTGGTGGTAAGTGGCACCTGTACGCCTCCTGTTACAAGTGCAGCCGCGACCTTAACTATAGATGCATTACCTGTTATCACCGGACAGCCGGTTGCGAGCCAGGCGGTGTGTGAAGGAAGTCCAGCGACCTTTACGGTAACGGCAACAGGAACATCGACTAAGCTATCAATGGAAAAAGAATGGAGTGGACATCAGCAGGAGCGACTTCCAATAGCTATACCATCCCGGTAACAGTTACTGCAGATGCAGGCACGTACACAGTAGTAGTAAGTGGCACCTGTACACCTGGAGTGACCAGCACAGCGTCGGTATTAACCATCAACGAACGACCAGAGATCATCACGGGTCCAGCGAGCCAGACGGTCTGTGCCGGACAGAGCGTGACCTTTACGGTGAACGCAGGAGTTACGACAGGGGTAAGCTTATCAATGGAGAAAAGGTGGACGTGAACATCGGAGGGGCTACGGGTAGCAGCTATACGATTCCAGTCGTGGCCGCAGCGGATGCTGGCAGTTATGATGTGGTAGTCAGTGGCACCTGTACGCCAGCCATTACAAGTGCAGTAGCGGTACTTGTTGTGGATGCGATTCCTGTAATAGTTACCGGGCCAGTCAGCAGCACCATATGCCAGGGCGGCAATACATCATTTACGGTTAATGCCGGCGTCACTACAGCAGCAACCTATCAGTGGCAGGTTAGCGTAAACGGAGGCGTATCATACACGAATGTTGCGAATGGCGGAATTTACAGCGGTGCAACTACTTCCACCCTAAATCTGAATGCTGTTCCTCTTACTAACAATGGCAATTTATATCGGGTCATAGTGAGCGGTACCTGCACGCCGCCTGTGAATAGCAATGGAGCCTTGCTCACGGTTAATCAGAAGTGTCGTTATTAACACACAACCAGTTAATCAAACAATTTGTGAAGGATCCACAGTAGTTTTCTCCGTCGGCGCAATAGGTACTGGTCTGACATATCAATGGAGAGAAAACGCGGTAAACATTTCGAATGGA
Organism: uncultured Cytophagales bacterium; assembly: GCA_963774615.1. GTDB lineage: Bacteria > Bacteroidota > Bacteroidia > Cytophagales > Cyclobacteriaceae > Chryseolinea. The sequence goes on from CAVZFT010000029.1 coordinate 174,231, forward strand.
GGTGTCTACGCGGGAGCGACGACCGCCACACTTACTTTGACGAACGTACCGAATACATTTAATGGAAGAACTTATAGCGTGGTAGTGACCGGCACTTGTAGTTCGTTGCCAAGCTCTTCTGCGACTCTCACCGTCAATCGTATTCCTAATGCTTTTGCGGCCGATGCTGCTATTTGTAGCGGACAGACAACTAACATTGCCATAACAAACCCTAATGCGGTCGCAGGAACGACCTTTACATGGACTATTCAAAGTTCAAGCAATGTTTCGAATGCTACGGCGGGTTCAGGCAACGTCATCGCACAGACATTAACATCAACGGATGGTGTTTCGGTGGGTACAGTAACGTACTTAATTCAGCCGTCAGCTGCAGGTTGTTCCGGGACACCTTATGCAGTGACTGTTACCGTTAACCCCATCCCGAACGTAGCTGCTTCACCTCAAACAATATGCTCCGGTTTGAGCACCAGCGTTGCGATCACTAATCCCAACGGCGTTTCTGGTACGAGCTTCAGTTGGACTATACTGACCTCGACTAACGTGACTGGCGCCTTGGCAGGGAGCGGGTCAACAATAAGCCAGGTGCTCTCTTCAACAGATGGTATTACTTCCGGTACTGTCACCTACAGAATTACACCTACTGCGAATGGTTGTTCAGGAAACTTTGTAGATGTCATCGTTACCGTAAGTCCGAGGCCTGCTATAACTAACACCTCAACATCACTAATTCAGGAAATTTGCAGCGGAACTTCATTGAGCTTCCTGCCGACCTCAACGATTGGGGGAACGACCTTTGCTTGGACATCTTCTGTGATAGGAGTTCTCTCCGGTGTGACATCAAGTGGCAGCGGACCCATCCTGGATACACCAGTAAACGCGACTAATACCAGTGCAGTAATCATTTATTCGATCACACCGGAGGTTGCCGGCTGTTTCGGAGTTCCTGTGGACTTTGTGGTAACGGTTAGACCTGTTCCAACCGCGACAGCTAATCCTCAGACGATTTGCTCTGGACAATCCACTAGCATTCTCATTACTAATCCAAATGCAGTTACAGGAACTACATTTTCATGGACAGTTCTTACAAGCACAAATGTCACCGGAGCCGCGACCAGGAACGGGTAATACGATATCACAAGTTCTAACGGCTACCAATGGCCTGACAAATGGTACTGTGACGTATAGGATCACTCCATCAGTCAGCGGTTGCCCTGGTCCAACTATCGATGTGGTTGCAACAGTTAAGCCTGTACCTGTGATTTACAAATGCTCCATCGAGCTTGTCGCAACAGATATGTAGTGGTCAAGCGTTAAACTTTGTGCCAACAGCAACCATAGCGGGAACTACTTTCTCATGGACAAGTTCGATAAGTGGCCCTATCACACCTGCTTCGGTAAGCACATCAGGGACTGGTTCAATCACCGATACTCCCCTTAATACCGGAAACGTCGATGGCATCGTCACTTATCGGCATCATTCCAACATTTAATGGATGTGATGGACTGCCGGTCGATCTTGTCGTTACCGTCAAGCCATTGCCTTCTGCCTCAGCATCGAACGTAACGATTTGCAGTGGTGGTACAGCTGTAATCAATATTCTCCCGACTCCTAAAAACGTCGCGGGAACAACGTTCACATGGATAGCCGCACCTTCCGCGAATGTCGCAGGTTCGGCGGACGGAAATGGGTCTACTATCAGCCAGGTACTAAGCACAACAAACGCGTTGGTTGGAACAGTGGTCTATACGATCACGCCGTCGGCGAACGCATGTAATGGACCAACAACTGTGGCTACTGTCACAGTCAATCCGATTGCAACAGTTAATGCAGGTGTCGACTACGCTATATGCGAACCGGTTACCATTCCTTTAAGCGGAACTATCGGCGGTAGCGCAACTACTGCCACCTGGACTTTCTTGTCAGGCAGTGGATCCATTACCCCATCGACAGTTAGCGGAACGACGGTCACTGCTACGTATACCATTGCATCTGGTGATATAGGCACTAATATCACCTTCGAACTTTCTACCAACGATCCTGATGCAGCCGGCCCCTGCTCAGTTGTTACCGATCAGGTAACAGTATCTGTAAATCGCCAGGCAAGACTGACGCTGCCTGCAGACTACACAGTCTGCGAGCCAGGATCGATTTCTTTGACAGGAACATTAAGTGGAAGCGCGACATCCGGCTTGTGGAGTCAGATAGGAGGCACAGGCAGTGGCACACTATCTGCGACGAGCGTCACCGGCCTCGTCGTTACTGCAACATATCTGGTTGGTGCACTTGATGTGAATACGACTTTAAGATTCAGACTCACCACTAACGATCCTGATGGTTCTGGCCCTTGTGTAGCTGAATTCGATGAGATCGATATACTTGTAAACGAATCTGCGAAGATAAATGCGGGTGCGGATTTCGAAGTCTGCGAAGACAAGCCAGTAAATTTGGCGGCCATTGCGTCGGGAACAACTGGCTCAGTATTGTGGAGCGGCGGTAGCGGTGCAGCGCAGTTCGCTCCCGTAAACAATGTGAATTCAGTGTATACATTGACGCCGGCAGACATTGCCGCGGGTAGTATAGCCCTCACGATAACAACGAACGATCCTGACGGTGCCGGCCCTTGCGGACAAACCTCCGATCAGGTGATCGTAATCATCAATCAATTGCCTGACGTGTTTTTGTCTGGCCTTGAGGCGAGCTACGCGGAAAATGATCGCAGTTGATCCTCTCGACGGATTTCCGCTTGGGGGCATGTTTAGTGGGCCTGGAATTATAGGTACTTCAAATTTGTTCAATCCAGCCTTTGCCGGCTTTGGCGTGGTTACAATCCGATATACATACACAGACGGAAATACCTGTACAAACTTTGCGGAAAAAAATACAATCGTTAACCCGGTGACAAATGTTGACTTTTACATCCTGGAAGATAACAGGCCGAACGTTGCGGGAAACCCTCAGATTTGCGCTGATCAGGGCCAGCTTTCGTTAATCGGGATTCCTCCGGCGAGCACAGGTGCTCCTTATCCGGAAACCTTATTTAGAGGAATTTCACCTGCGCTGGTTTCAAGAGTAACAACCCCGGACAATATAAACTGGAAACTCGATAGTGATGGACTATTGGCAGGTACTTATCAGCTACAATATATTTACACGAATCAGTTTAACGCCACATGATACATTGACAAAAGATTTAATTGTTTTCTCTTCACCAGTCGCGGTGATTGATGTTGGAAATAATTGTAAGGAAGACGTGGTGACTTTCTTTGAGTCTTCAAACATTCCTAACAATCTTTCCAATGGTTCAATCGTTAATTGGGACTGGTTCTTTGGTGAAGGAACAAATGGAAGCAGTGGCCCAATTGCTGAGCCCCAGTATCAATACTTAACCGCAGGGCAAAAGGACATAAGTCTCGAAGTCTTGACTAATCAAGGGTGCAGAGATATTGCTACTAAGCAAATTGTAATAGGTGAACCTCCTACAGCAGATTTTTCATGGACTGAATTTTGCGAGGGAGATTCAACACAATTCAAGAGTTTGGCAACAGCAGACTTTGGTACACCAAATAGTTTCAATTGGGAATTTGATGACGGACAAGTGAGCACAGATGCAAATCCGGCGCACAAGTATGCGCAGTTTGGAGTGTATGATGTCAAATTTACGGTTGGAACTGATGCTGGCTGTTCCAGTGAGATTACCAAACAAGTCTACATCCAGGATTCAATAAAGGTATTTCGTGACAGACCATACGCTACTAATTTTGAAAGTGGCGGGGGAACGTGGGTGGCTGTTGCGAATGGAACTTCCGTCAATAACAGCTGGATATTCGGGGCGCCTAATGGTCCGACGATCGACGCAGCAAACTCGGGCGTTAATGCCTGGTGGACGGGTGCAAATAGCCAATCATACTTCAACAACGAACAGTCATTTGTGATTGGTCCTTGTCTGAACATCGACGATCTCAAGCGCCCAATGATCTCAATGAAATATCTTGTGAATGCCCAGGACGGATTTGATGGCGCTGTTGTTCAATACTCGATTGACGGTGGTGCTACCTGGGAGACGGTAGGAGATGCTGAGGGCGGAGGTATAGGTTGGTACAATAGGCGAAATCTTACAGGAGAGCCTGGTGGACAAAGCAACTTCGCGTGGTCAGGATTAGATACTGCATGGCGCGACGGAAGGTACAATCTGGACGCTATACCCGACGCGTCTCGTAGAAACGTGATAATCAGAATTGCATTCGGCAGTAACGACGATAACCTGGTTGGACAGGTTGTGGATGGTTTTGCTTTCGATGATATTTTCGTTGGAGAAAAAAGCAGAAATGTATTGGTAGAACATTTCACTAACGTTGATGCGCCGGGGAAGCACGACAGAAGCCCTTGAAGATGCATACGAAGAACAGTTCCTTACTAAAGATTCATCTGATTTTATCCTGGTACAATATCACATGGCGAACCCCGGCGACGATGCTATTAACAATGGCAATCCTACCGATCCTCAGGCGCGTGCACTCCTGTACGGAGTTTCTCATCCGCCTACGACATTAATGGACGGTATTCAAGGAGATTATTTCGGAACCAATTTCAATGGTTCTCCCGCTGCGGATTACTGCTGAAGAGTTGGATCGTAGAGCACTTGAGTCACCACAGTTTGAAATCACATTCTCGCCTGTTCCTGGTAATCCTGATTCGCCTGTAGACTTAGCCGTAACCTTCACTTATATCGACTCAATAAAAACCTATACTACACCGGTGTCGTTACACGTCGGCTTGCTCGAACGCGGTGTACCAAATTCTGGTACGGTTAACGGTACTGTTAATGTGGTCAGAAAACTTCTGCTCACAGGGGCAGGAAAGACACTTACAAGAACATGGGCGTACGGCGAATCAGAAACAGTGAATATCAGTTACGTACTTGATGTACCTATTACAAACACTGATAGCCTTTACCTCCTGGCTTTTGTTCAGGATCAGCTCCTGGATTCAAAACGTTTGCTTCAGTCGGCAATCATCAAGACAGAACCTAAGAACGGCATTACTGTGGTAGGATTGCCGGATGATCCGATTTCAGGCGAGATCAGGGAATTGACGGTCTATCCAAACCCTGCGTCGCAGCACTTTAACATCTCTTCAGAAGCAAACCTCAGCAGGAAATATACATGGCAGCTGATCGACCAAAGAGGGGTAACTGTTCTTTCCGGAGACCTGTATCAGGATTTCTCACACGGTGCTCAAAAGGTGGAAGTCGGTGAACTTGCAAACGGAATCTACTTCCTCGCAATTCAGACGGGAGAAAAGTCGATCGTCCACAAGAAGATCGCGATTATGAACAAGAATTAAACCGGTGAAGCTTCTTTGGCTAGTTGGGGTAGTACCGCATTACACTGTCGGACGAATTCCGAAACAACTCTTGGAATCTCATCAAGCTTCGTATTTGCCTTACTGTTCTCTTCAATAAAGAGGATATTCGTTCTTAGCGGATTCAGTCCCATCAACGAAAATGATGGCTTGATTTGGTGAGCGACCCGTGCAAGCTTGTCCCACTGCTGATTTTTCAGAGCAGTTTCCATTTCTTCAAGAGCCGGCGGAATAGTTTGGGTGAAAGTCAGCACCATTTCGCGTATAAACTCCTCGTTGTTACCTGAGACCGAACGCAAATAATCAAGATTATAGAGTTTGATTTCAGTGGGAAGAGGCTTTTTGCTCACCTTTTCCTTAGGAGTTATTTTCAAGTCCTTAAATAGCTTGCGGTAAAGATCATCAGGTGTGAATGGTTTGGGCAAGTAGTCATCCATTCCAGCTGCCATACACTTGTCGACATCCACCTTTGTCGCGTTCGCAGTTAAGGCAATGATGGGTACGGTGCGCTGAGGAGCGTCCATCAGGCGGACTGCCTTGGTGGTCTCATAACCATCCATCACTGGCATTTGAATATCCATCAGGATTACATCATACTCCTGGTTCTTGATCATTTCTACGGCAACAAGCCCGTTCTCCGCCGTATCAGTTACACAATTCCAATTCTTCAAAATACTTTTGGCGTAAAGCCTGTTGATGTCATTATCTTCTACAAGCAACACGAAAAGCTGCGATGTCTTTGCGCTTTTAAGCGCCTTCGCATTCTTAGGTGAAGAGATCGATACAGCGCCTGGCTTGCCAGCAGCGTATGGGATAAGCACCGTAAACACTGATCCAACATGTTCCTTGCTTTTAACGGAGATGCTACCCTTTTGCAATTCTACCAATTGCTTTACAATGGTCAAGCCCAATCCGGTTCCGCCGTATTTTCTCGTTACACTTGCATCGGCCTGGCTAAAGCTTTCAAATATGGTTGTCAGTTTTTCGTCGGGTATTCCAACGCCGGTGTCGACCACTTCAATTCTTACCCAACAAACTCCCTTCACCTCACGATCAGCGGTACAGTTTACCTTAATGGAGCCGTTGTGTGTAAACTTTACAGCGTTGCTTATCAGATTTATCAGGATCTGATTCAATCGCACCGGGTCACCTAACAGGATCTTATTCAATTTTTCATCGATCTGGTACTCCACTGCGATTCCTTTTTCACGCGCCTGATAAGTGAATGTGCTGATCAGGGAAGGCAGGAAGTCTTGCAGGTTAAAGGCGATCTTTTCGAACCTCAACTTGCCCGATTCGATGGCTGCAAGATCCAGAATATCGTTAATGATAACTGTCAGATTTTCAGCCGAATGCTTAATTGCACTTAAATAGATTTCGCGCTCATCGTGACTGGGATTCTGCCCTAACAGGTTAGCCATACCAACGATCCCGTTGATCGGAGTCCTGATCTCGTGACTCATGTTGGCAAGGAATTGTTCCTTCGCTTTTTGAAGGCGCACCAATTCCGCCTCGTTTTCCTTTCGTTGAGCAATATCCCGGCAGTCAAGAATAAACCCTTCCAGTCCTTCCTTATGTTTTAGATTGATGGCGTTGAATTCAAGGAACCGGTACGAAAGATCTTTACAGAGGAATTGAAACTCAACGTTCTCAGTATACGCCCGTTTTTGACTGAGCTTGAATTTACGCTTCAGGTCTTGTACAGTTTCTGGCAGGATGTAATCGAAAATGTTCTTGTTGATAAGGCTGTTAGATCTGATAGCCTAATGTTTCGTGAACGGACGTATTGTGGTAATGAATCTTTCCGGTGTAGTCAACTACGAAAATGATGTCTGATCCATCTTCCACTACGGCTTTGTAGAAGGATCCTTTTTGAACGTATTGTTGAAGTCGCATGCTTTGTTTTAAATTCCAGCCTCCTCCATTTCCTTTAAGTAGCGGTAAAGGGAAGATTTTCCTATGTCTAATTTCCTGGCTACTTCCAGAACATTGTTATCGTATTTGTTTAGGAAGTGACGGATTATCCGGTACATAAATTCCTGCATGCTCATCTCCTGATAAAGAAATGACTCCATACGTGCCGTACTATTGAAACTTATGTCCTGCGGTCTGAGCTCCTGATCTTCAGCCATGACGGCTGCAAGCTCGACGATGGACTTCAGTTCCCTGATGTTTCCAGGGAATGGATATTGCATTATTTTTTCCTGGGCTTCGGGCGTGATCTTGAACTTACGCATCTGATTTTCCTGCGCGAATAGATCGAGAAAATGTTTAGCTATTAACAATACATCGTTGCCGCGTTCACGAAGAGGGGGGAGGTGAATAGGAAGACCAAGCAATCGATAATACAGATCCTCTCTGAACCTGCCGCCCTTAACTTCTTCCGCGAGGTCTTTATGTGTGGCTGCAATGACGCGGACATCAAGCTTGATCACCTGGTTACCACCAATACGTGTTACCTCTCGCTCCTGCAGAACACGCAGCAATTTTGCCTGAAGACTAAGGTCCATCTCACCGATCTCATCGAGGAATATCGATCCACCTTCAGCTTCCTCGAACTTTCCGATGCGTCGTGTTACGGCTCCGGTAAATGCGCCCTTTTCATGTCCGAATAATTCACTTTCAATTAACTCTCTGGGAATGGCCGCGATATTTACAGCGACGAACGCTTTGCCTTTCCTTTTGGAGTTGTAGTGTATTGCTTTGGCAACCAGTTCCTTACCTGTCCCGGTCTCACCTGTGATACTCACCGAAATATTAGTCTGAACCGCTTTTTCCAACAACGAAAACGTCCGCTTAATGGCAGCGCTCGTACCGATAATGCTCTTTTCGAATTCGTACTTTTCTGATATTTCCTTTTTAAGGTGATCGATCTCCTTGATCAGTGAGGACTTGTTCCTGGCGTTGTTAATTGAATTAAGCAGACGCTCTTTTGTTTCGTGATCTTTTGAGATGTAATCGTATGCGCCTGACTTCAGTAATTCGACTGCAGTATGAATTTTTTCCTGCGCCGATACGATGATCACGTTAATATTGGGGTCCTGACTTTTGATTTGATTGAGGACTTTTTCTCCGGGCATATCCGGTAACGAGTAATCAAGGGTAACGAGGGTTGGATTCTTGTACAGGTTTGCCAGGCAATCTTTTCCGGTAGTGTAATACTCAACTTCGTAATCGGGATTTAACCCTAGAACATACTTAAGGAATTTCGTATACGCCGGATCGTCCTCTACCACAAAGATCTTAACAGGGTCTTTTTCGTACATGGTCACTTACAGGTTTAATACAAAAATATCTCATGTGGCCTCAACTCGGGCCTATTTTACAGTATTTGGCCCTTTAAAAAATTACAAAACAATACAATATATGTCATTGGAAATAAACAGGGGCATTTGGCGAAAAGAAAAATTTGAAAATATGGTTGGTTGCGTAAAATTTGGATAGCTTTATTATGGTTGGAGTCATGATCAAAGAGTTTGATAGCCTTACAGATAGCGAGACGGAACTTATGCTAAAAGCGCCGGTGTTGGTCTGCATTCTTATCGCTGGAGCAGATGGGACAATCGACAAGAAGGAAATAAAGGAGGCAATAGCTCAAACGCAGAAGAAAACAAAAGCTGCCCTTTCAGACTACCTAAAGGAAGTGTCTCAGGACTTCGAAGACAAGATCAAGATCCTGATACAAAGCTATCCGTACGAATCCACACAACGCAACCCAATACTTATCGATGAACTTGGCCAGCTTAACAGGATCTGGAAGAAGTTAGATAAAGGATTTGCTCTGCAGGTTTACCATATGCTTAAGGAGCTTGCGCAAAAGATCGCCTCATCATCGGGGGGACTATGGGGCATGAAAACTGTGACTAATGAAGAAGCAAAATTCCTTCAGCTTCCGATGATCGCCGACCCATCAAAAAATTAATTCCGAATTTTATCATCCACATTGTGCCATAACGTGGCGGCAATTTTCATCTTTGCGATGTTTTTGTCTCGGTGTATATGGCGTCAGAATCATCTGTTTTCGGTAGTTCAGTAGTACCGTTCCGCCTCGTATTTCTAATGTGGGCGGCGTTCTATGCCGAAATCATGCTAGGTCTACCTCTAAGTGCGTTTGGCATTGTTCCCAGAACTTTACACGGTTTGATAGGTGTGTTCATGGCGCCCCTTATTCATGGAGATATCCTTCACCTTATTTCCAACACTATTCCATTGTTGTTCCTCGGCGTGGTCTTGTTTTTTTTCTATAATCCGATCGGAGGTCAGGTATTTTTCCGGGCCTATTTCTGGACTAACATTCTCGTATGGTTGTTTGCAAGACCAGCCAATCATATTGGCGCTAGCGGAGTCGTTTATGCTCTTGCGTTCTTTCTGATTTTCTTTGGCTTATTCCGTCGGGATTTCTTGTCTATATTTATCTCCGTCGTTGTGTTGCTGCTTTATGGTGGAGTCTTTTATGGTGTTTTACCAACTGACCCACGCGTATCATGGGAATCACATTTCGCGGGTGCCCTGGTTGGGATTGCATCGGCAATAAACTTTAGTAATAAAAAAAGGGTGAGTTAGAATGGATGCAAGCGTAAGGAAAATATTAAGCTGATCTGAAGGCCAGGAAATACGCGCCGGTTTATTTCCTGCAGGGTGAAGAGGCATACTATATCGATTTGATATCAGACTATATCGAACAGAATGTTTTAACAGAAGCAGAAAAAGGATTTAACCAGTTTGTTCTTTACGGGAAAGATGTTACGATGGCTGCTGTGCTTACTCATGCCCGCCGTTTCCCTATGATGGCAGAGCGACAGGTTGTAATTGTTAAGGAGGCTCAGGAGATCCAGGATATCAACAAGGATATCGGTTCAAAATTATTACTGGATTACTTAAACACAGCAAGTACCAAGCACGGTGCTCGTTTTTTGTCATAAGCATAAGAACCTTGACAAACGACGCGAACTCGGAAAGACAATTGAAAAGCTTGCGACAACACTAACCACCAAAAAAAGTTATGACAATCAGTTGCCGGACTTTGTGGGCGAGTATGTTAGTGAAAAGAAAATATCCATGGACGACAAAGCTATCCTTGTGCTTTGCGAATTCGTTGGAAATGATCTTCATCGACTGGCGAACGAGATCGACAAGCTGATCATTTCGTTACCCAGCAGGCGAATCGATTTCCGTGGAGCAGGTGATGAACCAGGTAGGAGTGAGCAAAGAGTACAATATTTTCGAGTTGCAGCGTGCTATACTTGCAAAGGACCCGTTGCTGGCAAACAAGATTGTTAATTATTTTGAAAGCAATACGCGCAAGAATCCAATGATACCAGTTGTGGCATTTTTATACTCGTTCTTTAGCAAGCTGCTGGCGGCAAGTCAAGCTTCAGATAAAAGTGACAAGAGGCTTGGTTAGTGAACTGAAAGTGAGCCCTTATGCTGCGCGTGATTATACTTTGGCTTTACGTCAATATCCGCAGCAAAAGATCATGGATAACATCTCATCATTGCGTGACGCTGATTTAAAACTTAAAGGAGTGAACACGGGATCTGCTGATGAAGGACAAATTTTTCGAGAGCTTATCTGGCGACTCATGAACTAGCCAACCGCATAATTCCGGCGCAAATTTGGACAATTACACCTTATCGCATTACCTTTAAGGTCAACAACCGGAGAGTGATACCGGACATTGACATTTTTTAAACTGATTTTTTTGGTTCCGTATTTGCAATATTTTTTTGGGAACTCTGTTTTAATCACAATTCATACACAGTCATAATGTGCAGGTTTGTAGCTTTTTGCTATTGTTTTCTATTTGGTCATTTTCTGCTGGCGCAGGATCAATTGTCACAGAATAAAGTCGAGAAGCTGTACCGCCGTGGTACAGAACTCGTCAATCATTCGAACTATGGTGCAGCGCGCCAGGTTTTCTCAGACTTCCTGCTGGCAGCATCACCCAGTGATTCGAGAAGGGGCGAGGCGGAGTATTATGTCGCGTTTAGCGCACTCAGCCTCGGGCACAAGGATGGTGAGAAGCTGATCGATGATTTTATCGAACACAACCCTTCCAGCCCAAAAGCGTCAACGGCTTATTATGATCTGGCAAATTTTTTCTATGCCGAATCCAATTACGTCAAAGCTTCCAACTACTTCAAGAAAGTCGACTTCCCCGCTTTAACACTTGATCAACAAAGCCAGGGACATTTTAAATGGGGCTATAGTTATTTTAATCAAAAGAAACTTGATGAGGCTCTCGAACAATTCAACTTTGTTAAAAGACAAAGCAATGCGTATTCACCTGCAGCGAACTATTATGCAGGCTTTATCGAATACTCGAAAGGGAAGTTTGATGAGGCTCTCTTTGATCTGAAGAAAGCAGAAACCAGTCCAGCCTATGCTAAGATCGTTCCTTATATAATTGCTAACATTTACTATAGGCAGGGTCGGTTTGATACATTGTTGGAATATACCACCTCCCTTAAAGATCGCACGGACCTTGCGAACGCAAATGAGATCGCGATGCTTGCTGCAGAAGCACAATATTATAAAGGAGATTATAAGAAGGCACTTGAATCTTACCAGAAATATCTTGACAACAACGCGAAGCCTGAATCAGGTTTATTATTTCGCGCCGGTTATGCTAATTACGTTGCCGGAAATACAGCAAAAGGAATCGAATACCTGGACAAGGCTGCTGCAGCAAAAGACACCGTAAGCTATTACGCTTCTTATTATCTCGGCATTCTTTATCTGAAACAGGGCAACAAGCAATACGCCTTTAACGCATTCAATCATGCGAAGAAGAATCCGAAGGACAAGAAGCTTGCGGAAGAAAGCTCGTTTCAATTGGCGAAGGTTGCATACGACGCAGGCAAGCCTGATGTTGCTATCGACGAGTTCGAAAGATTTCTGGCAACATACCCGTCCAGCGGCCATAATGTAGAGGTCAAAGAATTGCTTGCACAAGCGTATGTGAATGGAAATAACTTTAACAAGGCTATTGAATACATCGAAGCGTTACCGAACCGTAATCAGTATATCAATCAAGCCTACCAAAAAGCGACATACCTTAAAGGTTCCGAAGCCTTTAATAAAGGAGATTATGAACAAGCTGTCGAATACTTTTCGAAGTCGCTTGAATTTCCGATCGACAAACAATATGTAGCGCTTGCCAGCTATTGGTCAGGTGAAGCATACAGCATCGGAAAGCGGTATGATCAGGCGGTAAATAGTTATACGAGAATTATCGGCCTAAGCGAGGTGGACAATGAGATCAGCTACGTACACGATACGGTCTTGGGTATGCGCATTTCAATCTTGAGGCTTACGATAAAGCACTGACTAGCTTCAGAGAGTTTGCAAATCGAGGCAACAAAAGCACTCCCAACTACGCAGATGGTTTAATAAGACTGGCCGATTGTTACTATGTGAGCAAACAATACGACGAAGCGCTCTCTAACTATAACCGTGCAAGAACGATAGGTTCTTCCGACAATGATTATGTGTTGCTTCAGTCCGGCGTCATTTATGGTATTCTGCGCAAGTATTCGGATTCGAGGTTGCAGTTTGCAGATCTGATCCGGGCCTATCCTAAATCACAATACCGTGATGAAGCACTGTTTCAGCAGGCTCAATTTGAAATAGAACAAGGCAACTATCAGGCAGCCGCTGACGGACTCTCGCAGCTCATCAGAGGCGGTTCGAATTCTGCTTACATTCCTTATGCATTCTTGAGAAGAGGTGCGTCCTTCTTCAACCTGAAACAGTACGATAAAACCATAGTTGATTACACTACCGTCATCCAGCAATTTCCTGGTCACCCTGCTGCACAGGAGGCGTTGATTCCGTTGCAGGAAGTCTTGAACTTGTCGGGACGTTCAGGGGAATTTGATAAATACCTTGCAATCGTTAAGAAATCCAATCCCGATAACAAGGGCCTTGAAGGTCTTGAGTTTGAAACGGCGAAGAACCTTTACTTTGACCAACAATATCAGAAAGCAATCACAAGCCTTAATGGTTTTCTTTCGTCTTATCCACAATCAGCCAAATCGCAGGAGGCTAAGTATTACGTAGCCGAGTCACATTACCGGTTGCGTGAGTACGACAAAGCGTTTCCAATCTACAAAGATCTTAGTGGAGACATTAGCTTCAACATGTCAGGTAAAGCTGTTGCGCGTGTTGCTGAGATCGAGTTCAAACAAGGCAAGTACGAAAACGCGATCAAATCCTTTCATGCTGTGGAGCGAACAGCTTCTAATAAGAAAGATCAATACAACGCATGGTCTGGACTCATGGAGTCATATTATTTCACGACCCAATACGATTCAGCGGATGTTTATGCAAAAAGAATATTGGAACAAGGCAACGTGAATGCTGGTGCAACAGAACAAAGCTTCGTTGTTCCTGGGAAAAACTGCAATGGCAAGGGGAGATTTTGAGACGGCCAAGGATGAATTCCTTAACACTCTCAATGCCGCCCGCGATGAATATGGAGCAGAAGCCAAGTATCTTCTGGCACAGATATTCTTCCAACAAAAAGACCACAAGGCTTGCTATGAGACTTTAGTCAGCCTTAACAATGATTTTGGTACGTATCAGGAATGGGTTGGGAAATCATACCTGCTTCTGGCCGACAACTTTACAGCAATGGAAGACATATTCCAGGCGAAAGCAACGCTTCAGTCACTTATCGATCATTTTCCTTTGCAGAATGTTAAAGACGAAGCGAAGCGCAAGTTAAATGCTTTGGAACAGCTCGAAGCGGAAAAAGAAAAACAAACAGAAGCTGATACACTGGAGATCAATAGATAATTTACAGATGCGATTAAGAAACGTTACATTGACTTCAATTAGAATCACAGTACTGACTGTGGTTGGTTGCTTTTCGGTGTCTTTGCTCTACGCGCAGCAGCCGAAGAAAGATTGGGAAGGAGAGGGTGAAATTGAAGATGTTACCATTGAAATTGTAAAGGAGCGTCAGATAACATTGCCGAAAGCCAATCGGAATTTCGATAAGATCCCACCCCGTGCATCAGAGGCTATCAAGCCTCCGATTACCTATGACTTCCGGTCGTTTAATTTTCAGGCTCCACAGATCAATACGCAGATCAGGCCTCTCAAGCTCAAGGCGGAAGGACAATCACGCGTATATGGTGGTTTTTTAAGAGCTGGCTTTGGGAACTATATGTCGCCTCTTCTTGAGGGTTATATCAATTCCACCCGAGACAAGAACAAACTGGTTGGCGCGCAGATTTATCACAGCAGCTCGGACAAAGGACCTGTAGATGGAAAGAATTCAGGCAGCGGCTCGTCAGGCATTTCGGTCTTCGGTCAACAGTTTAATGATGCAATTGCGCTATCAGGCAATGTAGGATTTGAAAATCGCACAACACACTTTTACGGATATCCTGCAGGAACGGAGGTGGATGCAAGTGCCATCAAACAATCATTCGATCTCTTCAGGTTGGCAGGTCAATTGTCGAATTCAAAGAATTCTGATTTTTCTTACAAGCTGGGTGCCGCATTCAATTTTCTCAAAGACAAGTACGACGCTCGTGAAACAGAGGTCGGATTTAATTTTAATTCGGCTTATGAATTGGATGAAGATCGGCACATTGCTATCAAGGCCGACTACTTTATTATTAGCCGCAAGGACCGTCAGGTTGAAGCAAAACCGCGTAACCTCTTTACCGTTACTCCATCGTATCAATTCGTGGTGATTGACGATCTAAAGCTTAGCGTTGGAATTACAGCGGCATACGAAAACGATACGATTGACTCAAAGAAGCTGCACTTTTATCCCGATGTAAGAGCATCCTATCCTTTGAGCCCTACTGTGGATGCTGTAGCGTCGTTGACAGGTGGCATTGAGAAAGTGTCCTTACAATCGCTTTCTTATGAGAATCTGTGGTTGGCACCCAATGTGCCGATCTTTCATACGAACAAAGCATTGGACTTTAGTGTCGGGTTAAAAGCAAGGCTTGGAAACAAGGTAGCCGTTCACTCGGGAATGTCGTTCGCGAGTTTGAAGAACTGGTACTACTTCGTGAATTCAGAAAATGATCAGGCGAAGTTTGACGTTGTTTACGACGAGGGAGCGGGAACACGACGGGCTAACCTCTTTGCTGCGTTAAGCTATGCACAGTCGGAAGTCGCCAAGTTCATGTTGCGTGGTGATTTTTATAACTACGGAACGGGAAGCATCGATGAGGCTTGGCACAGACCAACGTATAAGCTAACAGCAAATGGCTCTTATAACCTTTATGATAAGTTTATTTTTAGCGCGGATCTGATTGCCCAGGGAGGTATGAAGGCGAAGGATCCGGTCACGGATACTGTAGTAAAGTTAGATGCTGCATTCGATCTTAATTTCAAGACTGAGTATCTGTTTTCGCAGAGCTTCTCAGCGTTTGTGGAGCTTCATAACATCACTTCGAATAAGTATCCACTTTTTCTCAACTATCCTGTGCGTGGCTTCCAGTTAATGGCGGGTATCACATGGAGCTTTTGAGAGCAAGGTAATTTGACATAATGATCGTAGATGGCACAGCGACGGCGAACCGCTTGGATGGGTGAAATTTTAGCTTAATTTTGTATAATTGCTCTGGTACTTAACCAATTAACGCCTTATGGCTAGAAGAAAAAAACAAAATGAAGATCAGCCTCAGGAGAATCCCGAAAACGCGGATGATACCTTTGGCCTTCCCGAGATTGAGTATGAGCCTCTCAAGCGTGATACTCCGGTCGAAGAGAACAAAATAAACGAGAGTCCCGAAACTCAACCGGAGCCTACTCCAATTGCCTCTGAAGAACCAGTACCGGAAGTAAAGGCAGAGGAGCAACCAAAAGAACAGTTCGTTGAGGAAAATCAATTCTATGAGCCATCATATTCTTATTCATATCAGGACGAAAAGCCCGCAATTTGGCCCAAGGTATTGGGCGTGCTTCTTGTCTTGTTAATTGCTGGTGGCGCTGCCTGGTATTTTGCATTGTATCGACCCCAACAACTCCAGGAAGAAGCAAAACTCAAACGCGACCGAATAATTGCCCAGGAGGATGCCAGAAAGAAGGAGGCGGCAAGACTGGAGGAACAACGTCGGCTTGCTGACGAGCAAAAGAAGTCTGCGGCAGCAGCAGCGGTAGCAACTCCACCAGCCGGAACAATCGAGACACTAAATGACAGGCAGGGACGTTATTTTGTTGTTGTCGCCAGCTCAATTGATGGTGACCTCATAATGGATTATGCAAAAAAACTCAGCGCCAAAGGTGTGACGAGTCATATTATTCCTCCATTTGGCAAAACCAAGTTTCACCGGCTGGCTGTGGCTGATGGCGATACTTACGCCAATGCACAAGCTACTGCAGACGGAATGAAGGGTGGTGATTACGGTGATAAGATCTGGGTTATTAAGTATTAATATTTATTGTTTTTTAATAGCCTGACGGCAAAGTATGGAGCGCGGTGGCTCCATAGACTTTATTTTTTAAACTAATACATTTAAATGATTTTACTTCAAATTGTGACGGATGCAGTCACTGAACCGGAAGCAGTAGTCGGTCAATCGTTATCAGTAATTGATCTTGCAATCAAAGGCGGATTCATGATGATCCCAATCGCCGTGCTTTGGGTGTTAGCTATTTATCTCTTTATTGAGCGGGTGCTGACCATCAACAAAGCCAATCAGGATCCAGAAACATTTATGGGTCGAATTAAGGAACTCGTCCTTCGCGGCGATATTAATGGCGCCAAGATGTTGTGCTCACAGAATGGTACTCCTGTGGCCCGTATGATCGAGAAAGGTATAGCGCGTATCGGAAGCCCATTAAAAAATATAGAAGCATCTATCGAGAACGTTGGAAAAATCGAAGTGTTTAAGCTTGAGAAGAACTTACCTACGTTGGCTACGATCGCTGGTGCCGCACCAATGATGGGATTCCTTGGAACCGTTATCGGTATGGTGGAGGCCTTTATCTCAATCTCCCAGGAAGAAGGTTCGGTGAGTCCGAAACTCTTGTCATCGGGCATTTACACAGCCATGATCACTACTGTGGCGGGCCTTATCGTGGGTATAATCGCTTATCTTGCATACAATTATCTCGTCTCACGCGTACAAAAGGTCATCCACAAGATGGAGTACACCTCTATCGATTTTATTGATTTGTTGCAGGAACCTCGTTAATTTTATTAATGTTGATAAGCATATGAACCTTAGCTCCAAAAACAAAATAGATGCAAGTTTCAGTATGGCCTCCATGACTGATCTGATATTTTTGTTACTGGTTTTTTTCATGCTCACGTCGTCATTCGTGACACCTTCAGGATTGCCAGTGAACCTTCCCAGCAGCAAAGCAAGCACCATTGAAGTTCAAAAGGTGTCCGTTACCGTTACGAAGGGACTGCAGTACTACGTTAA
This sequence comes from uncultured Cytophagales bacterium, assembly GCA_963774615.1. Taxonomy (GTDB): domain Bacteria; phylum Bacteroidota; class Bacteroidia; order Cytophagales; family Cyclobacteriaceae; genus Chryseolinea. The sequence continues at coordinate 191,995 of CAVZFT010000029.1, forward strand.
TGATAAGAAGGTAACTAAAGCGACACTCGAAGGTGAGCTCAAGAGCCGTCTAGGTGGAGCCGGTGGATCAGTGGTATTACACATCGATAAAGACGTTCCATCGGAACATTTGGTATATGTAGCTGGATTAGCAACCTCACTTGAAGCGAAGGTTGTCGTAGCGACGAAACCGAAATAGTTATGACCGAACAAGAGCAGGAGAAGAAGAACAAAAGAATTGCTGCCCTATCCACGGCCGGGATACAGGTACTGGTTGTTTTTCTCTTGTTTGTTATCATAGCATGGAGGGCGCCCAATCCACCTCTGCCCGAATACGGAATCGAGTTGAATTTTGGTTTGGACACAGAGGGTAGTGGCGATATCCAGCCTGAGACCCCGGTAGGTAATGAGGGAGATCAACCGGAAGAATCACCACAAGAGGAACAAGTTCAGGAAGAACCTGAGGTCAAAGCAAGAGGCCGTAAAGGAAGACGCAAAACCGGCCGATATAAAAGAAGTCGAGGAGCAACCTGTATCAAAGGTTGAAAGTCCAGTGGTGGTGAAAGAAAAGGAGCCTGAACCACCAAAAGAGAAACCTAAGGAAAAAGTCGAGGAAAAAAAGGTTGAGAAACAGCCTGAAGTAAAGAAGGAGCAACCCAAAGCTGTATACAAACCCAGCAACGAGCAGGCTACTGCTGAAAAAGAGGGTAATAAGGAAGGTACTCCTGGAAATCACGGTGACGACAAGGACAAAACGGGCGACAAAGGCAATCCTGAAGGAAAGTTGGATGCTAAAGCGCTTTATGGTCAACCTGGCGGAGGCGGTGGCGGAGTTTCAATGTCTGGCTTCAATGGATTCGATTGGCCCAAAGTTCAGCCCCCGACGCTTACCTGATGGGGCATATGGTGTTTATGAATTTATTGTCAAGGTCGATGCAGAGGGAGCAGTAGTTAAAGTTACACCTGTTCAAAGGGGACTGAGTCTTGAGGCAGCAGCGAAAGCTCATGGAAATGATTCAGCAACTTGAATTCATTCCTAAAGGAGCTAATCACTGCCGAATCTGAAGGAAAGATCACATTCAAGGTGGTATCCAAATAGTCTCGAGTCAAAACGCTAATATGAGCACCCGGCACATAGAATTCATTCAGGATGTGCTGATAACCATCCACAGTAACATTCGCGAGTTAAGGGAACGAAAGAATTTTGCCGATCCCGAAGAATTAACCCACATCGAGGCGAAGCTCCTGGCGTATACGGAAGTATTAGCTATTCTCCGCTTTAGTGCTGATGATGTTGGCATAGACCCTAGAGAGATCGGGTTATAAAAGCCCGCATACTCTGTATTTCAATTCCTCGTATTTTCGCACCATGTTTATTACGTACGAGGAGACACTCCGCTACATGTATGATAATCTTCCCATGTTCCAGCGGATCGGGGCGGCGGCACTGAAGAACGATCTGTCGAATACTATTGCTCTATGCCAAGCGCTCGGAAATCCGCAGGCAAAGTTCAAGAGTATTCACGTGGCAGGAACCAACGGCAAAGGAAGCACGTCGCACATGATTGCTTCTATTCTACAGACTGCCGGATACAAGACGGGTCTGTATACGTCACCTCACCTGAAGGAATTTACGGAACGAATTCGCATTGACGGCGTGGAAATTCCGGAGAGTTTTGTTATCGATTTCGTCAACCGTATACGCCCGCTAATTGAAAAAATACATCCCTCATTTTTTGAAATTACAGTAGCCATGGCGTTCGATTTTTTTGTATCGAGCAAGGTTGATATTGCGCTAATTGAAGTTGGGTTGGGTGGCAGGTTGGATTCAACAAACGTAATTGTCCCCGAGCTAAGCATCATCACGAACATTGGCTGGGATCATAAGGAAATACTGGGAGAAACGCTTGAAAAGATTGCACGCGAAAAAGCGGGGATCATCAAAAGGAATGTACCCGTCATCGTCAGTGAACACCAAGCCGAAGTGGAAGACGTGTTCGTGGAGAAAAGCGCCAGGTTGCGTGCGCCTATTTATTTTGCTTCTGATAACTATCGGGTGAATCAAAGAATTAGTAAAGGTCGGGTTGTCTATGATGCCTTCAGAGGCAGGGACTCCATTTTCAAAGACCTTGAATTGCCCTTACAGGGATTTTATCAAATGAAGAATATTGCCGGTGTGCTTCTCGCAATTGACCTTTTACGGGACATGAAATGGACGATATCAGACGATGCTGTCCGCATCGGCCTCCTTCAGGTCGTTTCACTAACCGGTCTCAAAGGAAGATGGCAGCTGTTGGGAATGAATCCCATGAAGGTCTGCGACACCGCGCATAATCCCGATGGGATAAAGGAAGTGGTAAGGCAGATCAAAGCGCAGGTGTATGACTCGCTGCATATGGTGATAGGCGTTGTAAAGGACAAAGATATTTCCGCAGTGTTGCAGCTTTTGCCGCAAAAGGCTTATTACTACTTTTGCCAGGCAAATCTACCTCGGGCGCTTGATGCTGGTTTGCTGGCGGAACAGGCTGCTGCTTTCGGATTAACAGGTAAAGTTATCCGTGACGTTAATGAAGCGATAAGAGAGGCGGAGCATAACGCCTCAAAAAAAGACATGATCTTTATTGGTGGAAGTACATTTGTAGTAGCAGAGATTGAAGGTCTATGAAACGTAAGCTGGAGAGATTCCGGATCATTGAGGAACGCGACAATGTAATTGAACGCACAAAAGATATTTACGATTCCATCAAAGGGAAATGGCGCGCCAGTTACTTCCGGAATAACAACCCTATAACTCTCGAGCTTGCTTGCGGCCGAGGTGAATACAGCGTGAACCTCGCTAAACGGTTTCCTGAAAATAATTTCATTGGTGTAGATATTAAGGGTGAAAGGATATGGAAGGGAAGCACACTCGCCCTCGAAAATCAACTTACCAATGTTGCATTTTTGCGTACACCAATCCTTTTGATCGAAAACTTCTTTGAACCTGGGGAAATCGACGAAATATGGATAACATTTCCTGACCCACGGCCGAGAAAGCGTGATATTAAACGCCGCCTGACCAGTCCTCGCTACATGGATATTTACAAAAAACTGGTTAAGCAGGGGAGTTACATTCGGCTAAAGACTGACAACTCACAGCTCTATTCCTACACGTTGGAGGAGACTCAAAACCGAAATGACATCGACGATCTTCAGTTCACGGATGATTTGTACTCATCTGATCTTAGGACTGAATGCTTTGATATACGTACCCGTTATGAAGAGATGTTTGCCGCAAAAGGTGAAAAGATCAAATACATGCGATTCAAGTTTTGACTCACGGTAACAATTTCATAATAAAACAAATAGTGCGAATTCGAAGTGATCGACCTACTTTTGTATAGAAATTTTGCCATAGGAATCCAATAGTGGGCGACCCTCAACGCAAGAGTTGCCACAAGTTGATATGGGAAAAAAGAGGAAACGGGACGTAGAGCTCGTTATATTATCCGATGTACACCTTGGCACCTATGGTTGTCATGCGGAAGCGCTTCTTCGCTATCTCAAAACCATCAAGCCCAAACGAATAATACTCAACGGCGACATAATAGACATGTGGCAGTTTACGAAGCGTTACTGGCCGAAATCCCACATGCAGGTGGTGAAGCATATTACTGGCTTGCTGGCAAGAAACACTAAGATCATCTATCTCACAGGCAATCACGACGAGATGCTTCGGAAATTCTCGGGTTTCAGGATAGGATCCTTTCACATCGACGACAAGGTCGTAATAAAATTAGCGGGTAAGAAAGCCTGGATCTTTCATGGCGATGTATTTGATGTTACGATGAAGTACTCCAAATGGCTGGCAAAGCTTGGCGCTGTTGGTTACGACACGTTAATTCACATCAACACTTTTGTTAATTGGTGTCTCACCAGGTTTGGCAAAGAGAAGATATCACTCTCCAAGCGGGTAAAGGACAGTGTGAAGTCAGCCGTTAAATTCATTAATGATTTTGAAAAAGTGGCCGCCGACATTGCCATCGAAAATGGCTTTGATTACGTCGTGTGTGGTCACATTCATCACCCGGAGATCAAGAAGATCATTACGGAGAAAGGTGAAGTAATGTACTTGAATTCCGGAGACTGGGTTGAAAATCTCACCGCTCTCGAATACAATGAAGGTGAATGGAAGATTTATCGTTATCTTGATGATATTAAGGCTCAGTCAATTAAATTGCCCAAACGTTTTGGCAAGAAGCTCGATAACGACGAGATCTTCCGAGGGCTCGTCAACGAATTCCTAACAACTAAGAAGTGAAAATTCTCTATGCAATTCAGGGCACTGGCAACGGTCACCTCGCGCGCGCCGAAGACGTTATTCCGTTGCTAAGGCAATATGGAGACTTGGACGTTTTTGTGAGCGGCTCACAAGCCGACATAAAGTTGAGTTATCCTGTCAAGTACAAATCAAAAGGTCTTAGTTTTTATTTTGGCAAAAGTGGCGGAATAAACTTTCTTAAGACGTTCAAGAACAATAGTTCAAAGGATGTGTACAAAGAGATCAAGAAGTTTCCTGCCGAGAAGTATGATTTTGTCATCAACGACTTTGAACCTATCTCAGCCTGGGCATGCAGAAAACGCGAAATCCCCTGTGTCGCCTTAAGTCATCAATCGGCGTTATTGTCACCTAAGGTTCCAAAACCAAATAAATTGGATCCTGTGGGTGAGTGGATACTTCATAATTATGCACCGGCAGATAAACATGTTGCGTTTCATTTTGAAAAGTATGATAAAAATATATTCACTCCTGTTATCCGTTCGGCTATACGAAATTGTAATGTAGAGGTGAAGGATCACTATACTGTTTACTTGCCCGCATACGATGATCGCAAGCTTGTTCCGCTGTTGTCGAAGATTCCTGTTAAATGGCACGTGTTTTCAAAACATACTAGGAAGGCGTATCATTCAGGAAAAGTTGCTGTTTATCCAGTTAACAGTGAAGATTTCGCCGCAAGCATGACCACCTCAAAAGGCGTTCTTTGTGGTGCAGGTTTTGAAACACCAGCTGAAGCCTTGTTCCTGAAGAAAAAATTGATGGTGGTACCTATGCAATCGCAGTTGGAACAATTTTATAACGCAGCTTCCCTCAAAGCACTTGGTGTTCCTGTATTAAAGAGGTTGAGAAAAAAAAATCTTGACAAGATCCAGGAGTGGGTCGAAAGCAATAATCATGTTGTTGTTAACTTCGAGGATGTTACCGCCGAGGCAGTATCATTGGCGGTTAAGATGGCCAAGAAATAAATCTATTGTTAACTCCATTGCCATTAACCCTCAAATCTTCATTTCCACATAACTGCGCTATAAAGACAGCATAACAACAGGTGCGTAAATTTGCCCTAAGAATATGGGTGAGAAACGATCGTTCCGTGTATTGGTGGTGGATGACGACAGGGACATTCTGGAACTGCTAGCGTACAACCTCGAAAAAGAAGGCTTCAAAGTCAAGGTAATCGAAGACAGCTGGGAAGCGGTCAAGGTAGCGAAGGAGTTCATGCCGGATCTTGTTATTCTTGACATCATGATGCCACATCCGAATGGCATTGAGATATGCAAAGAACTCCGCAGCCTTAAACGTTTTGAGGACACGTATATTTTCTTTCTTACGGCTAAATCAGAAACATACTACCGTGAGGCTGCCCTTGATACGGGGGGAGATGATTTTATAGAAAAAGTTGTCGGACTTCGGGCGCTTACTTACAAAGTGAAGACGGTGTTGAAGAGGCGTTTCGTAATTCGCAAAAGCATTCCCGAGCTTCATATCGGTAACATCATCATAAGCAGGAAATCTAATTCTGTTAAAATCGGTGAATCCGAAGTGCCTTTAAGTAAGCCTGAATTTGAGTTGTTGTTCTTTTTTGCTCAAAACCCAAATAAGATAATCTCCCATGAGAATTTGCTCCGAAATATATGGGGCTCGGAAATCTACCTGTTTGACACATCAATCGAGGTTTATATCCAGAACCTGAAGACAAAATTGGGCCTTGAGCTCATTCGCCGGACCGGCGACAATCGATATAAGTTGGCGCTCTAATTACTTGATTCTTCTTACTTTGTTCTTCCCTCCCTTTGAAAGACTAAAACCTTCCATTGCCAGATACGGTAATTATTGATAATTGGTCGAATGATTCTTATTGTCTGCATGCTTTTTGCGTGTAGTATTTCGTTAGTTCGCAAAGACTCATGAACGATTCGATCGAAAGGTTTCTCTTAGAGGCAAAGGTGCGCATAAAAGGATGGTATGGATATCTGCGTCAACAAGGCACTGCGCGGATCCTATTTGTTACCCTTGCCGGAGTTTTTGCTTTTGCCCTGTTTTTCGTCATTCTGGTGTGGATCGGCGTTTTCGGACGGATTCCGTCCAAGAAAGAATTGCTCAGCATTCGTCATCAGCAAGCGACTGAAGTTTATAGCGCCGATAGCGTTCTCTTAGGACGTTATTATCTGCAGGATCGGTCCATTGTTCCTGCTGCGGATATCCCTCAGTCTCTTAAACAAGCATTGATCGCTACAGAGGATGTCCGATTCTATCAACATCATGGGGTGGATACAAGAAGTTTGATACGGGTGCTGATCAAAGGAATCATTCTTCAAAGCGAGTCCGCAGGTGGCGGAAGCACATTGACCCAACAATTGGCCAAGAATTTATACCCGAGAAGGTCATACTGGCTGTTTTCATTGCCGATCAATAAGGTGAGAGAAATTATCATGGCACGACGACTCGAAAATGTATACTCGAAGGACGAAATTCTAGTGCTCTATTTGAATACCATCCCATTTGGAGATAATGTTTATGGCGTCAAGACGGCCGCGGAACGTTTCTTTTCCGTACCGGTGAACAAACTTACTCTGGACCAATCCGCTGTTCTGGTTGGCATGCTCAAAGCAACTCATCGATATAATCCCCGGTTGTTTCCTGCTCGCGGAAAGGAGCGAAGGGATGTTGTACTTGGACAGCTTGCGAAATACAGGTTCATTTCCGACCAGACGAAAGATTCCCTGCGCGCACTTCCGCTTAAGCTCAAGTATAGTAAGATGTCTCACAACACGGGACTAGCGCCCTACTTCAGGTCGTACATAAAGCAACAGTTGTTGCAGTGGTGCCGGGATCATATTAAGGACGACGGATCACGTTATAATCTTTACACTGACGGGTTGAAGATCTATACCACGATAGACTCAAGGGTACAGCGCTATGCTGAACAGTCGGTGAGAACCAAAATGGAGCAGCTTCAGAAGAAATTTCTCAATGAGGTCGACAAAAAGAGTCTCCAGCAGGTGGCGATGTCGAAATTGACATATCTCCCCAGGTATACGCAGCTGAAACAGTCGGGACTGAGTGAAAAGGAGATCATTGCCGAGCTTAAAAAACCAGGGTTAAGAAAGGTATTTTCGTGGAAGGGTGAAACAGAGGTGGAAGTAAGCGTTTATGATTCATTGGTCCGTCATCTTCAATTCTTGCAGGCAGGTTTGTTGGCTGTTGATCCCTCCAATGGAGAGATTAGGGCATGGGTCGGTGGGATTGATCACGAATACTTTCAATATGATCATGTGAGAGAAAGCACCAAGCGGCAGGTAGGGTCAACGTTCAAACCTGTGGTCTATGCGGCGGCAATGGAAAAAGGAATTGGTCCCTGTGATTACACTTCAGCACGCCGCACGGCATACGAGAACATGGAGGATTGGACTCCCTCAAACTCCGACGATGAGACCTACGATCAAAAATTTTCTATGGAAGGCGGGCTGGCTGGTTCTGTAAATACCGTTTCAGTAAAACTTCTGGAGAAGACCGGAATATCAAACGCAATTGAGACAGCACAAAAAATGGGCATCACGAGCGATCTGCCATATGTACCGTCACTAGCGTTGGGAACTGCCTCCATTTCAATGATGGAAATGGTTGGCGCCTATAGTGTGTTTGCCAACAAAGGAAATTATGCGGAGCCGTTTTATATCACATCGATAACAAGTGGCGATGGCAAAGTATTGGAGAGCTTTCAACCGGCGAGTGAAAGTGAACGGGCAATTTCACCCGAGACAGCTGGTATGATGTTGCATATGTTAAAGAGGGTTGTGAATGAAGGGACGGGCGCAGGGCTAAGGTCAACGTATGGTTTAACCAACGATATCGCCGGAAAAACTGGAACCACACAATCCAATACCGATGGTTGGTTCATCGGCATTACACCTAAACTGGTGATTGGCTGCTGGGTGGGCGCAGACGATCCCGCGCTTCATTTCAGAAGAACATCATCGGGGCAGGGCGCTACAACGGCGCTGCCAATTGTTGCCCAGTTACTTCAGAAAGTAAACAAAGACAAAGATTTGCGGAGTATCAGTACAGCGAAGTTTGCGCCGCTATCTTCTGAACTCATAAACCGTCTCGATTGTGACCTGTCGAGATCCGACAGAAACTTTTTTCAGCGTATTTTCAATAAGAAGAAAGGCACAAAGACGACGCAATACAAGGAAGACAAGCGAAAGAAGATCAGGTGATCAGACCTTGATTATCTCCAGATGTCCCTCAATTAGCTCACCCTTTGATGTATAATTGAAGCTTACCACTTTTCCCATATATTTCTTTCCATTGGAAAGAATGATCACAATCCTTTCATCGTTATTGATAATGCCATCCTTGAATTCGGTTTTGAGAAATACGGCGCTGCCTTTTACGGGATTTCCAGCGAGGAAATTCTGATCTTGATCTTTGTCTTTTAGCTTATATGAGTTCAACGTCCTAAATTAAAGAGGCACCTTAGACAAGGCACATTCGGAAAAAACTATTTATTTCATAACGTGAAATCCAAAACATTAACCATCAAAGTATCAGAAAATATTGGGTCTGTTTCGGGCATAATTGTCGAACCAGAGAAGGTGAAATTTCTGATGATAGTTGCCCATGGAGCGGGGGCCGGTATGAGCCATCCGTTTATGGAGACCCTATCCAAGCAGCTGGCAGAACACTCTGTGGCCACATTGCGTTTCAATTTTCCTTTCACTGAAAACGGCAAGAAACGACCAGACCCAGCGCCTATCGCAGAAAAGACCATTTCCGCGGTCTGGGAGAAAGCGTCGACGTTGTATCCAAAGGTTCCATTGCTTGGGGCCGGAAAATCTTTTGGCGGTAGGATGTCTTCACATGTATTGTCGAAGGCGGAAATACCCTATATAAAGGGTGTTGTTTTTTTTGGATTCCCGTTGCATGCACCCGGTCAGGCTTCTGTGTCAAGGGCGGAGCATCTTAAGTCAGTAGGTGTCCCTATGCTCTTTCTACAGGGCACGCGGGACGCACTTGCTGACCTCAAGCTTATGAAACAGGTAACCGGGGGGTTGGAGTTGGCTACGCTGGTCACATTTGAAGGTGCCGATCATTCATTCAAGGTTGGGAAGAACGTCATTATCCCTGAGCTGACCGAAGCGGCATTAACCTGGATAAATGGGTTGGGAATAAAATAAATAATCAACGCCAGCAGCTGCGTTGCTCAAGATTGTTGTTCCGTTTGTATTTCCTCACCCAACTGCTCATTATGTCGTTGTTCGATAAAAGCTTCAACGTTCGTATAGAAGCGCAATCGGTAACGGAAAACTATCTTACTTCCGATCTCCTGCTTAAAAGACCGAAGAGGCCTTTGATCCGGAATCCAACACAGCATTACACCTTTTTCGTAAGAAGTGCCGGGCATGAACGGAAAGTCCGACCCATTAAGCCGGTCCAATACCTCCTGCTCAAATCCTGATTTTCCTCTTATATATACTGTTATCCAGCCCATATTTTTCCTGTCCCTCCCGGGGAAGACCTTTAATAATATTCTGTTTTTTAAACTAATCGCAGCAGTACCTTCTGATGGAAGAAGGTCGCAAAAATTCTGTCCACATCGTTTCGATACTTCTGAAGTCTAAAAAATACTCTACTCCGTTTACGAAGCATAAGTCTATAGGTTACGATTATCTTTCACCAGACCGGCCTAAAAACCAGTGTTTCAGGGCTTGAAGCCTTTATGGACGATGCGGAGGGTGTAGCGTAGTCGAATTATTCTATTATATTTGCAGAAATATTTTCTAATTAATTTAATAATGAAAGAAGGAACAGTAAAATTCTTTAATGAGTCCAAAGGATTCGGATTTATTAAGGAAACAGCAACAGGACAAGAGTACTTTGTGCACATCTCAGGGCTTCTTGTTGACGCGATCCATGAAAATGATGCAGTCACTTTTGAACTTAAAGAAGGCAAAAAAGGATTGAATGCGGTTAACGTTCGGTTAGCCAATTAATAGATTCATCATTAAACATTGCAAGCCAGGCCCAAAAAGCCTGGCTTTTTGCTTTATTCACACGAAGATTTTGACTTTTCCCGCAATTTAATGGGCCCGCCATCTGTTATTTTGCCAAAGGCATCGTTACTCCAATTTAACTTATGAGGCACTTTTTACACCCTTCATTGCTTGTTCTGGCTGCTATACTTTCGACAGCCTCAATGTGTAATCATGACGATGATGACATGGATGATAATGATAGCCAGGCCGTCGAAAAGACCTTAGGACAAGGATCATGGAAGGTGGCATATTTCTTCGACAAAGTGGACGAGACCAGCGATTTCGAGGGCTATTCATTCTTATTCAACGATGACGATGTGGCGATTGCTACAAAGAACTCGTTATCTGTTCAAGGCTCCTGGGATACTGAGGACTCGAGCCAGGGAAGTACCAAGCTTTATCTTGATTTTGGGACCGCTAGCCCGCTCGAAGAGCTAAATGAAGATTGGATCGTCGTTGAATCCTCGACTACCCAAATCACTCTTCAGCATGAAAGTGGTGGCAATGGCGACACAAATACACTGATCCTTGAGAGGAGGTAGTATTGCCAATAAGATCATTGGACAATTTCTTTAACCCGCCCGATCGCGCCATTTTCCAGAAGAACCTTGATCCCGTGAGGATGTATTGCTGATTTTGTAAGGATTGATTTAATAATACCCTCCGTAAGAACACCCGACCGCTGATCTTTTTTCAAGACGATCTTAACTTTCAGTCCTGGTTTTAGATGTTCGCGAATTGTCCCGTTCATGCTCGAATGTACGATCCGTGCCTCAACTGTGAAAGTTATTGTGCGTTGCGCGCCTGCCCATCCGATCGATTGGAAACCCTCAAAATCAGTGGTCCATCGCCTATTGTATCCGGGATCCTGGTAGTTGGTTAACAGTTAATCATCCCATTGTCTGATTTGGGGGCCAAATGCCCATAAAATTCTCTTTAGTGTGGCAATTTTCCACAACCGGAACCCCTATGTTATCGTTTGCAAACCAACATTTAATTGGTACAGTTTTCTCTAGAGTATTGGTGGCTTTAATTGATTGTGAAATGAAAAGGCTATTGTTTTTATTAACCTTAGGGCTGTTTGCATTTCTGGTTCTTGGCGCTGACCAAAGGGAAGCACAAATACCGGCGAAAATTTTAAAGAGGGCGTGTAAAGGTTACACCGTGATAGAAGCGAGCAAAGGTGTTGACTGCAACGGTGACACTATCAAGCTTGTTAAGGTAAGCGGATTCTATCAACGGGTGCGCTAGCGCTGCAAACGTTTACGTGCACCTGAATTAACGAACAGCTAATTTGCTGCGGTTTTTAAATTGAGAGACTTTTATAGTTTTACGGCTGAATGAAGAAAGTCGCAGCATTACTATTTTGTATTGCATTTCTGCATGCGTCACTAATGGCGCAAGATCAGGACGATGTTCCTTACGTCATTTTGGTTTCATTCGATGGTTTCCGCTTTGACTATTCGAAGTTATTCGGCCCACCCAATTTTCAATCACTTGCGAAAAATGGAACTGAGGCGGAGGGACTTATTCCATCTTTCCCCAGCAAAACCTTTCCGAACCACTACACATTAGTAACCGGCCTTTACCCAGGGCATCACGGTTTGGTGGATAACTCATTCTATGATCCAGACCGGAATGAATATTACAGCATGAAGATGCGCAATAGGGTACAGGATCCATACTACTATAGTGGAACGCCTTTATGGAAACTTGCGAAAGAGAATAATATCAGAACAGCGTCTTTTTTTTGGGTCGGGTCGGAGCTGCCGAAAGAGGAACTACGACCTGATTATTTCTACCCATACGACGAGGCGATAGCCGACACGTTGCGTGTCGACCAGGTTATGAAATGGTTGAGCCTTCCGGAGGCTGAAAGACCTCATTTCATTACGTTATATTTTTCATCGCCAGACCATGAAGCACATTTGTATGGCCCGGAATCTGCCGAAGCTCGGAGTGCCGTGATGAACGCCGACCGCCTGCTCGGGAGGCTCATGACAGGCCTAAAGAACACGCAACTGCCTGTTAATGTTGTTGTAGTTTCTGATCATGGAATGCTTAGTATGAAGGAAGAGCCCTCGACATACATTTTTCTGGACGAAATAATGGATCTGAAGAACAGTAATGTTAAGTACTCCGTTGGAGGAACGCAGGCTCACCTTTACGTTAGCAGTGAGCTTCAACGTGACTCACTATATAATGCATTAAAGGGCAAGTCACGAAAATTCACTGTTCGGACGCAAGAGGAATTTCCCGCCAACTGGCATTACAACGCCGTGCGGTCAGGTGACGTGCTGATTACGGCTAATCCTGGTTATTACATTGTTGAGCGTAACCGGAAAAAATTTGAAGCCACACGTAAGCAAGGTTCAACTTTTGGTGCGCATGGATATGACCCTGTTCAGGTTCCGCAGATGCGGGGCATATTTATCGCTAGCGGTCCTCATATAAAGTCTGGCTTGAAGATTCCTGCATTCGAAAACGTCCACGTTTACCCATTGATCGCCAGAATTTTGAATCTGCCAGTACCTGAGATCGACGGACGAATAGAAGTATTGGAGAAGGTCTATCAAAAATAATCACTCGCTTTTAAGGGGCTAGCAGTCAGGCGACAAGGTTAACGAGTTCTTGATATCTTGGATCCTTCTTAAGGACTTTGAACGGCGGATATTGAGTGAAGAAATTTATTGGTAACGTTCGCTTTTCGATACACTGTCGGATGTGATAAAACACTTTGTCGAAGTTTCCGACGGCCAACCAAACTGCTACCAAGTCAGTGTCGATGACAGAATCTGGTTCTTCGATCTGACGTTGTTCAAGTTTCTTAATACATTCCATTGCCTTATCAATGTTGCCCAGCATTCCGTAAGCATATCCCAGTCCCATCAGACCTTTAAGGGGGTGATTGGTGAGCCTGTGAACTTCTTCGAACAGCTTCAAAGCCTCTTGCCAATCGCCCCGCAGGCCAGTTGCCCACGCTTTGAGCTCTATACTTATCCGCATCTGCGGGTCCATTTCCAATAACTTGTCGGCTTGCTTGATTGCATCGTCATATCGCTCTGCAAATTGATAAATATTTCCTAGGTGGTGATTCATTATCGGAGAGAGCGGGTCAAGTCGAACGGCCTCCTCCATTATTTGGATCGCCTCTTCTTTTTTACCCATGAGAATATAATAGAATCCAAGGAGTTGATGCGCTGCTGTAGCCCCAGGGTTGATTTGTCTTGCTCGTTGAAGCGCCTGAAACGCGGGTTCCCATTTCCAATCGTAAAACAGATAGGCCGCTGCTTTTGCAATATGGCTTTCAGCAATTGAATCGTCTATCTCAAGCGCTCTGTCGGCATATTGGTGTACGAGCTGCAAAAGCCTTTTTCGGCAGGATCTGCCCCGTTGAGCCAAGATAGCTGTAGGCGGCTGCCGTCATCGCATAAGCCAAAGCATAGTTGGGTTCGAGCGATATTGCCTGCTCGAAAGAAGTGATGGAACGCTTTGAATCGGCAGGAGTCATTTTATTCAAAAAATGTAAACCTTTGAGGTAGTGAGTGTAAGCCTCGACGTTTTGCGTTGGTGTTCGTACCAGTGTTGTTGACTTTTGCTGGGCCGTCAAATTTTCCCTCAACTTATTCGCAATGATCCCACTGATCTCGTCCTGAACTTCGAAAATATCGTTGAGATTTCGATCATATGTTTCACTCCATATGTGATATCCGTCGGCAGCGTTTATAAGCTGCGCAGTGATTCTAACACGGTTACCGGACTTTCGGACACTTCCTTCAAGAACTTTATCAACGTTCAACGTTATGGCTATGTCACGAATGTCAGCATGTTTTCCTTTAAAAGCGAAGACCGATGTGCGGGAAGTGACCTGCAGTCCTTCGACCTTTGTCAAAGCATTGAGAAGTTCCTCTGTAATTCCGTCGCTGAAGTATTCATTTTCCGGATCGGCGCTCATGTTAATAAAAGGCAATACAGCAAGGCGGTTTTGAGGTTGAAGTGTTTTGCCTTGCAGTTCTGCTCGCGCGGGAACAATCATTCCAGTATTCGAAATGGCGAAAACCCTGACCGGTTGTTTGACATTTTTGAATTCAAAAAAGCCTAAGCTCGTTTACGCGGATGTCCTCCTGGTTCTTTATTTCATCAAATACTTTTTCTGAAACGAGGATACTCCCTGGTGTTGCAAGCGATTCTAAGCGGGAAGCAAGGTTTACACCGTCACCATAAATCGCTCCCTCATCCATCATCACATCGCCAGTATGAATTCCAATACGAACATCAACCTTAGGATGTTGTTGTAACTGGCGCTGAACTTCCACAGTGCAATGAACCGCATCGATAGCACTTCCAAAAATACTGAGCGCGCCATCCCCGTAATGTTGCAGAACTTTTCCCTGAAACTTTTCGAGGGACGAATCGAGAATTTCCTTAAAACGCGATCGTTTCAGGCGCGCCAATTGCTCATTCTCCTGCATCACTGCAGTGTACCCTACCATATCGGCAAAAACAATAGCTACGAGCTGACGCATATTGTAAAAATAACGAACAACCCTCGCATGCCCTAACTTTGCTGATGGTTCAGTCACATTTCAAAACGACTTTGACACAGTTATTAGTTTTTTTTGAAAACATCGTATAAGCGTCAACACCATCTTTGAGATCCAACCGGTGGGAAACAATAGCGCTGTAATTGTATTTTTTTGAAAGCACGGCTGGCAAAAGTTTTTCCATCAGAAAACGTGCGGGGCAGCGACCAACTTTAAAGGTGAGATTCTTATTATAAGCATCGGAAGGTGAGAATGGGAGGGAAGATTCGTTATTTACTCCGACCATGGAAATAATTCCGCCTGGCCTTACCAGAGAATAAGCGAGAGCGAGGCTGTTATTGTTTCCAACTGCTTCCAATACAGCATCTGCTCCCAGCCCATGAGTGTATCGGTTTACCTCACGCACAACATCCAGCTGTTGGGCATTGAGTGGTCGTGCACCGAAAGATTCAGCGAGAACCAATCGTTCGGGGATTGTATCGATGGCAAAGACAGAGGTGGCACCCAATTCAATCGCGCCGAGGATTGCCATCAGGCCCACCGCGCCACATCCGATCACTACATAGGTTCCTCCAGGTTTTATTTCGGCCTGATGGGCGCAAAAATATCCTGTAGGAATAACGTCACCCAGCAGAAGCGCTTGCTCTAGAGATAGGGTGGCAGGAATCGGCAATAACGTGTTATCTGCCAGCGGTACGCGTACGTATTCAGCCTGACCACCATGAAGACCGGAATTATTTTGTCTCCAGCCAAAAAGTTGACTCTGAATGCACCGGCTGGTCAGTCCCATCTTGCAAAAATGACACTTTCCACAGCTTGTGCTAAATGGACTCATTACTGTTTGGCCCGGCTTCAACGTCTTAACTTCATGGCCGACTTCGATGACTTCACCAACAAATTCATGACCCATCGCTGTCGCGTGATCACATCCTTTTTCACTGCCATTGTAAACATGCAGGTCCGACCCGCATATAGCGCACAATTTTACTTTCACGATGGCATCGGTTTGAGATTCGAGAACCGGATCCGGCAGCGTCTCATGCTTTATTTGTCCTACACCATGAAAAGTAAGTGCTTTCATTAACCGAAATTTAGTTAAAGACTTTTGAGTTTGACAAAAGCGTTCTTATTTCCCAGTAGTCTCTGTCGGCATATTAACTTCACCGCTGACTTAAAAAAAATTGATTGCACACTCGAGCAGCAAGTACCTACGGCAGTTTGGGGTACAAATTCAACTCGTTGCTTTATTGCCTGGTTTTTTGTTTCTGTCCCTGTCGGGGCTGAAGATTTTCTGCGTCCACGGTCGTTCCTTCACCAGAAGAACTTAAAACGTGGAGTATGCGACTAATACTTTATTGCTTACTGATTGTTGCGGCATTCCCTGTCTATGGTCAGCAGCAGACCCTTTCGATATTTGATGGGCGGTCATGGGGAGTCGTACTTGAGCATCCAGATATGAAGAATGTGGTGGTAAGAGCCAACGTTCCTTATCTAAGTGATTCAAAAGGTACGTTAAACCTGGATGTCTACCTGCCGCCCGATGTAAAACCCACGGATCGCCTGCCCGCCATAGTTTTTTTGAATTCACTGGGAGATACGCCAGGCGAAATGAAAGCTAAGGACTGGGGAACTTACAGAACATGGCCACAGCTCATCGCCGCCAACAAATACGTGGGTATCTCAATGGAATGCGACAGAGATCGGGCGATGGAATCCATAAAAGGTGTGTTCTCATTCATAGAAAAGGAGGGAAGCAAGTACAATATTGATGCAACACGGTTAGGAGTGTATGCTGCATCGGCAAACGTTACGCAGTCGGTTAATTATTTGATGAGCGCTGAAGCGTACCGCGGAATCAAAGCCGCCGTTTTGTATTACGGAAGACAACCAGAGGGCCCTTTTCGAAAAGATTTGCCGGTATTATTTGTTATTCCGGAAGGAGATGTACGGGGTGGGTACACTACGATGTGGAACGAAGTTTTGAAGAACAATGCGCCGTGGCGGATCCAAATGGCAACCGGACTAATTCATGGCTTCGACTCGTTCAACGACAATGATAACTCACGGATAATTATCAAGGAAACAATTTCATTCTGGAAAAACCACCTGGATGTTATACCTCCTCATAGTTGGCCTAATTCAATTGGCCGTTCAACTCTTGCGGCCCAATATGGCGGAGACACAGAAAAAGCAGCATCCCTTCTGAAAGCATGGCTTACAGATCATCCGGACGACGCGCGCGCATTGAGCCAATATGGAGGTGCACTTGTTCGGCCTTAAGCAGTATGATGAGGCTGAGCAAGTACTGAAAAAATCAATATCGATCGACCCTAATAATACTCATGCGCAGACTGATCTGATCGTAGTGCTTTATGCAAAAGATCATAATGAAGAGGCGGAACGTCGCCTTGCAGACTTGGCCAGCGCAAATAAATTGAATCGCAACTCATACGCTAACATTGGATATTGGCTGTTTGTGTTGAATAAGCATAAAGAGGGAGTGAAGTATTTTGAAAAAGCTGTTGAAACAGGGCCTGCGCTCTCGCACGACTATTACAACCTCGGATGTGGGTATGCCATCCTTGGCGAAAAGGATAGAGCATTTGTTTTATTAGAAAAGGCGGTATCAATGGGATACAATTCAAAAGATCAGTATGTGAACGATCCGGATCTCAATTCACTTAGATCCGACAAGAGGTACGAGGCATTACTGACAAAACTTCAATGATCAAAAAGTTAGATCAAATTCCTCACGCAAATGATTTCAAGACAGGTCTACAGGATTAGGGGAGAATCTTGGTTTGGGAGATCCTAATCCTTGACCTGTTTTTTGTTATCTTCAACGACTATCGTCCAGAGCGTCTTCTCTTTTTTATAAAGACTTGCGCATAGAAATGGAGGCACGGATTTACTAAAGATGCGTTGAGCTCTCCCGCGAAGGATCCCATTCAGGTTAGCTGTGCTTTCTCTAATCATAATCAGCCTGAACTGAGTTAGATCCTTCGCGTAAGAATTCACCTGTTGCTATGCATCTTGCAAAACCCATTCCATTGACGTAGTCTCCTTGAGAATGCAGCAAGCGCTCTGAATGACGCTATTAAGAAATGATGGATTGATACTTTCACCCACATTGGCGTTCTTGCATCCAAATGGGCATTCTGACTATGACATTTCGGAGCTGCAGGTCGTGGTGGATGTATTCACTCGCGATACTTCAGCTTTTCTCTTGTCGAGACATCAAAAGAATAGACTTCTCCTCATTAACAGAGGAACAAAAACGTCTTCCTCAAAATGCATTATCGTCAATGACGGTCGCAGAAGGTTTGAACGTAGAGCTTTTCGCTTCTGAGCCAATGGTTACAAATCCGACCAACATTAGCGTTGATTCCAAAGGCAGGGTTTGGGTGTGCGAAGCTTATAACTACGACGTTACGCCAGATCAAACAGATAAAAAAGGGGACAGGATCGTTGTGCTGGAAGACACTGATGGCGATGGTAAGGCGGATAAAAAGACCATATTCTATCAGGGAAAGGAAATCACAACACCACTGGGAATATTGGCGCTTGGGAACAAGGTCTATGTTACGCGCAGTCCTCTTGTCTATGTGTTTTCAGATGACAATGGCGATCTGATTGCAGATAAAAAGGATTCAATTTTTACGAACCTTGGAAGAAAAGGAGATCACTCCGCGCATTCATTGTTCCCCGGGCCAGATGGACGGCTCTATTTTTCAACGGGCAACTATGCAGGCGCAATCCAGGACAAAAACCATAGGGCTATCGTTGATAAGGCGGGTTTTGAAGTAAATCAAACGGGCCAGCCATATTTAGGCGGAATGGTGATGCGTTTTTCGGATGATGGAAAAGAATTCGAAGTGTTGGGTCATAATTTCAGAAACAACTATGAACCATGTATTGATTCTTATGGGAACGTATGGCAGTCGGACAATGACGACGACGGCAACGCATCATGCCGCATAAACTTTGTCATGCCTTACGGCAACTATGGATTTCTGGATGAGATGACACGCGCTTCATGGCGAACGAATCGGATCAACCAGGAGCAAACGATACCTGAACGTCATTGGCATCAGGGTGATCCAGGTGTTGTTCCAAATGTTTTGATTACAGGAGCTGGATCACCGGCAGGTATGACCATTTATGAAGGAACCATGCTTCCGAAGGATTTTGTTGGAATGCCACTTCATGCTGAACCTTATTACAATGTAGTTCGGTCGTACATAACCAGCCGTTCCGGTGCGGGGTATACTGCAACGATAAAAGATGTTCTTAAAAGCGTTGACCAATGGTTTCGGCCTGTTGATGTTTGCACAGCACCCGATGGTTCATTGTTTGTTGCCGACTGGTATGATCCCATCCTGGGTGGTGGTGCCGCGGGCGATGCAGTTCAGGGAAGGATATATCGTGTAGCTAAAAACGCTGCATCTTATGATCTTCCCGCTTTTGATCTATCCAACGTATCCGGTGCTATTGAGACATTGAAGAGCCCGAATATCGAAACGAGATTTATGGCATTTCAGAAACTTGTTGAGTTTGGAGATGCAGCAGTGGTGCCGTTGACTGATTTATGGAATTCCAGCGATGCGGTATTCAGAGCGCGGGCATTCTGGCTTTTAATAAAGATCAAAAAAGACGATTCGATTCTCCGGCAAGCCCTTAACGACGCCGATCCATTAATACGAGTAGCGGCTGTGAAGGCCGTTCTTCAAAATCAGGAGGATGTAGTTCCGTATCTATCAATGGTTGAAGGCGACAAAGATGCTGGCGTAAGGAGGGAAGCAGCGACATCACTACGCTATGCCCACACGCCCGAGGCAGCAAAACTTTGGTGTAAGCTCGTCTCTGCCTATGACGGAAAAGATCGTTGGTATCTTGAAGCGTTAGGGATCGGTTCGGATCTTCATGCTGACCTTTATTTCAAAACCTGGCTTGAAACGACCACGCCCGACCTGGCAAATAAGGGACATCAGGATATCATTTGGCGCGTGCGATCTGATAAAGCGCTTCCCTTGCTTGCGGAACTAATAAAGAACGCGCCGGATGTCGAATCTACGCGAAGGTATTTCCGGGCTTTTGATTTTCATAAAGGGATAGCTAAGAACAAGGTGCTGGAGAGCCTTTTAAGCTCACAAGGAAATCACGCCGCTGACATTTCTATGATGGCGCTTCAGCAGATGGAAGTGGGCAATACGCCGCTAACATCAAATACGCGGAGAGCGTTATCCTCGGCTTTGGCACACTCGGCGGGCACTATAGCATTTGTAGATCTCGTTTCCAAGTACGGGCTCAAAGATCGTAACAAAGAGTTATTGAAGATCGCCATTGATCATTCGTCCGACGAAACAGGGGCCGCCGCTATCGACTTGCTCATCCGCATGGAGGGTTTCGATATGATTGCAAAAACGCTAGCTCAGGACAATTCATCTTCCATTTCCCTGTTAAAGTGTTTGAATGGCAAGGGAAACAGGACGGTCTTGTCGGACATTGCATCCATCGTCGCCGATTCAACAAATTCTTTGGATGTCCGTACAACAGCAGTCCAGACGTTGGGAAGCAGTTGGCCCGGAGAGGAAAAACTTTTGGATCTCGTAAAGCAGGGAAAAATAGAAACGTCTCTCGAACCAATTGCTGCCAGTGTACTTTTTAATGTTTACCGTAGGCCCATTCAACTAGAAGCTGAGAAATATCTGAAGCGGCCAACAGTAAAAGGTAAAACGCTTCCATCTATAAAACATCTCATGGCCTCATCAGGTGATGTGACAAAAGGAGGACAAATCTTCAATACGTATTGCACACCATGCCATCAAGTTCAAACAAACGGCAAGAAATTCGGTCCACAGTTGGATCAAATTGGGAACAAGCTGACTAAAGAAGGATTGTATCGTGCGGTGCTTTTTCCAGACGATGGAATCAGTCACGGTTTCGAGACGACAGCATTGGTATTGAACGACGGCAATGAGGTGCTTGGCATTCTTTCGAGTGAAACGGATAACGAGATTGAGCTCAGTCAACCGGGTGGGATAAGTTCAAAGTTTTCAAAACCTTCGATCAAAACGAAGGAGCATCGTACGTTTTCGTTAATGCCTTCGCTTGCATCATCAATGAGCGAGCAGGAGCTGGTTGATCTCGTATCCTATTTGTCCACCCTGAAATGAAAAAACAATTTATTGATCACGCAGGCTTTTTGCCGGATTGGCAAGCGCTGCACGCAACGACTGACTTGCAATTGTGAGTAACGTGGTCAAAAGCACGAACGCTCCGGGAAGTACGATCATCCACCAGCTGACATCGATTCTAAGAGCAAATCCGTCCAGCCACAATGCGGTGAGATAATACGCAACGGGAAATGCGATGAGACAACTAAGGACAATAAGTCTCACGTATTTACCAGAAAGCATCACTAAGATATTAGAGGCCGTAGCGCCCAACACTTTTCTTACTGCAATTTCTTTAGTGCGCTTAACCATCGCCAGTGTTGCCATTCCAAACAGTCCAAGACTGGCGACAGCGATTGCAATGATGCTGAACAGGTTCAGCAACGTTGAGAAGAGTTCATCAGATCTATACTGTTCCTCGTAAAAACTATCCAGGAAATAGTACATGAATGGATCATTTGGGTAATGAACATTCCATAAGTTTTGCAGGGTGCTGAGATAGCTAGCTTGACGCGATTCCACCTTAAAGGAAATATAACCGTATTCAAAGGGATGCCGATGAAAGAATAGTATCGGATCAACGGGTTTGTGAACGGACTCGTGATGATAGTCTTTCAATACTCCAATTATCGTATACTTTTTTTGGTCGGCTGTGATAAGAATTGTATTCACCGCATCCATGGAGTTCCTGTATCCCAACGCGGCGGCTGCTTTTTCATTTATCAAACACGTTGCTCCTTGTTCTTTTTGATTGAAATTCCTGCCTGCCACCACTGTAAGCCCGAAGGTTTCCTGGTAGCCATCATCAATCCACATGACCCAGAACGATTGTTTTTTGTCGTTCGCGGATCCGACAGCATGTACACCTTCATCATGAAAACGTATTTCCTGTCCAGGTATATTGAAAGATGCCGTTCCTGAAACAAATCCAGCATTACGCAACGCCTCAGTTCGAAAAGACATATATCGCTGGTAACGTAATGAATCGGAATTTGTGGATGCTCCTGCGCGAAGTGCTATCGTGTGGGTCGAGTTAAAACCTGAGTTATAGTCGCGCATGAAGTTCAGCTGTCTGCTTGCAACGAGCGTAATCCCGATGATCGCAATGGCAAGAAACAATTGAAATACCATCAGGCCGTGCTGCAATAAGCGGGACGCCGTACTTCCTCCTGAAACTTTGCTTTTCATAATCAGTACCGGCTTAAAACGCGAGATAAACAGAGCAGGGTAAAATGCGACAAGGGTAGTGACAAGCACAAACCCCGCAAAATTGAAGATCGTTTCAACTAAAGTCATTTGAGAATTGTGGAGCGTTGGTGAAGATCAAATGCGCTAAAGGACCTGTGAAAATAGCTTTAAGTCCAAGCCAATAGCAAATGTTATGGTGGAGAGGATCAATGCCTCGAGGATAAACTGTCCGCTAATCGCCATTCGCGATGCTCCAAAAACTTTTCGCACACCAATTTCATCGGCGCGTTCCAGGGAGCGCGCCAGTGATAGGTTTATGTAGTTGATCCACGCAGCTACAAGAATAAAGACGGCAAGTGAAATCAGCGAATAAAGCAATGTCTTGCTTACCGCAGGTTTTGCTTCTCCTGACAACGCCTCCGCTGTATGCAGGTCTTCATAAGGCCGCAGTGAAAGTTTTGCAGTAAGCTGTCTTCTTTCGAGTGACGTAATGTGTTTGGTGGCCATTGCTGTCAAACGCATCGTTGACGGCTGCTACATCGGTTACATTAGGTTTGAGCTTCACATAAGTGAATGTCCAGGGCGAACTGAAGTCACCGTCTTTTGAAATCCACCCATAATATGGCATGGTCGACCATGACAGAAGAAAGTCAAAATCAAGAGACGAGTTGGGTGGAATATCCTTGAACACACCCGTGATGGTAAAGGGAAGCCTTTCATTGAAATAGACGACTTTTCCCATGGGATCCTTATCCCCGAAATACACTTTTGCCTGTGATTCGGAGATCATCACAGAGCTCGGAGGGGTAAGAGAATTCTCCGCCGACCCTTTCACAACTTCCACGTCGAACACTTTTAAGAATGAGCTGTCGACGTAAAGCATGTTCTGATCCACAATGCGTACATCCTCCGTAAAAACGAATGCCTTTTCATTATAAACTCTCGTTACCGCTTCGATCTGAGGGACGTACTCGTGAACCAAAAGCGCCGTGCGGTCATGTGTTCGGGCGCTCTGTAATAGGGGCTGTCCACCTTGATACTCGTGATAGTCGATCCTGTAGACCCGGTCGCCGTCTTTGTAGAACTTGTCGAAGCTGAACTGATAACGCACATAAGCCGTGAGTGAAAGAAATATCGCAATGCTTATCGAAAGGCCGGCAATGTTGATAAAAGTGAATAATTTCCAGCGTAGCAGGTTTCTAAAGGCGGTGTTCCAGTAATGCTTAAGCATGAGAAAAATGATAACGGCAGCAAAAGTAGGACATATTTATATCATCAAGATTTTCCTTTTAATTCAACGGCAGATTATTTTTATGTGAATCCTTTCTTATGAAAACTCCCCTTATCGGCCTGATTGCCATACTGATCGTTTCTTGTCACCTGACGAATGGTCAAAATGCGGGAAAACCGCGCACCATTGTCACTACAGATGGCGAGGTGGATGACCAGGATTCTTTCATTCGGTTGCTTTTGTACGCCAATGAATTTGAATTAGTGGGCCTTGTGTACAGTAGTTCTCAGTGGCATTACAAGGGCGACGGCAAGGGCACTCGTTATACTTCTGAAATGGAGATGACTAAAAACCGCTACGGTGAGCGCACGGAATTAAGGTGGCCAGGAACAACCTGGATGCAGGAGTTTATCGATCGTTATGCTGCAGTGTACGATAATCTTACGATTCATGCACCAGGATATCCCACGCCGGATTATTTGAAAGGTATCGTAAAAGTGGGGAACATAGATTTTGAGGGAGAAATGGCGAAAGACACGGAGGGTTCTGACTTCATTAAAAAAATCCTCCTTGATAATTCGAAAGAGCCAGTTTACTTGCAAATATGGGGAGGGACAAATACAGTAGCCCGCGCGTTAAAATCCATTGAAGACGAATTTAAGAATACAGCTAACTGGCAACAGATTGAAAAGAAAGTGTCCGACAAGGCTATCATATATGCGGTGCTGGACCAGGACAATACGTATCAAAAGTATATCCTTCCGAACTGGCCAAAGATCAAAGTCCTGTACAATGCCAGTCAGTTTTGGAATTTTGCGTATCCATGGCCACGAGTAGTGCCCGAAGCGCTCCAACCGTATCTGCGAGGACCGTGGTTTAAGAAGCATATAAAGTTTGGTCACGGCGAATTGTTACGTCATTATTATCTCTGGGGCGATGGGACCGCGATACAAAACGATCCGGAACATGACCATGGAGATACTGTTCAGATGAAAAAAATGAAGATGGGCCAGTACGATTTTATTTCAGAAGGTGATTCACCAGCATTTTTCCATTTGATAGACGTAGGGTTGGACAATCTTTCTGATGCTTCTTATGGAGGGTGGGGTGGAAGAATGGTCAGGTCTGCTCAGAATCCTTATCGTTGGGAAGACGGCGAAAAAGCAACGGATTTCAATCCATACTCGAACAAGGAGGATCGTGCGTATCCACAAACCCGATGGATCGGTGTATTGCAAAATGATTTTGCTGCGCGCGCGGATTGGTGTGTAATGCCTTATGACAAAGCGAATCACGCACCGGTCGTTACGTTACGGCATACGAATAGCCTAAGCGGTAAGCGCGGTGCATTGATCAGACTTATCGGATTTGGCAGCGATCCGGATAAAGACAGAGTCACATATAACTGGTGGCAGTACTACGAAGTGGATTCGTATGCGGGTAAGATTGAAATAATCGACAGTTATCTCGACAAAGCTTCTTTTATCATACCAAAGGATGCAAAAACTGGCGATACCATTCACGTCATTCTTGAAGTCACTGACTCCGGTTCTCCGAAGCTTACGCGTTATCAGCGCGTTGTTATTAAGGTGACGGATAAATAGTTTTTTCGCAACCGTGAAGCGCGACCAGCTTACTTCAATGTGATAGCTTAAGGCTGATCGACGCAAAATTTCGAAATCAGCCACTGGGCTTACGCTCTAATTTGTAACTTGTTTGCAATAGAGCTGCAGATGGACACGTTGACACATATTGCTCTCGGTGCGTGCATTGGAGAAGTCGTTGCAAAAAAGCAATTGGGGAAGAAGGGACCAGTCTTTGGCGCCATCGCTCAACTGATCCCTGACGTGGACTTTATATTCGGTTTGTGGATGACCCCGGCCGCTAATGCACTGGCTCACCGCGGATTTACCCATTCGTTACTCTTTTGCATATTGGTCACGTTGGCGCTTGCGTGGATGTTCCGACGATGGTGGAAAGATAAATCAATACCGTTTCGCTTTTGGGCTGTCACTTTCGGCATCCAAATTTTCATCCATGTTCTTCTAGACGGCTTAAATGCATATGGCACCGGATGGTTTGAACCGTTCAGTCATTACCGTGTATCCTTTAACACCCTGTTTGTAGCAGACCCATTTTTTTCGATTCCACTAGGGATAGCCTGCGTTTTCCTTATCTTGATAAAAACAGAAAATACAAAACGCTATGCCGTAGCCATGATAGGAATAGGATACTGTTTGTTTTATCTCATCTACGGCGTGGCCAATAAGTTCACAATCGAATCTGATGTCAGGCGTGCTTTTTCACAACAGCATCTTCCCGAGGGGAAATACTTTACTACTCCAACGCCTTTCAATAACTGGTTGTGGTATGTTGTCTCTACAAATGATGACGGTAGTTTTGTTGGCTATCGGTCCGTATTTGATAAGACTGAACACATTGACTTTAAGTTTTTTCCTAAAAACGATTCACTGTTGGCAAACATGAAGAATGATAGGGAAGTAGTATTATTAAAACAACTTTCACAAGGACATTACACCGCCGAATTAAATGGCGATACATTAATCTTTAATGATTTGCGTTTCGGGCAGATGATCGGCTGGCAAAATCCAAACGCTGGATTTGTTTTTCATTATTACCTCTACCCGCCACTTGATAACACTCTTGTTTTGCAGCGCGGAAGGTTTGCCAACTGGGATCTCGATGCAACGAAGGCGTTCGTGACACGCATGAGGGGAATAAAATGATCAACGTGGCTTTTCGTTGCCAAAGTTGATCGTGAAAACGAATAAGAAAAGTTTTGTCAGTGAATATGCTGTCCTATAGATAGCGGTATTCCATATCCGAGTACTGCGCTGATATGTTTCCGAGGTGATCCTGTCACAATCCCGTTCGATTATCCGATCAAGCGCCTGGTCAACCGTTGCGGAAAATCCCTGATCATGCACATCAAGGTTAAGTTCGATACTAGCATAGGCACTCAGGTCATTAACATTGTAGGAGCCGATAGTGACCCAGGTCCCATCGTATGTGGCAATTTTGGCGTGAAGCACTTTCTGGCGGTATTCGTATATCTCAACATTACGTCTCAATAACCATGGATAAAAAAAACGTTCCGCGGCTTTTGCCATCGGAACATCTGACACCTTAGTCATAATAATTCGAATTTTAACTCCACGGTTAGACGCTGCTCTCAGATTCTTCCGGATAACTCTTCCCGGCATAAAGTAACTCGACATGATCGTAATACTCTTTTGCGCGCCGCTGCAACATTTCGATGTAGCTCCGTGATATCTGATTTTTATTACGCGCCCAGTCGTTAATGCGAACCCTTACAAAACAGTCACTACCAGGTCTCAACGGCGTTCGCACACTTTCATTTTTTGATCGGGGTGCCCGCTTGAACCACATTTGTACACATCGATTGTGAAGCTCCTTCGCAGCGTCGCCCCGAACGTAGTGCCGCCCAGTCCAGCCAACCCGGCTGGCCGGCAATGTCATTGTAGCGGTTTGTGATATTGAGTCCACCAACAAGACCTTGCTGTTCGTCTGTTACGATTATTTTATGATGCATTCGACGGCCAACAAAAAAGTTGTGACCTCTGAACAAAGGCTCAAACCAGCGAAAATGAATTCCTGCATTCTTTATGTCGGCAAGGGTCGAAGAGTCGGAGAACGGCCGGGAAGCATAACCATCCAGCAACATATAAACTTGCACGCCGCGATTGGCTGCGCGTATCAATGCATCTGCAATACGGTTCCCGGTTTCGTCTGCTTCGTATATATACATTTGAAAGTGAATGGAATGAGCCGCATCATCAATTAACCTTCTCAAGCAAATCGAAAAAAGGAGCACCTCCACGTATCAATTCAATACCGTTGTGTGTCGTGTACCCGCCTTTCTGAATAAGATCGCTTTGACTTATAGTCATAGTCACTAAATACAGGAATAAATATTCCTTACAAAGGTACAGCTTTGAAAGTTCGATCGGAACACAAACAATAAGCCTGACAAGGAATTATCGCGATCAGTTAAGCATCCTCATTTGTGTAAATTTTATTTTTGGATATGGCTTTTTTGATCTTCTTTGTACCCTAAACCTATTAACCATGATCTCCGGCCGATTTCTGAAATTTTTCGTACTCCTCATAGCTATTGCTCTTTTTTCAATTTGCGGCCACGCACAGGATCGGTCGCTGCAGGCTGAATCTAGTGTTACTTCAACGGGAACCGTGACGATAAAAGGAAAGGCGGTACCCTATAAAGTTACAGCAGGAACACAACCAGTGTGGGACAAGGATGGTAAAGTGATTGCCTCTCTTTTCTATACCTATTACGAACGGACCGACGTATCCGATAAGAGTAAACGCCCGTTTGTAATGTCATTTAATGGCGGCCCCGGGTCGGCATCGGTATGGATGCACGTCGCATACACCGGACCAAAGATCCTAAACATTGACTCTGAAGGGTATCCGGTTCAACCTTATGGGATCAAAGACAATCCGCATTCCATTCTTGATGTGGCGGACATCGTTTACATAGATCCAGTAAATACCGGATACTCACGAATTCTAGATTAAAAAGCTGAACGTTCTGTATTTTTCAGCGTCAACGCGGATATTACGTATCTCTCGGAATGGGTTAACACTTTCGTGTCACGCAACAATCGCTGGCTCTCTCCCAAATACCTCATCGGAGAAAGTTATGGTACGACGAGGGTTTCGGGACTTGCCAACGCTCTGCAAAACGGACACTGGATGTACCTGAACGGAGTCATCTTGGTTTCTCCAACGGAGCTTGGCATTAAGAGGGAAGGAACGATGGAAAGTGCACTAGCCGTACCGTACTACACTGCAGCCGCATGGTATCACAAAAAACTTCCTGCGGACCTGCAACAAAAGGATCTTCCCGAAGCGCTGGCCGAGTCGGAAAAGTTCACTGTTGATGAACTCATACCTGCTCTGGCGAAAGGTGGTTTTATTGAAACTCAGCAAAAAAATGAAATCGCGGGAAAGATCTCCAGATATTCAGGCCTTTCGCAGGAGGCTATCCAGCAGCAAAACCTCGCCGTTCCAACATCTTATTTCTGGAAAGAACTTTTGCGCGATAAGAGTTTCACGATCGGGCGACTAGATTCGCGTTATCGCGGTATCGACAAGCAGGATGCTGGAAGCAATCCTGATTACAACGTGGAGCTTACGTCATGGCTACATGCATTTACGCCTGCAATAAATTACTATCTCCGCGAAGTGCTAAAATACAAGACAGATATAAAGTACAATATGTTTGGTCCCGTTCATCCGTGGGATTTCTCAGGCGACACTACTGGAGAAAACCTTCGCCTTGCAATGGCACAAAATCCGTACATGCATGTGCTTGTGCAATCGGGATATTATGATGGTGCGACGACCTATTTTGACGCGAAGTATACACTTTGGCAATTGGACCCCAGCGGTAAGATGAAAAACCGTCTTCATTTTGAAGGATACCGAAGCGGGCACATGATGTACTTGCGCTCAGAAGACCTGGCTACATCGAACGAGCACCTCAGGGAATTCATCAAAACTGACAACACCTGGGTCTGGCCAGCCGGCAAAATATTGATGCATCAGGGAGTACTTCTTAAAAGTACTCTTCCAGGGTAACGCTTTGTGGTGCTATTGGTATTGAACACTTCGACACCATTGACCCAAACTCTTTTTATTCCAGACGAAATAGCCTGCGGGTTGGCGATAGTAGCATTGTCGTTAACAGTGGCTGGATCGAACAAGACCATATCGGCAAAAAATCCCGGCTTTATTCTGACCACGCTCTGTTTATTCCCAGGTTTTCTGCAGAAAGGGCCGTCATCTTGTGAATAGCTTCCTCCAGAGACAAGGCATGCGTCTCGCGAACGTAATTGCTCAAAATTCTGGTGAAAGCTCCAAAACCCCTCGGATGCAAACCGACGGAAGAGCCATCGGAACATATGTTGGCGAGTTCCCATTTCATTAACTTCATTATGTCATCTTCCTTCATACTGGTGGCAACGATAGATCCAGAACAATTTCCTTTTTTTTCATCGCAGGCTTCAAGTTCTTTTACAACCTTGATCAACATTTTTTCAGGCGATAGATTTTCCATCCGTGCGACCTCTGAAAGACTTTTTCCGTTGTAATCGGGCGCCGGTTCGTAATCACTGAAGATGATCCCGTCCGCGGTCGTAACCTCTTTGAGAATAAATGCGGCCTCTTTTTCATCACTGAAGTTGCGGGCTGGAAATAATACACGGACATCGGATGACCAATAGGGGTAGGGATAGATGTCGGCACTGATATTAATGTCATCTTTTCTCGCTGCATCAAGGATATGAAGAGCACTATCGGCTTTTCCCCATAAGCTTCTCATTGCAAGTTTAAAATGACTGATCTGCACCGGAACCTTTGCAGATCTGCCAATGGTTATAATTTCGTCGAGAGCATCCCAGAAATAACGATCCTCACTTCTAAGGTGACTTACATAACGACCGTTAAATGGTTGCAATGCTTTTGCAAGGGCAAGCACTTCATCTCTAGCCGAATAAATTCCCGGATCGTATTCCAGCCCGGTTGAAAGGCCAAGCGCACCCGCTTCGAGATCTTCGCGAAGCATAACCTCCATCTTGCGAATTTCATCCGGAGTCGCTGTGCGTTTGAAATCCTTGCCCATGACAAGATCCCGCAATGAGTTGTGCCCGCAATACGATCCAACATTAACAGCGACCGGAGTGTCAGCTAAATGTTCAAAGAACTTTTTCAGCGGATAATAAGAGCTGCCATCTTGTCCAACTATTATGGTTGTAATACCCTGACTCACCACAGCAAGTGCGTCGGGTGCTTCGAACAACCCGCGATCGTGATGGCTATGCGTGTCAATAAAGCCAGGAGCCAGCGCAAGATTGTTACCATCAATGATACTATGAGCCTTGGCACGGCTTAGATCACCCACGGCGGCTATAGTGTCATCGGATATCGCAACATCGCCTCTAAATGCCGGCTTTCCCGATCCATCGTAGATCATTACTTGCCGGATGATGAGATCGTACTCTGTCGTTTGACACGCCGAAAGCAACAACACTGAAAATAAGAAACAGCAATTACGAATCATGCCGCTGATAAATCGCAAAAAATGCCAGACTGAGTCGGTACATGAATTAGTGGTTTACTACAATCAGACTAAAATATAAAGATGCGGCGAAGATGTGATTGAAAACTTGAGGAAATGCTGACAATCAGTATTTAGCCGGCAGCTTTACTGTAAAGGTGGAGCCGTAGCCGACCTCGCTTTTAATATCTATGGTACCTTTTAACTTATCAACGGAACGTTTGAGAATATACAATCCGAGACCTCTGACCACTCGCATTCGGTGTCGCGCGGAAGAACATTTCAAAAATCTTGACCTGGTGTTCTTGTGCAATACCTTGACCATTGTCTTCAACTTCAAGCACAACATGGCCATTATTCTGCTGAACCCGGATCTCGACATATGGTGACTGGCCGCGTGAATACTTAATGGCGTTTTCGATGAGGTTTTGAACGATTGCATTAAGCAAAGTCCACTCTGTCTGAAATTCAATTCCCGGTGCGACTATTTTCCGAAAAGTTATGGTCGAAAAATTTGGGAACCCCTGAAAGGATCCAATGCACTCGTCGATCATTTTTTCAAATTCGATTTCCTGCTTACACAGATCTGCGTGGTTGAGCTGTGTAAGGTTGATCAAACCGGTAATAATGTTGTTGAGCCGCTCGATCTGTGAATGTTGTATTTCGAGATATTCCCGCGCCGATTCATCTTTCACTTCCATTTTTGCAAGCTCAGAAAGGCCGAGCAATGATGCTACTGGTCCTTTTAAATCGTGAGATATGCGGTAAAAGAATGCATCCAACTCCGAGTTCTTGTCTTCGATGATTTTGGTTTGCCTTTTGTTAGTTTCAAGAGTGGATTTTAATTCCTCGTTCGCATTGTAAAGCTGTTCTGTCCTTTCTTTGACGTTAACTTCGAGTTTGAGCGTCGCCTCTTGCTGCAACTCCAGAGCAAGCGCCTGGGCTTCTTCCTTCTCGCGCTTCAGCCTGCGGTAGCGGTCTCCAAGAGCGAAAGCGATAAGCATAGTCTCGAGGGCTGCGCCAATTTCTACAAAATGCGTTGTCCAGAAATTGAAATCAAAGACCCCACTGTTGCGCAGCGTCAACAAAAGTCCGCCGATGAGATAAATAGTCCAGGCAGCGATAAAATAGGTCGCCGTCTTATTCCCTCTGACACGGCACACAATGCCTGTGGTCATATAAACTATAATCGCAAGGGAGAGAAGATTGTTTCCGGCCGAAGAAAGAGTTTCGGTAGCAACGAGAATTGTCGACAACAGCCCTAGTGGAATGAGAGCCAGCAAGGCGTAATACATCACTTTGGAATACCGTCTGACTTCAAGAAACCGGATTGTAAAAATGGACAGAAAGATGGCAAAGACGCCTAACAAAAGGCGGCCACCGTAATAATTCATGACCGGAGTTTCAGGCCAAAGGAACTTTCCAGCATAACCAGAAGCAGAAGAGAAAATGAAGAACGTGCACACGATAGTGCAGATGTAAAGGAGATAATTGCTTTGCCTGAGTGTAAGAATAGATAAACAGGTTGTAGAAGAACATCACAAACAGTATCCCGAAAAATATCCCGTATCCAAGATCCTCGCGGCGTGTTTTTTCTACAAACTCATCCTTCTCAATGATGTAAAGTGGAAATGTCTTTGGGCTGCGACCGTCTATTCTGACGTATACCGAACTAATACCATCGCTCAAATTCCAATGGCAGCACATGACTTGTATGCGACACTTCCCGCAGGTGATGTGCCCGATAATATCCACCAATTGAATGATGCCAGGTATTATCTCTTCTTTTGATAAAAATCCACATACTCAAGAAATGGTGCCGGTATTTCAAGGTACCATTGTTTATCTGATGAAACTTGGCGGGCGCTTACTTTTAGCCAGATCGTGGACTTCAGATAGCCGAACGTCAGATTGTCATGTACTCGGATGAAAATGAGATTGAAATTCGCCAGAAAGGATATCATCGACACCGGCGACATTGGATGTATCAACAAACACCTCGATATGCTTGTCAATCCTGTGTATAGCAGAGCCGTCGGTGAGCAGGTACGGCACCTGTCCGAAGCTTAACGTACTTATTAAGAGTAAAGAGAAGGTCTTTGCAACAAGTTGTCCAATACGGAAAGCAATCGACATTACAACAAGTCTTAAAGATAAACGGGCTAAAAATAGTCAAATTTGTCGTTGGTCAAACCAGTGACCAACTTGAAACCTTACTTATTTTTTCCGTTACCTTTTTGGAGACAAAGGCCATTCATGTGGGGAAATTGATCCGCACGCTGGAACAATAGGCTTCCCGTTGTGACCGTTGCCTATGCTTTTCCATTATAGGCATCTGTAAGTTGCTTGATGTCAATTCACATCCGTTGCCTGGGTGCCTAGGTACCTGGGTAGCTAGGTACCTAGGTAGCCTTGATGTTTTCTAATGTGAAGGATTATCCCTATTATTCGGACGAAATAAAAAGAAAATGCACCTCTTCTTTTACCACAATCCTCCAACACCGGTTGCCTCCCGCGCATAATAACCGGTAATAACTTCTCTAATACCTCTTCCTCCAGGAAGCAGTTACACATTTGTCCTGTCATTTAGAAGGATATAGGCCGGTTGTTATTGTGTGCCGCTCAAAGCCAGTTCATACTGGTGACTTTTTCAATCACAAAAACAATCGGAAAAATGACTAAATACATATTGATGGTATTCGGAGGCGCGTGCAGCTATGGCATGCTCTCCACATTTGTTAAGTTGGCGAACCGCGAAGGATATGAAGCCGCGGGGATTTCGTTGCTGCAGGCTGCAATCGGAATGGTAGTTCTTTGGATAGTGGTGATCCTGTCGGGGAAACAAAAATCGAAGCTTAAGGAACCGATAATCCCCGTACTTTTTACCGGTGTCGCTATTGGTCTCACGACCTTTGTTTATTACGTTTCCGTTGAATACATCTCGGCATCTCTTGCTGTGGTGCTCTTGATGCAATTTGCCTGGATAGGTGTGCTTCTCAGCTGGATCATATTTAACGAAAGGCCGGACCGCGTGCAACTGTTTTCGATCGTGCTAATAATGGCTGGAACGATTCTCGCGAGTGGCATCACCGGATCTGCCCGCCTTGAAATTTCAACAAAAGGTGTTCTGTACGCGCTTTTGTCTGCTGTGATCTACGCGATCTACATTGTCGCAAATGGAAATGTTGCAAAGCAGATGGATACGGTGAAAAAGAGCGCAATTACCATGACGGGATCTGCGGCCGGTATTCTTTTGGTAAATGCTAATGAACTGATCTCGAGCCCGGTCATCGACTTGAACCTATTAAAGTGGGCATCCTTCTTATCGCTATTTGGCACGATCATTCCGCCGTTATTATTCGCAAGGGGAATACCCAGAATAGGGGCAGGCCTTAGCTCGATGATAATGACCGTTGAATTACCAGTGGCCGTTTTATTTGCGCACATCGTTCTGGGTGAACATCTCGAACCCAATCAATGGGGAGGAATTGCGATCATGCTGTTTGCGCTCTTGTTGTTAAATGCACAGAAGGGCGGCTGGCCACGATATCTATCGGGGAGGCGTTATCCCGAACATGACGCGTGATGTTTCATTTTATACAGATTGATATGATTTCAGGTGAAATAGATGGAAATTGGTTGACGGGTTTCCATCTAACTTCACTTGAGTTATGAACGCTTTTTTCTCCGCCGCTCCACTTGCATTTGACAAGGGTGTCGCTATCGTAAGGATAATAATCGGGGCCATGTTGATCTATCACGGGCAAGAAGTGTTTAACCCCGAGATCATGAACGGATACCTGCAATGGGATACATTTAAAAGTCCGGGTTCGAAGTTTATGGTCTATGCAGGCAAATCGTCAGAACTCATTTCTGGGATACTGATATTCTTCGGCTTACTTACAAGGGTTGGCGCGTTGTTGGCGATGGGTACATTGTCGTATGTAACCTTCTTAGTCGGACATGGAAGATTCTGGTATGAAGATCAACATCCTTTTATGTTCGTAATGTTTGGTTTGATTTTTATATTCACAGGGCCCGGGGCATGGAGCATCGATGCATTGATATTTAATAAGAAGAACAGCGAAAATTAAACACGTGACTAAGCGAAACGCACATAAATTTTCAGGCAATGGAAGAACACATCGTAAAAATCAGATCCGTACGGAACGTAACACACGACGTTCTGAGGTTCGTAGTTGATAAACCCGCGGGATATACATTTGTGCCAGGTCAGGCAACGGAAGTTGCCATAAATAAAAAAGAATGGCTGCAGGAGAGGAGGCCTTTTACTTTTACGAGTTTGCCAGGTGAGGATCACCTTGAGTTCACTATTAAGACCTATCCATCACGCAATGGTGTTACCAATGCGCTTCGACAACTCAAACAAAACGACGAACTGGTCCTTCACGACGTATGGGGCGCAATATCTTATAAAGGCGAGGGAATATTTATTGCGGGTGGGGCAGGGGTGACACCATTTATCGCAATCATCCGGGACCTGGATTCGAGAAAACAAATTGGCAGCAATGTTTTAATATTTGCAAACAAGACGCGGGCCGACATAATTGATGAGGCAAACTTTCGGAAGATTCTAGGCAGCGCATTTATAAATATACTTGCAGATGAAAAAGTCGACGGCTATGCCCATGGAATGATCAACGAGGAATTCCTGAAAGGAAATGTGAAAAACTTCAAACAACAATTTTATGTTTGCGGGCCGCCGCCAATGATGGATGCTGTGTTGGGGCAGCTTAAAAAATTAGGTGTGGGGGAAAACGCTGTTACCGTCGAGATCTGACGAACTATGTTGACCCATCCGGGTTCGGCGGACTAGGCGTTGATCTTTGCAGCTAATTCCTTTACTTCTCTAATCGTGGAGCTGTTCACCCTGCGTTCTCTTCCTCGCATAAGATCGAATTCTTCGAGGAGTGTGTTTAACTTTTCCTGGGCAACGTCTCGTCCGGCCGGTAAGTAGAAGAAATTTTGAATACTCCATCCTATGCCAGTGATTAGCAGACGATCGATCCATGTCCTGAAATTCCTTTTCGGCGTCAACGGTATTGCCAATGTAATAAAGAGCCCATGCGAACGATACTCGTTCATCACTTTTACGAAATTCTTTTTCAGCCTGAAGGTTACGACCCAACGTGACGGCTGCATCATAGTCCTTCTTAAGAAAATAGGTTTGCAGCAATTTCATCTGAAGGGTAGGGTCATCGGCCATAAAACCACTCAGGCATTCTTTGTACAGATTTATCGCTTCATCAAAACGTCCGTACGTCGCATAGGCGGCTGCGAGATTTGTCTTTGTACTAATGTTATCACTTAGGCGATGAGCCTTTTCCAACTGTTCAAGCTTATAGTTAGTATTGACCACATTTTTGACACCCTCGGCGAGCGTTTCGATGTTACTTCTATTGTAAAAATGGTGGTAGAGGTAGATGGCACAACCGATCCCGGAAGGAGCAGGATTAGCCAAAACCACGTCTGCATAGAGTTGTTGCGATAGGCATGATACAAACAAAAAGCCTGGAGAATTAAAACGGGGGTATAAAGTCCGATCATAATTCAAAAGTAAACAATTATCGAAATTCGTTTCATCACAGCCAACAGCTCGTTATCGGTTCAGAGACTGAATATTACAAATATATTCCCAGATTGCCGATCAGGTAACAGGCCATGAATTTGGGAATACGTTGCTGTACGCATGAGATAGTGGATTTTCACTGTACACCACAAGGGTGATGCAGTCTTCGTTAAATTTTGTTATGTTGTCACGACGCGCTTTTGCGAATATCCTGCATTTATGAAATCAGTTTTGCTCCTCGCATTATTAATGGCCGCCACAATCAACAACCTACTGGGGCAAAAGTTTTCGTCTCAACTCCAGTCCATGGTTGATGCGGAGAATTCATTCGCTAAATTTTCAAAGGAAAAAAATATGCGGGATGCGTTCCTGGCGAATCTAACCGACAGCACGATACTCTATACGAAAGACGGTCCGGTTAAAGGGAAACAAATCTGGATCGACCGTCAACCCAGCAGCAACCTTTTATTCTGGTGGCCAGTGTTTGTTGGAATTTCCAATAGCAATGACCTGGGATTTTCGACTGGGCCCTGGCAGTGGAGCGAGACAAAGGAATCCCAGCCGGTTGCCCACGGCTACTTTGTCTCGATCTGGAAAAAAATTGGTGGTGAATGGAAACTCGCCACAGATATTGGCTCACCGATGCCAGGAGCCGATGTATTCGGCCGCTGCTTTGCATTCATCAAATCCCACAGGAAAAGCCGCTAAGAGTAAAGACGTTAAGGGTCTTCTAATGGATATTGACCGCAAGTACAATGACCAAGTAAGAAAAGCAGGAGCGCTCTACAATAGCGAAAGCTTTTCTAAAGATGCCATGTTAAAATATCCCCGGGCATTCCCTGATTATTTTCCGTTTGAAAGCAAGACAACCCTTACTACGGCCGATTTCAAAAGTCTTGGAGGCGAAGTGTCGAGCTCAAATGATCTTGGCTACACATACGGTCGGGTGAACGCGTCGTTAGAGGACAATAATTCTGTCGTGGCATATACTGCAAATTTCCTGAGAGTTTGGAAGTATGAAGAAGATGCATGGAAGATTGTAATTGAAGTTGTGAGTGGGACGCAGTAGGCGTTATCGTTATTTGCTTGACCCCCCGGCCCCCTAAAGGGGGAGAATGATTATTGGGTTAACGTCTATTATTCGTTAGCTCCGTTCGAGATTCGACATTGTCCGTCCGCAGGCGGGGACGTTGTACATCGGGCATGCACCGCTCACATCCGCTTTCACACAAGCGGTTATCCGTTATCCGTTAATCGCTTGTATTTTCATTCAAGCAAAAATTTAGCAAGTGCATTTAAGTCCCCTCCAGGGGATTTAGGGGTTTTCGAAGCGCAAAGATTTAATCGTCACCGTATGTCGCTAACAACGGCCTTGATTGACTGTTATCCACTTCTGCGGATATTATTGGATTAGTGGGGTAGAATTGATTCTGAACGAGTTACTTTTGCCCTTCAAACAGAGGCACGGTAATGATAAACAACACAGAACGGGACGAGAGGGAATATCTTGAGGTCATAAAAGAAAAATTGCAGCTAGCAATTCGCAGGGTAGACGAAAATGTCAGGCACCATGCTGAAGAATTGCGCCAGAAGACTCAGTACATGCATGAGCATCAATCGGGCATGGATGAGGCGGACGTGGTTGCGGCAGGTCAATCTATCAACCGAATGGTCTTTACGGGCGAGTCGGCGTCGGCCCTAAAAAAGAGGCTCATGAAATTGGGAGCGTCTCCGTATTTCGGCCGTATTGATTTTGTTCAAAAGGGTTCGCCTGATGCGAAACCAATCTATATCGGCATCCATTCGTTTATGGATGAAATAGCGCGGTCAAATGTAATCTATGACTGGCGCGCTCCCGTGTCTTCCATGTTTTATGATTTCGAATTGGGCGAAGCCTCATTATGCAACACCTTCTGGTGACGTGCAAGGCAATATTGAGCTCAAGCGTCAATACCGGATCAGGGATGGGCAGATGGAATACATGCTTGAAAATTCACTCAATATCCAGGACGAGGTATTACAGCAGGAGTTGAGCAAGACCTCGGACGACAAGATGAAAAACATTGTCGCCACCATTCAACGGGACCAGAATGCCGTGATCCGTAATGAATCGTCCAGGATACTTATCATTCAGGGTGTGGCAGGTTCAGGAAAGACATCCATCGCCCTCCACAGGATCGCGTTCTTGCTGTATAGATTCAGGGACTCCATCAGCGCAAAGGACATATTAATCATTTCCCCCAACAAGGTATTTGCCAGTTACATTTCCAACGTCCTGCCGGAACTAGGAGAGGAACACATACCTGAAGTAGGAATGGAAGAGCTGGCGGCGGAACTATTGGAGAACAAGTTCAAGTTTCAGAGTTTCTTTGAACAGGTGTCCACGCTGTTGAAGTCACACAATGAAGAATTTATCGAACGCATCCGGTTCAAGGCATCGTTTGAGTTTCTCAGCAAGCTTAACCAGTATCTGATCCACATCGAAAACAACTATTTCACGTTTACAGAATTGCGTATAGCTGGAACGGTAGTTCCATTCCCATTCATCCTGGAACGTTTCAAGGCATATCACCGAATGCCTTTATTAAAAAGATTTCCAGAGGTCATAAAGGATATACAGCAGTTTATACGCACCTCTACAAATCGTAAGCTTAACGGGAGAGAAAAAACGCGACTATGGGAAGAAGTCCCGCGAATGTTCAAGATAAATACCGTGTTGGATCTGTATAAGGATTTTTACGCGTGGATTAAGCGGCCAGATCTGTTCAAGATGGAACATGGACATATTCTTGAGTATGCTGACGTTTTTCCGTTAATCTATTTCAAGATAAGGTTGGAAGGCATCGATGTTCACAGCCACATCAAACATCTTCTTATCGATGAAATGCAGGATTATACAGCCGTACAATACGCTGTGATCACCAGGCAGTTTCATTGCAAAAAGACAATCCTTGGCGATGTGAGTCAGACTGTAAACCCGTATAGTTCATCGTCAGCGGATGATATACATCGTGTATTCCCTCATGCCGATACAGTAAAACTTTTAAGGAGTTATCGATCAACACTGGAGATCACAGAATTCGCGCAGACGATTTTAAGAAACCCGGAACAGATCGCAATGGAAAGGCATGGCGAGATTCCATCAGTTCTTGGCTTTACGAGTAACGTTGAGGAGATAAATGAAATCAGAAAATTGATGGCGTCTTTCGACTCGTCACAATACCAATCCCTGGGTATTCTCTGCAAGACGGAGCGGCAAGCCGAAATGCTCTATGGGGAATTAAAAGCAAGCGGAGTTCACTTGATCACTACCGATAGCACTTCATTTAGTGATGGCGTAATAATCACGACAGTTCATCTATCAAAAGGGTTGGAGTTTGACGAAGTTATCGTTCCGTTTGCATCTGCGCGAAACTATCATACCGACGTAGAAAGAAGCATGTT
Source organism: uncultured Cytophagales bacterium (assembly GCA_963774615.1). GTDB lineage: Bacteria > Bacteroidota > Bacteroidia > Cytophagales > Cyclobacteriaceae > Chryseolinea. The sequence goes on from CAVZFT010000029.1 coordinate 231,623, forward strand.
ATACATCGCCTGTACGAGGGCTATGCACCGCCTTTCCCTTACATACGAGAACGAAAAGTCACCGTTTATAGACACAATAAGGCTGAACTGAGACAACAAGGCCCGATAATAGCATTAGTTCCAGCAGCAGTAGTATCATTTCAAACGAGCCGCTGAAATTGTGCTTAAGTTCAGGTTTTTAACGCTTATAACAGTGTTTACCACTGTAGCGCTGTGCGCTGGTGTGCACGCATTTGCTCAAAACGAGAATGTTTTTCTACATCCTCAGAAATTTTACAAGAAGTATTTTCCAAACCTTCGAATAAAACGAGATACCCCTGATACATCATACATTAAAACATATCCCAACTACTTATCCGCAAGTATCCATTTATTGTCTCCTGCTGTCCGGTACGATATAATGCCCCGCGCCAACAACCTTCAAGGGAAAGCCGCATTCAGAACAAATGTCGCCGACATTGTTGGCGCAGTGATAAACTACAGGTACGTTTCTGCCGGTTTTGCTTTCATGCTTATCTCCGGAATGCAACTGAATAGTGAATATGCGAAAAGTAAGTATCGGACTGCAACAATAAAATACAACAGCCGTGGATATACCTTTCAGTTCAAATACATCCGGATTAAAGGTATGACAGATGTAAATGTAACATCGGATTTCTATCAATCGCAGGGATACATTAAGAGGCCTGACATTGTAACCAAAGAGTTCCAATTTGAAAGCACATACAATCCAGCCTGGAGAAAGTATTCTTTCACGGCGCCATTTACGTTTTCAGAACGTCAGGTAAAGAGTTATGGTGGCTTTTTATTTAAGACTGGCATTTACTATTCCCAAATGAGTGGAGATTCATCGTTGATCGATCACACCAAGCTCGCGTACTACTCCAACGATATCTCTATGGTAAATGTAATTCGTTCATTTTCCATTCGACTCGCGCCAGGCGCAGGGGGTAACATGATTATTCGTAAGAAGTATTATGCGTCAATCTCGGTATTTCCTTCGTTCGATATCTATTTTTATAAGTACCTGGAAAATACGGATGGAAGATCGAACGGAAGTCAAACGCTTGCATTCACGTTTGAAGGCAATGCAAGCGTTGGATATCAATCCCGGCGTATATACACTGGCGTACGATGCGAGTTGGAGAACAGCAGCGCGCTTATGCGCGGTATCCAGTCAAAGAAAGTTAACACCAGCATTGGGGTGGAGTTCGGCTATCGATTTACTGCACCGCGCTTTGTCAGGAAGGTATATCGTGAAACAATGCCTCCCGGAATGTGAATTTAGACGCATTATGTGATCAACACATATAGCGAGTTGCAACGCGACGGCTCTAGTCTGCAACTACTCGAACCGCCAGATCACCGTGCACACTTTGCTCAAGCGCTGAACTCGCCAGGTCTGCCGATCGGAATTATTGCAAAGCAACAACTCCAAGGTCGGTCACGGCGCTGTTGAACGCTCACGCTCGTCTTCTGAAATGGATCAAACCCATCCTTAGGGTCAAAGCTTACTGTGTAAGTTCCTTCGGGTACACCTTTGAGAAGGAAATTGCCCGCCTCATCCGCGTAGGTAGTAGCTACTGTGTCCACACCAGTTATGGCAAACACAGCAGGTAGCGACTCTGCCGGAGTGACCACGCCTTTGATCGCTCCGCTCTGAGCTTCGGTAAACGTTCTTATTACCGGCTTCAGGTTATACTTACCACTTCCAGTCTCAACGACGGAACGCGCAGCATCAAAGTCTAACCATAATTTATAGGTAATACCTTCGAGCAGATCTGCATGAACATTGAGTTTAACACCTGACTGCTGGCCACTTGGCGTAGTCAGATCCTTGATATCGCCATCGATGACAACGGTATTATCATTGCCTAATTTCAATCTTATCTGCGATACCTTTCCAGCGGGTAGTTCTGCCGTTGCCAATAGGGTATCCATACCGTTTGTAAACTCGATAAGATTATATATACCCTTGTTTACTTCAAGTTGTTTCCAACCACCTTCATCCGATTCTGCATTAATTTCAACTCCCTGAATGTCAACATAAACTGCTTCGTAGTCGCCGGGTGCATCGGTCAACCTGATTTCCAAACGAGCGGTCTGCTCGTCACTTCCGCAAGCTGCCAGACCTAATGCGGCAACAAAAACCAACCATAGCTTTCTCATAATCCAATTGTTTTAATTTCTATAGACATTTAAATTACACATTGATCCAGCAAAGTGGGGATTTGTAAGTCGAGTTCTATATCCCTAATTATCAAATAGTTAAGGAGCCAACTTTAACTCAATGACCCGCCGACCCTGACTGGATGCATTCAGCTTAAAGGTAAGGCAACGTGAGGGTTAACAGCCAATTTTTGACAGAGAATAAAGCCCACTCATTCGCCTTTTGAAGCGTTCCGTCCCGTCGCAATAGTTGCGGATCATTTGCAAGGAAAAGAACAATTCTGCAACCCGTTCGATACATGATTATGAGGATGAATTTCCCCAGATTTCCAGACCATGTTCGTGGGACGAACACCGAAGAGGAATGTCAAAATCAGTCGAACAAAAACGCATACTTTAGGATTGAAGTGTTATAATTATCAATTATTTTTCAAGCGCTTGATATTTTTCACATCTAGCTGATAATACCTAAAACCAAAAATCCATGACTCTAAAACGACCCACCCGAATTCAACTCACAATAACCATACTTGCTTTCCTGTTCGTGAACCTGACGCTAGGTCAGGATCTTCCTGTCGTTAAGCCGGAGGAGGTTGGCTTTTCGGCAAACGACTGGAACGAATTGATGAGGCCTTCACCGGCTATGTAAAGGATAATAAAATGGCGGGAAGCGTGATACTGGTATCCACGGAAGGGGAAGGTCGCTTACTACAAGGCGTTTGGGTACAGGGACCGTCGAAGCCAAATCTGCCATGTCCAAGGATGCGATCTTCCGGATAGCGTCCCAGAACAAAAGCCGATCATCAGCGTCGGGATAATGATTTTGCAGGAAGAGGGCAAATTGTTGATCCAGGATCCACTTGGTAAATATTTACCCGAGTTCAAAGAGACCCTTGTAGCCAAGCAGAAGACCGATGGAGGCTACGATGTCCGTGAAAGCAACCCGAGCCATCACCTTGAGAGATCTATTGACCCACACAGCCGGTATCGGGTACGGGGCGGGTATCGCGGCTGACGAATGGAAGAAAGCAGGAATACAAGGATGGTATTTTGCGGACCGTGATGAACCAATCGGGGAAACCATCAAGCGGATGGCAACACTGTCGATGGATGCTCAACCCGGGACCAAGTTTGTATACGGATATGCGACCGATATCCTCAGGAGTAGTAATCGAGCGTGCCTCAGGAATGCCACTTGACCAGTTTCTAAGGGATCGGATTTTTGCACCGATCTGGCCATGAACGATACTTATTTCTTTTTACCAAAGGAGAAAGCATCGAGACTTCACTAAAGTATATTCGCCCAAAGAAGGTCAACAACTTGTTGCTGCCCCCGGTAGCCGGTACGATGGATAGTCAGGGCGCGTATGTTGAGGGACCCCGCAAGAGTTTTTCCGGTGGCGCTGGAATTCTTTCTACTACCAAGGACTATTACCTTTTTCTCCAGATGCTAGCCAATCGAGGAGAACTTAATGGTAAGAGGAATATTATCCAGGCATACCGTTGACCTCATGACTGCGAATCATCTGGCCGATCAGGTCAAGGTTCGGACTGGACGAGGGATTTGGTCTTGGATTCAGTGTTCGCGAAGATGTAGGAGTCCAGGGAACTCCTGGTTCAGCTGGAGAATTCGGATGGGGTGGAGCTTACGGTTCGACGTATTGGGTGGATCCGGCTGAAGATCTTGTCGTAGTGTACTTCACGCAAGTGCGGCCTTCTTCGATTGTCAGGGATCACTTACACTGAGAGCGCTTGTCTACCAGGCGTTAGAGAAATAAGCTGACAGATCAATCCCAGTCGTCCCAATCATCATAGCTTGTTGATCCATCGCTACCATCATCCAATCCGTTGGTGGCCACGGGAAGCTTTCCCATAAAAACCGACGTAATGAAATTTCTGATTATCGATAAAACGTACTCTGTAGTCGACGCCAAAAATGTAATTGATCCAACATGAGCCTTGCATTCCAAGTCTAACCTTTGACTCGGGAAAATTGAATTCAAGGACAGGACCAAGAGAAACACCAGTAACACCAAGGCCCGTTTGTCCTTCGGAGTATAGGCGTAGCTTGCCACGTTCTATTTCGAGACCGGCGTCAACGCTATAGATGAAATGTGTGATATTCCAATAGGCAGCTTCAATTGAAAAAGCTGTGGAAGGTTTCCCGCCACCGAAATTAAAGTGAAACATCGGGCCAACGGTCCAAATTTCCTGGGCGAACGATTTAAGCCCGCGCATAGCGCAAGCGTAAGGAGTGTAGATTTCTTGAGTGTTTTCATAATCTATATCGGCTACCTAGACGATCGAGGAATTGTAAAGATGAATCAATTTTGCTAGTGGCCCGCCACGTTAGCAGTCCGGCATCGTTTGCATGTTCCCCCAACTATCTAGCACATTCATGGGGGTGGGGCAGCAAATTCCGCACAGCAAATCAAAAATATCGTTCATTATCCAACAAAAAATTACCAAGTCGCTCATTTCCTTACATTCAAGGGGTTATGACCTTGGATGAACCGATAGCACTACCTATATTAGTAGCCCTAATTTGCCATGATCGACATTTTTTTTCTGGCTGGACGTATGACTATGTTGGCTCGCCGGCTGTCCTTCCTCTCAGGATTATAGCCGTTCTATCTCTATTAGCCTTCAACGGAGGTCGCTGGACAAACCATTGTGATTGTCCAAAGCCGGCAACGTTGTAATCCTTGTTCGGGAGGATTTACCGCGATGACATTAAAATACACTGGAACTATCATCTGGCTTATGTAAGGATCAAAGATGGGGGACTGTAAATACAGACCATCCCCGTTAACTATTCGATGACAATTGCTCTTAAAGGGTCTTTGCCCGATGGAAAATTTGCAGGGGCTGTGACTGTTTACCGTGTCGAACTTTTCAATCTTTTAGAAATTTACCACACGACGTTCCAAACCACATGTGGAAATGAATATCCGGGAAGTAATATGGGAATGTTTGTAAGTTGTTAGCATCACTAGCAAATATGGCAGACTAGTGTGTTGCGCTCCGGGTACCAATGATGTAATAACACCCAACTTCTCGAACATGACATTCAAACCAGACAGTAGACGTTGTCACCGTCCACATCTTGTTCGATGCAAGTGGATTGACCTGGCTCCCACCAACGGTAACGGATAATTGTGCTCGATCACTGATACCTGGACTATCAACCAAAGGTGTATTATTTTCGCTCTCGGAACCACTGACGGTGACTTACACAGCTAAAGATGATTACGGTAATCAGTCAACACGTGTTCATTCAAGGTGACGGTCAATGACGAAGTCCACCAAAAATTGAATGTCCAGTCAAACGAAACCCTGTCAGCAAACGCACAATGCCAGGCAATATTTACATCGCCAACGTTGACTGTTAGCGATAACTGCAGGGGCGCGACATGGAGCAACAATCATCCTGATGATATTTTCAATTTGGGTCCAACACTAGTCATGTACACGGCAACGGATGCCTCAGGGAATAAATCAACGTGTGCATTCACGGTGACTGTTGAGGACAAGTCCAAACCGGTTTTCGGAAACTACCCAGCAGACGTTTCGGCAACACGGATAACCCGTGCACAGCAAAGGTCTCCTGGAAGGATCCTAAAGCGACTGATAATTGTTCAACAGCACCAGTTAACAGCAGAGTCACGACAAAGACTATGAATTTCCATTAGGTGAAACGAGGGTAAAGTACACTGCCATTGATGCCGCAGGCAACTCAGACACCTGCACATTTCATGTCCTTGTAAGCAATCCGACAGATCCGAAGATCGAAGGATGTTCCGGGAACAATCACCACCAATGCGGCGCAGGAAAGTGATTCAACGATTGTCACATGGGAAGAACCTACTGGCCACCGTCGAATGCGGAGAGGTGACGGTGGAAAGGTCTCACGAACCCGGAAGTAAGTTCCCCATAGGCATAACTCCGGTTAAATATACTTTCACCGATCAAACAGGAAAGTCGTCGATCTGCGAATTCGATGTCCATGTGTTACAGCCAGACGAACTTTTTGCTATTTCCAAAGTAGTTACTCCCGATGGAGATGGAATTAACGACGTATGGAAATTATCCAACATAGAGAATTTCAAAAGCAATACGGTGGTGGTCATCGACCGATGGGGAAACAAGATTTTTCACGCGACAGGTTATGATAACGAGCGAACCGTTTGGAAAGGAACCAACAGCAGTGGTACGATCGTCCCGACGGGAACCTATTTTTATACGATCGAGATCAGGGATCAGGGAAAGGTCGTTCTGAAAAAAGGATTTATCGAAGTAATCCAATAGTATGAAGAGATCGAACACATACTACCTCAACCGCATCGATCGCAATATTGCTGTTGACTTGCTGCAAGTGTAACGAATGCACAACAGTTACCGCAGTTCACACAGTTTATGTACAATAACCTTGTGATCAATCCGGCTTATGCGGGTGCTGATGAAGCACTGAGTCTCACACTGCTGCACAGAAGTCAATGGACCGGTGTTGATAAAGCACCTTCCACTCAAAGCTTCTCTGCACATTCGTTGATCAGAAAAAAACAAATTGGCCTTGGGTTGACTGTCATACGCGATGAGATCGGAGTTCACAAGAATACTAACATCCTTACAAACTATGCTTATCACCTTAACGTGGCGGAAAAGACTTTTCTTTCCTTCGGACTTCAGGTAGGTCTCACGAATTTAAAATCAGATTATGCGTCGTTGGCCAGTGCGCCGGTGGATCCGAAACTTGTCAATTCAATCAACGAAACGATGATCGACTTCGGTGCTGGTCTTTACCTTCGCAGCCCACGCTTTAACTCAGTCTATCCTCGCCTGGATTATTATCGCGTACCGTGACAGTCAATGACTCAGTATCGGTCAACTTTAAGAAAGCAAATATTATGGGATATCGGCAGATACCGATTCGCGCTCTCCGATAATTTCGATATGGAACCAGGTATCATGATCAAATATTTTACTACGCTTCCGTTCTCATATGATATCAATCTGAATTTTATCTACCGGAGAGTACTGACAGCAGGGGTGTCTACAGGAAAGAAGAATCCATCGACCTTATATTAAGATTTCAGATCACACCACAGCTTCAGTTTGGATATGCTTACGACTACCCTGTAAGTTACGCCGCCCGACTGAGCAGTGCTTCTCACGAATTGATGTTGAACTACATTTTCCGCGATTTCAAAAAAAGCGCGGCATCACCAAGATGAGTGTACTGAAGAAAATATCGTGGATTTTTGTGATCTCCCTTTGTTTATCAAACACAGGGAGGGCTCAGTCCAGCGTATTTTCAATTTTCAAAGATCCATTAACACTCGCAAACGAAAATTACTCCCAGGGAAACTACACGAGCGCGATCGAACTTTATCGAAGCGTGCTGGATAAGAGACCGGAGGACATTTCAACCCAACTGAAACTTGCACAATCATACTACCAGGTAAAGGATTACAAGAGCTCTGTTGCATTTTATAATATTTACCTCGGCCATGATCGCGATGATCTCTCATTTGCAGACATGTTCCGTTATGCGGAAGCAAAGGTGGTATTGAAAGATCACGTTACAGCCCTAACTTATTACAAGAAGTGTCTTCAGCGCGATCCGAAGAACGATATGATCGCGAAAAAGATTTGGGGAATAAACAATATCAACTATCTGTTTGAAGACTCTTCGCGCTATGCTGTTCAGGAATTGTCTATTAATTCTACTCATGGCGAACTTGCTCCTGTACCCGTGCGTGATGGATTGGTCTTTACTTCAAACCGAAAAGTATCACAGGCCGTCGAGCGAGTAAATGCAAGGCTTAATGAGCCATTCTATCAATTGTACAAGACGTCGTGGAAATCTGCATCCACGACGGGAATATTGATCATGACAGAGCCAAAACGTTTTGCGGGTTCAATTAGCTCACCTTACAATACTGGTCCTTTGGCCTTTTACAATAAAGGCAACAATATGGTTTTTGTTTCTTCATCTGCAGATGCCGATGGAAATGGTGGATATACTCTTGGATTATACTTCGCTGTTCTCGATGAGAACAAATGGAAAATAATTTCCAGCTACCAGCATAACAGTGGCGCATATTCTATAAATGATGTTTCGATAAACTGAAGATGGTACTGTGTTATACTTTTCTTCGGATATGAAGGGCGGACTGGGAGGTAACGATATTTATACTTCTCAATTAAAAGATGGTCGTTGGTCAAAGCCACAAAATCTTGGCGAGGATATTAATACAAGTCAGAATGAAATATTTCCCTATTTGCACCACGATGGAAGTTTGTACTTTTCATCAGATGGTTTGCCGGGACTTGGTCAACTCGATCTCTTTAAGTCGGAAACCAAATCAGCCGGATACAGCGAACCACAAAACCTTGGGTATCCTATTAACAGCAGCTATGATGATTTTGGAATAGCATTTGATTCTCTGGCAACGCACGGATATTTTACTTCGAACCGGAAGCATGGAGGCTATGATGACGACATTTATGAATTGGATATGGACCTTCAGCAGTATCCAATCACAATTACCGGAGTGATGAAATTCAAGGAGCACACCTGGAGTGAGCAATCCGCAATACATCCCTGGCCGAACGTAAAGTTCTATCTCATTGACAGCAGGAACGGAAAAAGCGTCTTCGAGGGCGTTACAGGGGAGGGTGGGAGATTTTCAATAACAATTCCATACTTTAGCAAATATTTTCTTCAGATCGTTGACCTGTCTGGTAATGAGCACAAGGCAAGCCTTGAGATTGCAAAATACCGATCTGAAATCAGCAATCACGAAATTGTCGTGGTGAAGGACATCTTCAACCAGAAAGACGTGAAGAACTAATATGACCGAACAGCGGCTCATTTTTCAATTACAAACGACAATTCAACGGTCTGGTGTAACGTGGGTTAGAACACTGTTGATAATTGTACTCAGCGGCATTTGGATATTGAATGCTTCCGCTCAGGAGAAGCAGACTATCCAGGTTAGAACGTTTGATCAAAAACTTCAGCCCTTACGGAACATTGAAGTCTCTTTGAATGGCAAGGACTACATTTCTGTAGGACAGAAAGGTGTTGCTATTGTAGAGGTAAACTCCAGCGACCTTCCTGTCAAGTCGGTTAAGATAAAAGATGAAAAACTGGAGGCGGCTTCATGGGACTTTTCGAAAGGAGTGATCGAGATCATCGTGCGGCCCAAGAGTTATACGATGGTTCATTTTATTGTCCAGTTTCCGAATGGTACACGACTGGCAAAATCACCAGTAACGTACAAAGGATCAAAACCGATGAACCTGGAAACAGATGCCGCTGGTGAACTCGATATACCCGTACCTTTAACTGAGAAGATAACAGGCGCAAATCAGTTCTTCATATCCCGGAGTTGAGATCAGCAGGCTTAATCTTTCCGCGCAGGGCAACGTAATCATTGTGAACAACCCGAAAGTAAAGAAAGCCGATCAGAGAGTGACATTAGGAACAACCGAGTGACATTGATATGGCGAATTTAGATTCAATTCAATCGATTACAATGTTTTATTCTGTTTTTAAGAATATTGCAATGAAAGACCTCACGGCTGAAGAGAGACGAAGGATAGATGACAAATTCCATGAGCTGGTCTTACAGATGGAGGATTCCGTAGCTCGCAGCACGAGTCCCATCATCGGCACAGTGTCCGACTCCTCATTTGTAACTGAAGATATTCGTAGAACCTCGTTGCTCATACACAATGGAAAGTGAAGCACTACAGACAAATCGAGCCGAGTTCGACGAAAAGATGAGAGCTATCTCAGTCAAACTTGAAAAGGGGGTTGCAAATTTCTCATCAGCTGAGCGACATAATCTTGCTCACCGATCTGGACCACCTTGAGAAACTCCTTATCGAGAATGAAAATAAATTCATCAAGAACCAAAGCGACTACAAGCTTGCAATAAACGAATTGAGGGAAAAATATTTTGATATACAAAATTTGGAGTCAAGGCTTTCTGATTCTGAAAAACAAAGAGAAGAGGAGCAACGAAAATTTCGTCAGCGTATTCTTTATTATCGCCGGAGTATTGATCGTCTTTGGCGCATTCATTATACTTTTGATTTCTTTTAGCGCGCGGCTACGCAAACAAGCCAAAGACCTCAAGATGGCAAACGAAGAGATCCAGACTATTAACGAAAACCTTGAGGCTATCGTCGTCAAACGAACAAAGTTGCTCGAAGAAACAAATAGGGAACTTGATACATTCCTTTATCGTGCATCCCACGATCTTCGCTCGCCTATTCGCTCTATTTTAGGACTCTGCAACATTATGGATAGTATTCCATCATCCGAGCTACTTACCAGGATGAAAGGCACTACTTTAGGGATGGATCGAATGCTTAAAAAGCTGATCTACATTAGTGAGATCAGTCAGCAATCTTCAAACATATCAATGGTTCAGGTATCAACTTCGATACAAGAGGTAAAGTCCAGACTCGAAGAAACTATCCGGGATACAGGGGTTAAGATCAATGTCGAGTGTCCGGAAAATATCACCATACGGACAAGTCCCGCGTTACTGGAAAACATTCTCACAAACCTTGTAGAGAACGCAATCTTTTTTAGCATGCTTAAAGATTCGCATCACGCGCAAGTAGATATCAAAGCGAGGTCAAAGGAAATGCAATGGAGATCAGTGTATACGATAATGGAGTAGGGATCGAAGAAGCTATCAGGCCAAAGTTGTTTGACATGTTCTTCACGGGACACGAAAAAGCAAAAGGCAACGGACTTGGTCTGTATGCCGTCCATAAATCTGTGACGGCGTTATACGGAAAGATCCATGTTGAGTCTGAAGTAGGTCATTATTCACGAATAAGCGTTCTGCATCCCATCATTCCTAGACGCTTTCTCAAATTAATAGTGAGCAGTCAATACTTGAGTGTTGTCTTATTGTCTGCTTGAACCACAGGCAAGAGTGTTGACTATGTTGAATGTTCGTTAGAAACTGACTGATTCCGTTCGAAACACTCAACATTCAAGTCATTTCCGAACGAGCTTGAATTACTCTACCATATTATTCTTGTCATACACGATTTCCTGACTGTAAAGCATCATTTAAAACGCCTTGTCCGGCTGATGGACCATAAATTGAAGGCACAGGCAAATTATTAAGACGCAAGTAAACGGTAAGCTGTCCCCGATGATGGACCATATGATTTATCGACGAGCTTATATTTTCCTTTTTTGGTGAAGTAAATATAACCTGACCATTGTGCTTTAGATAAAAGGGTTCCTTAAGCTGATCATTGGTGACATTCTTCAATGCTTTCTTCGCACCCTCCATGTTCTCATCGAAATGTTTTATCAACTCTGCCGCAGAACCTGCCTTGAAGTGGGGGTACGTAGCAAAATCAATTTCGGACTTTAAATCATGTGTGTTATCCAATTTGGAATTTCAGCCACCAGATGGGTCAGGTATCCCATCGTCATGGATTTTTCGTGGGGTCTCCATTCATACAAAGTTGCCGGTACGCGCTCAATGCATTTGCGTGTGGCCGCAGCTTCTGCTTCCAACTCTTTGAGATATTCAACGCCGAATGTGATATTGCTCATGGTCTTTTTAGTTTTGATATTGTAAAACAAATTTAGAAATCGATACCGTTCACATCGCAATCACCCAGGTATTAGGCAGCTAGGTACCTGGTACAAGGTACCTCGGCTTCTACAATACTGACTTAGGTACAATGCCACGGAACCAGACCTTGACTCGTTTTGACCAGCCTGCCTCTTCGTCGGGATTGTATTCTGATGTGGTTTCCCACGCATTTTCCGGTTTCATATCGTTTTGCATTGCTTCCGACAATCCCGTAGCGATCGTTGCATTATAAACAACAGCAATACATTCCGTATTCAGATTGGCGCTCCTTGGGTCAAGGTTGAATGTACCAATCACCGCGATCTCATTGTCGATAACCATTGACTTAGCATGCAAACCAAAGGTGGGTGTATAATTCATCTTCTTTTGCAGAGCTCCCGTCATCAGTTTGTACCTTATTTCGGCATCTGGTTTAAATTCATAAATATGGATGCCTGTGTTTAAAAGCGTTTCTCGTTCCCGTTTGTATCCACTGAAAGCTTCCAGATTATCTGTCGAGGACAGGCTATTGGTTAAAATGTTAACTTGAACGCCTCGCTTTACTGCGTCAAGAAAAAGCTTCTGACTTAATTCAGTGGTGATAAGGTAAGGCGATTGAATGTTTATCGATCGTTTAGCCTTCCTGATAAGGCTGATCAGGGAGTCAGTGGTAGTTCCGCCACCACTTAGTCCGGAATCGCCAGAATTTTTCCCGGTAAATCTGAAACAAAGTCAACGCTGTCGGACCATATAAGATCACCCGATTGCTGGATCAGTTCAAATGCTGCTGGTACTGCTCTGATTTTTTCCCTTACCTGCGGCCAAAAGTTGTCAGGATTGCACGCATACTGATGCAGATAGTTGTAAGCCGTCGCAGTATCAAGACCTGATTCGTTTGTGCCAACTATGTCTGTAACTGGTACGCTGAGTGGATCATTCCAAAACTGTTCAAATGAATTCCCGACAATTCCGGATACTTTTCCGATCAGCAATACATCACGGTCACGGAAGTTATATTCGTGATCGTAGTCGAAGTATTCATCGGCAATATTCCTTCCTCCGGTGATCACAACCTTACCATCAACAATAAATGTTTTATTGTGCATGCGTTGGTTGAACCCTCTGAAATCCGAGGTGATGCTTAGTAACTTTTGAGGAAGGTTCTTTCCAATATTCGCTGTTGGATTATAGATCCTGATAGCCAGGTTAGGATGCGCATCCAGGGCAAGTAATTCATCGGCATCCGCCTCTACCATGATGTCATCAACCAGGAGGCGCACCATAACTCCACGATCTGCCGCGCGAAGCAAATAATCCAGTGCGATGAGGCCCACATTGTCGGCGCTAAAAATGAAATATTGAATATCTATCGTCTTCTCCGCTGACTCGCTGAGCCACGCCCTGGCGATCATTGATATATCTCCTTCTTCAAGGGGATACACGCCAGTCTTCGAGTTCATAAGATCCGCGAATGGTGCCAATTGCTCGGATAAGCCCGCATGGCGATCAATATGAATCTGTGAACAAAAGTCCTGGTCGATCGGCATATACTTTGGGTCAGCCGAACAGCCTAACAAAATAATCACAACAATTGGAAGGCACTTGACTGCATTGTGCCTGAAGATATGGTGTATGGAATTACAAGTCATTTCAGGAATAAATGGGACGATTATTTGCTCTAAGATACCATTCGCAGATAATCAGGTTGGGTACCCAACTCAGCCATGCGATGGTGGCGTATGAAGTAGGCTGCGCCAAATCAAAAGACCAGGATCCAAGAAAAACATAGACCCTCAACGTTATGGCTGCCAACGTGAGCGCAAAGCTCCTTAACATCCACTGACGATGAGCCTGAATGTCGCGCTGTCGTATGCGTACATAAGCAAGCCAAGTGCATATAAACCAAATCGCGCACTGTAAAACAAAACTTGCCTGTACGACGGGACCGCGATTAATAAACATGCTCATGACCAATCCACCCGGAGCAGAAAAAAAAAGTATACCTCCGACGTATATTTTACCCAGCAGTCCGATGGGTCTTTCGCCAACGCAAACCAAATGTCGGGTGAATCTGAAAGAAACCTATCAAAAGTATAACTGCGGCGATAAGTACATGTGCATAGTAGGCTGGGAGATACCAACCCGTTGCAATGGCGTCTTTCTTTAATCGGAGAAATCCGTATTCGGAATCAAGATTCAGATAAGAAAGCGCATTAATCGAAAGAGGAACTGCCAGATAATAACAGCACAACATAAAAAGAACCCCTCGAGAGTTTCATTCTTGAATCAAGTTAGGATAACGGCTTTTGAATCAGATCCAGAATCTTGTTCAAAAATTTCAAGTTATACCTGTCAATTGTGGTCATTTTGTTTTCAAACTCCTCAAGTTTTAGGTATCGCGGCGTGTACCAAGTTCCGATCTGCTGAAATTGTGCGATTTTTTCTTTGTCGTGAAATGTATAGCCATAGGATGCAAGGATCTCATCGCGCATAAAAGTCAGCGTGCGGACAGACAGAAAGGTTGTTGGTTCTTCTTTCTGAGTGATGCTACTGTAAACGAGGAAATTCCCCGTCAAATAAGAACTGTCGAGCAAGACAAACTGCGTTTGCGGGTACAGGCGGTTTGATTTCAGCTGCGTGATTTCGTTGTTGCTTCCTATGGAGAAATAGGTGTGTTGATACAAGTTAGATTCATCGCCAGCTTCGTATTCGCCAAACCAAAAATCATGCGGGGTCCGAACCTCCAATAAAGAGCTGTCGATTGGATGCATACTCACTTCCTCACCGGAAATGCTGGCTACGTGAAGCGTATCAAGCTTATCATTGACAAAAACCAGCGTACTGGAATTATAGAACTCTTCTCTTCCATCGAGGTATCGTTCTCTGATGGTCGTGACAACCGCCTGGATACCCTCGGTGATTGACTCGAGAAAAGAGCCTGTTGTTTCTTTATAATCTGTCCATCCATTGACGGGAACCTTGGTGGTCGAAATGTTTCCCTCGATCTCATCAAAGATTCCATGCTTTGACAGGTAGGATGGGGGAACGATTAAGCCATTACCTGTCTGATCTGCCGATGGAATCTCGCAGAAAGTATGCATGTCTGGCTTTAACCTGATGTTCTGTTTTAGAAACTCAAACTTGCTTACCCATTGCTCAATTTGTGCCGAAGGAAAACCGGAATGATAGATGAACTGGCCATCGAGCCACCCGTAAACTGAATCCTGTTTAGCTATAGCCCAGACGTGATCACGTCCGTAAGGAATGATCAGGTCGAACGAAGGTTCCACCAAAAGTTGTTTTTTCCCGATATCGTAATATCCAACCTTTCCATCGCTGATCACTTCAACCAGGCCTTCATCCTCGAAGCCTATTGCTCCAATAAGATCATACGCAACCGGGATTATGGTATCACCTTTTGAATCGACCAGACCCATGTTTACACCGTCGTTGTGAAGATGACGAGTATCGTAATCGAGGAAATAATTGGTCCATGAACCATCAACCACATAAAAGTAATTCTGCGAATTGTAGGTGCTGTACCAAATTACGGAATCAAATTTCTCTTCAAGCTTTCTGGCATTTTCATATATCCAAAGTCGTTCTTGTAACGCGAGTTTTCGATCCGCTTCCCACTCGTTCCTGTTCTTGATTCGCGCAAACGCCTGATAAAGTCCTTCGCCATCCAATTGTGTTATATTAAAGCTGCGGTCTTTAGGGGTTAACCATATCTCGAAGGTGTACGATTCCTTATCATTCGATGGCAGATCATTGACTTTGAATGTCATCGGAATTTCGACCTTCACCAGGTTATTATTGAACGTAATGTTGGCGTTGGCAAATGCCGGCATCACATACGATAAACGGATCCTGGTTCTGGAGAATGTTAACCACGGATAGAATGGCATCCCGGGTTTGTCTCGCCCGGAAGAAGGCTAATATTTCGTCGTCCGATTTGGTGAGGCTTTCCTGAAACTCAGCAAGAAAACTCCTGACATTCTTTTCCGGATCCTCTTTTCGAAGAACGGAACAAGCGGATGCGACCAAAACTGCTAGGCAGAGACTGATGGCAAATGACCGGGATTTCATGGGTGTTTAAAAAATTACCGACGGGGCGAATTTAGTCAAATGAATTCAAACAGAGCCCGGCCAGGCGATCGACTTCCGATATAATCCCTTACTAAAAGTTATTCGGCAGCAGGCATCGGGAGTCTGTCGGCTATGGTTGATCCGGGGGCGCTTTTCCAACAACTTTGATTGCACGATTCGATCCGATAAGACGTATCAATCACAACCGGAAAGCCATGATCAAGGGCGTCTTTGTTATAATTTTCCTTCTCCTCTCCGCCGGCCTTCGTGCTCAAAACCAAGGTCCAGGCATGATCGGCAAAACGTTCTTTGCACTGAATGTTTCGAATGCCGACTCTACTTCACGATGGTATGAGGAGGTATTCGGCCTGAAACTTTTAAAGGAAATCAAGACTGTTGATGGTTCCGCTCACATAAGGATCGAAGGAAATGAATTTCTAATGGTTGAAATTCTGCAATTGCAGGATTCACGATCACTGAATGATTGCAACCTCCGCCAGGAGCAGTCTCACCGTCTGAGAGGATTCTTCAAAACCGGAGTTTTCGTCTCTGACATCCGCAAGGCGGAAGAGTATTTCAAAACAAAAGGCATTGCGATCAGACATCCCGTTTTTCAGGATAAAGAGACCGCAACGAGCTCGTTTATTCTGGAGGATCCGAATGGAAATTTGTTGCAATTCCTGCAACAAGAAAACGCCAAACCAGCAAAGTGAGTTATTGTTTTTTAGGCTCGATGCTACGTGGAAGAGACACAGGAATTTCAACTTTTTCGCGCATGGCGCGGAGTGGGCCGGATTCCTGGACAACCAACGGTAAGGTTACACGAAACATCGATCCGTGATCCAATTGCGATTCAACTTCTATTGTTCCGTGAAGTACCTCAATTTGAGCCTTGATGAGATACAAACCGATTCCACGTCCTTCAACATGCGTATGAAAGCGCTTGTACAGCTTGAACATCTTTTCCTTGTGCAGGCGGGTATCAACTCCAAGGCCGTTATCCGTCACCTCAATAATTGCTTTTCCATCAATCACCTTGCTTGTCGCGACCACCTTAAGTTTCCTCTCCGGGGACCGGTACTTTATCGCGTTGCTCAAAAGGTTGTAGAAAGTACTTTGTAGCATGGCGCGTACTGTAATTATCTTCGGAAGGGCTTTAAAGTTTGCGACTATTTCTTCCTGGCCGTTGATACTATCCTGGAGCAAGTTTATGCTTTGCTGCCACTCATCTGCCAGGTTTACCATTTCAAGATATTGATCCGGCTCGTTTCTCAGGTCAAGTACCTTATTGAGATCCTTTATTACGGTATCCAGATCGCTGGCAGTTTTGCTTATTAAGTCAATCCACCTCCTGGCCTGTTCCAGGTTTTCCTCAACCTGAGCCAGATCCGATAATCCCAGCAGGCGGGCAACGGGTCCCCGCAAGTTATGGGATACGGTGTATGAAAACTGAAGTAACTCGTTGTTATGCTTCACGAGCTCCTCATTTGTTGTCCGAAGCTCGAGAGTTTTTTCAGCGACAATAAGTTCCAGGCTTCGGTTGAGATCACTTATGCTCTTGTTGGACTCAGTTAATTTGTGCGCCTGGGCTTTGATCTTTTCATTTTGCTCAGACACTTCATTATACAGATCGTGAAGCTCTACATTCACCTCTTTGAGCCTGTCAGCCTGAGCTTGTATGCGTGTGTTCTTCTCAGTGATTGTTACGTTAAGAATTTTAATCCGTCGTATAAAAGCGATAATAAACCAACGCTAAGGCTGCCAGCAGCGCAATGCTAATAAATCCGGCGACCAGCAGGATAAATTGTTGCTGCAGCTTGGATTCCTGCAAATGGATCTTGTCTTGTGCGAGTTGCTTGTCCTTTTGCAGCAACCTGATGTCACGGTCGCGTTCTTCAATCTCTTGTACTTTCTCAAGATTAACAAACCGTCGAGCGAGGTCGGTCCGATGAATGGAATCCTTGAGCTGACTGGCAAGCATCGAATACTTCAAGGATTCTTTGAAATTGTTTTGTGCGGCAAGCAAGTCACGGCGCGTATTGTAATTGAGTATCAGGAGTTCGTTTGCATTTGTTAAGTGGCAGTACTTTTCCGAAAGATCCAGATATTCGCTTGCGAGACGGAAGTTTCCTTTCCTGAACAAAATGTCGCCGATGCCCCATTGAGACCAGGCGAGACCAAAGGAATAATTGGCAGCTTCGGCAAGCAGGATACTTCTTTTGTAAAGAGTCAGCGCCGATTCGTTGTGACCTTGCTTGGACTCTAGAAATCCGAGGTTCATCAACGCTTCGCTTACGCCTCGGAGATCACCAAGCTCATTATTGAGAATTAAGACTGAATCCAGACAGGCTTTAGCGCTGGCAAAATCGTTAAGCTCAGTAAGTACTACGCCTTTAAGAGTCATCGCGTCCGCAAGGTCTCCCTTTAGCCGCTTCTTTCGGGATAGCAGGCCTTCGTTAGCAAGCAGAAGTGCTTGCCTCATATCTCCCAAGTGGAAGTTTACCCAACCGATCCTGTTTCGTATAACATAAGCTTCTGCATCAAAACCACGAAGTCTGCAAAGGTTCAATGCTTCGTATAGATTGTTTAGCGCCAGCTCATATTCTCCGCGATCAGAGAAAACTTTTCCAAGATCAGTCAGCAACGTCACATACTTCCGTACCAGCGACTTTCTGAAATAGTAGTTACGTGCCGAATCAAGCAGGACCACAGCTTCGTCAAACACACCTTTCTGAAAAAGTATAAGAGCGCGGAGATGACGTATGTCGTTGAGATCTTCCGCGTCCTCGGGGTAATTCTTCAGAATAGTTTCGGCTTCGTCAAGGTAAACTTCCGCATCTGACAAGTCCCCGGATGTGAGCTTGTTATTCGCTTTCAACGTAAGTGCATCCACCAACAGGGTTTTATCTGCGAGAAGTCTTCTGATCGTAATAGCTCGGTCGAGGTAAGCATCCTGCTTATCGTACTTGTACCGCTGTCCGTACAGCGCGCTCATATTTCTGTATATTTTTGAAAGGGTGACGGGATTTGTACTGTCACGGAAGATCTCGTGGGCTTTTCCAAAGTAGAACAAGGCAGAATCATTCTCGACTTCCTCCAGGCTACATACCCCGAGTTGAAGCAGAGTATACCCCTTGTTTCCAATATCACCCGCCTCACTAGACAGTCTGAGTCCAAGGTGCAGATCCCTGCGCGCCTCTGGAAAGTGACCCGAAAGGTATTCATAGACCCCGCGGTAGGTGTGGGCGACGGCCTGACCTTTTACATAGTCAAGCTTGCGACTGAGTTCAATAGCTTCATTGTTGTATTCGAGGACCTTGTCGTTATCAACAGAGATGAATTCGTAGGTGAGCTGATTTAACACATCGACTCTTGCCTCTCTTTGCGAGAGTCTTAACGCGGTTTGAAGGCTGTCAGTCACTTTAGATTGACTCAAAGCGGTGGCACCGACAAGTAAAAATAAGCTTAATGCCACAACGCCCTTTCTGGAACCCATTTCGCGTGATTGTCTAGACAAAGGTAATGTGAATAGGGTTCTGAAAAAACATAATTGTTGTGACAAATGGTACATTGTAGATGCATGATTATCAGACAATTAATTCGAAGTTGACAATTCTTTGAATGAACTATAATGGCCGGGGAACGGACGGTATCCTCGAGCGCAATCGAGTGAGTGGCCGTTCGATTAACCTGTTGCTAATGCAGGTGCTATGAATCTTTAAGATTCAGAGGGGATTTAAATAGATCCAGTGCAACCGTTACTTCAAAATTGTTCCATGGGTGTAAGTAGGAAAGACCTGTTGAACCTAAGCCATGCGAATATTTCAAAATGAGAGTCAGGATCATAAACCGGCTTTGATGCAGGCCCTCGGGATTGGGTCGTATTACTGTTCTTTTACCTTAAACATTTCCTGAAGTCCCTTGGTGAATGTGAGTATTGCAACGTCCATGTGTTCCAAGTGATTGTAGATTCTGCTGTTAAATTCTAATCCCTTTATTTTCCTTTTTTCAATTTCTCTTGTGATATCCGTTAAAGGCTTAACCGACCACGTTGAGTCTTCCATTTCGCCCACGCTTATGAATAATCCAACTTGGCGTTCCGATTTAGCGAGTTGTTCCGGAAGCGGGTTCAGGTAGAAGTTGTTGTACCACAACGAAGGACTTGCAGATATAAAATTTTGAAATTCATTTGTGTTGCTCGTTGTCTGATGGAATAAGCTGTAAAGAGTAAAGTAGCCGGCGAATGAATGTCCTAACAAAGTCTTGTTTGTGCTTTCGGTGCGATAATCTTCGTCGATCTTTGGTAATAGCTCCCGGGTTAAATAGTTGTAAAAGTTAAGCCCACCTCCATCTGATTCAATTTCATCCGACGGTAGCGCTTTAGGAAATAGATAATCTCTAACGCGTAGAGAATCCATTATTTTGAAAGATTTGTAGCCTACCCCAACCAGAATAACCGGCGGTAAGAGGCCTGCTATTTCATATTGTTGAACGATCGATGACATGATTGGAAAGTAGAAATTTCCGTCCAACAGAATTACAACTGGATATTTCTTATCAGGGTTTGAATGGTAATCTTTTGGGACTTGCAACTGGATGTGAAACGTATCCTTAACAAACCCGGAGTATTGTGTAAATTTTATCTGTATAGTCATTTCGATCATCGTTATGTTCTTTGTCAGAACAGGAGAGTAAAAATGAAACTATTAAAACACCAAAGCCTTTTAAGATTCTCATCATTTACAATTTTCAACTATGATGCTTAAGAATTGCGAAAAGTTCTAATTCACATATGATGGTATTCCATCTTCTTGCAGTATTGTGCGCAACGATTTGTTATCTTCATATGATGAAAAATCCTCGTTTTCTTATCCTTGCTTTCCTTTTCATGCTCCACCTGCAACCGCGGGCTCAGCAAAAAGAAGCGCCGACTCCGCCGCTGCCGCTCTATGGTAGCACTACTCCGGGCGATGTTAAACGGGTAATGGACCAAATTCTCGTATATGTTGATGAAGTAACACCCTATCGCAATCGTTAATCGTGAAACCGGTGCCGAGATCGTTGATCTTAAAAAAGTCCAGAAGGAAGCCACGCTGAAGAAATCGGAGTATAGTATTTCCTCGCATGAGTGGGGACTCGCCTATACGTCAATGCTGACTGCTAGTGAGGTGACTGGAGATTCACGATACACTGATTATGTCAGGCGTCGGTTTGAATTCCTGGCGAAAGCGTCTGTCTTTTTTAGAAATTATAAAACTACTTTTCCCCAGGAACCGAATCCTCTCGAACATTTCTTGTTTCCCCAGTCGTTAGATGACACCGGCTCAATGTGCGCGGCAATGATCCAGGCGCTGAGAGCAGGTTTGGCAAAGGACCTAATACGGGAGATCGATAACTCCATAGATTACATAATGAACAAAGTTCATCGATTATCCGACGGTACTTTTGCCCGCAACCGCCCGATGCCTAATTCCGTTTGGGTGGACGATCTATACCAGGGTGTTCCGGCGCTGGCACAAATGGGCAAGCTCACAGGAGACAATAAATATTATGATGAAGCGGTTAGCCAGGTGCTTGCGTTCTCCGGTTTGTTATTCGATAGAACAAAAGGTGTTTGTATGCATGGATGGGTCGAAGGTATGGATCCGCACCCTGCCTTCTATTGGGCGAGAGCTAACGGTTGGGCTATTTTGGCTATTGCTTCTTTACTGGATGTGCTGCCCGAAACGCACCATCAACACAAACCCGTATTGCAGCTGTTCCGTGAATACTGTTACGGCCTGGCTACACTGCAGTCGGCTACAGGATTCTGGCACCAACTGCTGGACAGGAATGATTCATTTTTGGAGACTTCCGCAACCGCGATGTTCACGTATGCATTTGCCCACGGAATTGACAAAGGCTGGCTTGATGTTCAGGTTTACGGACCGCCGGCATTACTGGGATGGAATGCAATCGCTACTAAAGTAAATGCAAGGGGTCAGGTGGAAGGAACAAGTGCCGGGACTTCCATGGCGTTTGATGCGGCTTTTTATTATCGACGGCCGGTCGGCACAGGGCAACACGGTTATGGCTCAACACTTATGGCGGGAGCTGCCGTTTACAAACTGCTGAAAGAACATCCCTATGAAGGAAATCCGGTGATGTTCAAAAAGTAAAACGATTATTCCTTATCCGCTTGAAAACCATGCGGAACTAATGGTAACGAATACAACTTCTTACCCGACGCATTGTCGATAGCATTCCGAATGGCAGGAGCGATACCGAGGATTGGAGTTTCGCCGGCACCAACTGATGGAATATCGGTCCTGTTCAACATCACTACCTCAAGTTTTGGACAATCGCTAAACCTCGGCACTCTGTATGTGGAAAAAGCGGGGTTAATGATCTTTCCATTCTTGAAATCAATCCATTCGAATAAGGCTCCGCCCATTCCCTGGATGACAGAACCCTGGATCTGGTTCTCGAGGTGATTTGGATTAATAATAGGCCCACACTCGAACGCTGCCACTACGCGAATGACTTTTACGCCATCGGTTTCAGGATCAGGATCGATTGCTACTTCAGCACAAGTAGCGATATAACTACCTTTCTCATCTCCGCATGCAATACCAACGCCGTGACCAGGCGCAACCGGTTTTCCCCATCCGAACTTTTCCGCCGCAGCTTTTAGCACTCCAACCATACGTTCATTTTCCAGATTCTGCAAGCGGAAGGCAAGGGGATCTATCTTCGCTTGAACAGCCAGGTCGTTCATTATACACTCCCGCGCAAATACATTAGCCGTTGCTGCCAGACCCCGATAAGAACCCTGGCGTAAGGGTGAGTCTGAACGATGAAATTGAATCTTTTTGTCCGCGACAGCATATGGCGTTGCAATCCCCGACCCGCCTGAATTGTAGTTGTGAAATTCCCAGGATCTCAACTTTCCATCATTGGAAATTCCGGCTTTTACTTCAATGACTCCAGCCGGACGAAAATAAGCCCAGGTAAATTCTTCCTCGCGTGTCCAGATAACCTTAACCGGCTTTTTCGCATCACGTGCAAGCCTTGCTGCCTCGATACCTGCTTCACCGGTGTGTTTACCTCCATAACCTGACCCAGTATCAGGTTGTATCACTCTTATGTTTTCCTTTGGAATATGAAATAATTCCTCAAGGTCTTCCTGAACGCCAAAAGGTCGCTGTGTACCCGTCCAGACGGTAAGCTTTCCATCTGTCCATTGCGCAACACCGGCACGTGGCTCAAGCGGCGCATGAGCGATATAATCAACGGTGAACGTCCGCTCAATTTTTTGATCTGCTTTGTCATAGGCTGCATCAACATTTCCCGAAGATCCCTCGTCGTTACCCTTCTCGGACTTGTCTTTCAGCAACTTAAAAATTTCTTCGCGCGAAGGCTGAGGCGTCGTCGTCCAGTCCGCTTTTATAGATGCCAGGGCCTCATTGGCTACGGTAAGGCTAGGTGCCGCAACACCAATAAAGTTTCCGTCTTGCACAACAACAACGTCTTTCATATTCTTCGCTGCCGAAATATCCGCGCTTGCTAACGTAGCCCCATACGCTGGTGCTCTCAGGACTTTACCATACAACATGCCCGGCAGCGTTATGTCCGAAACATACTTGTGCTTCCCGGTAACAAAGTCTTTACCATTGACTTTTTTCGCAGAGGTTCCTGCTATTTTCCAGGCGGATACTGGTTTCAAGACTACCTTATCATCAACGGCCTTCAGTAACTTCTTACCCTCCGTCAACTGCCCGATGTTGATTTTCTCTTTGCTTTTTAAGTTGGTAACTATTCCATTTTCGATACGCACGGACGATCGATCCGTTTTCCAGCGGGTCGCAGCAAGCTCAGTCAAATGCTCGCGCGCAGTCGCTGCTGCTTTGCGAAGTTGTGGACCCATGTAAGGAATCGACCGGCTTCCAAACGTACCTCGATCATAGGGTGTAAGCGACGTATCACCCATCACCATCACGATCTTATCGACGCCAACCTCGAGTTCTTCTGCCACGATCTGGGCTAGCGATGTTCGAATATTCTGACCAACTTCGGCTTTACCCGTAAATACGGTCACGGTACTATCAGTGCCAACATGGATCCAGGCACTTAGCTGATCCTCACCATCTTTTAGATTTCTTTTAAAGTATCACCAAGGGCATCGCCAAAAGTAAACGTGACGGCCAGCCCGGTGCCCAGTGACTGAAGAAAGGCCCGGCGGTTCATTTGGAATGTATACTCCAATGGCGTATCCAACTCATATTGTTCTGGTGCCAATGATTCAGGGTCGGTTTGTTTGCTTGTCTTCATACGTTACATTTTTGCTGCCTGCTGAATCGCTTTAACTATACGGACATAGGTTCCACATCGACAGATATTTCCCTGCATTGATTGAATGATTTCTTCCTCTGTCGGTTTCGACTTTTTTCCTAACAAACTCACCGCGGACATGATCATGCCCGAAGCGCAGTAGCTACATTGAAATACGTCGACATCGAGGCAAGCTTGCTGAACCGGATGGAGCTGATCATCCTTCGCCAATCCTTCAATGGTGGTGATTTTTTTCCCCACAACCGATGATGCCTTCGTGATGCATGACCGGGTTGCCGTTCCATCAATCAGGACTGTACATGCGCCGCATGCTCCTTCACCGCACCCGTATTTGCTTCCGGTAAGCTGCAGATATTCACGTAACACGTTTAACAGGCTTTCATTTTCCTTCACCGCGACGTTGTGCTTATTATTGTTGACCAGCAGTTCCATAACTTTTGCAGTTTCCTATTAAGCTATATCAATCTTTGAATCGAAACAAGCCTAATTACGTGAAAGGGATACCGCCGGGCCTTAGCGGAATCCAATGACTTGTTAAAAAAAAATCTTTTACACAATGTCCTTAACAGCTTAATTTAAATGTCAATTAACTACAACATCAAAGCATATGGAATTCAATCTTAACCGCTCGCTGGAGATCCTTTCATCCACACCAGGAGTTTTGCAACATTTGTTGAGTGGCCTATCAGATGAATGGCTCTACAGTAATGAAGGGGAAAATACGTGGAGTCCTCACGCTGTCATAGGTCACTTGATCTATGCGGACGAAACAAATTGGGTAGCCAGAGCCAGAAAGATCCTGTCTGACGTCGATAACAGGTTTGTGCCATTTAACCGAGCGGCACAATTCGAGCTTTACAACGACAAGAACATCCGCGACTTGTTGACCAGATTTTCAGAAGTGCGTAAGAATTCTTTGAAAGAACTTTCAACCATCGACATAAATGAGAGAACCCTTTCAAGGAAAGGAATACATCCCGATTTTGGCGAAGTGACGTTGACACAGCTTCTTGCTACATGGACCGTTCACGATCTTGACCATCTTAACCAGATCTCGCGCGTCCTGGCAAAGCAGTATAGCGATGCTGTCGGTCCATGGAAAAGTTTCCTGGGAGTTCTTAAAAGAGGAATATAATAGGATCAAATTTTTTGCTTGCCGGAAACTTCTCCTTTGTCACGGCCCTTCTCTTTTTCGATTTCAGGGATGGTTTCCCAATTGATCAATCCGATTCTTGAGGCATGTTCAGCCGCTTCGACTGTAGTTATCCACGATCACCATTTCTACTTTATGCTTATGCAGTCCGTTGGCTACATTGATCGCGACTCGTTCGCGCTCAGGCAACTGAACATCGCGAATATAGATTGCAAGAATCCGGTCGGGAAAGAGTCCAACAATCTCGCTATAGATCTTTGGGTCTTCCTGACCCGAATCACCAATCAACACAAATTTAAGCTCAGGGTATGCAGATAAGATATTAGTGATCTCTTTGATTTTATGACTTGAGTGATTGTCGTCTTCCGGTTTTTCGTCTAACCCATAGTCACGAAGCAGCAATGGGCCTTCGGGAATATCATTCAGATCAAGAAAATCGATAAGCAGATCGTACAGATTCCACGGACTGCTCGATACATAAAAAAGTGGATTATTGCGCTTGCCATTTCTTCCCAGTTGAAGCGATTTGTAAAATTGGGCAACGCCGGCGAACGGTAATCTGCTCAATGCGTTGTTCAGGAAAGTGATGCGCGCCATGGCAAAAAGATCCGTTGCCGACGTTTTGACAATGGTATCATCGATATCACTAATGATACCGTACTCTGCATCGGGCGGTGGAATGAGGACGTTCGCCGTGCGCTTGATGTTTTCTGTGAACGCATAAGGAGCGTCAACCAGTTCTACATCAATCTCAAGCCACGAGTCATTTGGTCTGAACCGGTCCTTGTAATTTAGCTCTATCGTAAAATAACCCTCGTCATTCGTCACTGCAAAATGGTCACGATTCTGAAAGTTAACCTTTAGTCGTGCGTTCGGCACTTCATCAGTTGTGAAGCGCTTGTACATGCTGATCAAATTCTTAAGGATTGTATCTTTGTCTGTCGGCTTGACTATTCCCTTGTCCTTAAGTACGCGACCTTTCACGTGCACCTTATCTTCGGTCCCATACGTCCGGTAAGTGACGATTTGTAACGGGTCATCTGAATTCATCCGCTTTCTGAATTCATGTGCAACTTCATCGAAGTTCTGTTCGATGTCGGCAGCTAACCGAAGAAGACGTTTTTTTATTTTGGACACCTCAGAATAGTAATAACCTGCAACACAAAAGTATAAAACACAATTAAAGGATGGCAGTGTTATTACCTGAGCGGAGACGCTATTTGGGAATTTCTGATACAATATCAATCAAAAAAGCCACGAAAGAGCGGTTAAGAATTCACGCATTCTTCGACCGCCTTTCGTGGCCTTGTGATCATACTTCACTGAGTAACGATTCCTTTAAGGGTTACCCGTAACATTCTATAACTTCACTAGTTTGATAAATTTGCTTGTGTCACCATTCTTAATGGTTACTGTGTAAACGCCTTTTGGAAGGTCGCTTAAATCAATTCTGATTTCCCTGTCATTGGCACTTGTGGGTATAGTTTTTACCAGGGATCCATCTCTTCCGGAAAATAATTGGATCATTCCAGCTTCACCTGAATTGTTCACCACCACCGTAACCGCATCATGAGAGGGATTCGGAAAGACTGTTGGATCGGCAACGTTTAAGTCAAGAGGCTCTTCTGTTTGAACCGACCTACTTGCAACTTCTTCTTCTTCTTCCTCATCTGTAGGCATAGAAGAGAAGCCAGGACATGCCCTTACGAAGAACATATTAGCCTGCAAATTGGTTATTGCCGTGTTTCTCTTTATGATATCCGAAAGCCGTGTATCCCTTATTGTCTGTTTAGCATCCGACGGATAAGAATGGGTCATTTTCGAAATAGTAAAAATCCCCGTCTCTTAGCTTTTCAAACTGTACTCGTTGGATCTCATGTGCCAGCCGGCCAATAGATTTTCCCGGGATCAGGTCTTCAGCGAGGACTCCGGTCCATAGATCAACGTTATTGATGCTTCGGTACAACGAACGCAGATTCCTGGCGAGCGTGTCGTTTCGATTGATGTCGGAGAAACTACTGGCATAGTTGCCCGTGTAAAACTTCCTGACAGAGTTGTAATCCGGTAAACCATGATCACGTCCCCGTTGGATGTTCAAGCTAGCGAGATCGACGCCGAAGCGTACGGGGCTGGCGGGATCACCGAAAAGCAAATTACGCAATACGCCGTTGATTTTGATGTTGGTCTCGTACTGCGTGTGTGCCGCGATGCCCTTGAGAAATGCCTCTGGCTTGAGCGTGACCAGTAGATCTGGATTCCAGAACAATTCGTCCAGTTCCAATGCCTCGGGTTCCATTGGCTGACACTTGTTATCGAATAACAACACCTCATCAGCTACCATGGTATGTCCGAGGCGGAAGCCAGCAGTAGCAAATATGTTAGTAAGGTCCGGCCTCACTTGACTGTTGTATCCACGATAAGGTTTGAGCGTAATTCCCAGTGACGGCAGAAACTCTTTGAATGTAACGTTCTGAATAAGCGCTCCCACGATTTTGCGGGCTGTCTGATAGTTCTTTTCATCATCGCGTTGGCCGCGGGCGATAAGTATGTCGCAGATGCGGTTGTGCTCTCTGACAAAAAGAGTGTGGAAGGACGCAAGTACAGGATGTTCCGAAGCGCGCACATCTCCCGCAACGAAAGTTTTAATCGTCTTATTCCCATCGTTGGCCATCGACGGAGCATTGGGATCTATTGGCGCCTCCTGCTCTCCCGTTGTAGTATTCCATGGCAGAAGGTTTCCCGCGGAGGTTTTCAATTTCCCTCCTCTAAAGGTCCTCAACCACCTGGCACGTGGCGCATCCGAACCATAAACTGTCGAAGCGTCTATCCATGCCGTGTTAAGGTTGGTCTGCTCACGAGTCGTTGTAACTCCGGTGCCCGGATAAACTGCGCTCCGAAAAAAAGAAATCGGCTCCGTAAACAGCTCCTCGTCCGCAGGCAGTTGAATCGGCACAGATTCGGTGGTACCCGTAGGAGTAAGGGTAATATCGTGGTCAAGGAACTGTCCCCATAGATATACAACCGTGCTTAGATTGCGCGCATTGAATATGGTTACGGGTTCATCGACTACGAGGTTGGATACAGCCCTTGGGGAAGGACGGTTCGTACCAGCGAGAGAATAGTTGGGACCGTATACCGCAGGCATTTCTCGTCAACAACGGTATGTTTGCCGAGCCCCACGCTTTTTTATTCCAACCGAGGTTATTATTTGTTCCGTCGTAGGTACGATAGGGTGATCGTAGTGGGTTGGTTGAAAAATCTCTCGACGATAGGTCCCTCAAGTTTGGACTACTTAACGAGTTTGCATCAGGCGTTTTTGTTGCGGACTCCGGTAATTGAAAATACAAGCTCTCCTTAACTGGATCGCGTTGTTGTGCTGTGGTCATGCTAAAGGACATCAATAAAATGATGTGGATTGCAGCACCAAGTAGAATTCTTTTCTTTACCATAAATTCTTAAGATTTATTGTAAACGATATGATCCACTTAAGCCTTTCTACAGAAAATTGATTTTGTTGGCTGAGTTGTTTGAGACAGTAAAATGTTGACGATTTGATGAGAGGAATCAAATGTGATCACAATCGCAGACCTCACTTACTCACAGGAAGTAATTAACTACGCATTAATAATTGCAGTAGAGATATCTCGTTATAGAGTTGACCGTTTGAGTTGTGACGGAATGCTTTAATCTACCGCAGCCTTTGCTCACAGGATGAGCAGGGAACCTGCGGACTGGGTGGACAAAAAATGAAAAAGATTTTTTCTTTCTCATTTAGCTGGCCGCAAAGGTGGGGCAAAGAATTTTAATTCATACAAATTTTCTGTCAATCGCCATCATTCAGTGTGAATGAATTCTATGCGCAGTTAAGTCGACAAATCGACGAAACATAGCCACACCGATTGAAAAAATTTTGTGCTCCATAAGATTGGCCAATCTGAATTTTCAAATGTCTGCTAATCATACAGTTTGAATATTCAACACGCAGGCAGTAGACAAATCGACGAAACATAGCCACACCGATTGAAAAATATTTTATACTTCTATGCGATTGGCCATTGTGATTTTTCAAATGTCTGCTAATCATACAGTTTGGATCAATTCAATGCGCGGTCAAGTAAACAAATAGATAAGCATCCCTACACAGATTGAAAAAATTTTGTGTTTCCACATCTGATTTTCAAATGTCTGCTAATCATTAGTTTGAATCAATTCAATACGCGGTTAAGTTGGCAAACGACAAAACATACCACCCCGATTGAAGAGAATGAGGTGCGTCCGTGAGATTGGTTTCAAAATGTCTGTGATTGGGCAAAAAATTCCTCAACACGGATCTTTATTGAAAGTCAGGTGAAAAACCAGATAACACCAACAATCCCTCCACCTTCCTCGTACTACGCTTAGCCGGTGTTGGCGCTGGTTTTAGCTGAAATTAGAATGGCGGAAAACGGGTACCTAAAATCATTGTGAAAATTTTAACTTTGAGGTCTTAACCGCAAGGCCGTTTACTATTCGCTATGGAACCCACAAACGTCGCGGAGAATGCGTTGCTTCAAAAACTTAAGAAGGAAGTAGACGATAACCTGACCAACGACCAGTTCAGTGTCGAGGAACTCGCCAGGAATATCGGCATGAGCCGTTCACAGCTCCATCGTAAGCTTGTTACGGCGACCGGCCAATCTGTAAGTCAGTTCATTCGCGAGTACCGCCTTCAGCTCGGAATGGAATTATTGAAACGAGGGGATCTGACAGCCGCTGAAGTGTCTGAGCGAATTGGCTTTGGAAGTCGCTACGTATTTCAACAAATGTTTTAATGAATTTTATGGATTTCCGCCAGGTGAAGTCAAGAATAAGATGGCCGAAAACCTGGGTGAAACAAAGGTATTCACTCCGGTAAGGAACGTCACGCGGAGAATCAGGGACCTCAACAAGATCGTATCTTAAATGGATTGCAGTAGTTTCGGCGTTCATCATTATCGGAATAATCTACGTTGTATTTCAGGACGGTGGAGAAAATACAAGTGATGTTAAGGACAAGTCTATCGCCATACTTCCATTCAAAAACCTCAGTAAAGACCAACAAAACGAATATTTCAGCGAAGGTGTCATTGAAGCAATCCGAACGGGTTTGTCTCAGATCGAAGAGTTCCGGGTTATATCAAGGACATCTGTAGAGCAGTACCGCGAAAGTTCCAAACCTGCGAGTGAGATCGCCAGAGAACTAGGTGTAGCCACGTTGCTGGAAGGCAGTATTCAACGGAACAACAACCAAGTTAGAATCGAGGTCCGCCTCGTTGACGGTGCGACAGAACAACAGGTGTGGGCCAAAAGTTATGACCGCGAACTCGCAGATGTCTTCGCCATCCAGACGGAAATTGCTCAGCAGGTCGCGAATGAGCTTAATGCAAAACTATCTCCTGAAGAAAAAACAAAACTTTCAAGATCTGACACAGAAAATCCAAGGGCGTATGATCTCTATTTAAAAGGAGTTTACGAATACAGAACCTATACCAATAAAGGTATACACAACGCCATTGAAATTCTTAGCGAAGCAATTGAACTGGATCCCAACTATGCGCGCGCTCATGCTTTTCTCGCTAATAGCTACATCGGCCTGGCTACCATCTTTGGGGCAGAACTGAGCGCATTGGAAGCGCTTGATAAAGGCAAACCACTGATTGATAAGGCGCTGTCTTTGGATCCTGGTCTCGACGAAGCACACATGCTCATGGGCTTCTACCACTTATACCGCGATTGGGATTTTGCAAAGGCCGAGTCTGAATACAAGCTATCAATTACTTCAGACCATCCGGATGCACTGGCTCTCTATGCCGACTTCCTCAACTTTATGAAGCGCCACGACGAGGCAATGGCGATGGCTGAGCGGTTGAATATCAGAGATCCATACTATCCCAATTCCCGCATGATCTTGGCCTATTTCTACAATAACCGCCTTGTTGAGGCCATGGAATTTTCCAAATCACGCCTGCAGATGTTTAATAATTATTACTCGATGGATTCGCACGGCTTCCTGTTACTCCAGTTAAAACAGTACAAAGAGGCAATTTATTATTTCAACAAGGCAATAGCTCTGGAAGGTATCCGGTATCCAAGGATGCTTGGCTGGATGGGCGCTGCCTACGCAAAAGCAGGGGATAGAGAAGGAAGCTTTACAAATCATTGAAGAATTTAAACAACGTCTTGCCAAAAAAGAGGGTGGATCTATTGCATTTTTTATCGCCGTGATTTATTCCGCGCTGGAAGACAAAAAATCCGCTCTGTCGTGGCTTCAGACTGCATATAAATCGCATGATATGGAAATGCCATGGCTCATGACTGAACCCCAATTCTATAACCTTCACAACGAAGCGCAATTCCAGCAGATCGCCAGGGAAATGGGTTTCAAATAATTCCTCTTCTCCGCGATTTCACGCTGATTTTTCCCTTTCTCGGATTTTTTCAATCCTTCTCAACGTCACTTTAATCTTTAAAAAAAAGTTTAAAGTCTTTGCAACGGTCCTTGAATCAAGGTCTTCCGTTGTAATTCCAACTTTGTAGCGATTAATTCTTGCAACGACTAATAACCATTGTTATGAAAACGACTCTCTTACTTCTCGACAGCGTAGTGGCGTATAATCAAAAGGGCCGAAATAGGAACACAACGGACCGCGTGATCTGAGGACCCTTCCAGATGCACATCAAACGGCTACTGTTATTCATTACGTCTGTCGTGTACGCATCAACTGCGTTCAGTCAGATCTCCATTATGGGTAGCGTAAAGGACAATCAACAAAACCTGCCACTTGTCACAGTATTGTTGCTCAACCTCGACTCGATAATGGTGAAGGGAACAGTAACCGATCAAAACGGCAATTTCACGATCGAAGACGTGATGGCCGGCTCCTATTTGATCTCTGCATCAATGGTCGGTTATTCAAGTTTCATTTCTCAGCAGATACACATCGCGTCAGCGAACATCGATCTAAATGAAATTATCCTTGATGAAACGACCACACAACTCGGAGAACTGACTGTGAAGCGCACAAAAACCTCTATTTGATCAGCAGATCGATAGGATAGTCGTAAACGTCAGCAACAGTATTTTGTCAACCGGGAACTCGGTCCTTGAAGTGTTGCAGAAATCCCCGGGGGTCGTGGTGAACCGTCAGACGAACAGCATCAGCCTTAATGGAAAATCGCCCGTGAGAGTGATGATAAACAATAAGCTGCTGCAATTGCCCCTGGATGTTGTTGTTCAGATGCTTGAAGGCATGAACTCATCCAATGTTGAAAAAGTGGAACTCATTACGACACCTCCCGCCAACTATGATGCTGAGGGGAATGGCGGAATAATTCACATCATTACTAATAAATATGATGAGACAGGTACTAATGCATCCTTTGGCCTTGTCGTTGGTGTGAAGTGGGCGGAAACCTTTGGCGGAAATCTTGACATTCATCATCGGAGTAAGAAGATGGCTTACTTTATTGATTATTCCGTGCTCCGGAGTCATAATCTTCACACGCTTGATGCTCAAAGAAAAATAAAACCGAATGAATTTGTTCAGACGGTAAATGATCACAGCAGGAGGGAAAACTTTACTACTCAACAAAATCTGAACATGGGCGTTGAATGGAAGATTGGTCAAAAGACATTGGTCAACGTATTGCTTACTGGTTATAGCCGTAACTGGGAAATGAAGGCTCGTGCCACCGACGTTTATAATATCAAGCCCGATTCATCTGTGACAACCGAAATGGCTATTCAAGAATCCAATATCTGGCGAAGTGCGACCGGGTCAATCGGTTTTACGACAGATATCAATTCGAAAAGTAAGATCAGCGCAAGTATGGATTACCTCTATTATCAGGAATAATAATCCTTCGCAATACAATGTCAACATTCTGCAACAGGCTGTTCCGCCGGAAGGTTATTTGATTGACCTGGAGAAGTCCACACCGATTCATCTCTATATAGTAAGTTGGATTACAACTTCGAGGTCTCCCAATTGCTTTCATTCGAAGCTGGAGCTAAAGCAGTGCTTTCATCTCTTCACAACGATGTACTGGTCCAACGTGGAATGGACAATGTCTGGACCCGCGACACAACATTTACTTCCAACTCAAAATTGAGGGAACAAATAGCAGCCGGCTATTTTTCAACGAAATGGGTTACTGGAAATTGGCAAATTACAGCAGGGCTGCGCTACGAACATACCATCACATCCATCACCACACCAACGCACAAGAAATTAACTGACAGGAAGTATGGCAATTTTTTTCCGTCTCTGCTTCTTAGGAGAAATTTTGATAATGAAACCGATGTTCAGTTTTCTTATTCAAAAAGGATTACACGCCCAACCTATAACGATATCGCACCATTTGTTTTTTTCTGGGGACCTAATACGTTCTCGGCCGGAAACACATCTCTCTTTCCTTCGGTCGCTGAAACATTTACGTTGGGTTATCATAAAAAGCAATGGATAGTCTCACTACAGTTCACCCATTCTAAAAATGAAATCACATTTCTTCAGCCAGAAATCGATCAGTCAAACAACCTCATATACCGTTCTCAAAACCTTAGTTACCTGAATACACTCGGCCTGACAAATTCGTATTCCATTTCCCCAACGAGATGGTGGGAAATACACTCCAATGTCACCCTGCAATATCAGATGGCAAAGGCAGAGTACCTATCCAACAATGTTAGTGCTCGTTTATTCGGCGTAAACATCAGCCTTCAAAACCAGTTGAAACTGCCTAAGGATTTTTCGATCGAGATCTCAGGAATGTATCAATCCAAATTACAAGTCGGCATTTCGCAATATCTTCCGTTCGGGTCGATTAATGCAGGTGTTCAGAAGAGTTTTGAAAAGGGGGGAGTACTCCGGCTTTCTATCGACGACCTGTTTAATACAAATAACTGGAGGATCAAAACTTATTCTCCAGACAATAACATCGAGTCCGATTTCAACTACTATTGGCACAACAGGTATATCAGGCTTACCTACACGTGGAAACTCGGGAATAAATCAGTTCGGTCGTTAAAGGCATTGTCAGGGTCCGAAGAAGAACGGCGCAGAGTAAATTAATTTGCAAGTTCGCTAACTTAACCCATCGACGACTTTTAACGTAAACCAATCCGAACGTTTACCCAACCATCATCTGCCAAAAATGAAGGCTATCTATTATGACCGATACGGCTCTCCCGACAATCTCACGTTAATCGATGTCCCCAACCCTGTGCCTAAAGATGATGAGGTGCTTGTCCGCGTATACGCTGCGTCAATTAATTCCTGGGACTGGGACATGATACTGGGGGAATTTGCATTCACACGGCTTTGGGGCCTTTTCAAACCTAAGCACAAAATACCCGGATCGGACATCGCCGGCCGTGTTGAGTCTGTTGGCCGCACCGTAAAAAAATTCAAACCTGGAGATGAGGTCTACGGAGATATTGTCGAACATGGTTGGGGAGGGTTCGCCGAATATGCTTGCGCCCGTGAACATGAGCTTGCATTCAAACCGGCGTCGATGTCATATGAACAAGCATCCGCAATACCACAAGCAGGCCTGTTAGCACTTCAAGGCATCCGTGATTTCGGAAAGCTTCAGAAGGGCCAGCATATACTTCTCAACGGGGCAGGTGGTGGTGTAGGAACAGTTGGTGTGCAGATCGCCAAGATGCTCGGAGGGGAAATAACGGTAGTCGACAAAGCAGATAAGTTAGCCCTACTCAAAACGCTTGGCGCCGATCATGTTATTGACTATCAAAAAGAAGATTTTACCAACAATGGGTTAAAGTATGATCTCATTGTGGACGTTGTTGCTAACCGGCCGATCTTTCGGTACAAGAAGGCTTTAGCTCCCGGCGGCCTTTTTGTAATGATCGGCGGGACTACGTCTTCTATATTGCAAATGATGACATTGGGACGATCATCTCACAAATGAAAAAGATTTTTTCACGTCCATCTTACCGGCGGCTCGCCATGATGGGCTACAAACCTGGTCAAGGGCTGGATGACATGTCAACTTTCTTTGAAGAAGGTAAAGTCATTCCCGTTATTGACAAGGTATTTCCATTAGCGGATACTGCCGACGCATTTCGCTATTTTGCCCGCGGATCATATAAAGGCAAGGTGGTCATTAAAATAGTCGATGGTCATAGGTCGATAGTAAGTAGTATAGTCAGTAATTGTAAGTGCAGTAATAGTCAGATAAGTAGTTAAGTAGTTCTGAATAGTCCGTTCATGGCTCATTGCTCATTGCTCATTGTTCATTCCTCATTCTTCATTCTGTCCTCAACGCCTTCACCGGATTTGCTTTTGACACCTTCAGCGAATGATATAATATCGCCGTAAACGCAATCATCATTGCAACGATCATGGTTCCTGCGAATATCCACCACTTGAAGTTTGCATGAACGACGAAATTCTGCATCCAACGGTCCATATAATACCACGCGACGGGTAGACCAATAACATTTCCGATCAATACCAGCTTAAGAAAATCCCCGGAGAGCAGCCCTATCAGTTTTGACGTGGAAGCTCCTATCACCTTTCCTGATACCGATTTCCTTAGTCCTGCGTTTGGTCATGAATGCTGTCAAACCAAATAATCCCAACGCACCTAAAAGAATGGAAAGGAGGGAGAAGGAAATAAACAATTTCATGAACTGTTCTTCGGCAATGTAATAACTTCGAAGTGCTTCATCCATGAATTCAAACTCAAATGGCCGGGAAGGTGCAAGTGACCCCCAGACTTTCCCAATGGATGAGATGGTTTCCTTCACATCATCGCCTTTGATACGAACTTCCAACCAGGACACAGGCGGCGTAATATCCGACGCAAGAGAAAAGACTACCGGCTCAGCACCTCGATGAAGCGACGCAAAGTGGAAATTTTTGACCACGCCAATTATATGCGCGTTGACCTCGGTCCATTTGTCAACATTGTTAAAAGCCAATCCGAACATATAAGCGCCAACCGGTTTTTCAAGTCCTAATAGTTCTGCTGCCGCCTCGTTTATCACATATGCGCCGGT
This sequence comes from uncultured Cytophagales bacterium, assembly GCA_963774615.1. Lineage (GTDB taxonomy): Bacteria > Bacteroidota > Bacteroidia > Cytophagales > Cyclobacteriaceae > Chryseolinea. Next base: position 268,029 of record CAVZFT010000029.1, read on the forward strand.
TGCATCGGAGGGAAAGTCACGGGAAAAAGTACGGCCCTCATGTACCTGAGCACCCAATGTCTCGAAGAAATCATGGGCTACTGTCACCGTCGGTATTGTGATCATGTCTTTCGCCGGATCAGCTTTATAGCCACGCCATCCATGCACGCCGCCCGTTAATTTGTTTGTTGATCCTGTTACGGAAACAATGCCCGGATCCTTCATTAATTCGGATCTGAGCGTTTCATATTTCGATGCAATCTCATCCGTCTGCAACGGTATCATGATCAGCTGCTCGGTTTTGACACCGATGTCCGCATTTCGGATGAACCGTATTTGATCCATTACGATCAAAGTAGATGCTATCAAACCAACGGCGATAGTAAATTGAAACACGATCAAGACATTGCTGACGGAGTATCTTCCCGGCTTAAATTCAAGTTTACCTGACAGCATACGGATCGTTCCCGACCTTAGCAACGTAACGGCTGGCACAATACCAGCGATGAATGCTATCAATATAATAACTCCTAAGAATCCCAATCCAATCAAACGATCTGTCCATGGCTCGAATGTCAGATGTTTGCCACTAAGCTCGTTGAGCATTGGCATAAAAGACCACGCGATAAGTAAGGCCAGGAGTCCGCTGATTAAAAGAACAAGAAATGACTCTGTTTGAAACTGATTTATAATCATTCTCACAGTTGATCCCAAAACGCGTTTGATCCCGGCTTCGCGGCTACGCGGTAATGCCGCTGCCATAGAAAGATTAATGTAATTGATACATGCCAGGCAAAGGATTATAATCGCCGTAATACAAAAGATGTAAACGTCCGTCTCCGTGCCGTTCGGTTTTAATTCACCCTGCATCGGCGGACTAAGGTGTATTGTTGAAATAGGCTGAAGAAACAACTGAGGAACTCCAGTATCGGCTGGCCAGGCAGCTTTTATCACGTTGTTACATTGAGCTTCAATATCGGAAGGATTGATGTCCTTGTTTGTTTTAATGTAGGTGTAGACACTGCGGCCTGAAATGTTTGACTGGACCCAATCGGGATAAAACTGTTTGATTCCAGAAACAGGGAAAAGGATATGAGCTTCAAAGTGCGCGTTCCCTGGCATATCCTCCATCACACCGGATACTGTGAAAAGTTTGTCGTTCATCAAGATAGATTTACCCATGGGGTTCACGTCGCCAAAAAATTTCACGGCAGTTTGTTTGTCTATCACCACATTCGATGGCTCGTCAAGCGTGGAGGCGGGATCGCCCTGGCTAAATGGCAATGAAAAGATATCAAAGAACGTTGAATCAACGTAAACGATTTCTTCAACGTAATCCTTGTCGTTAATACTGATGGTTTGAATGTCGAAATCGATCCGGCCAACCGACTCAATTCCAGACACCTTTTCCTCGATCAGCGGGTGTAACATAAATGTAGTTGCTGCATCTGCAATCCTTTCATCTCCACCTTGCTGATAATTGCCGCCAAGACGGTATATCCTTTCATAATCTTTGAACTGACGATCAAAGCTCGTTTCATCGCGAACAAATAGAGCAATCAGCAAACAGGCGGCAAGACTTACTGACAGACCCGCAATGTTTATGACCGTGTATAATTTGTTCCTCACAAGAGTTCTCTGCGCGATCTTTAAATTCGGAATAAGCATACTCTTCGGTTTTGGGTTGACATTTTCGTTTTTTATGATCCACAAGAGTGGGAGGGTAGTAATAAGATCAGAAAGGAAGCCGACGTTCGCTTTGAATTTCCCGGATATCTCAAGCCGGTGCTGATATAACTCCAGAAAATCGCCTTTAACGTCTTGCCTATTTGCTGGACAAACAGCATCCAGGAATGCACAAAATATCTTCGGAGGCTGATGTCATTTCGCGGGAAAGATTTTAAATACACCTTCAGGAATGCTCTTCCACAATTTCTGCCTGCTTTCCATCGCTTCCTTAACTGCTTTCTGGCCACTGGCCGTGACCTTGAAGAAGCGTTTGGGTTTTCCGCCTCTTACGTTAGTCACCTCGCCAAGCCGTGATTTGAGATATCCTTTCTCTTCAAGCCTGTAGAGCCTGTATGTAATGCGCCCATACTCACCGGCCGTTTCAGGCGCCGCTCAATCTCAAGTTTGATAGCAAGTCCATATGCATTCTCTCCTAGAATACCAATGGTCAGCATAACGATTTCCTCAAACTCGCCAATGTTCGATCTCAGTGACATATTTTTCTATTTGCAGATTAAATTAACACGATTCGATATTACCTGCAAATAGAAAATGAAATAAGCATTAAAAATCACGCAAAGTAGGGGGGAACTAAAGTGGAATTTAGGCCACATGAACGGGCAATTCCCTACAGAAACAAAAGCAGCCACAAACGGATTAGGATCAGAAACGGACTTTTCAATGATTAGTCTTTTGGCATAATTTTTTGAATCTATTGTAATAAAATGACTCTCCGCTTTTTTTTAAAGGTGAGAGGGGAGTTTGCATTGCCGGTGGAGATCACCGGAATAAATCGCGTATTGCCATTCCCAAGATACGCTCGATTAAAGTTCTTGTACATTCTTTTTTGATCACGAAAATCAATTTCAACATGACTAGTCAGTATTTTAAAGATTGTATTAGTGCATGCCTGTCATGTGTAACAGCATGTCAGCATTGTGCTACGGAGTGTTTGAAAGAAAATGACATCAAGATGTTATCCCTATGTATTGCTATTAACAGGGAATGTGCATTGATATGTTCAGCCAATGCGCAGTTGTTGGCAATAGGTGGGGATAACGCCATGATGCTTTGCGGCGAATGCGCAACCATCTGCGAGGTCTGTGCAAAAGAAAATAAACGGAATTCAGAACTCGACCATTGCGCGCAGTGTGCAAGAGAGTGTTATAAATGTGTTGAAGAATGTCGCAATCTGATGGAAGTCCATATCGCATAGGGAAACAGAAACAACAAGAAGATTGACTTGCAACTTAAAAACATTAAATCATGAAATTCATTGTGTTAGTTGGAAGGATCCTCTTTTCGATCATCTTCATTAATTCTGGGTTTTTCCACTTCTCTCAGACGGCCGTTGACTATGCCAGTTCACAGAACGTGCCCATGGCCAACATCCTTGTGCCGTTCTCAGGAATTCTCGCGATCGCTGGTGGAGTTAGTATTCTTTTCGGTTATAAGGCCAGGATAGGAGCATGGCTCCTCATCGCATTCCTTATTCCTGTTACAATAATGATGCACGGATTCTGGCATTTCAATGATCCTGCAGAACAGCAGCTTCAGATGGGAATGTTCATGAAAAATACTTCCATGCTCGGAGCGGCATTTCTTATCGCATGGTTTGGAGCTGGTCCGTTAAGCTTCGACGAACGGAAAGAGAATAAACAAAAAGAGCCATATAAAGAACGGCCACGGCCAATTCTAAGGGAAAAAGTAGAATCATAATAACGCAAACTTAAATACAAAATTCCATGAGCAAGAGAAAGAAGAACATCGAGGAGTTTTTTTCCGCCTATGAGACACACTTTAATAATGGACTCTCTAATGAACACGTCACTAACGAAGAGATGTCACAATTCTTTGAAGAGTGCTTTGTTGAATCAAGTCCCGCGGGAGTGATCTGCGGCAAGAACGACAATGAATTCATAGAAAAGATCCAATCAGGATTCGAGTTTTACAAGAGTATTGGATCCAAGTCCATGACAATTGTTTCAAAGGATATAACACTCCTTGATGACCTCCATGCGCTGGCAAAGATCTACTGGCGATACTCGTACGTAAGTGACGAACGGGAAGGCACGATCGACTTTACTAATTACTATTTTGTCACGACTCGAGACCAGGTGAAGATTTTCGGCTACATCGCAGGAGACGAACAGAAGGCTCTTGGAGACAAAGGACTTATCAATGAGCAGTCAGCAATGAACAATGAACAATGAACAATGAGCAGTGAACAATGAGTAGGTGCTATCCAGAATGGTTATTGGACGAGTGGCGGGAGTAGAGTTGATGCATTAATTCAGCGCCTACCTACGCCCCGATGCATCGTGGCTTCGGCAGGCAAAGGCGCTCAATTCATCACTTTCGCAACCCGTCCAATTCCAAACTGGTCGCCAATCTTTACCGCCTTCTTGCCGTCCATGTGTATCTCTATCACCTTCTCACTCATCACTATATTTCCTTTTTCGTCCTTCAACGCTGCTATGATCTTCCGGCTTTTGATATCGACAATTTCTCCGGTCGAGGGATATGCATGCATGCCGTCCAAACTAAAAGTAATCCATCCAGGCTGATCGCGCAGTTCAACACTGGCGACCTGCTTCGGCGGCATCACGGTGTTGTCGAAAATATGCATCCGTTGATTGGCAGCATCACACAACCAAACCTCCTTTTCATCCGGCGTCAATCCAATACCATGACTGGGACACCCGTGCCGCTTAACGGTACCTTGCTGGAAACCTTCTACTTCTACATGATGGATCTTTTTTCCTGTTCTTATGTCGCCGATCTCGAACCCTAATAACCCATTGATGTTTACGTAACACAACGTTTGCGAGCCATTAATAGTAAAGGGGCGGATAGCATGGTCGAATGGCCCTACCTGTTTAATCACGGTATGGGTACGGGTGTCGGCTACTCCCAGCGTAGGAGTTCGCAGTCCGGCCATGTATACGTTCGCTCCATCGGGACCGTAAAGTGTATTGTGGGCGCCCGAATTAGCTTGAACCTGTTTTATTACTTCGCCAGTTTCTGCGTCAACCACATTCCAATGTTCTTTCTCCAGCGTTGGAAGATAAATTACTTTCCCGTCAGGGGAGATGGAAAGCCGGTCACAGCCTCCTTCGTATTGTTTTTCCCAAACGATCTTTTCCGTTGCCAGATCAATTCGCTGCAACGCCTCAAGTGTTGTGATGTAAATGCTATTGGTCGCAAGACTTACCGCCACACCTTTTACATTCGAAGGTGTACCGTCCGCCTTCAATCCAGCGGTTGGGATACGTTTTACGAGCTTATATCCATTTTCAATGTCATATACCAGAATGCCATGTCCGCCATATTCGAGGTAATTGCGAATACCCGGAACAGCAACATAGAGATATCGCTCTGGCCTGGGAGCACCGATAGATGATACATCGGGACTGGAATCGTGTGTCGGAGACCAGGCAAACATCATTAGGGAGATCCCAATAATGAGCAAGGGGACAATTTTTGATTGTGAGTTCATACTATAAAAATAGAACTTTTTCGAAATGAATATCGCGCTTTTTAGAGACAGTCAATTCTAATTACTCGTGCTGCTGCCGGGATCCACAGTAACGCAAGCAGTAGAATACGATACAGATTTATCTATCTGCAAAGTAGGCCGGTACTTGGAAGGCAGCGTTCATCTTGCCAACAGATTTAATATTAACCTTCCAGTTAGGCAGAGATTGAATGGATACAAGTTCGTCATAGTGCCTTGTACATAACCACCAGTCCATTGAAAGTTTCCAACGTTGACACCGTTGTAACCTAACCGTACTACAGGACCAGTGAGCATAAAATCATTTACTGTAACTGCACCCATCTGCAATGTACCCGGACTATCCATCTGAAATACAATTCCATCAGGAGGAGAATAGGCTCCGAGTTGAACGTTATCAATTTTAACTGCATGAGTGATTATCAGAACTTGGCTATATATAAAAATTTCTTGCCTACTTCGATATCTTCCACCATAAATGCCAAGGTTATTAGCCCATGACATATAAAAATCATAAGCATTACTGCGATCCACCGAATCCAAAGAAGTAGCAAGATCCACCTCTTTTGATGTATACTTGCTTATGAAGCATCGAAACACCACCACCAGTCCAGGTGAGTTGTAATGTATTTCCACCATCAATAACAAATCCAGCTTGTAACGTACCATTACCATCTCTGCCATGACCCCACACAATACAATTATCAAATGTGATATTTGAAATATCACCACACCTCCGTCAATAGTATCCTAATCTCCACACTCTATTGTTTGCACCATTGCCAAGTGTGGCTGTACAGTTAAAAAAATTGAATCCACCTGTCGAACCTGAATTGTCGTTCGTGCCTAAATCAAACGCTGTCACATTCGTTTTGCCATCAGCAATATGAATCTTCACGTTCTGTAGATACCCACCTTTCAATCCAATGATCTTTAGTGCGGGTTCATTGCTTGGACCATCATAAACAATTTGTTTGTCTATATGACCTTGACCAACCATCGCTATCCAAATTTGATCAGCAGGATAAGATGGACTACCTACAATAGTTAATGTTCGCGTTATTCTGTAATAATTAAAATCACCAAGCGGTGAAGCCGGAATGTACACTGTCCCTTTCGCTCTGACGGCTGCATCAATGGCTGATTGAATAGCTTGCGTATCATCTGTCACGCCATCACCCTTTGCGCCGTATGCAGTGATGTCGAACATTCCTCTGATCGTGGCGCTGCCCACACTTCCCAGGATCCCTTGTGCTCCCTGTGGTCAGCAGGTCCAATTGGACCAGTTTCACCTTTTGGCCCTTGTGGAATCTTGAACGCATATATAACTGCCAATTGAACGGCAAATAATACACCTAAAATCAATAATATTTTTTTCATGCTTACCATATGCTTACCATGTAATTAAGTACATATTTTTCATTTGCCAATAAGTCTTTAACCACAAAACTATTCGAGAATTGATGAGTAAAAAAATTCAACAGCAAAAAGACTATACTGAGTCGAACTATCAACCGTGTCCGATGACATTGCTATTCAGAAGATCGCATTTCATCCGCTCCCTTCCCACAAATAATTACGATGATCAAGCGATGTTGCTTAATGGATCAAATCGGAAATTTTGTGCCGGATGTTATCCACCCAACAAAAGAACGTTTTATGGGAATATTCCCGGTTGAATAAACGTCGTTGAATACCTTGAATACCTTATTCATACCTAAGAGAATCAACCGGATTTGCGACCACAGACCGCCTGACCTTAAAACCAATGGTTGTCATAGCTATCGCCAGCAGGATAACCACAGCAAGCGAAATGACAACAGCATTCACCGCCTCGTAGTATTCCCATACACTATTCATCAAGCTATTGACCATCACCGAACCGAGCAGAGAGCCAAAGACAAAAGAAAAAAGCATGATTATGACAAACAATTTGCTAACCTGGAATGTCATATGCGTTAGCGATGCGCCGAGGATCTTGCGAATACCCAATTCTTTCGTGCGCTTCTGAAGATTTAATGAAACTAGTGAGTACAGCCCAGACACCGACATGATTATAGCAACCAATCCCATGAACGTATATAAAATCACTACGCTATCGAAATGTTCGAGGGACATGTTCATATTATGTTCCATAAGCCGACCGGGATATAACTGCGTCGGAAAAAGTTTTAGCCACGCTTCTTTGACCTGGGTGTTCAGCTTTACCAGATCATTCGGATTGGCTGAGGCGACGAGATACCTGTATTCCTCTTTGGGCACATACCTGAACGCCACAGGAGTCAACGGCTGAAACAAAGCTCTCAGATAAACATCCTTCACTACGCCAATGACATATACCTGCACTGAGTCATTTAAAAGGATACGTTTGCCGACGGGTTGATCACCCAGCGCAAAAACGCGCGCAAACTCCGCGTTAACAACGATAGATTCATTCCTATCAGAAGCCTGATCACGATGAAACTCCCTGCCGGCGAGGACACGAATATTCACCGTCTTGAAATAACCATCTCCGATATTCAGGACATCAATCTCCTTTTCGATCCTGTTATCAGCACGGGCCGCAGCCTTGTACGAACTTGAATAAATCTGATGCTCGCTTCCGCCTACTGAAGAGATTATTGGATCTGATTCAATTTCATTTTTCAATAATTCGAATTTTGAAGGATCATCTAAGGGTACCTGCAGCACGGATCGCCATGAGTATCCAAGGTCGTATGACTTTTGAAATTTCGAATTGAAATAAAACGCCAACGCAAAAATTACGGCTGCAAGAGAAATGCTGAATTGGAACACAAGCAAACTTTTCGTCAGCCAGTTAGCTCCACCAAATCTGGTTGTTCCCCGAAGGATCTGAATAGGCCTGAATGCAGAGATATAAAACGCAGGATAGCCACCAGCAAGCAAGGCAGTGACTGCCATCAATAAAGTCAGCATAACGAAGAACGGGATATTGTCATTGTACCGGATCTCCATCTCAATCCCGGACCACATACCGTTCCATCCGTCAGTAAAGTACTCGGCGAGGATCAACGCGATACCTAGAGCAACAAAGCAGAATACCATTGTTTCTGACAGGAACTGGAAGATCAACTGTTTACGTTTTCCACCGATCACTTTCCTGATGCCAATCTCCTTGAGTCTGTTTCCGGCAATGGCAATCGCATTGTTCATAAAATTGAAGCAGGCGACCAGCAGGAGGAATCCCGCCATGGCGAAAGGAGCGATGACCGCAGCGGGAGGCATGGACATGTTCATCCAATGACCCTGAACGCGCTCACGGGCAGCACGGGCTGCCATACCTTTAAAAGGCTCAATGTAAAATGACTCTATTTTTAAGTCCGGTCTCGCGTCATTCTGTGTCTTGATGTATCCACTTAATTGTTTTTCAATACCTGCAATTGATCCTCTGTTATTCAGATAGAGGAAGGTTGTAGCCCATCGTGCCCAGTCATTTTCGAACTCCTCGCGCTTCGAAGGATCTATATAATAATTATCATAAGTTGTTAACAAATCAAAACGAAAACTGGAGTTAGCAGGAAATCTTTCGTATACGCCTCCTACTATAAATTCCCGGGGTTCACCCTCGATAAGTTGAGTCAACGGCATGCCTGTAGCATCTGACTTTCCAAAATATTTCATGGCAAGCTCGTCGCTGATAACCACGCGGCCTTTGTCGTTCAGATCAAGCGAACCATGAAGCAGCTGCAGCGTAAAGATCCTGGTGAAAGAGGGATCGACGTATACGAACTCTTCCTCGAATAGCTCATCGCCAATCCGAAATTGCGAACCCTTGCTTATGTACTGGATCACCTGGTCACCATCGAGTAGCGTTTCACGGATCAGGTTAGCCACCGGAATAGGACAAACTCCGTATGGAACCTTTGCCTCTTTCAGTCTGTTGCACGAAGGCAATTCGAAACAATCGAGATGCATTGGACTGTTGCTTGTCGAATTCGATATTGTACTGATAGTTCACCCAGGCCGTTATGCAACACCCAAGGGCGATGCTTAATCCGACGAGGTTGATTAAGAATGCTGTTTTGTTTTTGAAAAATGTGCGAAATGCGAGGCGAATGTAACTGAGTAGCATAGGCGGTTTTTTGTAAGACGGGGTTATAAAGATAATGTTACGTCCGGATAATAAGATACCACGATGCGTGGTAGGGGTAGAGTTATAAGTTATGAGTTATGAGTTATGAGTGTGTGGGTGCGTGGAGTGGGAGTGGGCAGTGTTTTAACCGCAGAGATTCTGTGTTAAGATCCAAAGGGGTTTATATTTTTATTAATTTTGTTCTAAGGCGGCTTTGAGTCAGCCTGTAAAGAGTAGCGGTTCGTTGTCTATATGGACCGCTCTACAGTTTTTAAAGACACTGTCCATTTGGTCTATTTCGACTCATTGAGTTGAGGTAGCTTTTAGGTTTTTTTTAAAATAATCCTTATTATATGCTGTATTGGTTTTGTAAAGGATGTACATCATTTCTAATAATTTTCTTTGTACCGCTACTGCTGCTTTCATTTTTATTCCATGTTTGGATACCAGCCTTGTAAAGATGGCTTTAAACCGTTCATCATGTCGTATAGCAGTCAAGAGCAGGCATATGCATAGCCTTTACTTAAATATCTATTCCCTTTTTTTGATATTCTTGGTTTTCCTTTTACCGATGTTCCTGATTGTTTTTCTTTTACATCCAACCCGGCATAGCTGGTCAGTTGCCTTTTATTTCGGATCAAATCAAAGCCATTGGTTTCTGCCAAAACAGTGGCTGCTGTTAAGTATACCTACACCGGTAATGGAACAAATAAGTTCAACGGACTGTTGTTACTTCTTTATCCTGTTTTGATCAATGCATTACATTTCTTTTTTGATCTCTTTTTCCTGTTTGTTCAAAAAGATTGATTCGTTGCTTTCATCCTGGTTATACTTTCTTTATTCGGTTCGGCTTCTGCTTGTTCTGCATGCAATTGATTTTTTACCAACGGTCCTTTCCTCTACCACCTGGTCTCGTTCCCGGGTTAGTTGTCTGAGCCTTTTTAAATATCGCTTTAGGTCGTTTCCATCGATCCAGTTTTCTTTCCAGGCCAAACCTCGCAATGGCTTCTGAAGCTGTTTTATCGGTAACTCGTTTTTACCTCCAGTGTCCGGCATGTAATTACTGATCTTATTGGGCAATACGATACTTACTTCATAGCCCTTTTCTTCTAAAAAATAAGCCAGGGATTCATGATAAACACCGGTTGCTTCCATCACATAACGGACAGGATCGACTTCTTCTGTGCAATTTCTTTACCCATAGTACCAATAGCCGCAAACCCTTTTGTTGTGTTGGGAAATGTTTTGATGGCGTACAATTCCGGTGTCCAATCATCATACATACGGCCTAAACAAACAACCAACTCTTTTTGGGCGACATCAATGCCCACTACCTGTTTTACAATCTTTTTCATTCATACCAATTTAGTTTTAAAAAAATAAAAAGTGAAAAATCTCCCTTCGTTTTGTCTCCTGGTTGGATATTCTGGATATACCGTCATGCATTATTCCTTACATTCTGTTCAAACTCGAAGAGATAAAAAAGAGTGAGGCATATTTCTTTGCGACAACATACTTCAAGAGTTGTTTAGACACAAATCTGCTCTCACCCTTTTTCACTTTATTAAATCAAATTTATTGGTATCTTAACTTATATCTCAAAGAACTATTTTACTTACTTTGCAAACATAGGAGGCGCAAGGAACGCGGAGTTTCGCAGGGTGAATCAAGAAGAACTCTTAAATAATGTTGTAACATTTAAATCAGGGTGGGCTTGTAGGACGAAACGAGCGAAATCTTTAAATTTGAAACATGTTCAAGAAAATATTCCTGTTTATTCTTAAAGGTGAGCTCTTAATGTGGGCCATCTTACTTGCACTTGGAGGTGTCATTTATTTAGTCAGCTCCGTCCTTTGAGGGTCCGCGTGGCTTTTGACTGCCGGTTGTGAGCAGCGTCTCTTTCCTCTGGGGCTGCTAACTCAAGGATGCGGTGAGAATTTTCGGTGTTACTGCCTGTAACACTGGGATTCAGACTTTCGTAGACCATTTTGCCGAATCATCGTATAGGCACACATACCCTTTTATGATCTATTTGTTCGGACTCTCGGTCGCATTCTTTCTGTTTGTTCTAATTCTCATCAAAAAACATAAAAGACGTCCGGACTATATTCTTTTGATATGGATAGGAGTGATCGTTATCCATATGCTCCTTTTCTATATGCAATACCGTGAAGTCAGCTATCAGTATCCCCATCTACTGGGTGTGAGTCTTCCAATTCCAATTCTTCACGGGGTGTTATTATATTTTTACACCATTGAGCTGATCAGAAAAGAGACTCAAATCACCTTAAAAAAGACCTTGTTGCACCTGGTTCCGTTCTTCGTTCTTATAATACTTGCTATTCCTTTTTATCAGCTCTCGGGCGATGAGAAAATTGAAGTGTATCGTCAGGCTGGTCGCGGTTTCGAGTGGTACACAACGATACAGACTTCCACCTTCGTGTTCTTCGGCTTCGCCTACTCCCTTGCCTCGATCATTGAAATCCGAAAATGCCGACGCCAGCTTCTCGATAACTTTTCAAACATTGATAAAAAAATGCTTCGCTGGCTCGAATATCTCGCAATCGGGTTGGCTATCATCTGGCTTGTTTCAGCTTTCTTTAATGACCAGATCGTGTTTGGGGTTGTTGTCCTCTTTGTACTATTCATCGGATTTTTTGGTATCAATCAATATCCGGTGTTCTATTCCGTAACCTCGCCCGAACCAACGCCGACTAATATAAAACCAGAACTACCACCTGAAGGATAGTCTAACTGAAGAGGCAATCGACAACACTGAAAAATACTCCAAGAGTAAACTAAGGGATGACGAAGCTTCCGTCGTTATGACCCTTCTCGAAAAGATAATGGCAAATCAAAAGCCTTTTACCAACGCCGACCTTACCTTAAATGAGCTTGCAACGGCAATCAACGTCTCGCCCAATCACCTTTCCCAGGTTATTAATACGCTGAGTGGAAAGACATTTTATCATTACATCAACACTTATCGAATTGGCGAATTTCTGAAGTTGTCATCGCTACCTGAAAATAGAAAGTTCACTTACGCTGGATTAGCGCAACAATGTGGGTTCAGCTCAAAGACCACCTTCAACAAATACTTCAAACTCCAAACCGGAAAGACGCCTTCAGAATATTTCGGCGTCCCCGCTCACGAAATGGCCTGACTGGAGGTCTTCGATCATCTCCTAGCTACCTATGCTACCTAGGTACCTGGCTACCCATTATCATCACGTTCCCCAAAAAACTTCCCTTTTCACGTCCACCCCTGTAGGTGCGCACGACCTGCAACCTGGATTTTCCGTGAATTCTCACAAAAAATCCAAACAATTATGCACAGGTCAATCTATTTTTTTCTACTCATTCTTTCGGTCGCATGCGAACCGGAAGATTGGTCTAAACCAGGAAACCTCGTTCCCCTTACTGCCGATCAGGATGCCAGCGTTCCATCGCAGCATATTAACGGCACGGTTCTCCATGTTGAATCGTACGGAACACCCATCGATCCGCTCATTATCGTTATACACGGCGGGCCTGGCGGAGACTTTCGCTCATTGTTAAATGCCAAGGCTCTTGCCAACGACGGCTTTCATGTCGTGTTCTATGATCAGCGCGGCACCGGACTTTCAAAACGCGAGGACCGAAGTCAGTTTGAAAACAAAGGCGCTATCGATCTTTTTATCGACGACCTTGACAAACTGATCACCTTATACCGGGTCGGACCGGAACAAAAGGTCTTTCTCATGGGACATTCATGGGGCGCCATGCTGGCCACTGCTTATATCAACAAGTATCCCCAAAAGATAACCGGGGCAGTATTGGCCGAACCCGGCGGGCTAACATGGCCACAAACCGAAGACTACTTGTCACGCTCCAATGAGGTAAAGCTATTCAACGAAGCTATCAATAACGCATTGGTTCCTGAATCCATCATTGCCGGAAAATCACAACATGAGATCCTTGATTACAGGGCATCCTTCTTTTCTTCCTACGAGAATGCTCCGGGCAACACAATAGGCAATGCAGGCGAATATCCATTCTGGCGAAACGGCGCAGTATCAAGCGAAGCGATGAATGAGTATGCGGACAAATATGGTTTTGACTTTACGACCAACCTGAGCCAATACACCACCGAAGTGTTATTCCTATACAGCGAATATAACAAGGCGTATGGTCCCAACTGGGCTGAACAAGTTTCAGCTCCCTATCCCAACGTCGATATCCAGATGGTGAAGAACTGCGGCCATGAAATGTTATACTTTGGTTGGTCAGATATGTATCCAAAAGCTTTAAACTACTTTAATCAATTGAAATGAAAACCAAGAAATTCCTCATAATCACACTAGCTGCGTTTGCGTATTGTTCAGCGTTGGCGCAGGAAGTAAACTTCCGCGGCCTTGATAACACAAAACATTTAATTGGCGTCCAGGCCGGTGCTGACTACGGCTCATACTATGGTGTATCGTATGGTTACGTTTGGAGAAACAAACTCACGCCGATCGTAATTGGTACCGAGTTCACTGTTCCATTCGGAAATAACCTGGTAGATGACTGGAAATCACGCACGAGCCTGCAGGCGGAATTATGGCACTACAATAACTTTTCCGTCAGTGCAAGACTTTCATCCACCTTCAGGCGCTATAACTCTGACCTCGCAACCTTACTTAACGTCGGGTCAGACTTCACACTGAATGTAGGATATGTGAAACCTAAATGGAGTGTGGTTGCGCTCGCTAACTTCGATAAGCCAATCGTGACACACGTTGAAAATAAACTGCTCAAGGAGTACTATCCCGAGATAAAAGACGGATGGTATGATGAATCCGGGGGTAACTATAAGTTCGGTGTGCGCGGGCAAATCAGTTATAAATCCTGGAACACATTTATAACGGTGGGTAAGCACTTCGGAAAGAACTTTGAAGATAACCCAACGCTTCCATTCTTTGCGGAAGTTATGGTGCAAAGGAGGCTGTAGTATTATTCTTCGCAGCGAACGCGATCCGTTAAGTATCGCAAAATTCACTTTCCTTCATTGAGCAACGACCCAATCGAATGCTCTCACGATCAGAGTCAACTCCGGGCATTCCGGAGAACTCTGATCTTTGTTTCAACAAATGACTTGTCACTGGCTGATTTTTTTATTCTACACACGTACGCCTGACTTTTTCATCGCCTAAATCAGGGACGTCTTACATGTCAATTGGTATCGTTTTATTGTATAATCCTCACCATTCCCTCTCTCCACAACATACATTCAAGCGGAATCAACGTAAGTATAAGCTTGAAAAAAAAGTTTAAAATGATTTCAACAGCCTTTGTACAAGGAATCCTCGTTGAGACTCCAACTTTGATGCTGTTATACTTCATTTTAATGACAGCAACTGTAAACAAATGGGAGACAAATGCTGATAAACCACAACCCGTTTTGACATGCAAAATTCAACTCAGCAGTTCGGCTATTCTACGTCCAGGATGACCTTCAATCAGAAACAGTTCACACTGTCCAAATAGATAAACAATTTCAACTCAAAACCTCAATTAAAATGAAAACTCTCACAGCAAACTCAAGAAGAAAATTTATTGGAACACTTGCCCTTGGCGCTACCGCAGGAATGACAGCCATGGCCAGCCCATTCAAGGAAAGCATCACACTACCTACTCACGGTGTTAGCGAGTCCGATGCATGGTTTAAGAATATCAAAGGCACCCACCGTGTTGTTTTTGACGCAGCGGAACCCAACGATGCCTTTGGCCTTATCTGGACATGGGGCTTTTATGCAACCAACAATGCAACCGGTTCACCCGACAACGACATTACGGCTGTATGCGTCTTCCGCCACAATGCAATGCCATTTGCCCTCGAAGATGGTTTGTGGAACAAGTATAAACTCGGCGAGACCTTCAACATCAAAGACAACAGGACCAAGGCTCATGCGCTGCGTAATCCATACTACAAAGCTACCGATGGGGACTTCGCTCTTAACGGTGTTGATGGAATCAAGAGAATGCAGGATAGAGGTGCCATGTTCTGTGTTTGTAACCTTGCAATTTCTGTTTATAGTGGCATGGTGGCAAAGAAAATGGGCCTTGATGCCGAAACCGTTCGTAAAGAATGGGTGAGCGGTGTGTTGCCCGGCGTCCAGATTGTTCCCGCGGGTATCTGGGCATTGGAACGCGCGCAAGTAGCAAAATGCTCCTACATATTCGCGGGCTGATCCAGGGACTGAAACCAACAACAAGTGACACATCATTTCCTTTTTAAAAGAAAGGTCATTGGCTTATTGTTTTCACTTTGGTTTATAGCAGGTGTTAAGGGAACAGCTCAGGAAGCCGAGAGTAAGACTGGAAAACAGTCTTACTCTTTGGAAATAACGCCTAAGCTACACTCAGCTGGATATTTTCAGTATAGCGGAGCCTTGTACAATTACCACCCGAATATCGAACTAAATGTGACTGTTAATTACAGGCAGTTGGGCGCTTTCATCACTAAGTATCACGATTTTGTCGATTCTCATTCGTCCGTCAACTATACAACCGTTGGTTTATATGGATCCGTCCAAATAAATCAACGGGTTAAAGTGACACCGTATGCAGGATACTTTTTCGCGCAGAAGCATTCGTTCATGGACAAGGCATCGGACTTGTGGGCAGGCCTTGTGATCAGGTTAACGATAAGCAAAAGCATCTGGATCGAGAATACTACACTGGTCAGCAACCTTCTGCATCACTCGTCAACCACATCGATGGCAAATCGGTTGAATGCGACACTCATGATCGGAAAATTCAGATTGGATTCCTATGCATGGTATGCACATTCGATGCATACTGCGCTTCATGGGGCTTCAACTGGATTCGCGGTAACATCACCCGAGTGGGCACTTAGCCAAGCCGTATCAATGAAAGCACAGGTTACGCTCCTGCAGCAGATAACGCACGAACGGCCGGCCGGAGCTTACGAACGCGGTTTGGTCGTCTCTCTGATTGTTCCAATAGAATGCAATAAAGCAACGGAACAGTAATCGTCGGATGAAAAAATCTCAGTCCGAATACAACTTTTTTTGTAATATCATCTTCTTCAATTAAGAAAGTCAGCTTGGAAATTATTGGTTATATCGCCTTGATCGGAATTGGGATGGTACTTTCGCTGATCGGCGGCGGAGGATCCCTTCTTTCCGTTCCAATACTTGTTTACATCTTTGGTCTTGATGTAGTTACAGCCTCTTCCTATTCGTTGTTCATTGTGGGAACTACGAGCTTGTTAGGTGCATGGTTAAAACAGCAGGTACATCGAATAGACATTCGATCGGGAATAATTTTCACGATCTGCTCCGTCACTGCTATTTTCTCCACTCGTAGATGGATCGTTCCATCGATTCCTAACGAGGTTTTTATTTATGATGGTATTCCGTTAACCAAACGAGTGTTGATCCTGGGAGTTTTTGCTCTTCTTGCAATTGCATCATCGCTCGCTATTCTACTAAAACGCAATCCCAATTCCGAGCAACAGGAAAAATCAAGATTGACACTTTTGGTTCCGGTGGGCTTCAGCACAGGATTACTCGTTGGGTTTGTTGGAGCAGGAGGAGGGTTCCTCATCCTTCCAGCCTTGAGCTTTTTCGCCCGCCTTCCCTTCAAGATAGCATTAGGAACTACGTTGTTGGTTATCGGCGTGAACTCCCTTCTCGGATTTGTTGGGGATGTTTTGAACTACGAAATGAATTGGTCATTTCTCCTCCTGATCACCGCCCTGGCAATTACAGGAATGTTGATCGGAGATAATTACAGCAAAAGGTTGCCGGTACAACGCCTGCGGGACTCATTCGGCTGGATCATACTAACCATGGCGTTAGGTATCCTGGTAACTGAGTTCGTGCTTT
>CAVZFT010000030.1:0-12455 GCA_963774615.1 uncultured Cytophagales bacterium
TGAAGTACACTTTGCTCAAGCGCTGACCTCGCCATGTCTGCCGATCGGAATTATTGCAAGGCAACAACTCCCAGGTCGGTCACGGCGCCTGTTACAACGCTCACGCTTGTCTTCTGAAATGGAACAAAACCTTCCTTTGGGTCAAAGCTTACTGTGTAAGTTCCTTCGGGTACACCTTTGAGAAGGAAATTGCCCGCCTCATCCGCGTAGGTAGTAGCTACTGTGTCCACGCCAGTTATAGCAAATACAGCTGGTAGCGACTCTACCGGTGACACCACGCCTTTGATCGCTCCGCTCTGAGCTTCGGTAAACGTTCTTATTACCGGCTTCAGGTTATACTTACCACTTCCAGTCTCAACGACGGAACGTGCAGCATCAAAGTCTAACCATAATTTATAGGTAATACCTTCGAGTAGATCTGCATGAACATTGAGTTTAACACCTGACTGCTGGCCACTTGGCGTAGTCAGATTCTTAATAGCGCCATCGATGACAACGGTATTATCATTGCCTAATTTCAATCTTATCTGCGACACCTTTCCAGCGGGTAGTTCTGCCGTTGCCAAGAGGGTATCCATACCGTTAGTAAACTCGATGAGGTTATATATGCCCTTGTTCACTTCAAGCTGTTTCCAACCACCTTCATCCGATTCTGCGTTAATTTCAACTCCCTGAATGTCAACGTAAACTGCTTCGTAGTCGCCCGGGGCATCGGTTAACCTGATTTCCAAACGAGCGGTCTGCTCGTCGCTTCCACAAGCTGCCAGACCAAATGCGGCAACAAAAACCAACCATAGCTTTCTCATAATCCAAATTGTTTTGATTTCTATAGACATTTAATTACACATTGATCCAGCAAAGTGGGGATTTGTAAGTCGAGTGTTATATCCCTAATTATCAAATAGTTAAGGAGCCAACTTTAACTCAATGACCCGCCGACCCTAACTGGATGCATTCAGATTAAAGGTAAGTCAACGTGAGGGTTAACAGCCAATTTTTGACAGAGAATAAAGCCCACTCATTCGCCTTTTGAAGCAATCCGTCCCGTCGCAATAGTTGCGGATATTTGCAGGAAAAGAACCTAATTCTGCAACCCATTGGATACATGAATATGAGGTGAATTTCACCAGATTTCCTCACCGATTTCGTGTACGAACATTGAAGAGGAGCGTCAAAATCAGTCAATAAAAAACGCGATCTTTAGAATTGAAGTATTATACTTATCAATTATTTTTCAAGCGCTTGTTATATTTCACATCTAGTTGATAAATACCTAAACCAAAAATCCATGACTCTAAAACGACTCACCAGAATTCAACTGACAATAACCATACTTGCTTTCCTGTTCGTGAACCTGACGCTAGGTCAGGATCTTCCTGTCGTTAAGCCGGAGGAAGTTGGCTTTTCGGGCAAACGACTAGAACGAATTGATGAGGCGTTCACCGGCTATGTAAAGGATAATAAAATGGCGGGAAGCGTGATACTAGTATCACGGAAGGGGAAGGTCGCCTACTACAAGGCGTTTGGGTATAAGGACCTCGAAGCCAAATCTACTATGTCCAAGGATGCGATCTTCCGGATTGCGTCCCAAACAAAAGCCATCATCAGTGTCGGGATAATGATTTTGCAGGAAGAGGGCAAATTGTTGATCCAGGATCCACTTAGTAAATATTTACCCGAGTTCAAAGAGACCCTTGTAGCCCAGCAAAAGACGGATGGAGGCTACGAAGTCGTGAAAGCAACCCGACCGATCACCTTGCGAGATCTCTTGACGCACACAGCCGGTATCGGCTACGGAGTGGGTATTGCGGCTGAAGAATGGAAGAAGGCCGGAATACAAGGATGGTATTTTGCGGACCGTGATGAACCGATCGCGGAGACTATCAAACGGATGGCCACCCTGCCGATGGATGCTCAACCCGGGACCAAGTGGGTATACGGCTATGCGACTGATATCCTCGGAGTAGTAATCGAGCGTGCCTCAGGAATGCCACTTGACCAGTTTCTACGGGATAGGGTTTTTGCACCGCTGGCCATGAACGATACTTATTTCTTCTTACCAAAAGAGAAAGCAGCAAGACTCACGAAAGTATATTCGCCCAAAGAAGGTCAACCACTTGTTGCCGCACCAGTAGCGGGCACGATGGATAGTCAGGGCGCGTATGTTGAAGGACCCCGCAAAAGTTTTTCAGGCGGCGCTGGAATTCTTTGTACCGCTAAGGACTATTATCTTTTTCTGCAGATGCTGGCCAATCGAGGTGAGGGTAATAGCAAGAGGATATTATCCAGGCATACCGTTGACCTCATGACTTCGAATCATCTGGCTGATGAGTTGAAGGATCGGAAAGGAGAAGGATTTGGCCTGGGATTCAGTGTTCGCGAAGATGTGGGAGTCCAGGGAACTCTTGGTTCAGTTGGAGAATTCGGATGGGGTGGAGCTTACGGGTCGACGTATTGGGTAGATCCTGTTGAAGAAATCGTCGTTGTGTACTTTACGCAATTGAGGCCTTCTTCAATCGTGAAGGACCAGCTCACGTTGAGGACACTGGTCTACCAGGCGTTAGAGAAATAAGCTGACAGATCAATCCCAGTCGTCCCAATCATCAAAGCTTGTTGATCCTTCGCTATCATCATCTAATCCGTTGGTAGCCACGGGCAGCTTTCCATAAAAACCGATGTAATGAAATTTCTGATTATCAATAAAACGTACCCTGTAGTCGACGCCGACAATGTAATTGATCCAGCATGAGCCTTGCATTCCAAGTCTGACCTTTGACTCGGGAAAATTGAATTCAAGAACAGGGCCGAGCGAAACACCTGTAACACCAAGGCCCGTTTGTCCTTCGGAGTACAGGCGCAGCTTACCACGTTCTATTTCGAGACCGGCGTCGATGCTGTAGATGAAGTGCGTGATATTCCAATAGGCAGCTTCAATTGAAAAGGCTGTGGAGCGTTTCCCCCCGCCGAAATTAAGATGGAACATCGGTCCTACGGTCCAGATTTCCTGGGCGAACGTATTTAAGCATGCGCATAGCGCAAGGGTCAGGAGGGTTGATTTCTTGAGTATTTTCATAATCTATATCGGCTACCTAGGCGTTCCGTGGGATTGGAAAACGTGAATCAATTTTGCTAGTGGCCACCACGTTGGTAGTCCGGGATCATTGTGTGTTCCACCACCTATCAAGGACTTCACGGGTGTGGGGAGCAAATTCCGCACAGCACATCAAAAATATCGTTCATTATCCATCAAAAAATTACCAAGTCGCTCACTTCCTTACATCCGAGGGGTTACGACCTTGGATGAACCGTGGGCGCTACCTATATTAGTAGCCCTAAATTGCCATGATCGATATTTTTTTTCTGGCTGGACGTATGACTATGTTGGCCCGTCGGCTGTCCCTTCCTCTAAGGATTATAGCCGTTCTATCTCTACTAGCTTCAACGGATGTTGCAGCCCAGAACTGTAATTGTCCGAATCCGGCAAGTTGCAATCCTTGTTCCGGAGGCATTACAATGATGAGGTTAAAATATAACGGCCCGTCCGGCGAAGCTATAAGGATCAAAGAAGGGGGGGTTCTTAAGTTCGACATCCCCTACGTTAGCAACTCTATGGAGATTCCTATTAGCGGGTCTTTGCCTGATGGAACATTTACGGGGCCTGTGACTGTGTACCGTTTAGAACTTCTTAACCTTTTAGAATTTTACGATGCGACGTTCCAAACCACATGTGGAATATATCCAGGCACTAAGGATGGAAGTTTTGAAGTTGTTAATATCACTAGCAAAATTGGGGGGACCGTTTGCTGCGCTCCGGGTACCAATGATGATAAGGCACCCGTCATTTCATCCACGCCAGACATTGTTAAGTCTTTGCCGTCTACGTCTACATCATGTTCGATGCAAGTGGATTGGCCTACGCCAACGGTAACGGATAATTGTGGCGCACAACCACCAATACCTGACTATAAACCAAATGAGTATTATTTTCCTCGCGGTACCACGACGGTCACTTACACCGCTACCGACGATTACGGTAATAAGGCAACACGTTCTTTCAAGGTAACAGTCGTCGATGACAGCCCGCCAGTAATTAACGGTCCTACCGAAATAAAAGTCAGTGCAGACGCATCATGTCAGGCAATAGTCCCTCCGGCTCCATTGATTGTTAGCGATAATTGCGGGATTAAAGAAGTAGTCAGTGATCATCCGAGCAATATTTATAAACTCGAATCAAAATTAGTTAAATACACTGCGACGGATGTTTCTGGGAATAAGGCAACATGGCTGGTCATGGTGACTGTTGAAGACAAAACCAAACCAGTTTTCGTAAGCCGCCCTAGCGACATCTTTGCAACGGCGACTACTTCTTGCAAGGCAAAGGTTTCCTGGGAGGATCCTAAAGTGACAGATAATTGTACAACGCCACAACTGACATCAGATTATGATAAAGACGATGAATTTCCTGTGGGCGAAACGACTGTGAAGTATACTGTCATCGACGCCGCAGGTAACTCAGATACGTGCACATTTCGTGTTGTGATAAGTAATCCAACAGACCCCAAGATCGAAGGCTGTCCCGGTCCAATCACAGCAAATGCAGCGGAAAAAAATGATTCAACTATCGTCACATGGGATGAACCTACAGCTACCGTCCAATGTGACACTGTGATTGTGGAAAAGTCTCACGAACCCGGAAGTAAGTTTGCCATTGGCGTAACTCCGGTTACCTATACTTTCACTGATGTTACAGGAAAGTCGTCGATATGCGAATTCGATGTCCAGGTGCTGCCACCAGACGAACTTTTTGCTATTTCAAAAGTAGTTACACCCGATGGAGATGGCATTAACGACGTATGGAAATTAACTAACATAGAGAATTTCAAGAGCAATACGGTAGTGGTCATCGACCGATGGGGAAATAAAATCTTCCAGGCAACTGGTTATGATAATGTCAGAACCGTATGGAACGGAACTAACAACAATGGAACCGTCGTTCCGACGGGAACCTATTTTTATACAATCGAAGTGAGGGAGCAGGGCAGCGTTTTTTTGAAAAAAGGATTTATTGAAGTGATCCAGTAGTATGAGACGAGCCAACCCATTCTACCTGAAACCTCTGATTACAGTGATGCTGTTAGGTATTGCTGTCGGTGCAACTGTAGCGCAACAGTTACCGCAGTTCACTCAGTTTATGTACAATAATCTCGTGATCAATCCTGCTTATGCTGGCGCTGATGAAGCACTGAGTCTTACACTCCTGCATAGAAGCCAATGGACAGGTGTTGATAATGCACCGTCCACTCAGAGCTTCTCCGCGCATTCTCTAATCAGAAAAAAACAAATTGGCCTTGGGTTGACGATCGTAAGGGATGAGATTGGAGTGCACAAGAATACCAACATACTCACAAATTATGCTTATCACATCAACGTGGCGGAAAGAACAGTTCTTTCCATGGGGATTCAGGTGGGCCTCACAAATTTAAAATCAGATTATGCGTCGTTGGCCAGTGCTCCGCTGGATCCAAAACTTGTTAATTCCATTAATGAAACCATGATCGATTTTGGTGCTGGCCTTTACCTTCGCAGTCCCCGTTTTAACCTGAGCCTATCCTCACCTGGGCTATTGTCGCGCACCGTGACAGTGAACGATTCGGTATCAGTCAATTTTAAGAAAGCAAACTTTATGGGATACGGGCGATATCGCTTCTCACTTTCCGAACAATTCGATATGGAGCCGGGTATCATGATCAAGTACTTTACGACTTTGCCATTTTCATATGATGTCAACCTGAATTTTATTTACAGGAAAGTTCTTACGACAG
Source organism: uncultured Cytophagales bacterium (assembly GCA_963774615.1). Classification (GTDB taxonomy): domain Bacteria; phylum Bacteroidota; class Bacteroidia; order Cytophagales; family Cyclobacteriaceae; genus Chryseolinea. The sequence goes on from CAVZFT010000030.1 coordinate 5,823, forward strand.
GAGTTTCTTATAGACGGAACGAGTCCGTCGACCTTATATTAAAATTTCAACTTACGCCTCAGCTGCAATTTGGGTATGCATATGATTATCCTATAAATTATGCCGCCCGCCTCAGCAGTGCCTCTCACGAATTAATGTTGAATTACCTTTTCCGCGACTTCAAAAAACGCGCGGCATCACCAAGATGAATGTGCTGAAGAAAATATCGTGCGTTGTTTTAATCACCCTTTGTTTTCCAGACATAGGAAGGGCCCAGTCAAGTATATTTTCACTTTTTAAGGACCGGTTAACACTTGCGAATGAAAATTACTCCCAGGGAAATTACGCAAGCGCGATCAAGCTTTATCAAGGCGTGTTGGCTAAAAGACCCGAAGACATTACAACACGATTGAAGCTTGCGCAAGCTTACTACCATGTGAAGGATTACCAGAATTCTATAGCATTTTATAATAGCTACCTCGCCCATGAACGTGAAGACCTTTCATTCGCCGACATGTTCCGTTATGCAGAAGCAAAGGTGGTGTTAAAAGATCATGTTACGGCGCTTACTTATTACAAGAAGTGTCTTCAGCGCGATCCGAAGAACGATATGATCGCAAAAAAGATCTGGCGGATAAACAATATCAGTTATCTCCTTGAAGACTCTTCCCGGTTTGCTGTTCAGGAACTCTCTATAAATACGCATTACGGTGAACTGGCACCTGTCCCTATAGGCGATGGATTGGTCTTTACGTCAAACCGAAAGGTATCAAGGGCCGTCGAACGAGTGAATGCAAAACTTAATGCACCATTCTATCAAATGTATAAAACGTCATGGAAAGCCGCGTCTACTACAGGTATATTGATCATGACAGAGCCAAAACATTTCGCGACATCAATTAGCTCGAGATACAACACTGGTCCCGTTGCCTTTTACAATAAGGGCAACAATATGATTTTTGTTTCTTCGCCTGCCGAAAGTGCCGATGGAAGCGATGGATATACACTTGGATTGTACTTCGCGGTACTGGAAGGGAATAAATGGAAATTGACGTCAAGCTATCAGCACAACAGTGACGCTTATTCGATAAATGATATATCTATAAACAAGGATGGAACTATATTATATTTTTCATCGGATATGAAGGGCGGACTGGGCGGTAATGACATTTATACTTCTCAGCTCAAGGCTGGTCGTTGGTCAAAGCCACAAAATCTTGGCGACGCTGTTAACACCAGTCAGAATGAAATTTTTCCCTATCTGCACGACGATGGCAGTTTGTACTTTTCATCGGATGGCCTACCCGGCCTGGGTCAGCTCGATCTCTTTAAGGCGGAGGTCAATGCCGATGGATACAGCGAGCCGCAAAACCTTGGATATCCTGTTAACAGCAGCTATGACGATTTTGGGCTGGCTTTTGATTCGCTGGCAACACACGGATATTTTGCATCCAACCGGAAGAATGGTGGTTATGATGACGACATTTACGAATTGGATATGGATCTCCAGCAGTATCCAATTACAATTGCAGGGGTAATGAAATTCAAGGAACACACCTGGAGTGAAAAATCGGCTATACATCCCTGGCCGAATGTTAAGTTTTATCTAATAGACAGCAAGCACGGAAAAACCGTCTTCGAAGGTGTGACGGGTGCGGGTGGAAGCTTTTCTATTACCATTCCTTACTTTAGTAAATATTTTCTTAAGATAATTGACCCTTCCGGTATTGAGCACAAGGCAAGCCTGGAGATTGCAAAATACCGATCTGAAATCAGCAACCACGAAATTGTCGTGGTGAAGGACATTTTCAACCAGAAAGAGGCGAAGAACTGATATGACCGAACTGCGGCCCATTTTTCAATTACAATGGAGACGTCAACAGTCGAGTGTAGCATGGGTTAAAACACTGTTGATTTTTATGATCTCTACTGTTTGGATGTTCACCGCATCCGCGCAGGAGAAGCAGTCTATCCAGGTCAGAACTTTTGATCAAAAGCTTCAACCCCTAACAAATATTGAAGTCTCGTTGAATGGCAAGGATTACATTTCGGTAGGACACAAAGGTGTTGCTGTTGTAGAGGTAAATTCCAGCGATCTTCCTATAAAATCGGTTAAGATAAAAGATGAAAAACTGGAAGCGGCCTCCTGGGATTTTTCGAAAGGTGTGATCGAGATCATCGTGCGACCAAAAAGCTATACGATGGTTCATTTTATTGTGCAGTTTCCGGATGGTACACGACTGGCAAAATCACCCGTGTCTTACAAAGGATCAACACCAATGACCCTGGAAACGGATGCCGCTGGCGAGCTTGATATACCGGTACCGTTAAATGAGAAGATTACAAGTGCAAACCAGTTCCTGATCCCGGATGTTCAGATCAGCAGGATCAATCTTTCTGCGCAGGGCAACGTGATTATTGTTAATCGCCCGAAAGTAAATAAAACCGATCAGAGAGTTACACTTCAGGAACAACTGAATGACTTTGATATGGCCAATCTGGATTCGATTAAATCGATCACCGTGTTTTACGCTGTCTTTAAGAATATTGCGATGAAGGACCTTACGGCTGATGAGCGACGCAGGGTAGACGCTAAATTTGATGAGCTGGTTTTACAGATGGAAGATTCGGTAGCGCGCAGCACAAGCCCTATCACCGCCACAATCTCCGACTCATCGTTTGTTACGGAAGATATTCGTAGTCTCCTTACTTATACTACCAATGAAAGTGAAGCGCTTCAAACGAATCGGGCCGAGTTCGACGAAAAGATCAAGGTGATCTCAGACAAGCTTGAGAAGGGAATTGCCAATTTTTCAGCAGATGAGCGACAAAATCTTCTCACCGATCTGGACCGCCTTGAGAAACTCCTTATTGAAAATGAAGGTAAATTTTATCAGAACCAGAGCGACTACCGTTTTGCAATTAACGAACTGAGGGAAAAATATTTTGACATACAAAGTTTGGAGTCCAGGCTTTCTGATTCTGAAAAACAAAGAGGGGAGGAACAGCGGATTTATAATCAGCGCATTCTCTTTATAGCCGGCGTATTGATCGCCTTTGGAGCGCTCATTATACTTTTGATCTCCTTTAGCGCGCGACTACGCAAACAAGCCAAAGACCTTAAGATGGCAAACGAGGAGATCCAAACCATTAATGAGAACCTTGAGGCTATAGTAATCAAACGAACAAAGCTGCTTGAAGAAACCAATAGAGAACTTGATACCTTCCTTTATCGTGCATCCCATGATCTTCGTTCACCCATTCGCTCTATTTTGGGACTCTGTAACATTATCGATAGTATTCCATCCTCCGAGCTACTTACCAGGATGAAAGGCACTACTCTCGGGATGGACCGAATGCTTAAAAAACTGATCTACATTAGTGAGATCAGTCAGCAATCTTCAAACATATCAACAGTTCAGGTATCAACTTCGATTCATGAGGTAAAGTCCAGACTCGAAGAGACTATCCGGGATACCGGGGTTAAGATCAATGTAGAGTGTCCCGAAAATATCACCATAAATACCAGCCCCGCGTTGCTGGAAAACATCCTCACAAATCTTGTAGAGAACGCAATCTTTTTTAGCATGCTTAAAGATGCACATCACGCGCAAGTTGACATCAAAGCGATAGTCAAAGGAAATGCAATGGAGATCAGTGTTTACGACAATGGAGTAGGGATCGAAGAAGCTATCAGGCCCAGGTTGTTTGACATGTTCTTCACGGGACACGAACAGGCGAAAGGCAATGGCCTTGGTTTGTACGCCGTCCATAAATCTGTGACGGCCTTATACGGAAAGGTCCATGTTGAGTCTGAAGTAGGTCATTATTCACGAATAAGTGTCCTGATCCCACATACCTAATTATAAGGCCTTTCATTCTTTAAAACTGCGACTCTTTCTCAAATTTATAGTGAGCAGTCAATACTTGAGCGTTGTCTTATTGAGTGTTGAATGTTGAATGTTCGTTAGAAACTGACTGATTCCGTTCAAAACACTGAACGATTCAAGTAGTTGTTGCACGACGACCTAGATTGCTTCGGAACCATCGCTCGCGGGTATCCATAATTTAGTCTCCTTCGTGACATACCCCGCCATTTCCTGTTTCAAAACTGGTAACACGATAAAATAACATTCAAAAAAGCATTCAACGTTACCTTTCCATTCATTTAGAACGCCTTGTCATCGGCTGAAGGACCATAGATCAAGGTACGGCAAATTTTAAGACGCAAGTAAACGGTAAGCTGTCCACGGTGATGAACCATATGATTTTCGATGAGCTTATATTTTCTTTTTTGGGCGAAGTAAATACAACCTGACCATTGTGCTTTAGATAAAAAGCTTCCTTAAGCTGGTCATTAGTGACATTCTTCAAAGCTGTCTTCGCAACCTCAACGTTATCATCGAAATGTTTTACCAAATCATCCCAGAATCTGCCTTAAAATGAGGGTATGTAGCAAAGTCAATTTCAACCTTTTCAAATCATGTGTGTTATCCAATTTGGAATTTCAGCCACCAGATGAGTCAGGTATCCCATCGTCATGGATTTTTCGTGGGATCTCCATTTATACAAAATTGGTGGTACTCTTTCAATGCATTTGCGCGTGGCCGCAGCTTCTGCTTCCAACTCCTGAAGGTATTCGACGCCGAATGTGATATTAGTCATGGTCTTTTTAGTTTTATAACAAAAAACAAATGTAGAAATCAATAGCCGAATCGGCGTTTGTCTTTACAAACAAACTAGTTATTATTTCGTTAAGTGTGGATTAACCAGGTTCTGCTGAAAAAAAATGCACCCGAAATGCATCTCCCGCCCGCCTACGCCGAGCTACAGCCAGCCTAAAGTCTGCGCCCTTTTGCGCCGCTGGCCGACGTCATCTGGCGCACGCAAGCAATCTCTAATAAATTACATTGAGCCTACAAACAATTTCTCTGCGCCTGCCTGTCGGCAGACAGGTGAAAAAGCGCACTGGGCTAACGCAGCTGCCTAACTACAAAACCGACTTAGGCACAATGCCACGGAACCACACCTTTAATCGTTTTGACCAGCCTGCTTCTTCGTCAGGATTGTAAGTTGTCGTGGTTTCCCATGCATTTTCTGGTTTCATATCGTTATGCATTGCTTCCGATAAACCATGGTGATCTTTGCATTATAAACGACTGCAAACATTCCGTATTCAAATTTGCACTGCGTCGGTCAAAGTTCAACGTGCCAATCACAGCAATCTCATCGTCGATAACCATCGATTTGCATGCAAACCAAAGGTAGGGGTATAATTCATCTCCTTTTGAAGAGCTCCGGTCATCAGTTTGTACCTTATTTCGGCATCTGGCTTAAACTCATAGATATGAATACCGGTATTTAGAAGTGCATCTCTTTCACGTTTATATCCACTGAAGGCCTCGAGATTATCGGTCGAGGAAAGACTATTGGTAAAAATGTTCACTTGAACGCCACGTTTTACCGCGTCAAGAAAAAGCTGCTGACTTAATTCAGTGGTGATGAGATAAGGCGATTGAATGTTTATCGATTGTTTTGCCTTCTTAATAAGACTGATCAGTGAATCCGTGCTAACACCGCCACCGCTAAGTCCGTCGTCTCCCGAATTTTTCCCAGGTATATCTGAAACAAAAACAACACTGTCTGACCATATAAGATCACCCGATTGCTGGATCTGTTCAAAGGCTGCGGACTGCCTTGATTTTTTCCTTACCTGCGGCCAGAAGTTGGCGGGATTACATGCGTATTGATGCAGATAATTATAAGCTGTTGCAGTATCAAGACCCGTTTCGCTTGTACCAACTATTTCGGTAACTGGTACACTGAGTGGATCATTCCAAAACTGCTCAAATGAATTACTGACGATTCCGGTTACTTTGCCGATCAGCAAAATATCGCGGTCACGGAAGTTATATTCGTGATAGTAGTCAAAGTATTCATCGGCGATATTCCTTCCTCCGGTGATCACAACCTTACCATCAACAATAAAGGTCTTATTGTGCATTCGTTGATTAAACCCTCTGAAATCCGAAGTAAGCTAAGTAACTTTTGAGGAAGGTTCTTTCCGATATTCGCCGTCGGATTATAGATCCTAATGGCCAGATTAGGATGCGCATCAAGGGCGAGTAGTTCATCGGTATCGGCCTCTACCATGATATCATCGACCAATAGACGAATCGCAACGCCTCGGTTAGCCGCCAGAAGTAAATAATCAAGTGCGATAAGCCCTACATTATCGGCGCTGAAAATGAAATATTGAATATCGATCGTATTATTCCGCAGACTCGCTGAGCCATGCCCTGCGCGATCATTGAGATGTCGCCTTCTTCAAGAGTATACACACCTGTTTTCGCCTTCATAGAGATCTTCGAAAGGCGCTAATTGCTGAGATAAGCCGATAGGATAATCGATGTGGATTTGTACAGCAAAAGTCCTCGTCGATTGGCAAGTACTTTGACTCGCCGGAACAGCCCAGTGTGATTATCCAGGCAAATGACATGCACCTGGTGGCTATTCTGGATATGGGTATGTATTTAAAAGCCATTTCAGGAATAAATGGGACGGTTACTGGCTCTAAGGTACAATTCGCAGATAATCAGGTTGGGTACCCAATCAGCCATCGATGGTCGTAAGAGGCTGCGCCAAATAAAAGAA
>CAVZFT010000031.1:0-80430 GCA_963774615.1 uncultured Cytophagales bacterium
TTTTGCCGCCTGGTTCCAGTACGTATTGCTCTTCGAACCGGTCCTGCTCCGAGCCGAGCCCGACGTCGTGGTCGTCGTCGGCGACGTGAACTCGACGCTCGCGTGCAGCCTCGTGGCCGTCAAGCTGAAAGAGGCGCTCGGCTGCCGCATCGCACACGTCGAGGCGGGGTTGCGCAGCCGCGACTGGCGCATGCCGGAAGAGGTGAACCGGGTGGTCACCGATCGGCTGTCGGACCTGCTCCTGTGCCCAGCCGCGACGCCTTCGCGAACCTCGAGGCCGAAGGCATCGCTCCCTCGAGGATGGTGCTCGTCGGCAACGTGATGATCGACGCGCTGCTCGACAACCTCGAGCGTGCACGCACCCGCCCGATCCTCGATCAGATCGGAGTCAGCCCACGACAATTCGGTCTCGTCACCCTGCACCGACCGTCGAATGTCGATGACCCTGAGGTTTCGGAGGGATCCTTGAGGCACTCGGTGTGATCGGCGTGCGACTTCCACTCGTCTTTCCGGTGCACCCTTGGACCCGCGCGGCTCTCGAGGCCAGTGAGGCTGTGCCCGGTCTTGTCCTCATTCCGCCGGCGACATACCTCGATTTCATCGCACTCCAGGACGCTGCCGCGCTGGTACTGACCGATTCCGGTGGAGTTCAGGAGGAAACCACGATGCTCGGCGTTCCTTGTCTGACCCTCAGAGAGTCGACCGAGCGGCCCATCACGGTCGACCAGGGTTCGAACACCGTTGTCGGAACGTCCGGTCGAATCATCCAGCACGCCGAATCCGTGCTCGACGCCGGTCGTCAGGTCTATCCTCGCCCACCCATGTGGGATGGTCATGCTGCGGCTCGAGTCAGCGCTGTTCTCCGAACGCTCGACGACGGGTTTCCGCACCCAACCGACATCGCACCGAGCACATCATGACCACGAGGTACGACATCGAGTTGTTCCGATCGCTCAACAACGAGTATCGGGATCGACGGCTGGTACCTGCCCCACGCACGACGAACCAGCAGTCTCTGACCGCACAGGCACTCACACGAGCCTCCGGGATGGACCGACGCATAGGCCTCAGGGGCAACCGCGTGCTGGAAATCGGAGCCGGTCGAGGTCACTTCTGCGATGTCCTCGCATCCGACTACGGATGCGACGTCGTCGGCGTCGACATCGTGGAGTACGAGACGTGGCAGGAATTCGGCTCGAGCTGCCAGCTCCTGGTTCACGACATCACTCGTGACGAGCTGACATCCCTCGGCACCTTCGACCGGATCGTCTCGTTCGGTGTCTTCGAGCACGTCGAACGGCCGTACGAAGGGCTCGCGGCAATGCATCGACTACTCCGTCCCGGCGGCGTGGCGTACCTGTCGGCAAATCTGTATCGCGGTCCCAAGGCATCGCACCGTTACCGCGAGGTGTTCTTTCCCTTTCCTCACTTGCTCTTCGACGATGACGTCTTCGCCCAGTTCTACGAAACCACAACACGACCACATCGCAGCGCGGCATGGGTGAACAGGCTGACCGCAGCCCAGTACCGCGAGAAGGTGCGTGAACTCGGGTTCCACATTCGTCAGGAGTGGTCGGACCGCACCGTTCTGGACAACGAGTTCTACGATCGATTCCCGCGACGTCCTCGGTCGGTACCCCATCGACGATCTCGAGACTGACTTCATCCACCTCGTTCTCACGCGGCCGAGTGACTTCGAGAGACGTGCGGAATCTGCTCGACGGCGGGTTCGGGCCCGTTGGACCCGCAGCGATCAGACCGTCCGCAACTGGTGCGACGGGTACGCCGGCGACTCAGCTGAGTCCAGGATCGAACCGATCCATGCGAATCGCTCGATCGACGGCGGGATCTTCGGAGTCACAGTCACGTGTGGCGACAACGTCGCGCTCATGCCAACTGCCTACGGCGAGCGCCACCCGATCATCGGTCGGATCAGGTGCGAGAACGACGGTCGCCGTCGGGCAGAAGCGACCAACCGCTCGCACGAGTTCAGCGTCGCCGCTCCTCACGCTCCAGCGACTGCCAATTCGGGCTGCCGTTGTCGTGACGCCGATCTCGGAGAACAGACGCCCGAGTCCGTCGTCCACGGCGTGGTTCAGGTGTGCGACTCTCCATCCCGCCGCCGAACGCCGAGCACGCAGCTCAGGGTCGAGCATCGAATCGAGGGCGAGCTCGAACTCGGGCGCGTTCGAAGCCTGGAGCACGACGTCCCCGTAGAGGTGCTCGAGCGCAGGACTGGGGCTACTGACGACCGGGATACCGGAGCCGATGCTCTCCACAACACGGCGGCAACATCGTGCGGCTCGTCGTCACGCTGTTCACATTGATCGTCGCTGCGTACTGCTTGATCACCTCCCAGACATCATTGGCCGGCACGGCACCTCTGACGAACTGCCGAAACGTCTGGGAAGCGGTCCACTTGCCGGCTGTAGATGTGCAGGGCGTTCCGGGACGCCGCGACATCGAGGAAGAGTTCGAGCATCCGCGTTCGTTCTGGGTACTCGTCGTTGGCCCAGGAACCCGCGAAGACGACCTTGTCGGAATGGCCGGGCAGGTGCTGGCCGCATCGGATGGTGAATCGAAGGGTTGACCAGTGAAAGAGGCCGGACATTCGTAAGCGACTGCTCCTGGAAGCATCGAGGCATACCAATCGGTGGCCTCGTCCACGGTGTTCGCGACGACGTCGAAGTCACGAGCGGCTGCGAAGAACCGTGAGAACCCCACCGGGTCCTCCTTGTTCCAGAAGACGGTGGGAATCCCCAGAGCTGGCCACAGCGACGCAGCAGTGGCCGAAGGCGATCGGGCAGACGTCGACCCCGATGGCTGATCTCATACCGCCACTGCCCGGAACGCCCGGTCCACGCTGACTCGACGAACAGCACCGTCCGGCTCGAATCTCTCGATTTGACGCCCCGCCAAGGGGTGCAGATGCACGACCTGGAACGCCCCGCTCAACATCGCTGCTGTGTACTCGTCCGTGATGGCTGCAACACGAATCGGCGCCCACACGTCGTCGGCCGACCCAGTCGCCGCGCCCGGTGCGGTCAAGAGGTGACGGTAACGCTTCACCACCCGCGGGACGGCGAGCATCGATGCCCCGAGTCGTCGTTTCGCGGCTCGCTGCCTGTGCCAGGGCCGTGGCGACCTGCTCACGGCGCAGCGCCGTCACCTCATCGACGAGTCCCGACGGCATCTGCCGAGCGGCACCGTCATCCACGACGGGCAGCTTAATCGGAGCGACGGCTCGAGGGCCGGCACTCAGATCAGCGGCGGTCGACCCCAATCGAGTCAGCGACCACACCGTTCGCCATCGGATCGGCGCCCGCTCGACTGGACTGCGAGCCCCTTCGAGGAAGCCAACCAGATACTGCCGTCGGCAAGAGACGGTCGGGGGCGCGCACTCGTTCCGACGATCAACCAGGCGAGTGCGTGGACCACGGCCACCGGGACGGGAAGAGTCCTCCGGGCGATCCAGACCCTGTTTCGTCCCGTGAACCACCAGCCACACGCATGTCGGCCGATCGGAGTGCGGGGGTGAAAGACTCGCTCCTCGGCAAGAAACTGGATGAGACCGCCTCTGTCGATGAGCCTCCACGAGAGTTCGAGCTCCTCGTGACCATAGAACAGGTCACCCCAGTAGCCGCCTGCCGAGAGATAGCTCGACCTCCGCATCGCGCAGGCTCCGCCGAGAAATCCCACGACCGTGCCTGAGCGTTCGTGTCTGCCGGTTCCCGGACGGGGCGTGTGGCGCCGTGCGGTCTGACCCGACTGGTCGACAAGAGGCGGAATCGTCTCGGCGGACAACTCCGGCACCCTGGCGAACCCGCACAAGGGCGGGGCGCCGTAGGGCATGTCTGGTCGGTCACCTCGGCATCGTCGTCGAGGAAGAAGATGACCTGGCCGGTGGAGGCCCGAACTCCGACGTCTCGCCCTTCAGGAATGCCGACATTCTCCGAAAGCACCACGACGATCACATCGTCGAGACTCTTCGTCGGCGCGACTCCGCCGTTCACGACCAGCACGATTTCCGTCTCGCCCGTTGCCCGGATCAACACGACTCCGCGCTCGAGGGCGTCCCCGCGATCTCCTCTCGTCAGAACGACCCAGGACGACTTCACGTGTCGATTCCTGCGAACTCCGACCGCGATTCCGGGACGTGCGTCAATGGCTGCGGACTCGAAGTAGTGAGCTGGGGCGTTCCACATGTGCCCGAGAGGTCCTCGAGTGAGCAGATACCCGAAGGGGTGTGTGCGGTACGTCCACCCTCCACCGTGATGGACACGGTCGAGGTCGATCCTGATCGACGTGCCGAAAGCGGCTTCCCCAGCCACCGACCTCGTCGAGCAGGTCGCGGTGCATGATCAGGCGTGCCTCCTGCGAGGACTCGATCGAACGCCTCGATGCGACCGACTCGTCGAATCGTGACGTCGCTCGACTCGATGTACACGAAGTCGGCTCCCCGTCCGACGACGTCGGCGCCCGAGTACGCCAATGCAGACTGGAGATCCTCGAGGTGGTGTGGTCCGTAGTAATCGTCGTCGTCCCACTTCGTGATGGTTGCGCCGTCGGCGGCCTTGCTCAACTCCGTGAGAACTTGACCAAGCGTCCGGTCGGACTGCAGCCGGATGACTTTGACGTCGTCGCAGACGGCGGAGAACCAAGACGAGTCGACCGAGTCCCAGCCCGGTCCGTGGAGTCCGACGATCAGCTGGAAGGTGACGTTGTGCTGTCGGGACAGCTGCTCGACAACATGGGTGGCTTGCTCGGGCGCGAGGTTGCCAGTACAACCGAAAGCGACAGGGCGGACCGGTCGCAACACCCGCCACGCGTCGGCGGCGAGTACGGATCGCCGGAGCTCCGAGTTCGCAAGTCCTCCGCGGTCGTCGCGGACTCATGGCGGACGATCCGCCCGACTTCCCCGTCTGGCAGACTGCCTCTTGGGTCGGCGACCATGACAACGCCAGCGCCTCCGGGCGGATCAGCCATACGGTCATGCATCAGTGTGCATCACCACGGCCCTCGCCGCTCGCGCTGCAACGAGGCCCCGTGTCCCGTCCTTGATCCTGGACCGCGTCGACGAGGGCGTCGTCGGAGACACGGGTTCAGAGGCGTAATGGTAAAGACTCTGTCGCCAAGAGAATATTCATAAAGCGGATTGAGGTCTGACATCTGAAGCAACACCCACGCCCCTACAAAAGCAGCGATAAATGCGGGAATCCCAAACCGTATCACTACAAGTTTATCCGCCTTGAGACCCACCAGCGATAGTTTGAAAATATTATTGAGGAAATGAACTACACCGGTTAGTGCGATAGCAAGTTCGACAGGAAAGAAAATTGCAAAGACCGGCATTAAGATAGTACCAAGTCCGAAGCCTGAAAAAAATGTCAGCAACGAGGTAACAAATGAGGCTATACAAAGGATGATCAGCTCTGTCATACGGAGTTAGAAGTTGAGGAGATAGAAGTTGAGGAGTGAAGGAGTGGAAGAACCAGAAGCTTGTAGTGTATTTGCGCTATACCTTATACCCTTATACCTTATACCCTTATTTCCTCATTCTCTCCAATATTTTCAATACTCAACTCCTCATCTTCTCAAATTCTCATCTTCTCATCTCCTCCAATTCTCATCTTCTCAAATTCTCACCATAGAAAGCAAAAAGGGCAACGATATCGATGCCCCTCGTATTTCATTATGTATCCAAACTTACTATCCGAGCCAAAGGGATTTAAGATACCTGCCGTGGTAGAATGGAATAAAGAGCTTCCACGCATCCTTTTCCTCAATAGCTCTCAGTTGCATCAGTCTATTGATATGGACGAAAGGTGCATAATAAAGAAGATATAATAATAGACCAGCAACGAACCCAGTGGGCCCAATCATTTGATATTTACTCAACAACACGAGGCATACCCACGGTATGATGCAAAGCATCCAGAACACTATTCTATTAAGCCATTTGTCATTCATTGTTGTAACGGTTTTGAGGGCCAAAGATCAGATAATTTCGCTGATTACACAACTCGTTCAAAAACTTGACTATGGCTGATTATCCAATCAAACAGGTATACCTCCCTCGAAATTCTCACCGTGGCTCTCAACATTTGCCATCAACGCGTCATGTACAATTTGAATCATTACTTGCCATGTTCGATCCCATGACTGCCGGCCAAGAAACTCATCCACTTGTTTTAACCATTCTTCTCTCTTCTCCCCGTCTCTTGCCAATTCCTCTTCTGCTGCCCGAACAAATTCTTCCGGAGTGTGTATGATATGTACTAAACCTTTTTTTCCATAAGGGCGATCCACGTCTTTTATCTCAGTCGATATCACTGGCTTGCCTGCGGCCAGATATTCTGGCGTTTTCGTGGGACTTATAAATCGGGTTGAATCATTTAATACAAATGGGATCATTGTTATGTCCCAACCTGCGATATATGCAGGCAACTCATCGTACCGTTTAGGTCCGAGATAATGGATGTTGTCGTTTTCAGGCAACGTCCAACGGATCTATCTTGACCATTGGCCCCGCTACAATAAAATTCCAAAACGGCCTCAATGAAGCTACGTCTTCAAGCAACTCGATATCGAAGCGTTCGTCAATTACTCCTAAATATCCCACGCGTGGATGAGCAATTGATTTCTGATCCAGGGGGTCTTCTATACACGCGCCTTGCTTTGATAAAATGTTCTTTATCGATGCTGCTTGGCAAACAATATACATGAGGATGCAAATTTCTCTTTGCTTCATACAAGCTATAGCCACCGGTAAATACGATATCCGCTTTGGCAAACAACTTAATTTCAAAAAACTTTAGATAAGGTGGCGTAAAATGGAACGCTGACACTTCGTCCATACAATCGTAGATGACCACACCTGGCGAAAAATGGTCGGTGAATGCGAGAGCGAGAGGCGTATAATACCAGAAAATGTAGTGTTCGATGTCGGCGCTGGCAAAATAGTCACTCAACAAAACTTGCAATCGCTTGTCGACATCGCCGGTCTCGTGTGCGCCATGCAAGTGAGGTATGACCCTCTTCACATTGTCGGCGGTGTCTTCTTCAACAACATGATCGTTATCAGCACCAAACACTGCTTCCTCCACAAAAAAGACCCTCATTTGTTTGGCGAATCGACTCATCAAATGTTGAGGCCGTTGATATACAAAATCCCATCGAAGGTGCGAAAAGCACACCAGGTCGAAGCCATCAAGAGTATGCTCGTTTTTCATAATAGTAGGTAGTCGTCGGTTTATTTATAGAGACACCCTAAAATGTTAAAATCCATGCCAAAGAGATATCCCACTCGTAGATGCCAGTATAAAAGCATTTATAATTGCCACAACAAGCATTGGTGAGTAAATGTGCCCACTGTTTGAGGAATTATCGTCAACAAATATGTGGGGAAGATACGCGCCCGAAATTTCTCCAAAATCCTGCCAGGGGAATTACACTTTAGGCCCTGACGGATTAGATTTCAGGCTTTGCGCTCAATAATCTTATTGTTAGGGGCGGCCAGAATTCATATTTTCATACCAACTGAACAGAATTTTCTTCCCGAATCCTGCAACCAACGAGCATTTCTGGAGTATTTCGGTATACATTCTACCACTATTTTTGTCCTGCCTATGCTTAAAAGTTATTTCAAAGTCGCCTGGAGAAACCTTATCAAGAACAAGGTCTACTCGCTGATCAACATCGGAGGTTTGTCCGTGGGAATGGGCGTCGCCATACTTATCGCCCTTTGGATACAGGATGAGTTGGATTATGACCGTTACCATACAAATTATGATCGCATCGCCCAGGTGATGCAACATCAGACGTTTAATGGGGAGATTGGTACGCAACCTGCCAATCCAGCTCAGATGGCGGAAGAGATCAGAAATCTTTATAGCAGTGATTTTACCTATGTACTCCAGTCATCATGGAATTTTGACCATACCCTAACATACGGCGATAAGATGTTCGTGAAGTCAGGAAGTTACTTCGAACATGAAGTCGGCGACATGCTAAGTCTCAAAATGATCTATGGCTCACGCGACGGACTGAAAGACATGAATTCGATACTTCTTTCACAATCGGTATCAAAATCGTATTTCGGAGATGAAGACCCGGTGGGAAAAATGCTTAGGATGGACGACCGCGTCGACTTGAAGGTAACAGGTGTTTACGAGGATTTCCCTTACAACACATCCTTCAAGGATTTGACATTTCTCCTTCCGTGGTCACTATACCTCAACCAGAATAAATGGATTCAGGAGATGGAAAATCCCTGGGGAAGCAACTACACCCAGACCTTCGCGATGGTGAAGGAAGACGTGAACATGGATCAGCTATCCGAGAAGATCAAAGATGTCAAGTATAATAAGGTTGGCGAAGAAGAGAAAAGATATAAAGCTCAGGTCTTCCTTCATCCGATGAGCAAATGGCACCTGTACTCCGAATGGAAGAATGGAGTCATTGTAGGAGGCAGGATCGATAACGTATGGTTGTTTGCGACAATCGGCACGTTTGTTCTTATACTCGCATGTATCAATTTCATGAACCTCAGCACGGCCCGTTCCGAGAAGAGAGCAAAAGAAGTGGGGATAAGGAAGGCTGTTGGATCATTTAGAAAACAACTCATCACTCAATTCTTTAGTGAATCCATTCTAATTTCTTCATTAGCTTTTATCCTTTCGTTACTGCTGGTATTTCTTATCCTACCCTATTTCAACTCTGTTGCTGACAAGAAGATAGAATTGCCGTTAATGGAGTCTATCTTCTGGCTCATCGGCATCGGCTTCACGGTGATCACAGGTGTATTTGCTGGATTTTATCCTGCGATGTTTTTGTCCTCGTTTCAACCAGTGAAAGTCTTGAAGGGAACGTTCCGTACAGGACGTTTTGCGTCTGTTCCACGGAAAGTACTCGTTGTTTTGCAGTTTACGATCTCTACTACACTTATTATCGGAACTATCGTAGTGTATAAACAAATCCATCACGCACAACATCGCCCGATCGGTTATAATAAAGACGGACTACTTAGGGTACCCAGCTCGAAATTGGTACATGATCATTTTGAAGCTGTACGGAATGAGTTGAAAACTGCGGGCGCGATCGTAGACATGGCTGCATCGGGCAGTCCCACGACGGAAGTATGGAATACAAATGGCGGGTTTGACTGGGAGGGAAAGGATCCCAACCAGGGAGTGGACTTTCCCAACAACGCGGTTAGTCATGACTTCGGCAAAGTAATTGGTTGGGAATTGAAGGAAGGGCGCGATTTCTCCAGGGAGTTTGCAAGCGATACAGCGGCATTTATCCTGAATGAATCCGCAGTAAAATTTATTGGTTTTAAGGATCCCGTAGGAAAAGTTATTCGATGGAATGATCAAACGTTCACCGTGATCGGTGTTATTAAAGACATGGTCGTTCAATCACCTTACCAACCTGTAAGAGCAGCGATGTTTCATTATTCGCCGGAGGAACAAAACGTATTCCTGCTTAAAATAAGCCCAACTGTAAACGTGAAGGAGGCAATTGATAAAATTGAATCCGTTTTCAAAAGGATAAATCCCGCTTCGCCATTTGTTTCGAGCTTTGTTGATGAAGATTATGCGCGAAAGTTTGGCAACGAAAAGCGCGTAGGCGAACTTTCAACTTTCTTCGCGATCCTGGCCGTTCTAATTTCTTGTCTTGGTTTGTTTGGTCTCGCATCGTTTGTGGCTGAACAGAGAACGAAAGAGATCGGAATCAGAAAGGTTCTCGGCGCATCGATCCCGAACCTATGGCGGATGTTGTCGCAGGATTTTGTTGTGCTGGTTCTCATTTCAAGTTTTATCGCCGTACCTCTGGCCTATTATTTTACCCATGGATGGCTACAACAGTACGACTACCGTACTGAAATTTCGTGGTGGATATTTACATCTTCTGTTGTCGGAGCAATTGTTCTCACACTGTTGACCGTAAGTTATCAGGCTATAAAAGCATCGTTGATGAATCCGGTGAATAGCCTTCGGAGTGAATGAAGAATGAGGAATGAGGGATGAAGAACGTTAACGCAAATAATCGGTGGGTCAAGACGACGATTAACGGATAACGGTGCGTATATAGAACGCCAAGCAATGTCCAACTCCCAATGTCGAATGAGGATAAAGGACGTTAACGCAAATAATCATTCTCCCGCTTAGGGGGCCGGGGGGTCAGGACAAATTACGATTAACGCGAAAACGGCATGTGTGTGGAACGCCCAGCTGTCCAATGCCCAATGTCGAATGGGAGTCACGAACACGATTAACGATTAACGATTAACGGATAACGACTCACCACAACCACCATTCCGTCTTAACACCAAAATAGTGTCCCCATCGTTTGCTTCCGGTTTGTGCAAGGTAAGGAGAGTACAGATTTTCGGACGCAAACTTATTGTAATGAGCAACACTATACACTAACCTGAAATGAGGGCGGCTCCAAACGTCTCTTTTGCCATTTGGCACCAAGGTCGGAGCTATGCTTAACTTGACCATTTGTGCGGGATCCTGAGTTCCATCTTTGCGAGATGCAAAATTCAATTCGTGAAGAAAATGTAACCAATCTTTGATGTACCAGGTAGCACGGGCTCCAATAGCAAAGTCCGTCTTACGATTAAATAATATTCTGCCGCCATAATCAGTAGTGGTATTAAGACTATCGCTTGCACCGCGGCTTTGAGTATAAACTCCGTAAGCATTCAACGAATAGTGCTGGTTGATATTCCACAAAACGCTTCCCGTAACCGCTACCGACCACGCGTTTTTGAACTTCTGTGTTTCAAGGTTGGGGCCTCCATAAGTAAGGAACGTTTTAGTTCCTCCTCCGTCACCGCCATTAGCAATACCTCCGCCATAACGAACGCTCAGGTCATAGAATGACCCCGGCATGGGCGTTGACATGTTGTTCTTGTATTTTACACCCAGCACATATCCATAATCGGACGGATAATTAGAGGTTGCTACTGTGTCTTCCTCCGTTGCGTTCGCCAGCCGATGGTACTCGGCCATCAATTTTAAATATCCCTGCTTCGACGGTATGGAATGTTCTATGATATAAACGGACCGGTTGCGCAAGCCAAGTACAGGAGTACCGTTAACGATATTAAGGTAGAAATAAGGTGGCAAGGTGGAAGCCGTATCAACAGCTGCGGGAAACATGATCGAGAACTGCGTGTTCTTATGTTGTATTCCAAATCCCTGCGAGCTGTGATCATCGAAATAGAAGTGATCAGCAATGTGGATATCATCACCGCGAAAAAATCGCGCACCAACCCAAACACTCCATGGAGTTCCCATAATGTTTCGAGCCTCGGCAAAAAGTTCGGGTAGCGCGGCCGTAATTCCTCCATAAGATTTGCTGGTGACATTCCCTATGATCTGACCTTGCGTAGTGTACAGCGCCAGACGTGATTGAATATTGATCTGTGTGGTGTCTGATGAGGCAGTCGTCGGTGTAAAATGAAGTGCAAACGCTAACTCAAAATAGTCGGCCTCTTCCATACGACCACCAACAGAGCCCATACCATTGAGGTTCAGTGACCGCGGATACAACATGTTATCTCCACGGGCAATTCCGGCACGACCATAACTGCCGATAGAAAAATGTTTGTTGGAGATAACTGGCGATTGTGCCTGCATTGAAGCGGCCAAACCGATAAGAAGAAAACTCAGTGTAAAAGTTCTCATAAATCGTTTGTTAAGTATTGGAATGATTTCACGACCAGTAGTTCTTACGTTCAAGCCTCAGTAAGAATCTTGTCTAATATAATGAAGAACGGATTCTAACAGCTAATCAATCAAGCCAACCTGACTCAGGTCACCGGTCGTTTCTTTGCATCACCATGGATGTCAATACCGCTATTGCTAACGTGAGGATGATGAAAGCCAATGAAATTTCGATAGGCACCTTATAAAAATCAGCGATACACATTTTGACACCAACAAATATGAGTATAGCAGACAGACCGTATTTCAGATGAGTAAAGTATTTCTCCATACCTGCCAGGGCAAAATACAATGAACGCAAGCCAAGAATTGCAAAAACGTTGGAGGTATATACAATAAAAGAATCTTCTGAGACCGCGAGGATGGCTGGAATGCTATCAACTGCAAAGATGAGGTCGGTAGCCTCGATAAGAACAACGACCACAAACAAAGGTGTTGCCCACAATATATTGTCGCGTTTAATAAAGAACTTGTCACCTTCAAAGTCAGGCGTTACCCTGAAAATCTTACGGACAAATTTGACAATCGGATTTTTTTCAGGGTCAAGTTTTAGATCACCCTGCGTGAGGATCCGAATACCTGTGAATACCAGGAAACCGCCAAAGATGTAAATAAGCCAGTGGAACTTGTGGATCAACTCTACGCCTGCCAGGATAAAACAGACGCGCATGACAAGCGCACCCAAAATTCCCCAGAACAATACTTTATGTTGATAAGCGGCAGGAACATTAAAGAATGAGAAGATGAGGATAATAACAAAGATGTTGTCTACGCTTAGCGATTTTTCGATCAGATACCCAGTAAAGAATTCAAATGCTTTTTCTTCACCGAGTTGATAGAATACAAACACATTGAACAAGAACGCCAGAAAGATCCACACTGCAGTCCATGTCAGTGCTTCTTTAACAGTGATCACAGTCGCCTTCCGATGGAATACCCCCAGATCGAGAACGAGCATTAGCAATACAAAAACGTTAAATCCGATCCAGAGTGTACCTTCGTTCATGAGTAATGAGTTTGGCCAAAAATAGCTAAAAGTTGGTTGCAAATGGTCGGCAGCAATTTCCTCTGCGCCATTGCGCCTTAGCAGTTAACCTTCACCTCACGCGCTTCAATGCATTGAACTATCACTCGCACGAGCTGCTTCTCTGAACAGGTGTGGCGCGTTGGTGCGTGTTCCCGGTGTGATGATAGTAGTAGATGGCGTATATTTTAACCGCGAAGGCGCCGAGACGCAAAGTTAAACGCAAAGGTTTCCTTAGCCATGAGTTTTTTGATGAGAAGCGATTTGCTTACCCTACAGGATTTTGTATCTTAATTTCACCGTTGTCTTCAATTTATATTTTTATGGAAAAGCCTTTCTCTCCCAGTCGCGAGTATTTGAATAATTTATCCTTCATCATCCTGAATGCCGCAATTAGTGTCCATAGGGAAATGGGACCTGGACTATTGGAAGGTGTATACCAGCAGTGTATGGCGAAGGAGTTGCAAAACAGAAATCTAATTGTATCATCAATAGTTCCAGTGTCTCTCAAGTACAAGGGCGCGTCGCTTAACAAGGAGTATATCATCGATATGCTCGTGGAAAATGAAATCATCCTGGAGTTAAAGGCCATAGATGGTTTGTTACCCGTGCATGATGCCCAAATTATTACCTATTTGAAACTTGCCGATAAGAGACTTGGATTTCTCATCAACTTCAACGTGACTCTTTTGAAATTTGGTTTTCGAAGGTTTGTCAACAATTTTTAACGTTGCTGCATTAACATTGCGATTCCTTTGCGCCATTGCCCCTTAGCGGTTAACCTTCACTTCACTCGCTTCAAAGTGCTGAACTATCCATCGCACGAACTGCTTCTCTGAACAGGTTGTAGCACGTTCGGTGTGTGTATTAGGTGAGGTGATTGTAGTAGAGTGTATATACTAACCGCAAAGGTTTCGACAACGATTAGTTCATCGTGAATGATTTATATATCTCGCGCAAAATTGCATGAGAATTATTTTCGATATCCCACTTGTTGTAATTACCCGCGGTCATTACGACAAGCAAATCATTTTTCTTGTCAAAGAATATCCTTTGATCACCGTTTCCTACAGCGCAAGGCCAGGTCATTGCTTTACCTTGTATGGTGTCATTAAAAATCCAAAACTGATATCCATATCCACCATCTCCGCCTCGGGAAACTCCTGAGCTGAATGACTTTTCTACCCAACTCTCGGGCACAACCTGTTTTCCATCCCACTTCCCATTATTTTGATAGAGAATACCGAATTTCAGAATATCTCTAGTTTTTAACCGCAAGCCAGAAGCTGCAACTGGACTTTTCGTTCCGGGAAATTCGGCCCACTCGTACTCAGTAATCCCTAATTCCTGAAAGAGGTTTTCATTTGCAAATTCAGCTGCCGATTTACCTGTAGCTCTTTTGATAATTTCTGCCAGCAATTGTGTTGTTCCTCCATTATATCTCCATGCCGTCCCGGGTTCAGTAACTAATGGACGGCTCAGGATAAAAGCTAGCGGATCCGCGCTGTCAGACATGAGTATTTCACTGTTCTCCGGATTATCATAAGGCACCTCCTCATTCCACTCCAATCCAGATGACATCGTTAAAAGGTGTTCTATTGTTAAGTCTTTTTTTGATCCGACGTTGAATTGTTCATATTCCGGAAAAAAGTCAAATATTTTTTGATCAACACTTTTTATTTGCCCCTTTGCAACTGCAATCCCTATGCAGCTGGACACGACACTTTTTGTCACGCTTCTTAAGTCGTGCAATGTATTGATGTTGTGTTCAACTATTCCAAGATCTCCACTCCATGCCTTTTCATCTTTCCCTTTAAAATATCTTTCCAACACAAGTTTGCCATTCTTGTAAATGAGCAGGCTATGCCGATTGGGATAAAAACCAGAGCTGATACCCTCAATGATCTCATTGATAACATCTTTGTTCATTCCGACATCTTCCAAGGTGGACGTCTGGATGCCGTCATTCAAGTCAGCTGGTTTTCCTAATTCAATATTTGTTGCGGGTCGACAACCATTATTGACGAAGAGGATACAGAAAATATAGAGAGATAATATTATTCTCATTTTAGTTAATAAACTAACACTTATAAGTTATTGAAAAATTCTCAAATGGTATAGGGTGTTAAGAAAATTGGGAATAAGGTTGCAGAAAATACTTGAGTGTTGATTGTTGATTTATTGCCTGCCCGACGACCGCGTGCGCTAAAGCCATAGCGGTGGCGCAAGCGTTTCGCGTAGGCGGGAGTGTTCTGTTCGGAGCAAGTAAGTTTTCAAAGAAACATTCAACACTCAACACTCAATATGTCAACACTCAAGTATTGTCTACTCCTATTCTTTTAAACCCTTATTTCCCTATCCCCTATACCCTATACCCTATACCCTTATACCCTTAGAACGACACACAAAACAGGGATGAAGGAATTTTTTCAGAACGTAATTATGCCCGTCCCCTATATTCCATCGGGGTTTTGTTGGTCCATCGTTTAAATGCACGGACAAAAGCGCTTTGTTCATTGTATCCCAAAATGTGTGAAATATCCTTGATCGAATAATTCGAAGTCAGGTAATTGATAGCCAGTTTTCTCCTGACCTCCTCTACAATTTGCTGATACGTTACTCCTTCTTCCTTCAGCTTGCGCTGAAGACTCCTGTTGCTCAGGTTAAAGTTGGCTGCTACGGAGTCCAACGTCAACGCCTGCAAATAGGAATTAGCCAGAAGATAATTATAGATCCTTGCGCGTAACACACCCGATCCTCCGTCGTTCTTTTTCAACACTTCAATCTTTTGCAATAGATGATTTTGTAATTCGTAATTGGCCGATAGAATGGGTTGCTTCAGGAAATTCAAGGGAAACTCCAGCGACAATTCATTCGATCGTGATGGAATTCTGCATTTGAACAATCGATCGTATTCATCCTTGTCCTCAAGCGGATAAGGAAAACGGGCAGAAAGCGGCATTGTTTTTTGAAGCAGTAAACCATTCAGTTCATGCACAACAAAAACCAATAGGTAATCGGCCATTTGACGATACGAAAACGGATAGTGCAACGCTTTCTCTTTATCAAACTGCACAATGATCTTGAAATCATTTCTTGATCGTTGAACCTTCATTTCGAACATGTCAGTTATCAAATGGGTTAATGCACAAGCATTGTTCAATGCTTCCCCAACGTTGCTGCTGGTTTGCACGATCTGACCTATCACTCCCAACGCAGCCAGTTGCATCGATTCACCAAAGTGCAAACCGAATAACGGATCACTGCAAAGGTGACTTGCATTTTTCCACAATGAGTTTATTTGCGAAGCTGTTACATGTCCGCCTGTTTTTTGAATGAGCGATTTATAATCGATCCCGGATAAACTACACAAACGCTGAGGGTCAACGTTGCGTTGCACTGCGTATCCCAGCAACGCCAGTACAAACTGCTTTTGAAAATCCTGCATATTCTTTTTTTTATAAAAATAATTCACTTTAACCGGTAAACCTCTCAGTGGCGTAAACTGACAATTCGATGGCGTAGAATGGTAATCATCCGGGATGAGGGCGAGCTTAGGTTTGTATCGTAAAACTAAAATCAAAAGTTATGATACCGCTAAAAACCACATTGACCATTAATGCTGCCAGTTCCGGCGCTACGGGATTGGGCCTGATCATTTTAGCCAGGCCGATAGCCGAATTGTTCGGAGTCTCAGAAACCACGCCCTTCATTGGTGTAGGTATTTTCCTGATTCTATTTGCCTCCTTTGTTCTTTTCGTAGGAGTAAGTAAATCGATTAACCCTATTGCTGTTCGATTAATTATCACCCTCGACACGCTTTGGGTGGTTGCGAGTGTTGCGTTGGTGGCCATTGCATCCTCCTCCATTTCTTTAATAGGCATCCTTACAATTTTGGCTGTGGCTTTGTGGGTTGCAGCAATGGCGTTTTTGCAAAACAAGGGAATGAGTTCAGGAGCAGCGCTGATAATCATTATCTGCGTCGTATTGTCATTCACAGAGTCCTGTTGTTGCACAACCGTCTGAAGTGGGAAGTTCCGAAATCAATTCAGACAAGCAAAAGCGTTGAAGCCGAAGCCCTTCAAATAGTGAACTCGTTTCTGGAAGCCGTTAAGGAAAAGAGTCACTCCAAAGCTGTACCGTTACTGGATTCCATGATCCAATGGGATCAGCCAGGTAACAATCGTTTTTCAGGTGTAAAGAATGGTGCAAACGAAGTATTCGGGATGTTCAAGGGATTCTTAAATACGTCGGCCTCTACCTTACGGCTCACTGAAATTAAAGTATTGGCAGTCAATGGCAATCAAGTCGCTTGTCATTTGCACTGGAGTGCTACCCAGCCTCCGGGAGGTGTACTGGATGTTGATAACATCGATGTTTATACCGTTGAAAATGGAAGGATTGTTAAAGCCGTGGTCTATTCCGCCGATATTAACAGTGAGGATCGATTTTGGTTAAAGTGAACCAATTGGATCATGGAACTTTGATGCTTCGCACAACGTACGCGAAAAAACATGCCCACCTTCGCTCCTTTTATTAACGGGGCTTCGGTGGGCGCAGTAGTTCCGAGAGGAATCCCCGCCTCCAACGAACAATAAAAAGATAAATCGTTTGCACTACTGACATACTGATGTCACCCGGGTAGCTTTCATTTGTCACAGGTACAAAACTTGTTAAAGAAATTTTAATCAACTTAAATGCCTTCTTATGATTACAAACTCTGAAAAAACTGACACGTTGAACAAGGTTCGACCGGTTCCGGAAGGATACCACACGGTAACGCCATTTATTATTGTAAAAGGCGCAGCCCAACTCTTAGACTTTGTAAGAGATGCATTTGGAGCAATAGAAATAGCCCGCGTCGCCAATGAAGATGGCACACTGGGTCATGCTGAAACGAAAATTGGTGACTCCGTGGTGATGATGTTTGACTCGAAAGCAGGATGGCCTGAGACGCCGGCTTTCCTCCGTTTATATGTGGAGGATTGTGATACTACATACCTGCAAGCGTTGAAAACTAACGCCACAAGCGTAACCGAACCAACTAACATGCCCTGGGGCGACCGTGTCTGTCGTGTACGAGACCCTTTGGGCAACCTTTGGTGGATCATGACGCGTTTAGAGAATGTAAGCACCGAGGAAATGGAAAAACGCTGGGGGGAAAAGAAATATATTGATGCTATGCAATATGTTCAAAGCGCCCAATTCTTTCCATCCAATAAAATAAAAGAATCAGGATCATGAATTACAGCCCCGTCATAGATACGCTTCATTGGTTCACACAAACGGGTTTAATTCCGGAATCGGCAGCAGTTATCTGGAATGCATTTTTGATCTCTTAGGGTATTTCTCCCTCAGATTTTCATTACAAAATGTGTTTCAGATTACAGCGTATCAATAGTCAACTTCTTAAGTTCTAGGTTACCCCAGGGTACACCCTGGTCTAATTCACACGACTGCCTAAATATCAGCCGGATAGTATATTAAAAAGTAGTCCCGAGAGGAATCCCCGCCCGAACGACTCGCTGAATATCTTTGGATCAAATCTGAATGATCATTCTATCAAAAGGATTTTAGAAGTTCGGTCGGGCAGGGAACCTCCATCAAAAGTTTAGGAAACTCCTATTCTATCCCCGCCCGAACGACCCGCTGAATATCTTTAGATCAAATCTTACTGATTATTATACCAAAGAACGTTCGAAGATCGGTCGGGCGGGCATTGAACTACGGGACCTTGCGATCGAGAGCCGATTTAAGAAACCTGCGACCCGCAGCCGTCTTAAAATATTTCTCCCTTCGAATTGCCTCTTCACGCGTGGCGAACTCTTCAAAATAAGCAAGCTCGACAGGAGCATGCATTCTGATGGATTTTGTCATCCCAGAGTTATGCTGCTTTAACCTCACTTCAAGGTCTTCGCAGTGACCTTTGTACAACTGATCGGTAACAATACTTCGCACAACGTATGCATAAAACATGTAGTCCCGAGAGGAATCGAACCTCCATCAAAAGTTTAGGAAACTCCTATTCTATCCATTGAACTACGGGACCATTCAATAGCAAAAATAATGGTCGCAAAGATAGAAATATCAGGTAAAGTGCCCAATCACCATGGAATCTGCTCTATTTATTTTTTCGATATCCATTTTCCTGGCCTGATATAACAGTTTTTTTACGGTCATAAATGCGGAACAGTCCCTCCAAAGCTTCCGCCTGCCTCCGTTGGAACCCGGTTAAATTAACGTTCCGTCCCGCATCACTTTAGCGTCCGAAATAAATTTCTATTGAACCTTCAGCGTTTTTCTGGTGTCGGTGGAAGGCGTTCGGCTCGCGATTATTCCGAACTTCCTCAACGTGTTTTGAATTACGGATTCAGGTCGTATCTATCCAAAGTTGGACGTTTGATACTGGCAAACCTTCCACAAAACCTTTATCTTTTATTTGCGTCTTAATCGATCTCCATCTAAAATCTTACAGTCATGTACATCAAACGATATTTCAACTATCAGATTCTTTATTTCATTTCGTGGCGGATGATCCTTTACTCCTTGTTTACAGGATTGCTCGCAATATTTACCTATCGTTATCTGGGCTGGTCTTGGGTAGCAATACCTTGGTTACCGGTTTCGCTCATTGGTACGGCCGTTGCGTTTTACGTTGGTTTCAAAAATAACCAGTCCTACGAAAGAGGCTGGGAAGCGAGGAGGGTATGGGGAAGCATTGTAAATCTTAGCCGAGCATTCGCCGCAGCATCAAGAGCATTTATCACGCAAAATGAAACATCCACGATTTCCAGTGAGGACGTTGGACTGGAAATCAAAATTATTTTGCGACGGCATTTGGCCTGGCTCCATGCCGTGAAACATTCCATGCGTCAACGGTCAGCCTGGGAACATGATCTCCCGTCAAGCCGACGTCAACGACGCTACTTCGAGCGGCGTATCGATTTTTCAACTTTTGAAACCGACGCTGCGCAATGTCTGAGTCAGGAAGACATTGAGCAGCTGAAGAACAAACACAATGCAGCGACGCAACTGTTGGACATGCAATCGCAGCACATCTCATCGTTGAAGGCAAAAGGATGGATTGATGAGTTTAAGCATATGGAACTCCAAAGATTCATAACGAATCTTTATGCGGAGCAAGGTGCCACAGAACGCATCAAGAATACGCCCCTGCCGCGTCAGTACTCAACATCAAGTCATCTCTTTATTATAATCTTTACGTTTCTTTTGCCGTTTGCCATGCTTCACGAATTCGATAAGGAAACGGACCTGATGTGGCTCATGTTGCCTTTCAACCTGGTAGTGTCATGGGTATTCTCACTGATGGAATATACCGGTGACTACAGTGAGAACCCATTTGAAGGTTTGATCAACGATGTGCCTATCTATAGTATTATCAGAAACATTGAAATCGACTTGAGAGAAATGATGGGCGAGACCGACGTACCCGAACGAATGAAACCGGTTCTTGACGTTCTTTTTTAAGCGCGGACAATATTAATAATGCTGAAGTATGCAGCTATTCTATCAAACTAATCGTGCTGCCAGCCTTTCTGAGATCTTTTGCTGCCCTTGGCACTTTATAATTTAAACCAGCAGTCGTTCCACTGGTAACATCAATTGTAACTCCAGTGATTTTTCCGGCCAGGTTTGATGCTAGAAAAACGGCCACGTTCGCAATGTCTTCCATCATCGGAAGTTTCTTCAGCATGGTGTCGTTTTCCATGTTTCTGAAGATGGGCTCCATCTCTTTTGGATGATTATCAATAGCGTCTTTAAATACTTTCGAATCGGGAGAACCAGCTGACCGGATATTTACAACCCTAACACCATACGTACCCATTTCGGCAGCAAGGTTTTTTGAGAACGTTTCGATGGCGGCACAGGCCGGAGCAAATCCTCCGGTGTACGGGTAACCGATACCGCCAGGCGTCGCAGTTAGCGAAAGGATGACCCCTGAACCTTGTTTCATCATAATCTTTGCAGCTGCTGTAGATGTGAGGAACTGCGATTGCATCGCCAGCATTACCGGTCGGACGAATTCATCGACGTTCATTTCGATGAGGTTCATGTTCTGCACCACCTGGTAATCGATGGCGCAAAATAAAATGTCAACGGTACCCGCGACTTGTATTGTTCGTTCCAAATGTTCGTTGATCTCTTTTTCATTTAATGCGTCAACTTTATCTACCTCCGCGATGCCTCCGGCTGTACGGATCTCATCAGCAATTTTTTGAACAGATGTTATTGAACGTCCGGTGAGAAAAACTTTTGCGCCCGCTGCTGCAAGCGCCTTAGCAACAGCGCTGCCCAGAGAACCTCCTGCGCCATATATTACTGCATTCTTGTTTTGAAGGATCATTGTTGAATCTGATTATGATGTTGGAAACAAAAATAGACAGTTTGACTCTCTTGCGACGAGGGCATTTGCGACAACTTAAGGGTGTGGATGCGGCGATGTTTATTAATATTTCTTAACCGTCGGGGTGAGTGCGCGTGCGGGTGTTAACCGCAGAAGCGCAGGGAGCGCGGAGTAGCGCTAGGAATGCAAGAGAATTCTTGTTTGCGATAACTTTTCGGATTACCGCGAATGGGAGTATGAAGGTCGTCATTTCGATCTGACCAGATCTTCCGGCTGTAACGGTAATCTGTGAATTAGCTTTCCTGTAGCGGCGAACAACGCATTAGCAACCGCCGGAGCTATCGGTGCAACCCCTGGTTCACCCGCCCCTCCCATTTTTTCTTTACTCGGCACAATGTGAACTTCAATCTGTGGCGTTTCAGAAATGCGAAGCATACGATAGTCGTTGAAGTTGTGTTGTTTTACTTTTCCCTGCTCCAGCGTAATCTCACCGTAAAGCACTGCAGTGAGTCCAAAAATAATTCCGCTCTCCATCTGTGCCCGCACGCCATCAGGGTTCACCGCTAAACCACAATCTATCGCACAAACCACGCGATGTACTGTTACTTTTCCATCACCAACTGATATTTCCGCTACCTGCGCAACGTAACTTCCCATTGCTTCACATACTGCTACTCCGCGAAATCTTCCTGCTTTCAAGGGTTCATTCCACTTGGCTTTTTCAGCAGCCAAATTAAGGGCCGCAAGGTGCCTCGGACTATTTTTTAATAGCGTGCGTCTGTACTCAACCGGATCGATAGAGGCTGATGCAGCCAATTCGTCGATAAGTGTCTCCACAACGTATGCGGTGTGCGTACTTCCCACAGATCTCCACGCCGACACGGGGACATTTATTTTGGTAGTGTGCAGGCTAAAAGAAAAATCGGGAATCAAATCCGAATAAGGAGCTGCTGTCGTCACCGAACTATAGTCAATTCCTTTATGAACAATCAATTCTTCCAATGGAGAACCTGTAAAAAGAGATTGACCAACAATAGTATGTTGCCAGGCTACAGGTAATCCATTTCGATCAACTCCTACTCGAACATTATGCAGATACATTGGCCGATAATATCCACCCTCGATGTCGTCCTCCCGTGACCATACCAACTTGATAAATTTGCCACTGACCTTCGCAATGTGAACGGCTTCCATGATCCAGTCGCCGCTGAATGTTCCTCGTCTTCCAAAACTTCCACCCAAATAAGGCGTATGGAGTAAAACTTGTTCAGGCCGAAGGTCCAGAAAATTTGCAATCTGGGCCTGATGAGGCAGAGGAGATTGTGTGCCCGTCCATACTTCGCATTTATCTGCTGAAATTTTTACAGTACAATTCAACGGTTCCATGGGTGCATGCGCCAGAAATGGAAACTGAAATTCTGCCTGTATAACTTTTTCTGCCTTCGCTAACGCGTCCCTACATTTCCCTTTTGATAGAAGATCGTTCCTTCCGTTTCAGACAAGCGACTATATTGCTGCAGTATAGTTTTGCTGTCTACCTTATCGTTTTCATCAACATCCCATTCTATCTTCAATGCTTCACGTCCCATTTTTGCCGCCCAGAAATGATCGGCAATTACTGCTACACCTGATGGAATTTGAACGACTTCGCGAACGCCAACAATTTTTTTTGCGCCTGAGGCATCAAATGATTTTACCTTTCCCCAAAACGTAGGTGGGTGCGCTACCATTGCGGTGAGTAAGCCATGAAACTGAATATCCAACCCATAAACCGCTGAACCATTTACTTTCTGAGGAGCATCCAAACGCTTCTGGGATTTCCCAATGTATTTCCACTCACCTGGCTCGCGCAGTTTTACGGAAGGTATCTCAAGTAAAGACGCTGCCGTGGCAACTTCCCCATAACTCACTTTTTTATCGCCAGCCAAAACATATCCGTCTTCTGTTTTACAATTTTCTGGAGACACACCCATCTTCGTTGCTGCTGCACTTACTAACATGACCCTTGCAGTAGCTCCAATCATGCGATAATGATCAAATTCACTCTTTGTGGACTCTGATCCTCCGGTGGACTTGAATGCAGAACTTCACTAAAGTCATTTTTTTCACCCGGAGGAGAGGGTTCAACTTTTATTTTTTTCCAGTTGCAATCCAACTCCTCCGCCAACAGCATCGGCAATGTTGTCCAAACGCCCTGGCCCATTTCGACTTTCGAAAGTATAATTCGAACAGTGTTGTCCTCGCTGATCTTCAGAAGAGGGTTAAATGCTGCTTCAGCTGGCGACAACGACAAGGCGGTTTTTGGAATAAGAAGCGAAATCAAAAGACCACCACCTGCCGCAGTGCTAACCTTTAGGAAGTCCCTTCTATTGATCGTTGCTTTTTTCAAGTCAAGGTCGTTATACAACAAATTTACTCGCCGGACGGAAAGGATTATCAGGAAAGTCAGCCATTAACAAATAATTAGGAATTCCAGTTACGCCGAATGGCCTAAACCGACAATGAATTGAAGTTCATGGAATTATGTCACACCTGGGGATTCCACGTATGCTTTTCTTGTTGAACATGCATCGCCCAACTGTACAACGCATCATATAGTTTCATGCCTACATCAAGTTGCTCGTGGTCGTTTGTGAAATTGTAGGATAGGCCTGCCGATATGGCCCAAAGTCCGGCAGCCTGCGGCGCCAGCTCAAAACGATCCGTGTCCGCACCTCTGACGATTACGGCTATTTGCCGGACTGCTTTGTCCTGTATACCGTGTTTCTCCACGATATAATCAAATGTACATTGATCTCCGACATGTGAATACTCGGCACCAGGAATATCGTATGGAATTGCGTCCATCTGCTTCGCTAATGCGAACACCTGATCCCTGGGAACAAAAATAAATTCAGCTGAAGGGTCGACAAACTTCCTGATTAACCATGGGCAGGCTATTCGGTCGATCTTGGGTCGTTCACGTGTGATCCATTTCATATCTGTTCTAATTATTTTGAGAAATCCAATTTCAATCCTCGTCTTTCCTCCAAAGCCCTTTGATACACGATGGCAGCGGAGGCCACATCCTGCAAACCCATTCCAGTGCTATCAAACACTATGATCTCTTCGTTGTTTGTCCGGCCATTTTTCTTTCCCGCAATGACCTCGCCCAGTTCGGCGTGAATGTGAGACATTGTAACCTTTCCGTTTTTCAGCGCGTGATGAAGATCACCAATGGTTGCGCATTGTTCTGATATATCCGTCACCAGCTTGCATGACGCGATCAGTTCCGCATCAATCTCGTTTTTTTCTTCATTGTCTGTACCAACCGCCGCCACAAAACATCCCGGTCCTACATCTCCTTTGAATAACAATGGTTGTTTCGAGGGTGTGCAGGTCACGCAGATGTCGCTTTTAACTGCCGCTTCCCTCAACTCTTTCACGGCAGAAATCCTGATCATTAATTCTCTTGAAAGTTTCGATGCAAATTCCTCCGCGCGCTCATAGTCAACATCAAACGCATAAACTGATTGAATTGGCCTGACGTTAATGATCGCCTTTAACGAAATGATCCCCTGATTACCGCATCCGCAGATGGTGACAGTCGATGAATCAGGTTTAGAAAGATATTTGGCGGCTACTCCTGTCGCTGCGCCCGTGCGTAGAATCGTTAATTCCATTGAATCCATGATCGCCAATACCTTTCCGTTATCAGCATCAAACACGATGAGGATTCCCTGTATGGTTGGTAAGCTAAATTTTTTTGGATTATTGGGAAGGTTGGCGTTTGTCTTCGCGACAAAGTAGTGTTGATCCAGCTTCATGGCTCCCGCCTTAATGTGAAAGGCTCCAGCTTCGACATGCACGGCAAGTACTTTTGGAGGAGTAGTCTTGCCTTCCGCATAAAGTCGGAAAGCCATCTCTACTGCGGGGATGCAGGTGCCAATATCCAATAGATCGGAAACATCCTTCCGCGTCAGAAGGACGGTATCGTGTGGTGTCATTGGATTTCTGATTTGTAAACAAGTGTACGGACGATTCAAAGAAAAGTATAGAACGGAATTAACGGCTTGGTATCTGATTTACTTTTGTGTTCCCTTTCGTCACGTCATCCAGAGGATAGATACAGCAGACTTGCTGCAGTGATGAACGAAATGAACTTGCTGCAGTCGTAGCAGTGTCGCCCGGGCCTCCCGGGGACGCTGCGTGTTCACGGGTTGAATTATTTTCTTGGATCCTAATCGCAGCGTCCCTGAGACAGGAGACACTGCGACGACACCCAATCAAACTACTTTCCGTAGTTCATTGGGAGCGCCTTCTGCTTCGCTAAAGAGAATAGGTAACGATTAAAGCATAACGATTAACGATTAACGACTACGGACGGTCACCTAAATAACCATTCTGCCTCTTTAGGGGCTCGGGGGTCGGCTAACACTTAACGTTTCCTCATTTTCTTCCTATCCGCGAAAGTATCGTCAACCATTCCCGCCTCGAAGAGTAGTGCACGGACCTGTTCTTCGTTTATATCTTTAAGTGAATGAAAATACATCACATATACCTGCTTGCGGCCTTCAGCCTTTAAGATGCCGTCTTCATTGCTCATTAAATGGCCCTGACAAAATCCAAGCGACACACCTTTGGACTTTTGTGTTTCCAACGTTCGCTTTGGTCCCCAGAATACAGAAGCAGGCCAGATAAAACAGATCTGCCTGTAATGAGAGTAAAACGGAACACCCTCGCCATAATATTCTTTCTCAGTAGCCGCGGGCAGGCATTCCATAACCAACTCACGAAGACGATTCACGATCACCCGCTCGTCCTTCGGAAGATTCAGGATCATTTCGTCGACCGATTTTTTCATAACGGCGATCAGTTAATCGTTATCAGTTATTCGTGGGTGTGGGTGTGGATTGTTGAGTGGAGTTTACGGATAACGGTTAACGATTAACGGACATAAGTCTCCCCAGCAGCAACCTGCACCATGGTAATCCTTACGCGCGTCGGAAAAAACTTTTCGTGATCAGCGCGCTTGTGCGCATGGCCTTGTCCACCACTGTCATCTTTAATAACAAGATCCATCTGTTTGATCCCCTCCGACCAAACAATACCTTCATTTTCCCAAAACGAGGTCATGGGCACATCTTTTTCAAATACCCCTTCCGTTGTAAACAGTTGCGTGCCTGTGCACCCGTATCCGTTACCCTGACCTTTGTTGGGAATATAACAAAGCGTCCATCTCGTTGGCGCATCTCCAGGCGGTTTTTCCAGTACCTCAATCCGGATATGAACTGTTCCGTTGCGATAATCTATGGGCGAAGTCCAGTCCTTCGGACGTTGCTGATTGATCAAATTTCCTGTAACATAGAAATGAGATTTGTTCGGCGTTGAATTTTCAGCATCCGCTTTTGTATAATTGAATTCGACGTCGAAAAGAACAAATTGTTTCGCCTCCGGCTTCCGCTCATTTGAATTGTCTGATAAATGATTTATTGGGGGCGCAATCGACTGTGCAAGAACAACCACGCGAGTAGAAATGAACAGAATCAAAAGATAACCTTTCATACGAATCGATTTAATGTATGCTAAGTTCTGTAAATCAGTTCAGAACATCAACATTATCCATGACATCATAAATGGATTTCATCTTACTTAAATTTTAGTTACATTCATCACGTTAGGTTGTAGTCATTTATAAATCATATCAATGTTAGGCATCAAGTTCCGGCCTCATCGATTTCGACTACTCTTCGCGGCAATTTGCGCGATCACCGAACTGGTTTGTTACAGTAGTTTCGCCCAGGAAAATCCCACGTTTACTTCCAGCTCATCCGCTGTACAATACGGTTACTCTATAAAACTTATCACTGAATTCAGGGGCCGGCCTGATGAGTGGATTGCGTTTCGCCTTGGACTATCAGGCGGAATAGGTGCTTACACTGGTAACAACTGGTTTTATCCTTCCCTTAACCTCGACCTGATGTTTTATCACGGAGGCA
Organism: uncultured Cytophagales bacterium; assembly: GCA_963774615.1. GTDB lineage: Bacteria > Bacteroidota > Bacteroidia > Cytophagales > Cyclobacteriaceae > Chryseolinea. The sequence continues at coordinate 27,106 of CAVZFT010000031.1, forward strand.
TTGGAAGCAGCCGGCCTGGCATTTCAAAGGGAAACTTCCTCGACATCGAAGGAGTGATCTCGTACACAATCACCGCTGGATGGAACAATAGGATGCGATACAGCAGCGATATCCGTCCAGGTATTCGCAATTATCCATTGTACTATTTCAATAACTGGAACCATCCGTCTTTACAAAACCCGTACAACTATTCAGCATCATGGGGAGGAAACTATGTGTTCTTCCTGACACATGTTCCGGCCCGGTCAAATCAGTTTGTAGGATTCGTTAACATCCACGTTGATCGCTTTCAAGTCAATTATACAAATGACGGTCCACCATTTTTTCTTCCGTTCGGTGACAAGTTTGACCGGCTGCATACGGGCGGCGGATTTATCAGTTTCCACGGAAATGACGACTGGCTGATCAATCTTGTTGAGGTCGGCTACAACAAGTTCACAGGCTTTAATCAAAGCAGCTATGAACTCAGCAACCGGCTGGGAAACAACTATGTGTTTTATAAGGACGAAGATCAGAACTACTATAACAAGTCAAACTGGATATTGACTGTTGCCAATACAACCAAGAATCTTGGTCTCACTTTCGGCCTCTATAACTATGTGTTTCAGGATGTCCAGCACCGCATCCACACAAGGGGTTTCTTTCCTTTCCACCTTGTCCCTTACGACGGCTTTATAAGTGCCGGTCCGGTATTCTATTATCAATCATCACGCATCGGACTTCAATGAAAATCTTACTAGTCATATGCCCATTGTTCGCCCTGCTTGCAGCATGCAAGAGCCCGACCTTTACGTACATTAAAGAAGTCGATCACAAGTTACCCCTGATTGAATTCAAAGTGGATACCACATTCGAACTTTACACAAGATCGATCTGTAAGGACAGCCGTAATTTTCCCATTGATTGTGACTCAGGATCGGGGCCACCAGTAGAAGTCGGATATATCATCCTCTCCAACCGGTTGAAAAAAGTGTTGGTCATTAATAATGTTCCAAACCGGAATCAAAAGTTCTTCGACGAAGGTGTTGTTTACGAGAAGGCGATTGCAACCGATACTGTTCTTATCAATGTATTTTTCTTTAAACAATTCCGGTTTGGTACTCTTCAAGAGGGTCCTGCCGGACCTCCCATGAATTTTGCAAGCGCAGAAAAACACCCTCGCATCTTTCGTTGGAATTATAAGATTGAAAATGAGGCCTTAAGGATCACCTCTGTAGCCAACGTTCTGCCATATGGAGAAGACGTCCGTGACACTGAATCCAGCCTGTACCTCGTTCCCACGTTTAAGCACAGCAAGTACTTTAAATTTGTTTTTCAATTGCCATCAAGCATGACAAATGTCGTCAGCACCAATAAGTCGGTTGCACGGATCTTTGTCCATAAGAAGTCAAAAAAGAATTACATCACTTACATCGAATTTGAACGACCGGTTTACAAAGACTTCAGAGCCATTAAATTCGCCGCGAATCGGATGTATGCGTTTTCATCGGAAGTGCCGTGAGGTAGAAGGCATATTGTAGAAGGCATATTCAAGTACTGACAGTCGTTATCCGTTATCCGTTAATCGTTAATCGTTAAACGTTAAACGAGTGTGTGTGAGTGGGTGTTTACGCCGAATGTCCAACTCCCAATGTCGAATGTCAAATGAAACTAAACATAAGGGACGCTCACCGCAAATAATAATTCTCCCCTAAGGGGGTCGGGGGGTTAACGTCCAACCGGTTCCCTATGCCCAACCCAGGTAAATCGCTTGTTCACATAATCAGGATTTGTAAATGATGCATTGCCGGCAGGATTACCACCCGTAACATGAAAATCAGAAAATGCAGCGTTTTGATTCATATATATGCCACCGGTCAGGTTGAACGAAACGGGTGTAGATGCCAGCGCCATTTCGTCTGCAATCTTTTCGCGGATGTAGGGATCGGTAGAATAAGCGCCGCAAGAAATAGCTCCGTGCTTCATAGCAAGTTCCTTCGCCAGTGAAATGGATTGATCGGTATTTTTTGTTTTGATTAACAGGGCAATAGGTCCAAACAGCTCTTCGCTAAAAATATCTTTCTTCGAAGCGTCCACTTCGAGCAATACCGGAGTAGCTACACGTGCATTCTTAAACTGTGGATTTTCAAACGTCCTCGACTTCAACCAGACTTTTCCCGGAAACTTTTCAACCGCAGTGATACGGTCACACGTTTTTTTATTTTGTACCGCGCCTAAAACATAAGGTCCGGCCTTGGGATTGTCTACTAGACTGCTGATGTTATCAGCCAGTTTTTTGGCAAATTCATCAAATGAAATATTACCCGAAGGACATCTTATCCCCCCTTCTGGTATATAAAAGTTCTGTGGCGCTGTGCACATTTGGCCGCTATAAAGATTTAGCGAGAATGCAAGATTCGCTGCAACCTTATCGACATCATCAACTGAGTCCAGTATAACTGAGTTAACACCCGTTTTTTCTGTGAATACGGTTTTACCAGGCAACGCTTCAAGATAATTTCCAAAAGCGGAGTTGCCCGTAAAGTCAATCATTTTCACCTCGGGATGTTCTGCCAGATCCTTTGTGATCATCTTATCAAATGTGTCGGGAGCCAACTGGCATATATTAGGATCTAAATTGTTTTCCGTTAATACTTTCCGGATTTCCGATACAAAGATCGCAATAGGAAGGACCGCGCCAGGATGAGGTTTTACGATAACCGAATTACCTGTTACAAGACTCGCATAGATGCCTGTGACTGAATTCCAGGTTGGAAATGTTGAACAGCCGATCACAAGTGATACACCTTTCGGAACAGCCCGCCACTCTTTGTTTAGCTGAATATTGAATTTACCCATGGGCTTATCCCACATAGCCTTCGATGGAAATCTTTGGAGTTCCTCGTATCCCGCCGCGATAGCTTCCAACGCCCGGTCTGCTGCATGGGGGCCCGAAGCCTGAAATGCCATCATAAATCCCTGACCAGTAGTGTGCATGGTCGCATAAGCGATTTCAAAAAACCTTGTCTTGATGACGTTCAAGGGATTCAATCAAAATTCCAGCACGATCCTGAACGCTGACTTTACGCCATAAATGAAATGCGGTTGATGCACGGGCAACCAATAACATCGGTGAAATGGCGGGGTATTTAATTTCCAATTGCTCCTGAGTGTATGGAGATTCCTCCTGTCCTATCCATTCGGGGCTATCACCCTGATGAAGCTCCTCAAATTTCTTACCGAGCGATGCCTGAAATTTTTCCTTGCCTTCGCTATCGGCGGACTCTCCATACAAAGCAGGAGACGGATTCTCAGGAAACGCAGCGAAAAATGTCCTTGCATGCAAAGCATCTATTGCTTTAACAAGAGTGGCCTGATGTTTTTCAAAAAGATTCACAGTTGTAGTTTTTTAGTATCGTGTAAAGCTGCAAGCTACAAGCTTCAAGCTACAAGCCGTAAGCTGCAAGTTAGATTGGATGTGCTTGAAGCTTGAGCCTTGAGGCTTGTAGCTACTTTTGAGCTGCAAAGACTTTCTTCAACAACTCGGTGGTTCTGGCTACCGGATCGTGCCGGATGTTCTTTTCCTCTTTTGCAATCAGCGTAAACAACCCTTCAATCGCTTTGTCGGTCGCATAATCATCCAGGTTGGGATTCACATCTTCAGTGAATGGGATCGTGTTATATTTTTGAACAATATCTCCGTAGTACTTTGTTGCACTCACCTTATTCAGCGAGTTCTTAATGACCGGTTTGAATTTTTCCTTGAGCTGCGGAGTGGTGGTACGCTTCAGATATTGAGTAGCAGCATCCGGCTCGCCTCTTAAGATTCCCCAGGCATCCTGTATAGTCATGGATTTGATAGCGCTGATAAATATCGGTTTCGCTTCCTTAGCCGCATCCTCGGCGCCGCGGTTAAGTGTCATCACAAACTTGTCGACCTCTGCACCTAGTCCGACCTGGCGTAGTTTGTCCTCAACTTTTTTTACCTCAGGAGGAAAGGGAATTTTTATTTCAGGGTTCTTAAAGTAACCATCTACTTGTGATGCGAGGTCTGAACCTGTTGAAATTCCTTTGATGAGCGCCTCCTTCAACCCTTCCGCCACCTCCGCGGTGGTTAATGGCGTTTCAGAACCCATCGCCTTGTTCACATCTCCAATTGTCTGGTTGATCTGGGCCGTTGTACACGCACCGCAAATCACCACCAGAAGTATCACTATTCTTCGCATATCCAGTTCGTTTGCGATGCTAAGGTAGAAAAACTCTAATGTGAAAAGGAATACATTTTATTCAAATTATAATGTCAACAACGGAGTTACAATCACACAATCATGTTGCGATCTATCTCTGAGATGTTTTTGCAGCCTGCTAATCCCATAGTTAATTCCAGGTCCGACATAAAATTCATGAGTACTTCATTTACACCATGTTGTCCCGCAATCGCCAGGCCATACGCATACGGTCTGCCTATACACACAGCCGTTGCTCCCAACGCTAACGCTTTGAATGCATCGGCACCGCCCCTGATTCCGCTATCCAGCAAGACTGGTACTTTACCGTTTACGACGCGCACGATTTCTGGCAATGCCGATATCGAGGAAATCGAGCCATCCACCTGACGCCCACCATGATTAGATACATAAATGCCATCCATTCCACCATCAATGGCTTTCATTGCATCATCCGGATGAAGTATTCCTTTCAACAAAATAGGGAGCTTGGTTTGTGCGCGAAGGAATTTCAAATCTTCCCACGTTGTCCTTGAATTGGAATACGTGGCTGCAAATTTCCGAACCGCTTTCAGGGGCTTGCCAGATCTCAGTTTCTTTAGAAAACCAGTACCAGGAAATTTATTTACCATAGTTATAAGCGCCTGAATAGATTGAAGGTTTACTTTTTGTTTCAAGTGTTCAGGCGGTTCGTCCTCTTCTACCATTTTCTCAAAAACAGGGTCAGACGTGTATTGCGCAATTCCTTTTCCTTCGAGGAACGGAAGATAACCAAGATCAAGATCACGAGGTCTCCAACCCAATAGTGTTGTATCCAACGTAACCACTATTGCTGAACAGCCGCATTTTTCCGCGCGTTGAATAAAACTTGTAACGAGGTCGTTGGATTTGCTCCAGTAAAGTTGGAACCAATGTGGCGCTCCGTTCATAACGTCCGCGCAGGCCTCCATCGGATACGATGCCTGATTCGAAAAAATGAAAGGTACGCCCAACTGGGCCGCAGCTTTTGCGACAGCCAGGTCTGCTTCTGGATGGACTAGTTCGAGCACACCGAGCGGTGCCAGTAAAAATGGCGATGAAAGCTTTTTGCCAAAGAGTTCGATACTTGTATCTCTTTCTTCAACGTTGCGGAGCATGCGGGGAACGATACGTGTCTTCTCGAATCCATCACGATTAACACGCATTGAGCTTTCAACACCAGCCCCGCCTGCTACGTAAGCAAATGCACGTGGACTCATATGTGCTTTAGCACGCTCTTCCAGCAAAGTAGCATCAATGTTTACAGCTGGTCGAAGGCCACTCAAACCCTCAAGATAAATTTGCTTTTGACGATCCACGGCAGAGAAGGGCATAACTTTACATTATTGGGCGTCAAGATAAGCGAATAACGATTAATTGGTTAGCACAATTCGGTCAAAAACGATAAACAATTCCAACTCCAAGACTTGCACGGCTTTGTTTTAATTTAAACGGCGCGTTCAGGGACTCATTAGCGATGATTGAATGCGTATAGGCAGGTTGAATGAACACACTGACACCAGACCCGAATGCATACTCTACACGATAGAGCAGTTGAAAATTAATATAATCTGACGATGAATTATCGTAAACAGCGTCGTCGGTTGCCTGCATCATTCCTTTTTGATACTGAAACACCAATCCAGGTTTGTGCATCAGGCCTCGCAGCTTCAACGTATAAAGTACTCCAGCCTGCACGCCGATGTTGCGCATGTTGTAATCAAACGAGCGGGTGGTTGTTTCGGGCGTGATAACAAAATTCAGATCCTCACCGGATTCGATGGTGGTCCCGTTGCCATGTCCTTCATACTCCAATCTTTGAGACTGCTGGTAGTACGATAGCCCGAGGATATATTGAAATCTTTTCCCCATCTGACCCTGAACGCCGGTTTCGATAGTGAATCCGAAACGCTCCAAAGAGATCACCCCTGAGCCATTGATCTTCTCGATAACTACACCATCTTGCGAATCAGGGGTAACATGCTGAAACGACAGCGAAGGTGAAATCATTGAATAAAATGTCAGTTTTGATTTTTTCCTCTTCTTTTGTGGAGGCAAGACATGGTTAACGATCGCAGCCGAGTCTTTTTTAGGCTCCTTTACCACAACTGAAGCGCTGTCAGCCACTGACTTATGATCATTTTCTTTCTGTTCTTCGGCGGCCTTAATTGGTAGTGGTAAGTTCATCTCTGAATGGACCGTTCTACTATCGGAAAAATGTATTACACGCTTTTCGTTTATCCTCGATTTTTTTTGATTGGTCTCTGCGAAGTTCGCTAATTCAGATTCAGAAACCGGTGAGGATATGGCAGATTCAACATTTCTTTCAACTATGACAGTATTCTCTGACAAATCATTTGTTAAGGCTCCATTTGGTGCGTTTTGGCTATAAAAAAGAGAGAACAGAACGACTAAGGATAATGTTATCGCCGTGCGATTTGTCCAAATGATCCATTTAGATTCAATTGTCAGAGGAGTCGCGCCGGATATCCTTTTCCAAACATCGTCGTCAGGAAGTTCACTATAATTCCGCAACCTGTTCTCAACAGAATTAAAGAGTTCATCGTCAGGCAAATTTTTCATAATAATGTGCCATGTCCTGGCATTTTAATTTCTCCTTTAACAAATATTTGGCGTGATGCAGCTGGGACCGCGAAGTCCCTTCCGTGATCTTCAGCTTCTCGGCAATTTCTGCGTGGCTGTAACCTTCAATGGAAAACATGTTGAATACAATTCTGCAACCATCTGGTAATTCGTTGACAAGAGACACGAGAAATCCATCGGAAAAAGCTCTGTACATGTTGCAAAAGATTATCATCTGAAACATTGTGATTATCTTCCGGCGAAAGCAGCAGTTCATATTTTTTTGTCCGGTGATAATAGCTGATGGCGGTATTTACGGCTATAGCCTTCATCCAGCTCTCCAGCTTATCCGACGATTCCAGCTGATGTATATATTTGAAAATCCTGATAAAGCATTCCTGCAGAATATCCTGGGCTTCCTCGCGGCTGCGAGTGTACCTTCTGCAAAGCCCCATTAGCCTCGCTTTAAATAGATCATAGAGGATGCGTTGTGCTTTCGCATCCCCTTGCTTGCAACGGGTGAATAGATCGTAATAGTTATGCATGCAAAAAAGGAAGGACATCTCATCGTTACGCGATGTCCTTCTTTACTATTTCTAATTTTTTTCTTATCACATATACTGTGGTTGTGCTACACTCTTCCTCATCACATATTTTATAATCCAACCAATCATCACTCGCCGTCAATGGATCTGGCCTGTATTCGATGGATTTTAGGTCGGCATTAATAAAGGCCGCACCATGAACAGGTGCTTTTACGATCTCAAAAGTCTTCAACTCGCAAGTGGAATCATTATCAAGAACATTCAACTGGACAACGCTGATATTGTTCGCGATAACAATAGAATCCCGCGCAGCCTTGATAGCGCAGGTTGACAAATCAACTATTACCCCTACATAAACCCGAGCGGATTTACAAATGCCATCAACGCAAACTTCGTAAGTGAACCCATCCTCAAAATTTTCCATCACCGGGCTCGAAGCCTCATAGTAGATGCCATCGGAAACTATAGTTGCTTTACCCTTCATTGGATTTGTCTTAATGCTGACCTGATAGAGATTAAGAGATTGACAAATCGTATCGTTAGCAAAAGCGGGAATTTTGATCGCAGTTGATTCCTTTAGTGTGGAGTATGTGAAGATGGTCGTCCGCCAAGGCGAGATTACAGCTGGAATCATTGGTTATATACACCATGCCGTAAGAGAAAACAGAGGGATCATTCGCATCCGTGACCTTATACATCAGCTTGTCCTCTCCCAGGAAGGAAGCACCTGACGTATACACGATCTTATTACCGCTAACACTAGCCGTTCCGTAATACGGTGGAAACGTATTTTCAGGTCGGTAAACAGATACAATTATATCGCTGGAGCAAATGATATCATTGGCTGTAACATCTATGGTTACAGCTGACGTCACGTTATAGACATAGTCGTTAACGGGATAAATGCTGCAGGGTAGTTTGGTTGAATCGTTCTCAACAATGATCACCAACGTGTCCTTTTTTAGGATTTCATTATTTTTTGAGAACACCGTCACCTCAAAGCCATCTTTCACGCGCGTATTGCCAGCTTTCGGAGCATATTGAATGATACCCTTTCCCAAGTCCGTAAGTGTTCCGTGGGACGGCGACGATGTAACCGCCAGCCTGGCTTCGAGATTGGATTGAACCCTGGATTGCAAGGTCAATAAAGGATGTACCGTTGGATAGCACATAAACCTCATCACCTGTTATCTCCACAGCCGGTTCCAGGACGTCAGGATCGGATTCAAGCACATCACATGAAGCCAGGAAGGCAATAATCAGTCCCAGGCAAAAAAATGTTGACAGAATTTCAATCTTCCTCAATACTTTTGTTGCTTTCATAAACAGTAGTTGCTTTCAAACAGGTAGACTGAAACCGGAAGCATAACGTTGGACGCACATCGAAAATTTTATAAGAATTATTCACACGCATAATTATAATGAGCAGAGTAACGGCTGAGTTGTTAACCATCGGAGACGAGATCCTATACGGCCAGATCGTCGATACCAATTCTCAATGGATGAGCGTAGCCTTAAGCGAGGCAGGCATTCAGGTCATACGTAAAACGACGGTTGGTGACGTTGAAAGTGAAATCCTCGAAGCATTTTCAGAAGCAGAAAAGCGAGTGGATATCATCCTCGTTACGGGAGGACTGGGACCCACAAGCGATGACCTGACGAAACCTTGCCTGGTAAAACATTACAATTGCGAACTAAAGATCCATGAAGAGGCGCTTGCCGAAGTAACAGCCTTCTTCAAAAGCCGTGGCCGGGAGCTTACGGATGTAAACCGTCAACAGGCGGCATTACCGACGTGTTGTGAAAAAATCACTAATAAGATCGGCACAGCGCCCGGGATGTGGTTTGAACGAAACGGAAAGGTGCTGGTATCAATGCCTGGCGTTCCTCATGAAATGAAACTCATGATGAAGGACCTTATCGTTCCAAAGCTAAAGCAGCGTTTCACAACTCCCACTATCCATCACCAGGTTATCCGTACCGTTGGCATTGGCGAATCATTTCTATCAGATAAGATCTCGTCCTGGGAAAAGTCGCTTCCTCCCCACATCAAGCTTGCCTATTTGCCCAGCCTTGGTGACGTAAAGCTGCGATTGACAGGCATAGGAAAATCAAAAGAAGAACTTGTGCATGAAATAGATGTACTTGTCGATCAGCTCATCCCGTTAGCCGGAGATTACATCTTTGGTTTTGGCGAGGATCCACTCGAAAAAGTTATAGGTAATACTCTTCGCGAACATAAGCTTACATTGTCGATCGCTGAAAGCTGTACCGGCGGATACGTTTCTCACCTGATTACTAGTGTACCTGGAAGCTCTGAATATTTTATGGGAAGCCTTATCCCCTACGCTTATGAAATTAAAATGCGACAACTCGGCGTCAGACCAGAAACACTGGAACAACACGGCGCCGTAAGTGAACCCACGATAATGGAGATGGCTAATCTTGTGCGGGCAAAATTCAGCACAGATATCGGTGTGGCTACTAGCGGAATCGCAGGGCCTGGCGGCGCGACACCTGAAAAACCGGTAGGTACCGTGTGGATTGCCTACTCCGACAAGCACCACACAGTAACGAGAAAATTGCAGTTGTCAACAGACCGGGGAATAAACATCCGGTTGGCGTCGACGGCAGTGCTTAACCTTATTAGGCAGAGTCTTCCGAGGGAGGTTAGGAAATAAGGTGAGTAAGAAATACTTGAAAATTGAGTGTTGATTGTTGAATGTGACGTGTTCTAGGCGGATATAATCTACGTGTCTAGTTCGAAGCTAAACACTCAACACTTCAACACTCAATATGTCAACACTCAACGTGGAGTTCGCGTACATCCAGGCACTACAGCCTAACGCAAACGTACGGTGAATGCTTTCACACCCATAACTCCTAACTCATAACTCTTTCAACGCATTTACCGGATTTGTCCTCGATGCTTTAAAAACCTGAAAGCTTATTGAAAGGAATGCCAGCACAAGCGTCGTCGAACAGTGGTACGAAAAGCAGCCACAAGGAAAAGTCAACACGGTAGGCATAGCCGGCAAGCCATTTGTCAATGAATATCCAGGCAAGAGGAAGAGCAATTCCGTTTGCAATAAGGATCAATCTTACGTAGTCGCGCGAAAGCAGCAAAGTGATCTCACGGATCGACGCACCAAGCACTTTACGGATGCCGATCTCTTTAGTACGTTGAAGGACCATAAAGGCAGACAGTCCAAACAATCCGATACAGGAGATAAAGATCAACACCTGCTGCGCCACTTACAAGGGCAGAGCTCATCTTGCGTTCAGCATCATATAGTCTCTCAAATCTTTCGTCAAGGAATTGGTATTGAAATGGATGACCTTCAAAGATCTTTTTGTAGATCTTTTCAACGTCGCCTACAATGGATGACGTATTGTCACCGTCAATCCGCACGTAAAGGAAACGGTGCATAGTCCGACATGTTCATGATCAAGGGTTCCACTTTATTTCGAAGTGAAAAAAGATTAACGTCCCTGACTACTCCAACGACAACACCCTCTTTTCCGTAATTGAAACCATTGATCTTTTTACCCATTGCACCTTCGGGAGTTTTGTCCCACCCATACGCTTTGACAGCCGCGTCGTTCACAAGAAATGCATTCTCATAATCCGATTTCATCGACGGATCGAAGTCCCTTCCTTGCTCGATATCCAGTTTCAAAAGTTTGAGATAGTCCTTATCGAAATGCAAACGGGCCACCGTACTTGATTTCATCTCACCATCAGGGCGCTCCACATAATGTTCGTCGATCATGCTCGAGATCCCGGGAATGTAATTGCATGCGGCTGCGCCATAAACTCCATTCAAGTTCAGCAACGATTCTTTTAATAGCCGGCAATGATCTCATATTCACGCCTGGAATAGTAATGATCAGCATGTTCTCCTTATTAAAGCCCAGCTCCTTTTTGGTTAAATAAGTTCATTTGCGCGGTTACGACCAACACAGCTGCAATCATGATCGTAGAGATTCCAAATTGCACCATGAGCAAAACTTTTCTGAAATGCATTTTCTTCGGCCCTGAACCAGATTGATTCTTAAGAATTATAATGGGATTGATCAGTGGACAGATAAAAGGCAGGATAAAAACCGGAGAGTATGGACAATAGAATGATCGACCCCAGCGCTATTCCAAGAAAAAGTGGATTGAAAAGAAGGGCAATATTAAGTTTGTATTCCATTATCTCGTTAAAGTGAGGAATCAGTAAATAGAAGATGAGCAATCCGATTCCGGCGGCAATACAGGTCATGAGAGCTGATTCAGTGACGAATTGTTTCTGTATCTGATTCCGAAGGGCACCCATCACCTTTCCGTACGCCAATCTCCTTGAACCTATGTGCGGAGGCGGCAATAGCAAGATTGGTATAGTTAATTCCTGACGACAGAAGGAAAAATACTGCGATAACGATAAAGGCATAGATATAAGAAATATTGCCTCCTGCAGAAAGCTCATACATCTTATTTGACTTCAGGTGAATATCTGTTAAGGGTTCGATGTAAAGTGCGACCTTGGCACCGAACTCTTCGGCTACACGGCGAAGATTTTCGTTTTCGGCTACAAATGTGTTAAGCTTTTCCTGAAGTCTGCGCGGGTCGGCTGCTTTTGCCAGACGGAGGTACGTATAGGCATGCGAATCATTCCAGATATCGTCGTTGCCGTGACCGCGCCAGCTGATGAAAGCTGTTGGTCTTACGTGAGCTGTATATGGCGCATCTTCGATTATTCCTGTTACAGCAAATTCCTGGTTATCTACTTTAATGGAGGAGCGCAGAACATCCTTGCCCTTGAGAGGGGATCCAAAGATCTTTTCAGCAAGACTGCGCGAAAGAACTATCCGGTCACGTCCCCGGAAGGCATTTGCATCTCCCTCCAGAAACTTATAATCCAGAACATCAAATACGGTTGAATCGGCGATGAATACATTCGACTCATAAAAAGATCTATCTTCATACGATATAGCAGCAGCTCCGGAATTATAAGCCCAGATTATCATCCGCGCCATATTCTCAATCTCTGATGCATCGGCCATAACGGCGGGCCCTATCGCGGGCGGAACCGGCGCAAAATCTGTTTGTTTTCCATCGATAATTGTGCTGCAACTCATCCTGTAGACGCGTTCTGGATCTTTTACCTGCCGGTCGAATGAAAGCTCAGAAAAGACGTAAGCTATCAGTACCAGGGAGCATCCGATGCCGAGTGCAAGACCCAGGGTATTGACGGCAAGATATTGCTTGTCACGTTTTACATTTCTGAAAGCAGTCTTTATGTAATGAGGGAATAGCTGAATGAAGCGTTGCATTTCGTGGTTTGATTTTTTTCTTCGAAGGATATAGGGACGGAAAAAAGAAAATACATCAAGAATAAAATACAACCTGGCTACTAAAGGACCACGTCGTTGCAGGCGATCATAAAAACGTTCATGCATATCTCCCTGAAGATCTTCCAGCAGATGTGGTGCACAGAACCATTCCAGCAGGCGGTCTGCCCATACAGGCGGGGTCGGTGAAGATTGTATCATATGTTTTTGAAAACGACTTTGGGAATCATGCTCCAGAGTTCATCGCGTTGTTCCTTTGTACGCAACAACGCCTTCTTACCCGCGGCTGAAATGCTGAAAAGCCTTTTACTCCGGCCACCGCGCTCCTTTGTAGCACCACCAAGCTTTGAATCAACATACCCTTTTTCCTCAAGCCGGTTGAGCGCGGAGTGCACAACTACAAAATTGACATTGCGTTTCGTCACTTTCTTTATTTCCCTTGCGATCGCGATACTATAAGCTTCATCATTCAGAATGCCTACCGTCAGCAATACGAGCTCTTCAAACTCGCCAAGATTTGTCCCTTTCATTTTTATTAACCTATTTGTTAATTAAATGTATATCTAATCAACGAGGCGGGCAAGAGATATTAGTGTATTTGTTATGCAAATGGTGAGGGTATGGGAGATAGGGAGATAAGGAAATAGGGAATAAGGAATAAGGAGATAAGGAAATTGGGTATAGGGTATAGGGTATAAGGTAAGGGGCAAAAATAAATTGAATTTCGAACGCCGCTTTGCCTGCTGAAGCGTCTCGGAAAGCAGGAATGTTGAATGATGAATTTCGAAGTGGGTGTGAGTGAAGTCTTACTGGAGCGTTTTGTGAAGCATAACCAACTTCGGCGTTCGAAATTCGACATTCGGAGTTCGACATTCACACCCACACCCACACCCACACCCTAACTCCCGCCTACGCGAAGCGCCTCAACGGTAAGCATAACTCATAACTCATAACTCTCCCCTCCCCCCTATTTCAATAGAAAATTCTGACTTTCTAACCCTGCTCATTCACATTTGTTTCCCTCCCACAGCAGATCATGAAATCCCCTTTCTTGTCATTTACACCGTTAGCGGAACATATTAAAAATATTACCTTTACATGTCGAAAATAACATCGCATGGCCCTTATAGAAATACTGATGCCTAAAATGGGCGAAAGCATTGTAGAAGCAACAATTCTGTCCTGGTTGAAAAAGCCGGGTGACCGAATCGAGCTTGAAGAATCATTGCTTGAAGTGGCTACTGATAAAGTGGATACTGAAATTCCATCCACACACGCCGGAGTATTAAAGGAGATCCTGGCAAAAGAAGGCGAACTTATTCAGGTCGGCTCTGCGATTGCCGTTATTGAAGCCGCCGTCGAAGAAAAGGCCGCTGCCGTTGTGGATGATCAGCCACCAGCGTTGAACACTATGCCTGCACCTGTGAAGAGCGCTGCCATCCAGACCAATGGAGTAGAGCACGATAGCGTCCACGAGAACGTCGACTTTAAATCAAGTAACCGGTTCTATTCGCCGCTGGTTAAGAACATTGCTAAAGAAGAGAACATTACTGTGGCCGAGCTGGAGACCATTCCAGGTTCAGGAGCAGAAGGCCGGCTAACGAAAAAAGATCTATTGGATTTTGTGCAGCACCGCAAGCTTGGCGCCACGGTTCAGGCTGTGCAAAAGTCGAAGGGGATATCAACGCCGGTTGCGGCAGCCTCCACGCCGCTTGTGCCCCCGTCAATCAGCGGTGGCGATGAGATCATCGAGATGGATCGCATGCGCAAGATGATCGCAGAGCGGATGGTTGATTCCAAACGGATCGCCCCTCACGTAACTTCATTTGTGGAAGCAGATGTAACTAACATAGTGTTCTGGAGAAATAAGGTTAAGAACGATTTTCAGAAACGCGAAGGTGATGCACTGACCTTCACTCCCATCTTTGTCGAGGCCGTTGCCATGGCGATAAGAGATTATCCGATGGTTAACATCCAGGTCGACGGAGATAAGATCATAAAAAAGAAAGACATCAATGTCGGTATTGCCGTCGCCTTGCCATCTGGAAATCTTATCGTACCCGTTATCCGAAATGCCGACCAGCTTAATCTTAGCGGCTTGGCAAAAATTGTGAACGACCTGGTGAAGCGCGCACGCAATAACAAACTCAAAGCCGATGACCTGGCAGGTGGCACATTTACGATCTCCAATGTTGGAACGTTTGGAAATGTCATGGGCACTCCGATAATTATGCAACCACAGGTCGGTATCATTGCAATTGGTGCAATTCAGAAAAAACCAGCCGTCGTTGAAACGCCTTATGGCGATGCTATTGCGATACGTCACAAAATGTTCCTCTCTCATTCGTATGATCATCGCGTTGTAGACGGAGCGCTGGGCGGTAGTCTGGTACGAAGAGTTGCTGATTACCTGGAGAAGTTTGACATCAACCGGGGTATTTAGAATGTAACCAAACGAGAAGCAGGATATTTAATTCTGCTTTTTTACTTTTAAGGATGTCCACTATCATTTCCTTTATCAGCCGGAAAGGCGGAACGGGTAAAACCACCAATGCCATCAATCTGGCAACAACACTTCATTACATGGGTAAGCGTGTCTTGTTAGTCGAGACAGACACCAACTATACATTGAACACGCTTCGGAAAATGGAAATCTTCAAGTCGAACGATGGCAAGAATGGGTTCGAGCTTTTGGGATCTCAGGACGGTCAGGTTGCGGATGAGCTTTCTGCGATGAAGCAACGTCGTTCCACAGATTACATTATCGTTGACAGTGCGGGGAAAACAACTGATGAAGGAATTAAAAAACTTTGTCTTGTTAGTGATGCGGTGATTGTCCCAACCAGCCTCACACAAAATGATTTGTTAGTCACTTATCAAACCGTGTCTGACCTCGCTCCTGCCCGCCAGCTAAATCCGACGTTAAGGATCATTATATTACCCAATCGGATACATAGTTCGACTAACATATTTACCGTTCGTGAAAACCTAAAAAACCTCAACGCCATAATTTTACCCGTTATGGTACCCCAGAAAAATCTTTTCGTAAATTTCAGTACGCTGGACGCTGAAAAGGAATATCAGCCGATAGCGCAGGCTATCCTGAACAATCTCGCATGAGCAAAAAGAAGAATACGTTAAAAGACCTCGATGATTTTCTAAAACAACAGGCCGCGACGCTCGTTGCACCGACAGCCTTGAGTGATACTTTAAAGGAGAGAGTTAAAGAAAGCACGCAAGATACGCCATCGACGGTGGATAGAAACAGAAGTATCGGTCACCAGTATTCTCCAGGACATAATGGCGCTTTCCGAAAAAGAAGGACACGCATTCCGGAAGAAATTCTACGATCTCATCATTCAGTCCCTTGAATCCCAGAAAAATTCTACAGCAGAAGACAAAATGCTCATCAACACTGCCCTTTATTTAAGGAGTCCCGAAACGTGGAAAGAATCGATCCGCTCTTACTGGAAGGATCGGAATCGATAAATGGCAGCTCAAGCGTGAAGGTGTTGAATCCGTCCGTCCCTGGTTCAAGATGTTATTTTCCCGTCAGTTAAGCAAAGCAAACTGCTGCGACATCGCCAGTCCCAGGCCTGTACCCGCCTCGTTGGCAGTTCCCTGCAGTGATCTTATCTGAAAAGTAAAAAGTTTTTCGCGTACTGCATCAGGTATGGGTTCGCCCTCATTGGAAATTCTTACAGGACTTTATCCATGCCGCTGATAGCCCGTAACACGGATACGTTTACCGTTTGGACGTGAACTTTACAGCGTTTGTAAGAAGATTCCTTACGATAAGGTGTGTCATCTCAAGATCGGCCAGGCAATTCAATCCCTGGAGAACCTCTGTCTCTATATTAATAGATTTTTCACGCGCTAAAATGTTTTACCAACGCAATGTTTTCACTGATCAATGATTCGACGTCGATCGCGACGCGTTGAACAGTAAAACCTTTCATCTGGCTCTTCGACCATCGCACGAGACTAAATACAAGAAATGAAACTTTATCCAACCTTGATTTTACATCGGGCAGGAACCTGTCAAGCTCTTCTTTGGATGATATGGCTTCTTCTCGTATGTCGTGAGCAAGCCCGCTAATGGAACGCAATGGTGCCGATATATCGTGGGATAGAATGGAAATGATCCGGTTCTTTTGATCATTGAGCTCATCAAGCTGCTCTTTGCGGCGAAGAAGCTCACTGATATTGGATAAAATCTTTTCTTTTCTGTTTTTCAATAAATGCCGCTGTAATCCGCTGATAATCAGATTCGATACAATGTTTGGATACTGTGAATGATAAAATTCAATCGCTTGTACCTCTGTGATAACGGAGTAAACAATGAAACGCCGTGAAGATTGATCAACACCACATATCGAAATCGCATACCGCTGATTGTTCCGACAGTATAAAAAAACAGAAGCAAAATATTGGGAAGAAAAAATATAGGCATCTTCGGCGATTGCTGCCTGCAGGAAAAACACTATATAGGTAACAATGATCTGATACAGTGATAACGGTCTGAATACCATCAGCTGAAAGATCTCTGAGGCGCATGACCAAAAGTAGCGCCGCGTAAAAAACGATTATCGTGCACCTCGAAATGGCGAAGACCCAGAAGTAATTGACGGGACGGAGTGAATCAACGATCAGAAAGGCGGCCGCGATCGAGCATTATGCGTGATCGTGAAAACACGGAATGAGATCAGGTCATTGCGTTTTGCGTAGACGTTGCATACTTTTCCTCTTCTATATCATCAAACTTCCAGATATAGGAGTAAGATGCCAGGATGTCCGTTAGCGAGGTCACATGGATAAGGGTCTTATTGAAAAATAACAAAACAGAAAGAATTAAGCTACACTTCCATAAAATATGGACAATTACAATGTGGCAAGAAAAGCTCCGGTGTATCTTTAGCCCTGATTTCAATATTCAAATCCATATATGAAATTCGGAACAAAAGCAGTGCACGCGGGAGTTGAACCCGACCCTTCTACCGGTGCGATAATGACACCAATCTATCAGACTTCGACCTACGTTCAGGAGTCACCCTCAAAGCATAAGGGTTATGCGTATGCTCGAGGCGCGAATCCAACACGAAACGCGCTGCAAAAGAGTATAGCAAGCCTTGAGAATGGAAAATTTGGAATCTGTTTTTCGTCAGGCATGGGCGCAACAGACGCCGTGATTAAACTTCTGAACCCCGGAGATGAAGTGGTTACCAGCAATGATCTTTATGGCGGATCCTACAGGATGTTCAGACGCGTGTTCGAAAAATATGGTATCAAGTTTCATTTCGCGGACCTCACAAAACTCTCGAACGCAGAAACGCTTATAAACAATAAGACAAAGCTCCTGTGGTTGGAAACTCCCACAAATCCATTGATGAACATTGTGGACATCAAAGCTTACGCGGACCTGGCAAAACAAAAGAACATACTCGTTGCCGTCGACAATACATTTGCGTCGCCATATCTGCAAAACCCACTCGAGCTCGGAGCGGACATTGTTATGCATTCAGTGACCAAGTATCTCGGTGGTCATTCCGACGTTATCATGGGCGCTCTTGTGATGAATGACGAAAAACTTTATCAGGATCTTTCGTTTATCATGAACTCGTGTGGCGCTGTTCCCGGTCCACAGGATTCATTTCTTGTCCTTCGCGGCATCAAGACTCTTCACCTTCGCATGGAGCGCCATTGTTTCAACGGAAGAAAAATTGCGGAATATCTCCGGTCACATCCTAAGATCGGTAAGGTCTACTGGCCCGGGTTTAGCGATCATCCCAATCACGATATCGCAAAGAAGCAAATGAAAGACTTCGGTGGAATGTTATCGTTTACGCTCAAAGATGACAGCATGGCCAAAGCAACAACATTGATGGAAAGTGTTAATGTATTTTCATTAGCTGAATCATTGGGAGGGGTCGAGTCTCTGATCAATCACCCTGCGTCAATGACACATGCCAGCGTTCCAAAAGAGGAGAGGCTGAAGACCGGCCTGGTTGATTCCCTCATGCGTCTGAGCATTGGAATTGAAGATGTCGAAGACCTTATCGCGGATCTTGAGCAAGGCCTTGCGAAAGTGTAGTTCCAAGTTTGTTGTGGGACACCTTATTGCCCATCAGACCTTTATCACTATGGCCGGCAACATTTAACCAGGCCACAAATTACCCAATAACGGAACCAAAAGGTTTTTATATTTTAGGGTCCAAATTTTTCGAATGAACAAATACAAATCTCAAGCAGCTTTTCAGTTTACCCGTAATTGTTGCTGCACTCGGCTATTTCGTCGATATATATGACCTTCTTTTATTCAGTATTGTAAGAAGACCCAGTCTTATATCCCTAGGCGTACCGGAAGATCAACTTTTTGATCAAAGGTGAATATCTTCTCCAGGTGCAAATGACCGGACTCCTGGTCGGAGGACTTATCTGGGGAATCATGGGGGACAAGCGCGGAAGGCTGTCAGTACTTTTCGGTTCAATACTCCTTTATTCTCTGGCGAATATTGCCAATGGTTTTGTTACGACTGTCGATCAATATGCGCTATTGCGATTTATAGCAGGCGTTGGACTAGCGGGCGAGTTGGGCGCTGGAATTACTTTAGTGTCCGAAACATTGCCAACTCATCTGAGAGGTTATGGTACGACGATTATAGCGACGGTTGGTTTGATGGGAGCTGTCTTTGCCAATTTCATTTCGAAGATGTTCGACTGGCAAATCGCTTATTTCATTGGTGGCGGATTAGGATTGTTATTGTTGATTGCACGCGTAAGTGTCTTTGAATCGGGTATGTTTCTTAAGACGAAAGAAAAGACGATTGAACGTGGAAACTTCTTTCAGCTGTTTACCAAACGCAGCCGGTTTATCAAATTCATGGGCTGTATTTTTATCGGATTGCCTATCTGGTACGCGATCGGTATCCTGATCACATTCTCACCTGAATTTGCGAAAGCATTAAATCGGTCGGAACAATTAGTGCAGGCGATGCGGTGATGTTTAGTTACATCGGACTCGCAGTCGGTGACTTTCAAGCGGATTAATCAGTCAAATCATCGGTTCTCGAAAAAAGATCGTTGCTGTTTACATATTACTAACATTGGCGTTCGTACTGTTTTTTCTATTCCTTCCGGTTAAGACGTTGGGATTCTTTTATTTCGCTTGTTTCCTTGTCGGGGTTGGAATAGGATATTGGGCACTGTTTGTGACAATTGCGGCGGAACAATTCGGTACCAACCTGACGTTCAACTGTCGCAACAACCGTTCCGAACTTTATTCGGGGGACAGTGGTACCACTTACACTGGCATTTAAATTTCTTCGGGGGGAAATAGGAATAATTCAAGGCGCACTAATAATTGGAGTCACTACTATTATCATTGCATTCATCGCGTTAAGCGTTATCGATGAGACCTTTGGCCGGGACTTAAATTTCGAAGAAATTGATTGATTCTCTAACTTTTGAAAAGGCCTTGTGAAAAACTAACTTTATTGCAATCTTTCAAGGCATAATAACTAGTCTGTGGCGCAGAAAAGCATAATACTCATACTTTTAATTGGTTTTTGCTCTTTCCGCGCTGTTTCTCAAAACATTCACCTGATAGATAGTCTACGAGATAAGGTGAAAGCTTCAGAAGGAATGACTAAGCTGGCTGCTTTGAATGACCTGGCTTGGGAATATCGTTCCGCATACCCTGATAGTACTATTTTTTATGCTCAACAGGCGTTCGACCTGGGAAAACAACTCAATCTGACCATCGGACTAGCAGAGCCGCTCAATTTCATTGGCGTGGCCTACAACTATAAAGGCGACAGAATAAAATCCTACGAGTATTACGACATGGCCTTGAAGCTGTCCAAGCAGCAGAACGACTCGATTCAAACGGCATACAGCAATAACAATTTGGGCAGGTTGTTTTTTGAACAGGGAGTGCTTGGTCGTGCCTACGACTATTTTATCCAGGCACTTGCACTCTTTGAAAACATTAATGATCTCACGGGACTTGCATATACGTATCAAAGCCTGGCTCGGCTCTACAAATCGCAAGGCGACAACATCAAAGCCGAAAACAACTACCTTAAAGCGAACAAGATCAGGATCTCGCTTGGCATTACTAACGATATAACATCGGCTTACATCCAGACGGGAAAATTCTACCAGGAAGTCAACCAGCACGAAAAAGCTTTGCGTTTTCTGTACCTCGCAGATTCATCTGCAAGCTCAATCAATGATGAGATCAACCTTGCTGAAGTAAAAACGCACATTGCAAAGAGCTATTTATATCAGGGAAAACTTGACGAAGCACAAAAAATCTGCGTCGATGGCCTGAGAGTGATACTTCAAAAAAATAACGTACGGATGCAGGCACCCGCATATTTGACGATGGGCCAAATCAAGATGGCAAGAAATGAGTTAGGTGAGGCAAAGAAGTATTTCAAAATGGCGTTGGATATCTCTTCGAAGACAAAAGAGCTTACATCGAAAATGGACGCCCATCTCCAACTGTCGCGGTTATCAGAAAGGGAACGCAACAGAACCGCGCAACTTGATAATCTGAATCAATACCTTATCCTGAGAGATTCCATCAAAGATCTCGATGTTGCCCGTCAGGTTGAACGGCTGCAGTTTGAAATTGAGATCGAAAGAAAAGAACGTGAAAACGAACTGCTGAAAATGGACCAGGTAAAAACAGAGGCGATCATAAAACAGCAACGATTACAAAACATCATACTCATTATTATCATCGCGTTTGTCAGTCTTCTGGGATTTATTCAATGGCGAAGCAGCAAGAAGCGCAGGGAAATCAATGAAAAACTCGGCGCAGCAGAATCAGTTTATTCAGAATCAGCGAGCGGAGATCGTTGACCAAAATGAAAAGCTGTCACGCCGCAACCAACAACTTTCCGATATCAACCACGAGAAAGATACATTGATGGGTATAGTGGCACACGACCTCAAGTCGCCGCTCAACAGAATAAAGGGAATTGCAGACCTGATGGAATTCGAAGGAGGCCTGACAAAGGAACAGCAGAGTTACGTGCAAATGACGAAAGATGCTACACAGGCAGGATTGGACCTGATAAAAGATCTACTTGACGTTCACATGCTGGAAGAAAACGTAATGCCAAATTACACGCAACTTCGACATCAGCTCATTCCTTCTTGAAAAAACAAATGCATTCATTCCCGCGGCGGAAGCAAAAAGTATTCACCTCCACATCAGCAGGGTCGAAAATGAAAACGTTTACCTCGATGCTGACTACCTAAGTCGTATCATCGACAACCTTATCACCAATGCAATAAAATTCTCAAATAAGAATTCATCCATTGAAATTGCTGCATTAAGAATGAACGGAAGCCTTGAGATATCCATAAAAGATCAAGGACAGGGTTTTTCCGAAAGAGACAAACTCCAGTTGTTTCAGAAATTCAAAAAGTTAAGTGCACGACCCACAGCCGGTGAATCTTCCAACGGATTGGGTCTGGCTATCGTAAAAACGCTGGTAGACCGGATGAAAGGAAGCATCGACCTTATTTCCGACCAGGGCAAGGGAAGCCAGTTTATCCTCAAATTCCCTGCAGAATCGACCAATTAAGAAATTTTTTGATCCGTCGTTAAACCTGTCACTTGATTTATTGTCAAAGGGGCAAATAAATCAATAACAATATGAAAAAGTTAGTTGCCCTTTTGATACCGATAGCGTTTATGGTCGTTATGCAGGCAAACGCTCAATCCACTCCACGTGTTGATCATCGTCAGCACCATCAGCATGCACGTATTCGTCACGGTTTGGCGAGTGGTGAACTCACCCGGAGAGAAGCAGCACACGCTGTTCATGATCAACGCCATATCCGTCGTGCAGAGCGACGCGTCAAAGCTGATGGTCATGTCACGCGTAGAGAGCGCGCCAGGTTACATCACCAACAAAACAGAGCTAGCCGCGAGTTGAGAAGAAATAATCACGATGCTCAATCAAGAGTTTGGTCGTACTAATAGTTAGGGTCTGCTTAAAAAGTTATCTCATCTTTTTCCCCGCTGAATTCGCTGATCGAATGCACCCCGAGTGGCTCGGGGCAGAAAACTTCTTCTGCGATTTTCTGCGGCATTTTAAATCCGCGACGATCTGCGGGAGATGCATTTCGATGCATAAGGCCCGGAAGGAAACCGGGCCTTATCATTTTTATTTTTTTCCAATCACGTAATACAAAATTGGACCGAGCACTGGCAGGAATACAACAGCGATGATCCAGAGGATTTTCTTCTCCGTGTCTTTGGAACTCTTAACGATATCGACGATCACAACAATATCAATGACGAGGATTATAAAGGAAATAAGTTCTCTCATAACTAGTTAGTTAGACTCAAGTATTTTGAAGAGCTCGTCAAGATTTGGTGTAATGATGATCTCTGTTCTTCTGTTCTTTTGTTTGTTCTGAGGTGTGTCGTTTGCTGCCAACGCAGAAAACTCCCCTCTTCCGGACGGTGTGATCTGGCTGGATGATACACCCGCCTTCGTAAGTATTTTGGTGATCGAAGTCGCCCGCATCACGCTCAGATCCCAGTTGTCCTGCATATACTGTGACTTTTTTGAAATCGGCACGTTGTCGGTATGCCCCTCCACAAGAATGTTGATGTCCCTTTGATCTTTTATTGCTTTTGCTAACTGCTGAAGGGCGGTAACTCCCTTGCTATCCACCTCAATGCTACCCGATCCAAACAACAGCTGTTCAGCCAGCGAAACATAGACCTTTCCGTTCTTTACGTTGACGGTGATACCACCATCCTTAAAACTTAACAAGGCGTTGGAAATTTTATTCTTCAAGGTCCTGCACCGCCTTTTCCTTGCTTGCGAGCACCTGCTCAAGCTCTGCTACTTTCTTTTCGCGATCAGCAAGATTAACACTCAGTGAATCGTTCACGCGCCTGGTCTTTTCAAGATTTGCCTGAATGGCAAGCAGCTGCTGTTGTTGCTCCGTGAGGTCGCGATTCAGCTTACCACTACTGGTAACAAGATTCTTGTAAAGGGTATTCATTTGCTCATGTTCTTTTTCCAAAGCAGCAAGGCGTTCGCTGACACTGCGCTTATCAATACCAAGATTTGTCGTGTCTTCTTTTAGTTTGGCAAGTTTCTCATTGAGATCTTTTAACTCGGTGGTGGCCTGGTCAAGTTGACCTGACCGTTCGGCAAGGCTTGCTTCAGTTCTGATCTTCTGGGATACCAGATCGTCGTACTTCTTTTTTGAAACACAGGATAAGCAAAAGCAGAGGAGAATGAGAGACGGTAAAGCTATTCGCATCGTTAAAAAATGTGGTTAAGGTTATTCTTCCCAGGTTGGTTTGCACGAAATAAGCATAAATCAAAGAAAAATATTCTGAGTCATTGTTATTTTATTTTCTTCCTGTTGTAGGGAGATAAGGAGATAGGGAGATAAGGTCCCTTACTATTACCCTATTACCTTATTTCCTTATACCTTATACCTTATTACCTTATACCTTATACCTTATCTACCTTATCTCCTTATTACAGTATATTTAGACAACAGACATTAAACCCTAAACACCCCTACCCATGCAAGGTATGCTCGCACCCGGAAGCCTTAAAGGCAAAACATTCTTAATCACTGGTGGTGGAACAGGTCTCGGACGTTCGATGGGAAAGTACTTCCTGGAATTGGGAGCTAACCTGGCGATTGCAAGCCGCAAGCTCGATGTGTTGGAAAAGACGGCTTCGGAACTAATGTCCGAAACAGGTGGAAAGGTCCTTGCAGTAGCGTGCGACGTTCGTAAATATGAGGAAGTCGACAATGCAATCAAGACTACGGAAAAACAGTTCGGACAGATTGATGGTGTACTGAACAACGCAGCTGGCAATTTTATTAGTCCTACGGAAAGACTTTCTCACCGCGCATTTGATATCGTCGTGGATATTGTTTTGAAGGGCACCTATTATACCACGCTTGCCGCGGGTAAAAATTGGATTGCAAAAAAACAACCAGGAGTATTTCTGAATATTGTCACCACTTACGCATGGACAGGTTCAGGCTATGTAGTTCCGTCGGCGTGTGGTAAGGCAGGTGTACTTGCATTAACGCGTTCACTTGCTGTAGAGTGGGCAAAGTACAAGATCAGAAGTAACGCGATAGCGCCCGGTCCGTTTCCGACAGAGGGTGCATGGAGCAGGTTGTTGCCAGGCGATCTGGCGAAAAAATTCGACCCTGCGGATCGTGTACCCTTAAAGAGAGTCGGCGAGCATCAGGAACTTGCAAATCTCGCTGCATATCTGATGTCTGATTATTCTGCGTATATTAATGGAGAAGTTATAACTATCGATGGTGGTGAATGGTTGAGAAACGGCGGCGAGTTTAGTCACCTGGAGACGATACCCCAGAAGTTGTGGGATATGATGGAGAAAATCAGGGGAAAGTAATTTTATTACATCGAAATTTTTATTCAATCAACAAGCGTTGATGAGACCCCGGCTATTACTCGGTATCTATTGGATTTGTATTGGCATGCTTGTTTTGCCTGCAACAGGCCAAGTCCACTACCGATTTGAAAACATCTCTTCTGATCAGGGACTGTCCAATGGGACCATAAATGCAATCCTTCAGGACAAAAATGGCTTTATGTACTTTGGGACAAATCAGGGTTTAAATCGGTTCGATGGGTATAAGTTCAAAGTATTCATCACACAGAGCGGGGATGTCAATGCTCTAAGCAACAATAGTGTCAGATCCCTTCTTGAAGATACTTCAGGTGACATTTGGGTTGGAACTGATGGCGGATTAAGTAAGTACAATACATTAACTGAGACATTCCAGTCTTACAAGGTCATCGCTGATTCATTTGGCATTAGCAACCGGATCATAGATATTGAACGGGATCATGCTGGCAATCTTTGGCTCGCAACCTTGACGTATCAAACCCGCACAGGTGGGCTGGTTCTGTTTGATAGGAAAAAAAATAGGTTTGAAAAATTTAATAACGACGGAATGCTCGATCATGTAAGGGCTATTGAAGTTGATGAATTTGGAAATTTATGGCTTGCGAACTCCAAAGGGATAACCATCTTTGATCCATTGACAAAACGCTCTATTAAACAAATTGGATCTGAGTCAAAAACATCAGAGGCGCTGTTTAGCAATTATGTAACGCCCCTATTTCGAGAAAGAAATGGAGTCATGTGGACAACGACACATAGCAACGCAGTAACGAAGATTAGTTACAACCGAAATCTTGATCTGACTTTCGAGCATATAGAAGAAATCATCAAGGACAAGAAAGGAAATGCAGTGGTATCAATCATGAAGGATTCAAAAGGCAACTTCTGGATTTCAACATTTGAAGGAGTTGCCGTTTACAATAATACTACGACGAATAAAATCATTCTCAGGGCCGTCAATAATGATCCGTTCTCGTTGAAAGAAAATGGGGTACATACCGTCTTTGAAGACAAAAGCGGTACAATCTGGATAGGCCACGGGACTATTGGAATCTCCAAGTTAAAGAACAACAAGGGCTTTCATGTACTTAATCAAAATTCCGACCAACAGGAAACCCTCAGTGGCAATAATGTTAGCACGATGTATAGTGACAAACAAGGAATTTTATGGGCTAATATTGTGGACGGTGGAATTCACAAAATAGATTTCTCAGGAAATTACTCGGCAGCTCCAAGTATAAAAAGATATCCGACGCCTAACCGCATAATCAATGCTATAACAAGCGACCATCAGGGGCGGGTTTGGATCGGATCAGAACTCTACATAGCAATGTTGGTTGGTGACAAATTCAAGACCTTAAGCAATAGCCAATATATCTACGCATTCCTCGTCGACCATCAAAACAATTTCTGGGGAACCAGCTCACAGCGATTATTTAGAATCACTAGCAATAAGAATGGAAACCTTTCTTACTCCATTAGCCTTCCGGATTCGAGCTTAAAAAGTAAAATAAAATTAGCCAACTATAATTCCATTATTGAAGACTATAGACACAGGGTCTGGGTAACAAACTGGCAAGGAGAAATCTTTTACTTTGATACCCTTCGGAATAGATTTTTTGCTCCCGAAATGAACATTTCCACTGACACAACTTTTAAGGATACCCGAATCGCTTCTTTTCTAATAGATAGAAAGGGTTTCTTCTGGTCAGCTACGCTGGAGGGATTAGGTAAATACAAGATTCAGGTTGCAGATAACAAAATACAACTGGTCCTGCAGAAAGCCTACCGCGAGAAGGAAGGCTTAACCACCAAAGATGGAATAGCGAACCTTTATACAGCAGCAATCGAAGAGGATAACAATGGTAACATCTGGTTAGCGCAGGTTGGTCTGTCCGTTTTAAATCCAGAAACGGATCAAATAAAGAAATTTGATCTGGAAGACGGGCTTCCCAGCAATACGTTTGCATACCACTCTAGCAGCAAACTGGGTAACGGATATCTGGCGTTCGGAACAACAAATGGCATTTGCATATTTCACCCCGATAGTATCCAAGATAATGTCGTTCGACCGCAGATTGTATTGACGGATTTTCAAATTCTCCATCGTTCTGTGCCAATCAAAAGCCAGAATTCCACTTCTGAAGATGACCAGTTTACTCTTCCGCAATCTATTACACATACGAAGGAGGTTACCATCACCTATGGCATGAATGTTTTAGGATTTGAATTCGCAGCTATGGATTTTAAGGGGCCTCACCGAAATCAATACGCCTATCAGATGGTGGGATTTGACAAGGATTGGGTTTACTCAGGCAGAAAGAACACTACAACCTACACAAACCTCGAACCTGGTACGTACACTTTCAGGGTCAAAGGTGCCAACAACGATGGTATTTGGAATGAAGAGGGAACATCAATAATTATCAATATCCTCCCTCCTCCCTGGAGAACCTGGTGGGCCTACTTATCGTATTCTCTTTCTGTCGTAGGAGTGATTTTTCTTGGCCGAAAAGAAATTGTTAAACGTGAACGACTCCGAAATGAAGTTAAACTAAAACAAATCGAAGCGGAAAAGTATCATGAATTAGACATGTTGAAATCCCGCTTTTTCGCCAACATCTCTCACGAATTCCGCACACCTCTTACACTGTTACTCGGTCCAATCGAAAAAAGACTATCCAAAGCAACTGATGCATCCGACAAGAAAGAACTCAGCATCATGCGTAGCAATGCCAGCCGCCTCCTTACGTTAGTCAACCAACTGTTGGATCTATCCCGGCTGGAGAGTGGGTCACTCAAATTGCAATGCCGTCAACTGAATCTCAATAAATTAATTGAAAGAGTTTCCAGTCAATTTGCTTCGATGGCAGATTCCAGAAATATTACGTTCCAAATCGATGCACCCGAAGCTGTCGATCTCTTTGCCGATGCGGAAAAGATGGAAAAGATCATCACCAATCTGTTGTCAAACGCTTTTAAGTTCACGTCAACTAATGGAACCATTCATTTGGTAATAACTAAGAGAACGGCGGATAAACAATTCCCCTCGGGATCTGCAGAGGTAATTGTGAAAGACACGGGTATCGGCATCAAAGATGATGACTTACCAAAAATATTCGACCGCTTTTACCAGGTCGATAACACGACGACCCGACAGTACGAGGGATCCGGTATCGGATTAGCCCTTGTCAAAGAATTGGTAGAGCTCCACCATGGTTCCATCGTTGTGGAAAGTATTGTTGGCGAAAGCACTTGTTTTACCATCCACCTCCCACTTGGCAAAGACCACCTGACCAGTAATGAGCTGGTTTTGACAACAGCAGAAGAATTGTCGCCGGAGCAGGCTGCCCTCATCACCGACGCACTGGAAGAAATCGATGAAATTGACGCCGGGCCGTCGATGCCAAAACTCCTTGTTGTTGAAGACAATGCAGACCTTCGCTACTATCTGCGTTCATGTTTGTCCGACAAATACAATATTCTGGAATCACCGGATGGAGCAGATGGATACCAGAAAGCTCTCGAGCAGATCCCTGACCTTGTAGTCACTGATCTGATGATGCCCGGTATGGACGGGATTGAACTCTGCAAAAAATTAAAAGCGGATGAAAAGACCAGCCACATTCCCATCATTTTGCTAACTGCTAAAGCTGACCACTCCACGAAACTCGACGGCTTAAAAAAAGGGGCCGACGATTATATAACCAAACCCTTCAGCCCGGATGAACTTGTGACGCGAGTGGAAAACCTTATAACTATACGCAGGAACCTTCAGCAGAAATATTCCACGCAATTGCGCCTCATGCCTTCCGAGATCAACGTAGTTTCGATGGAAGACCGTTTCGTGAAAAAGGTTATGACTGTCATCGAACAATACATGGGTGACAGCTCTTTTAGCGTCGACGTGCTGGCACGGGAAGCTGCAATGAGCAACATTCAACTTTACAGAAAACTTAAATCTCTTACCGGCTTCACTCCCAACGAACTCATCCGGAACAGCAGACTTGAAAGAGCAGCGTCATTGTTAAAACAAAGAGCGGGAAATGTTGCTGACGTCGCCTACCAGGTTGGATTCAACAACCTGTCCTATTTCTCAAAATGCTTTAAAGAAAAGTTCGATGTAAGCCCGAGCGAGTATTCACACCAAAAAACCGACGATACCTAGCCCTGATTAATATTAACAATCAGGCTTCCCAGGTAGTAGGATAAGAATCTGTCAGCCTATGAAGGATTTGTGTCAGTCATAGTTTTAGCAACGTCAGGGAGTAGTTTTACTTTTACACAGTACCAAAGCTACTTCTATGAAATTCATGATGATGATTTCAATTGTTGCCATTGGAACATTTACGGCTGATGCGCAATATTTTAAATGTCAGGGAAGGGTCTATACCCGACAAGACATCGCACGCGACTATTTGCTAAGCAAGTACATCGAGACAAAGTGGATTTACATCCCCCCTATATCCGGCGCGAACATTGAATCGCCGGTTGTCAGCAAAAAACTGCAGGGTTATCACTATTCTTCACAGCTTCAACCCCGCGCAATAGCAACACCATCGATTGATAAAGCTAATCGGTACCATCGGGAAAACCCACGGCAACAAATGTATCTTCGGCCTTTGCTCGATTTTGTGTATTCCCTCTACGAGCCTCGGTATATGCCAAACGGAAACTAGAAGGCTAGCAGACCTAAAATTCTGCCAGGGTATGAAATTCGTTTGCGCGGAAAGCTTTGTTCAATTCCAATTTTTAATAGAGATGGGACTATTGACCATGGCGCTCATGAATGAGGAGGGAACTCATTGCTTTTTGATCCGGTCCAGCTCGGCCTTCCAATGATAGATCGAATTTTATCCTTCCATAAACGGTGTTGTTTAACATCCTCCGCAAGTCTTTTCCATTCGTGCGTTACAAGGGATATCGGATTTACATCTTTAACCGGTTTTGTCAGTCCATACTTAACTTCTTCCATTTCGGGAGTAAATGTGCCGAACAGTTTATCCCAAAAGATAAACACCGTACCAAAATTTCGGTCGAGGTATTGGAGATTGGATGCATGGTGAACCCTGTGATGCGAAGGTGTGACCAGGATATATTCCAGGAAACCCAACTTCTTAACAAGCTGTGTGTGAACAAGAATTCCATATAACTGAGTGATGGAATACATAAGAAAGATATCAATACCCCTGAACCCGAGCAGCGCCAGCGGCATGAAGTAAATAAAACGGTAAAGGGGCTGAAATACTGATGACCGAAAACCAACCGTCAAATTGAATTCTTCTGATGAATGATGCGTGACGTGCACAGCCCAGAATAACCGGCACTGATGGTCGATCCTGTGGAGCCAGTAGTAAATAAAGTCTTCGGCGATTAATAAGGCAGACCAATAAACTACGCCCTCGGTCCAATGAATCATGCGCCAGTCATAGACGACCTCAAGGGTAAGCAGCGCCGCGCCGCGCATAATGATGTCCAAGCCCATATTGATGACAGAGAGATATATGTTCTCAAGAACACCCCTAAATGTATAGACCTTCTTTGCCCTTAGATTAGAGACAATCAGCTCGATGGCAATTGCCACCGAATAGATGGGCGCCGCTACTAATATCAATGCTGACTCCTTGAACATAACAATATACTATACGCTAAAAATACGATCAAAAGCAGGAATGATTCAACAGCGCAACCATGCAATCAAGAGCAATATCGGAAGAAATCTGTACATCGGTAATTACGATTTTTTACCCGAAGAAATCAGAAACGCAATTCCGCACCGGACCAATGAAGGAAATCTGTTATTAAATGACCGATTTGAAACACTACTTCTGTGTACAAATCAAGACCTTGGAATTAGTATTTCAATCCAAACCTATGATCGAATCCATTAATCTAATGCTCCTGAAAAAGTTTGAGGGAACAGGCCTGCCCGACGGATCGGGCGAATTCATTAACCGCTGGCTAATGAATGGTCAGAACTATCAGCGCCTGCAGCGCGAGTGTGACAAAATCTGGCTGCACCAATTTGATGACGACCGCTATGATGCCGAGCGTGCTTTTAAGGTTTTGGGGCAGCGGCTACTTGGCATTTGCAGACAGGAAATCTGCTAGTCACAACTTCATTTAGTATAAAGGAGGAAACAACAATGAAAGCGTCTTAAGAAAGCCTTTATTCTGGCAGGTTATCTGGCACTTGGCATTATGGCTGTCGTGCGAAATTGAGGACGAATACTCTAACCCAGATCGGTCGGAACAGTTGGGGACGAAAATATACAGGACTAACAACCTTCCAGCTGCATTACTTTGGTCCGAAAATACAAACGAAATTATTGTGGTGGATTTTGACGGCATTGCAGCAATCGAAGCAAATCAAAGAAGGTAAGAAAACTTCCAATCGGCGCATCCAACGTTTACCACACAGTCCGCCTGGCTGGTTGGAAATACAATCTATCAACTGAATTCTAACGGCGAACTTTCGAGAGTGGATCTCACCAACTCTGAGTTTTATTGGAGACCTCGTAGATAGCGCATTCTTTCACGCTCTATTCATCTCCATTCACCGCTACACATTTCGCATATACAAAGTATGATCCAGACTACTCGACTTCTATTTTCCTTTACGATCTAAAATCTCACAAGGAAACCTACGTCGGTACCGGACTACCTTATGTGTTTTCGCCTGATGGGAAACAACTGGTCATCATTACGAACAACAGCGATTTTTTTGTCTACGACCTCACAACAAAAGCAATAAAATGCCTTGAATTTCAACGAAGCCTAATGGAACCAAGTTCATTAACTGGACAACTGATGGTATAATTTCATTTCAACAACAAGGCGAATCCATTGTCGCAAGAAATGAAATCAACAGGTGCGGACATCGGCGAATGGAAGTCAATTGCCGGCGTGTTCGGCGGCGGCGTAAGCTCCTTCAGGAAACCACATCATAACAGTTGAAGCTGTTTGCGTGAACGGAAATATAACATCAGGCTACTGCCCAAATGGTACCAAGCTGAAGTACTCAATTGTGGACGTCAATACTAGTGTGGATGTGCCAATGGCATATGCTGTCAATAGCAGCATTTATTTAAGGGCATTTTCTCCCGATGAAAAGAATTTCGCGATTGCCACTTACGACAACAGCGTCTACATTACTGAACCTCAAGATTGATTTTTGATCAGCCAAATGAAAACTTTCCTCATTATACTTCCGCAATCGATTTGGTACTATGCAGCCTTCTACGCCGCTGCGTTCTTAGTATCCTTTATTATCCTTATAGCGGAAGGACGTCGACGGAAAATTCCGCAGTTCCAATGGCTGATCGTGATCGCTACCGGCTTCGTTTCGTTCGTTTTTGGTTGCCGCATTATTACGTATTCACTGGAAGACTGGAACGTAATACTATCAAATCAGACACTTGACCATACAACTGGGTTGGTGATGCTCGGTGGGTTGTTTGTCTGCGTACCCTGCATATTGCTTGTAAAACGACTGCTTCGCCTCAACGAATCTGTACTGGATGCCTATGCATTTGTTCTTCCTGCAGGAATGTGCCTTCAGCGAATAGGATGCTTTCTTAATGGTTGTTGCTTTGGAGCACGTACTTCTGCGTTGGGAATCCAATATGGTCCGGGCACTTCAGCATTTTATGATCATTATTCCGAAGGAGTAATTCCAGGAGAAAGCCTTTCCTCACTCGCGGTTCATCCCGTGCAACTATACGAATCTCTGGGATGTTTGCTTGCCATATTTTTTCTATTGAAGGTTCGCAACCGGTTCACATCTCCGGGTAGCCTTTTTTATCTCTCAGGACTAACGTATTATGTTGTTCGTTTCTTCACAGAGTTCTTCCGGGATGGCGACGCCTATGCCATCGAAGTGCCTGTGTGGGTAGGACTAAATGCTATTCAGTGGCTGATGCTGGTGATGATCATTGGGTCTATTGTGATAATATTTTCCAAACAAAGATCACCACGACCTAACGTTCCACCTGGTGGCCCGGCCTTTAGGCTTTCCTACCTGTTTTATTTCCTCGCATTAAGCATCATTTTCTTTTTCGCATCGAAATGGCTTCGACCAGCGGAAATATTTGTCGTGTATCTGGTTCTCTTTACAACGGCGGTCTATCTTTTAACAGAGCTATTTAAGACGGTCACAGTACCAGGGTTTCGGATTGCATCTTTATCATTGATCTTGCTTTCGTTAGTAATGATGAGCCAAACCTATCCTGAACAGGCGGTGAGCGATAGCACAAGAATTTCTTACAACTCCATAAGCACGGGTGGGCTGATGGGTTGGCAAGGTTATTCAGCGGTAAGTGAGGATTGTAATGGTAATACAACGAGTACCGACTACAACCATAAATATCAACTGATGGGACTTGGATTTGCCCATACAGTACAAACCGGGAAAGCCAAAAGTTATACCTTGGGGCTTTCTGCATACATAGGCAAGCATGATGAAGAGATCACAGGATCTTACTCATTGGATAGACCTGCCTTGACAACCTACGGATTTAATCCCTTTTTTCAGGCCGACTTTCCAAAAATTGCTGTTGGCGTGGGCATGCACTTCGGTGACATGTCGTTTATTTCCGTCGAGCCGGAGGCGAGTTCTGTGCGCCGATTCAGTGTCTATCCCCAGGCGTACATGCGCTTTGGTCGTCTCGAACGGTTCTTTCTGGAGGTGAGTTTTGCAAGAAATTTTCCCAGCTCCTTCCCCGGAAATGTGGGCCAGTTCAACATCGGCTTCCCGCTTAAAGCGAAGACCATTCAACAGCGGCGTATTTCGGATAGGAACGTCTACCGCCACAGGGTTATTCCTCTCTCCAAGCATACCTTTAGG
The DNA here is from genome assembly GCA_963774615.1 of uncultured Cytophagales bacterium. Taxonomy (GTDB): domain Bacteria; phylum Bacteroidota; class Bacteroidia; order Cytophagales; family Cyclobacteriaceae; genus Chryseolinea. The sequence goes on from CAVZFT010000031.1 coordinate 61,085, forward strand.
AGAACATCTTGTCATGGAGCCTTATGTAGGCTTTCTTGGTTCGCCATATATGATAGTAGAGGGATTTGAAGACAATATGGGAGTCGTTGGCGCTTTAAGCTTCCAGTATAAATTTGCAAAGCGTAGTATTCCTTAGACGCGTCCATAGGACTCCCGTGGAGAACCAGCGATAACGCAGCCTTCCAGAATCACTTATGTACTACACTTATGACCCGACTTTCTACGCCAAGGGAAAAACATGCTGTCATGATGAAAAACTGTTACAATTTGGAAGATTAGGAGTAAGGTTTTCGAATGCTAATTGGCAAATTTGATCATCACCATAAAGCTAAGCATCTGTATATGACGAGTGTTGGAAGGTAGTTAAGCGGGGTCCTTAGGTTGCCGAAAGGAATGATACAAATCTTGGTATGACATAGCGATATGGTGAAACACCAAACCACCTTCCCTATGGAGCACCTCGTAGTCGACCTTCCGCACGCTACAGGGTTCTACGCCTTATTCTATACGCTGGCGTTTTTAACCAGCTTCATTGTCCTGATCGTAGAAGGGCGAAAAAGAAAATTCCCTACGCTACCCTGGCTGATTGTTATTGGAACCGGATTCGTTTTTTTTGTTTTCGGTTGCCGGATAGCCACCTTCTCCGTCGCTGAGTGGCAAGCCGTATTGGATTATCGGCCCCTGGATCGTGAAACGGGACTGACAATGCTGGGGGGCTTGCTCTTTAGTGTGCCTGCAATTTTTGTTGCCAGGCGACTGGTCCACCTCGAGGATTCCATCCTTGACGCGTATGCATTTGTTTTGCCGCTGGGGATGTGCATCCAGCGCATCGGTTGCTTTCTCAATGGTTGTTGCTTTGGCAGTACTACTTCTGGTTGGGGAGTGCAATACGGGCCAGGCACGTCGCCATTCCAACACCATTTTGCTGATGGATTCCTTTCGTCTGCGGCCGTGCACTCCTTGTCAGTTCACCCTGTACAGCTTTACGAATCGTTGGGTTGTCTGCTTGCCGCCCTTTTCTTGTATAGCAGCCGGAAAAAATTAAGGTCCAATGGTAGCCTGTTTTACCTTTCTGGTCTTACCTATTACGCCGTACGCTTTATCACCGAGTTTTTCCGCGACCCAAGTGCGCACGCGTTACCAGTGCCATCAGGATGGGGTTTGAATACTATTCAATGGCTGATGCTGGTATTAATCTTTATCTCTGCCATTATAATCCTGAGGAAAGAACGCGAACCTTTAAGAACACGAGAAAAGAAAACCGCTCCTTTTACATTCCGGTACGTTATATACTTCCTTTTACTTGGCATTGTCTTCTTCTTTTGTTCTAAATGGCTGGGCGCAACAGAGATACTGGTGGTTTGCCTCGTACTCTTTGCCACCGCTTTATATCTTGGGACAAAAGTTTTCACCTCGTTAACCATTCCGAGACTGCGCATCGCATCGTTGACCCTTATCTTCCTTTCATTTGTGCTTATGAGCCAAACGTATCCCGAACAGGCAACCAGCGACAGCACTCTGATTTCATATAATACCATTAGCGTTGGAGGCCTTTACGGTCAACAAAATTTTACAATCGATCCAAGATACATCGACGAGCTGTAGCGGCTATCCTACTACAATTCCAGGAAGACAATATGACAATACCTACAGCGATCGGAGCATTAGGATTTTCACGGACCATTCAGAAAGCAAAGGACAAAAGTTTTACATTCGGGCTCAGCGGTTTCAAAGGCGAGCACAAAGAGTCTTTAGACGGTCAATAGTAGACCATCAGTCAGCGATAGTGCCCAGTATGAAGTCTTTGGACTCAATCCTTACATCCAAAGCGATGGACGAATAGTAGGCTTCGGAGTGGGTGCCCACGTTCGGCGACTTTACCATCCTTGAGGGCGATGCAGATACAAGTTCGGTAAAGTACGATCAACGCTTATCCACAGTTATATTTCCGCATCGGAAAGCTAGAACATGTTTTTGGTGAGACTCACCTTCGCAAGAAATTTTCCAGGAAGCTTTCCAGGCACTTATTTTCCGACAAACATAGGTTTCGGCCTCAATAAACGCAACGCAAACCCTGGGGCCATAAAATTTGGCACATCGACGGCGCACAGCATTCTTTGCCTCCTCTTACATTCCCATAGGAAGGCATTTCATGATGGAGCCTTATCTCGGATTCGGAAATCATTTTTACTCAAAGCGTATTCAGACTATGATAAGTACCACGGGATTTCGTAGGCTCCGTGAATCTTCACTATAAGTTCAGCAAAAAGCCACGACCTAATTAGCAACTGCGCATGAAGTATACTCATATTAGGTTTGACGTTGATTTCAGCATCTTCGCCGCTACACGTTGCAACACTAACTCGGAACTCGAAAGATGATCGTTATCGGCCAATATACTTTCCCTTATTTTACGATGTTCTACATCATCGCCTTCCTCACTTGTTTTGTTGTGCTTATTATCGAAGGCAGAATGCGCAACTTCCCGGTTTTGCCCTGGCTCCTGGTGATCGCGACGGGATTCATATTCTTTGTCCTTGGCTGCAGGATCTTTGCATATACAATTGAAGATTGGAAGACAGTTCTGACATATCAAGCGCCCGATCATGCAACGGGACTGGTTATGCTCGGGGGCCTCTTGCTTTCCGTGCCGGCCATTCTCGTTGCCAAACGGTTCGTGAATTTGACCGCATCTTCATTGGATGCATACGCCTTTGTACTGCCTGTTGGGATGTGCATCCAACGCCTGGGCTGCCTTATGGCTGGTTGTTGTTATGGAACGGTCACGCATGGGTTTGGAATACGATATGGTATTGACACGCCGGCATTTTATGAGCATTCACTACAAGCAATCATACCTGTGGACGCAATTCATTCTCTCCCTGTCCACGCTGTCCAGCTCTACGAATCCATTGGCTGCCTGATAGCCGTTGTAGTCCTTTTGTGGTACAAAAAAAGATTAAAATCAGTTGGTAGTCTATTTTATGCCTCAGGGCTTTGTTATTACATCGTAAGATTTATTACAGAATTCTTTCGGTCTCCAAATGCAAACGCAATCGACGTCAAGCCATTGTTGTATCTGAATAGTATTCAATGGTTGATGCTTTGCTTGATTGCGGGCTCCGTGATCGTTCTTGTAGTTAAAGAACGGAAACCAGTAACTGTTTCAAAGAACCGGCATGCAGGCATTGAAATCCCGTTGGTATTATACTTCCTTCTGCTCGTCGTTTTATCTTTTTTCGCATCAAAGTTGTTTGGGCCGGCTGAAATTGTCGTCGTATGTCTGGTCCTCTTTACAACTGGAGGTTATTTGCTCGTCGAACTGTTCAAACTCTTGACATTACCAAGGTTAAGACTGACCACATCATGTCTGCTTTTCGGCTCGCTGATCATGATGAGTCAAACCTATCCGGAATTTGCTGAAAGTGATTCAACCCAAATTTCTTACAACACGATAAGCGTCGGTGGACTGTGGGGATCTCAGACACTGGATTATGGTGGGCTATAATGACTTGTTCATCGAAAACAGTGCCGGAGAGCGATCGTTTTCAAAACGAATACCAGATCATATGGATTAGGATTCTCCCGAACGATTCAAAAAAAAGAAGCAAAAAGTTTGACCTGGGGCGTTTCAGCATTCCAGGGAAAATTCAAAGAAGAAGTCATTCCATCGTGAAAGTTATCCTTCTACTCCTGTGGTAATAAATCAACGACAGCAGAACCGAAAAATATGTACGGCATCACTCCTTATATCCAATGGGACGCTAGATACGTAGGCATAGGGTATCGGCTTTCACTGCTGGCGATTTACTGAAACAAATCAGGCATCCTGACGAACAAGTACATCCAGTTCAGTGAGCAGTGTAGAGAATATTCACTTTTATCCGCAAGCCTATTTAAGACTTGGCAGGCATGGACAGAATAATTGGTGAGCTGAGTTTTGCAAGGAATTTCCCCAGCAGTTTCCCGACCTCATGTTCCAGGCCACATAGGCTTCAGTGTAAAAGTATAACGAATTAAATCGCGGCGTAATCCGACTCGGCACATCAACAACAACTGGGTTATTCTTTTCAACGGCTTTTCCCATTGGGGAATATGTCACAATAGAGCCATATTTTGGACACTTTTGCCCCTATTCCTTATGGCGCTGACGACCCGCTCGATCGCAGGACAACGATGACAAGGCAACAATCGGTTCAGTAGCCCTTCATTACAAGTTTGGTAAAAAACCTGTTAAGGATAAATCAAGCGCACAAAAATGAAAAGTCTTCCACAATTTTTGACTGGCGCATCAATTACTAACCTGATTGGACTTCTCATGCGCAACCGTGTCGAAAGAAAATTCTGGCTGAGAGCGGTAGAGCCTATCGTGTGTAGCGTTTTACTAGCGCCACTTTACTTCCTTGAATCGTTGTATGTCAAAATAGTTCCGCATCCTCCGATGCATCCCGAACCCGTTTTCATCATTGGACATTGGAGGAGCGGAACAACCTATCTTCACTACCTTTTAGCAAAGGACAAGCAGTTCGGATACTGCTCAAACACTGACGCATTTGTACCGGGTGCCATATTGGTCGGTCGTTGGTTTTTCAGAAAGATCATCGCGTGGCGTCTCCCTCCCACCCGACCCATGGACAATGTAAAGCTCAACGCCGATTCTCCACAGGAAGAAGAATTCGCAATAATGCTTTTAAGCAAGTATTCCGGTTACCATGCATTCGTATTTCCATCGAACCTAAGAACCCTGTTTTGTAACTATACATTGCTTGATACCGACAATGTCTCTACAATAAATGGGTGGCGTGACGTCTACTTCGGATTCGTTAGAAAACTAAGTGTGCGGAATGGTAATAAACGGCTTCTTCTTAAGAATCCCGCCAACACATCACGCATCAAGCACCTCGTGAGCATGTTCCCAAAAGCAAAGTTCATATACCTTCACCGGGATCCTGCCGAAGTACGATTGTCAACTGCTAGATTGTTCAAGACCCTTACTCAGGCAAATAGTTTGCAATCGTATCGATCACAATGACCTGGACCAGGAAGCGGCTTGCATGCACGAAGCCGTTATAAAAGCATATGAACAGCAACGTACCTTCCCAGAGCGCAGCAACATCGTCGAAGTTCGCTATGAGGATCTGGTGACGGATCCTCTGACAACTGTGAGACGGATATACACTGAATTGAATATAGGGGGATTTGATTCCAGTGAACCCGCCTTTCGAGAATTTATCAGCCAGCAAAAAGATCATCGACCTCACGTCTACGCATTTAACGACAAACAAAGTTAACCTATGGGCATCCGCATATCACACATGAATAGCGTCTACAATCGGCTCAACAGCTATTCGGATACGGTTATCAACCTTGCAACGCTGGCGCTATCTCCCATTCTCCAAAATGGAGCGCCAAAGACGTTCAGCCACGTAGTTGTAGCTACCACATGCCCGGATACTCTTGCACCAACATTAGGTCAAACGTTAAATCAATTCTATTATCCCAGATTCGCAAATTGCCACGTTCTGGATCTTGTGCAAGGATGTGCCGGAGGAGTATCAGCAATGGTGCTCGCCAGTCAATTGACAGAACTCACCCGAAGTAATGTGGCCGTCGTGCTGGCTGACGCGGCAAGACAATCCGTATCAGAAAAAGATAAAATACGTCAGTTTTTCGGAAATGGTGCGTTTGCCTGTACCATCGAATTTGAAGAAGGATCGCGAAAGCTTATCCATCATAAGACAAAACAATATGAAAACCTCTCTGAGCTGGTCACCGTCAAGCTCGGCCACCGCGCGCATCATGAAATACTCAACAAGCAGAAGGAAGTTATTCAGAACCCCTTGGGAAATCTCGGCCTTTCGATGAATCCTGTACTTGCGCTTAAATTATTGCGTCACGCAGAAGAGTTCTATAACGAGTTTGTGTCGGAGTGCAATACCACGGCGGATGTTATGGTATTTCACCAGGTTAATCCCGACATCCTTAAATCACTACAAGGAACTTTCGCAGGTCGGGTAAGTCAGTTTGTGAACCTCGCTGACCGCATCGGCAACTGCGGAGCGGCTTCTTTTGGCATTGCCATGGATATGATCAAAAAAGAACTGCCAGGAAAAAAAGTATTTCTCTGCAGTTTCGGGACCGGCGGAGTTATAAGTGCAGGGCTGTGGCAGTTCTAGATCAAACAACATTTAGTCTGACCCAGATCACACTGAGAGCTAGTTTTTCGAACCAATCGTTAAATCCATATCTATGAACCAACCAAGGACATCCATTCGCCACGGCATGCCAAGGCAAGTCTTATTGCGCCAGATTATTATCGGTCTCATAATAACTCTCGTTGTTGCATTGCTCCTTAACGTTTGAGAAAGTGAACTTTTAGCCTTCAATGGATGGAGTTTTCTTTATGCAGTGCTAATCCCATAATTTAGGGATTAATTCATCCCTATATGCTCGACTCAATACTGGAAAGGAAACTCCGTGAAAGGGAATCAAAACAACTACTGCGGAAATTAACCACTGTTAGCGGGTTAATAGATTTTACATCTAATGACTATCTGGGTCTGGCAGCATCATCGGAATTGTTTCAACTGATTGAAGACAGCATAAAAAAGCAAGGCGCCGGCAAAAATGGGTCCGGTGGTTCCAGGCTGCTTTCTGGTAATTCGGAGTTCGCGGAAAATCTTGAATCAAAGTTGGCTAATATATTTCAAGCGAATCGGCGTTGCTTTTTAACTCCGGGTACACTGCTAACCTCGCTGTTTTATCAAGTATACCTACCAGGGAAAGCACGATCATATATGATGAGCTTGCTCATACTTGTATTAAAGATGGCGCAAGATTAAGCCTTGCGAAGAGATTGAGCTTTAAACACAATGATTTAAATGACCTCGAAAGCAAAATACAAAAGGCTTCGGGGAAGGTGTTCGTTGCTGTCGAATCCATTTACTCAATGGATGGCGATTGTTGTCCGCTCGTGGAACTTGTCGCTTTGACCGATAAGTACAATGCAGTCCTTATACTGGATGAAGCTCATAGCACCGGCGTGATGGGACAAGGTGGAAATGGCCTGTCAGTGTCTGCTGGTTTGCACGACCGGATTGGCGTTCGGATTTATACTTTCGGAAAAGCGATGGGCGTTCACGGCGCCTGTGTCGTCGGTTCAAAGATTCTTGCAACAATACCTGATTAATTTTGCGAGGCCTTTTGTTTATACAACGGCATTGCCGCCGCATAGCCTCACAGCGGTAGATTGCTCTTTTAGTTACCTTCAACAAAACATTTCGCTTCAACAAACCTTGTCTCAGGTAATTCATGCTTATTTGGAAGAAGTTTCCGACTTGACAAACCGTACCCAAAGCTTGAGTTCGATCCAAACCATTATCGTGCCCGGGAATGAAAATACAATCGCAGCTGCACGAGCCCTTCAGCAAATGGGATTTGATGTAAGACCAATATTGTCGCCCACCGTTCCCGAAGGATCGGAAAGATTACGGATCTGCCTCCATACATTTAACACGGTCCCTCAGATCAAGGAACTGGTAAGCCAACTTAAGGAGATATCTCAGAGAGGTTCGAAAAGTTTGAAGACCACGTAACACATGGACTATTTCATAACAGGTATTGACACCGATAGTGGAAAAACATTAACGTCAGCAATCTTCTGCGAAGCGCTTGAAGCTGATTACTGGAAACCGGTGCAGGCCGGTGCTCCAATGGATAGCGACACCGTTAGGTCACTCCTGTCGAACCCAGAAATTAAAATTCATAAGGAAACCTTTTTTTTAAATACACCGGCTTCACCCCATGCCGCGGCCAGAATTGACGGAATAAGCATTAAACTATCTGATTTTATCAGACCTCAGTCTGATCGTGATTTAATTATCGAAGGAGCAGGTGGATGCCTGGTCCCATTAAATGATCATGACTTTGTAATCGACCTCGCAGCGCATTTTAAAGCTGAAGTAATTTTGGTTGCTGACCTATACCTTGGCAGTATTAATCACACGTTATTGACCTGGCGCGAACTTTCTTCGCGCAAGCTCAACGTAAGAGGTATTGTATTTAATGGAAAATCAAACCCGGAAAGTGAAAGGATAATCCTTCACCACACGGGGTTGCCTTGTCTGCTCAGGATAGACCAGGAGAAAAAATTTGACAAGCAGGTGGTCCAAAAATATTCAGCGTTATTAAGATCCGTTTGGTTATGAACCTCGAGACAACAGACAAGGATTTGATCTGGCATCCATTCACGCCGCTGACAGGTTCCCCTGATCCGCTGTTAATCGAATCTGCGAAAGGAGTCTATCTTCAAACGAAGGATGGCAGGAAAATAATCGATGCCATTTCATCCTGGTGGGTGAATATCCACGGCCATTCAAACGAGTTTATCGCGAATGCTATCCACGAGCAGGCGAAGAAACTGGAGCATGTGATCTTTGCCGGTTTCACCCACGAACCAGCTATACGTCTGGCAAAGAACCTCCAGAGCATTTTGCCCGGCAACATGTCAAAAATTTTCTTCTCGGATGATGGAAGCACTGCCGTTGAGGTTGCTTTGAAAATGGCATTGCAATTCTGGTATAATCATGGGGTCAGTAAGAAAAAGGTGATAGCTATTCGCGGTGGCTATCATGGCGACACTTTTGGCGCAATGGCTGTCGGGGAACGCGGAATGTTCACCGATCCATTTCGGTCTCATCTGTTTGACGTAGCCTATATTGACTTCCCGCAAGCTGACATCGAATCCAACGTATTGAAAGAATTTAAGGACCTGCTGGAAACAGAAGAAATCGCCGCCTTCATCTTTGAGCCGTTGGTGCAGGGTGCCGCCGGCATGAGAATGTATTCGTCGCTTATCCTTGATTCGTTGATAAAGGAAGCAAAGCACCATAATGTAATTTGTATCGCAGACGAAGTGTTCACTGGATTTGGCCGAACAGGCAGAACTTTTGCATGTGAATATCTTTCGGAAACACCTGATATCATCGCAGTTTCAAAGGGAATAACCGGAGGTACAATGGCACTTGGTGTTACTGCTTGTTCCAAAAAGATTGTCGCTGCTTTTGAGTCCTCTGATTTTACAAAAACATTTTTTCATGGTCATTCTTACACAGCGAATCCAATCGCATGCGCAGCTGCGAACGCGAGCTTTGATCTGCTGATGAATGAAGAATGCCGGTTACAGATGACCATGATCAACAACCTTCATGAAGAATTTCGCACACGCATCCAGGTGAACGCTAAAGTCAAAGAAGTAAGGTGTTTGGGAACTATCCTTGCAATCGAATTAAGGTCAGACGATGAAAGTTCATACTCTAACGACCTCCGTAAAAAAATATATCCCTTCTTTCTCGAAAGGGATATACTTCTTAGACCGTTAGGAAACGTAATTTATGTACTTCCGCCTTACGTTATTCAGGAGGCAGAGCTAAACAGGATCTATTCCGCCATCGAGGAATTCCTCGGCACGCTGGAATAAGATTACTTTCCTGCTTTATATTTAAAGGAACGGGTCGATCCAAACATGTAATGGACACCCAGCTGGACTCCCACGGCTAAGTTTGCACGCTGGCCGAAAATATCTGATGTATTACCTTCCTTTATAGCATCGATAACATCTCCGTTGCGCATATCGGTAAGGCTATAGGTTGCTCTGATTTGCGTGCTGAGGTACAAATGTTTCGCAAGGTCGATATCCAGTCCGAATGCTCCCGCTATTTGAAACTCCGCGTTCTTGAAACTATTCATCTCTTTACTCATGACCTCTTTCGGGCTTTGCGCAGGTACGTCTGCAGTAACAGAGCCATCTGGATGCTCCGTTATGTTGGTTGCGCCAGGAGGAAGTTCTGAACCAGCAGGGAATGTCAGAGTTGATGCAGAATATTGTACCATCTCGGAAGCGTCGGTCAATAAGGACAACTGCGGGCCCAAATTGAAGTTAGCGCGAGTACCGCCATTTCCACCGCTCATGAAACGCATTAACAGTGGCAGGTTCACATAGCTAACATCGATTGTTCGTTGACCGACAACCTTTTTCGCAACGTCGATGATCTCATAGATCTGTCCCTGGTGGGATAAGATTGATTCAAGTGAGAGACCAAAGGTGTTGCTAAAGTCAACTCCGAAGTTAAAACCTATAGGAGCCCAGTTATATGTAATCGTTGAACTGTATCGTGGATCCTCGGATAAGCCTTTGTCTAACACGAAGGTCGCATTGTATGCGGTCGTCGCGCCGACGTGAACGGCTACCTGAGCAAAACTTACATTGAACTGTGTAATAAAAAGGCCAACTATTAACAATAACTTCAACTTTCGCATATGTATTGTTTTTTTATTTGAGGTTAATACTATCAAGGAATAAAAGTAACCTTCTTACAACGGCTCGATCGTGAGGGTGTTCTCCAGTATTGAAAACAGCCTCAATTTCTCAAAATCAAGGGGTCTCACGGCAATAGCAGCAACTCTCAACAGGCACTTGTGTAAGCAACCCTCCCTGACTATCATACACGAACGAAAGGTCTTGCACATTGTCGGTAATGGCAACGTAAATCTTGCCCGCGCCGAAATCCAGATATTGCACGTTGGCACTGTTGTTTCCTAAAAAATCACTTGCAATAACCTGTTTTAGATTGTCATCGAACAGTGTCAGTTGTTTTGGTTCCTGACGAAGTACTAAATACGACTTTGAGTCTTTTTCATTTACGAGACTGAATCGTGCATCAACCGTGTTTTTTAATAACGTCTCCCTGCTGTGAATCTTTCCGTCTGTAGTGAACTTTATACGAAAGCCATCACGGGAGACAAGCACGAAATAAGTAGTCTGAAGGCTATTACCCGATTCAAGATAATATTCACCCGACGGTCGTGCATTAAGATTGAGCGGAAAACCTTTTAGTAATTCGCCTCTTCGATTCATCAGGTAAACATTTCCATCTTCGCGAATTGCAATAACGTAATCCTTTCCCCGGATGCGATAATGTCTTGCAGGCGCAAACAAACTTTCGCCGATATCTTTTGGCTGCCATCCCTCCAGGTTAACTCCGGCTTTATCGAACATCCACAACTTGCCTGATTTGCCGGCCACAAGGAAACGATACTTCTTGCTATGGTCGTAATCAACAATGCTCACAAATTCAATCTCCCGCTCTTTTATCTTCACAGGAAATGGATTAACATAATTTCCTAAACGATCGATGATGTGCAATGCCCCTGGCGTTGCAAAGAAAAACTGAAGCTTACCGTTATTGAAATAATCGACTTGTTCTACATCACCGGTAATAAATCCATCCACAGGCAAGTTTCCATAAGACTTTTCCGTCTGATGCAATAAGTCTGATGTTGCGGGACGAATCCTGCACCAGGATCTCGTCTGACCGGCTTACATGGCTTCTCACAACAAATATCTTTGCGAGTGTCTCATTAAAGTTTGTAAGTATTTTATCGGATACAACACGTTCCGCTTCCGCAGGTTGACTCCCTTGCCTGTAGTTCCATGAAATATTTGTGTAATAGCTGTCATTCAAATGACTGAATTGAATAGCTCCCATTCCCAGCGATCTTACCAAAGAGCGATTCTCCTGCACGAACCTTTTCCACTTTGGATGAAGAGTGTTTTCAAGAGCACTCCATATTCTTGGCGTGTTAATGTATACACTGACATTTGACTCAAGCAGAGTGGATTCGAGAAATTGATTTTGGGCGACCGATTTTCCCCACGTATCCTCCCGATCGATATCTTCAAGAAATCTTTTTAACTCTTCAAGATTCTCGCCAATGAAGATTGCATCGCCGAGACTGGTATAGTAACTCGTGTTGAACCCCGATACGAGCGGAGAGAGTATTTTTTCCGGAAAGCGATAGAGCGGCAACTCCCGTATTTCATACTCGGAGAATTTTTCATAAAAGACAGTATCGATGCTTAGTTTTTGCGATAATGTATTGAATGTCTTGATCCAGTCGTCGGTGCTCGATTTGGAATTTATGATAAGTACTTTTGATAATGTTGGACCTTTTGATTCCATCCAGCAGACGCCAAGCTCCCCGGAGATCTTTTGAGTAAGTTTTTCGACGTCCACGCCAAGGGTTGTGGATATCTTCTGTAGTGTATCCTGAAGGTGTCTGGTTTTTCTGATTGAATAACTTAAGGTCGCGGCTGAAGCTTACCCCATCGCTGATGCCGTACGAAGCAAACATGAGAGTCCTGTTTGAAACGTAATGCTTTAGATTAAAGGAGACAGGTTGCTGACCGCTGAATGAGGACAGAATGTAGTTAGGATTACTTGCGCTGTCGAGGCAAAATCCATTCAACACAAAATTGTTTTTGCCGCTAACCTTGACATCCAGTAACGCCGACTGGCCAAACTGGTGAAGAAATTTTGCAGGCTCGTCGGATGTAAACAATGCTAGCCATTCTGCAACCTTTTTAAGGTTGAGGTAAATGTTGCCGCCATCGTTCTTTATTGTCGGCAATTGATATACACCGCCCAACTGGCTTCTGAAGTTTCGGCCGTCCGAATTATGAGTGCGGATCACATCTTCGATCAACACTGGTGTAAAACTGCTTACCCACACATTATCGATCTTGATCCAGGAGAATGTTCTTCCTTTTAATACAGCTTCGAAAATTTTAGTGCCATTGTATTCGCGATCACTCATCAGGATCTTTTCTCCGCCCTTTCGCAGACGGCTGATGAGCTCGATGAATTGTGTCTCGAGGCCTGGACTATTCGGGATGTAAAAGACAAAATCAAAATCATCCTTTTTAGTGATGTGTAGTGATATTAAAGATCCCTGTTTGAAGTTGGACAAGATGAGATCAGTAAAACCTTTCAATGAATCCTTGTCGGAAGGAAAGGCGGCTTTCTTAACCAGCGTGATAACGGATGACTTTTTAAGATCATTAAGGCAGCTTTCGCAAGCGCTTCCTTCGTAGACGAAGATTGTTTCTGCTGGGACTACGTCCCATGCACTGACATCAGTTTTCTTGATGTACTTATCGTAGATGAAGTATCCCCCGGCAAGAACAAGAATAGTGGCGACAGTAATAAAAAGTGGTAATCTTTTCACCGTAAAAAATGCCAATAAAAAGGTGAAGATAGGGTTCTAGAGGTGAATCACCAAGTCCGGTCTTTGGAGAGGTCGTGCGAATCTCTTGAGTGTTGACATATTGAGTGTTGGGTGTTGAGTGTTTTTTGAAACGCGGTGTCCGATCAGAACACTGACAACATACAAAGCCACCACGGCAACTCAAGTGGTCATGGTTACAATTCACCTCTTTTTTGTTGCCATAGCTTTTCTAAAGGGACACAAATGTATGTATTTGATCCCTTAATGCAATACCGTTCTAAGTTTCTCAGTATTCAGCTTAAGTTAACAGTGCAAAGCGTTTAGCTGAAGCGTGAGCGATACAACAAAAAAGCCTCCGATTGCTAGAGGCTTTAATAAAAGATAGGCAACGACTTACTCTCCCGGGTTTTATCCTAGTACCATCAGCGCTGGTGGGCTTAACTTCTCTGTTCGGAATGGGAAGAGGTGATCCCCGCCGCTATAGTCACCTTAAGATCTTGTGACGGTTACGACTATCGGACATCAGCGTTGCTGACTGTCGAGCTTTCAGCATTTGTTTGACAAGTATCGATGAACATGAGTAGAGTAGTGAACGATTGATATTGTTTTTACTACTGTCTTTTCTTGTGCGAGCACATAGTAGTAATCGTTTTCGATATTGCACAATTTGTTTATTCTTCTATCTGAAGCGTTCGGGTAATTAGTACTGCTCAGCTTTGACATTTCTGTCTTTACACCTGCAGCCTATCAACGTCATAGTCTCTGACGTCCCTTAATGGAAGTCTCATCTTGAGGTGAGTTTCGCGCTTAGATGCTTTCAGCGCTTATCTCGTCCCAACATAGCTACCCTGCGATGCAGCTGGCGCCACAACAGGTACACCAGCGGTTCGTCCAACCCGGTCCTCTCGTACTAAGGTCAGGTCCTCTCAAACTTCCTACGCCCACAACAGATAGGGACCGAACTGTCTCACGACGTTCTGAACCCAGCTCGCGTGCCACTTTAATCGGCGAACAGCCTAACCCTTGGGACCTTCTCCAGCCCCAGGATGTGACGAGCCGACATCGAGGTGCCAAACCTCCCCGTCGATGTGAGCTCTTGGGGGAGATCAGCCTGTTATCCCCGGCGTACCTTTTATCCTTTGAGCGATGGCCCTTCCATGCGGAACCACCGGATCACTATATCCGTCTTTCGTCCCTGCTCGACTTGTCGGTCTCACAGTCAAGCACCCTTATGCTATTGCACTCTACGCACGGTTACCAAGCGTACTGAGCGTACCTTTGAAAGCCTCCGTTACTCTTTCGGAGGCGACCACCCCAGTCAAACTACCCACCACACAATGTCTCCCCTGTTCTAGGGGATTAGACTTCAGATAAATAAAGGGTGGTATTTCACCGTTGACTCCACGATACCTAGCGGCACCGCTTCAAAGCCTCCCACCTATCCTACACATCATTTACCCAAAGTCAATGTGAAGCTATAGTAAAGGTGCACGGGGTCTTTCCGTCCCGTTGCGGGTACACGGCATCTTCACCGAGACTACAATTTCACCGAGCTCATGGCTGAGACAGCGCCCAGATCGTTACACCATTCGTGCAGGTCGGAACTTACCCGACAAGGAATTTCGCTACCTTAGGACCGTTATAGTTACGGCCGCCGTTTACTGGGGCTTCAGTTCAAAGCTTCGCCTTGCGGCTAACATCCCCCCTTAACCTTCCAGCACCGGGCAGGTGTCAGGCCATATACTTCATCTTTCGATTTCGCATAGCCATGTGTTTTTGTTAAACAGTCGCCTGGGCCATTTCTCTGCGACCTCTCTGTATTGCTACAGAGGAGGCACCCCTTTTCCCGAAGTTACAGGGTTAATTTGCCGAGTTCCTTAGCCATGATTCACTCGAGCACCTTAGGATTCTCTCCTCGACTACCTGTGTCGGTTTGCGGTACGGGTAGCGTATCAATTGAATGCTTAGAGGATTTTCTTGGAAGTCTGCTTACGTTCACTATCCATTCGGCCGAAGCCTCCGGGTACTATCAGGTTTCAGCAAAACCGGCGGATTTTCCTACCAGTCCTATACCTACACCCTTCAACGCACTATTCCGTCAGTGCGCAGAACTTTCACTACTCCGTCACCCCATCGCTTAATACGCTAGTACAGGAATATTAACCCGTTGTCCATCGGCTACCCCTTTCGGCTTCGCCTTAGGTCCCGACTTACCCGCGGTCGATTAGCATTGCCCCGGAAACCTTAGTCTTTCGGTGGGCGGGTTTCTCGCCTGCCTTATCGTTACTTATGCCTACATTTGCTTTTCTATCCGCTCCACCAACCATTACCAGACACCTTCACCGCCAATAGAATGCTCCCCTACCACTGTACATTGCTGTACAATCCAGAGCTTCGGTACTATACTTGATGCCCGATTATTATCGATGCTCTGTCGCTCGACCAGTGAGCTGTTACGCACTCTTTAAATGAATTGCTGCTTCCAAGCAAACATCCTGGCTGTCTATGCAACTGAACCGCCTTAGTTCAACTTAGTATAGATTTTGGGACCTTAGCTGATGGTCTGGGTTCTTTCCCTCTCGGACACGGACCTTAGCACCCAAGCCCTCACTGCCGAGTATATTTAATAGCATTCGGAGTTCATCTGGATTTGGTAGGATTTGACTCCCCCTAGTCCAATTGGTAGCTCTACCTCTATTAAACTCAACCTCCACGCTGTTCCTAAAAACATTTCGGGGAGTACGAGCTATTTCTCAGTTTGATTAGCCTTTCACCCCTACCCTCAGCTCATCCAAAAACTTTTCAACGTTTACTAGTTCGGACCTCCATCCCGTGTTACCGGAACTTCATCCTGACCAAGGGTAGATCACAAAGTTTCGCGTCTACTCCCACTGACTATGCGCCCTATTCAGACTCGCTTTCGCTCCGGCTGCGGCTCTTCAGGGCTTAACCTTGCCAGTGAGAGTAACTCGTAGGCTCATTATGCAAAAGGCACGCCGTCACCCAATTACAGGGCTCCGACCGCTTGTAAGCGTATGGTTTCAGGTTCTATTTCACCCTTTATTCAGGGTTCTTTTCACCTTTCCTTCACAGTACTGGTTCACTATCGGTCTCTCAGGAGTATTTAGCCTTACCAGATGGTGCTGGCAAATTCAAACGGGGCGTCTCCGACCCCGCCCTACTCAGGATACCACTACGTAACACTACCTTACGCTTACGGGGCTATCACCCTCTATGGCCTACTTTCCCAGGCAGTTCAGCTTCATATTTTAGTCGATATCGTGGTCCTACAACCCCTGACTAGCCGTAACTAATCAGGTTTGGGCTCTTGCGCGTTCGCTCGCCACTACTTACGCAATCACTGATTGTTTTCTCTTCCTCCGGGTACTTAGATGTTTCAGTTCTCCGGGTTTGCTTCCATCTTGCGAATGATGATGTACCTTCAGTACACCGGGTTGCCCCATTCGGAAATCTGCGGATCAATAGCTATTTGCGGATCCCCGTAGCTTATCGCAGCTTATCACGTCCTTCTTCGCCTCTGAGAGCCTAGGCATCCCCCATACGCCCTTATTACTTCTTTTAAAACGATTTTTATTTTCACCTCCATCACACCCTTTTGCTTCGTGTGTGACTTCATTGGGATTTTTCCTATGTGCTCGCTGTATGACGCATTCATGATTCATTTGAGTGGATTCAGCATCCTTTTATGAACCTTTTCGCGTCTACATTTCTTTATTGTACTGACTGCAATATCTTGCGTCGTCTACACCTTTGTATCGACGCTTATCATCTATCGATCCTTGCGTCTCTACTTTACTACTCTTTCATCAGCATGTCAATGAACTCCTTTGTCATTCTTATTCCTCTAGCGGTGGCTTAAGGTGGCTTACCTAACGGCCCGGCTAATGGGATTGACAATGTGAGCTATCAGTTTCAACTCAGTTACGTCTTGTCTTCAACTCTTTCAACTTTCAATCGGAATCTTCTACTTCTAATCTTCTTACTTCTTACTTCTGACTTCTAACATTCTTGCGCTCTCACTATCATTCTAGTGGAGAATATCGGAGTCGAACCGATGACCTCCTGCTTGCAAAGCAGGCGCTCTAGCCAGCTGAGCTAATCCCCCTTTGTTAGTTCGATTCGATGTCCGATTTCCTAACTCTTACCATCGCACATCAAACTTCACTCTAACTTCAACTATGTGGGCCTGCGTGGACTCGAACCACGGACCTCTACATTATCAGTGTAGCGCTCTAACCACCTGAGCTACAAGCCCTCTTTTAATCTTCAAGCTTTTAGCTTCAAGCCTCAAGCTCTGCTCTTGCTAACCGCTAGTGTACTAGCTCGGTTCTCTTTTCTGGCCTTAAGCTTTGCTAGCTTTCTGAGCTTTCCGCCTTCAGCCTGTAGCTTGCTTGCACTTCTCCCAATAATTTCGAATAAATGTAATTGATAGCAAACCCTTTGTCGACCTTCGATTAATCTCCGGTCTTCCAAATCCTCGTTTTCTTTGTCACCCCTAAAGCGTGACTCCAGAAAGGAGGTGTTCCAGCCGCACCTTCCGGTACGGCTACCTTGTTACGACTTAGCCCCAGTCATCGGTTTAACCCTAAACAGCGCCTTACAGCAACTGTCTTCAGGTCCTCCCGACTTCCATGGCTTGACGGGCGGTGTGTACAAGGTCCGGGAACGTATTCACCGCGCCATTGCTGATACGCGATTACTAGCGATTCCAGCTTCATGCAGGCGAGTTGCAGCCTGCAATCCGAACTGAGACGTACTTTTTGTGATTGGCTCACTGTCACCAGCTAGCAACACTCTGTATACGCCATTGTAGCACGTGTGTAGCCCTGGGCGTAAGGGCCATGATGACTTGACGTCATCCCCTCCTTCCTCTCTGCTTGCGCAGGCAGTCTCTTTAGAGTCCCCACCATTACGTGCTGGCAACTAAAGATAGGGGTTGCGCTCGTTGCGGGACTTAACCCAACACCTCACGGCACGAGCTGACGACGGCCATGCAGCACCTTGCTTCTTGTCCTTGCGGAAAGATCCATCTCTGGACCAGTCACGGGCATTCTAGCCCAGGTAAGGTTCCTCGCGTATCATCGAATTAAACCACATGCTCCACCGCTTGTGCGGACCCCCGTCAATTCCTTTGAGTTTCACCCTTGCCGGCGTACTCCCCAGGTGGATTACTTATCGCTTTCGCTTAGACGCGGACTGTATATCGCCCACATCGAGTAATCATCGTTTACAGTGTGGACTACCAGGGTATCTAATCCTGTTTGATCCCCACACTTTCGTGCCTCAGCGTCAGTTACAGCCTAGTAAGCTGCCTTCGCAATCGGTGTTCTTGACGATATCTATGCATTTCACCGCTACACCATCAATTCCGCCTACCTCGTCTGTACTCAAGCCCGTCAGTATCAATGGCATTCTCCAGTTAAGCTGGGGGATTTCACCACTGACTTAAAGGGCCGCCTACGCACCCTTTAAACCCAATAAATCCGGACAACGCTTGCACCCTCCGTATTACCGCGGCTGCTGGCACGTAGTTAGCCGGTGCTTATTCATCAGGTACCTTCAATTTCCCACGCAAGGGCTTTTTATTCCCTGGCAAAAGCAGTTTACAACCCAGAAGGCCTTCTTCCTGCACGCGGCATGGCTGGTTCAGACTTCCGTCCATTGCCCAATATTCCCTACTGCTGCCTCCCGTAGGAGTCTGGCCCGTATCTCAGTGCCAGTGTGGGGGATCAACCTCTCAGATCCCCTACTGATCATCGCCTTGGTAGTCCGTTACACTACCAACTAGCTAATCGGACGCATGCCCATCCTTAACCCCGTAAATCTTTAATAATCAAATGATGCCATCCAATTATATTATGCGGGTTAATTCCCTTTCCGGAGCTATCCCCCTGTTAAAGGTAGGTTGCATACGTGTTACGCACCCGTGCGCCACTCTTGGTGTCATATTGCTACAAACTTACCGTTCGACTTGCATGTATTAGGCCTGCCGCTAGCGTTCATCCTGAGCCAGGATCAAACTCTCCATTGTAATAAATCTTTTGAAGCATATCAGCTTAAGCCTGCAGCTTAAAAGCTTCCTTCTCCCACGCCATCTTCGATCGCTCCCTTCGGAAGCTCCTCTCGAAGCAGCTTACTTGTTTTGTCTGATTACCGTAATGGTTTTAAATTCTCCTTTTTGAGTTTCCTCTTAAAAGAATCTTTGCGGTCCCATTCCATCGCTGAAATGTCCGCAGGTCCGCTATCAATTATCATCCATT
>CAVZFT010000032.1:0-172654 GCA_963774615.1 uncultured Cytophagales bacterium
GCCATCGAAATTTGTATACGAGGACGACAACTGCGACCAGGCGCCGATAGCGGGATTTTGTGGGTAAGCATTTGGTGTCTTAACCCCGCTTGAATATCATTTCCTCGAGCACTATTTTTTTTCCATCCGGACGAATAAGGGTTCCGGCCTGAATGAATTTATCTCCTTCAATCTTCCACGTAAAATCGGTTTTCACATTGTCGAAGATCTGTACAGATGCTTGTGTGGGATGCTCGATGTATTTATTACCGTCAAGTTTAATGGTACCTGAATAGCTACGATTGAAAACCAGCGAATCGCCCTGAACGTCGTGGGCAATAAGCATGTAGTGGGTGGGAGTTATAATTTTTACTTCACGGACAGTGGATGTGTCAATAGAAAACCGTTCACCGCTGGCGCCAATACCTTTGATAGATACCATCTCCCATGTGCCTATCAATGGGTGTTGGGCAGCTAACGTGAAACTGAACAGGAGGATCGCTCCTAAAATAGCTAAAGGCGTTTTCATAAGGTCGAAGGCAGAAGGTTTGCGGCAGTTAATGCCTTTCGTTTCCAGAAACGGGAATTCGCAACAAAACGTTGCATGCTGTTCTTCATTGCGAGGCGGTTTAGGAGATAATTAGACAAATTAGCCCATTTTTCGGTCGAATTGAAACGTTCAACTGAGAAAAGCTGGAGTCGAACGGGGTTAGTGATGAACCTAATCGAACGCATACATGATTGAAATCGATGCCCTTCTTTTGTTTTCGGAAAAGGATGTTTTGCTACTTATGGATTCAGAGAAAAACTTCCCTTCCTTACATTGGAATAGTTGAAGGAAGAAATATTTCTCACCCCAGGCTGATCCAGGAGAGCAGGTCAAGGATGAAAATATTAGTGATCGATCCAACGAAAAACCTACCGTCAAAGTAATCCTTACGATTTTGAAAAAAGCTACGCGGCTGTATGACTTAAAGATGTTGCGCGCACTGGTGAAAAAAGCCCTCAAAAACGGAGGAAACAAGGGATATAAGGCACGACTTTTGGCTCTATTATCTTGAATGGGACCTGCCCGACCGAAATTACAAAGTGAATTTGGGTGATTACTGTGGAACCGCTTGAACATGTTTCGGCAAGTCGTTCGGGCGGGTCAAAATCTCAGTGTTATGAAAAGGCTAAGCTGGATACTATTATTGACATGCATTACTGCTGCTGCGGGTGATTCTGGTCAGGAAATCAAATCCATAAGGTCACATTCAAGATAAAGAATGCCGGTATTACCGTCGATGGATCGTTTTCAGATCTTCAGGCAGACATAAAATTCAATCCAAAGGACCTTGACAAGAGTGTGCTCAAAGCGTCAGTGGGTGTTGCTACTATTAAAACAGGAATAAAAAAGCGCGACAAAGATTTGCAGATGCGTAAATATTTTGATGTCGAGAAATATCCCGCATCAAAATGACGTCGAAGAAAATCAAACACATTGAAAAGAATAAATATCACGGAACATTCGATCTTACAATAAAAGGTGTCACAAAGCAGGTTGAAATTCCGTTTACATATACCAGTAAAGAAAACGAAGGAACATTTTCGGCTGAGTTTACGGTCAACCGCCGTGACTTTGGTGTTGGAAGCAAGAGCCTTATTCTTCCGATGAGGCAACGGTCTCGATTGAAGTTACAATAAAGGAAGGCAAAGCTAAAGACAGCATAACGAGTAGACGCTAGCGGATTTTTACTCACACGAACACATCACCTATGATAGCAAGGATATGGGAAGGCAGGACCAGCCTGTCAAAAGCTGCTGCCTATAAAGAGTTTTTATTAAAAGTTGCAGTTCATGATTATAAGTCCGTCAAGGGGATTCTAGGAATCCAATTTCTGCACCATGTGGAAAATAACGTTGCTCATTTTACGCTGATCACCCTTTTGGCCTTCCATAAGGCACATAAAAAAATTTGCTGGCTCTGATTATGAAAAAGCAAAATACTATCCTGAAGATGATGAATTTCTTCTGGAGTTTCCTGAGAAAGTAAAACACTATGAAGTCTTCTATAATGAGGTGATAAATTGAGGAAGTACGGTTCTTTTACCGAACTTAGCTTCTCTATACACTTTCCCTCATGAATCTCCAATTAATTCCAATCAAAGAATTTTTGCACGAGAACACAGAATTCGAAGCTCATCCAGACTGTCGAGAGAACCTGGAGATGTCGGTCATGTTTTATTCGCGCGTTGGTTATGTCGTTCCATGGATCGGTTATTATGCGTCGCTGGATGGAGACTGGGTTGGGAGCGGCGGCTTTAAAGGTCGACCAATGGAGCGGAAGGGTTGAAATTGCCTATGGAACATTTCCTTCATTTCAACACAAGGGTATCGGAACAATGATATGCAAAGAACTTGTCATGATGACGCTGAGAACCGATCCCACAGTAAAGATCATGGCCAGAACATTAATGGAAGAAAACCATTCGGCAAAAATTCTGAAAAAAAACGGATTCCTCTGGCAAGGCGTCGTTGTCGATCTCGATGACGGCGAAGTTTGGGAGTGGGAATATGTTCGCTAAATTCCGGATTAACGAAATATCGCTTCATTTGCAGACTTACTCCGCAAACTCCAACAGCCTTCGTCATAGATCGCATGATCATTGTTCAATGATCACTGCTCATTGTTCATTGCTCATTGTTCATTGTTCAGTCCTATACGTTCCGTTGTATCTGACGC
Source organism: uncultured Cytophagales bacterium (assembly GCA_963774615.1). Taxonomy (GTDB): domain Bacteria; phylum Bacteroidota; class Bacteroidia; order Cytophagales; family Cyclobacteriaceae; genus Chryseolinea. The sequence continues at coordinate 2,705 of CAVZFT010000032.1, forward strand.
CATTGATACTATTTGGCCCAGCTTTTTCAGCGATTTGCGTCCATTACAATGGTGCCCAGGTAGCAAGGTACCCGGGTAGCTGAAATCCCACGTGCGAAATATCCACATTATGATGAATTGCTTCACATATGGATAGATATACACGGCAATGAAAGAAATTCAACAGATGCCCAGCTAATCCCGCGTAATAGCCAAATAACGCGCTAACTGAAGTTTGGCACTATGATTTCAGTAATCATATGAGAATCATGTTTAATTAAAATGATTTTACATATGAAACTAATGAAAAGAGAATTTGGAAAATGTTGTGTACTCACCTTTGCAATGGTTGCGGGAGTGTTGACATTCTCTTTCCAGGCAAATGCGCAACAAGATGAGACCACCACACAAACAACAGTGACGACAGAAACCACAACCAGTAGTAAATCAAAGTCTGATCGGGATAATGTCGCCAGCAAGAGCACGCGCTGGTATCAAGGGCGGTATGAACGTAAGTAATTTCACTTCGGGTGAGCAGATTACTGATAAGCACGCCAAGAGTAGGCTTTCATGCCGGGGTGTTTGGTCAGTTATTCGTGAACGAAGGCTTTGCTATTCAGCCTGAGTTAAACTATTCGACGAAGGGTAATGAAGTTACTCACGAGTATGGAATTATCGATGCGGAAACAAAGTTTAACCTGGGTTATCTCGACATGCCCGTTCTTGCTGTGTTTAAACTTGGAAATGCTGTTGAAATTCACGCAGGTCCATACTGGGCATATTTGCTCAGCGCTAACATCGATACCGATGGAGATCTTGGAGATGACTTTGTACGAGTTGGACAGGAAGAATTTCGACAATTGGGATTACGGTTTAGCCGGTGGCATCGGATTTAATCTCGGTAACGTACAACTCGGTGCGCGTTATAACTACGGATTGAACGAGATCGCAAAAAGCAATGGAGCGAAAAGAACTTATTAGGAGGAGCTAAGAATTCAGTAGGACAAATTTACCTCGCATTCAATCTTGCTGGCCACAACAAGTAACGTGTTTTGACATGTTTGTCAATCAACTGCCAAAGCCTCGATAACAATCGGGATGAAGGCGGCGGAAGACCTGGTCTTAGGACCAGGTCTTTTTTTATTGGATTTTTCCGAACAAGTTTGCCAATACAAATTCTCCTACGCGTTTGCCCTGCGCCACGCCATTGTCACACGCATCGCGAAAATGTATGCCTCCATAAAGCCTTGACACGGCGGCCTCATTTGCCGCTTCGTTGAATGATTTGAAGCGCCTCTCCGGAATTCCAAAATATACTTCAGATGTGTCGACAAAACTGAAATCGTCGCCAAGCAAGAATGTCAGCACCGTAGCGACAGAGGAAGACACCACACTATGACCACTCGTATATTCCGGAAAAGGCGGTGTTTGAAGAAGCGGTCGCCAGGACGGGTCTAACAACTTATTTATTGCCGCCTCTGGACGAATCCTGTCGCTATCGTATTTCTCTTGCCAGCAACTGATAAATCCATCATGTAACGTAAGGGCTACCACTGTATGGACAAGGATGGCGGAATCAAGAGGAAGATCTGCTTTTTTACAGACAATCCCCGTAATGCCCATCCAATGACCTCCCGGCGAGATCTTTTTAAGGCCTATCGCCATATGTCCGGAATAGGTAACAGCGAAAGGGTTACAATCCCAAAAGTTTGCAATTTTTTCTTGCTCCGGAGTTATGTTCTTTCGCACGTGATAAACTTCAAGCATCTGCTTATAGAAGATGCTTGTCGTGTCCTTGCTGAAGACTGCAGGGGGCGGAGGTGCAAATTGTTTTGCCGAATCCAGGAAGAAAGGCCGTACTGTCTTCCACTGAGGCTCTACCGCTGACATGTACTCAGGTGGCGTAGGATACCAATGGCCTTCGTCCTTACTGGGTGTGTATCTTCTGTACGTGCTTAGTTTGTTGTAGTCGTCAGCTCTTGCATATTGCACAACTTGTTTAGCAATTTCCTCCGAATAACGAATCTGTTGATCCAGATCTTCCTTTGACATTTTTTTCTTCCTCCTGAAACGTTCGATCAAAAGTTTTTGCTTTTCTTCCAGCATCGCACCCGATGGCATGATCTGCCGACCTACCTGCAGCATCGTGTAGTTCGTGCAAAAAGACAAATTAAAATTCTTTGGCACTGGTGGAGGCTGAATATGCCGGATCCACATTCAATTTGGTATTGATATTTGGTAGCTTCTTCTGTGAGTAGAAAGCCGCTTCGTAGGCACCTAAAAGCGCATACGCATAAAAACGACTTGCCGCAGGTGGATTGGCCACATCGTGTAACATGACTTCCGACAAACTAAAAACGTTGTCGGCAAGTAACTGTAGTTCCTGCTGATGCCGTCCTTCTTTCTGTGCGACAGCATTTGTCATTATCAAAAAAAGCAGAAGACACGATACCTGGCTTTTCATTCAATTAATTCAGTTTGTAGCTTTCTACACCATAATTATTTATTCCGGCCATCAGGTACTTCACACCTCTGATGTCGATCAGCTGAAGAGATTTGATATCACCGGTAATTTTTAAACCCGACCTGGATTGCGAAACATACGAAAACGTTCCCTTTCCATTACCCTCAAACAGCTGTCCGAAATTGGCGTCAATGACACCCATTCTTATGCGTATAGAACTCTGGTTCCCTCCGATCAATAGATCCATATTGCCGTCTTTGTTGTAATCCAGCAAGGTCATTGCATACGCAGGGGCGAATTGGACTTCAGATGGAAGAGCATGACGTACAAATCCGCTGCCGGTGTTCTCAAGATATGTGGTTTCAAGTGTCGTTACTTTGAGCTCTTTGGCGTCTTTCAGATCATTGGCGGAAAAGATGTTATTAAGCTGTGCATCAGCGTACGAGGCATAGTTTGTATACTTGCTCCGCATGCTATACATCTGGTCTAGCAATTCATCACGAGCTGGGAAATGGATAGGGTTTTCCCTGTATATAATGAGTGAGTATGGGGTCGACTGAGCCATTGTTATCGAAATCCTTATAGACCAGTGTAATGGGTTCTTTGACACTTGCCCTCAATTGTGTGTTCAGACCGAGATTGCCAGCGATAATATCCTCGTCTCCATCCTTGTCGAAATCATGGATAATCATTCTGCTCCATAATCCTGTAAGCGGGGCATCAAAAAATCTTTCGGTAGCGCGCTCAAGCTTTTTACCTGATTCGTTCACAAACACTTCAATAGCCATGAACTCACCCATGACCACAAGATCTTCCCAACGATCGCCATTTACATCCATCCATTTGGCATCCGTTACCATTCCGATACGCGCAAGAGTTGGTGCAATAGAGCTTGTTATATTTTCGAACTTGCCAGCATTGTTTCGCAGAATAAAACTTTCCGGTGTGACGGGATACTTTCCGGGGATTACACGTCCTCCAACGAAAAGGTCCAGGTCCCCATCGTGATCAAAATCCTTAGCAGTTATACAGGATTTACTTCCCCGAATATCGGGTATATGTCCCGTTGCGAGGCTAAACTTGCCTTTGCCATCGTTAAGGTAAATTCTGTCTTGCAGTGATTGGTCGGTTTCAGCATATTCATTGTAGCCGCCACTCACAATGTACAGATCTACGTCACCATCTCCATCGAAATCTGCAAAGAGCGCGTCCGCATCTGTAAAATTTTTATTAAAGTCCGTTACTGATTCTGTAAATCCTCCTGAACTGTTTTGAAGGAAAATCTTCGCTGGATTTCCCTGTGCTCCACCAACAAAAGCGTCTGTCCTTCCGTCGTTGTTAACGTCCGCCGTCGCCATGATAGGTCCACAGGTTGTTAACATGGTGAGCAACAATGGTTGTCGTTTAAAATCATTGTAGCCCTCTTCTATGTGCGTGTAGTCAATCAGTGGGTCTACCCGGCTGAAGAGCGTTGGCTGAACCGGCTGAGTTAGTTTTTTTTGTTCGCTTCCATTTTCACTCAACTTGACGTGCTGATTTGCTTTTACATCTTTCAATGTGCTGACTTTGCCCGACGGCCAAGTGATTTGAATACTATCAACTGCCTGCAGTTTCCCCAAGCCAATATGGATTCGATTGCTCACCGATGATTGAAATCCGCGGGTGGAGACGTGTTCGTAGTATTGGATCTTGTTACTTGCATATACCAGAACTTTTGCGCCGATAGCATTGGTATTTTTTCCTAAACCCGTTAAGGTTAGCTGTAAAAAGTTATGATCGGCGTATCGTTCGCGGGTGTTGTTCTTAAATACCGATGCAACCGCATTCTGGTGATTCACTACGATATCGAGGTCGCCGTCGTTATCAAGGTCAGCGTACGCTGCTCCGTTTGAGAAGTTGTTTTCGTTGAGACCCCACGCTTCGCTTTCATCAGTAAATGTCAGGTCGCCGTTGTTCCGATACATGTAGTCGTGAACCGGAGTCGATGTCATCGTGCTTACCAGGTGGAAGGTATCGGCCTTTTCCCCGGCCTTTGATTTTTGAAAATAATAGTCACCCTTGTATTTCAGAAAATCGCGATTGGTATAATCCCGGTAATAGCCATTGGTGATGAACAGATCCTTCCAACCATCATTGTCATAGTCGGCAAACAATGGTGCCCAGCTCCAGTCAGTCTTCGAAATGCCTGAATACTGACCGATCTCGCTATAGGTACCGTTCCCGTTGTTGAGATGCAGCATGTTGCGCATATTCTGAAAATAGAATCCATTCAGCACCATCAACGCATAGTGTTCGTAGTTTTCGGGTCCGTAAAGAAGTTTTTGTCTCTTGTTATCTTCAGGTAACATGTCGACGGTAAAAATATCAGGCCATCCGTCGTTGTTAATGTCGCTAACGTCGCAGCCCATGGAGAAATAGGAGAGGTGTTGAACGTATTCCGTCATCCGATCGGTAAACGTGCCGTCCTGATTGTTAATGTAGATGTAGTCCGGCTCAACGTAGTCGTTTGATACATACATGTCTGGCCACCCATCCTTGTTAACATCAGCTACTGTTATTCCCAATCCGAACCCAAGTGGGTTGCCTTTGATACCCGCCGCTTCGCTGATGTCTACAAATCGTCCGTTGTCGTTTCTGAACAGCTTGTCGCCTGCATAGGGATGCCTTGTTTCTTTTGCTTTGGCATATTCGAATTCCCGTATAACCACCACGTTGTGATTCAGCAGGTACATATCAAGATCGCCATCCTTGTCAAAGTCAAAGAAGGAAGCATGTGTAGTGTAGCCCGGATCATCGAGACCTGTCTCCTTACCTTTTTCAGTAAATGTCAGGTTGCCGTTATTGATGAACAGTTTGTTTCTTCTTTTTTCCGGATCGCCTTTGCCGGAATAGCAAACATATATATCGAGATTACCGTCGGCGTTAACGTCAGCCATAGTAACCCCGGTCTTCCATCCACCTTTACATTCTACACCGGCCGATGCGGCTATTTCTTTGAATTTAAAATTCCCAAGATTTAAATAGAGCGTGTTAGGCTTCATATTGCTGGTGAAATAGATATCGTCCAGTCCATCATTGTTGATATCGCCAACTGAAACTCCGCCACCATTGTAGAAGTATTCATAGGTCAGGACGTTTGATTTCGGACTTTCTTCGAGCGCGTTCTTGAACGTTATTCCACTCTTTGAGGGCGGGACCTTCTCGAAAAGTGCTGCCTGCTGGGCAAAGCACCAATTAAGAAGCACGAAAATCATGAAACTATACAAGGCAAAAAATTTTCCTTTCATGGGCGAAAAAAAATGGGACGCTGATACCTCATATCGAAGCAATTACGGAGATCTTTTCCATACAAGTTAAATCAGAATTAGTAAAAATGGGGTCGAGGAATACAATATTTTATGGTTGCCCAGAAGGGGTTTGTACCCCTTTTTAGAGGTTGTACGGCCCTTTTTTATATCTTTACAAGCCCGGTTTTACCGGGCTTCTGAAATGTATCTTTTCTCAAGCAAGTTCACTTTTTTTGATGAGTGGTTCAGGGCCGGCTTTGATTATTTGCGCCGCACTCTCCGGTATAGAACTATCATATGATGCGCTCCCACCGATTGGTATTCTTTTCAAGAAATCTGTTTATTCTGGCATTGTCGTCATTGCTTTTTTCATGCAACAACAAAAAAGTCAGCACACGCCTTTGGACTGAAAATTTTCCCGTGATAGGATCACAGTCATCACCCCGCGCAACCGATCTTAATGGTGACGGGGTGCTGGATATCGTGATGGGGGCCGGTAAAAACGAATTTCAAAGCAGTGAACAAGGCATAATTGCGATTGATGGACAAACAGGAAAACTCCTCTGGCAACAAGAGGCTTCTGATCAGGTGTATGGTTCCGCTACATTTTACGATATGAACGCAGATGGCGTGAAAGATATTTTCATTGGGGGAAGGTCTCCTTATTTCAGGGCCCTGAACGGAAAAACAGGTGAAGTCCTGTGGGCCTATCAGTACGTCGATTATGAGCAGGACCCGATTATGAAACATGCGCGTTTTAATTTTAACAACAGCGTGTTGGTGCCGGATCAAAATAGCGATGGACTAATGGATTTGTTAACGATAAATGGCGGGAACGCGAAAGCTGATCCTTATTCCGAAAAGGAAAGGTATCCGGCAGTGCTAATGGTTTTTGATAGCAAATCCGGAAAAATTCTGGCAGCGGATACGATGCCCGACGGCAGGGAATCTTACATGTCACCGACTTGTTTTGCACAACCAGGAGAAAATGATCCTACCATACTTTTTGGCACAGGTGGTGAGACCATTGATGGCCATCTTTATAAGGCGAGGTTGAGTGATCTAATGGAGCGAAAGTTATTCAACGCCCAAATAATTGCGTCTGAAAAAGGTCATGGATTCATAGCCCCTCCTTCAGTTGCTGATATTTCTGGTGATGGATACCACTGATGTCGTCGCGATATCTCACGCTAGTACAGTATTCGCATTTGACCTGAAGACAAATAAAACTCTTTGGAAGCGCACCATCAGCGAGACCGAGTGTAGCAATAGCCTTGCGGTTGGTTATTTTACGGACGACCAAACGCCAGATTTTTTCACTTTCGTTAGTAAGGGAATGTGGCCAAACAGTACAGGATCACTTCAAATTTTAATAGATGGAAAGGATGGTTCAATTGTATACCAGGATTCCATGGGATGCACAGGCTATTCGTCTCCGGTAGCTTACGATCTGGATAATGACGGCCAGGATGAAGCGATTGTTAGTATTAACGAGTTCGATTGTTCACTAGGGTTTGCTGGTAAATCGCCAACGGAAATAGAGAACAAGCTGATGGCTATCAACTTCAAATCGAAATCCGTTCAGATCATAGACCAGGCAAAAGGATTTAAGAACATTTTTTCTACCCCTTGGATCGGAGACCTCGATGGTGATGGGTATCTGGACCTCATATATTGCCAATATTATCATCACTTTGACCTGTTGGCTTTTCTGGGTATGCGAGTGAGCAGGATCGACACTCCGGTAAGGATGCGGGAACCCGTTCTTTGGGGTGCTTATATGGGAACAGATGGAGATGGTTTGTTTAAGCCAACAGAAAAGTGAAACCTATTTGCTAAAATGTATTTGAAGCCCTTTTCAGAAAGTTATAGACGCTACCTTAACGCTACTGTTCTTGCGCTGTCCGGTTTGTTTTTCTGGACTTGCTCATCTCAAGAGTCGAACAAGCAGACGGAAGCATTGAATGATGGCGATACTGCCAGGCTTTTTAGCTTGTTGGAGGCGGCGCAAACCGGAATCGATTTTAATAACGAGGTTGTTGACGGCGAGACCTTTAACATACTTACATATCGTAATTTTTACAACGGAGGAGGTGTTGCTATTGGCGACATAAACAACGATTCGTTGCCTGACCTGTACTTTACTGCAAATCAGAAAAAAAACAAGCTGTACCTCAACAAAGGCAATCTGGTATTTGAAGATATAACGGAGAAGGCAGGTGTTGGCGGAAACATGGCCTGGAGTACCGGCGTGACAATGGCAGACGTAAATAACGACGGGTTGTTGGACATTTATGTCTGTAATTCAGGGGATGTTAATGGCAAGGATCGCGAAAATGAGTTATTCATCAACAATGGTGACCTTACCTTCTCGGAACAAGCGAAAACATATAATTTGAATAATGAGGGATATTCAACTCACGCCGCTTTTTTTGATTACGACCTTGACGGCGACCTGGACTGCTACATCCTGAACAACAGTTTTAAAGATCCTGGAAAAATTGAGTTGTATAAGAAAGTACGCGAACGGCCGGATCCCGGCGGCGACAAACTCATGAGGAACGATGGAAACGTATTTTATGATGTTACCACACAGGCGGGGATTTTCAGCAGTGAGATCGGCTTCGGCCTTGGTGTTTCTGTAAGTGATCTTAATGGTGATCACATGCCGGACATTTATGTCAGCAATGATTTTTGGGAGCGTGATTACCTCTACATCAACCGTGGGAACGGCAAGTTCTCCGAAGAATTGATTACGAGGATTAACTATTGTCCGGTATCCAGTATGGGTGCCGATATTGCCGACCTGAACAATGATGGCAGTTCTGAGATATTCACAACGGATATGTTACCGGCCGATAACTACAGGCTGAAAACGACTATTGCTTTCGATCCATATCACCTTGAAGACACGAAATACCGGGCCAATTTCCACTATCAGATGGTCCAAAACTGCTTGCAGCTAAATGATGGTCGGGGGGAATTTCAAGAAGTGGCATTGTTGTCCGGCGTAGCAGCGACAGACTGGAGCTGGGGTGCTTTGATCTTTGATTTCGAAAATGATGGCAACAAAGACATTTTTGTAAGCAACGGCATTCAAAGAGATTTAATGTCGATGGATTTCAGGGAATTTCTGGCAGATGCTCAAAAGCGCAACGATATCGTCGCCAAAAGAGGCAAATTCGATTACCGGGATTTTATTTCATATATGCCCTCTACGCCGCTGAAGAATTATGCTTTTCATAATTCCGGCGTACTTGCTTTTGAGGATCAAGCGGATGCTCTTGGACTCGGACAGCCATCCTTCAGCAACGGCTCCGCATATGGTGATCTGGATAATGATGGTGACTTTGACCTTGTTGTTAACAACATCAATTCCAATGCCTTCGTCTATCGAAATGACGCAAATAAAAGAGCCAACAGCCATTTCCTGAAGGTAGGTTTCCAGGGCCCTCCTCAAAACAAGTTTGGTATCGGGGCGCAGGTGATGCTTAAGATCCGTGAAAAAGTTTTCGCGCTTCAAAATTTCAATACGAGGGGTTTTCAAAGCAGCATTGAACCGTATCTCATGTTCGGTTTAGGAACCGAAAGGATTATTGATAGTCTTCGTGTGACGTGGCCTGACGGAAAAGAACAGATTCTCACCCAGGTAGCAACTAACCGCACCATTATCCTTAGCCACAAGGATGCTATTACCAGCACTAGCCGCGATAAGAAACTTCCCATCGAACGTTTCAAGGACATCAGTGCCGAAGTTATTCCGCACTCGATCAAGCACAATGAAAACCTTAACAACGATTTCAACGACGAGATCCTGCTGCCACGCATGTTGTCGACAGAAGGACCAAGGCTGATAGTAGGAGACGTAAATGGAGATAAGATCGAGGACTTCATACTGCTTGGCGCTGCTGGTGATCCGGACAAATTGTTGCTTCAAAACAGGGATGGAAAATTTCTGTACAGGCCGACTCCTGCTTTCATATCTGACAAACCAGCTGAAAGCACTTGTGGCGTACTTTTCGACCATGACAAGGATGGAGATCTTGACCTGTTGATCGGTTCAGGAGGAAATGAGCCGGAGACGGATCGGAAGTATTTTTTTATACGTTTTTATAAAAATGATGGTCGAGGGAATTTTACACGCGACATGGGAGCGATCCCTCAATTGATTGGTAACTTTTCGACCATTGAAGCTGAAGATTACGATCAGGATGGAGATATTGATATTTTTGTCGGCGCCCGTTGCGTCCCGGGAAACTATGGCTTACCACCCCAGAGCTATTTGCTAAATAATAAGGAAGGCACTTGGATGAATGTTACGCCTCCTTCTCTCGCTAATGCGGGGATGGTGACAGATGCGACCTGGGCTGATTCTGATGGCGACGGAGATAAGGACCTGGTCGTGGTCGGCGACTGGATGGCCATTACGATCTTTCAGAATGACAACGGTGTTATTGAGAATAGTATTTCAATCCCGAACAGCGAAGGTTGGTGGAACAGGGTAGAAGCAGCTGATCTCGATTCCGATGGGAATGTCGATTTTGTACTGGGAAACTGGGGGTTGAATACGAAGTTCAAAGCCTCGCTGTCCAAACCGCTTACCATGTTTGTCAACGACTTCGACGATAATGGGAAAAGCGAGTTTATTATCAACTGGTACGCACCACTCGATAATCGCGCTTATCCGTTTGTGAGTAAAACGGAGTTGACCACTCAGTTACCTTCGCTTCGAAAATCAATTCTGAAATATGGTGACTATGCTTACAAAACCTATGACTCGTTGTTCTCTTCCGAGATCACAAGCAGGTCTTTGGCATACAAAGCATATTATCTCAGCAACGCCGTGTTATGGAACAACAAAGGCTCATTCCATCTTGCATCACTGCCAGTCGAAGCTCAGGTGTCGCCGGTATTTGGGATCATCGTGGACGATCTGGATGATGACGGGAAAAAAGATATATGGTTGGCTGGAAATTTTTATGCATTGAAGCCGCAGGCTGGAAGACATGATGCCAGCCATGGTGTGCTATTAACACAGGTTAGGAACAGAGTTTTTAAAGTCACTCCTCAGGCCGGACTCACCGTCCATGGCGAAGTAAGAGATGCCGTCATAGTGTCATCGGGTTCAGGAGGAGATAAGTATATTTTGGTAGCAAGGAACAATGAAAAGGTTGCTGTCTTTAAAAAGAAGAATGCAAATCCTAATAATTGAAATTGTTTTTCTTGAATCACAGCTAACCTGCATGGAACTGAGTTATCGCAATAATTAAGCTGATGGTTTCCTGTCAGGCCTTCCAATAAAAGAGGCTGCCCTTTTGAGGCAGCCTCTTTAAACATTCTTATTTCAGATCACAACTACTCGTTACCACCGGCCCACCATACTTTGGTAGTATAGGTGTTAGGGCTAGTCGATCCCGCAGCGAAGTTCGGGTTACCCGCTACTTCTGAATTAGGGTACTTGAGACGTTGTGGAATAGTTCCGCCCGTAACATTACCCGGGTAATTCGTAGGGGTAAGCTTCGGGAATTCCGTACGTCTCCAATCTGACCAGGCTTCCCACCAGTTGAGGAAGTGATTAGCCCATATTTGTTCGCCGATCATTTCAAGAGCTGGCTTGGCCGTTCCGTATGGGTAGGTCGAAAGGTAAGCGGTTACTGCCGCGTCACTAACTGTAAGAGATGCATCATAGGTCGTATACATTTGCATGGACGCCTTAACCCCATTATCATAGTGAGCTTTTGCACCTGATACACCGCCAAGACCTCTTTCGGCTGCTTCGGCAAGATAAAATTCAACCTCGCCATAATTCATTAGCATATAAGACTCATCACGCTGCAGGAAGAGATAGTTCATTTTGGAATATTCATCGTCCTGGTTCACGGGGTGACCTTCGATAGCATCAAGCATAGATTGGCTTTTTCCGTTCGGCATACCTTTTTGAACCAGCGGATCGAGCTTAGTATCGGCTGCCATTGAGAGGTTATCTCCTTCTGCAATAAGGTCTCCGATACCGCCGCTGAAGATCATTAGCCTGGGATCATCATCTGCAGTCGATCCAGTGTTCGGTCCTTTGAGCCAGTCAATAAATGTTTTGCTGAGGAACGTGGGCTGACCGCCATCACCAGGGAAAAATGCTCTGGAAATACCATTCTGGTTTGTCCAGAGACTTGGCGCAACATCCATGGGTACCCACACATTGTCAGCGTTACTTGTGAAGACTCCGCCGGCAACTGCTTTAGTGATATACGTGCCAGCCGTTGCAGCATCAACCTTTGATACACGAAGAGCCAGCCGGAGCATCAATGAGAATCCCCATTTTTTCCATTTAGCGATATCGCCCTGGTAATATATATCGGCAGCCGCAAAACCGTCGGATTTGTCAGCAGGGCCGAAAGCAGCCGTTGCTTCGTCTAGCTCTTTAAGCAGATCAGCATAAATATCCTTTTGTTTGTCATAAACAGGAAAGAATAGTTTGTCGGCTGATTGAAGTGCTTCGAAGTACGGTATGCTTCCGTAATAATCAGTAACACGGTGGAAAAGGAAAGCTCTCAAAATCCGAGAAGCACTCTGCAGATTTTTTTTATTGCCTGCGTCGTAGCCACCCTCCGCGGTTTGCCTCAGGATCTCTCTGAGGTTCTTTAACTGATCGAGGTACATGAATTGGAATGGAGCCTCAGCGGTTTCGAAGTTATCTTCGTATTTATCGCCGGGAGCAATACCGCCACCTGCATTCGCCAGTTGCTGTATTGCATGAGCGCACATCCCGATGTTTGTTCTCCAGTCGATATAACGGTTGTCGCCGGAAGACCCTGCAGACGCCGCACCCAACTGCGCTGACGTAAATAGGAAGTTCAAATCTATCTTGTCCAGAGCCTGAGGATTAAGATTCAATTCCTGGAGTTCATCAGTGTTACATCCAGTCACAATGGTTGTCGCAACCAGTGTACACAAAATTAATTTTCTTATGTGTTTCATTGTGTTCTCCTTTTAGGTTAGAAAGTAAGTCTCAGGTTGAAACCATATGTGCGTGTTGCAGGCATACCAAAGTAATCAAGACCTTGGGAGTTACTGCTGGTGTAACTTGATTCAGGATCTATGTTATCCACATTCTTGTACAATATGGCAAGGTTACGTCCAACAAACGAAACCATAACAGTCTGGAATGGAGTCTTTGCAAGCCAGTTCTTTGGCAACGTATAAGCCAGTGTTACCTGCCTTAACTTAATAAAGGAGGCGTCGTAGATGAAACGATCTGCAGCCTCTCTCACCAAGTTGACCCCAGTAATTGTTAGCCTCGCCTGGGGTAAGCGTCCTCGAGATTGGTTCGTAAACTCCATCGTCGTTAGAATCCATAACACCATCTATTTCTAAAGGTGCTTCGCCTTCACGTCCTATCAAACTTTGTTTGGTGAACCCAGCCTGTGTCATCCTCACGTTCGTTCCAGAATAGATGTCTCCACCTGATTTGAAATCTATGAGGAAAGCCAGATTGAGATTCTTCCAGGTAAATGAGTTGTTCAAACCACCAGTAAAGTCAGGTACACCTGATCCAATGATCTGATATGAACCATCTGTCAAAGGAGCACCGTCCGAATTGTAGACCAATTTGCCCGTTGCAGGATCCTTCATTTGTACCTGACCGGTTATCATACCATAAGGATGGCCTACGATATGTTTTATATAAACGGTTCTGGTCCTCGGCTCTTCACCAATCACTTCTTTCTGTCCTTCAATTAAAGAAACCACATTACTGTTGTTTTTCGCAAAGTTCAGCGAGATATCCCAGGTGATTACACCTCTGACTGGAGTGCCGGTAATTAAGGCCTCAAAACCCTTGTTAGTTATTTCACCCAGGTTCACAGATGTCGTCCGGTAGCCAGAACCCCATGAGATGTTCTGATCCAGGATATCGTCTGTGGTTTTTTGGTCGTAATAGGTGAGGTCAAAACCAAGCCTGTTCTCAAAGAACCGTACATCCAACCCGAATTCCGTTTCCGTTGATAAGAACGGTTTGAGATCGGGGTTAGGAAAGTTGTTTCCTGAAGTAAATCCACCCAACGGTTGGCCTACGTGTGTAAGTGATGCTGCGTATGTGTTAACCGTAGCATATGGGTTAACGGACTGAACGTTACCAACCTGTGCCCAGGAAATTCTGGCCTTACCGAAGCTCAACCATGAGGGTAGATTGGTGAACGCATCAGAGAAAACAAAGCTGGCTCCCACAGAAGGATAAAGAATATCATTGCTCTTAGGATTCAATACAGAGAACCAATCCTGGCGTGCTGTAGCAGTCAGGAACAAGTAATTGTTATATGAAACCTCAAGAGATCCAAACAACGAGTTTATACCTGATTCTCCAAATCCGTAGCCATAGGTTTTAGCCTTTGCGTTGGAGATTGCCGGGAAGAATGGCGAACTAAAGCCAGTTCCATCCAGCGACATTGTTTCTCCTTGTCTGCGCATGCGATTTCCACCAAAAAAGGCATTTACACCTATCTTGTCGAAATCCTTATTGAAACCGATCATGTACTCGAAGTTCGTTTCACGGGTTCTGTTTTCATTTTCTGTCATGTTACCACCGCGATTGTGGCCAGTACCTTGAGGTGTCAGGAAGTGCCTCTCTTAGTGTACCAGTCCATTCCGGCTTTACCCTGGACGTATAGGTAATCAGTGATATCATATCTCAATTGACCAGATGCGATAACGCGGTCCCTTACGTCGGAATTCTGCTGCTGCCAAGCCGCCCAATAAGGGTTCTGCGTCCAAAGGTTGTTTGATACCTGAAACTCTTCACCTGGCACTTTTCCATCGTGTATAGATATTCCCTTTTCTCCTTGCGTTACGAGATCGGGTACAGCACCAGGTTTATTAGGGTCACCGTACATATCGCGCACATCAACATCGCCGGGTATATAATAAAGCGCCAATACACCGTTTCCAGGTGAGTCTGATATGTTTGGCCTATTCTTAACCTCTTCGTGTGAATACATCACCTTGGTTGTTAAGGTCACCTTCTTGCCAAAATTGGAATTTGCTGAGAGCGACATGTTAAGCCTGTCGAAGCCTGAATTAGGAATGACGCCCTTGTTCTTAAGGTTGGCAACAGAGAAGCGGAAGTTTTGAGTTTCGCTTCCACCAGTAAATGCAACGCTGTTTGTAATCGTGCTGCCTGTCTGATAGAACCTATCCCAGTTGTCACCTTTATAAGAATATGGTCTTTCGACACCATCAAATTGAACTACAGGCTCACCAGTGTATCTTGGACCCCATGCCTGAAGTCCCCACCAGTTGTTCCAGTGTTCGTCTAGGGTTGCCGGTACTTGTGCAGTGGACGTGGCAAGATTTGGTCCGACATAACCTCCGTTACCATTACTTGTCTGAAAATCAGTCAGGTTCTGGACTTTCTCAATTACATAGTTGGAGTTGAATTCAACACCAATGCCTTTCCTTCCAGAGCCCTTCTTGGTTGTGATCAATATGACGCCGTTAGCAGCGCGTGATCCGTACAGAGCTGCAGCACTTGCACCCTTGAGAACGGTCATGGAGGCAATGTCATCAGGGTTGAGACTGTTCATCCCATCTCCCTGCGTCAGCTCCACCCCAAACGCCAGCTTGTCCAAAGTTGCTGTTATCCATCGGGATACCGTCGATAACATACAACGGCTGGTTTAATGTTGATCCGAGTGTTTTGGCACCCCTGATTACTACACGTGACGATCCGCCGGGACCCGACGAGATCTTCGTTACGTTAACACCTGCTACACGTCCGGCAAGTGCATTTGCCGTACTTATTTCGCGGGCCTGGGTGAAGTTATCACCGCTGACTTGCGTGACAGACGATTGCAGAGCTTTGGTATTTCTTTCAATACCTAAAGCGGTAACAACAACTTCGTTCAGTTGGGCTACGTCTTCTGTCATGCTAACGTCTACAGTCGTGCGGGTGCCAACATCGATTTCCTGCGTCGCATAGCCGATAAATGAGAACACAAGGACGTTGGAACCATCACCGAGGCTTATATTGTATTGACCGTCGGTGTTGGTTGTCGTACCTGTCGATGTACCTTTCACGATCACGTTGACCCCTGGCATCCCTTTGCCCTCCGAGTCAGAAACCGTACCGGATACAGTTCTTTGTGCCAAAGCGTTAAAGCTCGCCAGCACAAAAAAAAGTATGACGGATAAAATTTGGTATCGTTGCTTCATAGAATAGTTGGGTTTGATAAAATATTAAGTTTTTCCGCCTGCGCGGAAAGCTCAACAGGCAACCTTGTACCCGTTTGAGGAAGACTTTGCATTAGAGGGTTCTGTTCATTAGGCTTCTGTTTTAGGGTGGTTAATAAGTTCTTTAGGCTATTGTAGTCTAATGTAAAAATTTTATAGCGAAATCGTATGCGGAAAATGAAATAATTGCGTGTTGTTTGCGCACACAAACACACACAAGGCAATTCTGCACGTTTAAAAGCATACCGCAAATGGCGACTTTTTGGGTTTTAAAGTGTTATTTGGCCCCTTATTGATTAAAACTAGAGGGAAGGCGATAATTCAGGACACTGTATTTGTCCCAAAGTAGGTGGGTAATTATAACAATCGAATGAAACACTCCCGAATTAAAAAAAACCCGGATCGACAGAGGAAGGATTATTGATGTTCAACCATTGAATTCCAGAAAAAGGCGTAGAGTTGGAAGGGCGAGTCAGAAGGTCTGGAATGGAAAGATGTTACAACGACAACTGCTAATCACGCTCTCGTTTGATCTTCACTTTTGCGACTGGCCCCACTTGAATGGGCACTTTTTCGATCTCCAGGTTAGCAGCCTCAACTCCATAAAGCTCTTCCGTCGAAAGACTATGCTCTTTTAAGAGCCGGTATCCCTGAATGACCAATCTGTCGAATGTAGATATCTCACTATCCGTCGATGCCCACGAATGAATGATCACAAACTTGAAGTCACCCATCATACTATATTTATGGAGCGACGGATAAGGACTTACCAGGTCAATTTCTCCCGAATCAGCCATCTCATGAATGATCTTGTTGAAAAGCAGGTTCACACGATGGTCAGTTTTGAAACCTAACCGCATACGAACGAAAAAGCATTTCTTGGGTATAATAGTGTCAACCGAGTATTTGCTTGTGTATGGCGTATCAACCGTGTCCACATGAAGGAACCAATAGATGTCCGCTCGTTTTGGTCGCTTCTTAAAGATGGAATAAATGATGTTCGAATCTATGTACCTCTTACTATCGGCTACTGCCAGATATACCAGATTGGTTGCCTCCTTCGGAATCGTCGTATCGGATTGAAGGTCCTGTATCATTCCGACGTAATGCTTTAAGTCAACAAATTCTGTATGCAGCTCTCTCAACCACCGCGCGCGGAGAAGAACGAACATCATCACGAAGAACAACGAAGCGATCGTAAAGCTGAACCAGCCACCGTGAATGAATTTGCTCAGGTTGGAAATAAGGAATGCGCCTTCAATGGAGAAGAACAAAATAGCCATTGCGATTGCCCTCACCGTTGACTTCCTCGATACTGCAAAATAGAACGTCAACAGCGAAGTTGTCATTAGCATGTCAAAGGTTATGGCAAGACCATAAGCACCTTCCATTCGAGCCGACTCTTGAAAGATCAGTACCACCATGATGCATCCACACATCAATATCCAGTTGATGGCAGGAATATAGATCTGTCCTTTTACCTGGCTTGGATATCGGACACGGGTTGCTGGCCATAACTTTAATTTCATGGCCTCATTCACCAACGTGAATGTTCCTGATATCAATGCCTGGCTTGCAATGATCGTTGCCATTGTCGCAAGGATAATTCCAAAGATCAACATGCTTTGCGGCATGATCTCGTAAAAAGGAATAACTCCACCCAATGTTTGTCCCTTGTGTTCAAGCAACCATGCCCCTTGTCCAAGATAACTAAGGAGCAGAGCCACTTTTACAAAGACCCATCCGACTCTTATGTTTTCCTTTCCGCAGTGACCAAGGTCAGAGTACATCGCCTCTGCTCCGGTGGTACAAAGGAATACCGCTCCCAGTATCCAAAATCCTCCAGGATATTTTATCAAAAGGTTGAATGCATAAACTGGATTTAATGCTTTTAGTACTTCAGGATTTTTAACAAGCTGAGTAAGTCCGACGATAGCGATAAAGGCAAACCATAACAACATTACTGGCCCAAACGTCCGTCCTACCACACCACTTCCAAACTGCTGAAAGATGAATAGCGCTACCAGTATTATGATGACGATGTAGATGATCGTATTCGTCGAGATCGCAGGATTTAGTGCGCGCAAACCTTCGATAGCAGACGTTACACTGATCGCTGGCGTTATGAATCCGTCAGATATAAGCGTAGCACAACCAATTATAGCGGGAAAGATCACCCAACTTGCTTTATACCGCCGAACGAGCGCGTAGAGTGCAAAAATTCCACCTTCACCGCGGTTGTCTGCATTTAGTGCCAGGTAAATGTACTTTACGCTGGTAATTAATGTGAGTGTCCAGAAAACGCAGGAGATCCCACCAAATATCAATTCTTCGGTGATGATGTGCTGGCCAACAATAAATCGAAAAGTGTAGATGGGGGAGGTTCCGATATCTCCATAAATAATTCCGAGGGAAATAAGTACACCGGCTGTAGATAACGGGTTGGGATTCTTGTCGTGTGTCGTTGCCATCTAATTAACACCGTCCTTAGGACGGGCTATAATCAATCTATTACTCTTATCGTATGAGAGGTAACTCCAAATCCAGCTAAATAAAACGAACAATTTGTTCTTGAATCCAATGAGTGAAATCAAATGAACAAACATCCAGATAAGCCACGCAAAAAATCCTTGCCACTTAAGATTTCCAAGATCTACCACTGCTTTGTTCCTTCCAATTGTGGCCATAGTTCCTTTGTGACGATATCGAAATGGCTTCATCGGCTTTTTCCTGATCAATCGTTTAATATTTTCCGCGACTAATCTTCCTTGTTGCATGGCTGGCGGTGCCATTTGAGGATGCCCTTGTGGATAGCCGGTATCTCCCTCCATAATCGCAGCATCACCGATAGCAAAAATATTCTTGTAGCCTATTACTCTGTTAAACTCATCAACCCTTATGCGTCCGGAACGCCCTAGTGTTTCGGCGCTTATCCCATCTACAGGTTTCCCAGTAACACCTGCTGCCCAAATCATTGTTCGCGATATAAGTTTAGCGCCGGTGCTTAGAGTTATTTCGTGTCCGTCGTACGATTTAACCGCGCAATTCAGGTAAACCTTTACACTCATTTTTTCCAAATACTCGAGAGCTTTCTTTGATGCTTTTTCTGACATGCCGCTAAGTAATCGTCCACCTGCCTCGACGAGGTGAATAGTCATATTATCGATCTCAAGTTCGCGGTAGTCCGTAGGAAAGACATGTAGTTTCAACTCCGCTAAAGCACCAGCTAGTTCAACACCGGTGGGACCGCCACCAACAATGACAAAGTCCATCAGGCTTTCAACAAGTTCCGGATCGTCGGTAAGCAAAGCAGTTTCAAAATTGCGAATGATTATGTTCCTCAACTTGATTGAGTCAATAATGCTTTTCATTGGCACAGCATTCTCTTCGACATCTTTCATGCCATAGAAGTTTGTTGTAGCTCCATTTGCAATAACCAGATAATCATAATGAACTCCACCAATTGAAGTTTCAATATAATTTTCTTCTGGTTTTATATGCGTCACATCGCCGAGACGAAAAAAAAAGTCTTCGTTCTTAAATCTTTTTCTGAAGGGAAATACAATTGAGCTCGTTTCAAGCCCTGATGTTGCAACCTGATAGAGAAGTGGCTGAAAGCAATGATGATTGTACTTATCAAAAAGAACAGTTTGTGCCTTAAAACCTTCAAGACCTTTTGCGACCTCAAGTCCTCCGAAGCCTCCACCGATAACTATAATGCGGGGTTTGCCCAGGTCTGCAATACGCGTTCGCGTGGTAATTAATTTGGGCATGAATGATTTAAAAAAATCCTTTCTTGTCGAAGGGTAAAGTTAATTCCCTTTAGAGAAACCCAAAAAGAAATCGGATTATTGTTCAAATCGACCGTCATAATCAGCGCCTCATCTCCTTCTGAAAATAATTTGGCAATGCGAACCTTTTAAACCAAAAATCAACCCTATTTTTGCCTTAATAATCCCTAAATCAACTCCTTATGTTAAGAAACCTTGTTTTTGCAATACCAGTTGCGGCCCTCGTCGTGGGTTGTGGCACTAAAGAAAGAGAAACTCTGCAGTCGCAAGTGGATTCACTTAAAGTAGAATTGGAGACCAGCCAAGCAATGGCGCAAACGTTAACAGAAGTTGGCGCTATGATGGATTCGATTGACGCAAGTCGTCAGCTATTGCGGGTTAATATGGTCGAAGGAACTACCTATAGCGACTATGCAACGAGGATGAAGGATATCAATGGCTATGTAAAGGAAACGCAGAAGAAAATTGATGACCTTGAAAAAACACTGAAGACTTCGAAAGCTAATGCAAATGCATTCTCAAAGACCATTAAAAAGCTCAAGGCAGATCTGGAAGCAAAGAGCGTAGAAATAGCATCACTCCAGGAGCAGGTTGACAAGTATCGGAACGAAAATCAAAACCTTATAACAACTGTCGGTATGCAGGAAGCTGAGCTTTCTGACAAAGCCGCGCAGATTGAAACTAAAACACAGGAGCTCGCTCTGATCGAGGCACGTGTACAGGAATTGATGATCCAAAGCAAAATGACTGAAGCTGATGCATATTATGCGCGTGGACAGGCCGTTGAGGAGGCTGCTAATCGCACAAAGCTTGCTCCGCGGAAAAAGAAAGAAACTTACAGAGAGGCTGTTGAGCTGTATAAGAAAGCTCTTTCGCTCGGAAAGACAGAAGCTCAGGATAAGATCACAGAGCTTGAAAAGAAACTTTAGTTAAAACGATAACATAATTTCGAAAGAGGCTGTTCCGAATGGAACAGCCTCTTTTTTTATATGGTGTCGTTCATGATCAGGTAAATGCGAGATTGAATTTTTTGGCTGCAGAAGACACCCAGTTATCAAGAAAATCGGGTACCTAATAAGGATTGAAAAACCCGCCAGAAGCAGGGAAAGGGTAAAAACATAGACGCAGGATTGTAGTCATTTAGGATAGATATAACGTTTTCGCCATACCGAAACGGACTGGACTAAAATTAGCACGCAGAAAGCCTAAGTTTCTTGCTATTTTTGTAGCTGGTAAACTACTATGACGGTCGATGTTATTGTAACCATACTTCTGGTTCTTCTCAATGGATTTTTCGTCGCGGCCGAATTTGCAATTGTAAAGGTCAGGTCTTCGCAGATCGCTCTTGAAAAAGGAAATTATTCTAAAAGAGCAGCCGAAAAAATAATCAACAACCTTGACGGATACCTCGCCGCTACTCAATTGGGAATAACACTTGCCAGCCTTGGACTTGGCTGGGTTGGAGAGGATGTTATGTCCAGGATCATCCTGGGCACGATGCAAAAATTTGGTCTCCCCATCAGCGAAACAATGGCGCACAACATCGCTCTGCCGATAGCCTTCGCGGTCTTGACTGTATTGCACATAGTCTTTGGTGAGCTGGCGCCAAAATCCATTGCAATCCGCTACCCTACAACTACTACCCTACAGGTCTCAATCCCGTTACAGGTTTTTTATTACGTGTGCAGACCGTTCATATGGCTTCTCAACGGTTTCGCGAATCTCATTCTTAGGCTGATCGGAGTAAAACCAATCAGCGAAGCGGAGATCCACTCGGAAGATGAACTAAAACTTATTATCGCGGAAAGCGAGGAGGGTGGAGCAATTGAGCCGAATGAACGTGAGCTCATTCAAAATGTTTTTGACTTTGATGACCGTATCGTCCGGCAGGTAATGGTGCCACGTGTTAAGATCAGCGGTCTTCGCGCCGACTTGTCTATTGAAGAAACAATGGATGTTCTTCTCAAGGAAGGTTACTCCCGTTATCCCGTTTATGAAAACTCCCTCGATGAAATTGTCGGTATAGTACACGCAAAAGATATCATCACATCCTATGTTCAGAAGTCAGGTAAAGGGTTGAGAGACGTGATGCGGCCAGCTCACTTTATTCCTGAATCAAAAGCGATTGATCTTTTGCTCCGCGAATTCCAACGACGTAAAACTCAAATGGCGATTGTAGTGAGCGAATTCGGAGGTACCATCGGTATTGTTACGCTGGAGGATATCCTGGAAGAGCTTGTCGGCGAAATTCAGGATGAGCACGATCACGAACAGCAAATCGTAACTTTGCTAGACAAGCAAGTATACCAGATCGTAGCGCAATCGTCTATTCACGACATCAATAAATTTGTGGATGTACCCTTCCCCGAATCGGAAGAATATGAAACGTTATCCGGAATGTTAACCTATCACAAATCCTCCTTAAAGGAAGGAGATACCTTTAAGTTGTTTAACTATAAATTCAAGATACTCCGCTTAAACAAAACCTTACCGGAATTGGTCGAAGCAACGCTCGAGGAGGAGATAGGAATAGACTAGTGTATCATAGCAAAAATATGCTTCAGTTAAACTGTTCCAGGCCAGGAAATACTTCGTTAAGTTCACGCTTCCACCAAAGGTTCGTACACGGTTATTTTTCGCAACGATGTATTAAAACCATTTTTTCTTTCTGAAGTACAGAATCATCACGATAACAATCACAACCATTACTCCCCATACTCCATAATAACCCCAGGACCATCGTAATTCGGGCATAATATCAAAGTTCATCCCGTAAACACCCACGATGAAAGTAAGTGGCATAAAGATGGTGGAAAACACCGTGAGTACTTTCATCACTTCGTTCAGCTTTGTATTCATGGCGTTTATGTGAATATCCAGCAGACTTGATATCAGGTCTTTATACGTATCCAACGAGTCAATAAGGTGCGCCACGTGGTCATACACGTCGGAATAGTAACGCATGTTTTCTTCTTGAATATATTCAGACTCTCCTTTCACAATCTTACTCAACGCTTCACGGAGCGGATAAAGGGCCTTGCGTAAATAAATCAATTCCTTTTTTAAGGATTGAATTTTATAAAATGTCTTGTTCGAAGGATCTTCATACACATTTTCCTCTATCTCTTCGATAAGATCCCCGACTTTGTCCAGCACGTTGTAATAGTTATCGACGATAATATCGATTAGCCGGTATAGCAGGTAGTCAGCTTTCTTTTTTCTCACCTTACCAAGATCCATCCGTATCCTGTCTCTGAATCCATCGAATAGGTCGCCCTCTTTTTCCTGGAAAGAAATGAGGAAGTCGTTGCCAAGCACGAAACTGATCTGTTCATAATCAATTTTCCTTGCTTCAATCCGGTATAACATCTTCATCGTAAAGAAGAGATATCCTTCGTATTCTTCCGCTTTAGGTCGTTGGTCGGACAAGAGATCGTCGACTAAAAGCGAGTGCAGGTTAAAATGCGCCTGAAGCTTTTCGATTATATCCTGGTTGTTAAGCCCATCCAGGTTGACCCAGTTAACGCGGTCCGGTTGAAGCTTTGGTAATAATTCGTCACCACTAAAACATTCAAACTTCTCATACTTTTCTTTGTTATAAGTGATCAGATCTAGAATTACGTTGGCGGGAGTAGGTTGTTCCTGGGCGGTGGGCTTTCGTTTGCTCATGTGTAAATCGATTCACTAACTGGTTTGTTTATAAAATTGGACATTTCGCACAAATGGAGCAACGCCAATTTCAAAATAGTAGGGTCTTTAACTCACTGTCGAATACCTTTAATAATACTGTTCCAACTTTTGTGCAGACCAAAATAAAACTTAAAAGGTAGCTAAAACAATAGTGTGACGGTATGTTGATGCAATAAATCTCAGGAGTACCAGGCTTCAGTATTCTTGACTCTTATGTAATGCTGATACTAAAACAATTAAAATACTTCAACCCTAATAAATCAATGCGTATTATTGCCCCGATGCCTTTACGCCTGGAAGATATTAAAGCCCCCGTTGCCCGCGAGATGGAAGAATTTGAACCAAAATTCCGGGCGTCAATGAAGACGAATGTTCTTCTTCTCGACAAGATCATGGGGTACATAGTCAAACGTAAAGGCAAGCAGATGCGTCCCATGTTTGTTTTCCTCACGGCTGGCGTATGTGGCAAGATCAGCGAGTCTACTTATCGTGGGGCGTCACTCATCGAATTGCTCCATACCGCATCGCTTGTTCACGATGACGTGGTTGATGAAGCCAATTACCGCCGTGGATTCTTTTCCGTTAACGCCCTTTGGAAAAACAAGATCGCTGTGCTGGTTGGTGACTTTCTGCTGGCAAGGGGGTTGCTTCTGTCCGTCGAGAACAAGGACTTCAACCTGTTAAGCATTGTCACGGACGCCGTGCGCGAAATGAGCGAGGGTGAGCTTCTTCAGTTCGAGAAGTCCCGGAGGTTGGACATCACGGAGGAGGTATACTATGAAATCATCCGGCGGAAAACGGCCTCCCTTATTGCTTCGTGTTGCGCTGTAGGTGCGAGTTCTTCAGGTGCGGCTGAAGACGTTGTCGACAAAATGAAAGAGTTTGGTGAAAAGATCGGAATGGCCTTTCAAATCAAAGATGACTTGTTTGATTACGGCGAAGATGAGATCGGCAAACCATTAGGAATTGATATTAAGGAAAAGAAAATGACACTTCCGTTGATACACGCCCTCTCCAAAACGGGCTGGCTGGAGAAACGGAAGATCCTGAGCATAGTCAAGAATGAAAGCAGTAAGCCCAGGAAAGTAAAGGAGGTTATTGATTTTGTTAAAGGCTCCGGCGGCATTGAATACGCCAACAAGGCGATGAACAAGTTTCGCGAGGATGCTTTGCAAATCCTTGGAGGCTTTCCCGAATCGCGTTACAAGGAATCGCTTATTCAGCTGGTACAGTTTACCATCGAGCGGAATAATTGAAGAGGGGAGATAGGGAGATAAGGAAATAAGGAAATAAGGAAATAGAAGGAAATAGGGTATAGCCAGTATGTTTGAAAAGGTATAGGGTATTTATTTAGAAGCATGCCAAATCACTAAATCACTCAATAAAAAAGGGCCGCCCAATTTCTGGACCGCCCCTTGACAACCTGACCTAAACCTATGATTTATTGTAAGAAAACCCTGGACCTTCCCGCCTCAAGAACAGCGTAGTCCTTCCAGTTCTTATATGTTTGAGGATCCAGCTCTGCGATTGCTGAGCCCGATTTTTCAGGATTAAAATTACCTTCATTAGCCCACCACTTCTTCGCATTCTCCTTCGCAGAACCTTTATCCACAGCCTCAAAAAGATTTATACATGAGTCGGATATCATCCATGGTTTGTCTACGCTGCTATATTTCTCAAAGATCATGCTTCTCATCTGGGTGCCGCTCGACTGATTCTTAAAGTGCGACACCGTATAAGATAATGTCTCGGGTTCCGTCATCACCATATCCCAATATTTCTTGGAGGCAACTACCTGCGCGGTCGTAAGCATAAAGCCAAAGCCCTCTTCAATCGGTTCCTTTGTGATTGGGCACTTCGCTTTAAGTGTCGGTTTTTTCTTTTTGCCGAGAAGTTTTTCAAGAAATGCCATAATTGTTAAGTATTAAGTTTGGTATTCTCACTCATTAGATACTCTCCAACAAGTGAATAGTTGCATATAAGACTGATAAATAATGCAAAAAAGTTACAAAAGTCCTTTTTCGGGGAAATTCGGGCCTTTTTGAGGTTTAAAAATTTTAAAGTGTACGATTTTGAACTCGTTGTGTCCGATTACAATTTAGCCGGAGCCTTTGGTGGAGCGGCCTTTGTTTTTTGGAATTTTTCATACTGAGCGAAAAAATCCTCCAACTTTTCCGCTGGAACCTTCTTTGCAATGATTTTCTTTTTATCGTCGATCACGTACAGCGACGGTGTTGTCATCGCATCATAAAGATCCTGATAAGGACCTACATACGTCCGTGGACCATTTACCGTGATCCACTTCATCTTCATCTCACGAATGTAGTCGCGCATCTTAGCCATCGATGTATCGGCGCTTACTGCATAGACTTCAACGTCAAATTTTTTCTTGTCGTAAAAGGACACTAGCCTGGGAGTTTCTTCCTTGCAGTGACCACAATCGGGATCAAATATGTACAGGATCGTATACTTGTTCTTGATATCGTACATGCTTCGGGGCTTGAGGTTCGAATCCTGCATAATAAGATTCGGCGCCTTCTTGCCGACAAGACTCTTTCTCAGCCGGTCTGCATGATCTTTAAGGTTCTTCTTCAATTTGGCATTCACCCAAAAATCCATTTCGCCTGAACCATAGTACTTGTCATAAACATTAACATAAACTTCATCCAGTCCCATGATCTCTGGCTGCTGGTACTTCAACAGGCACATCCATGCCGCATACTTGTAAGTCTCCTGGTTGCTTTTTGCTTTTGCAATGATCTTGTCGATAGCCTTGGTAATTGTATCTGGCTGCGGTGCGTATAATTTATCCAGGTATTCGTTTATTTTCTCACTGTACAGTGGTCTTGGCAAACAGATCAACGCTGGATCGCTCAAATCAAAATTATCAAAGAAATGCTCCCGGTACCAGCGAAGTTGGAACGTGGAGTCAACCGTGCCATTTGCTTTCTTTGGTGCCTCAGGTACCTTAACGGCCTGGCTCGCTTTAAGGATCCTGGCCGTGACAGTCGTGGGATACTTGCTGATGATTTCCGACTGATAGGCTATAACCTTCTCATTTATCTTTGAAAAGACTTCGCGTGCCTCCTTCTTCTTGTCTTCTGTCAGCGTGCTGTCCTGTAATACCTTCAGATATGGCTCGGCTTCCTTATGACGCTCCGAATTAAAGACCATATTTTCAAAGAAAAGTTTGTTATCGACATCGCCGGTGACCTTCATATTTCTTACATAATCGTCAGTGGAGGTGGACATCGAAAAATTCTGATTGGCCCCAATGACCAATTCAAACTGTTTTACCTTGTTCAGAACCAGAAAATAAACGCCCTGATAAGTAAGTGGCTTCTTTCCTTCAAACGAAAACTCGCCATTGCTATTCACCCTCGCGGTGTCCTTCATATAGGTGGTCTCGCCGTAGTAGTTCCCCAGATAGATCGTCGTATCCTTCAGGCCTGTTATCTTGAACTTAAGATTATAACCGCCTTGCCCGAACACGGAGACGGAGCTCAGCAAACAGAAAATGATACCAGTTAGTCGCATAATTTTCATAATGACGTGCGAAGTTCTTGAATTAATCCCTACAATTCAACGGCAATTAATAACTCGAATTGTGCGTTAGTAACAGGCCCTTGGTCCGCAAAGTTTGAAGTTTCAACCCTAAACTTTCGCGTTTAAGGCGACAAAAATATAAACTTGGGGCTTCATTAGCACTTGTCCGCCGTGGCGTCCGTCCCGATACATGTATCGGGATCGGGGCGAAGGTGGATAACCGAACCGAACCGATTATGTCGCTTCAGATAATAAACCTTACGAAGTTCTACGGGCCTCAAAAGGCGTTGAATAATATTTCCTTTGATGTCAAGGCAGGCGAGATCGTGGGTTTTCTCGGTCCCAACGGCGCTGGCAAGTCTTCGACGATGAAAATTGCGACCTGCTATCTTCCCCCGACATCCGGACAAGTCAGGGTACAAGGTTTTGATGTTGTTGAAGAGCCGACAAAAGTGCGGAAGGTCATCGGCTACCTTCCTGAACACAACCCTCTTTACCTTGATCTTTACGTGCACGAGTACTTGTCGTTCATCGGCGGACTTTATGGACTGAAGGGAAAAGTATTAAAAAGCCGTATTGGCGAGATCGTTGAGCTTTGTGGGCTGACGCTTGAGCAAAACAAAAGGATTGAAGCCCTTTCGAAAGGTTACCGGCAGCGCGTAGGCCTTGCGCAAGCACTTATTCACGATCCTGAAGTTCTAATTCTCGACGAACCCACATCAGGTCTTGACCCAAATCAGCTGGTAGAGATACGAAAGCTGATAAAAGCGATAAGCCATAATAAGACGGTGATGTTCTCAACTCATATCATGCAGGAAGTACAGGCCCTGTGCGATCGTGTTATTGTTATTAACAAAGGTGAAATCGTTGCCGATGATTCCCTGAACAACCTGCTGCAGAAGCAGGGACGAGCTGTTGCCCTGATTGTCGAGTTTGAGAGTAACGTTACCGTTGAACAGATCGATAGGATCCCCGGTGTCGAGCAAAGTCACGTGATGGAGGGATTTAAGTTTAGGGTGGTCGCAAAAGATGGCGTTGATCTGCGGCCGGAGATATTTCGGTTTGCGGCGGACAACAATTTGTCCTTGATCGGTCTAAAACAGGAGGAAAGTTCGTTGGAAAATATTTTTAGGGAGTTGACATCACCGAACGAGGCCCAGGTATAAGGGATTTTAATTTATTTTTGCCCGGTTTTTATTCTTCATGCTGCAGGTACTTTCAAAGGAATTTTCAAGTTTTCTCAATTCGCTAATTGCGTACGTAGTAATCGGTGTCTTTCTCCTGGCAATGGGACTGCTCATGTGGGTATTCCCCGAAACGTCGGTAATGGATTATGGATATGCGGATATGCAGACTCTGTTCTCCCTCGCTCCGTACGTTTTTGTTTTCCTGATCCCGGCAATTACCATGAGAAGTTTTGCCGAGGAAAAGAAAGCAGGAACCATGGAGCTGCTGTTCACAAAACCATTAAGCGACTGGGATATAATTCTTGGCAAATATTTTTCCACTTTCCTGCTGTCGTTATTCGCACTGCTCCCAACATTGGTCTACTACTATTGCCTCTATATGTTGGGAAATCCAATTGGAAATCTTGACACGCCAGGGATAATTGGATCATATATCGGATTATCTATGGTCGCTGCGGCATTTTGTGCCGTGGGCATTTTTGCATCCTGCATAACGCCAAATCAAATCGTCGCGTTTGTCGTAGGTGCCTTCCTATGCTTCCTTTTGTTTTCTGGATTTGAATCGATCTCAGCTCTTCCATTCTGGTCAGCCAATGCCCTGGCTGTAAAACAATGGGGTGTGCTCTTTCACTATGAATCGATGAGCCGCGGACTTATCGATACCCGTGATCTGATCTATTTCTTCAGTCTTGTTTTGCTAATGTTATCTATCACCAAACTTATCCTGGGGAGCAGACAATGGTAAACTGGAAGAGCAGACAGTTAGGTGATGTACTGGCATTTTTAAATGTCATCGTTCTTCGTCGCGCTTATTAACCTTTTGGTGTCAACTAATTTTTACCGGTTTGATCTCACAGAAGAACAACGCTACAGCATTAAGGACCAGACCCGCGACATTCTTAAGAACCTGGATGACGATGTGTACGTGGAAGTATACCTGACCGGTGACTTGAATGCAGAGTTCGGGAGGTTTCAAAAAGCGATCAGTGAAACTCTTGAAGAGTTCCGGATATATTCCAGCAATAAGGTGAAGTACAAGTTCACCGACCCCGCTGCCGCGATCAGTGAAAAGGCGCGATCGGAGTTCATGTCGGAGTTAGCCGGGAAGGGAATCCAACCAACAAATGTTATTGACACGAAAGATGGTCAGCGAATGGAAAAGATAATCTTCCCGGGTGTAACCGTTTCATACGATGGTATCGAAACCGGCGTGATGCTGCTCAAAGGGAATAAGGCAGGAACCCCGACTGAAGAGATCAACCAGTCGATTGAAGGGGTAGAGTATGAGTTGGCGCACGCAATTAGCAAGCTCGTAAATGCAGACAGAAAAGAGATTGGGTTCGTGTCAGGTCACGGTGAACTTGACTCCGCAAATATTGCAAGTTTCAAAAGTGATTTAGTGGAAGAATACGAAATGTCCGCGGTGGATCTTTCAGCGATGGTGAATGTTAACAGATACAATGCCCTGATCGTCGCCAAGCCCACACGATTGTTTTCGGATCTCGATAAATTTCATCTTGATCAGTATATAATGGCGGGAGGAAATGTGATGTTCCTCCTCGACAAGCTTGAAGCGACAATGGACAGTGCCTCACGGGAAGACTATTTTGCGCTTCCGTATAACACCGGACTTGACGATCAATTGTTCAAATATGGAATAAGGATCAATCTCGATCTCATTCAGGATCGAACTGCCGGATTTTATCCTGTTATAACTGGGAAGCAGGGGAGGGAAGCCGGAAGTTAAATTAATGGATTGGCCCTTCTTTCCGCTCTTGAATCATTACGCCGAACATCCCATTACACGCAACCTCGATGCTGTTGTCGCAAAGTTCGTCAGTAGCGTCGATACCGTTAAGGCTGATGGAATAACAAAAACTCCGTTAGTGATGACGTCACAGTATTCACGGGCTATCGGGGCGCCGGTAAAAGTTAGTGTTAATGACCTTCGCAAAAATATTACGGATGAAAGTTTCTCGCAGTTCCTTCATTCCAGTGGCTTATTTGCTCGAAGGTCGATTTTCTTCATTATATAAGAACCGGTTTCTTCCGGAAGGGATAGTCCAGCAAAATTTTAAAGAAGATGGATTGCCCGCCAAGATCATAGTTTTTGCGGACGGCGACATAATTCGCAACGATGTCAATATACGCAATGGTCAGCCCAGACCGCTTGGCTTTGATCCGGCCACGAACTATACTTTTGCGAACCGCGATTTCTTGTTGAATTGCCTCGCTCATCTAACCAGCGAAAATGGTCTGATACAGGCACGGACCAAGCAGGTAAAGATCCGGCCACTCGACAAGCAAAAGATCAAATCGGAGCGGGTAAAGTGGCAAGTAATAAACCTTGTCCTCCCTCTGGTGCTGTTGGTTATTTACGGTATCTGCAGATTCTATTGGCGGAAAACAAAATTTGCCCGGTTCTGAACTATGCAGGAAAAAAGAAACAAACGACTGGCTATACTTCTGGTAGTTCTCCTGGGAATGACGGCATCTGTCTATTGGTTTGGTCAGTCCGAAAGTGGTTACGAAGTGGACCCTGCGATTTTTAAACAGTATGACCTTAATACCATCGATGAGGTCGTTCTTGAGTCTCCATCTGGAAAAATAGCATTGAAGTATGAAGGTGCACGGTGGAAGGTGAACGAAAAGTTCAATGCAAATTCCGACAGGATCAATGTGCTCTTTGCAACTCTCCAGCAGGCTGAGGCGAAGAGACCGGTTGCATTGTCTCTTCAGGATTCCATCACGGGTGTTCTTCAGAAAACCGGTGTGAAGGTATTGTTACGCACCGCGGGTGAAACCAAAGAAGCGTTTCATGCCGGAGGAAATGAATCAAAAAACCAGGCGTATTTTCTAAAAGAGAATACTAACGTGCCATACATTGTTACAATCCCCGGGTACCGCGTTTACGTGTCGGGATCTTTGAGCTGGCGGAAAGCGAATGGCGCGATAAGTTTGTTTTTGGGTTCAATTGGAGGAATTTTAATCGACTCGAAACCAAATTTCCTGCGAAACCCGACCAGGACGTTGTTGTCGAAATGGATCAGAGTGTTCCGGTATTAAGGGGAATTCAAGAAGTCGATACTGCAAGGCTGAATAGTTATCCTTGATGATATTTCTCTTCTTACCGTCGACGATTTTGTTCCAGGCAACGTCCTCGTTGGATAGCCTTTCTAAAACCAGTCCGACTGTTACTGTTCTTGTATCGGATATTGGAGGAAGGGAATATTTTCTGCAGCTCTATGCTGGCAATGAGAAAAGCATGCACTATTTCGGGATCATCAACGGCGACCAGTGGGCGCGATTCAATAAGAACAGGATAGCGGGTATTGTTCGCGGCCGCAGTTTCTTTCAAAAACCCCGGTAAACCGGGTCTGTCGGACAGGAAAACCGGCGTTTTAAAATCCGGTTTTCTTTATAACTTTACCCCCACTTTTAAAACCAACCACTATTTTCGATGAAGTTCATTGTTAACTCTGCTTACCTGCTTAAGCAACTATCTAATATAAATGGTGTAATTACCACTAATCCCGTAGTACCGATTCTCGAGAACTTCCTGTTCGAGCTTGAAAAGGGAAGCCTTACCGTTACAGCTTCAGATCTTCAAACGTCAATGATCACTGAGTTGCAGGTCGAATCAAAAGAAAAAGGAAGTATCGCAGTGCCTGCGCGCATTTTGCTTGATACGCTTAAGAACCTGCCTGAACAGCCGGTAACTTTCTCAATTGACGAGTCAACGTACAGCATAGAGATCATCTCCGACAACGGCCGCTACAAGCTGTCAGGTGAGAATGCGACGGATTTTCCTAAAGTCCCCTCTGTATCAAATGACTTCACCGCAGAAATTTCCACGGAAGTCCTTTCCCGTGCAATCAACAATACCATTTTCGCCACAAGCAACGATGAGCTAAGGCCGGCAATGACAGGAGTGTATGTGAACCTTGGCGACAAGAACACGACATTCGTTTCAACAGATGGTCACCGCCTGGTACGTTACAGAAGAACAGATGTAAAATCAGATAACGGCAGCGCCATCATAATTCCGCGCAAGGCTTTGAATTTGCTGAAGGCAACACTACCAACTGAAAATACCGAGGTAAGTGTGAATTTCAATTTGTCAAACGCCTATTTCAAGTTTGGAAATATCCGCATGATCTGCCGTTTGATTGACGAGAGATTCCCTGATTACGACAATGTTATTCCATCAGCAAATAATATTAAAATGTCGATCGAGCGCGCCGACTTTTTAGGAGCGCTTAGACGCATTTCTATCTATGCAAATAAGACCACTCACCAGGTACGTTTGAAGATCACAGGTAGTGAGCTTCAGATTTCGGCAGAAGATCTCGATTTCTCCAACGAGGCGAATGAAAGACTTAGCTGTGAGCATGAAGGGGAGGACATCGAAATTGGCTTTAATGCCAAGTTCCTTATCGAGATGTTGACCAACATGGATTCAGATAAGATCAAGTTGACAATGTCAGCACCCAACAAAGCGGGTGTGATCTTGCCTGCCGAAAAAGATAAGAGCGAGGATATCCTGATGCTCGTAATGCCTGTAATGCTTAATCAGTACGTGTAGATTTTTTAATTTTTTTCAAGTTCATATGAGATTTTTTATTGTGGCCCTCTTGCTATGTGGGTCGGGTATGGCTGCACACGGCCAGTTTTTCGCTAATGTTGGAACATCAGAAATTGCACAGGGAAATTTAAGTCCGATCGTAATTAATGACGTACAGCGGGTGGCATATAAGATTGCCTATCCACCAGGTTATCGTATGCGCAACACTGGGCGTGTAATGACTATCATCGGGGCTCCATTGTTTATCGGGGGACTAATTGTGTTCACCAATGCCGATGAAATGTATTACAACGCGGGGACGACTTCTTCCGGAACATATTCTGAAGGTGACCCACAGGCGGCTCTTGGGGCGCTGATGATTGTAGCCGGCGCTGGCCTAACTATTCCAGGCGTAATCCTTTGGAGTAAAGGAGCGAAAAAGTACAAACGTCATCTGGAACGCGAAGCCGCCGCTTTCAACTTCAAGGGCACAAGCATATCATTAAGCTATAGGTTCTGAGAAGAGGGATATTACCCCTTTTGCCTAATTCAATCACTTCCATGCTGGTGATCTTTTTATCATTTACGTTGAATCGCACCAGTGTTTTCATCTTGTGAAATCCGTGGTTGCCGGCAGCACCAGGATTTACAAATAGCATGTTGTTGAGCTCTGGATCGCGCTTTATAGAAAGAATGTGTGAGTGCCCGCAGATAAAGAGATCCGGGGGATATGCCTTCAATAAAGGTCTTACGCGTTGATTGTATTTTGGCGGTGTTCCTCCGATGTGTGTGATAAAAACATTAATGCCTTCACAAGTGAATCGAAGGTCCTCGGGAAACTTTGATTGCAGGTCCTTGCCGTCAATGTTGCCGAAGACGGCTCTGAGCGGTTTGAACTTTCTTAATTCTGTGGTAATTGCTGCATCTCCGATATCGCCGGCATGCCAAATCTCATCGCAGTCTTTAAAGTGTACAAAAACTTTCGGGTCAAGGTAACTGTGTGTGTCCGAAAGCAGGCCGATCTTCATTTGTTGATCTTGTTTTGATTTGGGTTCAGATGTAACACTCACCTTGGAAAAACTTAATTGCCATCCCTTCGGTTATAGGGTCACCAATAATAATATTCTACTAACCTAAACTCACCATGGCAAATAACAAAATCGGAATTCTTGGCTCAGGTGAGGTTGCTCAGGCGTTGGCCGTCGGCTTCATCAAACACGGTTACGATGTTATGGTCGGCAGTCGCGACACTTCAAAACTTGAGACTTGGCAACACAAGAATAGTAAGGCGCAGTTGGGAAGTTTTCAGGACGCTGCACGACTTCGGCGAAAAGATCGTGCTGTCCTGTAAAGGGATCGGCGGCAGAAAGCCTGCTCAAATCGCTATCATCTCATCTCGCAGGAAAGGTTGTTCTTGATACAACAAATCCTATTGCGGATGCACCTCCTGACAACGGCGTTCTGAAATGCTTTACAACCCTCGACAGCTCGCTGATGGAAAAACTCCAGACAAGAGTCCCTGATGCTAATTTCGTGAAAGTGTTCAGTATCGTCGGATCTGCCCTCATGGTCAATCCAAAGTTACCAGGAGGAAGGGCGACAATGTTTATATGTGGCAATAATGAGGAGGCGAAAAAGGAAGTCACTCGAATACTCGATCAGTTCGGGTGGGATTCGGAGGATATGGGTCGAATGGAGTCGGCCCGAGCAATTGAACCCCTTAGTATGCTCTGGTGTATTCCAGGTTTTCTCAAAAATCAATGGACGCATGCATTCAAGTTGGTAAAACAATAGCAACGAAAACGTTCCCATTGTAGGTATTTGTGTGTGTCTGCAACATTGTTTTTTAATTCCCCAAAGACACTTACATTGAGCGGTGAAAGCAACTGTTTGAGATCGAATGATTACATCCATTCTTAAAACGTATGGTATCGCGGACTTCACTTCCGCTGAGCCGATAGCAAGTGGACTAATCAATCGAACGTGGAAAATTACCAGCGGAAGTAATCAGTATATACTTCAACGGATCAATGACCATGTTTTCAAGAAGCCTTATCAGCTGGCGGAAAACATAAAGATGATCGATGACTATCTCGCGGAACATTTTCCCGGTTATCTGTTTGCCGCTCCCTTGTCGAATGTGAATAAGGATGGGATTGTTCACATAAAAGACGAAGGTTATTTCAGGCTCTTTCCATTCATAAAAGGCTCGCATACCATTAGCGTTGTCGAATCTCCACAACAAGCTTTTGAGGCTGCGTTACAGTTCGGTAAGTTCACCAACCTGCTCTCGGGCTTCGATAGCTCCAGATTGTATACTACCATTCCCGATTTTCATAATCTGACACTTCGTTATAAGCAATTTGAGGAAGCAATTGAAAAAGGTAATAAAACAAGGATTAAACAATCGGCTCCTTTAATTGCTGCAATAAAAGAACATAACCACATTTTAGATTCATTCGAGAAGATTCAAAAAAGCCGTCAGGTAAAGAAGCGGGTTACTCATCACGATACGAAGATCAGTAATGTGCTGTTCGATGACTACGGTATGGGTATTTGTGTAATTGACCTGGATACGGTCATGCCGGGTTATTTTATCAGCGATGTAGGCGATATGATGCGTACCTATCTTTCTCCCGCCAGCGAGGAGGAGAAAGACTTTACGAAAATTGAAGTCCGGGAAGATTTCTTCAGGGCGATCGTGCAAGGCTACCTTTCCAATATGAAGGACGAACTGACTGAAGAGGAACGAGGGCTGATCCTTTATGCCGGCCTGTTCCTGATATATATGCAGGCGATCCGGTTCCTGGCGGACTATTGTAACAACGATTCTTATTACGGTGCCAGCTATGAGGAGCACAACTTTGTCAGGGCAGGCAATCAGCTTGCGCTGTTAAAAAGATTGGAAGAAAAGAGCAGTAAGCTGGACGAAATAATCTCAGCCGAATTAAAAGTACATTCACAAAGTTGAAGCACGAGATCCTCAATAAAAGACGATTATGGAACATATCGCATTTAAAATTCCGACGGGTTTCATCTTAAAGATCATTTTCCTTAACGCAGTCGGTATCGGTCTTCTGCTGACCAATGTGCTTGCGCAAGCTCCCGAGGAACTCAAGCTAAAAGATTACAGGCCGAAGTCTATTTATAAAATCCCCGTAAGTAAAGTTGCAAAGGCAAAATATCCGGCAATTGATATTCACTCTCATCCTTATGCCAGATCTTCGGAAGAGCTGACACAATGGATCAAGAATATGGATGAGGCCGGAATTCAAAAGACGATTGTTCTTACCATGGCAGCAGGTCCGAAGTTTGACAGCTTGTACAAGGTGTACTCAGCATACAGCGATCGTTTCGAAGTTTGGTGTGGGTTTGATTACACAGGCATGAATGACGCGGGCTGGAGCGAGAAGGCGGTAAAGGAATTGGAACGTTGTCATCGCGTTGGAGCGAAAGGAGTCGGTGAACTTGGCGATAAAGGACTGGGAGAGCTGTTTTCGGAGCCAACACCTGGTTATGGGATGCACATGGACGACAAGCGGCTGAAGCCATTGTTTGAAAAGTGTGCTGCATTAAAAATGCCGATAAATGTTCATGTGGCAGAACCTTATTGGATGTATATGCCAATGGATTCAACCAACGACGGCTTGATGAATGCTTATGAATGGCGTATCGACCTGACAAAACCAGGGGATATTAATCATGCCCAGTTGATTACTACCCTTGAAAATGCAGTACGTGATAATCCCAAGACAACTTTTATTGCGTGTCACTTGGCAAATTGTGAATACGACCTGGAGATCCTTGGAACCCTGCTCAAAAAATATCCGAACCTTTACGCGGAGTTTGGAGCCCGATATGGTGAGACAGCTACGATACCGCGCTACATGAATAGCTTTTGTGAAAAGTATCAGGACAAGCTATTGTACGGAACGGATATGGGCTACCGCAAACACATGTACGAGACGACCTTCAGGATACTGGAATCAAACGACGAACATTTTTACGAAATAGATCTCTTCGGTTACCATTGGCCATTATACGGTTTTGGTCTTAAGGATGTCGTCCTTAAAAAGATCTACAGCGACAATGCAAAAAAGATCCTGAAAAGGTGATCCTCAAATCTTGAAAAATATTCTTCTTTCGTAAAGGAACCTGCACATACTCCATTCCAGTGCGAAAATTACCAGTGACGTTATAATTCCCATAAGTACAGCAGGCATATTGATCATGCCCATTAGCCCATTCGTTATCGCTCCAATGTATTCATTAAACCAGCGGCTTGCGACAATCTCAATGAACAAGTAGATGAACAATGAATTCATCCCGACAACGACAAAAAAATGAAGATACTTCCTGTGATTGGTGACATCGATCCACCAGTAAAAGAAACTCAACCCGAGTAGACACCATCCTCCCGATGCCAGGGTAAAAGAACTGGTGGCAATGCGTTTAATAATCGGGGTGATCGTATAGTTCATTCCAAATCCAATAATTAACCCGGCTACGCCCGCGAGCATAAGTTTTTTCACTTTCTCACGCTCTGGAACATCGGACATCAACAGTTTACCTGCCAACGCACCCCATATGGTATGTGCAGCAGTAGGGAGACAATTGATCGCAACCCAGCCACCATCGTTGATCTTATTCATTAACAACAGATCGACATAGTTACCGAAGTTGTGCTGGTCGACAAAAGCCTGATTGAAGCCAGGAACGTTTGTGAATCGATACAGAATTTCGGTGAGTACCAATATTCCTATACTGATCAATATCTGTGTTGTTGCAGGCAATCTGAAAATTAAGAACGCCACTAATGTGGTAAACGAAAGTTGGGTCAATACATCCCAAAGCTCAAAAGAAAGTCCATGAGGACGCACCGCGTAATCCAACACTCCCCAAAAGAATAACCAGCCAGATCGTTTGAGTGTTTTAACAAAGGATTTGCTCCAGGGCATTCCCTCCATCTGTTGACGGTGCAATGAATAAGCCAGTGCCGTTCCTGCCATGAACATAAACCCTGGCTGGATGAGGTCCCAGAACCGAAGACCGTTCCATGGGTGGTGAAAAAACTGCAGAAAGAAAAGCTGAATGGCGGAGCCTTCAGTTGCTTTGAACATGTGTTCATAAAATCTTGTACTTTCCAGTACCAGCAAAACCATGATTAGGCCACGCATGAAATCAAGCGAGAGCAGGCGCTGTGTTGGGGTCGGAGCGGTCATATAGATCGAAAATTTGAATGCTATTGTAAGCAGAATTGCAAGTAAGAACAAGCGGCAACGTTGAACGTCTACATAAAACTTGCTAGTGTGACAGCTGACTTTCCATTAAATTCGGGGTAACTACCCGCTAAATTCGCGAACTGATATTATGAAATATTTAATTCGAATAGTCCTTTTAATGGCTCTGACAGTGTCTCTCACGAAGTGTGGGAATGACTTTTACACGGTTGATGATTTCACAAAAGTGAGAAAAATTGACACACACACACACCTTAATGCTCTCCATACTTCCCTGGCTGAACAGGCGGTGAAGGACAACTTCTTATTGCTGACAATAAACGTCGATGTACCTGCATATCCATCGTTGCATGAACAAAAGAGTTATGCCCTCCATCAAATTGAAAAATTCCCTAATGATGTAAAATTCCTTACGGCATTCACGTTGCAGAATTGGTCTTCCGAAGATTGGGCCGAGGAAACGATAGCAAAATTGAAAACAGACTTTGATGAGGGAGCGTTAGGTATCAAACTATGGAAAAACATCGGGATGGTTTACAAAGACTCGGCGGGTCAGTTTATCATGATTGATGATCCGAAATTCCGGCCTGTTATTGACTATATCGTTAAAGGAGAATAAAACAGTAATGGCCCATATTGGCGAACCAAAGAATTGCTGGCTGCCTCTGGAACAGATGTCGGTGAACAATGACCGCAATTATTTTAAGGCGCATCCGGAGTATCACATGTTCCTTCATCCCGAAAATCCGTCGTATGACGAGATCATTAATGCCAGGGATCGGTTTGTTGAAAAGCATCCGGACATGCGTTTCGTCGGCGCGCATCTTGGCAGTCTTGAATGGGATGTAGATGAGTTGGCGAAGAGGCTTGATCGTTTCCCTAACATGGCAGTAGATGTAGCTGCCCGGGTTCCCCACATCCAGTTTCAGTCGAAGGCGAATAGAGAAAAAGTGCGTGACTTTCATGATAAAGTACAAAGACCGGATTGTATATGCGACTGATTCCGGAATTTCTGAAACTTCAGATGCTGAAGTGGCAGCGAAAAAATCTTCATGACAAATGGTTGGAGGATTGGAGGTACTTCGTAACCGATGAAACCATGACTGTGGAAGAAGTAAATGGAGAATTTCAAGGGCTGAAGCTTCCGAAGGATGTGATCAATAAAATTTATCACGACAATGCAGTAAGATGGTTTAATATCTCCTCAGAAAATTGATATAAGCATTTCACTAATATTTTCTTAATTTTAAGGTTCGTTGGTGCGATTTTTATGAAATATCTCTTCTTACTAGGAGCATTTAACCTCGTTATCCTCTCATCAAGTGCTCAATCTCATGGATTTCCATTTGGTCAGGTAACATACCAGGATCTTGAGATTACTGGCTATCCCAAAGACACGTCAGCTGTTGCCGTGGTGTTAAAGGAGTTCGGCGAAGCCTATTTTGAAGATAACGAAGGTTTCAAAATCATTTTCAAGCACCACTTCATGATCAAGATCTTAAAGAAAGGCGGACTTGCGTATGCTGATTTTGAAATACCCGTGAAAAAGATCGACGGAAGAACAGAAACAATTCGTTCAATTCGAGCGTCTACTTTTAACATTGAGAATGGTTCGATGAAGGAAATTGCGTTCAATCCCAAGAACCAGTTCACGGAAAACAAAAATAAGTATTGGGATATAAAAAAATTCGCTTTGCCGAATGTGCGCGTGGGTAGCGTTATCGAAGTTGCGTATGAAATGGAGATCACCATTCATCATGAATTTTCGGACGTGGGAGTTCCAATCCGATATTCCAAAGGTGTCCAGTGAGTTCTGGGCTTCAGTTCCTGGAAACTACAAATACAATATTTCCCTGAAAGGTTATCTCGGGCTCACGAAAAACGAAAGTGAAATCTCGAAGAGTTGTTTTGACTATGGAAGCGCCAAAGCCGACTGTTTATTGTTGCGATTGGCTATGAACGACATTCCAGCGTTCACTGAAGAGGATTACATGACCGCAAGGTCAAACTTCTTGTCAGCAGTAAATTTTGAGTTATCCGAAATTCAATACTTCGATGGCCGAAGAGATAAA
Organism: uncultured Cytophagales bacterium; assembly: GCA_963774615.1. Classification (GTDB taxonomy): domain Bacteria; phylum Bacteroidota; class Bacteroidia; order Cytophagales; family Cyclobacteriaceae; genus Chryseolinea. The sequence goes on from CAVZFT010000032.1 coordinate 42,746, forward strand.
ATTACTAAAGAATGGAAGGATGTTGAGCTCGAGATTCGCCAGGATTCGAAGTTTGGCGTACAGCTTAAGCGTGGTGGTGACATTGTCGATGAGAAAATAGAACAATTGATTCAGGGGGTGACTGATCCGTTATTGAAGGCTCAAAAAATATATGACTTCATCAAAGGCTGGTACCGCTGGAATGATGTTTACGGAGAATTCAGTGAATTCGGAATAAAAAAAGCGTTCGATAACAAGGTGGGAAATGTTGGAGACATAAATCTTTCCCTCATCGCGGCGTTAAAGTATGCGGGATTTGCGGTTGAACCTCTTTTGTTATCAACGCGTGAGAACGGACTTGTCTCCGAACTTCATCCCGTCATTTCTGATTTCAATTATGTAATAGCAAAACTTAATATTGGAGAGAAGGTCTATTTGCTTGATGCAACAGAGGATTACTTGTGTTTCGGTTTGATCCCCGAACGCTGCCTTAACGGAAAGGGTAGGGTACTTGGAGAAAAGGAATCATATTGGTACGATCTGAAGGCTCCTGAGAAACAAAAACAAATCTCTGTTCAAAAGCTGAAGATCGACAATGATGGAACGATCCGTGGCTCGGTGCAAAACATGTTTTTTGGATATGATGCAATGAACCAGAGGAGAATTATTAACAGCCATGGTAGTGAAAAGGATTTTGTCGCAAGTCTGACGAAAAGTTGGGAAGCTGGAACCGTCACAAATTATAAGATTGAGAATGCTGCTGATCCGCTAAAACCCCTTAGCGATCACGCTTGAGGTCGAAATAGCGAATGATCTTGGTGGACCCCCACCGCTCAATTATTAAATCTCTTTATGTTTGACCGATGGGAAAAAAATCCATTCCGATCATCAGACCGAATGTATCCCGTGGACTTTGGTGTACCGATGGAAGAAGTAGTTTCGTTGACGCTGGAATATCCTGCTGGTTATGAAGTGGATGAACTGCCGAATAAGGTCGGATTGACACTACCTGGGGGTGGCGGCCGGTATATGTTCACAATACAGAATGCATCGAATACGTTGAGTATGTATAGCTCGCTGACCATCAATAAACCGGTGTTTTCTTCGGAAGAATATCATTACCTCAAGGAATTATTTAGTCACGTTGTTGCAACTCAACAAACAGATCTGGTGTTGAAAAAGAAACTATAGGAATATACCTTTAGTCGCCGATCTGGGACTTTAATCGACTTATAATGGAGTTGAAACGATTGGTATGCATCAATTTTTGAATTCGACAGTACTTTTATGGTCCATATTATTCACCTTAAATCCTTGTACATGAAAGGGTTATTTTTTTTGTTAATCGGCTTGATGGTCTCCACGGTGGGATTTTCGCAGGCGTCCAGTGAGGCACTGCAGGGAGAAGAACACACCTTGCGCGAGCGGTACTTTATTATGAAATCCAAATCTCAGAGCTATGGGAACTATAAAGTAATCAAGGAAAGCGTTTTGGACGGTGTTTGGAAGATCATGCAGGACACTATTGCCGGCAAGAATGCTTCCATTAAAGCAGCCAACGCAAACATTAATAATTTGAAATCGCAACTTAGCTCCACGGAGAAGACCCTGTCGGCAAAAGAGCAGTCCATGGCGGAAATCCTTCATTCAAGCACCCACATTAACGTAATAGGAATAGATCTGCCGAAGGGAGCCTTTATTTCCATTGCGGCGATCACTGTAGCTGGATTATTGGCCCTCCTGGGCTTGATCATCGCAAGGATGAAGTTGCAAAGCAAGAACCTGAGCGAGAGAAATCTTGCTGTGACCGCCCTAACGAACGAGTTCGATGAGTACAAGCATCGTGCGATGGACAGGCAAACAAAGCTATCCCGCGAATTGCAGGACGAACGGAACAAGCTTCAGGCTATGATCCGCAATTCCTGAAAAGATCTATTTGAGTTATTGATAGACGCGAACGTAATCTACCTCCATTCGCTGGGGCCAGATCGACTCGTCTATGCCTTGAGCTCCACCCCAGTTGCCGCCAACCGCAACATTCATGATGAGGTGGAAACGCTGATCAAATGGCCAGCCTTTGAAATCTTCGTTGGTTGACTTCGTTACGGAATGATATTTCTTGTCATCCACGTAAAAGTCAATCTTGTCAGCTGACCATTCAATGGCGTATAGATGGAACTTGTCTTGCGCATCAGCAACGGAAATTTTGCCCTCCTTTTGGGTTCCTTTTGAGTGATTGTATGTCTCGGTGTGAATCGTTCCATGGACAACCCCCGGATCATATCCAACGTGTTCCATAATATCAATTTCGCCGCTTGCGGGCCAACCTCCGTATTTCCAGTCGGTGGAAAGCATCCAGATCGCCGGCCATGTTCCCTTGCCGCGAGGCAGCTTTGCCATAATTTCAAGGCGTCCATAGAGCCAATCTCCCTTCTGCTTCGAAACTATCCGGGTTGATGTATAAGGTTTACCTCCTTTTTCTTCACGGTGTGCTTCGATAATAAGTTTACCGTTTTCAACGCGAACGTTTTTGGAGTCATTGGTATAATATTCGAGCTCGTTGTTTCCCCAACCACATACATTGGGACATCCGTCCCCCATGTCATAGTTCCATCGTGTCACATCCGGGGCGCCGTTCTTGTCAAATTCATCCGACCAAACCAACTTTTTAAAAGTGGATTCAACCGGAGGGTGGACTGAAGAGTCCAAACAAGCTAACAACGGCACCGCGAGACAAAGGATGGTGAAGAATCTTTTCACGAATAAGAATTTTTAGAGTGGAACAAATCAAAAATCCGGACCTGACTTCAAGTGTCGGTTTTGTTTAAAGTTAAATGTTCAAGGGCAGTTCAACAATAAATTTACTTCCGTTCTTCTCGTCGCTTTCTAACGATATCTTGCCTTTTAGAGCTGTAACCAATTCCATGGCGATGGAAAGCCCGAGGCCAGTTGAGTTTTCGCCTCCGGTTGGTCGGTTTGTCAACCGCTGAAATTTTTTGAATAATCGCGGCTTGTCTTCGGCGCTTATGCCAAGACCTTGATCCTGAACTTCAATCTTAAAATGCGTTTCACTGTGAGGTGGTGCGAACCCAGACCTGTTTGTTAGGCGGTGAAAACTTGATCGCATTCGAAATAAGATTCTCAAGGATACGATTTAACAATAGAGGATCGGTACGAACGATCTTCTCATCTTGATGATTTTCCAGCGAAAGTGTAATGCCTTTCTTAACCGCCTGTTCTTGAAAAGTGTGGACAATTCGTGCCAGCAGAGGGGACAACTTAACGTTCTCGGCATTGACGGTATTAAATCCTTGCTCGATTCTGTTCAGATCGAGCAGGTTGACAACGAGCGTCTGCATGTTGACGCATGCTTCGCGGATCAACTGGACGAATTCGCGTTGCTTCGGATTGAACTTATCGGTCCCTTGTTGGTAAACAAGATCGATCAATCCGATAACCCTGTTGAGAGGACTTTTCAGGTCATGGATGGTCACACCAAGAAAATGATTCTTCTCATCGTTTAGATTGAGCAGCCTCTCATTTGTTTCAATTAACCTTTGCTCAATCTTTTTTCGCTCTGTAATATCTGTGACGATTCCCCTGCTCATTACGAAGTTTCCATTGTCGTCATACCTTGCCGTCGCATTCAAAAGAACGGTAAACGTGCTTCCATTTTTGCGTACAAAGGTGTGCTCCTGGTCGCGTATGTATCCCTGCTCGAGGAACGTCGCGAAGTTCTTGCGATACTTTGAGTGATCTTCGGGATGAAGTATTTCAGTCACCTTTAACTTTCCGACCACTTCTTCACGTTTGTAGCCAAGCCAGTCAAGTTCAGTTTGATTCATCCGGACAATCATTCCATCGACATTAAGAGAATGATATCCGCATGGAGCGTTGTCATACAGATCTCTTACTTCTCTTAAAGTATCCTCTGATTTTGCGTTGCTGATATGTAAAGCTTCATAAAAAGACTGGAGCTCTTCGAAGTTGTCCTGGAGATCTCTATTAAGTTTTTCTGTCAGGTTGCCTTTCTTTTCCAACTCGACGGTTCGTTCATGCACCTTGATTTCAAGATTCTTGTTTCCCTCGCGTAAAGCGGCGAGTAATTCATTGTTCTTCTTTTCTTTGTCCAATAAAGTTTTTAGCGCAAGCCCGGAAATAGCGCAAATCAGAACAAAGCTTGCATAGTGTATAGTATCATTAACAGCGTAGATCGTTTGTAAGCGACTGTTTCGCTTTTCAAGCAATTCTTCTTCGTGACGGGTGAGATCGGCTATGCTCAGTCTCAGCTCATCCATAATGACGTTGCCCGAGTCCTTTTTAATATGTGCAATGGCGCCGGGCAGGTTTTTCTGTTTGAGTTCTTCGAGAACGTCACGCAATTCATTTTTTTTGAGATCTACCAATGGTTTTATTCGCTGATTTAAAATTGTAGTCTGGCGAGGGTTATCCGCGGTTAATGTTAAAAGCGCGTTCACCTTATTATCAATTTGAGGCACTGATGACAGATAAGGGCTTAGGTAGGATGAGTCTAACGTGAGGATAAACCCGCGCTGGCTGGCCTCGACTTCAAGCAATAGATTTAACAATTCCGACGATTCCTGGATGACGTCGTACGTGTGTGTTACCAGTGTGGTGGTGCGAATTTTTTCCGTGACATTATAATACTTGATGCCACCACTGATGATTGTTAGCAGTATCGACGCAATGAGAAGATTCGCAACACGATCAGTCTTCATAAGTGTGCGCTTCTGTTAAAAGTTAAGCTAAATCCCGCTCAGATTCCAAAATTCTGCCCTTTTTAGCGCTCCTACTAACCTTGCCCGGTTCATCGCCGCAAATCACGTGTCGGGTTGGAAACAGTCGAACGGGAAACATTAACTTTAATTGTAACCTTATTGAAAAGCCTGAGTTTCCCATGTCGACAACATTATATTCTGATTTGGAATCGCTGACGGACAACGCCTTGATGCTCAAGGTTAAAGACGGAGACCTGGACCGGTTAGGGCTGCTCTTTGAACGGTATAAGAAGCCGCTTTATGGTTTCTTCTATGGAATGAACAGGGATGCCGAATTATGCGAAGACCTGGTTCAGAATGTTTTTTTCAGGGTCTTGAAATACCGGTACCTCTTTCGCGGCGAGGGCGATTTCAGGACATGGATATTTCACATTGCGCGTAATGTGAACCATGACAATTTCAGGAAGAACAAGATCCAAAAGAAGGATTCTCTTGAGCACTGGGAAGAACGCCTTGGTACCGATGAAAATCGGTCGACAGAATTTCAAAAGACCGAGGAATTGCAATTGCTCTCCATGGCCATGGACAGGTTGCCCGAAGACAGAAGAGAAATTCTTTTAATGAGTAAGTATCAGGACAAGAAGTACAAGGAGATCGGTGAAATCATTGGATGCTCGGAAGGTGCAGTGAAAGTTAAAGTGTTCAGAGCTTTACAGGAATTGCGAGCCCTCTATAAGCAATTAGAAAAACATATGTGATATGAAGACGGAAAGAATCAAAGAGTTAGTCAACAAGTACAATGCAATGCTGGCCGATCCTGCCGAGCTAAAGGAGATCGAACAACTTATAGAAAAGGGCATCATTGACATCGAGGATCTGAATGAATTGCATGCTATTGAGGAACGGGTTTTTTCAATGGAGTCTGCAGCTCCTTCGTTATCGCTTGACGACAAGTTCTACGACATGCTTCAGAAAGAGAAACGACCTGCGAATTCATTTTCGTGGAGGAAGTTTTTTGCATGGCCGGAACTTGCACCACGCCTTGCTTTTGCTTCTGTCACATTAATCCTCGGGTTGGTGGCCGGTTATTATTTACGACCTCAGGAATCGAAGGACCTGGAAATTGCATCAGTTGGAGAGGAGTTGAGGGACCTTAAAGAATTGATGATGTTGTCATTGTTGGAAAAGGAATCTGTAACGGACCGCCTGAAGGCCGTAAGCCTCACCGAGGAAATGGATCAGGCCAGCCAGAAGGTGACAAGCGCATTACTTCAAACCCTTAACAATGATAATAATGTGAATGTCCGGTTGGCTGCGCTGGATGCGTTGAGAGGGTACAGCGGAGAAAGCAAGGTTCGCGAAGAATTGATCCGGTCAATTGCCAAACAAGATTCGCCATTGGTTCAGATTGCCCTCGCAGAGTTAATGGCGCAGCTTCAGGCAAAGTCATCGGTTACGGAACTTGAAAAGATCCTGAAGAATGAGAATACTCCGACCGACGTAAAGAGAAAGATCGAGGAAAGTCTGAAGGTTTTGATCTGATAATCATTTTAACACACGCAGAAAATATTCAATCAATATGAAAAAGATAATTGCATACGCTGGAACCTTGATCTTAATCTTTGCATGCGTGCAGCTCAGGGCCCAGTCGTTTACAGAAAAGATTACAAAGGAATTCGCTTTTGAAAAGAAAGGCGTGGACAATGCTGTCCTGGTATCGAACATAAATGGAAGTGTGAAAGTGGAAGGTTACGCTGGCGACAAGATCATTGTAGAAGTGAGCAAGTCCATTTATGCAAAGACCAATGAGCGGCTCGAGAAAGGAAAAACTGATATTCAACTTGGGGTTATAGATCGTGCAGACACGCTGATATTCTTTGTTGAAGGGACGGGCGCCCAATTCAATCGCAACTCGGACTCCCGCCACCACTCGCGTTCTCATTCAGGCTGGGGTTATGATTGGTGCTGTAATGGCAACGGTAACGGTAAGGGGAATTGCAATTGTAATTGCCGCACAGAGTTTGATTACAAGATGGATTTTGTTGTGAAGGTTCCATCGTCGGTTCATGTAGTTGTAAGCACGATCAACGATGGGAATATTTCTATAGACAATGTATCAGGTTCCGTGATCGCTGATAATATCAATGGAAGCATAAAGCTTAACAAGTTGGTTCGCGAAGCCAGGGCAAGCACCATCAATGGAGACGTGGATGTTGAATATGTAACCAATCCGACAAAAGATTGCAGATTTTACAGCTTGAATGGAGATATAAATGCGTGGTTTCAGCGGGGGCTGGCTGCCAATATGAGCTTCGAAAGTTTTAACGGAAGTTTCTATACCAATATTGACAAGCTCGAATCTATGCCCGTCAGTCTCGAAAAGAAAGACTCAGATAAGGGTATTAAATACAAGGTCAACGGAAACCGTTTTAAGATCGGATCCGGAGGTGCCACCTTTCTCGACTTTGAAACATTTAATGGAAATGTATATCTGAAAGAAAAAACAAATTGATCCGCCACGAAAAAAATTGATCCTAAAAAAGAAAGTTGAATTTTTTAAAGAAACATAAAATGAAAAAGAAAGTTTTAATCTTGTTGACAACGTTAGCCTTGGTAAGCCTTCCGGTTATTTTTCCTGTGGTGGCATGGGCACAAAATCCAAATGAATTTACTGTTCCAATTTCGGATCCGGCAAAACGCGGTAAGTTGAAAGCTAAGATCAATTACGGTTCGATCACCGTAAAGGGAACGGGACGAAAGGATGTGTTGGTGCGATATAAAGCGGAGAAAGATGAAGACCGCGGAAAGCAAGAATCAAAAGATGGATTGCGCAGGATTGGTGGAGGCGGAATGGACCTTGAAGTCGTTGAGAACTCAAATACCGTGACTGTAAAATCCGATTCATGGAACAATAAGCTCAATCTTGAAATTGAAGTTCCTACCGGGATGGATCTTGAAGTTAAGACGTATAACGACGGCGATCTTATGATCTCCAATATCCAGGGTGACCTTACGCTGACAAACTACAATGGTGAGATCACTGCCCTGAACGTTTCCGGAACAGTGGTTGCCACAACCTATAACGGTGGCATTAAAGTTACTTTCGACAAAGTGACGGAAGGTACTCCAATGTCGTATTCAACATACAATGGAGACATTGACATTACTTTTCCGGCAGCTGTCAAGGCTACGGTCAAAATGAAGACGGAACAGGGCGACATATACTCAGGATTCGATGTTGATATTAAGAGCAGCGGGCCGGTCCAGAAAAAGAACACTGACTCGGGAGTTTACAAGGTGGTGATCGACGAATGGAAACGCGGCGATATCAATGGGGGAGGTCCGGAGTTTACCATGAAGAACTATAATGGGGATATTATTCTACGAAAGAAGTAGGATGAGCATCTAAAAAATTGCGAAGGCCCGGGATTTCCGGGCCTTCTTTTTTTTATCTCTATAAAAATATTACATGGGTGTGATCCATCCAGTGAACCCTAAGTCTTCTAACCAAGCAGTTAAGACATTTGTCTCACAGTCAAACTGAGCGCTGTGGCAGAAATGCAAATTTTTTTCAGCGCTTAAGTTTGGACGTTAAAACGACCCCCGATCATGATAATCACAAAAACCACGCTTTCCGTGGCGATTTTCGCCATTGCGCTTCTTGCCCAGACCTCCGGAAACAACTCGCCGAAAGAACCGGCAAATGTTATTATCGACAACAAAGGGCTTAGTATTGACCTCAAATGGGCTACGAATAAAAATGAGCCCACGTGCACTCACTGACGCTGATCTTGACCTCGATGTGCTTAACTCCGACGGCGAAATACTATCCAGCTACAATAAAACTGAATTTGAGCACGTAGACCTTACAAGCCTTCTGGCGGACGGAACCTACACTATCAAGGTGAGTTTGTTCGAGATGTATGAAAAGAGCAAATACACCCTCAGCGTCACCGGAGCAACGTGCGGAAAAAATTTCAATGCCACTGGCGTCCTAAAAGAAGGAGCTAAACCTTCAATAGATGTCCTGAGGATCGTTAAATCTGGCGATCAATTTTTGTTGACGAACATCTGAGAATCAGACCTAGTCCTTGGAGATATCAAATTCCACCCTTCGGTTCAACTTGCGGTCATCATCGTTTTTCTCGCTTATAATGGGCTTGGAACTCCCATATCCATGTGCTTCAATCCGTGCAGAATTGACCTTAAAGCGGTAAATGAGATAAGCCTTTATCGCGTCGGCTCGCGCTTGTGACAACCTTAGGTTCGAATCTTCCTTTCCCTGAGAGTCGGTGTGACCCGAAATGTTAAGCCTGAATTTGGGATGGTCGATGAGAAAGTTGGCCAGTTTGTCGAGGTCCGAGTGCATGGAAGGAAGGATATCGGCTTTTCCATTTTCAAATTCAAGCGACTTAAATGCAATCTTGCTTTCAATAGGGTCAGCCTCCCTGTTCATCTCTGTATCACCATCCATAAAGAACAGCTCTTCAATCCGGAAGAAGTCATCGCCTTGAATAATCAGTAGATAGTTTCGTTTGTTGATTAGGTTGAAGTCAAATGATCCATCTTCCCGGAGAAATTTTGGCGCGACCTCGACACCTTTGTCAAGGTCAATGACTGACACGATCCCTTTAAAAGGTTTTTTCGTTTCCGAATTGACGAGAGACCCCTTAAGCTTTGCAACTGCGTTTGGCTGCGCCTCCATCGGGACAGGGAAGGAATGAAGATCCAAATTGTCGATATCATCCTGAATCGACCTTGCGTAATAGAGATAATTTGATTCAGAATCGATTGTGAAGTAATACTCGCTCCCTGGACCGTTAACTAAAGGACCAATGTTCTTGGGTTCATCCCAGGTAGGTATTCGTTTATAAGATTTGTAGATATCAAAATCACCGAATGAAAGTGGCTGACCATTAGAGCTGAAGTATAATACATTGAATTTATGGTGGAAGAACGGACTTACTTCGAAGCCCCTCGTATTGATAATTGGCCCAAGGTTCATTGCCTTTTGCCACGTTCCTTCGTTAGTTTTTACTGAATAATAAATATCAGAGTAGCCGAAGCCTCCAAGTCTGTCAGACGTAAAGAACAATGTATCGCCGGAATGCGAAAGCGACGGTTGTGAATCCCATCCGACTGAATTTATGTTTGGCCCGAGGTTGATTACGTTGCCCCAGGTACTGTCTGCCGTAAGTTCCGCGACAAAAATATCACAGCTGCCGAAGCCTCCTGGAGAGTTGCATCGCGCAAAATAGAGTAGCCTTCCATCATTGCTCAAACATGCGGAGCCTTCGTTGTATGGCGTATTGATTTTTTTGAACTCTTCTGCCCATGCCCACAATGTGTCCGTCCTTACCGTGTAGAAGAGATCTTCATTGTAGTTCTTGTTGAGGGGATCGTCGTGACCATTGCGTTTGGAAGTGAAGAGCAGAACGTTGTCCACATTTCCAATAGTCGGTCCGTAATCAGCTTTATTCGAGTTGATCCATTCACCCATGTTCAGCAAGACGCCTTGCGGCGGTCTCAACGTATCGATTTCACGGCGATACTCTACGAGTTCATAATATTGCTGAAGAGGTACGTAAAGGTCCGCTTCATTCTTAGTCAGAGAATCAAATTCACTTTTGATTTTCTGGGCTTCGTTTGCCGGCGGATGGTGTTTTAAAATAAGCTTGTAAAGCAGAACAGCTTCTCCCTTCGGCCCAAACGTTTCCGAAAGCCGGGCAAAATCCCATAGAAGTTTTGTGTCTCTGGAAAAGTTGTCGGATCCAAAATTTTTGATGTATGATTTTAACTCGGCGTATTGTTGTTCCCCGTCTCCCGCTGGTCCCAATTTTTTAATACGATCGAGCCTGGCCGGATCCGAGAAATACTTGATCTTATTGACGTTCGGAAAAACAAAAATGTCAGATTGGCTGTAGCTTGTCAGGCTATCATCCAATTGCACTACTCCGCCCCGCTTGAACTTTTTCGCTGGTTTTTGGGCCTTTAGCGGAGTGTGAACCATTAGCCAAAAGGCTGTGGCACAGATCAAAAAATAGGTTTTCACAGAACCTCCGTTTGTTAAAAAATCACGCCAATCTGATAAAGTTGACATAATTTTGCTTCTTTTACAACTCTCTTGGCACTACTATTGTCCTATTCGCGAACCTGATAAAACCGATTCCCCGACCCGGTAATACGTCAGTTTGACATAGACATACCATGTTCAAGGCTCTACCTATACAACTCGTTCAAGAAGAATCGGATGATCTTATACAACTGATAAATCCCGAGCAGGATTCGGACCTCAAACCCGAAGATTTGCCTGCGGAGATCTCGATACTTCCCATCAAGAATACCGTATTATTTCCCGGGGTTGTAATTCCAATCACCGTTGGCCGTCAAAAATCAATCAAGTTGGTGAAGAAGGCGTACCAGGGCAACAGGATAATCGGCGTGATCGCACAGAAGAATGCGCTTGCGGAAGAGCCTACGATCGAAGATCTCTACAAGACTGGAACTGTGGCCCGCATTATAAAGATGCTCGTGCTTCCCGACGGTAACACTACCATTATCATTCAGGGAAAGAACCGATTTGCGGTGAAAGATTTTATCCAGGAAGATCCCTATCTGACGGCTCGTATCGAATTGCTTCCTGAACCGGCACTGAATGCTAATGGAAAAGAAACGTTAGCGCTCGCCCAGTCCTTAAAAGACGCTGCAACAAAAATCCTTAAGCTAAACCCGGAAATACCTATTGAGGCACAAGTTGCTCTCGACAACATCTCAAGTATGGCTTTCCTCGTTCATTTTCTTTCATCGAATTTGAATGTGGAGGTAGCAGACAAACAGAAGATCCTCGAAACGAATAACATCGTTGAGCGTGGAACTCTTCTCCTTCAGTACATGCTGAAGGACATTCAAATGTTGGAGATCAAACACGAAATCCAGAAGAAGGTACACACCGACATCGATCAGCAGCAACGAGATTACTTTCTACGCCAGCAGATAAAGGTATTGCAAGATGAATTGGGTTACGATGGCCCTGATAAAGAAATTGAAAAACTTAGGAAGCGTGCTGAAAGTAAAAACTGGCCGAAGGAAGTCGGAGCAACACTTTAATAAGGAGCTCGACAAACTCTTGCGGATAAATCCGATGGCCGCGGAGTATCCTGTTGCTATGAACTACGTGGAGTTCATGCTGGATCTTCCATGGCGTGAATTTACAACTGACGATTTTGACCTTAAGCGCGCAAAAAAGATTCTGGATCAGGATCACTTTGGACTTGAAAAAGTAAAGACCAGGATACTCGAATACCTTGCTGTGCTTAAGCTGAAGCAAGACATGAAAGGACCGATTCTTTGTCTATATGGACCGCCGGGTGTTGGTAAGACATCATTAGGTCGTTCAATTGCAAAAGCGCTTCAGCGGAAATACGTTCGTATGTCATTGGGAGGTGTTCATGATGAAGCGGAGATCCGGGGACATCGAAAGACTTACGTTGGCGCGATGCCGGGAAAAATTCTTCAAAATCTGAAGAAAGCGCAGTCGTCTAATCCCGTGTTTATATTGGATGAGATAGACAAGGTGAAGTCTGACTTTCGTGGTGATCCTTCATCAGCTTTGCTTGAAGTGTTGGATCCTGAACAAAACAACACGTTTGGAGATAACTATCTTGAAGTTGAGTACGATCTTTCAAAAGTACTTTTTATTGCAACCGCGAACTCACTTGACACGATCCATCCCGCCCTTCGCGACCGGATGGAAGTTATAGAAGTCACAGGCTATACGCTCGAAGAAAAAGTAGAGATCGCTGCGAAACACCTTGTTCCCAAACAATTGAAGGAACACGGAATTAAGCCTTCGAAGGTAAAGATCCCAAAGACGGCGATTGCGAAAGTTATCAACAGCTACACACGTGAATCGGGTGTAAGGAATCTCGAACGAAAGATCGGCACGTTGGTGAGAAGCATTGCAAAGTCGATCGCAATGCAGGAAGAGTTTGATAAAGTCGTTAGCGAGGAAGTTGTTAAAAAGGTTCTCGGTGCGGAGATCTTTGATGAAGAACTCTATCAGGGAAATGATATCGCGGGTGTAGTTACAGGTCTTGCATGGACACAAGTAGGAGGAGAGATCCTTTTTGTCGAATCCAGTTTGAGTAAGGGAAGGGGCACATTAACAATCTCAGGTCAACTGGGTGATGTTATGAAGGAATCAGCTATGGCTGCTTTATCCTATCTTAAGTCCAATGCCGAGACATTGGGACTTGATCACCGTGTATTTCAACAATACGATCTTCACATACATGTTCCGGCAGGTGCTGTTCCAAAAGACGGACCTTCCGCAGGAATAACGATGCTCACATCGCTTGCATCGATCTATACACAAAGAAAAATTAAGGCGAAGCTGGCAATGACAGGTGAAATCACGTTGCGGGGAAAAGTGCTTCCGGTAGGTGGTATCAAGGAAAAGATACTTGCAGCCAAAAGGAGCGGGATAAAGGAAATAGTTCTCAGCGTGAAGAACAAGCGGGATATTGATGAAATTGAAAAGCACTATCTCAAGGGTCTGACCTTTCATTATGTTTCCACGGTCGATGAAGTATTAAAAATGGCTTTGCTTAAAGATCGCGTTGAAACGCCCATGAAGTTTGTCTTTGCCGAACAGAAGATTGCAGTCTGAATTCCTTACTTTTGAATTCTATTGTAGGTGGAGTTGTAATAGCATATCAGACAATCGGTGCGGGGAAAACTTTTACTATACATGTGGGTTGGATTCTCATCGACTTCGCTTGCACAGATTGCAGCGACAAAATCGTTTGGGTTTTTAGATGTCCCTAACAATGCGCGGCTTGCTGCACTGGGTGGAGTCAATGTATCACTTACCGACCGCGACATAAATTTCTTTTCCAGCAATCCTTCGCTCGCCGGTGATACGTTGGCGGGTTTTGCTTCAGCTACTTATCAATTCTACGTTGCAGATATAGGTAATGCATCGTTTACTTATGGCCACAATTTTTCCAATATCGGCACCGTGGTATTCGGTATTCAGCATTTGAATTACGGCACTATCAAAGGGTATGATGCAACAGGCCAGGAAATTGGTGATTTTAAATCTGGAGAAACGGCCTTTGTAATTTCCAAGAGCCATCAAGTATCGAACTTTCGCTTAGGAGCAAACTTGAAATTTGCTTTTTCAAACATCGCAGGATACCGCGCAAATGCATTGCTTGCAGATATCGGCGGGGTTTTTATACATCCACACCAGGAATTCAGAGTAGGTTTGACGGTCCGTAATATCGGCTTTATTCTTTCAGAGTATTCGGAGACGAGCGATGTATCGCTTCCGTTCGACGTCCAGGTGGGTTTGACATTAAAACCAGAGCACATGCCGATCAGGTTTTCTTTGAGTGCGTATAATTTAACAGGAGAAAGTGACTACTTTGATCCGAAAGACGGAGAGCCAGAGCCAGGGACACTGGATAAAATCATGCGACATTTCAACTTTGGCGCTGAGATTCTTGTTCACAAGAATGTAAACCTGATGATCGGCTATAACTATCTTGTTCACCAGGAATTGAAATTACCCGATGCTGGTGGAGGAGCGGGGCTTTCGTTCGGTTTTTCAGCGATGATAAAAACGTTCGAATTTGTTTTTAGTCGCAGCGCCTACGTTGTAGGAAATGCAGGTTATGCATTTACGCTGTCGAAAAATATTGATAACATGATGAAGAGACGAAAGATATGATGGATCCAAATTACTTGACGCCGAAACAGATCGTCGAAGAACTCGACAAATATATCATTGGGCAATATGATGCTAAAAGAAATGTCGCCATTGCGTTGCGAAATCGCTGGCGCCGGATGAATGTTAAGTCAGACATCCAGGCTGAGATCGTGCCGAACAACATACTGATGATCGGCGCTACCGGCGTTGGTAAAACGGAAATTGCACGACGGCTTGCCAAGATCGCAGACGCGCCGTTTGTGAAAGTGGAAGCATCAAAATTCACGGAGGTGGGATATGTTGGCCGCGATGTAGAAAGTATGGTTCGCGACCTGGTGGAGCAATCCGTAAACATGGTGAAAGCTAAGAAGAAGGAAGAAGTGAAGGAGAAGGCTGCTCAGGCGGTCGAAGAGATCATATTGGATGCGCTGATACCTCCGGTCCGTCAGCAGACTTCCCGTTCAGGTGGATCCTCAACACAGGAAAATTCTTCAACTGAAATGCCAACAAGTGATGCAGAACTCAATGAACGGACCCGAAATCATTTCAGGGAGAAGATCAAAAAAGGCGAACTCGAAGATCGTAAGATAGACATCAATATCAAAGGAAGTGGTAGCCCTAACGTTGGAATGGTGGGTGCTGGTATGATGGATGAAGTATCGATGATGAACCTGCAGGAGATGATCAATGGCATGATGCCAAAGAAAGCAAAAAAGAGGAAGGTTAAAGTATCTGAGGCAAGGCGTATTTTATTAGAGGAAGAAGCAGCAAAGCTTATCGATATGGACGAGGTGAAAGAGGAGGCGATACGAAGGGCGGAAGATGCGGGCATCATTTTTATAGACGAGATTGATAAGATAGCATCCGGAAGTAAGAAAGGTGGCGGCGGTCCTGATGTAAGCCGTGAAGGCGTTCAACGCGACTTGTTACCAATTGTCGAAGGCAGCACTGTAAATACGAAGTATGGAGTTATCAAGACCGACCATGTTCTTTTTGTTGCTGCCGGAGCATTCCACATTTCAAAACCTTCGGACCTGATACCGGAACTTCAGGGACGCTTTCCAATCAGAGTTGAACTTAACAATCTGACGAAAGACGATTTTATCCGGATTCTCACAGAACCTAAGAATGCGCTCACTAAGCAATACCAGGCGTTGTTCGAAGCGGAAGGGGTCGAAGTTACGTTTACTGATGACGCAATTGAAGAAATCGCAAGCACGGCATTTAACATTAATTCCGAAATTGAAAATATCGGTGCACGAAGACTGCATACTGTTATGAGTAAATTATTGAATGAATTCCTCTTTGATGTGCCCGACAAGATCTCCACAAATGCCAAGATCTCCATAAACGCCGAATTGGTGAAATCAAAAATGGCCGGGTTCATCAAGAACAGGGACCTGAGCGAGTACATCCTTTAATGAAGTCTCTGACCCTTATATTTATTCTCTTTCCGGCATCGTGGCTGTTTGCTCAAAAAGCAAACAAGATCACAGCTAAAACACCGCATAAATATGATTCGATGCGGTCTATTTATATCAAGACCTATACGGATCACTTCTTCGTGTGGCCGGTATTAAAGCAGCGTCGGCTGGACTACGAGATTTCGGACCTCCCGGAAAAAAACAAGCGGTTATTATACAAATCCAACAGTCCGTATTCCCTTGGGCTCGGTGCGTACGTATTCGAAGTAGCCCTGGAATTCGCGGTAGCAATACCACTTGATGAAAAGAGCAAGGAAATATACGGACCATCAGACGCGCGTGACATTCAGGTAACCCTATTTACAAAGAAGTGGGGTCTTGATATGTTCCGACAGAAGTACACTGGATTTTATATTGACGATCCATCAATAAAAAAGCCTGACAATAGCCCCATATCCGCAACGGCCCGACATCGTATCCAAGAATACAGGGGTAACGTGGAGTTATATTTTCAATCACAAAAAGTTTTCCCTGCGCTCAACAAACAATTTTGCCGACCGACAAATCAAGAGGGCGGGATCACTTATTCTTTTTACAACGATTGCTGGTTTTAAAACGAGTGGTGATTCGGCGTTAGTCGGCGATGCGTACAGGGATTATTACGGCGTTGATGCCAGGATACGGGAGATTAAATCCACCGCCTTTAGTATCATTCCTGGTTACACGTATAATCTTGTGCACAAGGGATTCTTCCTTACCGGAACTCTCGCTGTAGGACCATCGCATAACTGGATATCCTACCGCTCAGAGGATGGAAGTTCGAAGGACGACATAGAATTCCGCGCATTCTTTGTTGCACGTGTAGCCATTGGGTATAGCAACGATCGATTCTTTACCGGACTAAGCTTTGGATCACAAGGAGGGAACGTAAAGTTTGACAGTGTTCAGCTTACAAGTTCCAGCGGCACTTTTAAGCTATTGATTGGTTATAGGTTTCGTGAGACGGGCTTCCTCAAAAAAAGATTGGTTGATCTGCCAAAGGCTTTCGGTTTCGACATTTAGTCTTCCTTGCTTTTCGGATAATCGAAAAACAGCATCTTCCCTTTACCCCAATCAACTTCAGTCCAGCGTTCGATGCTGAACTGAAATGCGACTACCCCACACGTTGGAATATTGTCAATATCCTGGCTGCCATCCATAAGCGAATTTACAAATTCGGTAAGACCCGGGTTGTGGCCAAACAGCATAACAACATTACGGTTATCCTTAAGTTCTTTGACGACGGTTAATATTGTTTCTTCATCCGCATGGTATAATCTGCGGTCGGACTTGATGTCATCCTTCTTGTATTTTAAGGCTTCTGCAATTCTCTTTGCCGTGGACAAGGCACGCTTTGCAGGGCTTGAAACCATCAAGTCTGGGTTGATATCCTTTTCCTTGAACCGCTTTCCCATACGTGGAGCATCGCGTTTGCCCCTTTCGTTCAATGGCCTATCGAAATCATCAACGTTGGAAGCATCCCAGCTGGACTTGGCATGGCGAATAATAAAGAGCGTTTTCACGAATGTTAAAAAGGGGTTTATATGTTTAAATTTAATTCGAAAAGTCCTAAATCTTATCTTAGCGGCTCATGTCGAAGAGAAAAAAAATACGTAGAAAGATCAGATACTCGCTGGTCTACCGTTTTGTTCAGTTTTTTATCTTCCTTTCAAATATCCTTCCGCGTGTCGCCTGGTTAAAGTTCAGTGGGGTTCTGGGGCGGATTGCGTACGTCTTTGCCAGCAAGACCAGGAAGCTTGTCATTTCACATCTAAAGTTCGCATATGGTTCGGAGAAGAGTGAAAAAGAGATCCGCAAGCTTGGCTGGGGTGTTTTTGAAATGTTGGGAAAAAACACAGGTGAAATGTTGCGGGCAACGCGTGTGAAAAACCTCGAAGAGCTTGAACAATTCCTTACTACGAATGGACTGGAGAATTATGAGCGCGCGATAAAGAAAGGCAAGGGAGTGATCTTTCTCACCTGTCATCTCGGTGCGTTTGACCTTCAGGTGAGTAATATGGCTTTGCGTGGGCTGAATCCAAATATCATAGGCACTCCATTGAAGGATGAACGATTGAATGAATTGCTGTGGAACTACCGGAATATGTATGGTGCGATCGCCATCGAGCGGGGGAAGGAAACATTCAGGCTTATCAAAGTTCTAAAGTCAGGTGGATCTGTTGCTTTACTCATCGATCAGGACACCAGGGTGAAAACCCGGTTCGTTAATTTTTTTGGGAAGCCCGCAGCCACTCCGGTAGGTGCAACCGTGCTCGCCATGAAGACTGGGGCTGCTGTTGTCCCAACATATATTCACCTGGACAGCGATTGGAAACAAAAGATGTACATTCTGCCCGAAGTTCCGATGCGTCTTACAGGCGACGAAGAAGCGGACATGGTGTACAACACCCAGGTACTAACCAACTTCATAGAAGACACCATTCGGAAACATCCCGAACAATGGGTCTGGATGCATGAGCGCTGGAAGACGAAGCCGGGTGAGGAGATCAGTTAATCGTGATGTCAGCTACCTGGGTACCTAGCTACCTGGGTACCTAGCTACCTGGGTTAGGGATAACACTATTTCTTGAAAATGAAATAAACAGCGAGCACCAGAAATACAAGTCCGATTAAGTGGTTTGTCCTGAAGGATTCGTGCCTAAAAAACACAATTGAAAAAATAACGAATACCACTAACGTTATTATCTCCTGGATCACTTTTAGCTGCAGCAACGAGAAGGGTCCTCCGTGCTCACGGAATCCCAGCCGATTGGCAGGAACCTGAAGCACATATTCAAACAAGGCAATGCCCCAGCTTATCAGGATGATGGAAATAAGGCCAAGATTCTGACTCCATTTCATATCCTTAAATTTCAGGTGACCATACCACGCCATTGTCATGAAGGCGTTTGATAGGATCAAGAGTATAATTGTGTAGAAACCTCTCATAGGGGAACCGTTAATCGTTATCCGTTAATCGTTAATCGTGGGCGCGGGTTCGAGTGTGGGAAGTATAAATACTAAAAGAATGGCAAGTGAGATGACCGTTAATCGTTATCCGTAGAGTGCGGGTTTGAGCGCGGACATTCGCATCGCAGAAGCAGTGGTTGCTACCCAGCTACCCAGGTAGCTAGCTACTTAGCTTACACCACGATTAACGTTTAACGATTAACGGATAACGGCCTCGATAACCTACTTCACAAGTTTCCTATACTTAATACGGTGTGGCTGTTCGTCGCCGAGCCGTTTCCGTTTATTTTCTTCGTATTCACTGAAGCTACCTTCAAACCAGAACACTTGCGAATCACCTTCGAAGGCGAGTATGTGTGTACATACGCGGTCAAGGAACCATCTGTCGTGGGAGATGATCACAGCGCAGCCGCCGAAGTTCTCGAGTGCTTCTTCCAATGCACGGAGCGTGTTGATATCGAGGTCGTTGGTCGGTTCATCCAGCAGCAACAAATTTCCACCCTGCTTTAATGCGATGGCAAGGTGAACGCGGTTTCTCATACCGCCTGATAATTCTTTTACTTTCTTTTGTTGATCCGTTCCGTTAAAGTTGAATTTGCCAACATACATGCGCGAGTTGATTTGTTTGCCGCCAAGCTCCATTAACTCGTTGCCTCCCGTTATGGCCTGCCAGACAGAATCTTCCGGCGTGAGATCATCGTGCTCCTGATCTACATAAGCGATACGGACTGTCTCCCCAACCTGGAAGGTACCCGCATCCGCCTGTTCCTTTCCGGTGATCATCTTAAAAAGAGTCGTCTTGCCCGCGCCGTTAGGTCCAATGATCCCAACAATTCCCGCGGGAGGAAGCGAAAAGGTCAAATTTTCATATAGCAGTTTATCTCCGTACGCCTTTGCCACTCCGTTCGCCTCGATCACTTTATTACCCAGCCGTGGTCCGGGCGGGATGAAAAGCTCCAGTTTGTCTTCCTTCTCGCGTGTTTCCTGGCTCAATAATTTCTCGTAAGCACTCAATCGAGCTTTTCCTTTAGCCTGTCTTCCCTTCGGACTCATCCGAACCCATTCGAGCTCTCGTTCCAAAGCCTTTTGTCGCTTGGATTCAGATTTTTCTTCCTGGGCCAACCGTTTTTGCTTTTGATCCAGCCACGATGAATAATTTCCTTTCCAGGGAATACCTTCACCGCGATCCAGTTCCAGGATCCAGCCAGCAACATTGTCCAGGAAGTAGCGGTCGTGAGTAACGGCGATGACCGTTCCCTTGTACTGCTTGAGATGCTGCTCAAGCCAGTCAACCGACTCGGCGTCGAGGTGGTTCGTTGGTTCATCTAACAGGAGCACGTCGGGCTCTTGTAACAGGAGGCGGCAGAACGCTACGCGTCTTTTTTCTCCCCCGGAGAGGTATTCTATTTTTGCGTCAGGTGGTGGGCACCGTAACGCATCCATTGCACGGTCCAGCTTGGTGTCCAGCTCCCACGCGTTGACCGCGTCCAGCTTTTCTTGTATCTCACCCTGCTTGGTAATGAGTTTTTCCATCGCGTCAGGGTTTTCCATTATTTCCGGCTCGGCAAACCTTTCATTAATGGCTTCAAATTCTTTTAGCAAGGCCACAACATCCTTGACACCTTCTTCGACTATCTCCTTTACAGTCTTCGACTTGTCGAGCTTGGGCTCCTGTTCGAGTAGGCCCACCGAGAAGGACAGGTCCGAGACAACCTCGCCCTGGAATTCTTTGTCGATACCGGCGATTATGCGCAGTAAGCTTGACTTACCCGACCCGTTCAACCCGAGCACTCCGATCTTCGCTCCATAGAAGAAGGAGAGGTAGATATTTTTCAGGACTTGTTTGCTTGGGGGGTAGATCTTGCCAACCCCTGCCATGGAGAATATAATTTTTTCGTCGGCCATTCGTATTGTAGTTGATGTGAGATGTTAAGTGCGCTAAGTGGCGCTTCCCAACTTAGATTAAGGCGCAAATATGGCAAAAAATCCATTTGTTGGTGGAATAATCGCTCTTTGCTGCAGGTTACATTTTTTAGGGGAAATCGATTTAAAATCGAACTTTCTGACCGGCGGAAAGGATAGGGGAAATAAAGTTTGTTTTGATCAATTAAATTCTATTTTTGCGAAAAATTAAAGGAGGAATTACCTTATGTATTGGACCCTTGAACTTGCCTCTTATCTCGAAGACGCACCCTGGCCGGCTACCAAAGATGAGTTGATAGATTACTCTATTCGCTCAGGCGCCCCGCTCGAAGTAGTTGAGAACCTCCAGGAATTGGAAGATGATGGTCAACCATACGAAAGTATTGAGGAGATTTGGCCGGACTATCCAACCAAAGAAGACTTCTTTTTCAACGAAGATGAGTATTGAGGATTGAATCTTTGAGTTTACGTATTTGTGTATATAAAGCTGGTCGTTGGCCAGCTTTTGTCATTTTCTAACCTGCCAGATTGTTCTCCCTGTTCTTTAACAACGCCTCAGCTATGATCAAATCTTCGTGCGTTGTGATCTTGATATTCTCATAACTTCCTTCAAATAATGAAATAAGGTGACCAGCGCGCTCTGCTACACTTGCGTCATCTGTTAAGCTCGGATCTTCTTTTGATTCGTATGCTTTCCGGATCAGTTCAACCTGAAACGTTTGAGGGGTTTGAATTAATCGGAAGCGCGAACGATCCACGGATCTTGTTGTATCCTGATCGGTAATTCGAATAGATTCTTTCAAACGGACCGAAGCTACAGCAGACTTGTGAACAGCGGCGAGTCGAAACGAAGCACCAATGATGTCTTCGTTGACCATTGGGCGTACGCCATCATGAATGGCTACGAGTCCGTCACCCGATATTCGAGACAGTCCGTACTTAACAGATTGAAAACGCGTGTCTCCACCTTTCTGAAGGACGACCGGTTTATGAAATGAATGTTTAGAACATAGTTGCTGCCAGACCGGAAAATCGTCTTCAGGAATAACTACAATGATGTTGATCTTTTCGGAGTATCGGTAGAAAGCGGCAATAGTATGCATCAAAACCGGCAATCCATTTAGCTCAAGGAATTGCTTCGGTACGTTGCTTTTAATCCTGGTACCTTTTCCGCCCGCAACTATGAGAGCGTATTCAGTATAATTCATAGATTTACTAAAATACCAAAACTATGGTAGCGCTCAGGTTTCTACTGATCGTTTTTAATGTTGCAGTGGTGAGTTTTCTCATCTATAGAATTTTTGCTGTCGCAAATCAACCAATAGAGAGATCAAAAAAGATTCTGATCATCACCGGAGGATGCCTCCTCTTACTGGCACCATTTGGAATGTTCTTTGGAATTTTTGGCGCGTCGCCTCAATACTTTCTCGTCTATCCCGTAGCGATTTCCTTTTTCCTCTATCTGACTAAACAACTCTGATAGCCAGACGCATCAGTCAAATACCACATCACCAAATCACTAAACGATCAGCATTGCGTCACCATAAGTAAGGAACTTGTATTTTTCCTTCTTTGCCTGCTTGTAGGCTTCCATGGCGACATCATAACCTGCAAACGCCGCTGTCATCATAAGCAATGTTGACTCTGGCATATGGAAGTTTGTTATCATGGCATTACAGATCTTGAAGTCGTAGGGTGGAAAAATAAACTTGTCTGTCCAGCCCTCCCGTGCTTTCAACCGGTTTGTTGCAGATACGGCTGACTCCAGCGCGCGCATGGTCGTTGTTCCAATTGCGCAAACACGGCGCTTGTTGTCCAATGCACGATTAACGACTTCGACAGCCTCGGGAGCGACGATAAAATTCTCCGAATCCATCTTGTGTTTCGTAAGATCTTCAACATCGACGGGGCGGAAAGTTCCAAGCCCGATGTGAAGTGTGATGTACGCCATTTCAACTCCTTTGATTTGGAGGCGCTTAAGAAGCTGGCGTGTAAAATGCATGCCTGCTGTCGGCGCTGAAACTGCACCTTTATTCTTTGCAAAAATGGTTTGAAATCGTTCCTTATCCTCTGGCTTGATCTTTCGCTTGATGTATTTCGGCAGAGGGGTTTCTCCGAGGGTTTCTACTACCTTGTCGAACGCCGCAGAATCACCATCGAAAAGAAAGCGGATAGTACGGCCACGTGATGTGGTATTATCGATTACTTCCGCTACGAGATCACCGTTGCCAAAGTAGAGCTTATTGCCGACCCTGATTTTTCGGGCGGGGTCCACAAGGACATCCCACAAATGCATCTCCGCATTTAACTCACGAAGGAGGAATACTTCGATCTTTGCACCTGTCTTTTCCTTGCGTCCGTAAAGACGGGCCGGAAAGACCATGGTGTCATTTGCCACCAGCACATCACCTTCTTTGAAATATTCAACAACATCTTTGAAGATCTTATGCTCGATCTTCCCCGAATCCTTATGCACCACCATGAGTCGCGATTCGTCACGGTTTTCTGCTGGATCCAGGGCTATTAAATTATTGGGGAGTTCGAATTTAAATTCTGATAACTTCATAATAAGTAAATGCAAAAGACGCCCAATTAAGGGGTAATTTTTTTAATAGGTCGCAAAAATAAGGCAATATTTGGCTTTTGCGACAAAAGGTATTCAGTTTTTCAGTGGTGTAACAAAAAACCGCTTTTTAAGTCTAACAGAAGTAATTTGGCGACAATTCCGCCGACAAACTTAAATTATCGAACGGACGTTGAACTGACCCATGAAGACACTGGCCCAGATTTACGAAAGCTTCCGGTTTGCCTGGAAAGCACTTAAGTCCAATGTTCTTAGAACAATCCTCTCTCTGCTAGGAGTGACGATCGGGATCTTTGCCATAATCACTGTCCTTACCCTTGTCGACTCACTTGAAAAGAATATCAAAGACAGCCTCGACTTTCTTGGCACCGGTGTAATCTACATCGAAAAGTGGCCTTTCACGGCGGATAATAATGGAGAATACAGGTGGTGGGATTTCTGGCAACGGCCAAATGCATCATACGCCGAGTACAAATTCCTCCACGAAAATCTGAACCATGAGAATGGTATGGCGATTTTTGCGATAAAGGGCAACCTGAATATCAAACGCAACAGCAATAGTATTGGACAGGTCCGGTTGGTTGGTGGAAGTCTCGGATATGACGGTGTTTTTGATATGAATATAGAAAAGGGTCGCTTCTTCAATGCTGAAGAACTGGAATCCGGAAGGAACATCTGTGTGATCGGCTATGAGGTTGCGAACAACTTGTTCCTGAACGGTGAAGATCCTGTCGGTAAGACCATCAAGGTCAAAAATTTGAAGTATGTAGTGGCCGGTGTCATAAGAAAGGAAGGGCAGAGTTTTCTGGGTACACCAAGCAAGGACTACACAGTGCTTATTCCCTATCAATCATTCAGAAGACTTTTTCAGACTGGTACAGGTGATCCCTTCGAAGTTACGTCACGCATTGGCGTGAAGGGTAACGAATCGGATGTGGGGTTAGTTGAATTAGAAAACGAAGTGAGAGGAATGCTTCGTGTACGACGTGGATTGCGTCCGACAGAAAAAGACAATTTTGTGCTTAACCGACCGGAGGCGATCGCAAATGTCATCAGCGGTGTGTTCGATGTATTTGGAATTGCCGGATGGATCATCGGAGGGTTCTCTATACTTGTGGGTGGTTTTGGAATCGCCAACATCATGTTCGTATCCGTAAAGGAAAGAACGAGCATTATAGGTTTGCAAAAATCACTTGGCGCCAAGAATTATTTCATCCTGTTTGAATTCCTGTTTGAAGCGGTTTTCCTCAGCCTTATCGGTGGTTTTTCGGGATTGTTCCTTGTTTATCTTATTACGTTCATTCCAATAGGTAGCCTTGTCGTTAGATTAACCATTGAGAACATTGTATTAGGTATTGGCGTCTCGACAGTTATCGGACTGGTTTCAGGGATTGTTCCTGCTGCGATGGCAGCCAGGATGGACCCTGTGGATGCGATCAGGGCTTAAATCAAAAATGTTTGCGTCGGCGCGATAAACTTGAGAATTGAGTGTTGCCTGTCTGCCGCAGGCAGGAATGCTGAGTGTTGAATGTTTTCGTCATTGGAAAAGAACATTCACACTCAATAATCAACACTCAAGGATTGACAGCATTCTTTCTGGTTACTTTACTTTTTCGACGACCTTCGCGTTTTCCCTTTCGGCCTCCGTTTCCTTTCAGCCTTCGCGTTTTCCTTTTCAGCTATCTTAGCTTCTTCATCGCCGCTGATTTTTTCCTTGATCTTTTTCTCCAGCTCTTCCATTAGCTCCGGGTTATCTTCGATCAGTTGTTTTACTGCGTCGCGTCCCTGACCCAGTTTGTTGCCATTGTAGGAGAACCAGGAACCGGATTTTTGGACCACGTTTAACTCCACGCCGAGGTCAACAATTTCTCCGGACTTGGAAATGCCGCGACCGTACATGATATCAAACTCGACAACCTTAAAGGGAGGGGCTACTTTGTTCTTTACCACTTTTACTTTAACGCGGTTACCAGTGATGTCATCGGCAGCTTCCTTGATCTGGCCGATACGGCGAATATCCAGGCGGACAGATGCGTAAAACTTCAAAGCATTACCGCCGGTTGTCGTTTCCGGGTTTCCAAACATGATTCCGATCTTTTCGCGAAGCTGGTTGATGAAAACGCACGAACAACCAGTTTTACTGATGGTTCCTGTCAATTTTCTCAATGCCTGTGACATCAATCGGGCATGCAATCCCATTTTGCTGTCACCCATTTCTCCTTCCAACTCGCTTTTTGGAACGAGGGCAGCTACGGAGTCGATAACAATAATGTCGATCGCACCTGAGCGGATCAGATGGTCAGCGATTTCAAGAGCCTGCTCACCATTATCAGGCTGAGATATAAGCAGATTTTCAGTGTCGATACCGAGCTTCTCCGCATATGCCTTGTCGAAAGCGTGTTCTGCATCAATAAAGGCTGCAAGTCCACCCTTGCGTTGCGCCTCGGCAATGCAATGAAGAGTCAACGTGGTTTTACCGGACGACTCTGGACCATAGATCTCCGTGATCCTTCCACGCGGTATTCCACCGATACCCAATGCAATATCCAGGCCCAGTGATCCGGTTGATATGGCGGGAACATCCATCACCTTTTCATCACTCAGTTTCATTACGGTTCCTTTGCCGTAAGTCTTTTCAAGTTTGTCCAGTGTCAACTGAAGAGCTTTCAATTTTTCTTTTGCGTCGCTCATAATTATCCTCAATGTTTATAGTTACGTATCAAATCTCAAGTCGATGCTTAAAAATAGTAGGAATCTATATTCGGAAAATTCTCGAGATACGAAGAGCCTACTGCTAACCTGTCTACGCATCAACTTGATACAGGGTTGAAATTACTACATCGGGTTTAAATTAAAAACGCGTAAGTGTGGGATATTGGAGCATGTTCCGATATCTATCGTGGGTATTGCTTGAACACGAAAACTCTAAATAAATTACCTTCAGATAGTTGACATCGCATTATCAACTGTGACAACTAGTGTCAAAGCATTTATATTGCAAAAAGAAATCAGGATTTCCTTTCAGCAAAAGGTGAAAAATATGCAATTGAGCCCTTCGAATCACACGTGTCACTGCTCAACAATTGACAGAAAATGAATCGCACAATCATAAAGCGGTCTCTCGCGGGATTGGTCATTGCACTCGTCGTGTTGATCGTAATTTTTTGGGACCTTCTAAGCTACGCAGTACGTCAGGGATACGGTCAGTTCCGGATAATCTGGAATGCGCGGCCGGTCGAAGAATTCCTAACGGACCCAGAATTTCCAGATTCTCTCAAAGCCAGGTTGAACTTTATAGCAGAGGTGAGGAGATATTCTGTTGATTCACTTGGTCTGAAGGATACCGAAAACTATAAGACCATGTTTGATCAGAGTGGTAAGGAGATTATGTGGGTGGTCATGGCATGTGAGAAATTTCGATTGAAGCCAAAGGAATGGGAATTTCCAATTGTTGGGGCTGTTCCATACAAAGGGTTCTTTGACGAGAAAAGAGCAAATGACCTCAAGCAGGAACTGGAAAAGGAAGGGTGGGATGTGGTGGTTCGGAATCCTGGAGGTTGGTCGACACTTGGTTGGTTTACGGATCCGATACTCAGTAAGATGCTAAACCGAAGTGAAGGTGATCTTGCCAATCTTATCATTCACGAAATGTCGCACGCAACCATCTTTGTGAAAGACAGCGTTGATTTCAATGAGAACCTGGCCACATTTATCGGTGACCGCGGTACGGAGAAATTTCTCATATATAAATATGGAGAGCATTCAAAAGAGTATACGACGTACATGGAGGAGGATAAGGATTATCTGAAATTCGTGGACCATATGCTTCGTGGCGCAAAGGCGTTGGACAGCCTCTATAATAGTATGGATTCCGCCGACCCCATGGAGGAAAAATTGGACTCGAAGGAAAAGGTGATCCGAAGAATTATAAGTACGATGGATACGTTATCCCTTACGTTGACGTCCACTCCGTCGAAGCGATTCAGGAACGAATTGCCCAACAACGCTTACTTCATGAATTTTCGCCAGTATCAGTCAAAACAGGACACGTTTGCAGACGAGTGGAAAGCGAAATTTGACAGTGATCTTAGGGCATACATCAGCTACCTGAGCGACAAGTATCCGTTTCTGTAAATGAGTTCTTCGCAGAGGTGAAATTCGTCCAATATTATCCCTATTAAGGAATTGTTAAGAAAGGCTTCTACGTTTTTAATGCCCTCTTTTCTGTCTATTTTTGACCAAATAGTTTATCTATGGGAAACAAGCAGATGCACAAAGTGCTTGTCGTTGACGATGAAGAACCTATCCTGGAACTTCTAAAATACAATCTTGAAAAAGGTGGGTACGAGGTGAAGACTGCTCTTGATGGTGCAAAAGCTGTCGACATAGCGCGCAAGTTTGTTCCTGACCTCGTTTTGCTGGATATCATGATGCCAAAGATGGATGGGGTCGAGACGTGCAGATTGCTGCGAGACATTCCCGAATTGCAAAAGACATTTGTGGTGTTCCTAACGGCGCGTTCTGAAGAGTATTCTGAGGTAGCCGCTTTCGATGTTGGTGCCGATGACTATATTAATAAGCCTATAAAACCGCGGGCATTGATGAGCAGGATCGGAGCGCTTTTCAGAAGAGATTCGAAAAAATCATCACCCACCAGCACCATCACAATTGGTGACCTTACTATCGACCGGACCAGCTATACAATAAAGATTAATGGCCGGGAAATAAATCTTCCCAAGAAAGAATTCGAACTGCTTTTCTTTTTGGCGCAAAACCCAAATAAAGTTTTTAGCCGCGAAGATCTGCTGCAAAATATCTGGGGTTCCGACGTGTATGTCCTGGCTCGCACTGTTGACGTCCATATTCGTAAAGTGAGAGAAAAGATCGGAGAAGACTATATCACTACAGTCAAAGGAGTCGGGTATAAGTTTAGCCTTAGTTGATTTTCCCGCCTTGCGTTATCCGCATATTCGTTACTTTAAAATTGCAATGTGTGCGCGAATAACGTGCCCGGATAATTATCTTAGGACATGGTTTACAGTTCACGGGGATTAGCGCTATTGCTGGCAGTCTGTATAGCTCTAATTACTTCGTTATTCTTATCTCTATTTAAAAGCGTAGATCTTTACGTACTGTTTGTAGCGTTCGGCATCAGCTTTTCGGTCTCTTACATTCTGATATTCGTTGTACTCGAGTTCCTGATTTTTCGTGAGCTGGATAAAGTTTACAAGCTCATGGAAAAACTTAAGAAAAAAGAGCTGTCGAAAATTGAAAAGCAGAACTCGTCAACCCTGAATCCTCTTAAGACGATTAATGAAGATATCTATTCGTTCGCGGAATTGAAGCAAAAGGAAATTGACGAGTTGAAAAAACTGGAGGCCTTCCGCCGTGAATTTATTGCTGACGTTTCGCACGAGCTGAAAACTCCGATTTTCGCCGCACAGGGATTTGTTCACACCCTGCTGGATGGCGCCGTCAACGACAAAGCCGTGAGATCAAAATTCCTGAAGAAGGCGGCAAAAAGTCTCGATGGCCTTGATATGCTGGTGCAGGACCTCCTCACGTTGTCACATATCGAGACCGGCCAGATCAAGATGCATTTCGAAAGCATAGATATGTGCAAACTAACGGAGGAGGTATTTGAACAATTTGAAGACAAGGCAGACAAAAAGGATATCAAGCTAAAGATCGAAGGTGAGTCGCGCAAGGTTTGGGTATACGCGGATTGGCAGCGCATCAGTCAGGTGATGACCAACCTTATTTCAAACGCTATCAAACATTCACATGACGGCGCAGAAGTGACCGTCACGTTCGACAGCAGCAAGAAGAACGTAACTACAAGCATTCAGGACGAAGGGGAAGGGATCGCAGCCGAACACCTTCCGAGAATATTCGAACGATTCTATCGCGTTGATAAAAGCCGAAGTCGTGAAAAAGGAGGAACCGGATTAGGGCTTGCTATAGTAAAACATATCCTTGATGGACATAACACCAGGCCGGAAGTAGAAAGTGTGCTTGGAAAGGGTTCCATTTTTAGTTTTAAATTGCCGCGCGTCAAACCTGAGGAAGACGCAGACAATTAAAATCACCGTCCACTAAAGTTTGCCATGAGACTCACCCGTCTATTATTAGTCATTTGCCTGCTGTCCACAAGTTCGTTCGCGCAGGAAAAAAAACAGATCGTCACTTCCGACCTGTTAAAAATCGTCAATATCAACCAAATCGCCATCTCACCCGATGCTAAGCAAGCAGTTGCTATGGTCTCCCGAAAGAAATCAAAAGAGGGTGCGTCAAAGGGTACCACGGAGTACTATTATACGCAACACTTGTTTATGTTCGATGTCTCCGGAAAAACGCAACCCGTACAACTAACATTTGGAGACCGTCGTGACAACCAGCCTGCATGGTCACCAGACGGAAAGGCAATCGCGTTTGTGAGAGCCGATGGTGACCTGTCACAGATCTGGATACTGCCGTTGACAGGAGGTGAGTCATATCCGGTAACAAAGGCGAAGTATGGTGCTTCGCTGCCCGCGTGGTCTCCGGACGGAAAATCAATTCTTTACTCGTCTTCTATTCCTATGAGTGCCGTGGGTGGTGATGTGCCATGGAATTATGAACGGCCAGGACGTAAGCAAAACGATGAAGTGAATTGGAAAGCCCTTTCCGAATCTGAGCAAAAGGAACTCGCAAATTCACCTGACGGGAACATTCAAGAGGTACGTGCATGGCTGGCAAAAAATAACAACGAAAAAAATCCCCGGGTATTAACAAGATTAAACCTGCAGGGCGAGATGGGTCTCGATACGGAAGAAAAGTTTGATCATCTCTTTACCGTTGATGCAAAAGCCGGTGCGGAAGCAAAACAGATCACGTCAGGTTATCAGAATTTCCGTGG
The DNA here is from genome assembly GCA_963774615.1 of uncultured Cytophagales bacterium. Classification (GTDB taxonomy): domain Bacteria; phylum Bacteroidota; class Bacteroidia; order Cytophagales; family Cyclobacteriaceae; genus Chryseolinea. The sequence continues at coordinate 73,014 of CAVZFT010000032.1, forward strand.
GGCCAAATGGAGTAGAGACGGAAAACATATCATATGTAGTTCCACCAAATTATCCGTTTCACCGGATTATTCGGCGTCTTCTTCTCTATGGAAAATGGATAGCGACGGCAAGAATCTTGGTGAGCTGCTGAAAGTTGAAGGTCGTGCCATAGCAAATCCGGATTATTCGCCCGATGGTAAATCAATAGCGCTTCATCATTAGTACTTCTGAAGGATTTCTTGTGAGGCAGGATGACATTGGAGTTGTTGCAGCCACAGGTGGCGAGTATGTTGATCTCACGAAAAACTTCGACAGAGATGTTCAGGCGATATCCTGGTCCGACGATTCTAAACAAGTACTTTTTACAGCTGATACTGAAGGGGACATTCCACTTTACACACTTCCGCTAAAAGGAGATGTGATGCCCAAACGATTAACAGGGGAAAATTTAGGAGTTACCAACTTTAGTTCGAAGGCCGGAAAAGTTGTTTACGCGCTGGCGGATGTGAACAATCCATGTGAGGTTTACAGCCTTGATATTAAAACCAATACTGAAGCGAAACTCACGTCCTTCAACAGCAGCTGGCTCGCAGGCAAAAAACTGAGTCAGCTTAAAGAATTCTGGATCACACGGCCGGATGGTGTAAAGGTGCAGTACTGGATTATGGAACCCCTCGGCCGAAAGGAGGGAGTGAAATATCCCACCATCCTTAACATTCACGGAGGGCCTACTGTCATGTGGGGTCCGGCGGCTTACACTATGTGGCACGAATTCCAGCTTGAAGCTGCGTGGGGTTATGGCGTTGTATTTTGCAACCCGAGGGGAAGTAGCGGCTACGGCGATGCCCACAAGCGAGGTAATATTAAAAACTGGGGCAACGGACCGGCTACTGATATTCTTGCTTCCCTTGATGACGCAATCAAGCAAGCTCCCTGGATTGATCAGAACCAATTGTTCGTTGAAGGAGGAAGTTACGCAGGGTACATGGTGGCCTGGATTGTTGGACATGATAACCGCTTCAAGGCCGCGAATGCCCAGCGGGGTGTTTACGATCTCACCACTTTTATGGGCGAAGGAAATGCATGGCGTCTTGTACCAGATTACTTCGGCGGATATCCATGGGATCCTGAAACAAAAAAACTGCTCGACGCAGAATCGCCACTAACTTATGTTGACAAAATCAACACGCCTCTTTTGATAATTCACGCCGACCAGGATCTTAGAACTGGTGTGATTCAGTCCGAAATGTTGTATAAAAGTCTGAAGATCCTGAATAAGCCAGTTGAGTACGTCCGGTATCCCGGTGAAGGCCACGAGCTCACTCGTAGTGGAAATCCTGGCCGAATGATGGATCACCTCTTGCGTGTCATAGAGTTTTTTGAGCGATATGCTACAGCATCCTGAGCCGCCTGCCACGTCCACGAATTGAGATTTAATATGGCGCAAAAGCTGCAATTCGAAGACCTCATCCTGTTTCAAGACGACAATTACATCGTCGTGAACAAGCCGCCATTCTTGTCAACACTGGAAGATCGTCAGGATAAGATTAATCTGCTGGGTCTCGCGCGTCAGTATGAAGTTTCACGCCCAGGTTTGTCACCGTCTTGACAAAGATACCTCGGGTGTCCTTGTCATTGGCCGGAACCCGGAAGCATATCGTCATTTAAGCATACAGTTCGAGAAAAGGCAGGTCATAAAGATCTATCACGCGGTTGTTGACGGAATCCACAACTTTAAGGACGAATTGATTGACGCTCCCATCCAAAAACACGATGACGGCGTGGTTAGAATAAATAAGAGGGAGGGAAAGCCTGCCCAGACCTACTTTACCTCGCTTACACCCTATCGATTTCATACTTTGATGGAATGCCGGCCCGTGACGGGGCGAATGCATCAGATCAGGATACACCTGACGCTTTTAGGCGCTCCAATTACGGGTGACGATATATATGGAGGAAAACCCTTCTATTTGTCGCAGGTGAAAAAAGGTTTTAACCTGAAGAAAGACACTGTTGAAGAGCCTTTTATGAAAAGAATGGCGCTTCATGCCTTTTCCGTGGAGTTCGACAATATGAACGGCGAAAGGATAAAAATCGAGGCTCCCTACCAGAAGGATATGCAAGCGTTGGTTCGACAGCTGGAATTGAATCATTAGAGGAGGTTCGGGGACGACCAGCTCATGCTTTCTTAGCTATTTTTTCCATTTTTACCTTGTTCCGACCTGCTTTCATTCTTCAACAAAACCGTTGAAATCTTTAATAAACAGCTATTTAGTGTCTGAAATAGCTGTTTTCAGCCTATCCTGGAGGCGCAAAATTGAGAATCAGCTTGCATTTCAGATACTGGCAGTTTACCTTTGTGTCCCTTTTTGAAGGGGTAGTGTATTTACTTGATTTTTATATCAATAAAAATGGATCACAACAGTTATAAAACAACTTACGCGAACAAGGCTACGACAGAGAAGGGCTGGGTCGTTGTTGACGCAAATTCACAGGTTTTAGGCCGTGTAGCGAGCAAGATTGCCAATATTATCCGTGGAAAACATAAGCCGAGCTACAGCCCTCATGTGGACTGTGGTGATAACGTAATCGTCATAAATGCCGAAAAGGTAAGAATGACGGGTAAAAAGTGGACTGATCGTGTGATCTTTACGCACTCAGGGTATCCTGGAGGACAGCGCGAGCATACGCCCACTTTGATCCGTTCAAAACACCCTGAAAGACTTATTGAACATGCAGTTCGTGGTATGCTTCCCAAAAACAGACTGGGTAGCGAATTATTTAGAAGCCTGCACGTTTATACAGGAGCTGAGCATCCTCACGAAGCGCAACAACCAAAAGAAATAAAATTCTGATCATGCAGATTACTAACACCATCGGTAGAAGAAAAACCTCCGTTGCAAGGGTATATGTGAAGCCTGGCAAAGGAGATATTAAAATAAACGACCGCGAGCTAAAGGAATATTTCCTTTCTGAAATTCATCAGACTTTGGCGAAGCAGGCGCTTGCAGCATTGAAGCTGGAAACCAGCTACGATGTAACTGTAAATGTTGAAGGTGGTGGAATTACCGGTCAGGCGGAAGCTGTTAGATTGGGAATTGCCCGTGCACTTGTTGAAATCAATCCTGAAAACAAGCCAACCTTGAGGAAAGAAGGATTTTTGACCCGCGATTCCCGTATGGTGGAACGTAAGAAACCAGGTAGAAGAAAGGCAAGAAGGAGATTCCAGTTTAGCAAGCGTTAACAGATTAAAGAGAATGGCTGAAAAATTAACATATCAGGATCTTTTGGATGCAGGTGTACACTTTGGTCACCTTACCCGCAAGTGGAACCCCAAGATGGCAGAGTACATCTTCATGGAGAATAACGGTATCCACATTATCGACCTAAACAAGACCTTGGATAGGCTTGATGAAGCGATTTTCGCTCTCAAGAATATCGTGCGCTCCGGCCGCAAGATCATGTTCGTGGCAACGAAAAAGCAGGCAAAAGATATTGTTACAGAAGAAGCTAAGAGGTTGAACATGCCTTTCGTCACTGAAAGGTGGCTTGGTGGTATGTTGACGAACTTTGCTACTATCCGCAAGTCGCTGAAAAAGCTTGCTCAGATTGAAAAGCTTATGAAGGATGAGGCGTTCAACAACCTTGCAAAACGCGAGCGTTTGATGATCACTCGTGAAAAGGCAAAGCTTGAAAAACTGTTGGGTGGAATTGCAGACCTTAACAGGCTCCCTGCAGCTCTTTTTGTGATCGACGTGAAGCGCGAGCACATTGCCGTGACTGAAGCTCAGAAATTAAACATACCGGTATTTGCATTGGTTGATACCAACTCAGATCCTTCTGGTGTTGATTTCCCCATCCCGGCAAATGACGACGCGTTCAAGTCAATTTCAATCCTCACCAAGCATATCGGTAAGGTCATTGAAGAATCATTGATGGAGCGTAAGAAGGATAAGGAAGACGCAGCGCATAAAAAGGATGAAGACGAAAAGAGACGCGTTGACGAACCGGTAGAAGAAGCAAAATAAAAAACTTCAGATATTAATTAGTCGTCCTGCCGCTTTGTAAACGCAAGCTGGTGGGACGATTTGTTTAGTGGCAGACCAAAATTTCAAATTGTAAATCGAAAATAATTATGTCAGCAATTTCAGCACAAGATGTAAACAAACTTCGCCAGATGACAGGCGCCGGAATGATGGATTGTAAAAAAGCCCTCACGGAAGCCGATGGTGATTTTGAAAAAGCTATAGAGATCCTTAGGAAAAAAGGACAAAAAGTTTCCGCTTCCAGATCAGACAGAGATGCCAAGGAAGGTTCTGTATTTATCAAGGTTAGCGACGACAAGAAAGAAGCAGTACTTATCGCATTGAACTGCGAAACTGACTTCGTTGCAAAAAATGAAGAATTCCAGGCATTGGGCAGACTGATTGTTGAAACAGCATTTTCAAACAAGCCTGCAGATAAGGAAGCTTTGTTGAGCATTAAGGTTGATGGATTAACACTTTCTGAAAAGATCGTAGAGCTGGTGGGTAAGATTGGTGAGAAGCTCGAAGTAAGCGAATACATCCATATGAAGGGCGAAGCGGTTGTGTCATACATTCACGCCGGTTCTAAGCTTGGTGTATTGGTGTCTTTAAAGGGCGTCAATGGAAAGGACGTAACTGAAGCTGGAAAAGACGTAGGAATGCAGATTGCAGCTATGAACCCCGTCGGAGTTGACGAGAAATCTGTTGATAAAACCGTTATTGAAAAGGAATTGGAAATAGCGAAAGCGCAGATCCTGGCAGAAGGTAAGCCTGAAAACATGGTGGAGAAGATCGCGCAAGGAAAATTGCAGCGCTTCTTCAAGGATAACACGCTGTTGCTACAACCTTTCGTTAAAGACAATTCAAAGACTGTTGCACAGTACCTCGATAGCGTAACAAAGGGTCTGACAGTAGCGGAATTCAAACGCGTAGCGATCGGATAATTCCAATACTAAATACATAAGATAAAGCCAGGCCACGAACCTGGCTTTTCTTTTTTGCGTTTTTTAGAAACACACCCTTATACCCTTATACCTTATACCTTATACCCTTATTCCCCAACCCCATGCTCAAGTCAATAAATCCCTTCGATCAATCCATTGTTGAAGAATATCAGGAGTTCTCACCCTCCCTCATTCAGGAAAAATTAAAAACGTCTTCGGCAGCTTTCAAGGACTGGAAGAAAACCTCCTTTGCGCATAGAAGTGAATTGATGCTCAATGCGTCAAAGGTGTTAATACAAAACAAGGAGCAGTATGCGCGGATGATTAGTCTTGAAATGGGGAAGGTGTTGTCAGAGGCGAAAGCCGAAATTGAAAAAAGTGCGGGAGGGTGCCAGTATTTCGCTGAAAACGCGGAGAAATTCCTCGCAGACGAAACGATCAAGACAGATAGCAGGAAAAGCCTGGTATCGTTTCATCCAACGGGAACCATATTGGCTGTAATGCCGTGGAATTTTCCGTTCTGGCAGGTGATACGTTTTGCGGCGCCTGCGTTGATGGCGGGAAATGTAGGAGTGCTCAAACACGCATCCAATGTGAGTGGTTGTTCACTACTCTTGGAAGAGATTTTTCGGACTGCTGGTTTTCCTGAAGGCGTGTTTCAGTCATTGTTAATAGACAATCGACAAATCGAAACAATTCTTCAATCAGATATAGTGCAGGGGGTTGCCTTGACCGGTAGTGAATTCGCGGGTTCGCAGGTTGCGTCGATAGCTGGTAAATACATAAAGAAAGCTGTTCTCGAGTTAGGAGGAAGTGATCCATTCATCGTGCTCGCCGATGCCGACCTGGAAAATGCAGCGAAGATCGCCACTCAGTCCCGTATGCAGAATGCCGGTCAATCGTGCATTTCGGCCAAAAGGTTTATTGTTGATAAACGCGTGAAAGACGAATTCACCGCCCATTTCCTGGAGAATGTCAAGTCACTTCGACAAGGTGATCCGTTTGTTGAAACGACGACGACAGGACCTCTTGCGCGTGTGGATTTGGCAGAGGCATTGGAGAAACAATTAAATAGTTCGATCAGCCAGGGAGCAAGACTTCTTGCAGGAGGACGTGGCGAAGGAGCGAACTTTAGACCCGCCCTTCTGGATCAGGTGAAACCGGGAATGCAGGCATTTGATGAAGAGACCTTTGGACCGCTCGCCGCAATTGTAACTGTTTCTTCTGATGAAGAGGCGATTGAGGTAGCCAATAGCAGCCGATACGGCCTGGGTTCATCGGTCTGGACCCGTGATCTTGAAAGAGGTGAACGAATAGCCCGGCAAATTGAATGCGGATCAGTTTTTATCAATGCATCTGATGAAATCTGATGCCCGACTGCCCTTTGGCGGCGTGAAAAAGTCTGGTTACGGCAGAGAATTGTCGGAATATCGGCATTAAAGAATTTGTGAATATAAAGTCGATCTCAATAGCCTGATGAAATCCAACCTGCCAGCTACCTGGCTACCTAGGTTACCTAGCTACCCAGGTACCCAGGTTACCAGAATAATAATTTGTTCCGTCCCCATAGGGGTAAGCATGTTGCCAATTGTCATGTAGGCGAAACAACAATTGATCTTATGTTAACTCGTCGCAATGGCTTCGCAGCACTCTTGTGTCTTTTCCTCGCGTTTAATCTTATATCCTGTGAATGTGAAGATCCAGGACCGGTTCAGCGAACTGAGAAGGAATTTGATATTATTGATTTTGATCGATTAGAAATAGCCAGTGCGTTAGATGTGCGCGTAGAACAATCGAATGTCTACAGCATTGAGGTGAGGGGAGATCGCCGAAATATTGATGACCTGGACGTGTACAAGAGTGGAAGTACATTAATAATAAAATTTGATGATAACTCAAATCGAAATCACGAGACATTAATCACGATAACTATGCCTCATTTGGAAGGCGCTAATTTTTCAGCGGCAAGTACTTCGAAAGTGAATGGCTTTGAAAGCGACGAGGATCTTGATTTATATTTGTCAGGTGCGTCCGTGTGTCAGCTGAATGCCGGTTATCGTGAAGTGAACTTATACTATCGGGTGCGTCGAATTTATTGATGTCAGGTCTTGGTGACGAAATCAATGCAGAGATTTCCGGCGCATCAGTGCTAGTTGCATTCGACTACCCTGTGCGTGAAGCAGATGTCAACGTGTCTGGCGCAAGCAGTGGTAAAGTTACAGTAACCGATGAACTTACAGCTGTCGCAGCTAGTGCCAGTTCTATTATTTATCGGGGAAATCCTTCGGTAACAACTGCAATATCCGGAGGCAGCGCGGTTATAAAAGATTAGCACCTCCAACGATAATCAAGAAAGGCTGCGACTAGTGGTCTTTATTGATTTTCAGAAATAGCTATTAAAGCGTACTGATATTCAGGCGGGGAAATGGAAGGCAATTAAAATTTAGTTATGAGTTATGAGTTATGGGTTATGAGTTGGTGTGTGGGAGTGGGTGTGGAGTGCGCGTGAGTGTGAGTGTGTCCTTCGTTCTTAGACTGCCACACACCCACACCCATGCCCCAACTCATAACTCATAACTCATAACTCCTAACTCTGGAGGATTGCTTTTCTCTTCTTCGCGTTTCTTAAACGCAGCCTTAAACGCTTTGCTCAATTCATCGCCCGCTTTTTTAAGGCTTTCTTCAACTTCTTTCCATCGTTCCTTGTTCTCGCTCTCTTTTTTGAGTTTTTCCGCCGACACTTTCAGCTCCTCATATTTGGCATCGAATTCTTTCTGAAATTTTTCTCCCGCGCCATCCAGTTCCGTCAGGAACTCATCTACTTTTTTTCCAAAGTTTTTAAAGGCCCTTTCCGCCTTTCCTTCATTTGTCGTTTCCATTGGGTATTTTTTTACGATTTACTAAGTTAATCCGATTTACACTTTAATCACAAGTTTAGTGCCAGCGGTTATCGAAATCCATCCAAGCCGTGCGATTGCTCTGGAAATCGTTCCGATGGGTTGTGCAGTCAATTCAATTGAATTACTTTTGGTACGTATCGAACCAGAACTGTGAAGAGATTTATCAGCATAACTATTGTTATTATACTGGTGCTTCTTATTGAAGCTTGCGCGTCACATCAGAAAAAGCACAAGAAGCTCAAACCTGGAAAACCAATCCCCTGTCCATTAAAAGACTGCTAATGAATTTGCGCAAAATCGTCATAGCCTTAGACGGATATTCCGCTTGTGGCAAAAGTTCGACTGCAAAAGAAGTGGCCAAAATTCTTGGATACCGTTATATAGATTCTGGTGCGATGTACAGGGCTGTAACGTTTTATTTCCTGGAACATCATATAGCTCCCACTAATCCAAAGGAAGTATCACGTGCGCTTCAGCAGATACAGGTCTCGTTTAAGGTTAATTCCAAGGGCAAATGTGATACTTATCTCAACGGTCTTAATGTTGAAAGGGAGATACGCTCGATGCGAGTATCCGAAATGGTTAGCCAGGTCAGTACGATCAAGGATGTTCGCGTAGCAATGGTTGAGCAACAGCGTAAGATGGGAAAAGAAAAAGCTGTTGTCATGGATGGACGAGATATAGGTACGGTTGTCTTCCCGACCGCAGAACTGAAACTGTTCATGAATGCTGACTTGCTTGTTCGCGCCTTCAGACGGCAAAAAGAATTGCTTGAAAGGGACCAGCTCGTTGACCTGGACGACGTGGTTGAAAACATACTTCAACGTGATAAGATAGACACGACAAGGACCGAAAGTCCGCTTGAAACAAGCGGACGATGCCGTCAAGTTAGACACAACTCACATAACTTTTGATGAGCAGGTAGACGAGGTCGTAAGAATGGCCCTCTCAAGGATAATTTCACCCCGTTAAGAGGGTTTTTCAGCCACTATATTGGATGAAATGCCAGAGGTAAAATAGTGGCCTTTTGCCCATTCCAATAATCTCTGAATCTCCTATTGGATGTGGGAAAAAATACTAATTTTGCCCCGTTTCCTAACAGACCGCCAAACGTAAAATGGGCAAATTTATTCGACTGAAGAAGGGCTTTGATATCAACCTTGCAGGGAAAGCCGCTTTAAAGATTGCACCCACCGACCAGCCAGAAACCTTCGCCATTAAACCCTCCGATTTTCAAGGTATATACATGCCTAAAATGCTTGTTAGCGAAGGTGATACGGTAAAAGCAGGATCGCCACTTTTTCACGATAAGAAAAACGAAAAGATCGTCTTTACGTCGCCTGTAAGTGGTGAAGTTGTCGAGGTCAAAAGAGGAGAGAAGCGCAAGCTCATCGAAGTGAAGATCCTTGCCGATAAAACCATTGAGTATCAATCGTTCCCAAAATATTCTGTTTCAGAGATCACCAACCTTGGACGCGACAAGATTCAGGAACAACTGCTTAGCAGCGGAGTGTGGCTCAATCTTGTCCAGCGACCTTTCGGCCTGGTAGCAGATCCAGCGGAAAAACCGAAATCAATTTTTATTTCAGGCTTCGATTCTCATCCGCTCGCACCTGATTACAACTTCCTTTATAAAGGTCAGGATCAATTCTTTCAGGTAGGGATCGATATATTAAAGAAATTCACCGTAGGTCCTATACACCTGAACGTTCATTCAGCCAGGGAGATCAGCACTGTATTCTCCCAGGTAAAAGGTGTTGAGCTGAACAAGTTTTCGGGCCCACACCCATCGGGTTGTGTTGGGATACAAATCCATCACATCGATCCAATTGGAAAGAGCGATGCGGTATGGACTATTAGTCCGTACGGAGTTATACAAATAGGCAAGCTTTTTCTCAACGGTGTTTACGATGCGTCCAGGATCATTGCGTTGGCAGGTTCAGAAGTGAAGGATCCTCAATACTACAAGACCTATACAGGAGGTTCAGTAAAGAAAATGCTGCATAATAACCTCAAGCAGGATAATGTAAGAGTGATATCAGGCAACGTGCTCACAGGGACCAGGATCGGTAAGGAAGACCATGTCGGATTTTACGACCAGCTTGTGACGGTAATTCCCGAGGGCGACCATTATGAGTTCCTGGGCTGGATCACTCCTTCCGCGAACAAGCTGAGCTTTAGCCGTGCATGGGGTTTACTTTCATTCCTGAACTATAAAAAGGAATTCGTCCTGGATAGCAATACCAAGGGAGAGCCGAGGGCATTTGTTCAAACCGGCGTTTTTGAGAAAGTGACTCCGATAGATATTTTACCGACGCACCTTTTGAAGGCAATTATCGCCGAGGATTACGACGATATGGAAGCGTTGGGCATATACGAAGTGATCGAGGAGGACCTGGCGTTGTGCGAATTTGTGGACGTCTCTAAACATGAAGTGCAGAACATTCTGCGCGAAGGAATTGACTTAATGCTTAAGAGCTGATTGATATATGAAGTTTTTGCGAAATACACTGGACAAAGTAAAACACGACTTCGAAAAAGGAGGCAAGTGGGAGAAGTACTATTACGTCTTCGAAGCGATGGAGACGTTTGCTTTTGTTCCCAAGACTACTGCCGGTGTGAAAGGTGCACAGATCCGGGATGCGGTAGACATGAAACGGCTTATGATGACCGTAATCCTGGCAATGGTGCCTGTGCCTTTTGTTTGGGATCTATAACGTCGGTGACCAACACTTTCTTGCACTTGGACAAGCAGCCGGGTTTGGAGAAAAGGTTTGGATCGGTATCGTTCAGGTAGTTCCCATCATCGTAGTATCATACGCGACGGGTTTAGGAGTGGAATTTATTTTCGCGACATTCCGCAGACACCCGGTTAATGAAGGATTTCCTGGTAACAGGGATGCTCATTCCTTTGGTGATGCCTCCGGATGTACCGTTGTGGCAGGTTGGAGTGGCAACCATTTTTGCTGTGATTATCGGTAAAGAAGCATTTGGTGGAACTGGGATGAACGTGGTGAACATCGCATTGACTGCGCGGGCTTTTCTTTACTTTGCTTATCCGGTTAAGATGGCGGGAGAAGTTTGGACCTATATTCCGGAAGGTGCTAAGACCGTAGCGGGATATTCAGGTGCCACACCGTTGGCGATTGCCGCAGATACGATTACTACAGGTGAGAACGCTGTAGCTTCTTTCAATTCGTTTGGCGAAGGCTGGGCTGACAACATGTACAGTTTCTGGAACATGTTCATTGGTTTTATGCCGGGATCTATTGGGGAAACTTCCACATTAATGTGTTTGGTGGGAGCTTTTGTTTTGATCGCAACCGGTGTTGGAAGCTGGAAGATAATAGTAAGTGTTTTTGCCGGAGCGTATGGTATGGGCCTGTTTCCTTAACCTGGTGGGAGTGAATCCATTTATGTTGATGCCGGCACATTATCACCTTGTGATCGGAGGTCTGGCGTTCGGAGCAGTATTCATGGCGACAGATCCAGTTACTGCAGCGCAAACGGAAACAGGAAAATGGTTCTATGGTTTATTAATAGGTATATTCACCGTGCTTATCCGGGTATTTAATCCGGCATATCCGGAAGGTATCATGCTGGCGATCTTACTGATGAATGTGTTAGCGCCGCTGATTGATTATTTTGTAGTTAGTGCAAACAAAAAACGGAGATTACAACGTGCGACAGTCTAATTTATATATCATTATATATTCGGGGATCCTGACCATTGTATGTGGAGGACTTCTGGCGCTTGCTGCTGAAGGATTGAAAGAAAAGCAGCAATACAATATCGACATGGAGCAGAAGAAAAATATTCTCTCCACTGTGATTGAGTTGAAAGATGGCGACGATATCAATGCTGTGTATTCGAAAAAAGTAAAGGCTTTCGTTGTTGACTTTCAGGGAAATGTGAAGGAGGGAATGCAGCCGAAAGACGTGAACCTTGCCGCGGAATACAAAAAAGCGCCAGCCGATCGCCTGTTGCCAGTATACGAATTCAAAAGTGAGAGTGATCCGAACAAGACTGAATATGTAGCGCTTCCAGTTTTCGGTTACGGGCTTTGGAATAACATCTGGGGTTTTGTAGCCCTTAAGTCCGACTTAAATACCATCCAGGGCGTCAAGTTTCAGCATGCTGGGGAAACGCCAGGATTAGGTGCTCGAATCGAATCTGACCAGGACGTTCAGGACCGCTACAAGGGAAAACCATTTACGACAACGGAAAGTTGGTTTCTGTCACAATGATGAAAGGCGAGGGGAACGATTATTCGGACAACCCACACGGAGTAGATGGCATGTCTGGGGCGACATTAACAGCGAAAGGTGTGAACAACATGCTTAAGGACTACCTCACGTCCTATGAAAATTATTTGAAAAAGAATAAACAACAATAAAGGTTATGAGTACAGAAGCTGTTGCAGTACAGGAAAAGAAATCAGAACCTCTTTTTTCAAAGGCTAACAGGAAGTTGATATCCAATCCATTGGATATCGATAATCCTATCACTGTTCAGATCCTTGGAGTTTGTTCTGCGCTTGCAGTAACGACACAAATGAAACCGGCATTTGTGATGTCGCTGGGATTAACAGTAGTTACAGCGTCATCGAACGTAGTTATTTCAATGATGCGCAATTCCATACCATCGCGTATTCGCATCATCGTTCAATTGGCGGTGGTTTCTTTGTGGGTAATTTTGGTGGATCAGCTGTTAAAAGCATATGTGTATGATGTATCTAAGCAACTGTCGGTATTTGTAGGACTGATCATTACGAACTGTATTGTGATGGGTCGTCTTGAAGCTTATGCCATGGGTAACAAACCATGGCCTGCATTACTTGATGGAATTGGAAACGGTTTGGGATATGGCATTATCCTTATGACAATTGCTTTCTTCAGAGAGCTACTTGGAGCCGGTTCATTGTTTGGATTCAAAGTATTTGAAAGCGTTGGATTGCATTATCAGGGAAATGGATTGATGCTGCTTCCCGCGGGTGCATGTATCTTATTAGGAGTTATCATCTGGGTTCAGCGCTCAATTAACGGTTATCGCGAATCACATTAAATTGATTTAGACAATGGAGAATCTTATTAACATTGGTGTAAGGTCGATCTTTATAGATAATATGATCTTTGCCTACTTTTTAGGCATGTGCTCGTTCCTTGCAATTTCTAAAAAAGTGAGCACAGCTTTTGGCCTCGGCATCGCCGTCGTGTTCGTGATAGGTATTACTGTTCCGATCAACTGGCTGATTCAGAATTACGTCTTAACACGCTGGATCTTTAGCGTGGCTCGGTGCCGATTTTGCAAACATCGACATTGGCTTTCTTCAGTTTATTGTGTTCATATCGGTAATCGCCGCTATTACTCAGCTTACTGAAATGGCGGTTGAGAAATTATCGCCAGCTCTTTATGGGACGTTGGGAATTTTCCTTCCTTTGATCGCGGTGAATTGCTCCGTTCTCGGTGCTGCTTTATTTATGGTGGGACGTCCATATAATCTTGCCGAAGCAACTGTATTCGGTATCGGATCAGGTCTTGGTTGGATGCTTGCGATCGTTGCCCTCGCCGGTGTACGTGAAAAAATGAAATACTCCAACGTACCTGCGCCACTTCGAGGATTGGGTATTACGTTCATCCTTGTCGGCCTGATGTCGTTCGGATTCCTTAGCTTCTTGGGATTTTCTCTTTAATAAGAAACAAACCAACAACGAGGGCTTCCGGCAAGAACGGAAGCCCTTTTTTTTAACGATATGGAAAATACACTTAGACGGGTACTCCGGTACTTCTTCAGCGGAACACTCTTTATTGTTCCATTGGTGGCAACAGCCTATTTTATCTTTGTATCATTCCGGTGGCTCGATAATTTATTGGAGCTGCCATATCCAGGGTTGGGTTTTGCCATTATCCTGTTGGCTATTACCGGCTTTGGATATCTAACAACAAACTTTGCGTTCAGGACTGCCGCCGAGTGGTTTGATCGCGGAATGAACAGGATACCACTGGTAAAACTGATCTACTCTGCCGTAAAAGATTTGCTCGGAGCGTTTGTCGGAGACAAGAAGAAATTCAACAAACCGGTGCTCGTCACGATCAATAAAGACAACAGCCTGTTTCAGCTCGGCTTTATCACTCAATCGGATCTAACGGACCTCGGGTTGCAGGATATGGTTGTGGTTTACTTCCCACACTCCTATGCATTTTCGGGTTTCCATTATTTCGTGCCGAAAGAAAATATCAAGCCATTGAATATTCCCGGACCTGTGGCGATGAAGTTTATTATATCCGGTGGGGTTAGCGGATTTCGGGAAGGTGTGAAAAAAGAAAAAGGTGTGTGCTACATGTTCAGTAGCACACACCTTCTGAATATACAATTTGTTCTTATTTCAATTTAAAAGTTACTCCAAGAAAGATTGGATACATTCCAACGCCGACTTCACCAAATACACCAAAATTATCGCTGAAAAATACCAGCGTGCTCCCGCATATATCCCACCTCTGCAGCCTGTCATCATAAGAGTCGCATAGCCGATATCCATCATAGTCATTGACTTGTAGCTACAAATCCAAGAAAGACTCCGGCATATGGATCGAAGTTTTCGTTCTTGACTTTTAAGAGTGTGCCAAAATGGTAAGTACCCCGTGCACCCAAATCGATAAACGTGTATGTAGTCATCATGTAAGCCGCATAGTCATAACTCCTCCGCGTAAACGCAAGATAGGGACCGATCGCAATGTCATCCAGAATACAGGAGAATTCCGCATTGACGCCAATGCCCGCAGCAAAATCAGCATAACCGCCACTTCCATACCAATAACCAAGTCCGACTCCAGGATTAAGTATAACATCGCCTATTTTATATTGTGCAAAAGCATTTGTTCCGGATAATGCCAAACCGATAACGCAAGCAAGTGACAGGATGTATTCTCTTTTTCATATTCATGGGGTTTGATTTTTAAGTTTAACAAACAAGCCTTCGAGGCAGGCTTTACTTTCAATTTCTGTCGAAAATTAAATAAAATAAAACCATTAATCACACTGTTGTGAGCCGTTCCTGACCAAAAAAAATTAGACAGAAGCCTGAGCGGTGAAAATGGAATGGACGAACGAACCTTTTTTGTCGATTAAAATTCAATCCCACTTTAAGGGGATTTTATTCGATGACACCGGAGCCAACAAGCTCATCGTCTTTATACCATGCGACAAACTGGCCAGGGGTAATGCTCTTTTGCGGACGATCGAAAATAATATACAACCCTTCCTCCTTTTTAAAGAGTGTGCACTGCGTTAGCTGTTGCCGGTACCGTATACGCGCGTGGTACCTTGCTGATGTTCCGACAACTAGTTCCAGATCCGGTCTTATCCAATGCTCTTCGCTTGTAGGAACAAAAAGCCCTTTCCTGAATAACCCAGGATGGTCTTCGCCCATGCCTGTGTAAATAATATTCCGAACGGTATCAGTCCCAATTACGAAGATGGGTCTTTCAAAACCGCCAAGGTTCAATCCTTTTCGCTGCCCGACAGTATAATAATGTGCGCCTTTGTGTTCACCGATAACTTCGCCAAGATCGGGTGACAGCTCATACCTTGCGGTGATGGCTACCAGGTTATCATCGGCAAAACCATTTTTGAATACCGATGCCGTTGCAGGGATTTCTATAACCTGACCGGTTTTGCTTTCGAGTCGTTGTTGTAAAAAGTCCGGCAGATGCACCTTTCCCACAAAACACAACCCTTGCGAATCTTTTTTATCCGCTGTAACAAGTCCGATCTTTCTTGCTATCGCGCGGACTTCTGGCTTCAGTAGTTCGCCGATCGGGAACAGCGACTTTGCAAGCTGCGCCTGTGTAAGCTGACAAAGGAAGTAGCTTTGATCTTTGTTTGGATCTTTCCCGCCCAACAACTGGTAAATTTGCTGGCCGTCTTTAACGATAGTTCCCTTTCGCGCATAGTGTCCCGTTGCGACGAACTCTGCTCCCAGTTTCAGGGCCGCATTTAAAAAGATGTCGAACTTGATCTCGCGATTACACAATACATCCGGATTCGGGGTCCTTCCGGCCTTGTATTCAGCAAACATGTAATCAACAATCCTCTCCTTATAATCCTTGCTGAGATCAATGGCCTGAAAAGGTATGCCCAGATGCTGTGCAACGATCATAGCGTCGTTGCTATCGTCCAGCCAGGGACATTCTTTACTGATCGTTACGCTGTCGTCGTGCCAGTTCTTCATGAACATGCCTATAACGTCGTATCCCTGTTCCTTAAGCAGGTACGCCGCTACACTGGAGTCTACTCCTCCGGATAGGCCGACAACAACTCGTTTTCCCATGTTTCTTTTGTACTCTCTGGCGAGGCTTTCCCGCTTGATCAGTTAATTGATTGAAGTGTAATTTTCACTCAAAAGTTCATTCACCGTCTCATTAAAATGTTGAATGAATTCATCATAATACTTTCCAGTCCCGGGTCCTGAAAATCCGGTGTGGATCTTTTTTACTTTTCCATCTTTGCCAATAAATATTGTGGTCGGAAACGCAACCACTTTGTTAAGCATCGGAAGCGTTTCCGAAGCCTTGGCCTTGTCGTCGGTACCTGCAATGACAAAATCATAGCGCACATCGAATTTTTCGTATCATCTTCTTTATGCGGCCGCTGGCATAGTCAAAGTCGGTCTTTCGTTCATAAGCTAAGCCGATTATTTCAATGCCGCGATCCTTGTTCTTGTCATACCACGGCTTTAAGAACTTGGTTTCGTCCATACAGTTGGGGCACCACGTCCCGAAGAGTTGGAGGATACAACTTTGTTCCGATATTTTTCATCTGTAAGGCTCACTTTTTTACCTGTAACATCAGGAAAACTAAACGAGATGCGATCGTATCCTTCCTTCAGGTATGTTAATTTTTCGGCATCAGGCAAAGTCGCATTTTCGTTCTTGGTCGCAATCCAATCTTCATTCCAGCGCTCTTACCAGAATAATAACGGCCTTTTAAGGTGCCGTCGGGTAACATGCTTGCTGTAAACAGATAGGCGTGATTTCCGTCGAACGTGCTGAGGTGAAGTGCGCCATTCACCACATTCCCTTCCAGGTAGCGGTAATCCCCAGTCGGCGTAAGAAATGTTCCCGTTACACTGTCACCGATCTGATTGAATACGCCTATCGCAGGGGTTGTATCAGCTTCATGGATAAATGTTACCGCATATTTGCCGCTAAAATCTGGCGCGTTATCCCCAGCCTTTCCACGTTCAAAGCGATAAGTCTTGCCGTATTCCGCTCTAAAGGGAAGCTTATAGTCGCTTTCATAATTTTTGATGAATTGACCTTCGAGTACATCACCTTTTATCTCCGCCCTGATCGTCGCGTCGAAAACATGCAACTCGATGCTCACGATGTCGCCATCGACAGTCACCTCGTCCAATAAAAGCCGCTCGCCGGCATTGCGCAAATAGGCGTCGTATCCGTTCGCGCTGTCCTTTACTATTTCAAGATTGAAGGGTAAATCCTGACCCTGGATCTCAACGATAGCCCTCCAATTTCCGGTCTTCAGGATGCGTGAAGTTTCCTTCTTGGCGAAACAACTGGCCAGCACTGCAACTATTAAAAGACCGATTCCGATGCTCTTCATCTTCAATGTTTGTGTCCAAAAAACGCAAAAATGCAAGAAATGATTTACAATTTGAGAACATGTGTGAAATTAGCCAATTGCAGTCCGTTCAATCGATTTAAGTCATGTTTGAAAACCTGAAAGTTTTGGAACTCGCCTCCGTCCTGGCGGGACCTGGCGTGGGCCAGTTTTTTGCTGAGTTGGGTGCCACGGTCATAAAAGTGGAAAACCCTAAAACTATCAGGCGATGTTACCCGCGGATGGAAGGCTGCAGGTGAAAAGACAGATGATCGATCCGCCTATTTTTGCGCTGTTAATTGGGGCAAGCAATCAATTGCGGTTAACCTGGATAGTGCCGAAGGTCAAAGAATTGTCCATAAACTAGCTGAACAATGTGATGTTGTTATCGCCAGCTACAAGCCCGACGATGCGGAAAAGATAGAGGTCGATTATCCGACCCTGCGAAAATTTAACCCCTCCTTAATATATGGGTCTATTACCGGGTATGGTCCTCATCAGCCGCGGGTAGGTTATGATGCTGTGATCCAGGCAGAGTCAGGCTTTATGTTTCTGAATGGCGAACCGGGCAGGGCTTCTTTGAAGATGCCCGTTGCGCTGATCGATATTCTTGCCGGCCACCAGTTAAAAGAAGGGATTTTGCTGGCGATGATCCGCCGTGAAAGGACAGGGGAAGGCGCATTTATTGAAATTTCGCTTATTCAGTCGGCAATAGCTTCTCTCGCAAACCAGGCAACGAATTGGCTTGTGGGTGGCAAAATACCCCAAAAACAAGGCTCTGCTCATCCGAATATTGCCCCTTACGGTGACGTATTCAAAACGGCGGAAGGCCATGAAGTACTGCTGGCCATTGGCAGTGACCGTCAGTTTAGGGATTTGTGTGACCTGCTCGACCTGCAGGAGATCGCGGCTGATGAAAAATTCAGGACGAACGAATCAAGGGTATATAATAGAGTAGTCTCTGCGGCATGTTTTACAGGAAAAATTCGCGCTTTTATCCTCAGAACCGATCATGGCCGCCCTCCACCGACGCAAAATACCCGCTGGCATGATTCAAAACATCCAGGAAGTATTTGAAACCCCGGCTGCGCAAAAATTAGTGTTGGAAAATGGTGCACTCAAGGGAGTTCGGACCTATGTAGGTACCGCAGATCAACAATTGCACTCCCACTTTCTCCCACCTCCTCATTACGGCCAACACACGACAGAAGTACTACAGAAATGGCTGAAACTAGACGAGCAAGCCATCCAAAAGCTCATTTCAAGCGGTACAGTAGCTTAACCAACCCTCACATTCGACCTATTAAAAATGCTTTTTGAGGGCATTTTCCGCCCAAATATTCTCAAAAATGTAAAATTGTGGTAAAAAGTGGTTGAAAGTGGAGTAAAATTACATATGTTTGCTTAGGAGAAAAAGACAACCACTACGTCTATGACCTTCTTCACCAGTGAATACGAAAGTAAGCTTGATACCAAAGGCAGGATCGTCCTGCCCGCGAAGATCAAAGCTCAGCTGCCCTCCGGCGAGGGTGACGAGCTTGTGATCCGGCGTGGTTTTGAGCTTTGCCTGATTATTTACCCCATGGTGGAGTTCAAGAAAGTGTTTTCAAAAATCTCGGGGTTGAGCGAATTCAATGAAGAGTACCGAAAACTCCAGCGGAATTTTTTTTCAGGCACGGCTACTGTCGAGCTTGACGCCAATGGAAGGTTCGTTATTCCCAGAAACATGCTCAGCTACGCCCAGTTGGAAAAAGATCTGATTTTGATCGGCATGGGTAACAAAGTCGAGGTATGGAATCCTTCCATCTATGAGAAACACCTGATCAAAGATCCTAGTGAGTTGTCGAAACTGGCGGAAAAATATTTAACGGAGTAGTAGTGTTTGAAGAGACTACTCTTTGTTCTGAAAGTATCGTTAGAAAAAGCTACAAGCCACAAGCTTCAAGCTCCAAGCTAGTTGGATGTGTTTTAACGTTATGCGTGACTTTAAGAAAGTTATTGATTTGGCAGAAAGGAATGACAATAGTTAATGAAGTGTATACAGCAGCAAGGTTCTTACCAAACGAAGAGAGGTATGGACTTGCGTTCTCAGATTACTCGCTGCGCTGTGTCCATTCCAACAAACATTGCGGAAGGAAGCGCGAAGAAAAGTGACAAAGAGTATAGAAGGTACGCCGAAATCGCGTTAGGGTCAGCATTTGAACTTGAAACTCATTTATTGATCGTTCAACAACAAAGATGGTTTCCAGAGGATAAGGTTGAGGCACTCTTGAGCGTTGACGATTGAAGAGCAGAAGATGCTCACGACGTTCATTAACAGATTATGACTGCTTGCGGCTTAGCTGCTTACAGCTTGGAGCTTGAAGCTTGCGGCTTGCAGCTTGCAGCTTGAAGCCTACGGATATGAATGAGTACCACAAACCCGTGATGCTTCAGCAATGCATTGAAGGGTTGAACATTGATGCGAATGGAACTTATGTGGATGTCACCTTTGGCGGAGGTGGTCATAGTAGTAAAATACTTGAGTCTCTGAAAGGAGGAAGGTTGATTTCCTTTGATCAGGACGAAGACGCAAAACAAGAAGCTGAGAAGATCAGCAACCGTTCTTTTACTTTTTGTCAGGCAAACTTCAGGTACATGAAAAGGTATTTGAAATTGAATGGAGTAACGAAGGTCAATGGCATTTTGGCTGATCTTGGTGTTTCGTCTCATCAGATCGATTCGCCGCATCGCGGTTTTTCGACTCGTTTCGACGGACCGTTAGATATGCGAATGGATAAAAATGCACCACGTTCGGCCGCAAATGTGTTGAATGAAAGCAGTGAAGAGGAACTCCATAAAATTTTTGGAATGTACGGGGAGTTGAAAAATGCAAAGACAGCGGCGCGGGTAATCGCACAGTCACGGGTGAATAAGACTTTCAGCCGGACAGATGACATTAAAGCTGCGCTCCAAAGTATTACTCCCCGAGGACGGGAGAACAAATATTTCGCCCAGGTGTTTCAGGCGCTACGGATTGAAGTGAATGAGGAGATGAAAGCTCTTGAAGATTTTTTGCACCAATGCGGCGAAGTTATGGAGGAGGGGGGAAGGCTGGTGATCATGTCATATCATTCGTTGGAAGACCGGATGGTTAAGAATTACATGAACAAAGGCAAAGTTTATGGTGATGTTGAAAAGGATTTTTACGGAAACGAGATCAAACCCTTTAAGACGATAACTCGAAAGCCAGTTGAACCGACGGCGGAAGAAATTGGCGAGAACAGCAGGGCACGCAGCGCAAAGCTGAGGATCGCGGAAAGGCTTAGTTTATGAAAACAGTAGAATTATGAAAGGCAGACAATGATTTGATTGATGATGGTGAATAAGTTCAAGATCAACCCCCTGAAGAAAAAAGCCAGCTCTGGCAAAGGGTGGTTTTCCGGGTTTGAAAAAAAGTTGAAGCTGGAAAATTATTTCGAAGAGGGCTTTCCGGTGCAATACATGCCTAAGATCCTTTTTGTGATGGGGTTGGGATTACTCTATATAAGTAATACACACTATGCTGAAAAAACAGTAAGAAGAATTAGCAATATACAGGCTGAGGTCGAGGATTTACGGGCAGACTATACCACGCTTAAGTCTGACCTTATGTTTGCAAGCAAGCAGTCTGAAGTAGCAAGAAAAGTAAAGGTCCTGGGATTAAAAGAAAGTTTAAAACCACCATACAAAGTAGAGGTAGAAGAGGGTGAATATTAAGAGATCAATATTATTAAGAGTTCGCGTAGCATTTTTGTTCATAGTGCTGTTTGCTATTGCTGTCGTTATCAAGACAGGACATATTCAGTTTGTCGAGGGTGAGAAGTGGGCCGCAATGGGCGAACGAATTTCCTTTGATTATAAAAGAGTAAAAGCAACCCGGGGCAACATCTACTCAGATAACGGTAGCCTGTTGGCTACATCGCTGCCTTTTTACAAAGTCGCCTTCGATGCAACGCAGCCTAAGGATGAAATCTTCGACAAAGAAAGTCGATTCTCTTGCGTATCACCTCTCACGATTCTTCAGAGACAAATCGAAAACCGACTACAAGCATATGCTTAAGGATGCGCGAGCTACCAATAAGCAATACGTGATTCTCAGCCGTAAACGCATCAACTACCAGGAAAAGAAAATGATGATGGAGTGGCCAATATTCCGGGAAGGCAGACTGCGTGGTGGAGCAATCTTTGAGAAGATCGATGTTCGCTACCATCCTTTTGCTAATCTGAGCCGCAGGACCGTCGGATACATTAACGAGAACGATAAAGGCGCGGGACTTGAATACAGCTTCAATGAACAACTTGGAGGACAGGACGGTTATGCTTACTATCAAAAAATTGCAGGCGGTCACTGGAAGCCGGTCTTTGATGCTACCAATGTGAAGGCTATTGATGGCCTTGATTTGCAGACAACGTTAGATATCAACTTGCAGGACGTGTCAGAGACTGCGTTACACAAAGCCATGGTACAGCACAATGCGGACGACGGCCTTGTTGTAGTGATGGATGTAAAGACCGGTGAAGTGAAAGCTATCTCCAACTTAAGCAGCAATGGACGCGGTGGATTTTCGGAAAAGTTCAACTTTGCTACAGGCCAGGTGTTTGAGCCCGGCTCAACTTTCAAGTTGGTTACGATGATCGCCCTCCTTGAAGACAGTCCTGTGGAACTCACCGACAGTGTTGATACTGGAAATGGTTCATTTAATTTTTATAACAAAACCGTTCGCGATCACGAGGAAGGCGGCCTTGGGATGGTTACTGTGCAGGAAGCCTTCGAGCATTCATCTAACGTCGCAATGGCAAAGCTTGTTGACAAACATTTCGGCTTAAGACCGCAAAAATTTGTTGACTATCTCGATAAGCTGAAACAGTCGGAACCTTTGGGCATACAAATTCTTGGTGAACAGCCGCCCAAGATCAAACGTCCTGGTGAGAAAGGATGGAGTGGTATCAGTTTGCCCTGGTTGTCACATGGATACGGAATAGAGACAACTCCGCTGCACACCCTTGCCCTTTACAACGCGGTGGCTAATAATGGAGTAATGATCAAGCCAGTATTTGTAAAGTCAATCAAGAAGGCTGACGAAGACGAAGAAATATTTGCAACGGAAGTACTTAACAAAAGCATTTGCTCCGACAAGACCTTAAATAGACTAAAGCTACTGCTCGAAGGTGTTGTAGAAAATGGTACTGCGAAAAACATAAAAGGCACGCACTACAGAATTGCAGGCAAAACCGGTACGGCCCAGATACTGGAGAAGGGACATTATACAAGAAAATACATCACTTCGTTCGTTGGTTATTTTCCAGCACATGAGCCTAAATACAGTGCGATCGTGCTGATCAAAAATCCTCGTGGCTGGTATCAGTACGGAAGTAGTGTAGCTGCTCCGGTATTCAAAGAGATCGCCGACAATATTTATTCACGGGATATCAACCTGCATCAGCCTATGGACATCAAAAAATTTGCTGTGCAGGAGGTGCTGCCAGTGATACGCGCAGGTAACCAGCAGGAGTTGACACTGCTGTGCAATGAATTGGGAATTTCCAATCATTCGCAAACAGAAGAGGAATGGGTTCGCTCAACGCGCAATGGATCGGGAGTAAACTGGAAGAAAGCACAGGCTTCAAAGGAACTCGTGCCGGATGTTATGGGCATGACTTTTCGCGATGCCATCTTCCTGCTTGAAAATTCCGGGTTGCACGTGACGTATGAAGGTAAAGGAAGGGTTGTGAGACAATCGTTGACCGCCGGCGGCCGTATAGGAAAAGGAAGCCGGATATATATAAAACTTGGATAACATCATTTGGCAACATGCCTGAATTGAAGGACATATTATACAAAGTATCGCTTACCTCCAGCCGTGGAAACATGAACGTGGATGTGAAAGGTATTTGCTTCGATTCAAGGAAGGCAAGACCAGGCTTTTTATTTATTGCAGTTAAAGGAACTCAATCGGATGGACATGATTATATATCGAAAGCTGTTGGCCTGGGTGTTCAGGCTGTTGTTTGTGAAAACTTACCCGATCATCTCGATGATAAAATCGCTTATGTTACTGTAAAGAACAGCGCTGAAGCACTTGGCGTCATCGCAGGTAATTTTTTCGGAAATGCTTCGGAAAAAATAATGTTGGTGGGAGTAACCGGTACCAATGGCAAGACTACCGTAGCCACATTGTTGTATAAGTTATTCGAATCGTTGGGTCAGAGCTCTGGTCTTCTCTCCACTGTGGAGAATAAAATCAAAGGAGAAGTTGTCGTTGCGACACACACAACTCCTGATCCTATACAACTGAATGAGTTGTTAAAGCGTATGGTTGATGCCGGATGCACTCACGTATTTATGGAAGTGAGCTCACATGCCGTCGATCAACATCGTATTGCTGGTTTGAAGTTCGCGGGCGCCATATTTACCAATATCACACATGATCACCTGGATTATCATGTGACATTCGAAAACTACATCCGTGCCAAGAAAAAATTCTTCGATGATCTTCCCAGCGATTCCTTTGCGCTGGTGAACGCAGACGATAAGCGCGGCATGATTATGCTGCAGAATACGAAGGCGACAAAGTATTCATACGGGTTGAAGAAGATGGTTGATTTCAAAGGAAAAATCATCACCAACTCTATCGAAGGACTGGAGCTTGAACTTGCAGGTAAGAATG
Organism: uncultured Cytophagales bacterium; assembly: GCA_963774615.1. GTDB lineage: Bacteria > Bacteroidota > Bacteroidia > Cytophagales > Cyclobacteriaceae > Chryseolinea. Next base: position 97,172 of record CAVZFT010000032.1, read on the forward strand.
TCTGGTTCAAGCTCATGGGTGATTTTAATGCTTATAATCTTCTCGCGGTGCATGCTTCCGCTGTTTTATTGGGCCAGGATTCTGATGAAGTATTGACAAAGCTTTCAGCATTGGAAGGTGCGGCTGGAAGGTTTCAGTTGGTACTTCCGGGATCCAGGCTCATTGCCATAGTAGACTACGCGCATACACCGGATGCATTGCAAAATGTATTGGAAACAATCGCCCAATTCAGAACCGGGAAAGAACAAGTGATCACCGTGGTTGGATGCGGAGGTAATCGAGACAGGACCAAGCGTCCATTAATGGCGTCGATTGCCTGTCGTCTTAGCGACAAGGTTGTGCTTACCTCTGACAATCCGAGAGATGAAGATCCGATGGAGATAATTAAGGAAATGCAGGCAGGAGTAACACCGTCGGAAACCCGAAAGACCCTCGTCATGCCGGACCGTGAAGAAGCAATCAAAACGGCTTGCATGATGGCAAAGAATAAAGACATCATTCTCGTTGCCGGAAAAGGACACGAGACATATCAGGAAATAAAAGGACACAAATATCCTTTCGACGATCGCGAAGTAGTTGAAAGGATGTTGAAACTTTTTGACAACTAGTCATGCTGTATTATTTATTCGACTATCTGGACAGAGAATTTAACTTGATTGGAGCTGGAGTGTTCCAGTATATTTCATTCCGCGCGGGAATGGCAGCGTTCCTTTCGTTGCTCATTACGATAACGTTTGGAGAAAGACTCATCAATGTGTTACGCAAAAAGCAAGTTGGGGAGGATATCCGCGACCTTGGGCTGACGGGTCAGATACAAAAGAAAGGGACTCCTACGATGGGCGGAATTATCATCATAGCCGCAATCCTTGTTCCGACTTTGTTGTTTGCCAAGCTTGATAACGTCTACGTGATCCTTCTCATTATTTCTACTTGCTGGTTGGGAATGATCGGCTTTATTGACGACTACATCAAAGTTTTCAGAAAGAATAAAGAAGGTCTTGCAGGGCGGTTTAAGATAGCGGGGCAAATAGGCTTGGGGCTGATCGTGGGCCTTACTCTATATTTCAATAGCAGTGTTGTTATACGGGAAGTCAGCCCGGCGTCCCTGGCAACCATAGAGGTGCAGGATCTGCAGGAGCCCCTGGAAGACCAGGTGAAGTATGACGAAGTCAAGTCAACGAAAACAACAGTGCCGTTCCTGAAAAACAATGAGTGGGATTATAAACTATTATTGCCTCCATTTATTTCTTCGGAGTACACATGGATGGTGTATGTGTTGGTGGTGATATTTTTCGTCACTGCGATTTCTAACGGCGCAAACATAACAGATGGGATAGACGGACTGGCTGCCGGAATATCGGGGATCATCGGATTGTCATTGGCGATACTTGCCTATCTCTCCGGCCGCATCGACTTCAGCTCGTACCTGAACATAATGTACATACCCAACCTGGGCGAGTTGGTGATCTATTGTACTGCGTTTGTCGGCGCGTGCCTGGGATTCCTGTGGTACAATGCTTACCCGGCCCAGGTATTCATGGGAGACACCGGAAGCCTGACATTGGGAGGAATTATAACCGTAGTAGCATTCGCAGTGCGAAAGGAGTTATTGATTCCCATTTTATGCGGCGTATTCATTATAGAGAATATTTCAGTCGTACTACAGGTATCTTATTTTAAGTACACAAAGAGAAAGTATGGAGAAGGAAGGAGGATCTTCCTGATGTCTCCTTTACATCACCACTATCAAAAGAAAAATATTCCGGAAGCAAAAATCGTCACGAGGTTTTGGATCGTGGGAATTTTGCTGGCGATCATAACACTGGCAACATTGAAGTTAAGATGAGCGAAAGAGTAGCCATATTAGGTGCAGGTGAAAGTGGAACGGGAGCAGCGCTGCTTGCCAAGGTCAAAGGCTATGATGTCTTTGTCTCTGAACAAGCCCAGATCAGAGAAAAGTACCGTATTGAGCTCACGAAGGAAAATATTGCTTTCGAGGAAGGTATCCATACCGATGACCTGATTCTCAACGCCCAACTTGTGATCAAGAGCCCTGGAATTCCTGATAAAGCTGAGATCATAAAAAAGGTAAACGCAGCAGGGATAACAATCATTGATGAGATCGAGTTTGCTTCGCGTTACACTAACGGTAAGATCATCGCTATTACAGGAACGAATGGCAAGACTACAACGACGCTGCTTACAAATCATTTGATGAAGAATGCAGGCCTCAATGTCGCGCTGGCAGGAAACGTCGGATTCAGCATGGCAAGACAGGTAGCTGAAGGTCTGCATGACTGGTATGTGCTGGAGATAAGCAGCTTTCAGTTGGATGGAACACACAAGTTCAAACCGGAAATAGCTGTGCTTCTCAACATAACACCAGATCATCTCGACCGCTACGAGTACAGCATGCAGAATTATGTGGACTCCAAGTTCCGTATGCTTCAGAACATGGATTCATCTCAGCACTTTATCTATTACACTGATGATCCCATAATCGGAAGCGAGGTAAGATTAAGGAACCTGAGTCCCAAGAAAGTTCCGATATCACTGAAGCCAGCGTCCGAGACGCCTGTTCATTTTGATGGAAATCAGATGAGCTTTGAGTTGAAGGAATCATTTCAGATATCACAGTTAAAGACAACGCTGAAAGGTCCGCACAACCTGATCAATACAATGGCGGCTGTGTCCGCCGTGTACCTGGCAGGTGTGCCGTTGGATGCTATACGCGCTGGCCTGAAAACATTTAAGAACGCTCCGCATCGTCTCGAGTCCGTGGCTGTGATCAAGGGAGTTGAGTTTGTCAACGACTCCAAGGCTACCAATGTGGATTCGGTGGTGTACGGGTTGGGAAGTTATGCGGGCCCATTGATTTGGATCGCAGGGGGAGTGGATAAGGGAAATGACTATTCAATAATAAAGGATGAGGTAAAGAAAAAAGTGAAGGCTTTGATTTGTCTGGGGAAGGACAATGAAAAACTCAAAGCGTCTTTTGGTGAAGTATTGAACCAGATATACGAAACGCAGGATGTAAAGGAACTGGTGCACCGCGCACTGGATGTAGCGTCTCCGGGTGATGTGGTATTGTTGTCGCCGGCATGTGCAAGCTTTGATCTTTTCAAGAACTATGAAGATCGGGGCAATCAATTCCGGCGTGCAGTGCTCGAGTTAAGAGATGAGGTTGAAGATGTAAAGGCATAACGGTTATCGCAGTATGAAGAAGATAAAAACATGGGCGGACGAAAACTTACAGGGAGATCGTGTGATCTGGGCGGTGGTCTTTGCCCTTTCAATGATAAGCATACTGGTGGTGTACAGCTCGATCGGAACGTTAGCGTATAAAAGAACGCAAAGCCCTGAGAGCTTTTTGATCAAACATACAATAACTGTATTTGTTGGTCTTGCAGCCATGTGGTTTGCCCACAAGGTTGACTACCGTTATTATTCCAAACTTTCGAAGATCGCACTGTGGATCAGCATTCCATTGTTGATCTATACGTTCACGAACGGTGTCACTCTTAACGAGGCTGCGCGGTGGATTCAGGTTCCTATAATCGGATCTTTCCAGCCATCGGACTTTGCCAGCCTCGCGCTAATCGTCAATCTGGCAAGTATGATGTCTAAGCGACAGCAGAATATAGACGACATCAAGGAATCATTTATACCGATCCTCTTTTGGTGCGGAACAATTTGTGCATTGATCGGACTGACGAACGTGTCAACTGCGGTGCTGCTGTTTTGTACTTGCATGTTGGTGATGTTCATTGGCAGAGTACCCGTTCGATACCTGGCAATGCTCGTTTTTGTTGGGCTGCTTGCCGGAGCAATATGCACTTAGATTCGGTGATCGTTGGGAAACTGTGAAGAGCAGGGTGGACGCATTTGTAGAGAATAAAGAACTGCCCTTCCAGGCAAAGCACGGACGGATTGCGGTTGCAACCGGAGGTATTTTTGGAAAAGGCCCTGGTAACAGCGATCAACGGAACATTCTGCCACATCCCTATTCGGACTTTATTTATGCGATAGTGATAGAAGAGTATGGACTCGTAGGTGGAGTAGTAGTTCTGGTACTATACCTCATACTCCTGCACCGTGGAATGAAAGCCAGTTATAACAGTGATCGCGCTTTTGGAGGACTGCTCTCTGCGGGCCTTGAGCTTCGATCTTGTCTGTCAGGCTATGGTTAACATGGGTGTAGTGGTAGGGTTGGGACCGATTACAGGTCAGCCGTTGCCATTAGTTTCAATGGGAGGTACGTCGATGGTTTTTACGGGCCTTGCAGTGGGAATTATACTTAGCGTGAGCCGCGGCGAGCAAGATCAGCGCTATGAACAAAAGACTCCCGATGAAGTGAAGGAGAACCGAAATATTCAAACGGCAAAAGCAGCATGAGTGTACAGCAACCATATCGATTGATAATTAGCGGAGGAGGCACGGGGGGACATATCTTTCCAGCGGTCGCCATAGCTAATGAATTCCGTGAACGTCATCCTGATGCTCAAATATTATTTGTTGGAGCAAAGGATAAAATGGAAATGACACGTGTCCCGGAAGCGGGTTATCAGATCATAGGCCTTTGGATAAGCGGATTACAACGCAAACTCACGTTGTCGAATCTGCTCTTTCCGCTGAAGATGATAGTTAGCTATATAAAAGCGATTTCCATCGTGAGGAAGTTCAAACCCCACGCAGTAATTGGAACGGGTGGATTCGCCAGCGGACCGATCATGATGGCAGCTACCCGATTGGGAATTCCTTCTGTCATACAGGAGCAGAACTCTTTCGCTGGATTGGCGAACAAGCAAGTAGCGGGCAAGGTGAGCAAGGTTTGTGTTGCTTATGATGGAATGGAGAAATATTTTCCAAAGGATAAAATTGTAGTTACCGGTAATCCTGTTCGCAAGGATATCCTCACCGTTGGAACGAAACGTGAAAAGGCGTTGACGTCACTTTGGATTTGACGCAAACAAGCGAACCCTGCTCATCATAGGAGGAAGCCTCGGAGCGCGATCAATAAATGAAAGTATCATTTCAGGCATGGAAAAATTGATTGACGCCGAAGTGCAGGTGATCTGGCAGACCGGAAAGGGGTATTACGACAACTACAAGGCGAAGCTTGGGAAGTATGACCTAAGGCGGATCCGTGTCCAGGACTTTGTTCGCGAAATGGACTTAGCGTATGCCGCTGCCGATGTGGTGATATCACGATCAGGTGCACTCGCGGTTTCTGAGATATGCATCGCAGGTAAGCCGGTAATCCTTGTTCCATCACCAAACGTCGCGGAAGATCACCAGACAAAAAATGCGAAGGCATTGGTTGACAAGGCTGCGGCTGTGTTGGTTCAGGACAAGGATGCGGGAGAAAAATTGCTCGATGAAGCATTCAAACTTTTGTTCGATAAGCATCGGGCGTTAAAGCTAACTGAAAATATCGCAAAGCTGGCAAGACCTCAGGCTACCACCGCGATTGTAAATGAGATTGAAAAATTATTAGCCGAAAAGTCAGTGGATCATGATTTGCCGGCAAAAGACAAAACAATATATACTCTGGATAAAAAAGCATTTGATCAACTCGATGTTGCATGTCTTCAACCGGTATGGGTAAAACGTTAAGAGCGTGAAATTGGAACAATACGATAATATCTACTTCCTGGGAATCGGTGGGATTGGTATGAGCGCCCTTGCACGGTGGTTCATGAAGAATGGACTGCACGTGTCGGGGTACGATCGTACATCCACTACGTTGACGGATGAGCTTCAGAAGGAAGGTATCTCAATCCATTTCGATGACAGGCTGGATCTTATTCCGCCGGAGGTTTTAAGCCAGAAGGATAAAACTATGGTCATTTTTACTCCCGCTATTCCGAAGGGACACCTGGAATACAATTATTTCCAGGAGAATGGCTACACCATATTGAAGAGATCCGAGGTCTTAGGGTTGATAACCAAGGACTATCAGACAATAGCTGTTGCTGGAACTCACGGGAAGACTACCACTTCGTCGATGATTGCTCACATTCTGAAAGTTGCCGGAAAAGACATGGTAGCTTTCCTGGGAGGCATCACCACAAACTATCATTCCAACCTCGTGATGGAGGGAGAGGTGAAAAAGGATACGCTTGTTGTGGTTGAGGCGGACGAGTTTGATCGTTCATTCCTGCGACTGTTCCCGCAGATCGCCATAGTCACTTCAGCAGACGCAGATCACCTCGATATATATGGAGATCATCAAAGTGTAATCACATCGTTCAAAGATTTTGTGTCGCAGATAAACAGCGGCGGATCTTTGATCATCCATGAATCGGTGGCGGAGTTATTGGCATCCAATGTCGGTCACGTTACTAAAAATACTTACAGCATGAGCCGGGGACAATTTTTTGCCGGCAACATTACCGCGAAGGGCGGATTTTTTGAGTTCGATCTCCAAGGCTTTGGAAAAGTCGAACGAGTTCAGCTTGGTGTCCCTGGTTTTCATAACATTGAGAATGCAATTGCAGCTTCCGTTGCGGCCAGCCTTTGTGGTGTTGGCACGTCAACGATAACTAAAGCTCTTGCATCGTTCCGTGGTGTCAAGAGACGATTTGAATATGTTATCAAGTCAGATCGTATAGTTTACGTGGATGACTATGCTCATCATCCGGCGGAGATTGAAGCATTTCTTAAATCCATGAAGTCATTGTATCCGGGGAAAAAGCTGACCGTGATTTTTCAGCCGCACCTGTTTACAAGAACGCGCGATTTTGCGGCAGGATTTTCGAAGAGCCTCAGCCTTGCGGACGAATTGTTGCTCATGGATATCTATCCGGCGCGCGAGCTGCCTATCCCGGGAGTTGACTCAGATATGCTGATAGGAAACATAACCAGCGCTGTTAAGATCCGATGCAATAAATCCAATCTGATGGAGCAACTCGAAAAGATTGACGCGGAAGTGGTGGCAACGGTCGGTGCGGGCGATATCGATACGTTTGTGGAGCCGATAAAAAAGATGTTGAAGAAGAAGTATGAAGTTTAAGTTTAATATAAAAAGGGAAATTAAAATCGTCACGGCCGTCCTGATCGTCGGAGGTATCATCGCGTTTACCGAGCGACGACAAGGAAGTGCGTCTATTAAGGATATCACAATAAAGATGAAAAACGATCACGAGAATCATTTCCTTGATGAGGATGATATCGTGGGCCTTATGGAGCTTAAGAAAGATAATCTGAAGGGTGCGAGCCTGGATCGGGTGAATATGAAGGAGGTTGAAAAGAAGATCAGACGCGATCCCTTCATCAAAGATGCGCAGTTGTACAGTGATCTCAAGGGCAACCTGGTTGTAAGCGCAGAGCTTCGCAGACCGATCGCCCGGATTGTGAGGAACGATGGACCAGACGGATACATTTCGGAAGATGGAATGATAATGCCAGTGTCGGACCAGTTTACTTCGCGGGTCATTCTGATCAGTGGTTCTTATGTGAAGCAGATGTTGGGTCAAAACAATTTAAGCGCAACGGAAAGTGGTGTTCAGCTAATGGAGCTGATAAACACAATCAGGGAAGATGAATTTTGGAATGCACAGATCGCGCAGCTGGACATTGATTCGAAAATGAGGATAACGATCTATCCTCAGGTTGGTGACGAACGAATTGAGTTTGGAAAACCAGAAAACGTGGAGACGAAATTGAAAAAGCTAATGATCTTTTATAAAGAGATCTTACCGCGTATGGGATGGAACAAATATGACCGGGTTAATCTCGAGTATGAGGGGCAGATAGTAGCGGAATAAACAAGTTTGAAATGAAACAGAATTTTTACCAATAAAAACATAACAACCACTAATAAAGATTTACAACCATGGAACAAGAAAAACTATAGTCGGGTTAGACATTGGCACTACAAAGATATGTGCCATTGTTGGCCGCAAAAATGAGTTTGGTAAACTCGAAGTACTGGGGATGGGCAAAGCCGAGTCGGAAGGTGTCGTAAAAGGAATTGTGTTTAATATTGACAAGACCGTCTTTGCAATAGAAAGGGCCATCAAAGAAGCTAGCGACCAGGCTGGGATCGATATTGGTGTGGTCAATGTAGGAATTGCCGGACAACACATCCGCAGTTTTATTCAACACGGTGGGATTACACGGTCTTCGAAGGAAGAAGAGATCACCATCGACGATGTTGAGCGCTTAACCCAGGATATGTACCGTATGGTTGTTCCACCGGGCAGTCAGATCATTCACGTTATGCCCCAGGATTATATGGTAGATTATGAAGACGGCATCAAGGAACCCGTCGGAATGTCTGGTGTCAGGCTGGAAGCCGACTTCCATATCATTACTGCGCAGACGAATGCAATAAACAATATTAACAAATGCGTGAGACGTGGTAGGCCTTGAGATCTCAGATCTCATCCTTGAACCCCTGGCATCAAGTCTTGCGGTGCTTAGCGATGAAGAAAAGGAGGCGGGTGTTTGTCTCATCGACATCGGTGGAGGCACTACCGACATTGCGATATTTTATGACAATATAATCCGTCATACTGCTGTCATTCCGTTTGGAGGAAACATTGTTACAAACGACATCAAGCAGGGGTTAATGGTTTTGCCTCAGCAAGCGGAACAATTGAAGACGCGATTTGGAAAAGCTATTGCCGAGGAGGCGAGTCCAAACGAAATCGTATCGATTCCCGGCATTCGCAATCGCGCAGCAAAAGAGATATCGGTGAAGAACCTTTCCAACATTATTCAGGCGCGTATGGAGGAGGTGATTGAGATGGCCCATGCTGAAATTATCAGCTCGGGCTTTGAAAACAGATTGGCTGGAGGGATCGTGATCACTGGCGGCGGCGCGCAGCTGAGCAACCTCAAGCAACTAGTTGAGTACATGACCGGTATGGACACCCGTATCGGTTACCCGAACGAACACCTGGGCAAGAGCAAGATCGAGTCTGTAAAAAGTCCGATGTATGCAACCGCCGTCGGGCTTGTTCTTGCGGGATTCCGCTCTCTTGATGAAAGAGAAGACAGATACAAAGAGGCGCGTGAAGTGGTGAAGTCCACCAAAGTGAAACGCCCAGCAGCAACAGTTACTTCCCGGAGTTTCTTCGACAACATCTTAAACAAGACCAAGAGCCTGTTGATCGACGACCTGGATAACAAAGCTGACTATTAAACGAAATCCACAGACCAACCACTAAAAAAACTAATCATGTTTGAAACAGGATCATACAAATTCGAGATCCCCAAAACAAGTAACTCGCGCTCAATCATCAAGGTGATTGGTGTCGGTGGGGGAGGTAGTAATGCGGTGAACCATATGTACAAACAAGGCATCAAGGATGTCGAGTTTATTGTATGTAACACCGATAACCAGGCGCTCTCGAGCAGCCCGGTTCCCAACAAATTGCAAATCGGCGCCAACCTCACAGAAGGTCTGGGCTGTGGCGCAAATCCAGAAGTCGGAAGGAATGCGGCGCTTGAAAGCAAGGAACAGATCCGCGAAATGCTGCAGGATACAAAAATGCTGTTCGTAACGGCCGGCATGGGCGGCGGAACTGGAACCGGTGCGGCACCTGTAATTGCCAAGATTGCCCGCGACATGGACATCCTAACCGTGGGCATAGTAACAGCGCCATTTTCGTTCGAGGGTAAAAAGAAAATGGGTCAGGCTTTCCTCGGTCTGGAATCACTTCGTCAAAACTGCGATACTGTCCTGGTTATCCTTAACGATAAGTTGAGAGAGATCTTCGGAAATCTTTCTATCGGCCAGGCTTTTGCTCAAGCCGATAATATTTTGACGACCGCCGCAAAGGGTATTGCCGAAATTATCACGCTGGCGGGATACGTTAACGTCGATTTTCAGGATGTCCGTACTGTCATGTTAAATGCAGGAGCTGCTGTTATGGGCTCCGCTGAAACAAGGGGCGAAAACAGGGCTCTCAAGGCAGCGGAAGGTGCGCTGGCGTCACCACTGCTTGACAACCGCGATATCATGGGCGCAAAACGTATACTGTTGTCGATCATATCAGGAGGCGAAGCGGAACTGTCGATGGATGAGCTAACAGAGATCACCGAGTACATTCAGTCGCAAGCAGGAGCGGAAGGGGAAATGATCTTTGGTCACGGCGTTGACCCGGATCTGGGTGATCGCATCCGCGTAACCGTTATTGCAACAGGATTCCAATCCGAATCACGGATCATGGATATGGATTTAAAGAAGGACGAAAAGAAAGTTCACGATCTGGATCGTTCTCAGGGTTGGTTGTTCAATACCGACAACTCGGTAAATGAGAAAGGTGATTTTGAAGTGAAGAAAAAGGAATCAGCACCTGAGCCAAAACAAGGCCAGGAACCAGTTGAACGCGAGATGGTGTTCACCGGACCTTTTAACAAAGTCGAACCGGTAAAAGAAGAAGAAGAAGAAGGTGAGGAAGGACTTTTCAGCGATGATGAGTATGACCACTCCTCAGAAAAATATGGCGACCAGATTATTAATGAGGAGGGTATGATGGAACTTCGCAACACCAAACAACGCTTGCAACAACAGGCTAAAGAAAGGCAAGAGAAGATCAAACAAGCGAAAAAGGCGGAAATGACAAAAGAGGAATTCAATGAAAAGTGGTCATTGCCTGCCTACCTGCGCAGAGGTGTAAAGATGCAGGATATTCCGCATTCGTCTGAGCCTTTTATTTCAAAGTACAATCTGAATGATGACAATAATATTCTGGGTAATAATAAGTTTCTGCATGATAATGTGGATTAAAATGAATAAACCCCAAAGACATTGAAGATATGGCATTTCCGGCATGACAGGTAATTTACTCCATTCGTAGTGGTTGTTGGTTGTAAATATTTTTAGCCGGTGCCGGAGTGCCAATTTTTAGTCTGAAGTCGCGCCTATTTTTTCTTTGCAGTTTTTAGGTTTCGCAAATGGCGCAATGTGTAGTGTGAATGCCGGACGTTAACCACGTTCGGCATTTGTTTTTTCAAAGGTTGCATAAAACCGGGTTTTTATTTTTTTCTGGTGCCTACGCTGGCTTCGCCAGCCGTGGCCGCCGAGCGTGTCGGTGGCGAAGGCTGGCCTCAAAGTTGTAATCCATAGGGTAACACCATCATTTTAATGTATATGATACGTCTGTTACCGATAGTATTGATTGCATTGATAGTCTCTTCCTGCGATGTTTATGACGCAGAGCCTCGTTACGACGCACGTGACAAAGTTATTGGCCGATATGACGTCGAGGAGTTTAGTGAAACCTATAATCAGATTACCGCCTACTCGATCTATGTCCGGAAGTCAGGCTATAACCGTGAGATTTACATCGATAATTTTTACGCCTCCAATATCCGCGTGTTCGCGTACCTGGATTACGACCGCATTACCATACCATTCCAAATCGTTGATGGATATGAGGTCGAAGGTGCCGGAACTGTTTACGGAAGTTCGCTAAGTATGCACTATCGCGTGAAGGACACGTTCACCAACTCATACTCTGATTTCTGCGAAACAGATGCATGGCGATATTAGGCGAAGGAGTTTAGAGTAAAAACGCGATCGGCAGTGACTAACTTTGCAGGCCGGTGTAAGGATAGTTCACCAACCGCCAGCTTAGGTGGTATTGGACGCATATTGGTTAGCCATACCATCTAAGAGCCAACCCCTAGGGGTGACATATTGGTAGCCCCGGTGCAACCCGGGAATGAGCAAGTAATCCACGCGCGCCAGACTAAAAATTTAATACGTGGTGCGTAAATTATTCTGGCGCGCAACGTGATAGAATCTTTCGGGTTAGCTTCATACGCACACCTCTTCGACGTTTCGGATTTTTCCCCTTTGTTTATTTACACATATATGTGTTCTTTAACAGCGGATTAATCCATGAAGAAATTTCTATACGAACTTGCCGAAGCTATTAATAAAGAACAGCACCCGCTGGACGGACTGACGGTCATCTTTCCCAATCGCAGAGCTGTACTTTATTTCAGAAAGCACCTTAGCACGTTCCTTGATAAGCCCGTATTCGCGCCGCGACTGATCACCATCGAAGATTTTTTCACGGGTTTTTCTAACCTTAATATTCCCGACAAGCTTGAGTTGAATTACCGACTATATCGCGTCTACAAGGATGTTGTGCTCAAACAAAGTCCTTCCGCAGAACCATTTGATAAGTTCTATTTCTGGGGCGATATGTTGCTGCGGGACTTCGATGAAATAGACAAGTACCTGATAAACGCTGGACAACTGTTCATGGATCTGAGCCATCAGAAAGAGCTCGATTCAAGCTTTGACTATCTTACGGATGAACAGAGGAATTTCTTACAAGGGTTTTGGAAAAGTTTCGAAGAGAATCTTACAGCAAACAAGAAAAAATTTCTCGACGTCTGGAGTCAACTGCATGAACTCTACCTCTCGTTCAAAGAATCTTTATTGTCCGAAGGACTTGCCTATACGGGCTTGATGTACCGACAAGTGGCTGAAAGCATTGGTGACATCGGACCGAAAGATAAAAGCAGCAAGATCATTTTTGCCGGATTTAATGCCTTGACAAAAGCCGAAGAAAAAGTCATTTCTTATTTTATCGAAAAAGGTGGCGCCGATATTTATTGGGATACTGATGCCTATTATGTTAACAACAATACACAGGAGGCAGGAAAGTTCTTCCGGGAATACCAGGATCATAAGGTCCTTGGCAGCTCATTTTTGAGGAATGTTCCGTCTAATTTTTCAGGAAGCGAAAAATCTATCCAGGTATTTGGAGCAGCCGAACCTGTTGGTCAGACTAAGGTGATGGCGGAAGTGCTTCAACAGGAGTTGTCTAAAGGAATTGACCCTGAGGATACGCTCATTGTTTTACCAGATGAAAAACTTCTTTTGCCTGTGCTGCATGGGCTCAGTGGAGCGATCGAAAAGCTCAATATCACAATGGGGTTTCCATTGAGCGGCGCGCCAATATTTAACTTGATTGAACTTCTGGTAGAAATGCAGATCGCCAGGAAAGGAGACCTTTTCAATCACCGGTACGTGCTTGCGTTGCTAGGGCATCCGTATGTGGTCGCCGCCGACCCTATTGTGGCGAACATCAAACGTAAAGAAATACTAAGCCAGAATTGGGTTTCGATCCCAAAGAGTTTTCTAGCTACTTCGGTGCCAATGCATCGCCTCATTTTCGGCGACGCCGATGAAAACATTCTCGATTATCTCCGGACAATCTTAATAACCATAGGATCACTGGAGAAGATCAGCGATCTCGACAAAGAATTTACGTTCCATTTCCTAAAACTCGTCAACCGCATGGAACAGATCATGAGTGAACAAGCCCATGATCCCTCCATACCTCCGGAGCAAAAATTGAAGTCAGTCCAGGCTTCCATGAAGTTTTTCCTTAAGGTATTTCGCCAACTGGTGCAGATGCAGAAAATCCCTTTTAGCGGCGAGCCCTTAAAGGGACTGCAGATCATGGGTGTTTTGGAAACACGAAACCTCGATTACAAGAATGTATTTATCCTTTCGCTGAATGAAGGTGCGTTTCCATCGTCATCTGGAATGGGCTCATACATTCCTGCGAATATCCGTAGGGGATACGGACTACCTACCGCCGAGCATCAGGACTCTACATATGCTTACCTGTTTTACCGCGTCAATGCAACGGGCCGAAAACATTTTTCTCTTTTACAATTCAGAAACCGATGTTCTTGGACAGGGGGAAATGAGCCGTTACCTGCAACAACTGATGTATGAAAGCGGTAGACCAATCCAAAGAAAAGTTTTACATAATCCGATACAACCTGAGCCTATACGGCCGATTTCAATCAACAAAGATCCTGGTGTTCTCGAAGCATTGATAAAACTCAGTGAAGGCAATAACAAATTCAAGGGGATTTCACCATCGGCATTAAACACTTACATTGAATGCAGACTGCGATTTTATCTAAGGCATGTTGCAAAGATAAGAGAAGCCGATGAGGTAGAGGAGGATCTCGATGCGCGGGTACTTGGTAATTTCCTGCACCAGGTCATGGAGCTGTTTTACAAACGGACAGCGGAAAGAAAAAAGACTAAAGTTATCGAAGCAGCCGACCTCAACGAGTACCGAGGATAGTATAGCCAAGCTGATCGATGAGGTATTCATTGAAGAGTACAAACTGGAGCCAGGGAAGAAAGTAGTGTATGAGGGCCAACGTTTGGTCGTTTACGAAATTGTTAAACGTTTCGCACAGCGGATCATTGAAATTGATAAAGCCTACGCTCCTTTCGTGATGGAGGCGATGGAGCAGGAGGGACTCTCGTATGTAGTGAGGCTGGATAGGGCTCCGGGATTTGTCATCCTTAGCGGGAAGATCGACCGTGTCGACCGGAAGGATGGCGTCGTAAGGGTCATAGATTATAAGACGGGAAGGGATAAGCTCGATTTTGAGAACATTCCGTCGTTGTTCTCGCGGGAAAACAGACGCAACAAGGCGGCTTTTCAAACAATGTTATATGCACTTTTGTACAAAGCCAATCATAAGTCGAATGGATTCAAGATCGTGCCTGGACTCATCAACCGGATGAACTTGTTTGATAGAAACTTTCAGTTTGGATTGAAGGTCGATAAGAGATACATAGACGATGTTGATGAGTTCATCCCGGAATTTGAAGGGCATTTGAAGCAGTTACTGGAAGAACTTTTTGATCCGAATATTCCGTTTGATCAGACCACGGATACTGAGACGTGCAAATTCTGTCCTTATCAAAATATATGCTACCGTTGATCTGCGTCAGGATCTTTCCTCAATAAGCTTTTGAAGCGCCATATATTCATCCCTGAGCTTGGCTGCTTCGATGAATTCAAGCTCCTTTGCCGCTTTCTCCATCGCTTTACGCGTTCGATCAGACATCTTCAGGAGTTCATCCTTGCTGAGGTAAGCCACTACTGGATCTGCTGCAAGGGTGGTCTCCTCATTTTCTACATAATAGTTTCTTGTTGAACGTTTGGAATCTGCAACTTTTGTTTGTCCAAGAATCGATTCCTTTGATTTGAGGACTGTCCGCGGTGTAATTCCATTGGCTGTATTATAATCGAGCTGGATCTTTCGTCTCCGATCAGTCTCATCGATAGCGTCCTGCATAGATTCTGTTACCTTGTCCGCATACATGATCACTCTGCCATTGACATTGCGTGCAGCGCGACCGATCGTTTGCACCAGCGACCTTTGATTCCGCAAGAACCCTTCCTTGTCCGCGTCGAGAATGGCAACCAGAGATACCTCTGGCAGATCGAGTCCTTCCCGTAATAAATTAACACCTACCAGTACATCGTAAATACCCAGGCGTAGTTCACGTAGTATTTCAACACGGTCAAGCGTAGCAACCTCTGAGTGAATGTACCGGCACCGTACTCCCACACGATCCATGTATTTGGTCAACTCTTCAGCCATGCGTTTTGTCAACGTCGTCACCAGAACCCGTTCTTGCTTCTTGACCCTTTCGTCGATTTCTTCAAGGAGGTCATCAATCTGATTCTTACTGGGCCGAACATCGATTTCGGGGTCCAGCAATCCCGTCGGACGTATGATTTGTTCAACCACAACGCCTTCAGACTTTCTTAATTCATATTCCGAAGGAGTAGCGCTCACGTAAACCACCTGACTCATCAGGCTTTCGAATTCGTTAAATGTAAGCGGACGGTTATCCAACGCGCTGGGCAGACGGAATCCATAATCCACGAGGTTTACTTTTCGCGAACGATCACCTCCCCACATGGCGCGTACCTGGGGAACAGTAACATGACTTTCGTCAATCACCAAAAGAAAGTCGTCGGGAAAGTAGTCGATAAGACAGAAAGGCCTTGCACCCGGTTGACGGCGATCGAAGTAACGCGAATAATTTTCGATGCCCGAACAATAGCCAAGTTCACGCATCATTTCGAGGTCGAATTCCGTTCGCTCCTTCAGTCGCTTTGCCTCGAGGTGACGCAGTTCTGACTCGAACATGCCCACTTGCGACACCATATCATCCTGGATCTCACGTATGGCCTGGTGTAACATCGACTTACCAGTAACGAAGAGGTTGGCGGGAAATATTGTGATTATCGTCTCATCCGATATTTTTTTGCCGGAATGCGGATCGATCCGCTGGATGGATTCGATCTCATCTCCCCAGAAGTAAATACGTACAGCAAAGTCGGCGTAGGCAAGAAAGACGTCGACCGTATCGCCCTTTACTCTGAAGGTGCCGCGTTTGAACTCCAACTCGGTTCTACTGTAAAGAATGTCAACCAACGCAAACAAAAGCTTGTTTCGCGCGACGGTTTCTCCAACCTTCAGCTTTATTACATTTTTTCCAAACTCTTCGGGATTTCCAATTCCATATATGCATGATACGGACGCGACGACAATAACATCCCTCCGCCCTGTCAATAGCGAAGACGTTGCGCTTAACCTGAGCTTTTCGATCTCTTCATTAATGGACAAATCCTTTTCGATGTAAAGTCCTGATGAAGGAATGAATGCTTCAGGCTGATAATAGTCGTAGTAGGATATAAAATACTCTACGGCGTTTTCGGGAAAGAATTGTTTGAACTCTCCGTAAAGTTGGGCAGCAAGCGTTTTGTTGTGGCTCAGTACCAAGGTTGGTTTGTTTGTGCGTGCCACAACATTGGCGATTGTAAAAGTTTTACCGGATCCCGTTACGCCGAGAAGTGTTTGATGGGCTTCGCCGTTCACTACTCCCTTCGTCAGCTGTTCTATGGCTGTTGGCTGGTCACCGGTGGGTTCGTATTCGCTGGTAAGTTTGAAATCCATTGGGGTAAGTTAGTCGATATTTTGAAGTTGCATCCCGGGTCTCATAATATAGTAGACAATGGGATAAGTAAAACTAAATTAACGGCCATTTCTTGCCAATGGTTCGGTGGTATTCGATGTTTTAGTCAGAAATCTTGGCCTGGACAGTAGGTCAATACCTCATTTAACTGTTAATGGATTCTCATAACGGAGGGACCCCGCGAAAATGCGAACAAATTCCATTCGTTGGGATAGGAAAATTGGACATTACAATTTGTGATATCCAATTTATATTTATACACACTTCATGCGACTAACGAAGAAGTTAACAAGTTCCATTGAGGTAAGGCATAAGGTTGAATGGATAAATTTTATTTTTTACACTCATGAGCAAGAAAGTAATAATACCGGATGAAGTAGTGATGAACAAGATCTACTTGATCAGAGAACAGAAGGTAATGTTAGATATGGATCTTGCAGACCTATATGGAGTTGAAACCAAACAACTTAAAAGAGCAGTAAGAAGAAATATTGATCGATTCCCTGACGATTTTATGTTCGAGTTGCGACAAAGACGAGTTGGAGATCTTGAGGAGCCAAATTGGCACCTCAAAGTTGCGGGTGGAGCTACGTTATGCACCTATGGCATTTACAGAGCAAGGATTGCAATGTTATCTAGCGTATTGAATAGTGACCGTGCTGTAACAGGTTAATATCCATATCATTAGAAGTGTTTACGCGCATGCGGGAAATGTTACTAACACATAAAGACGTGCTGTTGAAGTTAGAGCAACTGGAAAGGGAAGACGATAGGTCATGGTGATGACATAAAGCTGATCTTTGACTACCTGAAAGAGTTACTGAATCCAAAAGCCGAACCGATGCGTAAGATTGGGTTCAAGCACAAGAAAGAGGATTAGGTCACGCGGCCGCCCATGCCGGACGCGAAAGAGACACAATCGGAGTTTGGGTAATTTCGCGACCTTGGTAGGTAAATGCGAGGGTTTGGTTATTTTGATTATAAGAAATATTTTCTTGAGATATTCAGATTTAGTTGCCATCGTCAATAACAAAAAAGTTGCTCCTTCTGAGAGCAACTTTCGTTTTATCAATGATGGTGCCTGATTAATTATTCCAAATTGTCCAGGATTTTTCAGCCTGAATATGAAGCATTTCCAGGCCGTTCTTGATCTTTGCATTGCGCATCTCTGCCTTTTGAAGGAACATTGTGCGTGCAGGGTTATAGATAAGGTCGTATACGTAGTGGTCGGCGCCAATGTGTTCGAAATCGATGGAAGGCATCGTTTCAGTGTTTGGACTCATACCAAGAGGAGTTGTATTGATAATCAGTAATGAATCCTCTACGATTGATGGGTCCTTTTCAAGATCATCATACGCGAGATCACCCTTCTTGCGTTCGCGCGATACAAGGCGGAAAGTAACATTGAGTTTTTTAAGCGCTTCCTGAACGGCCTTTGACGATCCACCGGTTCCAAGAATTAGAGCGTTGAGGTTTTTCTCCTTTGGAAGCCATTTATCCACAGTTTCAAAGAAGGCGTCTGAATCAGTATTGAATCCTTTCAGTTTTCCATCCTTTATCTTGATAACATTCACGGCGCCGATCTTTTTGGCAAACCCATCTACCTCATCAAGATATTTAAGCACTTGTTCCTTATAAGGAATAGTTACGTTCAGGCCAGACAGCCCTTTTGTGTCTTTGAGCAGTTTTTCGATTTCCTTGATATTTCCCAGCGGGAATAATTCATAGTGATAGTCACGAAGTC
The DNA here is from genome assembly GCA_963774615.1 of uncultured Cytophagales bacterium. Classification (GTDB taxonomy): domain Bacteria; phylum Bacteroidota; class Bacteroidia; order Cytophagales; family Cyclobacteriaceae; genus Chryseolinea. The sequence continues at coordinate 115,696 of CAVZFT010000032.1, forward strand.
CTTCGCGAAAAAATTTCTCATCAAAATATGATTTTGAGAACGAATGACTAACGGCAGCGCCTATTAGCCCAAATACTTTTTCCATTTTCAGATTTTTGTTTTAAGTCTTGCTGCAATCTTTACAAATAATACTACGATAAAAACGCTTATTGCCATCATCAATATAGCTTGAAAAACGTGAGGGTCCTTTCCTGTGGTTGCGAGATAATGCCAGGGTAATATGCTTCTGTCGAAAGCCGGAACCTGATCACCTCTGCTGTTGGTCACGTATTCCAGCACTTCACGCCAGGGCCACACCTTATTTAACGAGCCCAGCATAAAACCGGTCAGCAAAGCTACTGTTGCGTTGTGATAATTATTCAATGTCCATGTCAAAAATCTGGAGAATCCTATCAATCCGGCCACGCATCCCCCTAAAAAAACAAGAATAACTACAAAGTTAAAGCTGATCAAAGCATTAACCATGTATTGGTATTTGCCGAGAAGCAACAGTATAAATGCTCCTGACAATCCTGGAATAAGCAATGCTGACACCGATAACAGGCCGGTCAGAAAAATGAACCATATCGATGCCGGTGTTTGAGCAGGCGACAACAAGGTAATCCCATACGACGCCAGCGCGCCACAAAAGAATGCTACAACAATTCCGACGTTCCATTTCTTGATGTCACGCAGAACAAGTAGCGCCGATATCAGAATAAATCCAAAAACAAACGACCACACCAGTATTGGATACTTGGTCTGCAAATGTGTCATCAGCCGGGCGATAGTCAACAGGCTGGTAACAATTCCAGCAAAGACTGCCACAAGAAAGTTTCCGTTGATTTTTTTCCAAAAATCCTCGAACCTCTTTTTTGTCAGCAATTCGAAGGCTTCCCTATCGATCGATCTTAGAGCATGCACCATTTCGACATAGATACCCGTGATAAAAGCTACCGAACCTCCCGACATTCCTGGAATGACATCTGCCACTCCCATACTCAGACCTTTGACGTAAAGGAGAATATAGTCTTTAAGTCTTCTCAAGTCGATACTTCATTAGTCAACCTCAAAGGGTGGTGCAGTGTTGGTGTTCTTTCTTTCAATACCGAGAAAATGTAAAAAGGTATCACCACGTAAACCCAACCGGATGGTTTCCAGCGGTATGATCTCTTCCGGCGAAATATTGCCCAGGTTAACGTTCGCTCCCAGCAGCTTGACGAACCAAACCTGCTGAGCTTTTTGAGGAGCTTCCCATATAATTTTCTCAAAGGGGATTTTCGTAAGGATTTCCTGTACCAGTCCGGAGCGCACTTCGCCCGTCGATCTGAACAAGCCTACATTGCCACCTTCTCTTGCTTCGCCGATAACTTTCCATGCTCCGGCATCCAATTCTTTTTGCATCAAATCGATCCACATGTAGGGTGGAATGATCTTGTCAGCATCCTTTGATCCTACTTCCGATAAAACAGTTACCTGCTCCGTCAGCTTGGTGATGTAATCGCATTTCTTATCATGATCAATATCCATCGACCCATCAGATACTTCGGCAAAGGTCATTTCAAACTTGTCAAGTATCTTCCGATACTCATCGAACTGATCGCGGATAACGAATGCTTCGAAGAGCGTGCCTCCGAAGTAGACAGGCAGTCCGGCGTCCTTATAAACTTTAATTTTATCCTTGAGATTGGGTGTTACAAATGATGTCCCCCATCCGAGTTTAACGATATCAACATAATTTGCGGAAAGACTTACAAAATCCTCAGCTTCACGGACACTAAGGCCTTTATCCATGGCCATAGTAAAGCCATATTGCCTGGGCTTACTAGTGCGCTCAGGCAGGTTTTTAATATCGTAGTTCATTAGCTGTTTTCTTTTCTAAACTGTTCGATTATTTTGTACAAAGCCTTTTGTGTTTCAATTTTTGGAAAAAAATCAAACAATGCTGTATGACCATCAAAATCCAAAATTAAAGCATTTTCCAAATAGTTAAAGGCTTCTTTAAACCGACCAGCTTCTATAAGGTACACCGTCATCCGATAAAAAATCTCGGGGTCATCGGGAATCTCATCAAATCCTATTGACAACGTTTCGATTGCCTTCTCGTGATCACCTTGTTCGTAATAGATAAAGGACCAATTCAACCAGATCTCCTTGTCATCGGGCTCGAGCTTGCTGGCCTCTTCGTAGGCATCTATACTTGATACAGTATTTCCCACTTTGAACTCAGCATGAGCCACAGACTTCCAGTACTCGGCATTTTCGGTGTTTATCTTCAACGCCTTGTTGTAAAAGTGCAGTGCCTGATACCACTTCTCCTGCTTTTCAAGACAAGCACCCGCCCCAAACCATGCTTCATCATAAAGTGAATCCAGCTTGGTAGCCTTTTGAAAATATTTTAGTCCCAGATCGTATTGCTCCAGACTTTCATAAGCGGCGCCGAGACAACAATATACTTCAGGACTTGGTCCTTCAATCTCCAATGTTTTGCGAAATGAATCGAGAGCTTTTGTATACTCTCCCATATTCATATATGTATTGCCTGTATTGAAATAAGCTGAGGCAAATGTTTCGTCGATCGTTATGGCATAGTCATAAGCTTGAAGGGCTTCAGAATACTTTTCAAGTTTATTGTAGACAATACCAAGGTTATACCACGCGGCTGTCGAATAAGGATCTTCATCGATGAACTTCTGATAGTACTCGATGCTGCTTTCAAGTTGGCCGGTTACATCGAGACAAAAGGCAAGTTCATACAATGATCCTTCGTGATTAATGTTGATCTCGATTGATTTCTTGTACGCTTCGATTGCATTTTGATAGTCATCCATGCTTTGATATGCAAGCCCGATGCTATAGTACACTTCGTCTTTGTCATCAGCGAGCAATAAAGCCTTCTCATAATTTTCGATTGCCTCGAGATGATTTCCCTGCAGTGAAAGGATAGAACCTTTTGTAAGGAAGATCTCAGGATCATTTGGTTGTAAGGAATGCGCATGATGAAGCAGCTCAAGCGCCTGGCCGTATTCTTCAAGGTTTGAAAGAATCTGCGCTTTAACTGTGATGAGCTCTATAGAAAATGGGTATTGGCTGATGGCCTGGTTAACGGCCTGTAATGCCTTGTTATGCTTGCTACGCAACATGTAATGATCAATGATCTGTTCGTAGGCATCTAAATCAAAAAATTCTGCTTTCTTTTTCCGGAGGTGGTCTTCAAATCGTTTTATCAGCTCGTTTCCTTCTTCTCTTTTACGATATTCTTTCGCCATGGACTAAAGGTTTTCCTAAAATAAGGTAAAATCTGGTGTAAAACTAAGACGTTTTGGGCTATTTTTTAGCATTCATTTTCTCCATGTAATATCTACAGCACCTTTGCAAGGTTTTATCAATCGGTTGAAATTCAAAATTAAGCCTGTCGACGATTTTTCGGTTTTCAAAGAGATAATTGGCGCCAGCTATCCTGGCAGTTTCCTTGGTTAAACGTGGTTCTGATCCGGATATGATCGCTCGCAAGGTCTCGAAATAGGCGCCGATTTTAAGAAAATTTTTATTAATCCGTATAGAAGGATTTTTTTTTCCGAACGCCCTTTGCAATCAAACCAAATAATTCCTTATAAGGCATCTTACCAGCTGATACTATAAAACGTTCAGCCTCGATCGGCATTCTTAACAATGCGTAAATTATTTTCGCGACATCAACAACATCTACATAGTTAATAGCTCCATCCGAATAAAATGGTGTTTGCTCTCCAGACGTACTTAAAGATTTGCGCACTGCTGTTATCCCAGTTTGCATCGGCAAGTATAGCCGATGGGCTAACGATCACAGAGCTAATACCTTCTTCCTGCCCGCGAAATATCTCGAGCTCGGAAAGATATTTTGATTTCGCATATACAGTCTGATGCTGGCTCTCTACCCATTTATTTTCTTCCGTAACTAGTTGTCTGTCCTTTTTGCGCGGCCAGCGCTGCAACTGAACTAACGTGGACGATACGATTCACGTCCGTTTGCCAGGCAAGCATTTACGACATTTCGTGTTCCCTGAACATTGATCTCCATCACTTGCTTTGCTCTGGATGGATTAAATGATACAACGGCGGCGGTATGAATTACGTAGGTTACGTTTTTAAATGCTTCATTTAATGAAATGACATCGAGAATGTCGGCATCATGCCATGTGATCTTATCGTTTACATCGGCCAATAACGAGATGTCGCTATCTTTTCTTTTAATTGCCAGAAACGGTTCACGCTGCTCAATGAGCGTTCTCACCACATAACTTCCGAGGAGTCCATTAGCACCAGTAACTGCGATCATGATTCTGAGTTATGGTTGGTGGTTCAATTCGCTACAATGAATTGTTAAGCAATGGCAATGCAAGAGCTTTCTGATAATATTTCAGATGTCGTGTTTCTTCAACGATCCTCGCATGCTGAAGTGAATGGCAATCACTTCCTAACAAATGAATCCAGCCGCGGTCAATAAGCTTAAAAGCAGTTGTCTGGGCCGGCTTTCCGTTCGAGCCGGAGATCGAGCCTATATTTACCTGGAACAGGACGCCGCGATCGAGAAGGTCTCTGCCTTTGTCGACGTTCTCCTGCAGATAGAGGTAACGTTCAGGATGAGCCAACACAGGCTTGTATCCTTTCGTTGTTGCTAAAAAAATAAACTCCTTCATATTGAAGGGCTCATTAAGGAAATTTGTTTCGAACAAAAGATACTTATTTCCAAACGTTAGCATCTTCTGATCATTTTCAACCATTTTGAATACCTGCTCATCAAGATAATATTCCGCCGCTGCCTCGATCTCGATGTCGATATCCTGATTGCTAAGATAAGTTTGAAGTTTACCGAGCCTTGACAGGATCTTTTCTGCCGTATTCTTGTAGGTGTCGCTCATTACGTGGGGTGATGTGATGAGTTTTTTGTAGCCCATCCTCTGAAAATGGAGTATAACATCCTCCGATTCCTCATAGGATTGCACTCCATCATCCAACCCCGGAAGGAGATGTGAATGAATGTCTACGCGCAATTGGTTGACACTCTTACCCGGTTCTTTTTTTTTAACCCAATCGAACACTATATCTTAAAAATTTTCTGATACCATCTTGGTTCAACAGGATTTTGATAATAGCCATAACCGTAGCTCTTTTCTCCTGGTGGCAACGCATTAAGTATAGTGGTAATATTAGAAAATTTATTGATGTTGATAATACGTTGCAGGTTGAAAAGAAAGTCTTTTTTTGAATAATTGGCCCTGAAAATGTAGATCGAAACATCAGATCGTTTCATCGCCATAATTCCATCCGTGACCAGGCCTACCGGTGGTGTATCCAGAATAATGTAATCGTAAACTTTTCTCAATTCGCTAAGCAGTCCTTCGAACTCGCCATTTAATAATAGTTCCGAAGGATTAGGCGGATGTGGCCCAGAAGGTAGAAAATCAAAGTTTTCCAACGGAGTCTTGGCCAAACATTCCTGCCACGAATTTTTCCGTATCAGAATAGTGCTTACACCTTTTGTCCTGTCGTCAAAGGTGGACGTTCCGTTTCCTTTTGGCTTGCGCATATCAAGATCAACAAGGATCACTTTCTTATTTGAATAAGCCATAACGCCTCCAAGATTCTTTGCCAGGAATGATTTTCCCTCACCGGACACGGTAGAGGAAATCGTAATGACCTTGTTTGGTGTGTGAACGCTGAAGAAATCCAGGTTAGTGCGCAGGATCCGGATAGCTTCGCTTACTACTGACTTTGGATGTTCGATGACATGTAGGCCCTGATCAGCCACATGGTTCGATGCTGGTATTACGCCGAGCACAGGAACGGTATCGATCTTTTCGATCTCAGTGATACTTGTGATCTTGTTGTTAATCAGATACAATAGCCCCAGAAGGAGTAACATCAGTACGAGACTTGACACAAAGCCAACACCTGCGATCATAGAGCGGTTGGGGGAGAGGGGCTGGCCTGGCATCGTAGCTGGAGATAAAATCTTAAAGTCAGGAATGCTTCCTGCCTGCGTGATTTCAAACTCGGATTTTGATTGCATCAACGACAGGTAGAACTGTTCATACAACTTATAATAACGAAGGTTTTTTGAAAATTCGGTTGATTTATCGGGAAGGTTGGCAAATTGATTTTCCAACCTTTGTTTTCTTTGATTTGTTTCAAGCAGCGTTTTCAAAAGCTCGGATTTTAATTCCGTAAGTTGCTGGTAGGTTTTTTTGCGAAATGCTTCGATCTCATTCTGCTTTTCGCGGTAAGCAAACGTGATCTCATTGTAGGAAAGTTTCAGCTTCTCCAACGCCATCGTTAGATCTTCCAGCTTCTCGAGGTTTCTCAGGATAGATGGGGGCAAAGCGTATCGTTGGCCCATCGATAGAAACAAGTCGCCGTTATCAACTCCATTCATTAAGGATTCGACTTCAACTAATTTCTGATTTAAATTAAACCGCTGTGAATCAATTTGATTGATTAGCATCACGGTCTTCTTGAGATCTTCATCTAGATCCTTGCTTTTGTTTTCGAGTGTAAAATTTTCGAAATAGTTCTCGAAGCTTTCCATCTTCTTTTCGATGTTGACCAACTCATTTGAGACCCAGTCGATCTTTTGTTTTGTCGCGAGATTCTTTTGCTCATTACTGTATTGAAGGTAGATGGTGTCGATCTTATTCAGTACCGCGTTTGCCTTGAATGGATTGTTATCCTTGAACGAAACCCTTATCGTGTTTGCATTAAAATTCAGCGGTTCAGCCGTGAGGCTGCTGAGCATGTTATCAAGCAGGGACTCCTTGCTGTTGATCGTAAAGAAATAACCGATCTCGTCTCCCTTGGAAAAGGATGGAACTTTTTCAAGAATGAGCTCAAGGCCATCCAGTACAATCGGGCTGTTATACCGTCCGTTGATTACTTCGCCATCCTTTCCTACTTGAAGGGTAAACTCATTAGAGCCAGCCTCATCGAAATAGATTGGTCTGTTAAAAAGGTTTTCGTTTCTGGCCACGTATCTGACAATAAATGGATGGCTCTGATACAGTTCGTCGTTGAGCACCCGTCCGATTGAATGATAGCTTACGTCGAGGTCGGATGAATCGACCACCCTGCTTAAGAACAGCCTCGACTGAATGAGTTCGATTTCGCCGGAGATAAGATTAAGACTCTGGTTTTCCATGGGATTCTTGATCCCGAATTCTGTCGCCTCTTTTTTTACATCCAGCTTAATGACGGAAGTCGCCTCGTAAAGATTCTTAGTATATCGAACAACCACATATGCAATGAAATTGACGGCGACGAAAATACCTACAAACCAGATCCAGTTTGCTCTTCCGACAATCCTTAGCTTGTTGAAGTCGATACCTTCAACTTGAAAGGGCTGTACTTTGATATTTCTCGGCGTCTCATTCATCTATTGTTGTTATTACAATCCTACGATGACGACAATAAGCGTTGTCAGGCTGGTTAAGACCGTGAGCACAGGGAGAAAGTCCCTGAATGCCTCGCTAACAGGCCTGCGTATAGGTTCGACATATACAATATCTCCATGCTCAATAAGGATATTGTTCTTAAGATAGCCGTCAATCGTGCTGAGATCGGCAACAAGCACGTGATCTCCCCGGAGTACCCTTACGTTTTGTGCCATGGCTAAATTGTCAATTCCCTTTGCCAACGCCAGGACTTCAACCAAATGAACATTTTCGTTTACCAATGGTATGACCTGGCCGCCGGGTGCACCAAGCACGATGACTCTCTTATTTGTGTACTTAAGTATTACAAATGAATCCTTATAATATGACTCATACGTCTTTTGCAGGATTTCTTCTGCCAGCCGGATAGTAAGGCCTTCGACCTTTATTTCGCCGACCATCGGAAACTTAGCCACGCCGTTAATATCCACCAGATAGTTGGGTACCGGTTTTGCGTTCACGTTTTGATTGTTCAGCTCCTTTGTCAGCTCAAGATCGGGGTCAATAATGCGTTCGCCCTTGTTCGTATAAACTTCCAGCTGTAAATAGTCGTTTTTCTGGATTACATAATTCCTTTCGGCCAGCTCCACCAACTGTTTTACCTCGTATCCTTCAGGCACTTTAAACATTATATTTTGTTTGTACGAAGCGCAGGATGAAAGTATAAAACTAAAAAGTAGCAGTCTGTTGGTTCTACCAGCAAGTATTCTTTTCAACGTATCAAAAATTGAGTCATTACTGTAAAATTACGGATTTTCTCATTAACTCTGCCAGTGTAGGCAGCGATGAGTCCTTAGGCGATTATATCGGATTTTCGGTTTGCCAATCAATTCGGAGGTCTGGGTCATTTCAGACGGTTCCGCCTTCACCTTCACGTTGATAAGTATTTGAGCATTTGTAAGCGAGCAGAGTGCCCTCGAGAGCAGCGAATCCATGGGCAAAGCCGCTAAGACGCTTTTTTCAAAGCGGCAAGCGTCGTAAGATACTTGTCTATTACCATCGATTCGTCGTATTCAAGCTCCATTTTCGTTCGGCCATTTAAACCGAAGAACTTCAACTTTTCGTCTTCGAACGTGGCCATCATTTTCATCTTGTCAGCCAGATCATTGGCATCTTTCAGTTTGCACAGCAGTCCATTGTAATTGTCCTCAACGACATGATTACATCCTGGAACATCGGTGGCTATGATTGGCTTTGCTGAACTTGCTGCTTCCAGAAGTGTTCGTGGCGTTCCTTCACGATAAGAGGGTAACACCACACAATCTGCTTTATCGATAAAGCTCCGAACATCATTCGTCGTTCCGAGGTACTGGATAGTGCCCGAATTGATCCATTCCTGAATTACTTTCTTTTTTATACCCCTTTTGTGTTCAGGATCCATTGCCCCGAGCACCTGGAAGTTAGCATCCAATCCACCGGCCCTAAGTTTTCTTACAGCCTCCACGTATTCCATTACCCCCTTGTCTGTTATGAGACGTGAAATGAGGAGGAACGTGAACTTGTTATTTCGCTTGAAATCCATGGGCTTAAATTTCTTCAGATCAATGCCTGAACCCGGTAGTATATCTGCAGCTCTGGATGGAACAAGCTTTCGTTTCAGAAATAGCTTGAGGTCTTCAGGATTTTGGAAAAAAACTTTGCTTGCAAATCTGAAGCTGATCCGGTACAATGTAATTGCGACAAGAGAGACAACATTGTCCTTCAGGAATACCGTGCCTAAGCCGCAAACATTATTTACGACTGGAATTCCCAACAGCGACGCTGCCAATGTACCGTACACATTTGGTTTGATAGTGTAGTGAAGAATAACATCTGGCCTTACTCTTCTGTAGATCATGAAAAGTTCAAGGACGAGCGCTGAATCCTTAATGGGATTCGCTCCACGGCTGTCCATCTTGACTTTGTGATGAATGCACCCTGCTTCTCTTAACAGATGCGTGTAATCGTCTTCGGGTGCAATGGTGTGTACTTCGTAGCCCTTTTCTAGCAGGGCATGTACAAAATTCATCCTGAAGTTGTAAATGTTCCAGGATGTGTTGAGTACTATCGCAATTCTCATCGGATCTTGGGCTCTGATTGTGAGAATTTTCGGATCCTAGATTTCGACAAACAGTCGAATTATCAAGTTATCTTAAAAAATCTCTGGTTTAGATCAATCAAAGATATATTAAAAGTTTCACTCCCAGAAAACTTAATCTAAAATTTATCGTTTATGTTTGGCTGATCAAGAACATAAATGTTACAGCAGGATAACAAAGCAGTATTAGTTGCAATTGGAAATAGTCAGAATGCCGAGATAACTCAGGAGCACCTTGATGAGCTGGCGTTTCTGGCAGAGACAGCGGGTATCAAGACGATCAAGAAGTTTGTCCAGAATCTCTCACAACCTGATAGCAGGACATTTGTAGGCAAGGGTAAGCTTGTTGAAATTAAGGAGTTTGTTCATGCTGAGAAAGCAACTAACGTCATCTTCGATGAAGACCTTTCGCCATCGCAGCTCAGGAATCTTGAGCGGGAGTTTAACACGCCCGCCCACGAAACATATAAGGTTCGTGTGTATGACCGAAGTCTATTGATCCTCGATATTTTCCTGTGGCGCGCTCAGACGGCTCAAGCTAAAACACAGGTAGAACTTGCACGCAATCAATATTTGCTTCCACGCCTTACTCGGATGTGGACTCACCTTGAACGTCAACGGGGAGGGACTGGCACACGCGGTGGCGCCGGTGAACGTGAAATTGAAACGGACCGAAGAAATATCCGGACCCAGATTAATATCCTCAAGGAGAAGCTTAAGAAAATCGAGAAACAGAGGGAAACTCAGCGCAAGTCTCGGGAGACGGTAGTAAGAGTTGCCTTGATCGGTTACACTAACGTCGGGAAATCAACTCTGATGAATCTGTTGTCGGGCTCTGGTGTTTTGGCGGAGAACAAGCTCTTCGCTACTGTCGACGCTACTGTCAGGAAAGTCACGTTCGGAAATATTCCTTTTCTGCTTTCCGACACCGTTGGATTTATACGAAAGCTGCCACACCATTTGATCGAGTCCTTTAAGTCGACGCTCGACGAAGTACGCGAAGCAGACCTGTTACTACACGTAGTGGATCTAGCCCATCCGTTCCATGACAATCAGATCGAGGTTGTTACTACCACGTTACAGGAGATTGGTGCTGCTAACATTCCGACGATCCTGGTGTTAAATAAAATCGACCTGTTCCTGAAACAAAACCCGGATGCCAACCTTGAAGAAATGAGAGGTTATTATCGTCAGATGGGTTTTGAGCATGTAGTTTTTGTCTCGGCAACAACCAATCAAAACGTCAATGATCTTAAGCGGATGATCTTTGAAGAAGTTAAAAGAAAACACTTAATGATCTATCCAAATTTCTTCAAAGATGGTTATGAGTTCGCCCCATGGCCCACAGAGCAGGGTTAGTCCAGGCCTATCATCATAAACGCGCCCCAATAAATCGGATCTGGATACTCAACGCGGAGTTCTTTCTTCGCATCTATAAAACTCTGCCGCATGTTCCCGCTATTCAGGTACTTCTGCATAAAGATCAGCATGAGCTTTTGAGTTGCATCGTCGTCAACTTTGAACATACTCATGATAAGGAAATTTGAGCCCGCAACCAGAAATGCCCGCTGAAGTCCCTGAACGCCTTCTCCAGCCTCTAAATCGCCGAGCCCCGTTTCACATGCACTGAGCATAACTAACAACGTTTTGTCAAGATTGAGACTCATTGCTTCATACGCTGTTAGAATTCCGTTTTCCATGTTGAAATTGTAACTCGTCTTGCCCAGGAGATCGCCAGCTCCCTTTAACAACAATCCACTTCTCATCAACGGGTTCTGTGAAAGGGCAGCTTCGCTTCCTTCAAGCTCTGCTTCTAAGGTTTTCTGGGTTGTTGGCTTGTAGAAACCATGCGTCGCGATATGAAAGATTTTCGGGCTATTCAAGGTCTTTGAGATTTTCTTCCGATGCCGCTATTTCAGTGTACTCGGCGGTAACATATCCTTTTTGTTTTAACATGTACTGAAGCTGAGTAACTTCCTTCTCAGTACCTGGCAACGACGAGATAGACTGATTTGCCGAAGCGGTGACATAAAACGTAGGGTTGCCAAACAGCGTCGCCGTATTTTCAACTGACGATTTTGATTTTAGTTTTTTGAGGAATAAGTCTTTGGTGTTGCTAACCAGTACAATGTTCGCGTTGTCGATTACATATTTTCCATCTGGCGTCGGTATTGCTTCGAGATTGATCTGATTATAGATCCCGTCCGCAGACAAATAGATGGTTGATGATTGACCAATCACGTCGATTATAGGTTTCCAGAAGACGCCATAAGAAATTTCATCAGGAACCTTTCCGGTTATGGCGTTTCGATAGAATTTGAAATACCGAGTCTCCATTTTTTTTCCGTCATTGAGTATGATCGCCTTTGGTTTCGAGAACTCAGGCTTTAGGAAAAGTGCGGCATAGATCACCGAATCAGTGAAGTCATGATTGAAATAACGGTACCTCACCATTTCAATCGCAGTTTCATTTGGCTTCAGCGACTTCTTCACATCGTCGAATACTATACGCTTGTTTTCAAAATTCTGTCCAAACAACTCAGAGCGTTTGCTGAGTTCTTTTTCCAGCTGCTCCACTTCCTGCTGCAAGGCACCGGGGTTGATTTCGCTTTCTGCCAGCTGTTGTGTGCTCATGGAAAGGGCCAGCGTAAGCACTTCTTTCTTTTGTACCCAATCGGTGTAAATGGACTTCAATTGGTCGTCGGTGCTGTTAAGAATACGCTCCCTGATCTTGATAGACGTGCTTAGCAACAATGCTTTTGTGAGAAGCTGATAGTTATAGATCTTTCCTGAAAGATCTTTGAAGTCTTCGAGATTGCTGAATGCAAGGGTATTGTAAAATTCGAAATCTCCTCTGATCGTGTTCCAGTATTTTGCCTTCTGGTTTTCGATTAGCGCCGGGAAAATTTCCTTGATGTAATTTTCATAGTTTGAAAGCGCTTCTTCAATGAGACGTTTGGAACGTTTGTAATCTTTTTGCATGTAATAAACCTTGCTGAGCTTGGACAATGCCTTGACGTATTCCGGATGTTTGACACTGAAAAACTTTTCGTAGAGGGCCTTTGATAGATTGTAGAATTCTTCAGCTTTCTTGTAATTTTTCTGCTGATAGTAAACGTCGCCTGTAAGTGTATAGATACTTGCTGCATTAACGTTATTCTTGGTGCCGGTCTTTGCTTTCCATATCCCTTCGGCAACGGTGAGTGAATTAAATGCAACATCAAATTTCTTTTCGGAGATGTAAAGTATCGCCATATTTTTCATGATCTCCGCATACTGTGGATTGTCTTTTCCGAGACGACGGGCAATAATATCACGCGCCTCCAACATCATCTTTTCGATCTCTTTTTTATTGTCGCCTTTATGGAACTTGATGAGGGCCAGTTGTGACAGAGACCGGGCTACTTCGATGTGATCCCGGCCAAATTGTTTTTCCTGGCTTGCGAGAGCTTTGGAGATAGTCGTCTCAGCTCTATCATAATCTCCCAGCGTAGTATATATATCGCTCAAGAGCTTTTGCGTAGGCGCCGTCTTGGTTGAAAGGTCACCATACGTTTTAAGCGCCATTTGATTCGCATTGATGGCAGTTTGCTCTGCTTCCGTGTATTCACCGTTAGCCAGCAGAATGCGTCCACGGTTAACAAAAGGTTCTATTAATCGAATGGAATTCTTGCCGTAAAGGTGTTCATATTCTGGTATCTGTGTATCGAGCAGACGGTTGGCCGCGGAATAACTGCCAAGTTGAATGAGTAACGATGTCAACTCTTCCGCTGATGATAGCTCACTACCGATCGGAACCCCTGCATTTTTAATAAGCCCCCGCGTGCGATCAAGATTGGCTTGTGCTTCATCGAACAATCCTTTGACACCGTAAAGCTTAGCCTGCGTTTCAATGGCGTGAATATAATTGGCAATATGTCTTTCATCTTTGCGATATTCTTCAAGGATCTTCAATGACTTTGCAATATTTTCCTCTGCCTTTTCATATTGACCAAGTTTGATCTGAAGTTGAGCAATGCGGTCAAGTTCTGTTCCGTATTGGGGCGCTTTGTCGTCAAATTTATTCCGTGAGACGTCTGAAGCCATGTCGAGTGTTGAGGATGCCAGTGCATACTTGTCATTGAGCTCATACAGGTTTGCAAGATGGTTGAGGATATCAAGGTGATCTTTATGCCACGCACCGATCTCCTTTGCTACAAGGTTTGTATAGCTTTCGTCAAAAATTTTCTGGGCTTCATCAATCTTGTTGGTGTAATCGAGGTAATAGCTTGCAAGACGAATCTTTGCCAGGTGATATTCCGGCGATGTTTCGCCATACAACTCTTTTCTTATGCCAGCTAGTTGCGTGAGATAGTTTTCCGAATTGACGTATCGTTTTTCGCGCTGCGCAACGTCAAAGAGGAAGTTAAGGATGTGTTCTGTCGTCCGGTAGTTCTTTGGTAAAGATTTTGAGTTGAGCAGGTTGGATGCATCCTGTTCCAGATCTTTCGTTTTATCGCGTTCCAGCTTTGAATCAAACTCCACGGCCTTCAGGTTGATTTGAAACAAGCTGCCTTTTGGAAAATTCTTGTCTATTACTTTTTGATATTCAAGCTTGGTATTGAGATAACGTGCGCGGTTTTCGTCTACGAGGAGCTGATGCAGGTAGGCGACGTACAAGTCGTGAGCCAATTGATTAGTGGGATTCGCTCTCTTCTTCAGGCTTGCGAGAATATTGTCAAACTCAAGTCTCTTTTCCCTTTCTTCGTTTCCATTGTCGATAAGCATCTTTGCATACAGGTAGTTGTTTTGTACCAGTGCAAGGCTTGTTTCGCCCATGTATTTCTGATTTTTGCTGATCCAGGTTTGCGCAGCGTTGAAGGCGGAGTCCGCAGAAAGTAGACTTCCTTTTTTGCCGTATGCATTTGCAGTCATGGTGAGCAACTTTGCGAAGTCGCTGTATCGCCGGGGTATCTCTGCATCGGGTACCCGCTGTGTCTTGATGGCACCGCCTTGTACTGTCGTTTCCTTTTCCACCGCACGTCCCGCATAGTAAGGCTCAAGACTTTTTAACAATGCAAGCGCTTCATTGCAAAATCCCTGGCCCGTCATGGCTTCAGCCTCCACCAGACCAATACGAGCGTTCAGGTGGTCGTTAAGTTGATTAGTGCGGTTTAAAAGTTCCTTTGCTTTCGCTGTGTATTCGCGGCTAATCCTGAAGTTCCCATATTCATTGTAGACCTCTGCGATATCTATCATCGTGCCGGCATAGCTTGCACTGTTTTCGCCAAATGTTGCAAGGCTGGCGGCCAATGCAGTGTTTAATGTTTTGTCAAATCCATCGAGTACACCTAACGCCAGACTTATGTGCGCTTCGCGAATGTGCACGCCAGGCATGTAAGTATTCTGAGCACCCATCTTTGCAACGATGGACTTTTTAAGTTTTTGCAAAGCGCTGCTCGCCTTGGAGAAACTCCCTTCATCATAACGGGCGTCTATTTTCTTGAGGCTTTTGTCGAACTTTTTGTTTTGAGAGAATAACGGCTGAACTACAGCCAGGGTCAATACCAGTAGCAAAGAGTACCTGTAAATTTTCATGACCATTGAATCAGATTTTACTACTAAGCTACTAAAATTCAATGTGAAAATTGAAGAGGTGCCGTACATTAACCCTCCATGAACATGGGAAGTGTGTTTATCTACCTTGAATGAGTTTGTTTAAGATTTCTTTTGCCGCAGTTGTGATCACGGTACCCGGCCCGAATACAAACGCAACTCCTGCATTTTTCAGGAACTCATGATCATGTTCGGGGATCACACCGCCTGCTATGACCATGATATCAGCTCTTCCGATTTTCTTTAGCGATTGAACGAGTTGTGGTATTAGCGTCTTATGCCCGCCGGCAAGACTTGATGCGCCAATGATGTGTACGTCATTCTCTGCTGCCTGCATCGCCACCTCCTCAGGTGTTTGAAACAATGGTCCTATGTCCACATCAAAACCGAGATCGGCAAAGCTCGTCGCGATAACTTTTGCGCCCCGGTCATGTCCGTCCTGTCCCATCTTTGCAACCAGTATTCTTGGTCGGCGGCCATCGAGTGCTGCAAATTGATCGGAAAGGTTTTTTGCTTCCTCAAAGTCTTTCTGGTCTTTCATCTCTTTCGAATATACACCTGAAATTGATTTGATCGTAGCCTTGTATCGTCCGAATACTTTTTCCATTGCATCCGATATCTCACCCAACGTCGCGCGTTTTCGCGCAGCATCGATCGCACGCTCGAGAAGATTTTGTTTCTTGTCGCGTGTAGCTTCCGTAAGCAATTGTAGAGCAGCGGTAACTTCTTCCTGATTGCGTTCTCTTTTGAGTTTGTCGAGTCTTTCGACCTGTTCCTTTCGGACAGCGGTATTGTCAACTTCAAGCGTGTCAAAATCCTTCTTCTCACTTGAAACGTATTTATTGACGCCGACTATCACATCGCGGCCCGAATCGATCCGCGCTTGTTTAGCGGCTGCTGCCTGTTCGATCCGCATCTTTGGAATTCCACGTTCAATGGCCTTTGTCATGCCACCGTATTTTTCAACTTCTTCGATCAAGCGCCACGCATTATCAGCCAACTGAGCTGTAAGGGTTTCAATGTAATAGGCCCCACCGAATGGATCAACAATGTTGGTGATGCCAATCTCCTTATCGAGATATAGTTGAGTGTTTCGCGCAATACGCGCGGAGAAGTCTGTGGGCAATGCAATTGCTTCGTCCAGCGAATTGGTATGTAGTGATTGAGTTCCACCCAGAACGGCAGCCAGTGCTTCGATACAAGTTCGCGTCACGTTATTATAGGGGTCTTGTGCCGTAAGGCTCCAGCCCGAGGTCTGACAGTGCGTTCGCAATGCCATCGACTTGGGATTTCCGGGATTGAATTGCTGAACGATCTTCGACCATAACAACCGCGCCGCCCGCATTTTGGCAATCTCCATATAGAAGTTCATTCCAATACCCCAGAAGAATGAAAGCCTTGGCGCAAAATCATCGACAGCAATCCCGGCATTCAATCCGGTACGAATATATTCCAATCCATCGGCCAGGGTATACGCCAATTCAATATGTGCCGGCGCTCCTGCCTCGTGCATGTGATAACCACTGATGCTGATCGAGTTGAACTTCGGCATGTGTTGTGACGTGTATCTGAAGATATCAGCCACAATACGCATCGATTGCTCCGGCGGATAGATGTACGTGTTGCGTACCATGAACTCTTTGAGTATATCATTTTGAATCGTGCCGGCAAGTTGTTCCGGTTTCACACCCTGCTCCTCGGCGGCGACAATGTAGAACGCCATGATCGGAATGACAGCGCCATTCATGGTCATTGAGACCGACATCGTATCCAGCGGAATGCCTTCAAACAATAACTTCATGTCAAGCACCGAGTCGATGGCAACCCCTGCTTTTCCCACGTCGCCGGATACTCTCGGGTGGTCAGAATCATATCCACGATGCGTGGGAAGATCAAAAGCGACGGACAGACCTCGCTGCCCGGCTGCTATGTTACGTCTGTAAAATGCATTTGACTCTTTTGCGGTTGAAAACCCCGCATACTGGCGGATAGTCCATGGCTTTGTCGTATACATCGTCGCATAGGGGCCTCGTATATATGGTGGAAGGCCTGGAGCATAGAACAAGTGCGAAAGATTCTTTAAATCCTCTGAAGAGTATTCTCTTTTTATTTCGATTTCTTCCGGACTGTTCCATCCGCCACCTGACGTTCCATGCGACGGTTTCGAAAAGGTGTTGTGACTTATTTTTGAAAAGTCCGGTTTCATGATTGCATTACCTTACGCTGAAATTCTCCCCACGCAGTCACGGCGAGTCGATCTACGATATTTTCTATGGCGTATGCCCCTGCAGTCGGATCTGCAACCTTGTTTAGATGAGATTCTTCGCGAAGGATGTTGGAGACGTTTCGCGCGATACGTGTCATGGTCATATTGTTTTCATCTTCCGCCAGGATAGTAAGGGAATTACAGCCGCCGGCAACGGCCGCCAGTGCAGCCACAGATCCACTGATCATATTGCTGTGTGGCTGGAATCGTTCATCACTCCAGGGCTCGACGCGGATATTGATTTCAACTTCAGTATAGTCTCGTAATTCAAAAGCCTGGCCCACCTGATAAAGAAGTAATCGTAGTGCTTTTTGTTTTGCGATATCGAGCAAAAAATTCTTTCCACTGGCCAGTGAGAAACTCAGGTTTCGCCAAATGAATTCTTTACCGTGGCCGGCGTCCGTGAGCGTATCCATCAATTTGGTCGCCTCCATTAAAGCAAAAGAAATTTCTTTGACAGGAGAAGACGCCGGAACATGAATCCCCAGAACGCGAAGCAGTTTGTACGCTTCGACTTCTTTTAGTTGAATGAAATCATTGTTTCGCGAGCTATTACGAAATATTGTGCCCGCCAGCAACTTTGGATCATACTTTTTTTTTCCGACGTATTCCGTGATGTGCTGAATCAAATTTGTCCATTGGGTAACCAAAAATGAGACATTACAGAAGGGCCAATGAATTTCAGATAATAAAGAATCGAGATCAGTCTCAGTCTGACTTGACTAAAATCAAAAAGAATTCCATCCGCGCCGTTGGCCAAATGGTTAAGCGCTACTGCATTTGAGTTCTTATTTGACGGAATCGAAATTTTCGGAAGGCAAAGCCATGTGCGAGGTGATGTGGAACCTTCCGTGAAACGTAAAGCATGGCTCTTTAAATATTCCAACGAGGAATTATTTTCCCAGTCATAGTAAGGCAGAAAAGAAATTTCGTCGCTCGATTTCCATATTAATTGTTCCAATGGATTATTTCCGCTAATTTCCTTTGTAGCGGCGCGGAACCAATCTTCATTGGTCGATTTTGGGAATGAATTCAGCAACTGGTCAAGCAGGACGTGATCGGGCATGGAAATAAAATCAACTTAATTTTATTCAGGTTTTTTATCAAGCATTTGCGTTTTAATTTTAAAATTCTGCTATGATTTTTTTTTCTGAAAAATCAAGTTGCCTCGACCTTGTTTTCTTTAACTCTTTTTTTACATCTTTGTCTCCCTTTCCCCCATGGAAGCCATAAAATCCGACAGAATAGAAAGATCAATGGAAGTTAGCTGCACAACAGTATGGAATGATTGTCTCGAAGTGATTCGTGAGAATGTTGGGGAAGAGAATTTTAATACCTGGTTCAAGCCAATTGCTCCTCTACGTGTAGATGGCGACGTCCTTACTATTCAGGTTCCGTCACAGTTCTTTTATGAATGGCTTGAAGATAACTACGTTCCTGTTTTAAAAAGAGCGATTCACACCGTGCTTGGTCCTACGGGACGTTTGGAGTATTCTGTTGTTGTCGATAGTGGCAACCAACAAACTCCACCAGTCTCTGTTAGTTATCCTGGCAACAGTGGCAATCGCCGAAGCAATGTAAATGGGTTTCCGACGGATGATTATTCACCATTTTCATACAAGGCATTAAACCCCCAGACGGTAAATTCACGTCTTAATGCAACTTACACTTTTGATAATTTCGTGGAAGGGGATTGCAACCGACTCGCACGTTCCGCTGGTGTCGCTGTTTCGAAAAAGCCAGGTGTAACATCTTTTAATCCGTTAATGCTGTACGGTGGTGTTGGAGTTGGAAAGACACACCTCGTTCAAGCCATTGGAAACGAAATAAAGAACAACATGCCCACCAAGGTGGTGTTGTATGTTGATCAAAGCGATTTCACAAACCAGTTCCTGAACGCTCTGCAGAATCACAAGCTGCAGGATTTTCAGAATTTTTACCAGCAGGTGGATCTGCTTATCCTCGATGACGTTCAATTCCTCGCCGGCAGAGAGAAGACTCAGGAAATGTTCTTCCATATCTTCAATCAGCTTCATCAGTCCGGTAAACAGATTATCATGACCAGCGATTGTCCACCCAGGGATATGAAAGGATTCCAGGAAAGACTGCTGTCTCGGTTTAAGTGGGGATTGACGGCTGACCTGCAAGAACCGGATTTCGAAACCAAGCTCGCTATCATCAACAGGAAAATGCTGGCAGATGGAATAAAGATACCTACAGAAGTTTCAGAATATCTTGCTTATAGTGTTGATACAAACCTTCGCGACATGGAAGGTGTGTTGAACTCACTTATCTTTCACGCGACACTGTTGAAGAAAGAAATAGATCTCGAGTTAGCGAAGGAAGTTCTAAAGAACATCATTAAGGAGATTCAATCTGACGTTAGCGTGGATTTCATTCAAAAAACTGTGTCCGATGCATTCAAGGTTGATCTCGAATTGATGAAGGGCAAGGTAAAGAAGAGGGAGATTGTTATCCCCCGGCAGGTTGCGATGTACTTCTGCAAGCGTTACACTCAATTGACATTAGCTCTTATCGGAGAGAATTTCGGTGGCCGCGATCATAGTACAGTTATACACGCGCTTGAGTCTGTCGAAGACATGATGAAAACAGATCCCAACTTCAAGGCCACAGTCGACGAGCTTGGGAAAAAGTTAAAAATGAGGGTATCCTGATTATTTTAAAATCCGTCATCCTGAGCTGGCTTTTGTGATGACAATATCACATACGCGAACTGAATAAAATCGCCGGAACATCGACGTGTATGGTGCAGCGAAGGATCCCCTCGACAGTTCAAGACATCCTTATCAAGAAGCGACTTTAACCTGATACAGATCCTTCACAGTCTGCAATCGTCAGGTTGACAATGACTAATCGATGACATTTTAGCTGTTGTTACGTGTGCTCGCCACAGTTCAGGATGACGGTCACAAATTGTTACCGTATAACAAACGGTATTTCTACCTGCTGTCGTGAGCTGTTCACTCCGTATAAAGCGCCACGGCCTTTGAACTTTGCAAAGAAATCAACGACCTCTTCCGGATCCTTCACGCGAACGCGGTTAATGGCGATGATGGTAAAGTTTTCCGGAACACCGATCTGCTTCAGCACGCTGTTTTCCTTGATTCTGAAAACTTTGACACCGTATTGCGTTGCTTCCAATTGGGCACCAAGAGCTTCGTTGTCGTAGATCTTTCTTTTGATGATCTCCGTAGTTCCATTTAGATTCACCAGCGTAAGTGTTGTCGTAACGACTTTTGAATTGCGGAGGTAACTGATCGAAACCTTGTCGCCTGGATAATGATAGCTTAGCTCTTCTTCAAAAGCACTTTGTGAATTGATGTCAATGTTGTTGAATTTAACGATGATATCGCCTGGTTTAAGGCCTGCGTCGATCGCAGGACCACTCTTTTCAATACTCTCTAACAATACACCATTGAAATTTTTAACCTTCGTGTCGAGATCATATTTTTTGGCATTTTCGTAGTTGTACTCAACAACGCTTCCTCCAATAAATCCCTGCTGCACTACGCCGTATTTCACCAGGTCATCGAAAACTTTCTTTACGATATCCACCGGAATTGCAAAAGCATAACCCGTGTATGTACCTGTACGGCTGAGGATCGCCGAATTGATTCCAACGAGATCTCCGCTTCTATTCACCAGAGCCCCTCCCGAGTTTCCTGGGTTAATAGCGGCATCGGTCTGAATAAATGATTCGATCGGAAAACGGTCTTCAAGAATTCCAATTCGCCTACCCTTGGCACTTACAATACCGGCAGTAACAGTTGAAGCCAGGAAAAAGGATTTCCAACGGCAACAACCCATTCACCTACCTGCACATTTTTTGAACTACCAATTGTGATCGCTGGCAGCCCGGTCTCATTTATCTTAATAACAGCAAGATCTGTAGACGGATTAGTGCCGATCAATTCCGCCGGATAGGTCCGCTTATTGTAATTTACTTCGATACGTTCAGCAGACTCGATTACGTGATTGTTTGTTATGATATATCCATCATTTGAAAAAATAACACCGGATCCGCTGCTTACCTGAGTGCGACCACCGGCTGTGCCTTCACCAAAAAACCAATCCCATGTTGTGTATGACGCACCGCGTGATATACTGTTGATGTAGACGACACTTTGCGTTGCTTTCGACGCTGCTTCACTAAAATCTACCGGAGCAGCAGCAACCGGGACTGTAGCAGGTGTTGATGTCGAGCTAAGAGTCGGGAGAATCGTAACTAACGGCATTGTATTTTATTTCCGAGGGGACTTGTTCCAATGATGGCCTAATGAAAAAATTGTAAGCCGTGTATGCTCCGCCGAAGCCGGCAATAAATCCCACGACTAAGATCTTAATGGTAGTTTTCATGTCCTGAAGTTGTCTAATTTCGATTGTGTAACAAAAACGCAGCCAGGGTTGGCTAAGTTTATGCGTCCGCGCAAAAATAAGGAGATAAGGAGATAAGGAAATAAGGGATAAGGAAATAAGAAATAGGGAAGTCACGAATTATATCCCCAATACCCCTAATACCCTATCTCCCTATCTCCCTATTCACCCATTTTATTAGTTTTGCAGAATATGGGGATACGTTCCAGCCTTGCAAAACCTTTTGCTGCATACATAGCTGCCGAAACAAGAAAGTGGGCCAGCGAGCCATTCGGATATCAAAAGAAGGTATTCGAATATCTCATCAAACGTGGACGCTCAACGCAATTCGGCAAAGACCATGACTTTGGTGCAATTAATACCTATGAGGATTTTAAATCGCGTGTGCCGATCCGCGATTACGAAGAACTCAAACCCTACGTCGAAAAGGTAGTACACGGTGAAACAGACATCCTCTGGCCCGGCAAGCCGAAATATTTTGCCAAAACATCTGGTACTACGTCCGGAACAAAATACATTCCGATCACGCACGATTCGGTGTCGAATCATTTTGTGAACGCGCGCAATGCTTCATTGATGTACGTCAACGAAACCGGCAATGGATCATTCCTCGATGGTCAACTCATATTTCTTTCCGGAAGTCCAATACTTTCAGAAAAGGCAGGAATAAAAACAGGGCGTTTGTCGGGGATTGTCAATCATGAGATTCCGGCAATCATCCGGACAAATCAGAAACCCAGCTATACCGTGAATTGCATTGAAGACTGGGAAGAGAAACTCGAACGGATCGTTGACGAAACCCTTACAGCGGACATGCGAATGATCTCCGGAATACCGCCGTGGGTTCAGATGTACTTCGATCGTATTCAGGCGAGGACTGGAAAGAAGATAAAAGACGTTTTTCCGAACTTCTCCTTATTCATTTATGGTGGTGTCAATTTTGAACCGTATCGTGCCAAGTTAATCGAATCGATAGGTAAGAAAGTTGACTCGATCGAAACCTATCCGTCGTCGGAAGGATTTATCGCTTACCAGGATTCGCAGGTGGAGCCAGGCTTGTTGTTGTTGCTTAACACGGGCATATTCTTCGAGTTTATACCCACTGAAGAATACTTCAATGAAAATCCAAAGAGAGTTTCCATTGAAGAAGTTGAGCTTGACAAAAATTATGCGTTGATAATAAACAGCAACGCAGGATTGTGGGGATATTCGATAGGGGATACCGTCAAGTTTGTTTCAAAAAAACCATATCGGCTTGTTGTAACGGGCCGGATCAAACATTTCATTTCAGCATTTGGTGAGCACGTGATTGGTGAAGAAGTAGAAAAAGCAATGAAGCTTACGATGGAAAAATTTGCGGACGTGGAGCTCGTTGAGTTCACTGTTGCCCCACAGGTAACGCCATCTGATGGCTTGCCGCATCATGAATGGATCATTGAATTTGCCAGGGAGCCCAAGGACGTTGAGGCATTTTCATTGGAACTTGATAAACATTTGCGTAAACTGAATGTTTATTACGATGACCTGATAACCGGTAACATTCTACGCACACTCCGTGTTAATAGTGTTCGTAGAAACACCTTTATCGACTATATGAAGTCAGTCGGAAAGCTCGGCGGGCAGAACAAGGTACCAAGATTATCAAATGACCGAAAGATCGCCGATGCTCTTTCTAGTTTAGCATAACATCAGAATTTAACGACAGTGAGGAAGAGGATTGCAATTTTGGGTTCTACGGGATCGATAGGCACACAAGCGCTCGAAGTTATTGCAACGCAACCAGACGCTTTTGAAGTTGAAGTATTAAGCGCACAAAACAATGCCGACCTGTTGATTGAACAGGCACAGCGTTTCAAGCCTAACGCGGTCGTTATCGTCAATGAAGATCATTACCACTATGTCAAGGATGCGTTAAAGAATGAGCCCGTGAAAGTTTATGCGGGTGAGAGTTCTCTTGCGTCGGTTGTGCAGATGGATACGATCGATCTTGTACTCACTGCACTTGTCGGATATTCGGGACTTAAGCCAACGATTAAAGCTATCGAAGCGGGCAAGTCCATTGCATTGGCAAACAAAGAAACACTTGTTGTCGCCGGCGAATTGATAACAAAAAGTGCACGGGAAAAAGGTGTTAATATTTATCCTGTTGATTCGGAACACTCCGCCATATTTCAATGCATGATGGGGGAGTTTCACAATAAGATCGAGAAGATCGTGTTAACGGCATCGGGCGGACCATTCCGGGGAAAGAAGAAAAGCGACTTGCAATCAATCACGAAAGGTCAGGCGCTCAAGCATCCCAACTGGACCATGGGCGCAAAGGTCACGATTGATTCTGCGTCGCTCATGAACAAAGGCCTCGAAGTAATTGAAGCGAAATGGCTGTTTGGACTTAGTCCCCGGCAGGTCGAGGTAGTAGTCCATCCGCAGTCGATAATTCATTCCCTGGTTCAATTCGAGGATGGGTCGATGAAGGCCCAGCTCGGACTTCCTGATATGCGTCTGCCAATCCAATTTGCGTTGGCCTATCCCAATCGATTGAAATCCGATTTTCCGCGGTTCGATTTCACAAATTACCCGACCCTCACTTTCGAAAAACCGGATACCGAAACTTTTCGTAATCTTGCGCTGGCGTTTGAAGCTTTGGAACGGGCTGGAAACATGCCATGCGTCCTTAATGCGGCCAACGAAGTAGCTGTGGCCGAATTTTTGAAGGATAGGATCGGATTCCTGGAAATGTCAGATATAGTGGAAAAATGCCTCGAAAAGATGCATTATATAAAGAGTCCGGCCTACGATGACTACGTAAATACTGACAAAGAGACACGAATCAGGGCTTTTGAACTAGTTAATCGTTAAAAAGAGTTATGGATGTGGCCACAAAGACTGGCTGCTAACAATAAAAAGAAAAGAGAATGGATGTGATGATCATGTTGGCTCAGCTTTTACTGAGTCTGTCGTTTTTGGTTGCGGTGCACGAGATGGGCCATTTGTTGGCTGCCAAATATTTTGGGATGCGCGTGGAGCAGTTTTCAATAGGATTTCCCCCAAAGATCTGGTCTTTCAGAAAGGGTGAGACTGAATATGCGTTAAGCGCCATTCCCCTTGGTGGATATGTGAAAATTTCCGGGATGATTGATGAATCGCTGGATACAGAGGCAATGAAACAGCCCGCCCAGCCATGGGAATTCCGTGCCAAGCCGGCATGGCAACGCCTGATCGTGATGCTGGGAGGAATATTTGTAAATGTGGTAGTAGGGGTGATGATCTTCATCGGTCTAACCTTTGTACTGGGGGATACCTACATATTAAAGGATGAAGTCAATAACAACGGCGGTTTCAACGTCGGGCCTATAGGAGAAAGTATTGGTTTAAAAACCGGAGATAAGATCATTAAGATAAACGGTCAGGATTTTAAGTATTTCGAGGAAATAATAAACCTTGAAACATTACTAAGCACCGACGGCACTTATACCATAGAGCGCGATGGAAAGATCATGGATATTTCCATTCCGGCGGATTTTATTCAATCGTTTAACAAGAAATCAAGCCCGGGTACTTTCTTATGGATGCGTGTTCCTCCTGTAGTTTATGAGGTTGCCGATAGTAGCCTGGCCAGCCGAATGGGCCTCAAGAAAGGCGACCAAATACTGGAAGTAAACAATACACCTATCAAGTATAATGACGAGCTAATTTCGATCGTTCAGGCACAGCGTAAGGATTCGCTAAATCCACAAGCCGACAGCATTTCATTTAAAGTGTTGCGTGGAGATCAGACATTGAGCTTTAAGGAATATTTCAAAGGAGAGAAAGCTGTCGGTTATTATGCAAGTGCACAACCGAGCAAAGAATTCCTTGATAAAGCCGAGCAACGGATAACTTACGGATTTTTCGAATCCATCCCGAGAGGTACTGAGCGTGCATTCACTACGTTGGCGATCCAGGTGAAAGCGTTTGGAAAGATCGTTACCGGTACATTGTCGCCAAAGAAATCGTTGTCCGGACCAATTGGAATTATGCAAGCATTTGGCAATGAGTGGGACTGGGCAAGATTCTGGTCGTTGACGGGTGTATTATCTCTCGTATTAGCTTTCATGAATCTCCTTCCGATCCCCGCGTTGGATGGTGGTCATGTGATGTTCCTAAGTTATGAGATCATTTCCAGGAGGAAGCCATCGGATAAATTTTTGGAGACCGCGCAGAAAGTCGGCATGATATTCCTGCTGGGGTTGATGGTATTCATTTTCGCGAATGACATCATAAACTGGATCCAGTCCTGATTCATAGTTCTCTGAAGCTGGTAGTCATTTAAGTTTTCGTTTCCTAAAAATTTCTGCTGGTCCGTGGCTAACTCCGCGACATAGTACGTCTTTGTTAGAACCACTCGTTCTACTATTCTCTCCACACCAAGAGTTACCACTAACCGAACCCCGAAGGGATGAAATTTTTGTACCCCGGGTGCAACCCTGGGCATAGGCGCACAATAATCCAGCGCGCCAGGTCAAATGAAATTAGATCCGTTCAATAATTCTGGTGCGCAACGTGACGGAATCTTCCGGGTTAGTTTTCTGGAAAATGTCAAATTCGGATGGAGTGTATAACCTGCGATAATTTCCTATATTGATAAAAGAAAAGATCATCGTAAGCGACGGTAGACGATGTCCGCCTTCACTCCGATACATCGGGTCTACGGCGGACGATGGCCACCTTCGCGCCAGATCTCGGGCTACGGCGGTCAATGCGGGAGTAGCTCAGTTGGTAGAGCATCAGCTTCCCAAGCTGAGGGTCGCGAGTTCGAGCCTCGTTTCCCGCTCATTGATTATCAGATAGTCAGCTAAAATATGGCTTTGTGCGGCTGATTGACTTTGACACAATTTTGACACAAAACCATGGAATTAAAGCACATTTCTTATGGATACCGATTCACTGGACAGTCATATTATCAAAACGATTGATAGGCTAACCGACCCGTCACGAGACGAAACTGCAGCACCAAACTGCCCTTCCTTTCAAAGGATCATGGAGGAGTTTGCAACCCTCGATGAACGAAAAAGGGCAACGGCTCGGATACTTGAGCTAAAGGACATGAACGTGATTTCGTTTTACAGGACAGATCCGATCATAGTAACATTGACCGGGGAATTCCACGAGAGTCTTGATGACTATTCTAACCAGCACATTGCGGAATGGAGGCGACGTTTTTATCCTCTGCCAACCGACCCAGGTAAGGTATCTGGCGATCCTGGCCAAAGCATTATCTGGCGGGAAAGAAGGTGGGAAATGAAAATGAATTAGGCCCTTGCAAAACTCGTTGTGCTTCGTACACTTCATTGTTTTAATTTATTCACTCTCTAATCTGCCCGCAATGACTTCACCGGATTCATATACGCTGTTTTGTACGTGTGATATCCTACCGTAAACATGGCAATGAGCAAAGTGACAAAAATAGGAATGAGTGCAACATCGGCATGAATAGCTATTCGATTGGGATAACTTTTCAACCAATTGTTGCCAGCCCAAATAACGATGGGCAAGCTTATGACAGCAGCCATCATGATTAGTTTTAAATATTCTTTCGAGAAAAGCCACATGATGCCCAAGGCAGATCCCCCCAATGTTTTGCGAATACCAATTTCTTTTGTTCTGGTATTTGTATTATACAACGAGAGACCAAACAGCCCCATGCAGGTAATCAGGACACCAATAAGCGAGAAGAAGCCAAAGACGCCTGCAAATTGTCTTTCCCCCTTGTAAAACGAATCAACGTATGTGTCAAGGAAAAAGTAATCGAAGGGTGTATCGCCAAAAAGCGACTTCCAATGTCCTTCCATTTGATTGACCGAATTTCGAACCTCGTTTGTGGAGAGCTTAACCAAGAAATAATTGTAGTAGTTGCTAAGATCTTGCTGCCAGGTCTTATAAATAAAAACAAAACCCATCAGACTACTCTTTGCCGAAATCACAGCACTCTCGACAACTCCTACTACTTCGTATTCTTTTTCACGCCTTGTCAAAGTGATCCGTGCGCCGATAGCAGATTCCGCATCCTTAAAACCAAAATCACGCACCACCATATCATTAATTACAATTTTATTTTCTTCACCAACATAATCGCTATTGAAATCTCTGCCCGCAAGCATTTGAATGCTTAATGTTGTGAAACAGTTATCGCTTACTTGCCTTACCTGGTAGTGATATTGGGTTTTATTTTCATCTGTGGAAAGGT
The DNA here is from genome assembly GCA_963774615.1 of uncultured Cytophagales bacterium. Classification (GTDB taxonomy): domain Bacteria; phylum Bacteroidota; class Bacteroidia; order Cytophagales; family Cyclobacteriaceae; genus Chryseolinea. The sequence goes on from CAVZFT010000032.1 coordinate 143,700, forward strand.
AAAACGTTTGCATTACTTCACCTTGACCAGGGTAAGCGTAGCAAGCGAAAGTGCTTTTGACATACCGGTCGGTGATAATTTTAGCTTTCCATTGTTGGAACGCTTCAGACTTATCAACGGTTGTATCAAGGTCCATTGTACTGATGACAAGAATCTGATCCGTTGAAATTCCCATGTCCTTAGTCTGGAGATAAAAAAGCTGACGTGAAATAACGTAAATACTGGTCAGCAGCAATATGGCAAAAACGAATTGTGTAATGACCAGTCCCTTTCGCATTAGAATTCCCTGCTGGCTTCTTGCAAAATTACCTTTTAGTATTTTGGAAGGATTATAATTGGATATGATAAACGCGGGGTAAATACCCGCGATGATGGTTGAAGAAATCAGGAAGATGATAATGACAACCCAGAACAGGGGATACTTCCACAAGATCCATTCTGCTTTTGATCCTAAAACATCGGCGAAGATCCCAAAGGAAAGTTGAGCGATAGTGAATGCCAGAATCAAGCTGATCAAATTCATGAAAAGTGATTCCATTAAAAATTGCCAGATAATGTGACGGCGGCTCGCACCGTTCACCTTTCTTACGCTTACTTCTTTTGCGCGATGTAATGCACGAGCTGTGGTGAGATTGATATAGTTGGCCCAGGAAATAACTAAGATAAGGATCGCTAGTATTGAAAAATAAAGAATTAGTCTTCTATCTCCTGTGAACCTTACTGGTCCAACTCCATACTGTTGTAGAACTGAATGAAATGAAGATCCCTAAAAGGGTAAAGATGAATGGATTCTTTGATCTCAAAATCACTTTCCAGTTTACGAAGAGGCTCTTCAGCTGCTTTATTTATTTTGGCTTCGACTTCTTTTGCTTCTGCTCCGGGAAGAAGCTTGATGAAGGTCCTAAAAACAGGCTGAACCCAATTGTTTTCAAGTTTTTCTGATCCGCTGCCATTGTCAAAACTCTTTAATGAAAACAATGCCCTGAATTGAAGGCTTGAATTGGAAAGAGGGTCTTCGACCACTCCGGTTACCCTGAATTGAACTAGCTGACTAAGTATTTGAAAACGAATGATTTGATCAAGCGGATCGATCTCCGGAAAAAGCTTTTCTGCCAATGAACGTGTTAAGACAACGGTGTAGGGTGTCGCCAGGGCAGTCGTAGGATTTCCCTTTATAAACGGAATAGAAAATATTTTCAGGATATCCTCATCAGCGTAGAATAGTCCCTTCTCGCGACTGTACGAAGGAGAGCTTTCATCTCCCCAGCGTAGAACCATTTCGTCACCTTTATCTCTACCTCTATCAAATCCAATGTTGGCCATCCGGGCGGCAAGCATTACCTCAGGCACCGATCGCTTAAGCAACGGCACAATGGCAGGGTGAGATCTGATATCAAACGATTTGTCGCTGGTATTCCATCGCATGTAGGTATAGTAAATATCCTCTGAGTCTTTATTATGCTTATCAAAACTCATTTCAAAATGAATGTATTGCGCGATCATCAGACTTGCTGCCAGACCAATGGCAAGGCCGAAAATGATGATGAAAGAATACATTCCATCAGAGATGAAATTTCGAACGATCACTTTTAAGTAGTTGTAAAGCATAAATGGGCGGTTCTGTTAAGATCCCAATTCATGTACCACACTGCATAAGGGGCCAAAGCAATTGAAACTGAGCCGTTTTTTAGGCAAGCGTTTCTTAGTGCCCCGTTATGAAACGCACAACTGTTTCAATGTAAAACACACCTCATTGTGCTTTCTGCTCTGCCACCTTGTAAGCGATGAGATCCATCGCCCGAGTAAACTCTGCTCGGGACTAAAGTCCATGAACTTGTAGTCGATGCCATAGAATGGAACGAAGGTAAAAGAATATTATATTTCGGTTGTTGAATATCTGCCCGAAATGGGGTAGTACTTTGTTATTTTATTATATAAAACTTGATTGGAAGACGTTTATTGCGACAACATGCGACGCCCATGAAAATTTTAATGAGAAACTAAAAGCACATTGATTGATATAAACACATAAAAATGCAAACGATACTTGGCGCAGGAGGAGCAATAGGCAATGAGCTTGCAAGAGCGCTGACTCACTATACAACGGAGATTAAGATCGTGAGCCGAAATCCAAAAAAAATAAATGAGACGGATGTTCTTTTCAAGGCCGATCTGACCAATGCGGAAGAAGTGAACAACGCCTTAAAGGACTCTGAAGTAGCCTATTTAACAGTTGGACTTCCCTATGATCTAAAAGTCTGGCAAAGGGACTGGCCCCTGATTATGCAGAATGTCATCAGATGCTTGTGTAGCAAACAATTGCCGTTTGGTCTTCTTTGACAATATTTATTTATACAGCGGAGATAACCTTAATCCAATTAAAGAGACAAATAAAATAGATCCACCAAGCAAAAAAGGAAAAGTCAGAACTGAAATTGTTCAGATGATTTGGAGGGCTGCAGAACAAAAAAACCTGGAGGCTTTGGTTGCAAGATGCGCGGACTATTACGGGCCCTCTATAAGAAATACAAGCGTCCTCACAGAAACCGTCTTAAACCGATGAGCAAAGGCAAAACGGCCAATTGGCTTTTAAGCGACAAATACAAACACTCTTATACTTTTACGATCGATGCGGGTAAAGCGACAGCCTTGCTTGGTAACACCCGTAGCGCATTTGGAGAAACGTGGCATTTGCCAACGGCTAAAGATCCTTTGACGGGTAAAGAATGGATAGAATTGATTGCCCGTGAAATGGGAGTTGCGCCTAAATACAGAATCGTTAATAAAACTATGGTCAGGTTAATCGGATTATTTGTTCCGGAGATGAGAGAAACTTATGAAATGCTTTATCAGTACGATAAAGATTATGTGTTTAACAGCGATAAGTTCGAGCAGAAGTTTTCTTTCAAACCGACGCCGTATATCGACGGTATAAAACAAATTATTCGAACTGATTATAGAAAGTAGCTGCTGACGGCAACTAATAGTTGAATGACAAGAAGAATCAACGAACAAGTTTTTTTGAAAATTAGATAATAATGAAAAGGTCGTTGACTTGATTTTGGTGAGTGGATTTGCTTTATTTTGTATATCAGCCTCAAACATATGGCGGCTCACCTATCGATAAAAAATTTTGCGCCATCTAAACGAGTTTCCAGGCACTTACCTATAATTTGTCTGGTAGCCCTTTCTTCGATTTCCCCCCTTCGTGCGCAGCTTTTGATTACCAATACCACCGTTGTGGATGTGGAAAACAAAAAATTACTTCCATCCCGGGATGTATGGATTCAAAACGGCATCATTACCGCAGTCGGCAAGAAAATAAAAGTCCCTGCAGGCACTCAAGTACTTGATGGCAGCGGTAAATATCTCATACCCGGTTTTGTAGACACCCATGTTCATTTCTTCCAATCTGGTGGTGTATACACCCGTCCCGACATAGTAGATCTTCGAAAATTTAAGCCCTATGCTGAAGAAATCGCGTGGACACACCAGAATATGGAAAATATTCTGCGCCGTTATGCCAGGGCGGGTATCACAACGGTTGTAGACCCAGGGTCAACCAACAACTTCCTTTTGCATCGGGATACTTTCCGGTTAAAGGATTATGCGCCAACTATATATATGACGGGTCCGCTCCAGGTCCCAGTAGAGATTTCCAGAGTATGATGGATTGGAAAATGATGGTCCCTTTTATTTCATGAAAACGGAGGAGGATGCACGCAATAACGTGCGTAGGGAATTGCCATACAAGCCGGATTTCATTAAGATCGCCTACGTGGTTCCGGGCAGGAACAAAGACAGTGTGGCGAGAAGTTATTTGCCGCTGGTTAAAGCAGCCATAGATGAGTCGCACAAAGCAGGCTTGCGCGTAGCGGTCCATGCTTTTGAACGGCTGACGGCTCAACTGGCCGTAGAGGCGGGGCTGATCATCTTGTACATATTCCATTTGATGAACCGATCGGACCCGAATTCATACAACTCCTGAAGGATAAAAAAGTCGTAGTTTCTTCGTCTACAACTGTATTTGAAGGCTATCGAAAAACATTCGGACAATACTACCGGGCTACTCAATACGATTCTTTGTATGCTCACCCTACGCCAATCCAATCGATCCTGCATTTCAGGGAACTACCCGACACAGCTTTAACCGAAAGCTTGAGAAGGTCGACGCTGAGATCAGCTGCCATTGGTAAAAGACATGATTCGACCTTGCTGGTTAATTTAAAGAGATTGGTTGATGCGGGTGTACCTGTGGCTACGGCAACCGATGCAGGCAATATTGGGTCACCACATGTTTCATCTTATTTCACGGAATTGTCATCCATGCGCGGGGGTGGCTTAGATATGTGGCAGCTCCTGCAGTCGTCTACTATTAATGGAGCGCGGGCCGTTGGTAAAGAAAAAGAGTTTGGTTCAATTGCAAAGGGTAAAAGAGCTGACCTTGTTCTGCTGTCCCGAAATCCAATTGATAACCTTGATAACTGGCAACATGTAGATTGGGTGATTCTCCGGGGCGTCGCCCGAAAGCCTGGGGACCTACTTAAACCTGGTTCGGATTAGAGAATGAATTTTTTCAGTTCATTGTGGAGTAAAACTCGTAGCGGTTGGTCCACGTCATTTCTTTGCCGGGTTCGACTTTTACACGGATGTAGGGTTCTGGACAAACGGTCGCCGCCGCAGACCAGTACATAATTTTCACAATAGGCTTGTCGCCTCTGATCCGAACACCTGCGCCCGTCTTTGTGTTTTCCACGCGCAGATCATAATCACTTATGGTGGTGCCGTAACCAGTCATCGGCGACACGGCGAAAGACTCACCTTTCGCGAGCACCTCTTTATAGGTGATGGTTTTCCCTGAAATCACACCAGCGGCCGCGTTGCCTTTGAATTCTCCCTGTGGGGAAAATGGAAACTTCACGACGAAATCAGGACCTGTGGCTTGTTGGTCGATAACAAAGAAATTATGATTGTATACATCAGTCTCGATAGTTGTTTTCCCGGTGTTCTTTAACCTGTATTCGATGACTAGTTCCGGTTTGCCTTTAGTCAGGCTAAGGACTTTCGTATATACATATTGATACTTCTCACTCTTCAACTCGTGAGTGAACGTAACTGCCGACGATTTCTTCTTCACTTTCCAGGTGCCGGCGTTCAATATTTTATATGACTTGCTGTAAGTGTATTGGGGTTCGTCCGGTTTCTCGAGGATGCCTACACCGATACGCAGGAAACCTTCACCCGTCTTTGCTTCGTCGTAGCCGATAGGATTGAAAGAATCAACGGGCCCCATGATGGCATCATGCAAGGTGGGTTCATAATGGTCGAACCATTTCCCGAAATAGTGGTGGTTGTTATACTCCAGGTCATAGATGACGCCTGCCCAGTCGAACCGTGAACCGCGGTAATAACCGTTGACAGCATCTGGCAGATATAGACGCGCATTGATCAGCCCGTTGGAGATCGTCGCTTCGGGAGGTAAAGCATCAAAGGTGAAGGCTATCGAAAGGATGGCGAGACTCAGAATAAAGAATAATCGATGCTTCATGATGTACTGAGGAACAGTAGTAATCATTTGAATATCAGAAAATATTGGATGACGAGCATTACCTTTTGTGTAATTTGGAATTGAAGTGGTGACAATTCCAACATAGAAATGATAGAATTAGAAATATGAACAAACTGATTTTAATCCTTTCTCTATGCTTTTATTCTGTTGCACTAATAGCACAACACCCTGTGCCGGTTAAGCCACGAATTTTAGTTAGTACCGATATCGGGGGCACAGATCCGGACGACAATCAATCGATGGCTCACTTGTTAATGTATAGTGATCTGTTTGAGATAGAAGGTCTTATTTCTTCGCCTTCTTATGGAGATGGGAACAAAGAGGAAATACTGCGCATGATCGGCCTTTATGAAATGGATTTACCGAAACTTAAAAAGCATCAAAAAGGATTTCCTTCATCTGATTATTTGCGTTCAGTAACCAAACAAGGACGGCATGGTGCAACGCCCTACATTGGATATACCAGCGCTACTGAAGGTTCGGACTGGATCATCAAATGCGCTAAAAAGGAAAGTTCGCAACCTCTTTGGATTTTGGTCTGGGGTGGACTAGATGATTTAGCGCAATCACTACACGATGCGCCGGAAATTCAAAGTAGAATACGAGTGTATTGGATTGGTGGTCCTAACAAAAAATGGAGCGTAAACTCTTATGCCTATATAGTAGAGAATTTTCCAAATCTTTGGTTTATCGAAGTTAATTCAACATACTACAGCTTCTTTTCCAACAACGAAGCACCCGATAGCATAAAAAATTCAGATTACTACAACAAACACATTAAAGCAGCCGGCCATTTAGGAAAGGATTTTAAAAAATACTATGACGGTAATGTAAAAATGGGAGATACTCCTTCACTTCTGTACATGATGGATGGAGACCCAAATAACCCAATGCGCGAAAGTTGGGGAGGTAGTTTTGAGAAACTTAGTTATAGTCCCAGGGTCGTATTTGATCACATCACCAACATCACAGACACCGTTGCGTATTGTACTATTGTTGAATTCCATTTAAAAGGACCTGAAATAAATATCCCACTTGACTCAGTTTGTTTTTGGATGGAAACTCCATACAAAAATGGAGTTCAAAAATGGCCCGGTTATTATATGGGAAACGGTGAGTATGCTATTAAGTATGCACCCAAACAGGCTGAAATCTTAAGCTATCGCTTTACTTTTAACATTCCAGATTTTGTTTTCCCGGACGGAAAACTTGTGATAAATAATCAATGGCCAGGAGAGAACCATATAACGGATTATAATTTGGGAGCTAATTGGTATTCAGACAAAACTGATCCAGGTCTATACGATGGGAAAATACAGGGCGGAAAAACAATCTTAAAATGGAGGAGCAACATATTGCTTGATTGGGCGAAGAGATGGGATTGGCTCAGGTAATTTTCACTCCAAACTCTCCCATGTGCTTGTTGATGGTGATAATCGTTTTAACTTAGGCACATGTTGGCTCTTTTTCAGCAAGCATCGCAGCATGGCCATAAGGTGGCCATCAGGGAAGGGGATAAGACCTTTACGTATGCCGAATTGCTTCAAGAGTCTCGGCTATTAGCCTCCACGTTGCTTAATGGAAATTCCGATATGGCTGAGGCCCGCGTGGCTTTCCTGGTTAACCCGGGTTTCAACTATGTTAAAACCCAATGGGCTATTTGGCTGGCCGGTGGTGTGGCAGTACCGATTTTTCTGCAGGCACCCCTTCCTTCTATTCAATACACTCTGGAAGACACTGCTGCCAAGATCATGATTGTCTCGGCTGAGTATAGCTCAATGGTGGCTCCACTATGCAGGCAACTGGGTGTTCAGATGATCCTCGCAGAAGACAAACAAACAAGAGTCGTTACGTTACCTGTGGTCGATGTATCCCGAAGGGCCATGATACTCTACACAAGTGGAACAACCAGCTTGCCGAAAGGTGTAGTGACCACGCATCACAACATCGAAGCACAGATCAGCACATTAGTGAAAGCCTGGGCCTGGACTTCCGACGATCATACGTTGTGCGTGTTGCCTTTACATCATGTTCACGGTATAATTAATGTGATCGGATGTTCGATGTGGACAGGAGCGTGCTGCGAGTTTATCCCCAATTTTTCCGCATCGGAAGTATTTAAAATTTTTAGCCGTCAGCAGATAAATGTTTTTATGGCCGTGCCGACCATTTATTTTAAACTGATTGCACATTGGGAGACGATGAACGTAGTCGAACAAGATCGAATGAAGCAAACCTTATCGACCTTTCGGTTGATGGTGTGCGGTTCTGCTGCTCTGCCCGTGAGTGTGTTGGAAAAATGGCAGGCTATCAGTGGGCATAGGTTGCTGGAGCGTTACGGCATGACAGAAATCGGAATGGGGCTAAGCAATCCGTATCACGGTGAGCGTAAGGCCGGTTATGTGGGATTGCCTTTGGAGGGGGTCCAGGTGCGACTATGTGATGATGAGAATAGACCAGTCGACGGTGAGCCTGGAGAAATTCAACTGAAAGGCAACAATGTGTTTTCAGAATACTGGCAGCGTCCAAAAGAGACGGCATCGTCGTTTACTCCTGACGGATGGTTTCGCACAGGCGATATTGCCGAAGTAGATCCCGACGGTTATTACAAAATACTGGGCAGAAAATCTCAGGACATAATAAAGTCCGGTGGTTATAAAATTTCGGCGCTTGAGATTGAAGAAGTGTTAAGGCAGCATCCGCAGGTGAAGGATGCAAGCGTAGTTGGATTGCCTGACGATGAGTGGGGTGAAATAATTGCCGCAGCGTTGGTGACCGTTGAGGCCATTGATGAAAGGGCATTGACGGATTGGCTTCGCGAACGCCTTTCGAAATACAAAGTGCCCAGAAGACTTTTAGTAGTGTCAGATTTCCCGCGGAATGCCATGGGAAAAGTAGTGAAGAATGAATTGAAAAAACTTTTTGAATAAAATGTCAAAACATAACAACCGGGTATGACGATTTACGGACTTGGAATTTTAGCAGCCTGCTTTTTAGCCGGTCAATTATTAGGCGAGATGCTCGGCCGGCTCATTGGCATCGATGCGAATGTTGGCGGCGTTGGGTTCGCCATGATCTTGCTGATAGTCGCTAACGATAAGCTCATACGCAAAAACTTATTACCTCCCGCGACGCAGCAAGGTATTTTGTTTTGGAGCGCTATGTACATCCCCGTTATAGTTGCGATGTCGGCAACACAAAATGTAGTCGGCGCATTTTCCGGAGGGTTTATGGCCGTAGTAGCAGGTACCATTCCAACCGCCGCCATGTTTTTCCTGATTCCAGTTCTGACACACATCCGTAAAACGAAAGACAAAAAACATGACTAGCTGGCTGGAAAAGTTTTTTATTCAGAACGGGTTAATTGTGGCCTTCCTTACCGTGGCTGTCATCATGTTGATATCGTCCTTTATTTCTCGTCGTATTACGAAGAAAAAAATTCCAGATTCGGCAGTGGCGATTTTTATTGGTTTGCTCCTGGCATACATCGGTGGGAGAATTGGCAAAGGAACCAAAGGTATTGCCGATGTTAGTATATTCTCTGGGTTTGGTTTGATGGGTGGCGCAATGTTCCGTGACTTTGCTGTAGTGTCGACCGCAATGGGTGCAAGCTTTGATGAGATCAGGAAATCAGGTTTGATTGGAGTATTGTCGTTGTTCATTGGAGTAGCGGGTACATTTACGGTAGGAGCGGTACTGGCAGTGGCATTCGGTTACACGGATGCCAAAAGTATCACAACAATTGCCGCCGGGGCTTGCACGTTCATTGTTGGTCCAATTACTGGCGCGGCTATTGGCGCCGAATCGCACATCATCGCGATTAGTATAGCGGCTGGTGTTGTTAAATCAATCCTCGTCACGATCGCCACGCCGGCAATGGCAGGCAAAATAGGTCTTAACAATCCGCAGGCTGCGATGGCCTACGGCGGATTGATGGGAACCACCAGTGGAGTAACGGCCGGTCTGGCTGCCACAGATCCGAAGCTGGTTCCGTATGGCGCTATGACAGCAACTTTTTATACTGGGTTGGGTTGTTTGCTCTGCCCTTCAGTGTTATACTATTTGGTCACGCTGGCGATGCGTTGAGTTTTAAACGACTGGCGCGACGATTTTAAATTTTCAGCAGTGTATCAAACTGTTGCGCCACACGTAGCCCCGGTTGATTGACGCGGAGCGGTGAAATATCGGCTTTGAAATCCATCAACCAGACACCGCACAGTTTTCTAGTTTTAACAATTAGGACATTTTATGTGAAAAAAGTACACAATGAAGGGAACGATTCAGTAAAACGCTTGAATTCTATCCAGAAGGACACTCATTGAGGCGACTATGAGGTGTTCAAAAGAAAACGCGAACGACGATGGGCGGATGGGAATTGAGGAGCTTCAGTGCTCTATAGAAAGCACAACATTGCCGATCTTTTCACCGGTTGCTACGTACCTGTATGCCTCAGCTATTTTTTCCAACGGGTAAACCCGGTCGATGACAGGCCTAAACTTGCCTTTTTCGATGAGCTCCCTGATAAACAATAGTCCGAGCTTAACATTGTTGGGTGGAACCAATAGCGCTCTTTTTCCTCCCTGCAGCGGCGTTATCAACGTGGGTATAAGATTGATCAACCCATTTGACCACATGTAAATTCCTTTTTCTTTCAACAATACTTTACACTCATAAAAGGAGTGCTTACCGACAGCATCAAATACAAAATCATAACGCTCTTCATCCTTTGTGAAATCTTCCTTCTTGAAGTCTATAAACTTGTTTGCGCCAAGCGATTTTACCAGGTCGAAGTCTTTTGTGTTGCATACCGCAGTCGTGTAAACATCGTAATAGCGGAGGAATTGAACAAAAGAAGAGCCGATAGCACCTGTAGCGCCATAGACCAATGCTTTTTGTCCTTGCCTGGGCCTGAGATGTAAAATCGGAATGGACGCGTAAAATGCTCCTTCAAGACACGCAGCGGCTTGTTGAAATGTAAACGACTCGGGCATTGGCACCACTCCTGCATTTTCAGCGATTGTAACGAACTGCGCATGTGAACCGATGCCATTTACGCCGCCAAATCCCATTACTCTTTCACCTACCTTGAACGACGACACTGCCTTGCCCACTTGTTCAACAGTTCCGGCGAAATCGCAGCCAGTTGAAGCCATCCGGGGTTTAAGCAATCCGGTGAACAGTCGCATGAAGAGTGGTTTTCCCGTAAGCACATGGTAATCGCTTCTGTTAACGGTCGTTGCATGTACTTTTATTAATAAGTCTTTTTCACCAGGAGTTGGCATTTCAACTTCCTCGATACTCAGGACTTCAGGAGGACCATATTTAGTGCGGACGGCGGCTTTCATGTTAAGACTTATTGAAGTATAATAGTTTATAAGCACCTGATCGCAGGTAATCAAAGATACTTAATACATCGCATGAAACAGATTCATGGGGAATCAATTTCAAGCAATCATTCGAGGGAAATGCATTATCTTAGAATACTAATGAATTCTTCATTTAATGCATGGTTCCTTCTTGCCTTAGGCTGTTGCCTCTATTTAATCAATCAACCTTCCTGTGCCCAGCCGAAACCTACGCCAAAGCACGTCGACCTTTCTGTAAAAAAGGAAAAAGAGAATCTCGACGTCTTCCATGATTGGATCCGTTACAACAATCCCGGGAGCTTGTTGATCGATCACCTCAACAAACAGGCGCAAGACCTCTATGAAATGCGCGATAAGGAAATTGCCAAGTTGAAGAACAGGAATGACTGGGCGAACAGACAGCTGTGGGTGCGAAAAAAGTTAATGGAGCTCGTTGGACCGTTTCCGGAAAAGACTCCTTTGAATGCGAGGGTTACTGGAACGTTGAAAAAGAATGGCTATCGTGTTGAAAAAATTGTTTATGAATCCATGCCGGACTTTTACGTAACTGGATGTCTTTTTATTCCCGACGGGATCAAACGAAAAGCACCGGCAGTCTTAAACCTTATCGGACACGAGCAGGAGTCATTTCGTGCGGAACTGGATCAAGTGGTGATTTTGAATCTTGTAAAAAAAGGGTTCATAGTCTTTACGATCGATCCACTTGGCCAGGGCGAACATGTACAATACTTTGATCCTGAAATTAAACTATCCTCAATCGGATACAGTGTCATAGAGCATTGCTATTTCGGAAATCAATGTTTCTTGTCGGGGTCATCAGCGGCGAGATACTTCATCTGGGATGGCATCAGAGCCATCGACTATCTGACGACTCGTAAGGAAGTTGATGCGGAAAGAATAGGAGTGACAGGTTTTTCGGGTGGCGGTACCGTTACATCCTACCTGGGTGCGTTTGATGACAGGGTCAGAGTGGCAATACCGAGCAGCTGGTCGACAGCATCCAGGAGACAGCTTGAGACAAAGGGAGCACAGGACGCGGAAGCCGAATTTTTAAATGGCTTGGTAAGCGGAATTACCTTCGAGGATCTCATCGAAGTGAGGGCGCCCAAACCAACTATGATGACATTTACCTCTCAGGACGAATACCTCACCCTACAAGGTGCACGCGAAGCATTTTATGAGATCCGATCCGCTTATGGCGCGTTTGATAAATTCGAAAATCTCGAATTGGTGGAGGACGATTTCAAGCATTGGCTTACGCCTAAAATCAGAGTCGCCATTTACGGATTTTTTATGAAACATCTCGGTGTGGCCGGCGATCCAACGGAAGTGGATGTTGAGTTGTTAGCAGAAGATGAGTTGAGAATAACTTCTACGGGGCAGGTATCAACTTCCCTTGGTGGTCAGATGATTTTTGATATCAACAAGAAGGAAACGGAACGATTGTATGAAAGTATCCAGGCCTCAAGAAAAGATGCTGACAAACATCTTCGAAAGTGTTTTGATCAAGGCAAAACAAATATCAGGTTATATCGAGCCTTTGGTTGATAGTTCCAGAGAGGCCTTTATTAACGGACGATATATCCGCGATGGGTACACGGTTGGGTTGTATGCCCTTGAAGGGGAGGGGGATTATGCGATACCAATCCTCCTTTTTGTTCCGGATGGTAAAGCAGGTAAAAGTCCCGCGATCATATATCTGCATCCTGATGGTAAATCGGCCGACGCAGGACCGGGAGGCGAAATAGAAAAGCTTGTGAAGCAAGGATATATTGTCGCCGCCATTGATCCATTGGGTGTTGGAGAAACAAAAAACCGTGCGACGCGCGGATTGGCGGACGGATATACGGGAGTATTGGTAGGCCGGAGTGTCGTTGGCATTCAGGCTGGCGATATCGCGAGAGTTGCTAAATATCTTGGAAATAGGGAAGGAGTAGATAAGGACCGTATTGGAGCGGTGGCAAAAGACCTTATGTGCATACCACTTATTCATGCTGCAGCCTTTGAGCCGTTGATCGCTAACGTTACGCTTATTGGTCCATTGGTTTCATATCGGTCTGTTGCTATGAACAGGATTTATCGCGTGGGAATTACAAAGAACGAAGGCGGTGGACTCTGGCATCCGTATGAAGTGAATTTCAGCTGGGGGATCGGTGGTGTGTTGACTGCTTATGATTTGCCCGACCTTATTGCCTGCATTGCGCCAAGAAAAGTTGCCATATCAGGAATCAAGGATCAAATGCTCGAACAGGCGTCAAATGAGTTGATCGACAAAGAAATGGAATTTGCGAAAGCTGTATATGCTATTAAAAAAGTTTCTTCAAATCTAAGAATCAGTTCGTCAGACGAAGATCTTAATGCGACCATCGAATGGTGCTTTAATAAGGAGTAATCCCATGAGACTGTCATTCAGAGCGGTTGCTGAATTGTCAAAGGACTGCGCTAATGGAATGGGTTTTGCAAATTTGGCTAAAGCCCTGGACATGTTTATCAATTGCCACGGGCTTTAAGCCCGTGGCAATTGATGCATAAACTCATTGGGCTTTAGCCCAAAATGGAGGGTTTCTTAAGGATGGATCGACCAAGGAACTCAAGATCACAGAATCAAAGGAGCGCTCAACCTCTTCCAGCGATTGTCTAACACTTTCAACCATACCTTCAATTTTTGTAAGGTCCTCTCCCCAAAATTTTGCGTTTGCCAAAACCGTATTGGCCACGTCGCTTGCATTGTCACATTTCCACACCTCAGCGAAGAAAGCAACGACGTCCTCCGAATCATTAACCGGCAATGTTTCTCCTTTCCACTCACCTTTATAGAACCTGATCATTGCAGCAAACGATAACATCAGGCCCGCCGGAAATTTTCCTGTCCTGATCTTGTATTCAATTATTGAAGGCAGAACCCGGACTTTAAATTTCGAGATAGAATTAAGGGCGATACTCTTTAGTTCATGCCTGATAAAAGGATTTTGAAATCGTTCAAGTACATCGTTTGCAAATTGCCGGAGCTCATCCGGCGAAGAATCCAACGTTGGAATGATCTCGTCAAATATTGCATTTCGTATAAACGTACCGCAGTAGGTGTCGTCGACCGATTCCCTCACTGTTCGTAGTCCGCGCAAATAGGCGACCGGCGTTAACGCGGTATGTGCGCCATTTAAGATCCTTACTTTCCGCGTCCTGTAAGGCGAGAGGTCTTTCGCATATTTCAGAGACAAACCTGCCTTGTCCGCGGGAAAAAGACTTGCGTACTTCTTCAGGCGCTTCAATCACCCAAAGATGAAATGGTTCTGCAGATACAACCTGGTTGTCTTCGTATCCCGTCCTTTCCATAATTTCATTGATTGTATCCTTAGGAAATCCCGGAACGATCCGATCAACAAGTGAATTGCAGAATGTATTGTGTTCATGCACCCATTTAGAGAATGCCGGAGGAAGGTTCCAATGAGTACAATATTGCAGGACAACTGACTTTAGAGTGTCACCGTTGTTTTCTATGAGTTCACAAGGGAAAAAGATAAGTCCCTTTGTCGGATCACCATTGAATGTATTATAACGGTGATAGAGTAAGGATGCAACTTTACCCGGAAAGCTCTCCGGCATCAGTTTGGGATCATCATCGTTGCCGTTAAAGGTTATGCCGGATTCTGTTGTATTAGAGAAAACAAATTTCAGATGAGGATTTTCTGCGGCTTTTAAGAAAAGGTCCCTGTTTTCATAAGGATCAATAAAACCCGAGATGCATTTTATCAAGCGGGTTTCCGAAACCATCTTACCGTTCTGTAACCCCATCAACGCGACGTGATAGAGTCCGTCTTGCTCATCGTGTTTTTTTGTGCTGCCTTTCCGCAACGGCCGAACAATCTGAATATCGCCGTTGAAATCTGTTTTTTCGTTCAGGACATCCACTATCCAATCAGCAAAACCCCGCAAGAAATTTCCGTCGCCGAATTGAATGACTTTAACAGGACGCTGTTGCGTAGACGTAGCGTTGATTCTGTTTAATTTTTTTAACATTATTTCACGAAAGTATTTGTTGTAGGGTCATTTCTTTCGCATCGACGATTGACGGACGATGAGCTCAGGCTTGAGTACGATCTTTTGGGGAATAAACTTTTTGTCTTCATCCAAAACTTCTTCCAGGAAAATTTCCGCGGCGGCATTTCCCATCCGCAGACTGTGTTGTTCCACTGTTGTTATGGATGGTTCTGTGAAGGAAGTGTAGGGCTCGTTGCTGAAACCTACCAACGCGACATCCTGTGGCACCCTTATGTTCTTTTCTTTCAATACCTGTAGCGCACCCAATATTCCAAATGCGCTGGCGGAGAACACGCCGTCAGGGATTTCTTTATTCTTCAATAATTGAGTCATGCTGTTTCTTCCGTCATCCAATTGCAGATTACTTTCAATTACAAGTGACTGCGTGAAGGGAAGGCCATGCGTGATCAATGCGTCTTTATAACCACGCAGCCGGTCTCTGTAAATGCTGATACGCTGTGCGCCCGATAAGTGAGCAACGCGTGTGCATCCCTGCTGAATGAGGTGTTCAGTTGCCTTAAACGCGCCGAGATAGTCATCCACGACAACATGGCTTAGTTCCAACTCGTCGTTTGAGCGGTCAAATAGTATAACCGGGATACCTCTTTCTTTTGCTTTCAGGAAGTGGTCGAAGTCCTTGGTCTGTTTTGCAAATGATGCGATGATACCGTCTACTCTTGATCTAAGGAGTGCTTCTACTGTTGCAACTTCCTTTTCGTAGTCATCATAGCTTTGACAGATCATGACATTGTACTTTGCCTGATTTGCTATTTCTTCGATCCCTCGTACAACGGAAGAAAAAAAACTCCTGTCGACGGTGGGGACTATAATACCAATGATGTTACTTCTGCCGTTGCGCAGCGCTGCTGCAATTTGGTTGGGATGATAGTTTAATTTTTGCGCTGTTTTTTGTACTGCCTTTTTGGTGGCCTCACTTATTCGAGGATTATCATTCAGGGCTCGCGATACCGTCGATGCTGTGATGTTCAGCTTCTTTGCAATGTCGTGTATCGTCGTTTTCTCCTTTTTCATTGTTCCAACATTACGTTAGAAGCATGCTTATCGCAAGTCAGTGGGATTCACTATATCCATGTCACCGTAATCCAGATTTTCTCCAGCCATTCCCCAGATGAAGGAGTAATTGCTTGTACCGGCACCACTGTGTATTGACCACGGCGGTGAAATGACGGCTTGATTATTTTTGACGAACAGGTGCCGTGTTTCATGTGGTTGGCCCATGAAGTGACAGACGACCTGGTTATCGGGCAGATTGAAATAAAAATACGCTTCCATTCGTCTGTCGTGTGTATGTGCCGGCATAGTATTCCATACACTGCCGCTTTTTAATTCCGTCAATCCCATTTGAAGCTGGCAAGTATCGACCTTTCCATTGACAAGAAGTTTTCGGATGGTGCGATGGTTGCATGTTTCCTGGGAGCCGATCTCAACGGTCTCGGCATCTTCGAGGCTTATCTTTTTTACAGGATATGTTGCATGGGCCGGTGCAGAGTTGAAATAATAAAGCGCACCTTCAGCCGGTTGAAAGCTCACTTCTTTAGTACCGCGGCCTATATATAGCGCTTCTTTATGCGCAAGGACGTACACCTTACCATCTACGCTTACCGCGCCGCTGTGACCAACGTTGATGATGCCAATTTCACGACGTTGAAGAAAATATTCTGACTTCAGCGAATCGAATGACGCAAGCACTAATGCTTTTTTCACGGGATTTGCTCCCCCGATGATGAGGCGGTCATAGTGCGTATAGCACAACCGTACCTTATCGGGTTGAAATAGGTCGGCAATAAGAAATGTGTCGCGGAGTTGTTGTGTATCGAGATGCTTAAAGCCTTCGGGGTGAGTGGCGTAACGGACTTCTGCAATCATATTTTTTTGCGTAATCGGTTGCACAATATAGGTTAAAAGCAAAACAAAGCAAATTGGAATTGCGCTGTTCCACTCTGTTCTAATTGTTTGTAATTAGGTGATATATAGCCTAATGTGAGGAGGCGTCTCTGTTTCTAAAATCATAATGCATTAAGGCAATCGATTGCTCATTTATTGTATTTTTACTTATTCGAAACGTTAGAACTTATGACTTTTTTAAAAGCAGCAGACACCAAACCGACGATTGTAAAACCAGGAATAAAAAGGCGACTCCTTCATACTGAAAACTTAATGGTGGTTGCTATTGAGTTTGAAGGCGGTCCCTGGGATACGCCCGACCCTCTTCACAATCATGTTCACGAACAAATAACGTACATAGCTGAAGGAGAGGTAATTTTTTTCTCCGAAGGTGAGCCCGACCAGGTTCTGAAAGCAGGCGATATGGTTTCAATCCCTTCTTTGCGAAAGCACGCCATTCAACTGTTGTCGGCAAGAGCCGTTCTCATTGACAGCTTCAATCCTCCTCGCGAAGATTTCCTTTAAAACACTTATAGCGACACGCCGCGTTTCCAGGGAATAAAATCATCCTGTGTCAATTGCACGGCCTTTGCAACGGTACGGCCACTTGCTACTTCAATGATGTAATCAAGTATCTCTTCACCGACCTGTTCTATTTTCTTTTCTCCGGAGATGATAGAACCGCTGTCAATGTCGATGATATCGGGCATCTTCTTCGCAAGCTTTGTGTTTGAACTGACTTTGATCACCGGCACGACAGGGTTACCCGTTGGAGTACCAAGGCCTGTGGTGAACAACATTATATTCGCTCCCGATCCCGCCATCGCGGTGGTACTTTCTACGTCATTTCCCGGGGTGCACAATAACGTCAGGCCTGGACGCCGAACGTACTCCGTATAATCGAGAACATCCGCTACTGGCGACGTACCTCCTTTTTTTGCAGCTCCCGCCGATTTCATGGCATCCGTTATAAGGCCATCTTTAATGTTACCCGGCGAAGGGTTCATATCAAAACCTGACCCTACAGCCTCTGCGGCACGTGCGTACGCTCTCATCAGTTTTGCAAACTTATCGGCCGTGGGTGTGTCCACGCAACGATTGATCAATTCTTGTTCAACACCACAAAGTTCCGGAAACTCGGAAAGAATGGACGCGCCTCCTAATGCAGCAACCAGATCCGAAGTGTGACCTATAGCCGGATTCGCCGATATTCCTGAAAAACCATCAGAGCCTCCACACTCAAGACCAACAACCAACTTGTTTAGTGGCGCAGGCTTGCGCTCTTGTTTGTCGACTTCGATAAGAGCTAAAAACGTCTGCCGAATCGCATTCGCAAGCAACTCCTGTTCAGTGCCTTCCTTTTGTTGTTCGAGAATGATAAGAGGTTTTGAGAACGAGGGATTTATATAGTTGAGCTTGTTCTTAAGAATATCTACCTGTGCATTCTGGCAACCAAGACTAAGTACCGTCGCGCCCGCAACATTCGGGTTGTTGATATACCCGGCAAGCAATGCGCACAATGCCTCAGAATCTTGCCGTGTTCCACCACATCCGCCCTCATGTGTTAAAAATTTAATGCCGTCAATATTTTTGAACAGTCTTGATCTTCCCTTATCCTCCTCACGTGCAAGAGGAAGTGATTTGATGGCGTCGGTTTTTCCCTCCTGGTAAAGTTCAACCAACTCGTGAACGTAAGTCTTGTAGATGTCGTGTTTTGCAAAACCCAACGCTTCTTCAAATGCGTTGCGCATGATGTTGATGTTCCTGTTCTCGCAGAACACAAGCGGAATAACTATCCAATAGTTGGCTGTTCCAACCTGATTATCGCCTCGATGATAACCCAAGAAAGTTTTGTCTTTCCACCGGCTTACGTCGGGTGAGGTCCAGTGGAATTCTTTGGTCTTGCCTGAGAATTCGGAGGACTTGTGTTTCACATTATTTGTTGCGATCACTCCGCCTTCAGGAATAGCATGGAGTGCCTTGCCTACCAGAAGCCCATACATAATTACATCGGCTTCAGGCTGCATAGGCTTCAATACAAATTTGTGTTTTGCCTGTACATCCTGTGCCAGAGTAATTGAAGATCCGTTGTAAACGATTTGTTCTCCGGCTTTCAAATCTGTTAACGCCACCAATACATTGTCGGCTGGATGAATTTTTAAAAATCTGTTTGACATACTCATAAAACAATTATCTTGCGCAATCGATTGCGCAAATTTAGTCGTAATTTTTATAACTCAAAAAACATTAATAAATAACGGCGACAAATATCGTAGAATGTTGATAAGCAAAAAAGCTGTGATGTTTAAAATCAGATCCGCGGGCGTCGTGCCCGTTTTTTATCATCCTGATGTTGATGTCCTTTTAAAAATAGTATCAATTTGTTACAAATGCGGTCTACGTGTATTTGAGTTCATGCACCAACGCGACAACCGCGGATTGCGGTATTTTGAATACCTCGCCGAACACTCAAACCAATTTCCAGACCTGACTTTAGGCGTTGGAACGGTATTAGATGCCGTAATGACGGAACGCTACATCAACTCAGGTGCGCGGTTTATTGCTTCTCCTTTCTTGCGACCCGATATGGCTGCTGTTTGTCAACAGTATGATACCATTTGGATGCCTGGCTGTACTACACTCGCCGAAATCGAAAAGGCAAAAATGTTGGGAGCCACGGTTATAAATGTTCTATCCGGAAATGTGTTGGGACCGGATTTTATTTCTTCGGTAACCGAAATCACATTCTAACCCCCAGTTGATACAATCTGGTATTTCCGACCTGAGAGAAATTATTCTTAGAAAATGGTTTGAGGCCGGTGTTTTAGGGATTAAGTTGGGTTCCCAGGTTTTTACAAAAGAACATGTTGCGCTTAAAGAGTGGTCTGCTGTTGAAAAAAGCCTGACCGAACTTTTAAAGGTCGTGAGCAAGATCCAGTCTGGTAGTAAAACCAGTAAACTTAGATTCAGTATCCGAATGACACCAATCAATACAGCCCTGCTCTCTTATGGTATGTCTGGAGAGATCTTTCATGCCCCGCTGCTTGATGCGCATCAGGGGTTTAAACTCTCAAAGATCGTTCAGCGAAATTCAACAAGAGCGAGTGCCCGGTATCCAAACGTTAAGATTGCAACCAATGTGGATGAAGTATTTAATGATCAGTCTGTTGAGTTGATCATTGTAAATACGCCCAATGAAACTCATTATTCTTTTGCTATTCGTGCATTGGAAGCAGGCAAACACGTAGTAGTGGAAAAACCTTTTTCAGTCACGACAAAGGAGGCAGATGAACTCATCGCGTTAGCAAAAAAGACGGGTAAAGTGCTCACGGTATTTCAAAACCGGCGGTGGGATGGCGATTTTCTCACGCTCAAGGAGATTATTAAAGACAAGCTCGTAGGCGGTATCGTGGAGTTCGAGTTGCATTATGATCGATTCAGAAACTACATAGAGGCTAATACATGGAAAGAGGAGGCTGCACCCGGCACAGGTATACTTTATAATCTTGGCTCACATATGCTCGACCAGGTGTTGGTGCTGTTTGGCATGCCTACGGATGTAGATGCAAGGATGGGTATCCAACGGCCGGGTGGCAGGGTGGACGATTTTTATGACATCCGCCTTCAATACCGTGGCTTTCATGCAATTGTAAAATCCAGCTATCTTGTTCGTGAATCAATGCCTCGATACATCATTCATGGAACCGCAGGATCTTTTGTAAAATTTGGAATTGATCCACAAGAACAAGCTTTGAAAGAGGGTAAGATACCCGGAAGTACGTCATGGGGATACGACCCGAGAGAACTATGGGGCAAACTGAACACCAACGTGGGAAGTCTGCACGTAGAAGCCGTGGTTGAAACCATTCCTGGAAATTATCTCGCATTCTATAAAAATGTATACGATGTTATCAGGGAAGGACAGGAGTTGGCCGTCAAACCGGAACAGTCACGGGATGTTATAAGGATCATCGAAGCGTGTATGGAAAGCAACTCGCATCGAAAGTCTGTCAAAGTATAAACACATAACTTAATAAGCTATATCAAACTAAATTCAGTAAAGAAAGATGAAAAACAAGGTCGTGACATTTGGTGAAATCATGCTAAGGCTGGCAACCCCCGGATATTTGAGATTTGCGCAGACTACAGAGTTTGAGGCAACTTTCGGTGGTGGTGAAGCTAACGTTGCAGTATCTCTCGCCAACTACGGAATTCCTGCAAGCTTTGTATCCAGTCTGCCCAAAAACGATATTGGAGATTATGCAATTTCAACGTTACGCGCCTTTAATGTAGATACCTCTCTTATTAATAGAGGAGGTGACAGAGTTGGTATTTATTATCTCGAATCCGGCGCAGTTAGCCGGGGAAGTAAAGTCATCTATGATCGGGCGAACAGCTCTTTTGCGAAATTGAAAAAAGGATCTATCGATTGGGATAAAGTTTTCCAGGATGCTTCCTGGTTTCATTGGACAGGTATCACGCCTGCAGTATCTGAAGGCGCGGCCGATGTCTGTCTTGAAGCATGCGAAGCCGCGGCCAAAAAAGGAATTACTATTTCCACGGACCTCAATTTCAGAAACAAACTTTGGAAATGGGGAAAGTCAGCTGGAGAAGTTATGGAGAAGTTGGTCCACCACTGCGAAATCATCCTGGGAAATGAGGAGGATGCGGAAATGGTGTTTGGCATCAAGCCAGAAGGAGTGGATGTTAAATCAGGACACGTGGAAGGAGTCGCTTATGAATCAGTAGGCAAACAGTTAATGGCAAAATTTCCCAAAGCAAAAAAGGTAATAATAACGTTAAGAGGATCTATCAGTGCCAGTCATAACTCCTGGTCTGGTGTACTTTGGGATGGTAAGAAACTCATACAAGCACCGACGTACCAGATCACTCACATTGTGGACCGTGTTGGTGGTGGTGATGCTTTCATGGGAGGATTGATCTATGGATTGATCACCTATCCAAGTGATGATCAGAAAGCTCTTGGGTTCGCTGTCGCTGCATCTTGCCTTAAGCATACTATCAAAGGCGACTTTAACGCAGTTACAGTCGATGAGGTGGAAAAACTGATGTCGGGGGACGCGTCTGGTAGGGTTTCACGATAATGAAATAATGAACATGGCAAATTTTTCTAACGATACAATTCAACAGGCGATGAAGTCATCGGGTATGATCCCGGTGTTCTTTCATGCCGATATCGAAGTGGCAAAGGCCGTGGTGGACGCAGCCTATAAAGGCGGGGTCCGTGTATTTGAGTTTACCAACCGGGGCGAAAATGCGTTTCAGGTGTTCTCGGAACTGTTAAAACATGCTCAGAAATATCCTGATCTGATGTTGGGTATCGGGACCATAATGGATGCGGCAACGACTCAAAAGTTTATTTCCGCAGGCGCTCATTTTATCGTGTCGCCGATTTTGAAACAGGAGATGGCAGCGGTATGCCATAAGGAGAATAAATTATGGATACCCGGATGTGCAACATTAACGGAGATCGTGACTGCGAAAGATCTTGGAGCGAAAGTCATAAAAATTTTCCCCGGCTCTGTTCTGGGTCCAGGCTTTGTGTCTTCGATAATGCCAGTAGTGCCAGGGTTGCAACTGATGCCAACAGGTGGCGTGGAGCCAACGGAAGCAAATCTCTCCGCGTGGTTCAAAGCCGGAGTAATTTGTGTTGGAATGGGATCACAACTTTTCACGAAAGAAGTTATCGAAACTAAAAATTGGGCAAAGCTTGAACAGAGTGTAGCCGACGCATTGGCGATAATAGTCAAGATCAGAAAGAAATAAATCATTAATAAAAATCCGGCGGTGGCGAGATTTAGCAGACAACAGGTGGTTAGCGGAATGAAGGAGGGGCGAATCGTCCCTTTATTTACGCACGACAATCCGAAGGATGCTCAGGAGGTGTTGGAGGCAGCATATGATGGAGGGATCCGGGTTTTTGAATTTACGAACAGGCGTGAGAATTCTTTTGAGGTTTTCAAACATCTGCTAAGCGTAACGAAAAAGTATTCTGATCTGATGCTTGGTATTGGTACCATCCTTGACGGACCGACGACAAAAAAGTTTATTGATGCCGGTGCGGACTTTGTGATTTCGCCGATCATGAAACTGGAAATGGCGAAAGTCTGTCGCGACCATGACATATCGTGGATTCCTGGCTGTGCTACGTTGACGGAAATTGTTACTGCAAAAGATAATGGTGCGGAGATTATTAAGTTGTTTCCGGGATCAGTACTGGGACCGGGATTCGTGTCCTCCAGTAATGCCAGTAGTGCCAGGGTTGCAGTTGATGATCACTGGCGGTGTGGAACCGAACGAAAAAAGTATTTCATCATGGTTCAAGGCCGGTGCGGCATGTCTGGGAATGGGATCGCAGTTGTTTACAAAGGAAATTCTGGAACAAAAGAATTGGGCATTACTTAAACAGAGAATTCAGGAAGCATTATCGCTCGCCAGGGAGGCGAAGAAATAAATATTCTGTTATAAAATTCATCACGTGGAGAAACAACTTCAACCAACTGGAAATTACCGCTGGGTCGTCTGTGGGCTATTATTTCTGGCAACAACAATCAACTACATCGACCGTCAGGTCATTGGGCTCCTAAAACCAACTCTTTCCGGTGAGTTCAATTGGACAGAAACCGACTACAGTAATATAGTAATGTGTTTCAGCGCCGCGTACGCGTTAGGGTTACTGCTGTTCGGAAAAATTGTAGATAAGATAGGGACGAAGATGGGCTATACCGTGTCTGTCGTCTTTTGGAGTATAGCAGCAATGCTGCACGCGGCGGTGAAATCTACATTTGGCTTTGGAGCAGTTAGGGCTTTTCTCGGGATAAGTGAAGCCGGAAACTTTCCGACAGCAATCAAGGCGGTGGCGGAATGGTTCCCCAAAAAAGAGCGGGCACTCGCTACCGGCATATTCAATTCAGGAACCAATATAGGTGCCGTTATTGCGCCGGTGGTCGTGCCATGGATATTGGGTGTGTACGGATGGAGACATGCATTTATATGGACCGGTGCTATCGGCTTTGTCTGGCTGATCTTTTGGATCATCTATTACGAGATACCGTCGAGACAAAAGAGAGTAAGCAAAGAGGAGTTCAATTACATTCATAGCGACAAGGACGAGCAGGAGGAACTAAAGGATAAGCCGTTACCGTGGAGAAGATTGCTTGGAGTTCGTCAGACATGGGCTTTTGTTTTTGGAAAACTGCTTACGGATCCAATATGGTGGTTCTTCCTTTTTTGGCTTCCTTCTTTTTTCGCGGAAGCCTACAATATCGACTTGAAGAAACCCAATCTTCAACTGGTCATCGTTTACACAGCAACTACGATAGGTAGCGTTGGCGGGGGTTACTTGTCATCTTACCTGATAAGAAGGGGTTGGCTCGTGTTCAAAGCGCGAAAGATATCGATGTTGGTGTTTGCATTCTGCGTTTTACCAATCATGACTGCGCCGTATGCCGGTAACGTTTGGATTGCCGTCGGACTTATCAGTCTTGCTGCTGCATCACATCAGGCATGGAGTGCTAATATTTTCACAACGGTATCTGACATGTTCCCAAAACAAGCTGTGAGTTCTGTCGTTGGTATTGGCGGGATGGCGGGGTCTATCGGAGGAATGTTGTTTCCTCTAGTGGTTGGCGCTCTGCTTGATCACTACAAAGCACTTGGAGACATTGTCATTGGATATAACATCCTGTTCGTGATATGCGGTTTTGCTTACCTTATTGCCTGGATCACCATGCATTTCCTTGCGCCGCGGATGGAACGTGTAGAGTAGTAACTAACTGATCAAGAGCAGTCAATACTTGAGTGTTGACTTATTGATGTGTTGATTGTTGAGTGTTTTTATTGAAAGCCTATGGTCTGCGATCAAAAACACTCAACATTCAATATATCAACACTCAACACTCAAGTAGTTTTGCGCAACTTAAATAGCATCAGAACCACGCTCGCCGGTCCTGAAGCGAATAACTTCTTCGAGAGCAATAACAAAGATCTTACCGCTTCCGATAAGCCCTCCATCATTGGCCTTTGTTGCGCTTAATATGGCATTACAGGTACGATCAACAAAGTCATCGTTAACAGCTATTTCAAGCCGGATGTTTGGAACCAGGTTTGGCACCACAATTTGTCCCCGGTAGATTTCTTCCGTCTTATCTTCCGTCTTGCTTCTGCCGTGGCCTGAAACATGACTGACAGTGATCCGCGTTACAGCGGCATCAATAAGTGCCTCTCTTACCTGGTCAAGCTGATTCTCGCGTATGATTGCTATGATTAATTTCATCTGTTGTTAAGATTAATTGGGGTTAGTCATTCCGTAACCACGTTCGCCATGATAATAATTATCGAGGCCTCTCATTTCGCCTTCCGCATTTGATCGGATAGGTACAATCTTATTAAGGACAACAAGTATTACCAATGTTCCGATCCCAGCATAAGCAATAGCAATAACCACTGCCAGCGCCTGAACGCCGAGCTGTTGCATCACGGACCAGCTACCCGCAGCAGTGGCCGCATCTGCCATCCACGAATTGCGAATAAAGAAGGTAAGGAAAATTGCGCCCACTATTCCGCCGACACCGTGAATACCGAAGGCATCCAGTGTATCATCGTATCCCAGTTTGTTCTTAAGAATAATAGCCATGTAACAAAAGCCACTGGCAAGTACGCCAAGGGCTAGTGCGCCTACGGGTTTTACAACACCCGCAGCAGGCGTTATCGCCACAAGCCCGGCGAGCACACCGCTGACAAATCCCAATGCTGTGGCTTTGCCTTGGTGTGTACCTTCAATGATAATCCAGGCCATGGCGCCGGCCGCAGCTGCAACCTGAGTTGCTGTCAATGCCTGCGCTGTGCTCAGTCCGCTTGAAACACTGCTACCAGCATTAAAGCCGAACCATCCTACCCACAACAAACCCGCTCCGATCATTGTCATAACCAGATTGTTGGGACGCATCGGCAAGTGAGGAAATGATTTCCGGCCGCCGAGATACAATGCTGCCACTAATCCACTTACGCCCGCGGAAATATGGACGACTGTTCCACCTGCAAAGTCAATAGCGCCTTTTGCTCCGAGATTGAATAAAAAGCCGTCGCCAGCCCAAACCCAATGACACAGGGGATTGTAAACAATTATTCCCCATAATGCGATGAAGAAACAATATCCTTTAAATGAAACTCTTTCCGCAAATGCGCCTGCTATCAAGGCAGGGGTGATAATGGCAAACTTTGCCTGGAACATTGAAAAGACGTATTCAGGAATCCCGTAACTCATTATTGTCTCGTCAATTCCGGAGAGAAGAAAATAATCCCAACTCCAGCCAAACCAACCTCCGAGAACATTAGGTCCGAAGGCCATGCTGTATCCGCAGATAACCCATAGATACAGTCATTATGCCCATTGCGGCAAAACTGTGCATCATGGTGCCCAACACATTTTTAGTCCGCACGAGTCCACCATAAAACATGGCAAGTCCCGGGATCATTAACAAGACCAGTGCAGCAGAGGTTAGCATCCAGGCAGTGGCGCCGGAATCTATAACCGGGGCATCAGCTGCAGGCAAAACAGTTGGTATGGCAATCATACCAAGCAAGATCAAGAGTGCTCGTGGTGTAATTTTCATCTCAAATCGGTCAATAGGTTTAAGGAAGTGAAAGTAATTCTGCCTAAAATAAATTACTTTGGTTTTATATACAAACGCTATAGAGTATTTGGAGAGGAGATAAAGAATATTTGAACAGTAACTCCATTTTTGCTTTACTACAACGTTTGTTGAATTACTATATTTAACTCCCTCAAACAGAAACATCATGTCTTTCAGTCAACCTCCTGAGTTTTTGAAGATACAGCACCAGACAATGCACTCGACTTTCTATGAGATACTGCGGCGTCATGGTTTTGCAGAAGAAAAGGCAAGGACCTGTGCTTCCATCTTCGCTGACAATAGTCTTGACGGAGTCTACACTCATGGGGTGAACAGGTTCCCCCGGTTTGTCAAATACGTTGTAGAAGGATATGTCCGCCCGGGGGCAGAACCAGTCCGCGAAAGTGCCATAGGTTGTATTGAGCAGTGGGATGGACGACTCGGCCCGGGCCCTCTCAATGCCCTGCATTGCACAGACAGGGCGATGGAAATCGCCAGCGTACAGGGTATGGGTTGTGTAGCGATTGCAAATACGAACCATTGGATGCGCGGCGGGACGTATGGATGGAAGGCAGCACGTAAGGGTTTCGTCTTTATCGGCTGGACCAACACAACGGCAAACATGCCAACTTGGGGAGCCGTGAACAGCAAACTTGGAAATAACCCGCTCGTTATTGCCGTTCCTAATCAGGATGAGGCTATCGTGCTTGATATGGCTATGTCGCAATACTCTTACGGAATGCTGGAGTTCTATCAGCTGAAAAATCAACAACTACCAGTTCAAGGCGGATTCACGACGGACGGCACATTGACTACCGACCCGGGTTCTATACTTAAATCCCAGCGAATACTTCCGGTTGGCTATTGGAAAGGAGCTGGATTGTCCTTGTTATTGGATATCCTGGCAACAATTCTTTCCGGCGGACTTTCCGTTTCAGGTATTACGAAACAACCAGCGGAAATTAGCGCCTCACAGGTGTATATCGCCATCGCTCTTTCGAAGCTTAAGAATTTTGAAACAATATCATCTGCCATCACTCAGATCCTGGCTGATTACCACAATTCAATTCCTGAAAAGGGATCGAAGATTCTATACCCTGGCGAAAAGGTGATGAGTGTCAGAAAAGAAAACACCACCAATGGCATCCCTGTCCTGAAGTCCGTTTGGGACGAAATTAAATCATTGTAAAATCCATCCATCTATCCACCTTATTATCAAACCTATCGACCACCCAACTATGGACTATCGACCAACTAACTATGGACTTTGCTTTCGTACTTGTGTTATTATCCTTTTGACGATTTTTCCTTCGCTTGCACCGGCGCAGCAAAATGACTTAAGGAAAAGTATTCAGGACATTATTAGCGCGTCCGACGAAAAGGTCGGAGTTGCTATTATGGGGTTACAAGAAAAGGACACTGTTTCAGTTAACGGCCGCACCCATTGCCCAATGCAGAGCGTCTATAAACTGCCTTTAGGTATGGCGGTGCTCAAGCAAGTTGATCTCGGTAAATTATCACTGGATCAGAAGATACATATCACAAAAAAGGATTTGCTACCAAATACATGGAGCCCTTTGCAAAAGAAATATCCTGAAGGCAATGTCGATGTTCCTCTTTCTGAAATTTTGATGTACACCGTTTCTCAAAGCGACAACAGCGGATGTGATATATTATTCCGTCTATTGGGAGGCCCTTCAAACGTTGAAAGGTTTATTCATAGCCTGGGCGTTCGTGGAATGACCATAGCAACCACTGAGGAAGAAATGCACGGCGATTGGAATGTTCAATTCACTAACTGGAGCGAGCCCCTCGCGATGATTCAGTTGTTGCAGCTCGTACATGAAGGCAAAACGTTATCGCCGCCCAGCAACAGTTTCCTTCTAAAGCTAATGACGGAGACAACGACCGGCCCCAACAGGATAAAAGGTTTGCTTCCTAAAGATGCAATGGTCGCTCACAAAACGGGAACTTCCGGTCCGAATGAGGAAGGCGTAACAGCAGCCATCAACGATGTGGGAATTGTTACGCTTCCAAACGGAAAGCACTACGCCATTGCAGTATTTATGTTGAACTCAAAGTCTGATCCCAAAAAAATGGAAGCAGTCATTGCGGCTATTGCCAAAAGCGCATGGGACTACTACTCCAGGTAACTAAGTAGATCGTAAGTGGTCAAAAGGTATTGGTAATTGAAACTATCGACTATTCGTACCTAACGTATTCGCGGGATTGCTCATCGCCGCTCTAATGGTTTGGGTGCTCACCGTGATCAATGCAATCAGGACGGCAAGTACTGCTGCCAGCAGATAAGCAAAAACATCCATGCTTATGTGATAGGCAAAAGTCCCTAGCCATTTATCCATGAAATACCAGGCTACGGGCCATGCAATGAGGTTCGCGACAACTATCAGTATCACGATC
>CAVZFT010000033.1:0-40686 GCA_963774615.1 uncultured Cytophagales bacterium
CTCGGCCGCGGCCTTGCCCTCGATCGTGCGTGCCGCGCCGCCGAAGTAGCGCAGCTCCGCGACGCAGGCGTCGACCTCGTCGCGCGCGGCCTCCAGCGGCTTGCCGACGTTGCGCGCCTCCAGCGCCGCGAACTCCTCGCGGTGCGCGGCGAGCTGGTCGGCGAGCGCGTTCATCAGGTCGTCGCGCTGCGCCGGCGTCGTGTCGGCCCAGCCGTCGAACGCGCGCTCGGCGGCGAGCACGGCGCGGTCGACCGTCGCGGCGGAGGCGACGGGGACCTCGGCCAGCAGCTCCTCGGTCGAGGGGTCGATCACCGGCAGCGTCACGCCGCTCTCGTCGAGCGGCGCGCCGTCTACGGTGCCGGTGCTGCGCGTAGGAGTTTCCACGGCGGCGCCGCTAGCTTCCAGCGCCCCGGGAACTCGCGGTGTGGGAGCAGTGTCCATCGTTCTCGCTTTCAGGCCGTGACGGGGATGTCCATGTGGAGGCTGACAGCGACGAGGTCGCGCGCAGCTTGTCGACGAGCTCGTCGAGCCGCGCGGGCCGGAGATCAGCGGCGGAGCGATCTGCACGACGGCGTCGCCGCGGTCGTCGGCGCGGGCGATCAGCCCGGCCTCGAGCAGGGCGCCGGGCAGGAAGCCGCGCAGCAGCTCCTCGCGCTCGTCGGCGTCGAAGCGGCGTCGTCGCCGTCCGGACCAGCTCGACGCCCAGAAGAAGCCGGCGCCGCGCACGTCGCCGACGATCGGCAGCTCGAGCAGCGTCTTGCATCCGCTCTCAGGTGCGGCTCGAGCGCGCGCACGTTCTCCAGCACGCCCTCGCGCTCGAAGATCTCGATGTTCTTCAGCGCGATCGCGGCGCGAAGCGGGTGCCCGCCGAACGTGATGCCGTGCAGCAGCGTGCGGCCTGCTCGTACGAGCGGCGCGGCGACCGCTCGCGCGACCAGCAGCGCGCCCATCGGCGCGTACGCGGAGGTGAGACCCTTCGCGGAGGTGATGAGGTCGGGCTCGCCGCCGTAGCGCGTCGACGCCGAACCAGGTCGCCGAGCCGGCCGAAGCCGCGAGATGACCTCGTCGGCGACGAGCAGGATCCGTAGCGGTCGGCGAGCTCGCGCAGCCCCGGCCAGTAGCCGTCGCGGCGGGACGAAGCAGCCGCCGGCGTTCTGCACCGGCTCGGCGATGATCATCGCGACCGTCTCCGGGCCCTCCGCGACGATCGCCGCTCGATCTCGTCGAGCAGGCGCTCGCGCAGCGGCGCCCTCGAGCCGCCTCGCGGCACCGGAAGCGTGTTGGCGACGTGCGTCGTCGGATCGCGCGGCGGGCCGAACGGCGTCCTTGAAGCCGGGCACGCCGGTGAACGAGAGCGCGCCGAGCGTGACGCCGTGGTAGGCGACGTCGCGCGCGATCGCCTTCGTGCGCTCCGGCTCGCCGTTGGCGACGTGGTACTGGCGCGACGAGCTTCCACGCGGTCTCGACCGACTCGGAGCCGCCGCTGGTGAAGAAGACGTGCTCGATCCCGTCGGGCGCGCGCTCGGCGAGCTCGGTCGCCAGCTCGATCGCCGGCGGGTGCGCGGTCGACCAGTTCGTGTTGAACGGCGAGCCGGCTGAGCTGCGCGCGCGCCGCGGCCGCCATCTCCTCGCCGTACGAGTAGCCGATCTGGCAGCAGAACAGGCTCGACAGCGCGTCGATGTAGCGGCGCCCGCGCGTGTCGAAGACGTAGCAGCCCTCGCCGCGATCGAGCACGAGCAGCTCGCTGCCGCCGGGCCCGAACTCGCCGTTGCGGCATTGAACAGCGCTTATGGAACGCTTGACTTGGAATTCTGGAACAGCATCTTCCTTGGATTCACGGCACGTAACGACTGGGTTTCAACATTGGCCGTGAAGAACAATTCATTCTTCTATCCCTCTGTATCATTGTCGGGGGTGATCTCCGATTTGGTAGACGTTTCCGGTTTACAAGTCTCCTTCCTTAAGCTACGCACGTCATGGTCACGTGTTTCGGATGGCAAGATCACAGCATTGGACACCCAAATGGGTGATAGGTTATCCATATCAACATATACAAGCTTATAGCCCTGGCGTAACATGGAACAATAATCCGTCATTGACATTTCCATCCACGCTTATCGATCCGGATATCAAGCCAGAATCATCGGACACATTCGAAGCTGGGTTGGATGCAAGGTTCTTCAGTGGACGATTGGGCATCGATGTTGCAGTCTACAAGATCCGCGACTACGACAATATAGTGCAGGTGCCAATGTCGGAAAGTAGCGGGTATGACTATCGACTTCTGAATGGAGGCGAGTTTAGCAGGAAGGGTTTAGAGATCACATTGACGGCAACACCAGTAAAGAGTGGTGCGTTTTCATGGGACCTTGTTGTTAACTGGAGTAAGTTCCACAAGTATCTCGAATCTGTCTATGATGGAAGTGATCGTATAGAATATATTAAAGTCGGAACCCGCTGGGATCAGATCTATGGATTCAGCTATGCGCATACTCCGGGTGGAAAGCTTATAATGCAGGACAACGGTTTCCCTGCGAATGACCCTTATCAGCGGCAGCTCGGATACACAGATCCCGATTTCATCTTCGGATTTCAGAATACCTTAACGTACAATAACTTCACGTTAGGAGTGTCTTTCGACGGAAGAATCGGTGGAAAAATGTATTCTACAACAAACCAGAAAATGTGGTGGGGTGGAACGCATCCTGGAACTGTAAATCAATTCAGGGATGATGCCAACGAAGGTAAGGCAACCTACATCGCGGATGGTGTCGTCGTAGTCGAAGGTGACGTCACCTACGACGCGGAAGGGAAGATTTTGAACGACACACGCATTTATGCGCCCAACACTACCGCCTGTTAATTACATTTCATGGAATATTGACACGAGCAACCCTTATCTGAATCACTATTATGATCAGAGTTTTGTAAAACTGAGGGAAGTAACACTCACTTACAATTTTCCCAGAACGATGCTTGAAAAGACATTCCTGTCAAGAGCGTCGATTTCACTTGTGGGAAGAAATCTTGCGCTTTGGTCAGATGTTCCTGAAGTCGATCCGGATACCGGCAGAGATAATCTTCAGACTCCAGCTACCCGCAACATGGGCTTCAATTTGAATTTCTCATTCTAAAGCTGACAACGCGATTTATGAAAACAATAAAAATATTATCAATAGTGACTGTGATGCTCTGCGTAAGCGCATGCAAAGACTTTGATGAATTACAAATCGACCCCAACCGGCCCGTGCAGGCTCAGCCTGGCTTGCTTCTTACTGGTATTGAAACCAGCGTCTTTGAAGTAGTCGACGTGGGAGCTATGCTGGCATCGCGAATGATGGTCTTTACCGACGGGACTGCCGATGAACAATATTACTCATGGCAGCGAAACTCTTTTGATCGTTACGACCAGCTGCGTCAGATCTCCAAGATGGTGGAGGAAGCCGAAAGAACAGGACTGGACAATTATAAATCACTTGCACTTTTCCTGAGATCGGTCGTCATTCTTGAGATCTCAAAAGTGTTTGGAGATGTTCCATACAGCGAGGCTGTTCAGGCGGCAACCGGCATAGACAAGCCGGCATATGATCTTCAGCAGGAAATCTATGCACAGGTCCTTACTGACCTTGAGCAAGCTAACGCAACACTCGACGCGGATGCAGCGCCTGATAACAGGTGACGTAATTTACAGCGGTGATATTCAGAAGTGGAAAAAGCTTATCAACTCTTACACGTTGAGAGTGCTAATGAGTCTTATCACTTAAGGAAGGCAATGCAACATTGAATGTTAAGAACAGGTTCAAAGCTATCGTGGACGATCCCACAGGTCACCCGATCTTTACTTCGAACGATGATAATGCCGCGCTGTTTTTTGTAGACGCAGTTAATAACCGGTATCCCTACTTGAATAACAACAACTTCAAGACGGCTTATTATATGGAAGAGTCGTTTGTCGATCTTTTAAAAGGTTTAAGTGATCCGCGGTTGTTTACATTCGCTGATCAAAAGCCGGAGGGAGTTGCGTTACCGGAGACGGACTTCGATGCCTACGGCGGATTGGACGGAAGTGCTCCTCTTTCCACAAATACGAACCGTCTGGTTGATGGCGAAGCATCGCGTGCTGACGCGCGTTACTACAGTGATCCTGTGAATGAACCAAGTGTTCTCATGGGATACGCCGAACTCGAATTCACCCTTGCAGAGGCAGCGGCCCGTGGATGGATTACCAATGACCCTGAGGAACATTATAACAATGGCATCAGGGCTTCATTTGATTTCTATAACATCGGTACAGATGATCAGGACGATTATCTCGCAACTCCGGGAGTGACTTACTCTGCGGCAGATGGAGTAGAAATGATCGTTACGCAGAAGTATATAAACTTTTTCCTCAATGGAGCATGGGAACCTTTCTATAATCAGTTGAGAACGGGCTTCCCGGAATTCAGCGTCGACGGCGGTGGAGTCCTTAATAATGAGCAGGTTCCTAAACGATGGATGTATCCACAGCTTGAGCTTCAACTCAATACAGCAAATGTGGAGGAAGCCATCGAACGCCAATACACCCAGGATAATATTAATGGAGTGATGTGGTTGTTAAAACCAGAATAGACAAATGACAATTACTATGAAGACAAAGTTAATAACAGCCATAATGATCCTTGCAGCGGGAATTTTCTCCTGCGACGAGGAAGAGACAATACAGGATCCAATCCATGAGTTCATTTCCTTTGGAGGTGATGCGGAGGTTAACCTTGGTGAAGCCACCAACAATGATGCAGGATATCCTCTCGTTGTTCAGTTATGGGCCTTTGAACCTTATACACAGGACATAACAGTAAACCTTGGTATCGGAGCAATAAATGCTAAAAAGGATGAAGATTTTACTGTAACTCCATCAGACGTCGTCAAGATCAAAGCCGGCAAGCTCACATCGGATACCATTTGGGTGAAAACGATAAACAATGACGCTGCGAATGAATTGGAGAGGACGTTTGAGATTGGTATTCAATCTACTAGTCTACCGGATGCGAACATTGGTCTCGGAATTACTGAACCAAAAAAAGGCTCGATTAAATTCAAGATCCAGGACGACGAATGCAGTGGTAACCCAATCTGCATTTATAATCAGGAACTGGCGAACGTAGTTTCTGCCCCTGATGATGCCTGGACCGAAGACCTGCACGGCAGTTCCGTGGTTGACAAGAATGAATAATACTGTAACTGTCACTGGAGACCTCATTGCTTATGGCAAATTCCCGAGCGCAACTCTGACTTGACGATTACTCCGGATAGCGCTGGTTCTTCAACAGGGACTGCTACTTTTGGTGAGCAGGAAACTGGAAGCGACACCGATGGTTATGCTTACAAATTCGTGGAGGTCAATACCGGATCATACAATGCAGGTGCTGGAAAGATCAGCATCGAGTATGATATTTATTATTGGGATGGCAGACTGGGTTTATTGGTATTCTGTCATCAACGATTTTTCTGTTCCGTAACAGAGCCAGCGCGTCAGGTAAAGAAAGTACTGGATGAAGGAATATCGATTGTTACTGTTTGTCATTTCATGCCTGTTAATCGGTTGCAGTGATGACAAAATTGAAAACGTTGAAGAGGAGGAATTTGACGAGATCAAAGTAATGACCTTCAATGTACTTTACACTACTTCCAACGAAGCCACCCTCCAGGCTTTGTTGGAAGCTGACGCAGACATTATCGGATTGCAGGAAATTTCAACCTCAAGGTTAATGGAATTAGCTCAACAACTCCGTTACCACTTTCACAGCTTTTCGAAGTCTGATGGCAATCTTAACGATCAGGATACTGGAATTCTAAGTCGATTTCCTTTTACGCGTTATTCAGAAAACGGAGTTGTCGTGCGCGTCAATTCAGGACTTGAAGTAGGATCTTTACCGTACATCTGGCTCCTTATCCTTATCAGCCTTATGATTTTCGCGATGGCATAATTACCACTCGCAACAAGCGATACAGGCCGCAACACAAACACGAATCCCTTCGATTGAATCCGTATTGGAAGAAGTGGAGGAACTCAAAGCCGATGCTATACCGTTTTTTTCACGGGTGATTTTAACGAGCCATCTCATTTGGACTGGACAACGGCAACCGCTACGAATAACATGCACTTTGGAAAGGTTGTGGAATGGCCGGTAAGCAAAACAATTGATAATCTGGATTTGTTGATACCTATCGTATGAAATTCCCAACCCAGCTGATTTTCCTGGAATAACATGGACACCTTCGAAAGCGAGAATGAAGTTATGATAGAATAGACATAGTTTATCACACGGCGTCTGATGCATACGAAGTTAAAGATGTTCGTCTGATTGGCGGTCCAGGCGATAACGCCGGAATAATGTGCAGGATTATGAATCAGATCATTACGCCGTTGTGGCAACCTATAAACTTTTGAAATAACTTAGTAAAAATAAATATGACCAGAATTTTTTTGTTGGTGAAGAAACAATCGTGTTGGCTGGAATTGTCGTAATGGCGCTGTTATTGGTTAGTTGCCAGTCTAACAAGGATAAAAAAAATGCCACCCCAAAGGCGGTCTTTATTATTGTTGATGGAATTGCAGGCGATGTCATTCAAAAATTAAATCCGCCGGTGCTTGCAGAAATTTCCAAGGCAGGCGGATTTACACTTGCACACGTTGGAGGCGGAAAGGATTCTTACAGCCAGACACCCACGATATCCGCTGTCGGTTATAACAGCCTTCTAACAGGCACATGGGTTAACAAGCACAACGTCTGGGATAACGACATTGCAGAGCCAAACTATAACTACTGGAATCTTTTCCGCATCGCGAAGCAAAGCAATCCAGCATTAAAAACTGCCGTGTTCTCCACCTGGGAAGACAATAGGACAAAACTAATCGGTGAGGGCTTGCAACAAGCTGGCAACGTTTCAGTGGATTTAA
The DNA here is from genome assembly GCA_963774615.1 of uncultured Cytophagales bacterium. Taxonomy (GTDB): domain Bacteria; phylum Bacteroidota; class Bacteroidia; order Cytophagales; family Cyclobacteriaceae; genus Chryseolinea. The sequence continues at coordinate 6,945 of CAVZFT010000033.1, forward strand.
ATTCGATGGGCTCGAACACGACACCGTCAAATATCCTCATACACGACGAAAGTATTCATTCAGCGTATAGATGAAGCGGTATCGGATGAGGCGGCGCAAGTGATTTCCGCGGAAGGGCCGGACCTGTCCTGGGTCTACCTTGAATTCACCGATGAGATGGGCCACAAGTTTGGTGATAGTCAACAATTTCACGACGCTATCATGGCGGCGGATAAACAGATCGGAAAAGTATGGGATGCAATCAAACGCCGGCAAAGTGAAAACGATGAAGATTGGCTTATCGTCATAACTACGGATCATGGCCGCGACGCCCAGACCGGACATAATCACGGCGGGCAGTCGGACAGGGAACGGCTGACGTGGATCGTTACGAATGCCTCACAACGCAACGCTCGTTTCGACCAGAATCCAGGTATCGTCGATATTTTCCCCACCATTTGTTACCACCTCGGCTTGCAAATTCCGGAAGACGTCAACCGTGAAGTGGACGGCGTCTCGTTCATTGGCCCAGTTGATGTATCGCAACTGGTAGCGCGAAAAAGTAACGGCAAAGTTACCCTGACCTGGACGGCCATCAATAAGAATGACAGTGAGAAAGCTGAGATCTATGTCGCGGAAACCAATAACTTTAAGAGTGGCGGAAAGGACGACTATAAAAAAGTTGGCGAAGCTCCCGTTTCGCAAGAAAGCTTCGATCTCACTCTTGACGGTGGTAACTTCCATAAGATCCTATTGAAAACTCCGAGGCAATACGCCAACGTATGGATAACTGATGACAGTGAGCAATGAACAGTGAGCAATGAGCAATGAAGGGTGAAGAATGAACTAATGAGGTGCGTCGCAGAGTCTCCCGCGCTTCGCCGGCGGACTCTGCAACTTTCGAACGGAATTTAGCAAGTGCATTTAAGTCCCCTTTAGGGGATTTAGGGGTTTCGAGGAGGAATAATGATGAACAATAACTTAATGAAATATGAGTACCATAAGCAGAAAGGAATTTCTTGATTATACGACGAAGCTTGCAGCAGTGTCGTTACTATCGTCATTGTCAGCGCACGCAAAGTCTTTGGGACTTGCTGATAAGAAGATCAAGGTCGCTGTGATCGGATGCGGAAGTGTTTCCGGACAATACTTTCCTCACCTATCCAAAAGCCCCTTCGTAGAGCTGGTGTCAGCGTGTGACATAATACCAGAGCGCGCACAAGCTGCTGCGAAGAAATACAACGTTCCTAACTGGTATCCTCATATTGACAAGATGCTCGCAGGAGCGAAGTTTGATATGATGATAACACTTACGGACATGCAAGAGCATGGACGCCTTAACAAACAAGCTCTCATGGCCGGTCATCATGTTTGGAGCGAAAAGCCAATGGCCAACACTTACAAAGAAGGGCGTGAATTGCTCGATCTGGCGAAGAGCAAAGGGCTTCGGGTTTGGGGTGCCCCTGCCGTTGTAAACAGCCCGCAATTTGCATTCATGGCAAAAAGTATCCAGGAAGGTAAACTCGGCAACGTTTCTGCTGCCCACGCGCACTATGGTCACTTAGGTCCACATTGGTCCGCATTTTTTTATGAAAAAGGCGGAGGAAGTCTGCCCGATCTCGGCGTCTATAACATTGCGACGATTACTGGTTTACTCGGCCCTGCGAAATCCGTCGTAGGTATGACAAGCATTGTCACTCCCGAACGGCAAACGGAAAATAAAGGGAAGATAAAAGTTGAAGCAGAAGACAACGCGATGGTGTTAATGGAACATTCAAACGGCGCTATCTCTCACGTTCAATGCGGATTCAACTACTTCGATCCTTATGGCCACGAAGGTTCAGGACAGGACCGGCCTACAATTTCAATTTGGGGAACGAAGGGCAACATGAATCTTGTTGGCTACGACTGGGCTCCTTCCGGTGTAGATATGGCAACTGTCGATAATGAAAAAACAGTACGTTATGTACCCGATCCTGGAACATACGTATGGCAACAAGGGGCGTCGGTAATTTCAGAAAGTCTCGTAACAGGAATCGAACCACTTATAAATGCGGAACATGCACTTCATGTGTTGGAAGTAATGGAAGCAACGCGTGAGTCGCAAGCAACAGGCAAGCGGGTGGCACTGAAGTCTGTATTTCCTTATCCTGTTATTCGGATGAAAAGCTAGAGAAGTTAGAAGTTAGAGTTATGCTTGCCCGTCCGACCGCGTGCGCTAAAGCTATAGCGGTGGCGCAAGCGCTTCGCGTAGGCGGGAGTTGGGATAATGGTGTGAGTGCCTGTGTTGGACCCGAAGCCGAGGCGCAAGTCAGGGCTAAAGCCCAGCATTATCCTTTCTCATTAGCCACGCCCTAAAGGGCGTGGTTACAAAAGATACCTCGATATAGATACCTCATTAAGGTCCGGAATATCTTCAGGAATTTTGACGGAGCAGAAATGACATAGCGATGACTAGCTCTATCACCACGGTCATGCAATCGCTGAAGGTCACACAATCATTCCAACTAACAATTAACCACGCCCTTAAGGGCGTGGCTTAAGGCAACGATGAGTCCGGGCTTTAGCCCTGAACTGCGCCTTCTTTGTAGAGCACACATCGCTCTAAGCACTCAACCTCTGCAGCGCTTCATCAAGAGTATCTGTAAAGATTACATTGTCCGACTTATTGCTTTCATAAACAAATGCCTTGAGACTTCTACTCGGATACTTAGACAGGTCTCCTACTATTCCGAGTTGTCTTGAATAGTTAACAGCCTTTTGAAGTATTTCTCCCGCAAGGCCACTGCGCAGGTCGAAGAATTCTTCCTGGATATTTTCCTTGTAGATAATCACCCTGTCGGATGGCAGGTTCATAATAATATCCAGGAACTCCTGCGCGTTGCGGATAACCACTCCGCTCTCTCTCAATGCAACAATATCCTTTCCGTTGCTTTGGTGTACTATGTGTCTTGTATTCATGTTCAGATTGTTTTTCGGCCTTTATTTATTTTTCTTTTTCACTAATCAAATCACAAGCCATTCATTTGCTCCTCATTCCTCATTGCTCATTGCTTCATTGCTCATTGCTCATTGCCCTACGCAATCCAGCCAGCCCCTGCACTACGTGCGCAGGGTGTCACGCCCCCATGTATCGGGGCGGACGGCTGGATCTATGAATTTGCGGATCACCAACTATTATGCAGAAATCCACAAATCTTTATTTTCAACATGGCCGCAATCATATGCATACACCTCCGGTTATCACACTTCTTTTCAAAATGCACAGCGACCATAAAACAAAAAGCCCCGGACAAATCTGCCCGGGGCTTTAGTTATATATTCTTTTACTTTATATCATAACTGTTTTTCCGGGCATAAACATATCTTTTGCTTATCGCATGACATCTTACAAGATTTTTTCGCCGATATGTTGTGACCAGATTTCATTCCTTAATTGTCGTGGGCAAAGATATAATAACTTTCACCAACTTATCAACTCCGAACGGAAACAAAATAGAAAAAGTTACAGAAACGAATTTATTTTTTTCTGTAACTAAAAAAAGTTATTGGAATAGTGACCCCTATAAAAAGAGAATCACGGATAAACCGACAGTCTATCCGTGAAACTCAGAACACACCAGTTGCTTTAAAACGACTTAAACGTTGTTGCGTATGTAGTTATAAGCGGCGTTAAGGGCATCAACAATTTGTTGAATGTACTCCTTCCGCGAGCTGACTACTACATCTTTTTCACCCTCCGCAGTAGCGATACGAACTGCATATCGCTGGCGGATTATTCCCAACAACAAGACACCAATAAAGGCTATCGACGCACCTATGATCAATGCTATTGTACTTCCACTAACAAGTGTATTGGCAATAATTGTATCATTGATCCAGGTAGAAGGAATCAGCTTCAGCAATCCCGCGAACATCACGATCAATCCTATTGTAACCATTAGAATGCCCGGAAAACGCTGAGGCCTCAAAATGAACAAGCCATGTTTGATTATTCCGTTTAACTTATATTTCATTTTATTTACCTGGAGCGTTGAATCAGTAACGGTGACATCGTGCCCATCAGTATAAATAACTCGATCAGATATCATAATTATTTTATGGTTGGTTCTCTTATTACAACGCCTACGGATTGCGTGGTGTTCGTACTTTGTCGGCAATCGTCGATGAACGGCGTTATAGGGATATGAAAAGGCACTAGCCCTAATGAAATTTCTTGATAAGTTTTTATGGAAAAACTGAAACCTTAAAATGTGGAATATACTCCACGTTTGCTCAGCCGTAGCTTTGCGAAGGCTCTGCGTAGCTTGCGACGAGTCATCTGCGAAGGGCTTGCTCTCAGTAGCTCCGTAGGAGCGAAGACTGGCAATAAGTTAATTAGCTAAATTTTATTCCTTTGCGAAGGAACGACCCCTTGCCTTCAACGCCTTCTTCAATTTTGGAATAGCAGTGGGACCAATACCGTGAAGTTTTAATAATTCTGCTTCTGTCCAGGAGCCAAGCTGTTCAAGATTTGTGATCCCTGCATTCTGCATAGCTCTGCGTGCTGGCGCTGCCAGAAGAGAAAGGAAGCCCGTATCCGGTTTGCGTTCATCTTCGCATACCGGACACGTAGGACAGTCACTGCTCTTATAGTATTTGTGACCGTTCGGGCAAATCCTTAATGTTCCTTTAGTCAATTATTCTCAGTGTGCTTTGCGAAGTTGTCGAGGATCGCCTGCCATCCCGTACGCTGCTGTTCAATGCTGTTGGTTTCTTCTGCGTCAAAGGTTTCGGTCACTTTAGTCTGTTTCCCTTGGAAGCAAATGATACTTTAACTTTCCGACCATCGGCCATTTCGTATTCAATAAGTTTATTCGGCTGAACATTAGTATATATACCTTCAAAGTCAAAGCTGACGCTGCCGTCTTTCGCAGCCATCGTTGTCTTGAACTTTCCATTTGTCCTGATATCATTTTCAGAGTAGGGAGCGTGCCAGTCGTCAGATGCAAATGCCCACTTCTTAATATGATCTGGTTCGTTCAAGTATTTCCACACTTTTTCTATCGGTGCTTTCACTGTCGATTCTACTGTGATGGAGGTTTTTTCTTTCGTTGCCATATTATTTGATTTTGGTTGTTTGTTTCTTCTTTATACGACAAACATAGAATTTTGATTATAAGTTAATGCAGGTTGAAAACGACAATTTCTGGGGTGAATTGCGACAATTTTAAATTCAGAAGGGGCTTGGCGGATAATCACTTCAGTTCGTGGAAAATACAAATTGCGGATGCATCTGTGCGGGTGCAGAATTTCGGATTTGTGCCACGACGCTTAATCGCAGAAGGCGCAAAAGAAATACACGTCACCGCTTCATTTCATTCCTCATTCATCATTGTTCCTTCGAAAACCCCTAAATCCCCTGAAAGGGACTTTTAAATGCGCGCTAAATACTTCACACTCAGAAACCGGTTGCCTGCAAACGAAGCCTTCATCATCTCATTATCATCCATCATTAATTCCTCATTCATCATTCATCATTCCTCATTGCTCACTGCTCATTGCTAATCGAGGTTTATAATCGGTCGTACTTCGCGAATTGCCAACCCTTTCATCACCAATGGACACGTCTGAGCAATGGATACCGCCTGATTAATATTTTCTGCAAGGATGATGTCATAACCGCATATGCCTTCTTTCGACTCGATAAAAGGGCCATCGGATAACACCGCGTTCTTGCTTACATACCGTCCGGTCAAGGCAAGCGGCTCACCGGTAACGTAATTGCCCGATTCAGCGATCGACTGGATCCATTTCAACATTTCAGGGATATTTGAAAATCTTTCTTCTTCAGTGATCTTCCGGAGTCGTTCCATGTCCTCACGGACGATAAGCATAAATTTTTCCATAGTACTTTTCGGTTTGTTTGAGATCAATCGTGATCGCCTTTAAGACAACAAATAAATCACAATCCGGACATCAACGCACTAAAATTATTTTTACCTGCATCATCGATAAAAGGGAATTCCCCGACCTGGATAGCAACGTGTGCCTGGTGCTCCATAAATTGATACGCTCCCCTAAGTTCCCCCTGAAGGGGGTCAGGGGGTGGGGCCCGATGAGCCTGGCAGCAATAACTTAAGTACCTTTTCTACGACCGGTTTGCAGGTAAAGAGATACCTATGATGACTGCCAAATCTATTAATGTTAAAAATGATCCATTCTGCGTTGATGCCACTATAGTCGGAGTTCGCGCAGACTTTATCAATTTCATTTGCAGGTCTCGTCCCCTTTATATTCCTGAACGGAAAGTCTGAGAATTTTCCAGGTGTTCCGTTGGTCACGAGCTCGTCCACATCAATGAATTTAAATTCATCGTCATCCACAGCCTGATCAATTTTTACATTACCATAGTTACCGAGGTTTCTATAGTCGCCGGTGATCTCAAATCGTTTCTCCGGTGAATCAATGCCCCTTAGATTCCCGGCTCCCACAAATTTTTTTGTGCTGCTATACAAAAGATAGTCATACTTATCGTGGAAGACGTATACATTTTTCGCCAGCGTATTCAACCCTGCATACGAATAAAGAAAGGAACGACCATCCCGATCCTTAAAATAGTTATTGAGAGTCTTCCCTCCTTTTTTTGTCACATGCACGGTTATGTCAGGAGCCATGAGAAAAATATTCTCAAACACGTTCTTTTCCAGGTTCGGTTGGATTGGTTGGGAAAGGATTGATCATGCCATTGAGCAGCTGATGGCCAAACGAATGAACAATCAAATTGAGTGCCCTGCCTTCAGCCTTTAGTTTGTCTGACAGAACTTTGAACGTCTTGAACATACCCATTTCCGAGAAATGTTCACCCATCTTTATACTGCGATCATCTGTTGTCTTACGTCCAGCGCCACCATGTGCCGGCCAACTCAGGAATATTACCTTCGCGATGCTATTCAGCGGATGCGTAAGGTAACTCTTCACGAGACCCAAAAACAGGTCGAGCTTGAGAGATGGGAACAAAGGCTGATACCCATGGATATAGATCAATACGTTTCCCCGGTCGCGATGGAATTTCCGAACGGACTGCATTACACCATCAGCAAATAATTCCGGCATAAGTTCGTTTACACGAATACTTTCAGATTCTGCTGGTAGGCGTACCGGTGTGAAATACAGTTTGTCGGGCGGTGACTTTGAATTCATGTTTGGCCTACCGTCCGGAAGAATGTTCCGATACGAAATCAGATATTGATCATGATCTTCAGGCGCAAGTCCGGCACTGTCGGCCTCAATGTCTACTCCTCCGCTCCACAGATAACATCCATTCTTCAGCTTGTACCAAAGATCATCCCCTTCGTACGGATCGCCTATCACGGCATCTTCTATCTCTACGATGGCGCCGACCTTGTAAAATGTTGTGATGGGCGAATTCACGCCGGGACTTCGGCGTTCATTTGTCTCTGTGTTGATGATGCCTCTCATCCCGCTCTATTTAGAATGGCACGCTTCTCAGATCTATCAGCCATCACCGCTTCCGGATGCGGATTCAGTTGCGACCTTACTGGATGTCCTCAACTTCACCAGCTTGTTGAGAATGTCAAACCAAAACGGCGCACCTAACGAGAGGGCCAGCACCGTAAGCAGGTAGCCCGCAAAGTGACTACCGCTGAAGACATAGTTTATTTTATAGCGAAGTGTATTGACAGCAAGCCAACCTGCCGTGTCTGAATCGGACAACACGTTCATTAAAATCTTCGTGATCAACTGATCTGTGGACCTGGGCGTAGGCGACTGTTACTTGCTCTCCTTCATTGATCCGATCCTTCTTCCCCAGCTTGCCATCGACAAATGTCAACTTCACCTCGACATAGTCTTTACGTTTTTCGGGTGGACGTGAATCATATTTCAGCATCGGCGGAACATTCCAATCCAACGAAAGTATCGTTTGTGCTTCATGCATGTCGCGGTAAAGCGAATCTCTTACAGCGACCTGCAGGGAATCCAGTTGTTGGTTTATTTTCGCAGCTACTGTGGAGTCATATGGCGTTCCTGTTCTGATGTTTTCAACTAAGGTCTTCTTGTTCTCAACATAGTCTGTTGCCATACTTACAAGCTGTTCTCTCGCATCCTTGTCTATCGATAGTTTTTTGATGATTGCCAACGAGTCGACATTAAATCCTATAGCGATCCCGAATCCTATGATGATGAGGACGACACGAACGCTTCGTTTGAACCATCCGGTGGCGCGGTCCATTGTATCATTGTACCAATCCTCCAACAGGATTTTGAATTTCACCAGATCATAGTTTGAATCATTTAGCAGCGACTGGAGGTATTGCTTCGTCTCCGAACCTTCCGGAAGGTTTGCGATGCCTTCTTCTACGGATGCCATAAGACCAACATCTGGTGTATTTTCTTTCAGCGAATCCATTAACGCTTTAGTAAAATTTTCCGGACTCAGGTACGATGGTTTGTTGTTCAATCCCCCGCTGCTCAGAGTTCTTATGGAAGGTTGATTGAAGAACCTTTCATACAAACCGGGGTTCTTCATGTTGACGGTCCTTCCCGACACCTGGATTATTGATGCTATAGTTTCGAAGAATATGGTCTTCACATAGGACCAAATCCTTAATTGAATTGGACGTTTGCGCTTTATTTCTGGATGATCAGGATCTTCTGGAGGAGCATCGCTTTTCTCGTCCATGAGCATTCGTCGTAGCGCATAAGAAAGGTTTCTTGCACGCAGTCCGAACGAGGAGGAGATGATCTCCATTAAGACTGTCGCAAAAAGGCTATAAAGAAGATAGATGAAGACGAGGCCAATGACCACATCGAGCGCGACGTTATCGATCATGACGAGTTTGGTTTAAAGGAATGTTCTGAGAAAATAAAAAGCCCATCATTCCACACTCTTCAGGAGTGATAGAATCGACGGGCTCCATATTGAATGTAGGGAACCGGTCACACATTTACAATACTCTTCCTCTAAATAACTTGGGATGGCCAGTTGAATATGCTGTGCCTACCGCCAAGTAGACACAAGACTAGTCTTCGTTCCGGTGAGACGTAGCAGTGGTAGCTTGAATTGGCTTCTACTATGCACTTTTAAAATACCTGAATACAGTGATAGGATCCGTTCTCAACGACGAATCTAACAAGCCGTGTAGCAACGCTTTGGCTAGGCGTGCGAATCAGAATTTAATAACAAGCAGATGAAGTATGCTGAAAACTACTAGACGTGCTTCAGGATCGCCCTCTTAAGATGTTCTGTGGTTACGACTCCCGATTGCCGCCACACAACGTTGCCACCCTTAAACAGCATCAACGTAGGTACACTTTGGATTTGATAGGCTGATGCCGTGTGCGGGTTCTTGTCAATATCAATTTTAATTATTCTTACCATATCGCCAACTTCAGACTTTAACTGCGCCAGAATCGGCGCCATCATTTTACAGGGTCCACACCACTCCGCGGAAAAATCAACAAAGGTTGGCTTTTCGCCATTTACCAGATCAGAAAAACTTGCCTGCGGCATACAATTAACGTTTATTTATTGTTAATGGTGGTAACACGCCTTTCCTTTCCCAAGTTCGAGCGATGTATAAAAATCTTTCCAAATTCTCCGTTTATAAAATCGTTATCAACCGTACTTGAAAATAGTCGACATATTTTCCCGAGCAAATATGACTTTCGTCAGCATGAATCGTAAGAAATAAGCGTACATATTTATATGATTAATCAGGACTTATGAAAACAGCAAGGCTTGCGCTGATAATACCGGTAATGTTGGCTGCAGTCTCATGTGGTAATAACGACGATCCGGCTAATTCAGCTTCGGCGGTGGAAAATGCCGTGAAGGCTGGGACATGGAGGATTACGCGATTTGAAGACTCTGGCAACAATGAAACTTCGATGTTTAGCGGATACAATTTTGCTTTTGATGCAAGTGGAACGCTGACAGCCAGCAACGGGAGCAACATCTTCATTGGCAGCTGGAGCGTTACCGACGGCAAGAGCAATGACGATAATTCTAACGACATGCATTTTAACATCGATTTCAATCTCAACAATTCTTTCGAAGAATTGAGTGAAGATTGGCGCTTTGTTTCATACAGTTCCTCCAAGATCGAACTGATCAATGTCAGCGGGGGCAATGGCGGCACCGATTACCTCACGTTCGAACGAAACTAACTGGTCCAAGTGTTGCGCGTTGGTACGAGCGGTCGGTTCACTTGGACCTTAAGATGCAATATCTTCCATTCCATTCAAGATCTTGCACGTCACTTTTACAGACTGACTTTTTTTCATGCGGAATTAATTTCTCACAATCTACATCCATGTGAAGTTAGACCACAATCGAATTATCATATGATGCCTGTGAAATGCGTGAGACGCATAAATATTCCTGGCATAAAAATTATACTCTTACAAGCGTTGACCTCCTTTAGGGAGTGGCCGCCTGAAACTTGAGCTCATTAAACTTAAGTTTCTGGTCTGAGAACATATCCCTGGAACTTGATCTGGTTAATACCAGCGAAAGGAAAAAGAGGTTTAGCCAGGGGCTGTATTAAAATGCAGCCCCTGTATTTATTTGGGATTCACTCAACTTTCAATCATAAAAAAAGGAGGTAATATATGTCACTGGTAAAACGATCCGATTGGCCTCGTGGCAGTTCCATGCTCGCCGATCTCTTTGACAATGACCGGTTCTTTAGCTCACCGTGGCTCAGCGGACGCAATATGCCCGCAGTCAATATTAAAGAGAATGAAAAGAACTATGAGGTTGAACTTGCAGCACCCGGATACGATAAAAAAGACTTCACTATTTCCGTTGATCACGGGTTGCTGACCGTATCAGCTGAACGACGTGAGGAAAAAGAAGAAAAGGAAGACAACTATACTCGCAGAGAATTTGGATTCAGTTCTTTTTCACGTTCATTCAATCTTCCCACTAACACTAGCGAAGAAAACATAGACGCAAAATATGCCGATGGCGTATTGAAATTGACAATTCAAAAAATACATGAGCCCAACGGTAAACCTCGAAAACAGATTTCAGTCAAGTAAAGGTTTACGCATGAAAGACCTGGATTCATCATTCAGGTCTTTTTTTGCTGCCCTTAAAACAGGCAATTGAAGCCATCCTACACAATCCACCATAAAATTATAAACATGAGCCATGAACGATTTCAACGATGCATAGATGCATGCATCGCTTGCGCCGCAGAGTGTAAACACTGTGCATCAGAATGCCTTAAGGAAGACAGTGTCAGAATGCTCGGACCATGTATCCAGCTAGATATGGAATGCTCACTGGTTTGTGTCTCCACCGCACAACTCATGATGATCGGCGGCGAAAATGCTTCCTTACTTTGCAACGCGTGCGCCGAGATATGCCTTCTTTGTGCCGAGGAGTGTTGGAAGCATGATATGGATCACTGTCGACACTGCGCTGAAGAGTGCAGAAGATGTGCAGTGGAATGTCGGGCCATGGTAGAACAACACGCGTGACGACGCTGCAGCTTAAACCCACACACTCTTCGCACACACCCACTCCCTTCGATATTGCCTTCGGGCCGGTAAGCAGGAATATCGAATTGTTGGCATACACGATTAACCTTACCTTTATTTAACATTAAAAATTGTCACAATGAAAGTGCTCATCTTTGGAGCAACCGGCGATACCGGTCGTCTACTTGTTTCATGTGGACTGCAACAAAACCATGGCATCACCGCATTTGTGCGACATCCGTCAAAGCTGAAAATTCACCACAAAAATTTAACAGTTATTAGAGGAGACGTGAGCAATCTGGAAATTGTAGAATCAGCCCTCGAAGGTCACGATGGCGCTATCTCAGCACTTGGAGCATCAACACCGTTCAAACGAAATCCAACGCTGGTCAAAGGAGTTGACAATATTGTGAAAGCTATGCACAGACAAAAGGTAAGTCGCTTTATTTACCAATCATTCATCGGCGTCAGCGAATTCCGTTCAGAATTGGGTTTTGTCCTGGATAAATTGATGCCCTTTGCGATGAGCAACGTCATTAAGGATCACGAAGCAAAAGAGGAAAGCATCGTCAACAGCCACCTTCAGTGGACAATCGTCCGGTGTTCAATGCTGACACATGGGCCGGCTACTTCAAAATATCGCGACGGAGAACATATAATCTCTCCTTTCATCATGCCCACGATCTCACGGGCGGACGTCGCCGACTTCGTGATCAAACAGCTTACTGACAATAGATACAACTATAAAAAACCCCGCCTCATGTATTAGTATAAGTGTGACTGAAACAACAATCCCGTACGTCCGGCATATCCATAAATGAACAGTTAGTTGATTGAGCCAGCCCGTTCAGGGCGACGTTGAATTGGAATATGCTTCAAAAATCAAGGAATACAATGATTTGTGATGTCCTGTAACCTTCGGCACCAAATCTGGTAGATAAACGTGCTGTAACATTTTCGCGCTTTCACCTCCATAAAAACCAAGCCCTGATATGATCCGTCATAACATACTCATCGCCTACCGGAACTCTCTCCGTTACAAAAGTTCATTCTTTATTAACCTCATTGGATTGTCAACTGGCCTTGCCTGTGTGGTCCTCATCTTGTTATGGGTGAACGATGAGCTGCGCATGGACCAATTCCACGCACATGGCGACCGGTTATACCAGGTTCTTGAGAATGTCGATCAGGGTACAGGGATGATCACCCGGTATTCGACGTCTGGTCCAACCGCGGAAGCAATGGCCACAGAAATGCCGGAAGTCGAAATGGCTGTTACATCAACGTTGCAATGGGGAAGGTCATTCGTTACCTCAATAGAGGATAAAGATATCTCAGCAATAGGTGTTCATGCGGACGCGGATTTCTTTCGAATGTTTTCTTATGATCTGTTGCAGGGGGAACCGAAGCAGGTGCTGTCAGATAAAAAAGGGATTGTCATCGATGAATCGCTTGCTATAAGTCTCTTTGGCAAAACTGACGACGTCATCGGCAAAATGGTAACGATAAACCACGATAAACAATATCAGGTTAGCGGTGTGATGAAGGATATAAGTCTCAATTCTTCGCATCAATTTGACTTTGTCATCAGCTTCGAGGGATTCAGAGAAGAAAATGAATGGGTAAGAAACTGGTTCAACACAGCACCACAAACACACGTGCTTCTAAAGCCCGGTACAGATATCGCACAATTCAATAAAAAGATATTACGACCTGGTAAGAACAAAAACTGAAGGCAAAGCGAACCATCGCTCACCTTTTGTCAGACTCGAATCTGACGGATACTTGTACGGTCGTTATGAAAACGGTGTGCTTGCCGGAGGACGAATCGACTACGTTAAGTTATTCTCCATCATTGCGACATTTATACTACTGATCGCGTGCATCAACTTCATGAACTTGTCCACAGCACGGGCTTCGCGCAGGATTAAAGAGGTAGGCGTGAAAAAAGCGATCGGTGCGATGAGAAGGAACCTGATCTCGCAATACCTGGGTGAATCGACGTTAACTGCCTTATTTTCATTTGGTGTAGCACTTTTGATGGTTTGGGCACTGCTTCCAAAGTTTAACGAGATTACAGCTAAACAACTCACGTTAAGTCTCGACCCAACTGTTGCCCTGTTCATTATAATAGTCGTCACGGTGACGGGTTTGATCGCAGGCAGTTATCCCGCACTATATCTTTCAAGGTTCAGTCCAGCAGCGGTACTAAAAGGTAAACTCAGCAGCCTTACCGGTGAAGTATGGGCTCGTAAAGGACTGGTGGTATTTCAGTTTGTTTTGTCGATCATGCTGATAGTGTCAGTGTGGGTGGTTTACGAGCAGATCAATTTTATCCAGACCCGGAATCTCGGCTACAATAAGGACAACATTATTATCGTGAACCGCGAGGGCAATATCTCTCAAAAGCAGGAAGCCTTCTTCAATGAAGTCAGGAAGGTGCCTGGAGTTGTTGCTGCATCAGCATCCGGGCACGATATGACTGGACACAATGGCGGAACCTACGGCGTTGAATGGACGGGCAAAAATCCCGATGACCGTACTGAATTTGAACGCGTTACTGTCGACTATGGCATGATTGAATTACTTGACGTTGAAATGAAGGAAGGGAGACCTTTTTCAAAGGATCATGCGGCTGAAGATAAAAAGATCATATTCAATGAGGCTGCCATTGCATTTATGGATATGAAAGATCCTATTGGAAAGAAAGTGAAACTTTGGGATGAGGACAGGGAGATTATTGGTGTTGTCAAAGACTTCAACTTCGAATCATTTCATGAGCAAGTGAAACCTCTATTTTTCTTTCTGGGTCCTGAGAATACCGGGAACATCATGATCAGGATTGAACGCGGGAAGGAGCAGGAAACCCTTGCGCAGCTGGAAAAATTCTTCACTACATTCAATCCAGGATTTCCCTTCAATTACCGATTCCTCGATGATGATTACCAGGAGCTCTACACCGCCGAGCGTCGTGTTGCAACGCTCTCGAGATACTTTGCCGTTCTGGCTGTCCTTATCTCCTGCCTTGGTTTGTTTGGTCTGGCAGCATTCACCGCTGAAAGACGAATGAAGGAGATCGGCATCCGCAAGATCCTTGGTTCAAGTAATCGTGGTATAGTTTACCTTCTGTCGGGTGAATTCACAAAAATGGTACTTATCGCAATTGCTATATCCTTGCCGGCGAGTTATTACATCGTAACGTTGTGGCTAGACGGCTTTGTCTTTCGCATCGACGTTCAGTGGTGGTTCTTTGCTTGCTCGGGTCTTGCCGCATTGTTTATCGCCTGGCTTACCGTTGGCATACAAACCCTTCGGGCTGCAAGCGTTAATCCTACGGAGTGTTTGAGAAGCGAGTAGCGCAATGAGCAATGAACAATGAGGAATGAGGAATGACTTCTTCCACCTGATTGATCGAGTTACTTTAATTCAAAATAATCAGTGCATGTATAGTCAGCCTGCCATATTGGCCAACTGGTTGTAAATTCCGTGTAGAAGTTAATCGTGCAAAACCAATAAGTAGTTCCTGACCTCAGACTGTCTACGTCAACAGTGTATTTATAGATCCACTCCTTTCGCCCGTTTCGTACCGAGGTCGTGTCCGTAAGTTGTCTGAAGTTTAGGGTATCAGGCTGAGATTGAATTATCGAATATCCTTCTCCTTCGGGTTGATCCAGATAGCCGGTATAAGCTGTACGTGCATTAATCACCAGTACGGTATCATAAAGAATGTGCGCCCAAATAGTTACCGTCGACTTATCGATCTGTGAAACCGAATCAATAAAAAAAGCGGGATGAAACGTTGAATCTCTAGGGACGGAAAAAATTGAATCATAATTTAAATCATAACCCGAGCCGTAAACCGTTCCCCACTTACCCCGACCCATTTCGAATTCGATACAACTGGAAATAACTATTTGCATCGCAAGGCCCAGAGCAATTTTGAAAAGCAAGTTTTTCATACTTCTTCTGTCTTGCGTTCGTTTTCCAATTGACAGATGTGAAGTTGAACTTTTAGAATCAACATAATTATGCCGGATCATTCAACTATTAGCTGATTTGAGTCGAATACCTGAAATCAGGGAGCAACAAATCCGTGACCTCTTAGCTCAGGGAAAAGACGAAGCCTTAAGCCACGCGTTCCAGCTGACACTCTTTTTGCGACGCGCTACAACTCCAAAATTCATTTAAAAAAGATTAGATTTATCTATAATCCTAAGCACATGAAGACAACAAAAATTGCCTTTATCCTTATGATGAGAGAAGCGACTGTCGCCTTTATCCTTCTTTTATTCATTGCTTTAGTTAGCTCCTGTAGTAAAAAGGAAGAAGCTTCATCATCAATTAGAGTCAAATACAAAGATCACATCGACACCACAGTTGCGGTTTACGGTCCTTATGTTGCTATTAAATTGCCCATTACAAACGGAGTAAAAATTTCGAATCCTATCCAACTAACACTCGGTCCCGGCGATTTGCTCTATGCCGCCAACCAAAAAGGTGAAGTTTACACATTGCGTGACACCGACAACGATGGACTTGAAGATACCGCCGAACTCTATTGTAATGTTCAGGATTTCGGATTGCGCTCGCCCTCGGGTTTTGCCTTTCGCGGTGATACCATTTATATCGGCACCGCTCAGCAGATAAGAATTTTTCTTGATAAAGATCATGATGCAAAGGCCGATACCAGCTGGGTATTTTTTGATGATATCCCTAACAGTGAACACCCTTACGAATGGACTAGTGGATTGAATTTTGGTCCAGATGGCTGGTTGTACTTTAACCTGACTACCGATTCATGGAACGCAGCGCCATCGCCTGATCCTAACCTGTACCGCGGGGCTATTCTGCGGATCTCTCCTGATGGAAAGAAAGTTGAAAAGGTTGGAGTAGGAATACGCTCTGTGCACGGGATGGCGTTTAACGACGACGGAGACTTATTCTTTACGGATAATGAAGGCGGCGGAAATCCTACTGAAGAACTTAACCGATTGGTCAAAGGCTCATTTTATGGACATAATGAAAAGAAGTACAACGCAGGCTCTACACTAGAACCTGAGTTTGTTTTGAGGACCGAAGTTGCTCCCTCGGGAATAGTATTCAACAAGAGCAGTAATGATTTTTCAGGAACCGGAAATGATTTGTTTGTCGCTTTCTATGGTGCAGGCGAACGATGGGAGCGCGGAGCTATCGCACGTGTTAAATTAAATAGATCCCCCAACGGAATTTACTCCTATGAAGAATTCCCCGTCGCTGACGTGGCCAAGATCTCTGACCTCGCATTTGGAAAAGATGGTTCCCTCTACCTGGCCCGTCATGGCAAAACCGATTACTGGTACAATGTTGTTTATGATAATGAAGGAACGTTTTACAAGTTGATGTATGATCCTTCTATTGCTAAGGAAGACATTAAAGAAAGAAAATCTTCCGAAGTGTCATTTTCAAAAAATTCGATCGAGTCTGGCAAGCAGCTATTTGCTGAGCATGCATGTCTTGCCTGTCACCAGGTGGATGGTGCTACCGAGTTATTGGGACCAAATCTCAAGGACGTGGCAAACCGATTATCGCGAGAGGAAATATTAGCGGAAATTTTGAAACCGTCAGAACGGATCAAGCCGAGTATGCAGGCCGTGCGGATAACCAAAAAGGATGGTCAAGTGATGATCGGAAGAGTGATTAGTTCTGATACAAACGAGTTATCATTAATGGTGATCGGAAACTCAATAGTAAAGGTGGCTCGCAAAGACATTGCAAAAACAGAGAACGAGATGAAGTCGCTAATGTATGAAGGTCTCCTGACCGGATTGGAAGGACAACAAACGGACGACCTTTTAAACTACATCCTCAGCTTGGGCAATAAGCAATGAGCAATGAGCAATGAGGAATGAGGAATAATTGGACATCGCTTGCCCGTCCGCAGGTGGGGGCGTTCGACATTGACCCACCACAAACAAACGATTAACGATTAACCTGCCTGCTGGGAGGCAATAACATTTTTGTGGCGCGGAGGGCTTTAACCTCGATCTCCCCGATCCCAATAGCTATCGGGACGGGGCGCATTTATCTGCGACTATGCTATCGCGCCACCGGCACTGCCTAAAAGAGTAAAGGTTTTCACTCTTTCATTTTGTGGCTTGCCCTATGCGGAGATTTCTGGTAATGCTCCCGATCCTTCCCTTCTTTCAACAGGACGCTTCTACTTAGTTAGCTTAATCTCCAAGACCACAACCGAAAATCACGTGTTTATAATCAAAGACCAGCAAATTCTTTTCCAAACACAACCGATTCACAAGAAACTTTTCCACCCGCGTCGTTGACACGCCAAACAGGCGCCATTCGATCTTCTTAGCATATTACGAGTGCATCCGATAATTATCTGGACCGCCAAGACGTCATGTCGCTAAGTTGCGCTAAGTGTTGCATTCAATCCCCGCGCAACCCTCCCCGATGTATCGCGGCTCTGCGGTGAACATGCTCACACCCACACTCGCACCCTCACTTCTAACCTCTCACAACTTATAACACACGATCTCTGTCGGACTTACTCTATAATACACGTGATTAAAGATCTGATCGACATCATACTCCGGTTCCTTATCATTCTTAATATCAATAGCACGAAGAATTTCACCATTCGACTTGCTCAACTGCACAAGCTGATTGCCCTTCTTCTCCTGCTTCGTCATCATAATCATAAAGTCAGGTGTAGCCTGAGAAGCTTTATAACGCGCGTTAAACATCTTCATCGCCTGACTTGAATAATTGAAACCTGCATCACTCAAGTCAGCAAAACCTTTTGACAATTCCTTGCCAACTGCTTTTCCAGTAGGATCGGTCGTCTTTTGAGATGCATCTGCAAATGCTGCTGAATATGCCGCAGCTGCTGCTCCGATGTACGCCGCCCGAACTGCCTGCGCAGCATAAAGCGCTCTGACCAGTGCAGGTTCTCTCGGAGCAGGATAATACTTTGCATATCCAAGATTGCCACTCGCATCCACTTTCATGATATTCTGTTCACTGTAAACCACAAGTCCGTCGTTGGCTACGTCAATGAAACCAGGCAACTCTTTGCCTTCAAATGTGATCTTCGCTGAAGTGAGCTTGCGGTTAGTGCCCGCTACCTTATCAATTTCAATGATACCACCCTCTTTCGGTGAGTACACATACGCTTTGTCGCCTTTTTGTCCAACCGGGAATGGTCTTACTTTATCTCCAAATGATTGTCCTCCTGCTTCAATAGAATTTGGCCACACAAGAGTGCCGGTGTTTACATCAAGAATATTGATCTCGCGTTTAGTAACAAATAGTAAACCCTTTGGAACCAATTCGCTATAGACAAGATCACCTTTAAGTTTAACTGGTTTCTCATACTTGAACAGTCCCGTGGCCGGATCCAACACATTCAAATAATACTCTTCCGCTTTGTTATTCCATGCGTTATCAAAAGCGGTAGTCATAAGAATTCCTTTTTCCGTTGGAATGTAGCTCACGACACTGCCTTGCGCTTTGTTTCCTTTTCCTTTCTTACCCCAGGTAGTCAGTCCACTTTGATAGTCGATAAAATTGACGGTAGGCTTTTGTGATGACAGCGGACAAACGATGAAACCTTTTTCCAGCGGGATTATCTGGTTTAAATGATCTTCTTCCTTTGCAGGTTGTTGTCCACAACGGAGCGCCTGTTGCACTGTTGAACGCATAATACTGATTGATATAATACTTCGTCGGCTGTCCGGTTTGGTTGCCCGAGGTTGTCGTAAACCCAGATCCCGATTGAGTTTCACTTTCAACGCCTACGAAGGTCACATCTTTCTTATACGGTGAAAAGAATACTTTCGCTTTCAGCGACGGTTGGATGGCGTTCTTCCACGCAAGTTCGCCCGTCGCGGACTTCAACTTCATAACAAACATCGGATGTGTGATGAGTACAAATTCATTATCTACTTCAACAGGTTCGCTGGTGAGTTTTTGTAAGCCACTCATTTGTGCTCCGAATGTTTCGAGCTTACCTAAAAATCCTTTTGACTTCGCCGCCTCGGGTTTGAACAGTTGATCATTGACCCACAACTGCTTGCCCGATTGAATGTCGTACATGAAGACGGAGGCTACAAGATCTTTTAACTCCACGCCTTGCTTAGCGCCCAGGATTAATAGTCGGCCTGACTGGGAAAGCACGTGGCGGCTCAGTACACCGATACCTTCCTTCTGTGAATCAAACAACACTTTTCCGTCCAAAACTTTGATGATAGCCTGTAGCGGGATCGATGACTTCTGATCGACTTTGTAGGTGATGGTCAGAAATTCCGTGCCGGCAACTTCTTCCATCATGGATGGATTCAATGCTGCAAACGACTTATTCTCCCAGGCGATGGTACCATCTGCTGGATTAACTCCATACAAAGCATTGTTGGTACTAACGATGATGGTTCCAAGGGAATGAATGCGCTGCCAGTTGATCGGACTTGTAAACTTCGCGGACCATGCGGAGGCAGTTTTTTGCTGGGCACTAATGAAAAAAGGAATTATCCATGCCACAGCAAGAATTAAACATGATTTTCTCATATAAGTTGGTTTAGGCGTGCTCGATGCAAGCGGAGGGTATTTTGCGTTAAATACCTCAAAGTTAGCGCTTAAGCGATCGATTTTTTCAATGCGCCGTATGGCGTTTTTGTTAATTAAGCGATTTCCAGGTCGAGTGGAGTCTGCTGCGTTTGGCCAGGACGTACCCAGAGCTTTTTAATCGCAGAGATCACAGAGGAAGCGCAGAGAGCCGCAGAGATTACACAACTGATATGCTACACGCCATTGTTTTTGGGTCCACCGTCAGTGAGGCTCAAAAGTATTTGTATCCCACTGCGCTTACTCTGCGCCTTTGTGTCTTCGCGGTTAACACACCCAAAACCCACACCCACACTCTATGCACCCTTTAAAAAAACCACAAAATCCCCGTAACCTTCCCATTCTAATGAAGTATATTAATTCATGTTCAGGAATTATTTCATCACCTCCGTTCGCTCACTGGCGCGAAGCAAGGGATTTTCCGCGATCAATATCATCGGCCTATCGGTTGGTCTGGCAACATTCAGCCTGATCGCATTCTATGTTTACCATGAAATGAGCTTCGATCGCTATCATAAAAATGGCGACCGCATCTTTCGCATCGTGGAAAATCTGAGAACGGAAAATGAATTGTTGCTTCAGTCTACAAGTTCGCCGCCGATGGGGCCAACTATGCTTAAAGATTTTCCAGAAGTAGAGAAGTACGTGCGCTTGCAGAACTGGGACTTGCTGGTTGAACGCAATGGTGTTTCCTTCTACGAGCAAGATTCTTACATAGCCGATAGTACCGTTTTTGATGTCTTTAGTTTCAACCTAATCAAAGGAGAAAAACGCACGGCATTGCGCGAACCCTTTTCGATTGTGCTCACCGAACCAATGGCGAAGAAATATTTCGGCAATGACGATCCCGTTGGACAGATGCTCAAGATCGGTTACGACCAATATAAGGTGACGGGAGTTATGGAAGATGTTCCTGAGAATTCGCACTTCCGTTTTTCTTGCCTCCTTTCGTTTTCAACATGGAGCCAAAATCCAAATAACAAGAGGGGGGAAGAAACCGGCTGGTTCTGGAATGGCTTTCATACGTATGTGATGCTGCGCGATGCTGAGTCGATCGATAATGTCCGTGCGAAGATGAAAGGTTTTATCGACAAGAATATTGAAAAAGGAGGAATGTATTACGAGGATCTGCCTCTGCAGCCACTCTATAGTATATATATGGAGACGCCGCGCTCGTGGGAAAATGGGACCAGGGGAAGCATGAACAACGTTTACATCCTCTCCATCATTGCCGTCTTTATCTTGTTGATTGCCTGTTTCAACTACATCAACCTCGCGACGGCGCGGGCTTCGAGACGCTTAAAAGAAGTTGGACTGCGTAAGGCATTGGGAGCACAACGGAGGATGCTGGTAATGCAATTCCTTGGCGAGTCTGTTATTGTCACGGTGCTCGCGTCGATGTTTGCCGCTGTTATTGCATGGGCTGCACTTCCTTCATTCCGGACGCTCGTTGAAAGTCAACTGAGTTTGTCCGTCCTGCCTGATGGGTGGATTGTTGCCGGGGGAATTGCTCTATTGGTTCTCTTCATTAGCTTCCTCGCCGGCGCTTATCCTGCGTTGATCATTTCCGGTTTTCAGCCATTGCAGATCTTCCGTCCATCGACGAAAGGAGTGTACAGTCATCACAATTTTCGCAGAGTGCTAGTTTCGCTGCAGTTTATTATTTCGATCACCCTGGTAGCTGGTACATTGCTGGTGCACGACCAGATTAGTTGGTGAGAAATCAGGATCTCGGTTTCAATAAGGACGCAATGTTACTTTTGCCAACTAATGGAGACACGGCCATCAACAATCACCTGGACTATGTTAAGAACGAATTCAAGGAATTGAAGGGCGTTCGTTCCGTTTCTGCGTCCGCGACTGTTCCCGGGCAATCCACAAACAACCTTTACACAGCAGTTGAGATAACCGATGGAAAAATGTCGCCCACGAACATCAATTATAATTTTGTTGATCATGACTATATCACAACCTACGACATTAAGCTGGTCGCCGGTCGGAATTTCTCACGTGAAGTAAAAGCCGATGACACAACGGCATTTATAATCAATGAAACCGGCATGAAAGATTTTGGGTGGACGCCCGAACAAGCTATCGGTAAAAAAGTGAAGCTGAGACAGCGAAGGAAAGATCATCGGCGTAATGAAAGATTTCAACTACCGATCACTTCATATGAAAGTGGAACCGATCATGTTTGTATTGACCAGGGGTGCGGGCCAAATCTCGATCCGCCTTGATGAAATGATATTCCTGCAACTGTCGCACGTATACAAGAAAAGTGGAACGAACTTGTTCCTCATCTTCCGTTCGACTACAAATTTCTTGATGCAGAATACGATCGCCAGTACAAAGCCGACCAGCAACTGAGCAAAGTCGTCGGTATCTTCACCGGACTCTCCATCTTCATCGGATGTCTCGGGCTACTTGGACTTGCATCCTTTGCTGTAGAGCGAAGAACAAAAGAGATCGGTGTGCGCAAAGTATTAGGAGCGTCCGTCGCTAGCGTCGTCATCTTGATTGCCCGCGAGTTTGTTCTATTGATCGTTGTCGCACTCATCGTAGCCACACCAATCACATGGTACTTGATACAGAGATGGCAACAGAACTTCACGTTGCAGGCAGTGATTAATCCGATACGATTTTTTATGGCTGGTGCGTTCGTATTTATAGTTGCGTGGCTGTCTATTAGCTTCCTATCCTTCAGGGCAGCTACGGCGAATCCAACAAAAGCGTTGAGACATGAATAGATAATCCGTTGTTGTATAATTTTAGCTGACATGTTTACCTGAAGATTTTAGATGAGGGCGTGACCCCGATCCCGTCCCGATAGCTATCGGGATCGGGAGGGGTCGGGCTTTCCGCTGCAAGTCTCCCGATGTGCACACGCCCCTCGCGCCGCCCTATCGGGAGACTTTCCGCTTCAATCCCTCACGCGACAGCTGGGTGACAAAATGATTGTCACTAGTCTACAGCATTTACCCCAAACAGACGTACGAAGATCAATGTGTACCTGATCTTGATAGCGTGTAGCCAGACTTTTTTACCGCAGAGAACGCAAAGAAATTCACGCAGAGGGTCGCAGAGAAATACCCATTCTTTGGTATTCTTAACCAGATAACATAATTCCTATATCTTTAGCCAACGTATGAATTTTTTTGTTCACTATACAGTTCGTTATACAATATGGAATTAGGCATCGGCATGTTCGGCGACAATCACTACGACGAACAAGGAAAGGCACAACCAGCGGGTACGCGGCTCAGGGAGTTGATCGAAGAGATAAAACTCATGGACGAAGTAGGCATCGACTTCTTCGGGATCGGCGAACACCACCGCCCGGATTATGCGGTGTCAGTGCCCGAGGTCGTACTGGGCGCGGCGGCTTCTGTTACTAAGAACATTAAGCTTGGCAGCGCAGTCACGGTGCTAAGCTCATCGGACCCGGTGCGCATCTATCAGGGGTTCGCTATCCTCGACCAGCTGAGCAACGGTCGGGCTGAGCTTATGGCGGGCCGGGGAAGTTTCACCGAATCGTTCCCACTTTACGGATACAATCTCAATGATTACAATACGCTCTTTGAAGAAAAGCTGGAGTTGCTTGTTAAAGATCAACAAAGAGAATCCCATTACCTGGAAAGGAAAATTCCGCGCACCGCTGCAGTACCAGCAAGTGTTGCCGCGCGCTGTGAACAATCATCTTAACATCTGGGTTGCAGTCGGTGGTACTCCTGAGTCAGTGGTGCGCGCCGGGCGGCTTGGACTTCCGGTAATGTTCGCCATCATTGGCGGAAATCCCGCGCAGTTCAGGCCGCTGTTCCAGTACTATAAGGAACTGTACGAACAATTCAATCACGATATGAATTCGTTTCAGGTCGGTGTACATATGCATAGTCTCTTTGGTGAAGACAGCAAACAAACAGCTGACGCTTATTATCCGGTCTATTCCTCGCAGATGAACCGCGTGGGCGCTACTCGCGGATGGCCACCTTTTACGCGCGACCAGTTCGAGTTCGGTCGCGGCAAAGATGGCGCCTACCTCATCGGTGATGCAAATGAAGCGATCGACAAGATCCTTCACATGCACGAAATGTTCGGACTTACCCGCTTTTCAGCACACATGGATGTCGGTGGTCCGTCGCATGAATTGCTGATGAAGTCTATTGAGATCTATGGAACAAAGATTGCGCCCAAGGTGCGGGAGGCGTTGGGCGCGAAGGTATAGGGTATAGGGTATAGGGTCGATTAAGTAATAGCAAGTAGAAAATACTTGAGTGTTGAGTGTTGATATATTGAATGTTGAGTGTTCTGATCGGAGGTCGTATTCTTTCAAAGAAACACTCAACACTCAACAATCTCGCCTACGCGAGACGCTCCGGCGGGCAGGCAATATGTCAACACTCAAGTAATGACTGCAAATTTCCCAGGCAATAATTTCATTCACCGCGGCCAGTGATTCGCCTTAATATTCTTCGCCGCCAACTTCACTGCCTCCTCTATCCTTTTTTTTCTCGTCTCCGGCCTCTTCGCATTCATTATCCAAAAAAGGATTATTTTCCTTGAAGAAGGAGAAAATTTCTGGAAGTTTTTGAAAGCTGTTTTATTCTTGTCAAACTTTTGTTGCAAGTCTTCCGGTATTGACATTTTATCTATAGGCACCAACGCTTCCCACGTGCCACTACGCTTCGCAAGGTCGATCATTGCCTGTCCTGCGGGAGTCATCTTCTTTTGTTCGATCATCTTCTCAACGCGGGTTCGGTTCAGCTCACTCCACATACTTTTGGGTTTACGCTTCGCAAAGAACTGGTAGGCGCTTTCATCATCACGCTTGTGCTTAACGCTGTCGATCCAACCGAAACAAAGCGCTTCTTCAACCGCTTCAGCATAATAAACACTTTTTACCTCACTGGACTTATGATAGATGATAAGCCAAACCGCTTTTTCGGATTTATGGTTTTTCTCCAGCCACTTACGCCACTGTGTTCGTGTTTTGGCGTGAATGGCGGGAATGTTCTTGTGTAGTTCCATCGGTGAATGGTATAAGGTTATGGTGTAAGGTAGACAATCCTTGAGTATTGATATTATTGATTGTTGAGTGTTGAATGTTATTCAGCCGAAACATTTGTCGGCCGCACTCAACGACATTCGGTTTGACCCCCCGACCCCTAAAGGGGGAGCTTAACCATTCCGCTAGATAAAATCATTCATTTGGTATCTTGCATGAAAAAAACGACCTCTTTTAGTAACTGCATTCAAGTCCCCTTCAGGGGATTTAGGGGTTTAGAAAACCAACACCTCTTAGTACCTGCATTCAAGTCCCCTTAAGGGGATTTAGGGGTGTTAGAAAAGGGGTCGTTCCAAAATCGAACTCCCTTCTTCAAAACCGAACGACAACTAGTAATAAAACCCCCGAATCACCACCTGCTGCGCGTGGCATAAGCTTTGACTAAGGTAACGAAACCCGACACTTATGATTAAGAATTACGTCCTGCTTTTTGTGCGCAATCTGAAGCGTCAAAAGCTGTTCTCAATAATAAACCTGCTGGGACTGACGGTGAGCATTGCCAGCACCTTGATCATCTATCTTTTTGTATCCCATGAATTAAGCTATGACAGCTTTCACCCTAATGTGGAGAGACTATATCGCGTAAACCAGACCTTCATTTGGTCCGAGGATCGCACCAGTCAATTCTCACGAACCGGTCCGGGAGTAGCGCATGCGATGGTCGAGGAGTTACCTGAAGTAGAGTTGGTGTCAAGCTTCCATACGCCGGGTGATTTTATTATTACTTATGTTTCAACGTCGGGTGACGTAATCGCATTCGAAGAGAACAAAGTTCTGGCGGCAGATTCCAACTTCTTCAAGGTGTTCAACTATCCTTTGATTAATGGCGATGAGAATTCAGCTTTAATGCAAGCCAATTCACTGGTCATGACCCGGTCAACAGCCCAGAAATATTTTGGTTCAGAAAATCCTGTGGGCAAGATGGTGCAACTCAGTGGACTGAATGGTGGTCAAGGACAAACTTTCCAGGTAACAGGTGTATTGGAAAACACTCCGGACAATTCGACGATGGAATTTGAAGTCCTGTTGTCGATGAAAAGTTTTCCGCAGGTCGGGCTACGATACTGGAGTTGGGTATGGACACAGCTCGAAACATTTGTACTGTTGAGGGCCGAAGCCGACATCGATCAGGTACGGGAAAAATTAAAAGCGATTCCCCGTAAACGCGCAGACGAGACGATAAGGGGAGCGATGGGCGTTACTTATGATGAATACATCAAGTCAGGAAAAAAATGGGACTTGTTCCTGCAACCTATTACCACACTGCACATGCCCGATGAACCAGTTATAGGTTCGTTTCCGAATATTGGTAATCGCAAAACAGTCTATTCCTTTATTGGCGCCGCCATCTTTATCGCATTATTATCGTGTATCAATTTCATGAACCTCTCGACAGCACAGTTCACGCGAAGGATCAAAGAAGTTAGTGTTCGCAAAATTTTAGGACTGGGTAAGAAAGAGTTGAGCCTGAGTTATTTTTTCGAGGCACTTATATTTTGTTTTGTAGCCTTGCTGACAGCGATCGCGTTGTCGCAGTTGTTGCTTCCGGGTTTCAATCTTATCACCGGAAAAAATCTTACTCTCTCCTTATTCAATGATCCGAAACTTATCATTGGCTTGTTAACATTGACCGTGCTGATGGCCGCTCTCTCCAGCAGCTATCCAGCTATCTTTCTCACGGGCTTCAATCCCGTGCGTGCAATTAAAGGAAAATCAAAAGTAGGACATGAGGGAAAGAGTTTTCGAAATGGTCTTGTCATTTTTCAATTCAGCGTTTCAATCATACTGATGATATGCACGGCAGTTGTTTTTCAGCAACTGAAATATGTGTCGGAAAAAGATCTCGGCTTTGATAAAGATAACCTTGTAGTACTGCATCACGCTGAAGCCGTAAAAAACGGAGAAAGCCTTGTGAGCACCATACAAAATATTCCAGGTGTCGTTAGCGCGTCGTGGTGTACTTCTGCGCCTCCTACGGTGTACGGAGGTGATACGTTTTCCGCTGAAAACACAAACGACATGAAGGTTCCACTTAATTATACCATGGCGGATGAAAACTACATTCCGACACTCGGCATCAAATTGCGTTATGGAAGAAACTTTGAGGCAGGCAATCCCAGTGACTCGCATGCGCGTAGTCCTGAATGAAAGCGCTGTCCTTCGGATAGGCTGGACATTGGACGAATCCGTTATCGGCAAACATGTCACGTACCCTAACAGTGGAACAACTGAAGCGAGGTTTGAAGTAATTGGGGTGATGTTCGATTTCAATTACTGGTCCATTTCAACTCCTATTGAGCCCTTGGCGATTTTCAACACAAAAAATAAATACCTCGGCGATGGCGACAGGAGATATCTCGTTGTCAAAGTAAAGACGCAAAATGAAGAAGCATGGAATAAGACGTTACTAGCCCTGAGTGACAAGTGGAAGGTGCATGCTGGAGACTCTCCTTTTCAATACACTTTTGTTGACGAGAACTTTGCTAAGACGTTTTCATCACAACAGCAATTTGGAAAAGTATTAACGGTAATGGCATCGCTGGCGATCCTCATTGCAAGTCTTGGTCTGCTCGGTATGATCGTTTATTCACTCGAGCAACGCACGAAAGAAATTGGTATTCGTAAAGTTTCTGGTGCTTCCGTCTACAATATCCTGATATTGATCTCAAAAGGATACACTAAACTCATTCTGATTGCATTCTTTCTTGGCGCTCCCGTTGCTTACTACATGATGCAGTTCTGGCTAATGGATTTTGCCTATGCTATAAAGCCTTCGGCATGGATATTTATTTTTACCGGAGCATGTATTCTTCTGCTTTCAATTATGATTACGTGTTATCACTCGGTAAAAGCTGCTTTGACAAATCCGATTGATGTGCTAAGGGATGAGTAGTCGAATCACCCCACCCCCCGACCCCCTCTAGGGGGAGGACTGACATTCCGTTAGAACGAGACTCTCCTTGAAAATTGAGTGTTGATTGTTGAATGTTCTTCGCCGAAAGACTGTCACTTCTGCTTAAAGATAACAGCTGGTTTCAAAGTCCCCTTAAGGGGATTTAGGGGTGGGTTTAACGACTGCATTCAAAGTCCCCTTTAGATTTAGGGGTTTAGAACGCCAACACCTTTTAGCACTGCCTTTCAAGTCCCCTCAAGGGGATTTAGGGGTGCATTTCAAAGTCCCCTTCGTGGGATTTAGGGGTGTAACTTTCATCCAAAGTGCCGTTTAGGGATTAGATTTCGGAACATACCCAATCGTTAATAGCTATTTTGCATCGCATGAAAGTCCGTCAAAGTGTTGGAGTTGTACTAATCCTGCTAGGCACTGCTTGCATCGATGCTTGCGTAGATCGTCTTCATCTAGACATGGGAGACCAGGCGCCTTATCCAGTAGTAATTGATGGATTTATATCGGATCAGGCTCCGCCGTATGAGATAACGGTAAGCAAATCGTATGATATTCAATCGAAGGAATCTCCACGGGAGCGTATATCTGTTAAGCAGTTGATCTTGGTTGATAACCTAGGTGCAAGTGAGGAATTTATCGAGTTTAGTCACGGAGTCTATCAAACGAGAGGTAGCGATCAGGGAAGAATAGGTGGGGTTTACAAACTCTACATCAAACTGCTGGATGGGCGCGAGTATGAATCGATACCTGACACACTTCATCCGGCAGGAACGGTGGACAAAGTATACTTTCAATTCAGGGAGGACCGGACTCGGCAAAATACTACAAACTATGGATTTGATGTCTTCTTTGATTCAACGCCTGAAAACCGCAATGATTACCGGCTTCTTTGGAAATTTGTGGGCACCTATAAAGTCAGAATTGACTGTTGTATTTGTTGGCCTTATCTATACAATCCAATTCCTATTGTAAGTGATGGTCAGTTAATACAATCAGGCCAGTTTGTGCGCATTAAGGCTGCCTATGTGCCAATCACCGCATGGACCTTCATGAACAAAGTTCATGCTGCCGTAAATCAAATGAGTTTGTCGCGTAATGCATTTGAATTCTGGCGCGCCGTCAAAATCCAACAAGAAGCAGTTGGCAGCTTGTTCCAGCCTGTAACAGGAAAAATTCCAAACAACTTTACTCAACTCAGCGGCCAGCCCGGCGAGATCTATGGAATATTCTTCTCCACAAGCATAACGAGCAATTCAGTATACATCACCAGGCGCGACGTACCCGACCAGCGATTCATCCCTGACGTGCAACCTGTACCTGACCACCCCGATCCGCCCGATAGATGTATTGATCAATTTCCTGGCTCATCGAGTGTGATGCCTTCTTATTGGGTTGAATAGCATGTAAGCAGGTTATGACCGTCGCGCTTTTACCGGTAGCACGTTTCAGATAGAGATTTAGAAGACGCTCTTTCTAATACTATTGAGAATACGGATGAAAATAAAGAAGCCTGCCAGCAAATATGACAGGCTCCTTCGAATTACAAATTATTCACTAAGAGCAATTTTGCATGAGGCATTATAAAAAAACCACTACTTCGAGCCGCCACCATGTTCCTGTAGTTTGGCCAAAACCTGATCGAGCGAGAAGCTGCCGGGCTTTTGCCGCGGTGGATAATCGCGAAACGTTGCAAGGTGTTTAGCAACGTAGGCCTGTGCAGGAATAAGGGCAAACGCATGCTCTACACGCCAGCGGGCATAGTCGCCGGCATCCGTCTGTGCGCGCTCGAACGGATCGGCTTTGAGGTCAAATAGTTTCGGGAAGCGTAATGGAACCAGCGGATCCTGCCACACATCCAACCCTTCGGAACGCTGCTCCAAAAAGACAAGTTTCCACTTGTTGTAACGCAGGCCTGCAAGGTTTCCATCATCAGTCCAATAAAAAGTATTCCTC
Source organism: uncultured Cytophagales bacterium (assembly GCA_963774615.1). GTDB lineage: Bacteria > Bacteroidota > Bacteroidia > Cytophagales > Cyclobacteriaceae > Chryseolinea. The sequence continues at coordinate 36,950 of CAVZFT010000033.1, forward strand.
ACGTTTCCCAGGACCCGTTCCTGCCAATACATCACGTTGGTTGTAACCGTCGAGGTGAACTTTAAAAGTTTTGCCTGACGCCTGATATCCAGAAAGTAATTTTTCCGTCACACTTGCTTCACCGGCGGCAGCTACCAACGTTGGTACAAAGTCTTCATGCGACGTGATGTGGTTGATTTCTGTACCGGGCTTGATGACACCTGGCCAACGCATCACACAAGGTACCCGGTATCCACCTTCCCAGTTCGTATTCTTCTCACCCTTGAATTGCGTAGTGCCACCGTCGGGCCACGAAAATGCTTCGGCTCCGTTGTCTGTTGTCCACACGACTATAGTATTATCGCCAATGCCAAGGTCATCAAGTTTCTTAAGTAGTTGACCAACCATACCATCAAGTTCGGTCATGCCATCTGCCACAACGCCCAGGCCAGTCTTTCCTTGCGATTCCGGTTTAAGGTGAGTGTAAATGTGCATGCGGGTGGAATTAAACGAGGCAAAGAATGGCTTGCCAGCTTTGTGCTGACGATCGATAAAATCAAGTGTAGCATTTAGGAATTCTTCGTCCACGGTTTCCATTCGTTTTTTAGTAAGCGGACCTGTGTCTTTAATTGTTTGCTTTCCGACGCGTCCGAAGCGAGGATCTTCTGTGTTGATCATCATTGTTACTTGGCTGCGCACTTGAGTACGCCGCGAGGGCCGAACTTAGCGCGGAACTCAGGGTTCTTCGGATAGTCAGGATTCTCGGGCTCCTCTTTCGGGCGTTTAAATGGTATAGGTTGCCGAAGAACTCATCGAAGCCGTGCACGGTTGGTAAAAATTCATTCCTATCACCAAGGTGATTTTTGCCGAACTGACCTGTCGCATATCCATGCGGCTTCAGCAAATCAGCTAGCGTCGGATCCTTTTCTGAGAAAACTTCCGTTCGCTCCGGGCAATTCGACTTTCAATAAACCGGTACGAAAGCAAGATTGTCCCGTGATAAATGCCGCACGCCCAGCTGTGCAAGACTGCTGCGCGTAATGGTCGGTAAAGATCGCACCTTCTCTGGCGATGCGGTCAATGTTTGGGGTGCGATAGCCCATCATGCCTCGATTGTAGGCGCTGATGTTCCAATATCCTATGTCATCACCAAAAATGACGAGAATATTAGGTTTCTTCTGGCTGTGCGAAGGCAAGCGTAGTAAACAGCAGCATCAGAGAAAGCTGAAGTAGCAGTTTGGTTCTCATAATAAAGAGGGTTTAATTGTTCGTAATAACTAACCGAGACGTGAGTCTCTTTCAAGTTAGGTAAATTATTAATGCTTTGTCCAGTGTTTGCGAGCCTCATCTTCAATGACGGACTGTCGCATTGCCATAACAACGATAAAAATGAATTAATAGATTGGTAACTCAGCGAGTGGTCGTCGCCGTCTAATTTAAGAACAACAGAACGTTCTCCTTTAAAATATTTATCGAAGCAATGCAGGGGATTTAGAGGTGGGTTTAGAACACCGCATTTCTTAGCATTCATTCAAGTCCCCTTCAGGGGATTTAGGGGTGTTACAGCAGATCTCCCACTGAACCCTGAACCGCCATTCCTCTCCTGGTTGAAAGTCTGCTTTTGTGTAGTTGAAGTAGCTTGTCTCAAAGGTGACTTTGTTTTTATGACCATTGAAAAACCAATTGAGTGCCAGTGAATTTTCTTTTTCCCGATATTGCTCTGCTTCCTTGTTTGGCCTATACCGGGCGTTGCGCGCGGCAACTTCCAGTGGGGCCGGCCACCAGCAATGACTTCATGAAAAAAATAACCCGCTTGTATGTAATAACCCCGAAGAACGTCTGATTCGTTGTTGTTGAGTTTGTCAATGATCTCTTTAGTATGCCATTCTGATTGCCAGCTAAAACCTCTATACATAAATGCAGTTTCTACATTCATTTGATTCACTCGGTACTGGCCGGGCTCACCGTTCTCATATCCCTCCAGTGAGCCACCACCAGCTTGTGAAAAGCGTGTGTATGGACTCTGATTGGTGCTGCTGAAAATGCAATGATTCCCGCAGGCTTCTCGTGCTTCTCTAAATCACTGCCTTCGAATTCAAGAGGCCTTCCAAGAAAATTCCATTGCAGTCTTCCGAAATACATGAAGTGATTATCATCGTTTTCGAAATTTCCTCTACCTGTGCCCGCCAGCATAGCGATCCAATAGTTGAAGTCTGCGATTTCTTTTCCTTTGAGGTGACCATACAATTCTATCCCCTGCTGCCTGTCCAATGTGAAAGGTCGGTTAATAACCGAGCGGTCGACCATTTGTTGCTGACCGCTGCTGATGAATCGTTCGCGGGAATATTCAACTTTCCACTGCCCCACTTTAAACGACAGCCAGTCCCACTTTTCAATCATGATGCGAAAGTCCAGGAGGTTTGTCTGAGCAAGTTCATATTCCCAGAAGTATTTTATCCAGGGCTGAAAAGCATGGCCGCCTATTTTCAATCTTGCCCTGTTTATCTTAAATACCTTTTTCTTTTCATCGCTGAAATCATCAAAGGTAACGGGGTTCTGGTCCTCGGGCGTGGCGAATCGGAATTGTAGCCGGCTTTGTATCTGTATCAGAAATCTATTATCGAGGGTCTGAATTTCGAAACCCCTTTCACCATATCGCACCTTCGCCTGCGAAGAATCGTTTTCGTTCTGCTGCGCCCAACCGTTGTATGCCAGGAGTGAAAACAGGATCAGCCCGCAAGCTCTCAAGTATTTAGTTAGAATGAAAACCTCGATCGTCTTGATTTTGTTTCGCACTTCGTTGAAATGGTCGGATAAAAGTTAGCTGACCTAATTTAAATAAATAGCCTGATTTCGCCGGCATTGATAAAATCGATAATGGGTCAATCTCAAAAATTGCCACGTATATCAACATCCTGCTGGTATCCAGGCCTTTGCAAACCATTGAAAAAAAGTGAATCAATTCATATTGATATATGCTTTTTCTACTATATTTAAGAAACTTATATATAATGGAATCAAAAGAATTTATACGCGGAATATTAAAACCTTTGATTCTCAGCCTGCTGTCACGGAAGAAGAAGATGTATGGCTACGAGATCACGCAACGGTAGCCGAGCTGTCAAAAGGGGACATCAAGCTTACCTACGGTGCGTTGTATCCTATCCTGTACAAGCTTGAAGCGGAAGGGTCGTTAGTGACGACGACGGAAATTGTCGATAACCGCGTTCGGAAATATTATTCCCTGACAGCGGATGGAAAAAAAATGGCAAAGGCGAAAGTTTCAGAATTGCAACGCTTTACCGACATCCTTCAGGCCATCATAGAAGATAGTTCCAAACCGCAGCTGAGCGTCGGATAATGAAAAAGCTCTCGGCAGAACAGCGGCTTAACGTCCGGAACTTCCTTGCTGAACAGGGACTCACATTCAGTCCTTTACTTGAAGAAATGCTCGATCATGTTTCCAGCGACATAGAAGAGCGTATGCAAGAGGGTTCGTCTTTTGACGAGGCCTGGCATCAAATGAAGAATGACATTCCTGAAAATCATCTCCAAACACATACAAATTGAAACTATGGAAACGATCAACAAAAGGTTTTCCGTTCACGAGCATTGTCTATTTGGCGCTTGCGTTGATGTTTGGCGGAATCATTTAAGATCCTGCACTACCCTGGCGCATCTGAACTGCTATTACTTTCCTTTGGTGCGATGGCTGGTTCATTTCTATCGGGAACCGTCGCCGGAATATATTTTCACAA
>CAVZFT010000034.1:0-19381 GCA_963774615.1 uncultured Cytophagales bacterium
TTGTGCGTGGAAAAGGTAACATCCGAATTCCCTGATTTTTTTATTTAATTCATATCGTTGGAAGTTCCATTTCGGAAAGTTTGCTGCCTCCGACGTTCCATTTATATTTGTACATCATTAGCCTAAGCTCAAACGTTGCGTGAAAATTAATGTACTGATCAAGAGCATTTGCCTCTTCCCTCTCATCATAATAGCCAGCGGTTTTTTTCGAGCAAATGCTCAGGAACTGACCTTTAGCGTGGCTCCTCAATATGGGTCCTATGACATGAGCGATCTGAAGGATTTACAGAGCGAACAAGCGAAGAATATCTCCGACAGCCTTCACACAAGCCCAACAACGATGTATAATTTCCCCGCGTACTGGGGTTTCCGAGTAAGTACTAGCTACGTCAAAAACAGAAACAATTATTCATTTCATGTCGGATATAACACGACCGGCGGGCGTATTCATTATAGTGATTACTCTGGTGAGATAAAGGTTGACAAACGGGTTTCCAACACGAATTTCGCCTTGGGATACTCATATGCAATTCTGAACTCAGAACACTTTAAGTTATCGGCGGGCATCGCGCTGGGAATTGCCTTCTCTACAATCGATGCGGAGAATCTTGTCGAAATATATGTGTCTGAAGAGAAGGTCCAATATACACGAGAATATCACGGACACCAGTTATTCACCAGCCCGGAAATATGCTTCTCATATGCCCCTTTGAAATTTCTATATCTGGAGTTAACAGCTGGCTATCACAAGCAACTGAGTTCTTCGGCAATGCATGATGACTCTGCCGGAGATCTCAAGAACAATGACGGCGGAAACGTGTCACCGAATTGGAGCGGTTACCGGTTGGGAGCGGGAATTGGATACAAAATCAATTTGAAAAAATGAAGGGATCGTTGTTTGTAATAACCCTCCTCTTAGTCTTTCAGGGCTGTGAGTTTCCATTAGAAGATGAGAACTACGTCGAAATTTCTGAAGTACCCAAAAATGAAATCACAATTGCGCTAGAAGACTTGCCCGATACTGTCGAGGTTTTCACCAACATCGATATATCATACAGTCTTGATGTTGAAGGTTATCCTGCAATCGCAGTATTCGCAGTAGTCGGAGACCAGGCAGAGTATCTCGGCTATAATTACAATGGGATGTTTACGTTGTCAAACGCGACCAACCAGATTACGACAAAGGGCTATTTACCTTTTGAACTTGTGGTCCTCTCCACCTCACGTACCGGTAGCCTTGCCGACCGGAGCCAGCGGGAACTTGTATTATTTTCAGAGAAGCGAGTACTGTATTATGACTACTCGCCGGTTAAGTCCGTCAACTTTACAAAAGTAGAAGAGAAGGATGGATCATTATTTCTGCATTGGGACAAATACCCCCAAAGTAATTTAATTGGATTTTGGCTCCAGAAAACATTGCCAAAAAATGGAGAACTCAAGACAGAATATATTGAGTTAGATAAAAATGCGACGTCGTACCACGATGATGCCTACATAGGCACTGAAGTAGAGTATGTGCTGAAGACTACCAATAGTCAGTTTATCGAGGCCTGGGGCGAAAAGGTAAATATGAACTTACCGCCATCAAAAATTCTCTCTTTTGATCCGGCTGGACCAAATCAAGTCAAATTAAAATGGAAAAGGCCGCACTTCTACAACAATGCCACTGGGTATCAACTTGCCCAAAATCTCTCGTGGGGAAATCCCTTTTATTCAAACTCCAACCGGTCTGATACTACCTATATCCTCAACAACCTGCCCTTCGGCGACGAATTGAAGTTGTTCCTGACAGCAAAATCAAACAAAACATCAAACAATACAATTGAAGAGACTACTGTGTGGCTGGGTAAAAAGAGCTCGGCGTTTAAGGCTGTAGAGTATAATAAAAATGACGGCTCATTCTTTTTTACAACATCCTCCCATCTGGTCAGGGAAAAGAATGGGGTAAGAGATAGCGTTTCTTTCGATCTTATTGATGGAGGACCAACCTATGTTTCGCCCGACGGTTTGTCAATTTATGTTTCAACGAATCAAGGCATTGCTAAAGTATCGACCGCAACATTGGCCACACTACAATCTTCTGGTATCGTTGAATCCTACAGCTCGTTTTTGCCACATGGAAACAACATAATAACGATTCATAATTTGCCATCTGAACCTCCAGTCATCAAAGTCTACGACAAAACTTCTGGTGCAACTCTACAAACTTTTCCACTCACAGATATTCCCGGAGGTACGACAAGTAACAAATCAGCAACTCGACTTTCAAGTACGCCCCTAAGTAATTATGTTCTGACTGACGGAGCAGGGGATATCGGTCTCCTTAAGCTCGCCAGTGATGGTACAGTGGAATCTGCCAAATTCGCAACCGGACGTGCGGCAATAATGAGCGCAGATGGCACCCACATATATGTATTTGACACGTGGCGTACTACATATACTTTTCCAGAATTTGAAAAGGTAGAAGGATCGGAGACAGTACTCGAAATAAATTCCTCCGGTTATATTTATGATACGGGCAAGCGGTTAATAGCCATGAATAATAATTGGGATAGGATAATAATTGCGGACATGGAAACACTAATGCCACTAAAGACGATCAACATAACCACGCGACCCGGATCCTATGCATTGAAAAATGGTATCCTGTTTGTAAGTTTTCTTGAAGGCAACTCTTTCGCATACGATCTCGGTCTTTAATGCTATCTGTTAGCACTTAAAGCCAGTCGTCATCGAGCATTCAAAAGCAAGGCAAAATAAACCAACGTTTTATCAATATTCTGATTCCAGTAATCGTTGGAATGTCCACCCTGGAACTCCTCATATGTATGTGGGATACCTTGTCGCTCCAACTGCGAATGAAGCAGTCTGTTGCTTTTGATCAATGGATCATTTACCCCACAGTCAAACCTGAAGGGCGGCAACTTTTTCCGGTTCTTCGACAGGTAATTTATAACCTCTTCAGACTTGAATTTTTTTAAATAATAACGTTGCTCCTCACGTGACAGGAACGGCAGCAAATCCTTCAGATTGGTAATACTGGATAGTCCAGACGCGGCCAAAAATAATTTTGGATACTTAGCCATCAAACGCAACGCGCCATACCCTCCCATTGAAAGCCCAGTGATAAACAGTTTGACGTTCCCGAGGTCAACTTTGAGAACTTCTTTTATCATGTTCAACACATCTTTCACAATCCATTTTTCATAGTCCTTGTCGCCGTGATTGAAATACCCACTTCCATCGCCAAACAATCCATCCGATGGCATTACCAGAACCATTGGTGGTATTTTTTTTTCATCGATCAACTTCATTGCGATATTGTGGACATTGATATTATAAGTCCACGCCCAGTGACTGCCATATACTCCATGTAATAAGATCACGACAGGAATTCCTTCGCGTAAACCAGGCAATGCCGGCGGAATAAAGAATGTACAGTCGCCTCTTCCCTTCAGGTTCGAACTCTTGACGGTTACGTAAGTTAGATTCGCAGGCTGGAAGGCCGGATTGGATATTTCGATTGTCCTGAATTTTTTTGCCATCGATTAAAATAAGACTACTCCTTTTGCAATTCGTCCGTTCAGCATATCATCAATTACAAGACTTAGGTCTTCCAATGCATAAGTCTTTGAGACTAACTCATCTAATAACAATTCGCCTCCTTTATAAAGATCAAACAGTTTGGGAAAATCAACCGGTGGGTTACACTTCCCGTAAAGGGGATTCAGATAGATCTTATCCCACTCAAAAAGGTTCATGTCGATAGTTATCTCCTCCTCAATTCCGCTCACCTGCAAAGCCATGCCGGCATTCCTTACCAACGCCAACGGAGCCGCGCCAAGTTTCGGATTACCAGTACATTCAAATGCGTAATCAGCGCCGCGGTTCGAAGTAAGCGCTTTCACTTTTTTGTATGCATCCTCCATTCCGCCAGCTTCCTTGCTGACCTGGATCACATGTGTCGCACCAAATTTTTTACTCAACTCCAACCTCACAGGACTTAGATCCAGCGCAATGATCTTCGCTGCACCGGCAATACGGCACCCCTGGATAACATTCAGCCCCACGCCGCCAGCTCCTAACACGGCAACGGAACTTCCTTTCGAAACCTTAGCCGCGTTAACAGCCGATCCATAACCAGTCATTACTCCACAACCTAATATGCATGCAGATGCAAACGGAATATCACTGGGCATTTTGACAATTGCTTCTTCCTTTACGATGGTGTACTGAGACAACGTACCGATGTTAAAGGACCGCTCGATAGCTTTACCCTTGAATGTGGTACTCTGAAATTCAGGATGACCACTTGTAAGTCCTCTCGCGTCTTTTGCACCGGTTACGGGAGAATAATTCTCACAAATACTCCGGTTCCCGTTCTCACACTGAAAACAATGTCCGCAAGGCATAGCCCAGTTGAGCAATACATGATCACCCGGAGCAACACTGTGGATATTACTTCCAACCCTTAGCACAATTCCGGCACCTTCATGTCCCATGACGAGTGGCCGGCCCCATCTCATGGAATCGTAATCAGTATGGCAAACACCTGAAGCCTTTATTTGAACAAGCACCTCACCGTTTCCAGGATCGCCAACATCAATTTCTTCAATTGAAAAAGATCCATTCCCGTCCGAGACCGCAGCCTTCGCTTTCATTTCAGTTCCTTCGATTATTTTACAATGTTTACGATTCCTTTGATCACGGTATTCCTTTTCTTAAGATCAAGTACATAATAATACACTCCTGTGCTTAGGTCGTCACCATCCCAGTCGTTCTTATATCCATTTGACTTATAAACTGATTTGCCCCAACGGTCAACTACGCTTAGCTCCGCGTCCTTATACAACTCAATCTTGGGTATGAAGAAATACTGGTTGTATCCGTCTCCATTAGGTGTGAATACATTTGGAACAGTTATCGGATGCGTAAATTCCATGCCCACCGCATTTGACCAGCTTTCATTGCCTCCCTCCTTCTCAATCGCACGGATAAGATAGTTATGAATAAATCCATCGGCACCGATCGGTGAATAAAATTTTGTTTCAGTACCATTGACAAATGACACAAAACTGTAAACGGTATCCTGATCCAGCTTACGCCACACCTCATACTTTTCAACACCTTTTGCCCATTCTATATAAGCGTTCCATCGCAGGTTTATGGCATCGTTAACTGAATCCGCTAAACCACTGAGCAGGATAGAATTATGTATCAGACTTTGTCGCTGTTCAGTAAGGCAATGATCAGCCAATGCAAGAAGAACTCATAACTATAATCTGACGTGGCATTACCGGGGTTAAATAAATATGAACACCGCCATCAATCGATGACGTAAACTCCCATTGAGAGTCTCCCGAAATCCGTTTATAGATAGAAAACGGAATTACCTGGAATTTTTTCTGGATGTATAACGGTCCAGGCTACATTTATATTTTCCTGGGTCGCTGTGTCTACGCTTACATGTTCCAACTTAATGTCAACCAACGCATCGACAACACCAGAGTACGCATTCACCATGATAGTGTCGGATGCCTCACAGCCATAGTCGTCTACAACATTCACCCAATGTTTGCCAAGCACTTTAGTGCGCAAGTACTGATTTGTACTTCCATCAGACCACAACCAACTGAAGTTCTGACCGCCGTCTATATTTGAGGCCTCCTCGGGACAAATCTCCACATCCGGTCCAAGATCTTCGTGACCTGTCCGGACATCCATATGCAGTGTGTCTGAAAGCGTGCAATCTTCGCGTGTGACACGGACCCAGTAATCGCCGGCGTCGGCTACATCTATTGATTGAGTGGTGGCACCCGTGCTCCACAAGTACGTTTCCTTTCCGGGGCCGGCGTCTATCGTAGCCGTGTTACCTTCGCAAATCGCAAAATCGTCACCAATAAAGAGAGTACTGAATGCGGAAAAGTAACCATAACGACACGTTGTAGCAGCATTTCCATTGATAATCGCAGCCTGAAAGGAGTGGAAGTCATTTGAAATTACACTGGCCTGGGCCACAGGCACGTGACCAACATCAAAAGTGAAAAAACCTGCATACCATTCGCCAGCTGTTCCAGGAACTTCGACGAACAAATGTGCCGGCAAGAATTCCGATTGACCATTGTGTGTGAGTTGAAAATTGAATATTCCTTCCTTTTCTGGACAGAATGGTCATTCCAAAGAATTCGTCGGTGCTCCTGGTAAAACCGATCCGTTTTGAACCCGTGCAATTTATTGGAGGAAGCACAGCCATACCTACCTCACATCCAAAACCCGTAACATGAATGACAAGAATATTTTTTGTAGCGCGGATATAAAGCGCTGGAATAGTATGAATGATCCTATAGGACTGGCCCATATTCAATGTAATAACAGGCACGTTGATACCCGAAGCATAAACATCTGTATTATCTTCTGTGGCGGTAATGAAAATGTATTCCGGAGTTCTCAGGAATCCCCTTGGCACAATGTATTCTCTGCCAGCCACTTTAGCTGGTATTAGCTGATCACCAAGGGCATCGCGACAGGTTTCATTCACGACTGAATCGTCCTTAATGGAGATGGCTATGGGTTTTGTGGATGTCACGACTGTCCCTGTCAGATTATCAGCTGGCCGAACCCCCCGGTTTCTTGAACGAATACGTTTCGCCCGCATTTAGTTTTACTCTAATCACACTGTCTGTTTCATGACCAAAAATTGGCCCCGAAGGAAAAACTGTAACCACTGTATTGTTTTGCGTAGCGACCACATCAAAAGATGCGTACGGCGTTGGTAGGTACTCAAGGCTATTATTGAATACAGTTTGCCATGGTATAACGAACCTGTTGCCTAGTGCATTTCTGCCTTTAAGTGCAAATATCTCTGCGTTAAAGCTGGAACCCTGTTCATAGTAAACAGTAATGGGTGCTGTGGATACTATCTTCAGTCCAGTCTTCATTACTGAATCCGGAAAAATTGTCTCAAGCTGTCCAGCGATATACGTTAGATTGAAGGTGTGAGATGAATTTGCATCAAGCGTGATAGTCGGCAATTCTTCGTTCCCATTCGCAGGCCTGGGTTACTTTAACCATGGCCGGCTGGTCCTGAGAAGAAATTCTCAGATAGTTCGGTGAGTCGCCATGCCCTGACCGGAAATTCTGGTGGAGCGAACCAAAATTCAGTATCGATCTGGGCATAAGCAGAAACTTTGCGTAACCAGCAAGAACATTACAATAGAGAGAGTTTCCCCATACTTTTAAATATGGAGAATTATAATGTGCTGACAAAGCTAAAATCCAAAATGACGCTTCAGTCAAAAGAAATCTTTGGTGTGTCCTTAACGATGGATGCTCAGGGGTATCATTAAACGGTGTGGCCTTGGTTTAATGAAAAATAAAAAACGGATCCCTCACCCTCTTTACTGGTTACCCAGATCCTGCCTCCGTTCTTTTCCACAAACTCTTTACAAAGGATCAACCCCAGGCCTGTACCTTTTTCATTCGCGGTTCCTTTAGTAGAATGTTTAGAATCAATTCTGAATAGTTTATCGATCACATTCTGCCCCATACCTACTCCTGTGTCGGCGATGGACGTCACAGCTTCACCATTTTGGCGAAACGTCTTAAGCGTGATCTTCCCACCTTCCGGAGTAAATTTTATTGCGTTGGATATAAGATTGCGTACAACGGTATTGATGGAGTTTTTATGGGCATTGATCAAAACTTTTTCCGAGGCTTTCGTTCATCAATGTGATATTCTTATTCTGTGCCTGTGCTTTTAAAAGCTCTTTGTTCTCTTCCAGCATAGCCGCAAGGTCGAACGGCTCGGGTATGAATTCGATGTTGCCGGTCTGTGATCGCGACCATTCCAGCAAATTCTCCAGCAAAGCGAAAAGATTCTTTAAGGACTTATCGAAGTCACTTGCAAACATCTTTATTTCCTCCTTGCTGAGGCTCTCAGTGTGATTGATCAACAGACTTGAAAAAGAAGTAAGCGAGTTCAGTGGACCCTTAAGATCGTGGCTGATGATGGAGAAGAACTTATCCTTCGTTGCATTAAGCTCCTGTAACTCCAGGTTCTGGCTGTTCAATTGGTCATGCGCAACTTTAAGCTTTTTATTCGACCGTTGTTTTATGATGTACATGTAACAAACAAGTACAACGATAATCACACAAAGCACAACAAGGACGAAGAGGAAATTTCGGAATCGCTTTTGACGACGAGCTCTGCATCTTTTCTGTTTGCGCTCATTATCCAGCTGCTCGATCTTATATTTATTTTGGGTTTCAAGCAGTAAATGTTCATTCTCATCCCCTTTGATCAGATCGCTAATTGCAATAAATTGATTTTTATATTCCAATGCCTTCTTGTAATTACCCGCTGCCTCGAAACAACCGCTGAGGTATTCATAGCTTCTTAAGAGTTGGTGCTGATCGTTGGATTCCTGCGCAGCTGCGAGACCAAGTTGCAGGTTAGCGGCGGCACGCTGAAAATTCTTCTGCTGAAAATACAATACTCCGATATTGTTGTATGATTCTGCAAGTGCATGCTGATCCTGCAAGACTCGTCGTATTTCAAGAGCGACAACATGATTGGCTAAAGCCTTTTCATTATTCCCCATGAGTTTGTACAACTCGCCGATATCATTTAACGAAAGGGCTTCAGTCTTCTTATCAGTAAGAGAACGCCTGATTGACAGCGCCTGCTTGTGATGATCCAGTGCTTCATTGTACTTACCCTGAAGCGTGTAAAGATGCCCGAGATTAAAGAGTGCTTCTGCTTCAACATCTGGTTTTTGGAGCTCGTCTTTCAATTTCAACACCCGTTGGTAATCTGCAAACGCTCGAGTCGATTTTTCCACTCGATGCTTTCACTTTTCCCATCTCGTTAAGGATCAAGACGAGGACTTCCAGATCATTCAACGTCTTGTTTAACTCTAATGCCTGACCAAGAAATTCCTCGCTCTTAACATTATCGTGCACCTCTGCATAAACTTTTGCTATCGCGACGTAAGTGATAATCTGTTGACTGCGCAGGCTCAGCGAGTCTTCAATCCTGAGTGCATCGATCAGAAGGGCCATTGACTGACCGTAGTCGTAAGTACGCGTAAGGTGAATTAGACCTAATTCTTTTAATGCTTTGGCTTCCGAGGGAGAATCATTGGTGTCAATAGCTTTCCGCAGCCTGGCCTTTGCCTGCGCTTCCTCTCTTTCAATGGAGGGTCGCTTGCTTTCCTGGTAAAAGCTCTTGTACCACTCAACTTCGGGCTTATTGCCATCCTGTGCCCGTAACGATAGCGCAGCTATGAGCATTAAAAGTACTCCTGACAATAAACCTTTCAATATATTATGAATGTTTACCCAAAATTGAAAAAAAAGTAAGAGTAATCTCAATGCATGTTTGCACTAAATATTACACCGACTACCGCTACCATACATCACATCTACCTGAACCCATGGATCATATCTATGGACCAATCCGAGACAAGTTAAAAATCACTTTTTCGGGTGATGCCTTGGAAGGATCAATGTCCTAAATTTTCAGTGGAAAATCAGACCCTCAACAAGGACTCCCTCTCTAAAATTAGACAATAATGAAAAAGATCCTCTCTTATTCATTGGCGTTGGTGTCGATCATTGTTTTTTTGTCGACATGCTCTGGCCCGGACGAAGAATTAACTCCACCAACAGGCGTAGGAGGAGATACGACAATCACCACCGAAGAACGGATCGCAGTGTTCGAGGCGTGCAAGAAAAAATCTGCCGAACTCAATAATCTCGAAGGCATGGAGGATCGGATAACATTCCTTTCCTGGCTGGCCACTCAACCTGCGTTCTACTCATATGGATTTGCGGGCGAAGATCTATACGCCGTTTTCGTTGATGGTCGCATTGTGCTTTTTGTAAACACTCCAATCGGCGAGAATATCGGGGGACGATTGGCGTCCGGTCGCACTTCAAAACCTCCAAGCGGCAATAACTCAAGTAGTCGGACCAAAGATATTCCGAAGACAAAAAAAGTGACCTTGTTCGCTGGAATGGGTAAGGTCTTCACCGATAATACAGAAATACTAAAAAGCATTTTTGCCGAGGCCGATGCAGGCTATCAAGTTGAGCTGAAGGATGCCACCATCGAGAATCTAAAAACAGTTTCTGGCGACGCAGTCTTTTACATTCAAACACATGGCGGCGCCGGGCATCTTCACACAAAAGGAGGACCGCATAAGATAATGGCTCTCTGGACAAAAGTACTTGTCACGGACGAGCGCGACAACCTTTACAAAGAGGACCTGGACAAAGAAACATTGTGTTACATGCTTGCCACGAACGACACCAGGGTATCCGAATTCCACTATGCCATTACCTCTTCCTTTGTGAGCCAGTATATGAGCTTCGGAGAAAACTGTCTCATCTATCTGGATGCCTGCAATGGAATGAATGAATCGATTACCGGTAACGTAACCTTCCGTGAAAGAACCATCGCTAAAGCAACGAACCAAAAAGCGACATTTGTAGGATGGACAGCCTCGCCCGATGGCACAGTCGCATGGCTGTCAAGTCAGTTTGTTTTCGACAGGCTGCTTGGGGCTAACTCCGGAGGCTCTGTTTCGCAAGAAAATCCAAATCAGCGGCCTTTTGATCTTGCACCCGTGTTTGCAGATCTACGAAATGAGGGCCTTGGCGTAGCAAATAGTGGTGCTCAGCTGGCATACAAGACAACAATGGAACGCGAAGTCCTTCTTCGACCAACCATCGAGTCAGTAGAAGTCGATGAATACACCAGCAGATTAATGATTAAAGGTCTTTTTGGATGGGATCAAGGGCACGTCGGGGTAAACCACGTATCTGTTGCCGTTGAATCATGGTCACCATATGGGATTACGTGTATCATTCCGGAAACAGGCGATGGTTCGGTTGGTGATGTCGAAGTCATATCGGCTCAAGGTGTAAAAAGCAACGCTGTCCCTTTGACAGAATACATAATAAAATTGAATTACTCTGCCGATGATAACGGTATCAAATTCGCCGGCGTGGCTGACCTGCGGCTGCGGGCCGACATACATTGGCGAAGATCAAATATCGGTGAGACACCGACAAGACCAACCTATGAGGATCATTCTCCGTCCAGCGGATACATGTTCAATGTTGATGGCTCATCAGCAGTGTATACAGTTACCGGCAGAAAATATGACGCTTGCAATATTAACGGTTGTCATTTTCAATTCACCGAATCTCCAACACCAAAGGTTGGAAGACTTAACTATACGTTTAATAACACGCCTTCGCAATTCTTTGCAATGTATAATTGGGGACCGGAGCAGAAGTCTATCACGATCAGTATTTTCAACATCATACAGTCCAAAATTCCTTTGATGTTCGAGGAAAGGATACAATGCCCGAACATCCCAGAAACTGTCATTCCTGCGGAAATGGAATATAACGCCTCGTTCGGTTTTCCAACTCATGAGCTGGAAAGTTCATTCACGATCGAGATTGCCGAAAACTACAAGATGCGGCCCGGAAGCTGGAACAAAACGATAAACCGGCCCTGGAATAACTGCGACACAACCGGTCTATTTAAGCAAACAATTCAATGGGATGTCATTAGGCCGAATCATGCGCCAACGGAAAATACAAGCTCCAGAATGGCAAATGAGGGCGGAGAATAAGCAAGGCGGCAGTTTGTACGGTATTAACGGTTGACCTATACTTCGATAACCCTTTTTGCTCCCCACATAAACACATGGGATACGTTTTCAAAGGTCACTTTGCTCAATCCGGAATTGCCCACACCAAACAGTCCATTGTCCTGGCTATATAGCTGAAGGTTTTTTTTCTTCTGCCCTTCTTCGTGCATGTCAGAACGGTATGCAACCATGTAATGAAGGCCGTTCTTTAGGTTCCGTCCCGCTAAACGAATAATCACAGGCAATTCGTGATCCTTAAGTAAGCGATGAATAGTGTCAACGCGGAAATAGGTTTCGTGAGCTAATTTTAATTCACCCTGTGTTTCCCTCAGCAATAAATCGTCTAAGCTTAACTGAAAACCTGGGATCCTTCCATGAAACATTCTCGGTCCGTCCGGGAACAGCTTCTTATCATTAAGTCGGCCAAGATCGTATTGCCTTCCCTTCGACTGATTCCACACGGCAGCGATCCATCCTGCCGTTGCAGGACCACAGTACACGGACGACATAGAGGAAATTTGACGAGCCGCATCGATAGCAAA
Organism: uncultured Cytophagales bacterium; assembly: GCA_963774615.1. GTDB lineage: Bacteria > Bacteroidota > Bacteroidia > Cytophagales > Cyclobacteriaceae > Chryseolinea. Next base: position 12,209 of record CAVZFT010000034.1, read on the forward strand.
CGCTGAGTTCCATTTTGCGGCTAATGCACTGATCACAATTCTAAATCAATACTTTTAGAAGGTTCTGGTTCTTATCCACGTGGTTGGCATAAAGAAGCTTGTCGGTGATCCCGACCCATACCTCTGTATTGTCGTCAAGATTGTAAACATAAATATGAATACCACTTCCAAGATCTTTATCCGGTTCACCGAAAACAGATATTAGCTTCGCGTGGTTCATGTCCAGCTGAAGATGTGTTTCGAAATATTCGAGTGTGTTTCGATTTACCTCTTCATCCTGTGAACATGCTGCAGTAAAGGCAAAGACAAGCGCAATGAATAATGATTGGCCGGATATTCTGAGCATAATATCAGCTTTGCTCAATGGACACTCCTGGCCATTCAAAAGTTGGAAGGCAATAACTTACCAGTCCGAGTTGTCCTTCTTTTTCTTTTTGGTCTCTACGAACTGAAGCTTATCGGTAAAGGCTTGATCAAGAAGTCCAAGCATGTTGGGGCGGCACCAGTCCTGCGCAAGGATAGTCCCATTGTTCTTTGCCGCGAAGCTGGTGAGATTTTCTTTTGCATTTATCTTTTTGTAACCGATATCCCCTGTAAGTTGGAGCGTGCTAAGAGTAACCCTGTACTTTCCGTCTTTCACTCCCACTGCTGCCTTTCCACTATATTTTCCAGTTTGAATGATAGAAGGAGTTCCTACCTGCGTAAACTGAAATTTTTTGTAGTCTACCGTTAGGTCATTAAAGTCAAAAGTTACTTCTTCTCCCGCCTGCTGAACATTTGCCAGGTAGGGCAACGTGTTGTAGTACTCGACGAGCTTTGAGATTGTAACTGAATCGTGAAGAAATATCTTCTGGTAAAGAATTTCCTGCTCAACCAGCTTGAAGTTACCGTAGGAAGTGTTGCCTTGCGCCATAGCGGAAAAGGCGGCCACCATGAGAATAACGCTTAACCTTGTTTTCATACCCGTGGGATTTCCCTTACAAGGTAGTGAACAAAAAGGAATGGATTAAGATGGTTGGAAAAAACAAAGGTCATTCAACCTGTGAGCGCGTTGAATGACCTTTACAGAGTGTCTGGCAACGATCAGATGAATTTGTTGATCAGATTTTCGTAGTATTCCTGCTTGCCACTGATCTGCTGGGGTTCTCCATTCTTGTGAGCAAGAGAACGCAATGTTTGTAGCGACAACCGGCCTCTGTCAAACGCTTTCCCTTTTCCGGAGTCGAAAGAGCTGTAGCGTTCCTTCCGCAGCCTTGTATACTCACCATCGTCCAGGATTGCCTGCGCCGTTAACAGTGCGCGAGCGAAGGCATCCATACCACCGATATGCGCATAGAAGATGTCAATCAGATCTGTGGAATTTCTGCGTGTCTTTGCATCGAAGTTCACACCACCAGTTTTAAACCCACCAGCTTCAAGGATCACTAGCATTGCTTCGGTTAATTCGTAAACGTTATTCGGAAACTGGTCCGTATCCCATCCATTTTGATAATCACCGCGGTTTGCATCAATGCTACCGAGCAATCCTGCATCAGCAGACACCTGGAGTTCGTGTTGGAAAGTATGGTGTGCAAGCGTGGCGTGATTAACTTCAATATTCAGTTTGAAGTCATCCATGAGATCGTGCTGTCGAAGGAATGCTGTTACAGTGGCGGCATCAAAATCATACTGATGCTTCGTAGGCTCCATCGGCTTCGGTTCAATAAGGAACGTTCCTTTAAAACCATTCTTTCTGCCGTAGTCGCGCGCCATATGAAGGAAAGTTGCAAGATGCTCCTGTTCTCTTTTCATATTTGTATTTAGAAGGGATACATATCCTTCCCTTCCACCCCAGAAAACATAATTGGAACCACCCAAGTGCTATAGTTGCGTCCAATGCATTTTTTACCTGAGCTCCGGCCCAACACACGGCGTTAAAGTCTGGATTAGTTGATGCTCCATTCATGTAACGGGGATTCGAGAACATGTTCGCAGTTCCCCACAATAGTTTTACTCCTGATGCACGCTGTTTCTGCTGTGCATAATCAACCATCTTCTGAAGACGTTTTTCCGATTCCCTTAAAGTGGGTGCTTCATCAACGAGATCATAATCATGGAAGCAATAAAATGGTGCTCCTATTTTTGTTATAAACTCGAATGCCGCGTCCATTTTATCGTAGCCGCGCTGTACCGCATCCGAACTCTCATTCCATGGGAAGTTTTTTGTACCTGGGCCAAATGGATCTCCGCCGGTTCCGCAGAAGGTATGCCAGTATGCAATAGCGAAGCGGAAATGCTCTAGCATTGTTTTCTTTCCAACCCTCTGCTTTGGGTTGTAATATTTAAACGCCAGCGGGTTGTCAGATTCAGGACCTTCATACTTAATAGGTTTAATACCTTTGAAGAATACCTTGTTGCCTAGTGTAGCTTTCATAGATAAAGTGGTTATTAAAGAATTATGTTCAATCGCTAATTTGTTTGTTCAGTATTGCCTCCCAGTTGTCATAGGCTTCGGAGTATTCGGCAAGTGCTTTCGCATCAGGCTCTTCTGTTTTTAGGATTTTCAAGCCACTAAATGCTTCTTCGAACGATCCATAGACGCCCGCTCCCACGCCGGCCCCCAACGCCGCACCCTTTGCGCCATCCGTATCGTAGAGTTCCAGCCGTGCATTGATGGTATTGACAAACGCCTTTCTGAAAAGCGGACTCAGGAACATATTTGCGTTGCCTGCGCGTATGACCTTTGTTTCCAATCCCATTCCCTTGAGTACGTTGAAGCCGTATTTCAATGCGAAGACAATTCCTTCTTGCGCGGCCCGGAACATGTGAGCCTGACCATGCCTGTTAAAGTTCAAGCCGTGAAAGGATGCATTTATGTTTTTGTCTTCCAGCACTCTTTCCGCTCCGTTCCCAAAAGGCAGCACGATCAATCCATCGGAGCCTACCGGAGCCTCTGCCGCAACGGTATTGATATGCTCATAATCATATGGTGTTCCAATTCCGGAAGACTGCTTTCGCAACCAGCTATTGAGTATACCTGTTCCGTTGATACAAAGGAGCACTCCATTTCGCTTTGAAGGTTTCTTGTCGTTAACGTGAATAAAAGTATTTACGCGCGACTTCTTATCGTATGCATTTTTGTCGGTCACGCTATAGATCACCCCTGAAGTGCCAGCCGTCGCTGCAGTCTCTCCGGGATGTAAAACATTCAATGAATAGGCATTGTTAGGTTGATCGCCGGCCCGATAGCTGACAGGAGTTCCTTCTTTAAGTCCAAGCGTCGATGCTGCCTGCTTTGATACTTTGCCCTGAACTGAAAAAGTTGGTACCTGGGATGCAAGCAATGATGATGGTATCCCATAAAGCTCGAGCAGGCGAGCGGAAGGTGTATCGGACTGGTAATCCCAGAACATTCCTTCAGAAAGTCCGGATGCAGTGGTGACAACGTCTCCTGTAAGCTTCATCGCAAGGATAGTCACCCGGAAGCATAACTTTGTGGATACGTGCGAACAGGTCCTGCTCGTTTTCCTTTACCCACCGGAGTTTCGATGCGGTGAAATTTCCCGGTGAATTGAGAAGATGCTGAAGCGAATAATCCTCCCCTAGTTTTTTAAATGCAGTCTTTCCGATGTCAACGGCCCGGCTATCACACCAGATAATAGAAGGACGCAATACCTTGAAGTCCTTATCAACACATACAAGGCCGTGCATCTGGTACGAGATCCCGATGGCGACTATTTCTGAAGGACTTGCCTTTGATTTCTTTAGGCAATTTTCCAGTGCTTTTACAGCGTGCTCCCACCACAGTGCCGGATCCTGTTCGGCCCATCCGGAGCGAACGGCGAGCATAGGCATTTCCTCAGACGGCGATTGCCCCGCTGCAACGGCCAGGCCGGTGGTAATATCAATTAGCGATGCTTTAACAGACGAGCTACCAAGATCATACCCCAACAGGTATTCTTTCATATTTTTTATAATTACAATCGATTGAAAGTTGGGTAAAGATATAACTTATAGTACATTTGACTACAAGCCATCCGAAATTATTTTTGATGCATTGATCGCTCTTAATTAATATGGAAAAACAGCCCGGAGACCTTATCGATGCACTTTCAATTGACTGTTTGATCTTCGGATTCAAAAAGAATGAACTCGATATCCTATTGGTTCAACATGGCGAGGGCATTAGCAAAGGAAAGTGGGCCCTTCCCGGCGGATGGATTCAATACAACGAAAGCATTGACGAGTCGGCTACGCGCATACTAAAAGATCTTACGGGTGTTTCGAACGTTTACCTTGAACAGCTCAAAGTTTTTGGCGATGTAAATCGCTATCCGACAAAACGGGTCATAACCATAGCTTATTATGCACTGGTTAAACCTGAAAATTACACACTTCATGCTGGCTTCACAGCCACGGATGCCAAGTGGTTTAAGATCAGTGAAGTCCCGCCGCTCCCCTACGATCATCAAAAGATATTGCAGGATGGATTGGCCTACCTGAAACATAAGGTGCGCCACGAGCCAATTGGATTCAACCTCATTCCCAAAAAGTTCACTCTCCTTCAACTGCAGGAACTTTACGAAGCGATACTGGATAAGAAGCTGGACAAGCCGAATTTCAGAAGGAAACTAATGAAAATGAATTTGCTTGAACCCTGCAGGGAAAAACAAACAGCAGTCTCACACCGTGCAGCCAGTCTGTTTCGATTTGATCGAAAGACATATAATAGTCTGATAGAGAAAGGATTTACGTTTGAGTTGTGACGGTGATAGTGGTATAATGAGGTACCTAAAGTGGCTAACTACTGACTGAACCATGGTGCGAAGAAGCGTTATCCGTTGATCGATGGTTAACGCGAGCATGTCCAATGTCGAATGTGATAATGCCCTGCGAGATTTTCGCGTCCGTGCCCCGAGTTCACGCGGGTAAACCACACCCACACCCACACCCACACTCACATTAACGGATAACGATTAACGGATAACGGATAACGGACTTACATAAATGGTAGTCAAATGGACTATAAGATTTGCCCATTTCTTGTACATTGCAATCCGTTGCAATGGTTTTTTTTCAGGGGCACCCTCTTGCGGAAGATTTAAATTCACTGCATCTTAACAACACTATAACCTTAAACCTTGAACCATGGAAAATCTAAACCCCAAACGACTTTTTTACGGAAGTTGTTTTGCCTTGATCACCACCGCCTTTTCCTTCAGTATAAGGGCCGGGATTTTGCCCCAACTGGCGGACACATTCCAGCTTACAGCTACACAGCTTGGATTTATTAACTCAATGTTCTTTTTCGGATTCCCGATATCCATGGTGTTGGGAGGGATATTCTACACGGCTTTAGGCCCCAAAAGAATTATGATGTTTGCCTTGGTTGCACACACACTCGGAATTCTGCTCACCATTTATGCCGGCGGGTATACGGGACTATTGATCTCTACTTTATTTATCGGGCTTGGCAATGGATGCACTGAAGCAGCGTGTAACCCGATGATTGCTACAATGTATACTGGCAAAACGATGAATACATTGCTTAATCGTTTCCACATGTGGTTTCCAGGAGGTATAGTGCTTGGAAGTCTTATTTCGGAGGGCATGACTAAAAGAGAATTTGGGATGGCAAGCACAAATATGGGTTATCATGATCCCAACAGTTATATACGCGTATATGTTCTTCGGTCAGGCATTTCCTGAACCTAAGAAGGAGGTTGCTTCTTTGGTAGGAAACCTCATAGCGATGGCGACGCCACTTTTCATTTTTATGTGTGTATGTATGACGCTTACAGCAATTTCAGAGTTTGGTCCCACACAATGGGCGCAATTAGTACTTGCGAAGAGCGGAGCAAAACCAATGATAATCCTGGCCCTCATAACCGGATTGATGGCGGTTGGAAGATATTTTGGTGGAGAGTTCGTACATAAATTTGATCAGACGGGTGTGTTGCTTGGCTCAGCTATTTTTACAGCCATCGGGATCTTTTTGTTTAGTACTCAAACGGGTCCAATGGCATATTTTGCCGCCGTCATATTTGCGATCGGCGTTTGTTATTTCTGGCCGAATATGATTGGATTTGTTGCAGAAAAAATACCGGCAAGCGGAGCGATCGGCATGTCAGTCGTCGGAGCTTTTGGTATGTTTTCTACCGCTATGTTCCAACCCTTTATTGGCGGTTGGATCGATCAGGCTCGTGAGAAAGCAGCCTCGATGAACCTCGATGGTGATGCATTGGAATTAGCTGCAGGTCAGGCAACACTTCAAAAGATGATGATATTTCCCATCATCCTGATTGTGCTCTTCACCATCCTGCTCTTTTGGGTACGCAGCAGGAAAGCGCAGGCCGCAGCTGTACATTGAAAGACGAAGTAAGGTTGCCTGAAGGCAGAAAAAAACAATAAAGAGGATGGCAAAACCATCCTCTTTCTTTTTTTCGTAAATCAGCAAACCTGTGTACCTTGTTGAATAAGAATGAAAAAACTCCTCTGCATACTGCTCCTTGTTTCATTTCACGGTATGGCACAAAAACTCATTGTTCGTGAAGAAGTTAAACTGCTGGCCCTTGGCGATTCATATACCATCGGCGAAAGCGTTGCGCTAAGTTTCCGCTGGCCTATGCAGTTAGTCGATTCTCTGCAGAAACGGGGCGTAGATTGTTTGCAACCAAGGATCATTGCAACGACCGGTTGGCGTACGGACAACTTGAAACAAGCTATTTCACGCACGAAGTTTAAGGAGGAATATAACCTTGTTTCTCTCTTGATCGGTGTTAACAATTATTTCCAGGGAAAGACGGTTGAGAGTTATGCACCAGAATTTGAAGACCTTCTCAAGACAGCAATTCAATTGGCTGGCGGCGACAAATCTTCTGTATTTGTTTTATCAATCCCCGATTATGGATATACGCCGTTTGGAAAAGAAAATCAGCAAAAGATCACCGAAGGAATTGATGCATTCAATGCTGTCAATAAATCCATTAGCGATAAGTACGGTGTGAAGTATTACAACATTACTGATATAAGCAGACGCGGTCTTGAAGAAGCCGATCTGGTCGCTAGTGATGGCCTGCATCCGTCAGAAAAAATGTATTCCGAATGGGTTAAGGTTATCCTCAGCGATATTACAGTCGTCCCTCAAAAAGACGAACGATAGGCAATGAACAATGAGGAATGAGCAATGAGCAA
>CAVZFT010000035.1:0-109198 GCA_963774615.1 uncultured Cytophagales bacterium
CTTATATGACCGGCGAGCTATTTGCTATCCTTTCGACCAACAGTACGCTTACTCAATGCCTTGTTGGCGACGGTGGAATAGACAATGGTGATAAGGAGAGCTTCATTCAAGGAGTAAAAGACAGTGTCAATTCGAATTTACTTAACGGATTGTTCCGGGTAAGAACGCGCTTCGTATTGGATCAGCTTCCTGCTTCTCATAACAGGAACTACCTCAGCGGGCTATTGATCGGGACTGAAGTGAAAGACCTTAAAGGACTACGGACAAGCATTACCGTCGTAAGCAGTAACATTGGCAATATCTATAAGACTGCGATGCAAACGTTGGACATCAATGTGCCGTTAACAATCATTAGCGACCCTGATGTAACTGTACGCGGACAATCTATCATCATTGCCAACCACAAAGTATAAATACCAATTCTCAAGCCCTTATACCATATGTCCTTATACCCTATACCTCTCACTCCGAGCGAAGGCTCTTCACCGGATTCATTGTTGCAGCTTTGATCGATTGATAACTCACTGTTAACAATGTTACAATTATGGCGGCCGTACATGTTCCCGTTAACAACCACCAGGAAATTTCTGTGTGATATTCATATTTTTTCAGCCAGAGGTTCATCAGGTAGTATCCCGCAGGCACTGCTATGATGCAGGATATAACTACCAGAACGACAAAATCCTTTGATAACATTTTCCAGAGTGTTGAAACACTCGCACCCATAACTTTCCTTATGCCGATTTCTTTCGTGCGTTGCTCTGCAACAAACGACGACAGACCAAACAGACCCAGGCATGATATTAAGATGGCAAGTACAGAAAAAATTCCCGATAGTTTACCGACCCGTTGCTCCTGGCTGAACTTCGTTGCATATTGTTCATCAACAAACTTGTACTCAAAAAGAGCAGAAGGCACAACTTTCGAAGCTTTCGATTCGGGCAATGCTTCGGATGCGCTCAAGTTGGATTTATCCTGAGGTGAATCAGTGAGCGATGGCTCCTGAAGAAGAAAATAGCTTGCCTGACAGGCTCATAGGGAGATTCCATGATCATATCTTCCACTACACCGATTATGGTTTTTGTCCATTTATGTTTTCCAAATTCATCCAGTCGGTCAGGGTCTGGCCTATGGGATTGTCGAACCCATATAGTCGGCCGCCTTGTTAATGATCACGGCGTCCGTGAGGTCCGTTGCAAGGTCGCGTGAAAAATCGCGTCCCGCGACAACCTTCCAGCCGACTGTTTTTCCATAGTCCGGTGTAACCTGCATCTCACAAATTCTGCATCTAAGTTGGGATCTTTTCCTTTCCACTCGTAGCCTCCCGTAGTATTCCAGATGGCTGTCAACGGGCTGGAGGAAAACGAGACATCAGGAACAACACCTGATGCCAGCAACTCTGTGCGTAAAGTTCTTCTTGCCGCTGTACTCCGGATCGTTCAGTCGATTGAAATCAAACCTTCACGGTCGTAACCAACGGGACGGTTACGCGCAAACTGAACTTGCTGATAGACCACCAGTGTACCGATAATCAGTGTTATCGATACGGTAAACTGAACGATGACCAGCACTTTTCGCGGGAGAGGCAAACCGACCGGAATGTAAAGCGCCCTTGAGCACTTCCGCGGGTTGAAAGGAGGATAAGTAAAAGGCCGGATACAATCCTGCCAACAAAGCTGTAACTATCATGAACACCACTGCTGTACCCCAGAAGACCGGATTGTCGAACGGTAACGCTATCCTTTTTCCGGAGACAGGTTGAAGCAATCCTTGAAAGAGTCACCAACGGAATATCAAGAAGGCAAGAACTTGACAACAAAGGATTCGCTAAGGAATTGCGTGACGAGTTGCGCTTGCATGATCCAATAGTTTTACGGACACCGACTTCTTTGCTTCGTTTTTCCGACTGTGCGGTACTAAGGTTCATAAAGTTGATACAAGCCAGCAACAGTACAAAGCCACCAATGATGCCGAAGAGCCATACAAAGGTGATTCGTCCTCCTGCGGGCTTTCCGTCTTCGAATTCCGAATATAGATGCCATGTGCTCATGGGCACGATTTGGACAAATGGTTTATACTTATCACGGTAGGCGATCAAATCTTTTGGCACATATTTATAGTAGAGATCTCTCATCCTGCGTTACGTTTCCACTGTGACGCCCGGTTGCAATTGTACGTACAGTCTGATAGGTGTTATCCCAGTCCGCCGGGTTTTTCCAATCCATGGACTGAGTTCCTGGATCTGTCCCAACGTACGATAAATTGCACGTCGCCGAACGTGCTATTCCCGGAATGTCTTCATACACACCGGTAACATGCACGTCAATGGTATTGTCGATCTTCAGGGTCTTGCCATGGGATCTTCGTTCCCAAACAATGCTTTTGCCGTGGACTCGGAAAGTATGAAGCCTTTGGGGTCGCCTAGACTTGCATAGGTTCCCTTTAGCATACTCAGCGATAAGACCTCGATGGCAGCTGGTTCCATGAACTTGCCTTTCCGGCGAAACTTCGTGTTGGCAGTAGCCAGGGTAAGGTCACCGGTCCACCACGACCTGACGACATGCTTGAAAAAATGCTGATAGTCGTCTTTCAGGGCACCCGCGAGAGCAAACTGCATCGCCATTCCACCGGATATTTCCTGTGTGTCGGGATTTGTCTCGCCATGCCATAACTGTACAATGCTGTCGTAGTTCTCGTGGTACCTGTTGAACGACAGCTCATCATAGATCCAAAGTCCGATGAGCATAGCCACAGTCATTCCCGTCGCGAGTCCTCCGATGTTGATGAAAGAATAACCTTTATTTCGTAGCAGCTTTCTCCATCCGATCTTGAAATAACTTTTATACATACCGAATTGATTTACATTTTGTTGTCGTTGTCGCGGTCGTATGATGCCTGGCCTGAACAGTAGCAGTACATCAATCGCAAATTTTATATTAGCTTTTCGTTTTCCGAATCGTGTTAGCCGTTGATTATAGACTTCAATCAGATCTCCCTCAATGTGATCCACAAGCTTCGGGTGACAATACCACCGGAAGAAGCGAAGAAATTGCCGAGGAGGAATTGTAAACTTCATTTCATGAATCGCGATCCTACACGTATTACTATTACCCTTATACCTTTATCTTATACCTTTATTCCTTCTCCGCACTATTCGTGCTTAAGGGAATCGACCGGATTGGCTAATGCGGCTCTAACAGATTGGAAACTCATAGTAATGAACGCGATGATAATCATTGCAATTCCGGCGCAGAGGTAAATCCATAGTTCGTTACCGATTCTATAGGCAAACTTTTCGAGCCATCGGCCCATTAAATACCACGCGAGCGGCCACGCGATTATGTTAGCAATAAGGATCAACCCAAACATTTCTTTGAGCAGCATCCTCACAATACTCTGCATCGAAGCCCCAAGCACTTTGCGTATTCCGATTTCTTTCACACGTTGAAGAGTGCTAAAAGTCGTAAGTCCAAATAATCCGAGACAAGCAATAAAAATGGCAAGCCCTGAAAAGAAAGCGAACAATTTTCCCTGCTTCTCTTCACGATTATAAAGCCATTGATACCGGTCGTCAAGAAAGTCAAAGGCAAACGGGCGTTCCGGAACAAATTCTTTCCAAACCTTTTCAATGTGGGCGAGGCCTTCCTGGATATCGCCGCTGATCTTTATTGACATAATGCCATAATAACGACCGGGGAAAAACACGAGCGGACCAATTTCTTCGTACAGGGATTCCATATGAAAATCCTTCACCACCCCGATAATTTTTCCTTTTACGTCACCGTATTGGAAAGTCTTATCGATAGCCTCTTCGTTACTCCATCCTAGTTTCCTCACGGCTGATTCATTAAGCATGTAAGCAATGGAATCGTCCGTCTTAATATCCCGGGAAAAGAACCTGCCTGCCGCAAGCTTTATCTCGTAGGTGTCAAAAAAGTCAAAATCCGTTCGAACATTTCTAATTGCAAAATCCACGCTGGCAAGACTATCTCCTTTTTCCACTTTCGCTCCATTGGCGCTGCTGACAAATGAGGCCGGTATGTAGCTGGACCGCGCGACATTTTTAATTAGTGAGTTTTTGAGGAGCTCGTTCTGAAAAGCATCGTACTTTTCCCGCAGGCTATTCGGTATATCCGTACCCACAACCTGCTCTTTGTTATATCCCAGTTCTCGATTGTTCATATAGTGGAGCTGCCGGTAAACAACGAGTGTAGCAATTCCAATCACCAGCGAAATCGAAAATTGTGTAACGACCAGAATTTTCCTTAACACACCTTTGCTCTGCGTGCCAGTATCTCCCTTCAGGATCGTCGAGGGCTTGAAGGCTGAAATGACAAATGCGGGATAAATCCCGGATAGTAAACCGATCAGCAACGCAAACCCGAATGCGATCACGCCAACTAAAGGATTCGATAAAAATGCGGTTAACCCAAGTTGCTTGCCGGTGAAGTCGTTTGCCCACTGAAGGATGAAGGGACTAATTGCAAGAGCAATAAAAAACGCAAGTATCGTGGTGAGCATGGACTCACACAGATATTGAAACACCAGTTGACTTCTGTAAGCTCCAACAACCTTGCGCAAACCTGCTTCTTTTGCGCGGCGCACAGCCCTTGCTGTTGACAAATTAATAAAGTTGAACGATGCGATAAGGATGATAAAAATCCCGATGACCCCGATCATATAGACCGTGTTGATGTTTCCGTTGCCTTCTATTTCACTGTCGAGTTGGGAATACAAATGAATATCAGTCAGCTTTTGAAGGTGAAGAGTTGTCCAGGTCGATGGCATTACGCCGGACCCAGCTTCAAACGGACCCATATACTTGTCAATGAATTTTGGAAGCTGGGCTTCCAAAGCATTTGCATTGAAACCGGGTGTGGTTAGCAGGTAAGTATTAAAAGCATTGTTCCCCCAGTTTGTCTCGAGATGACGCCGCCCATAAATCGTGCTATCCTGGAGAGTCGAAAACGCAACAAGAACCTCTGGGTGCCAATGTGATTCCGCGGGAAAATCCTCAAATACGCCGGATACTTCGTATGTCTTGTTATCGTTAAGGTCGACCAGCATTTTTCCTGACGCACGTTCTGGACCAAAGTATTTCTCGGCCGTTTTTCGGGAAAGCATTAACGTGAACGGGTTGTTCAAGGCGTTTTTTGGATTGCCTTCTTTCAGGGTGATGTCGAAGATGTCGAGCAGCTGCGGTTCGGCAAAGAATACATTATTCTGGTAAGAACTCTCTTTTGATTTGTCAGGGAAAGAAACCAGGAAGTTATACCGAAGCGTACGAGCCTGTTCTTCAATCTCACGAAAATCGTTTTTCAATAACGGGCCAATAGGAGGGGCCACCTGCACAAGATGCAGATTTACTACTCCTTCTGACCTAAAGTCACGGGTTACCCGGTAAATCCTTTCGGACTTTGAGTGATAGCGGTCATATTTAAGCTCGTCATGGATAAACAGCACGATCACAAGTCCACAGGCGATTGCCAACGCAAGACCGAAGATGTTAACGAACGAGTATCCTTTGCTTTTTAAAAGGGAACGCCACCCGACTTTGAAATAAGTTTGATACATACCTCTTGAGTTAATGTATTGATGTTTATTTACAGGCTTTACGATTCCTTTCCTGAAGAGTAACAGTACATCGACAATGAATCTAACGTCTGCTTTTCTTTTCCCTGACTTTCTCACGCGATGTCCATACACTTCAATCAGATCTCCTTCAATATGATTCACAAGTCTTGGATGGCAATACCATCGGAAGAAACGCATGAACAATCGTGGTGGTAGTGGAGGTGTTTCCATGTTGCTATGCTATTCCTCTTAATTCCAACGCCACCTTCGGGATTGCACGCCACAGGTCGTTTCTCGTATCTCTTGAATATTCCATCGCTTTTTTTCCTAGCGCTGTGATTTGAAAATACTTCTTCGGTCGACCTGCGCGTTCTTCTGTTCCTTCACCGTCGATTGATTTGATGTATCCTTTGTCCTCAAGACGGACCAATGCGGTGTGCATTGCGCCCATGCTTACATTTCGGGACAGCCTTGTTTCGATCTCGTTCTTGATAGCCACACCGTAGGCTTCCTTATACAACACTGCAATGGTCAGGATGACAATTTCTTCAAACTCACCCAATTGATATTTCTTCATCTAATCAAGCCTAATAATTATTTCCTAAATGTAGGAATAACAATCGTGCCAAGAGGAATGAGAATGCAGGGTGGGCGATTATTTCGAGGAGGGCGGTTGAAATGTGTTGCGAACGTGGACGTTGGCGGTCGAATTCGGTCAGTTGGGATCGTTAATCGCAGGTGATTATTCGGAGGTAGAAGGTTGAGACATTTATCAATCAAATCGTTAATCGTTATCCGTTAATCGTGGGTGTGGGCGTGAATTGGGTGTTCACCGCAGAGGCGCAAAGACGCAAAGTTTTCGCGCAGGTGCCGAAATTTCGCTTAGCAATCAGCGGCTAACTGCGTCTTCCTTCACGACTAGCTGCGATTAAAAAAGTCGGATGAAGATAAGGGGAATCACGGTACCTGCAAGGAACTCTTCAATTAAAAGCACGAACGATTCAACATTCCGTTCTGTATTTGGAAAATCGATCTCTCCCATAAACTTCCCATGACCTCCGGGTATCATCATTAGCTGACAGTCTGGTATTAATCGATACATCGCTACATAATGTTCAGGCGTAGCAACATCTTTATCACCAGCAACAATCAATGTTTTTACTTTTATCGAACGCAGTTGTTCATCATCCCAGTCCTTGAACTCCAACATTCGCCTCGAACTCTTCTCGAAAAGGTTCTGAAGCTTCGCCGAATCAGGCGTGACTTTTAAGAACTCTTCTTTCAATGTCTTTGGCATATTGTCAAGCGTTCCCTTTTCCATAAAATCCCAGAAACCTGGAAACATTCCGTCTCTTCTATAAAAGGCTGACGCAACAATGATCCTATTCACTACTTCGGGATGCCGTATTGCCAGCTGCATCGTTGTATTCCCTCCATTGCTGAAACCGAGGATATCCGCTTTGTCGATGTTTAGATTTTTCAGGAGCGCATTGACATCGTCCGCATCTTGCTCGAAGGAAATTGGACCGTTTCGGTCACTAGTGCGACCGTGAGCTTGCAACTCGACACCAATCACCTTCCTGTTTTTCGCCAGCAGGGGAATTATTCTTCCAAAGGAGGTTTGTATGGTTGAACCTCCACCGTGAATCAACACTAAAGGTTTCCCTTCACCGTAGATCTCGTAGTACATTCTGATCCCGTTAACTTCGGAATAGCCGCTTTCAAAAGATGGAGCGGCGACCCCGGTACTGTCTGTTTTTTTATTGACATCCATGCTGTGATTTTCTGGTTTACATGTATACAAAAACGCCGTCATACACACGAAGGAGACAAGAACGCTGCGTTTCATTTTTTTGCTGTTTGCATTTCCATGAGATATTGTTCCATTCTGCTGACGTTCTGCTTCAAACCCTCGTCGGCCTTGAATGTCTTAACCGTCCGGATGAACTGTTCTTTCGTTTCGAACAGCATATGCCAGTCGATTCTTGTTTTGTTTCCTTGCGCTTCAAACTCGATGGTCGCCAGGAATCGCGGACCACTGACATGGTCGTATACGATCTTCTTGTGTTTTATAATCTCTTTAAAGATGCTCTCGTTCTTATAATCGGTTCCATCAGGACCGTGCATCACAAGACTCCACTCGCCGCCTTTTCGCATGTCCATTTTAGTTATCGTGTTGGTGAAGCCATCTGGTCCCCACCATTGTCTAAGGTGTTCAGGATCCGTCCATACTTCCCATACAAGTTCTATTGGCGCGTTTAAGACGCGGGAGATTCGGAGCTCCCTGTCTGCAGTGCTATTTTCGCTTTGCATGTTTTTTTTGTTTTTGAAGTTTGTCTAAGTATTTCTCCAATGAATCCAGCTTCTGTTCAAAATGTTGTTTGTATTGCTCAACCCATTCTGATACTTCGCCAAGTTTTTCCAGCCGCGCTTCGCAAAACCTTTCGCGACCCTGTTGCTTAAGCATGATCAATCCGCATTCCTCCAGGATCTTTACATGCAGTGACACGGCCTGACGGGTCATATCAAATTTTTCGGCCACGGAATTTAGATTCAATGGTTGTTTTGCGATAAGGCTGATGATCTGCCTCCGCGTGGGGTCGGCTATCGCCTGAAACACGTCTCTTCTGGCTTCCATAATATGCAAGTATTTACTTGCGAATATATATGCAAGGATTTACTTGCGCAAATTTTTTCCAAAATAAATTTCTACACCCTAACTCCACTTGAGTGTTGAGTGTTGATATCAGTCTCGCGAGTGTTGAGTGTCTGTTTCGTCTTGCCCCCGGCCCCTTCAGGGGAGAATTTTATGAGTGCCCTATCTGGAAGCAGAATACTGATTTGAGTGGATTATTATTGACTATTTTCGCTTAACACCCTCAGGGGAGAATTTAATCGTGCACACTGATTAGGCATTCAAGATCAGTCGTGACAACATAAGGTTGTTATTAAACTCATAACAATTACAGGAACCATGCAGTACAGAAGAATGCCAATTGAAATAGAAGCGCCGGAAGGGTTCGGATATGACAAGATCGACTATAACCTTTCGGAAAGTTCCTTCACCGACCAAAGACTCAGGGACCTGGGAATAAGTGTCGACGATCTTCTGCTCTGCTATAGCGATCACATGGGCAAAGTCGAACTACGTGACGTTATTGCACGCGAGGTCTCCTTGACTGCTGAAGATGTACTTGATCACTTCAGGGGCAGCAGCCGCACTCTTTATTGTCGCGACTACTTTTCTGAAGAAGGGTGATCAAATTGTGGTTGCCAAACCGAACTATGCTACGAACATTGAAACTCCGCGAGCAATTGGAGCTGATGTTTCATTCCTGAATTTACGCTTCGAAGAGGGTTTTGATTTTGAAATTTCCGCGCTCGAAAAACTTATAACAAGCAAAACAAAGTTGGTAAGCCTGACTTATCCTCACAATCCAACAGGGGCTTTGATTGATAAGGAGAAATTGTTTGCCATCGTTGAGCTGGTTGAACGGAAGGGTATTTATCTGCTGATGGATGAAACCTACCGAGAGATGTGTTTTGTCGAAAAATTGCCTGTTGCAGCGACGCTATCGGATAAAGTGATTAGCATAGCTTCCGTGTCCAAATCGTTTGGCCTGCCGGGAATACGCATTGGTTGGATATTGTGTAAGAATAAGCAACTGATGGAAACGTTCCTTGCAGCGAAGGAGCAGATCTGCATTACTAATTCCATAGTCGACGAAGAGATTGCTTATCAGTATCTTTTAAGGAAGGAGGAGTTGTTTGCGCCGATTCAAGCACGATCCTAAAAAACTTCAACATCATTAGGGATTTTATGAATAAGCAGAATGTATTGGAGTGGGTTGAGCCGAAGGGAGGATGCGTATGCTTTCCGAGGATCAGAACGAATGTTGATGTTGATATCGACAAATTTCATGATACCCTTTTGAATAAATATAGGACTTACGTCGGCAAAGGTCATTGGTTCGAAGAGGATGGCCGTTACATAAGGATAGGGTACAGTTGGGAAAGGACGGAAAAGCTTCAAACGGGATTGCAAAATATTTTGAAAGCGATAGAGGAAGCGTGAAATTTGGTTCAACCCCCTGGCCCCCTAAAGCGGGAAGGAATGAGTGGTGCGTTGGTGCGTAATTGCTGAGGGTGCATGTTATAGGAGAGTGCGCATTTGTTTAATCGCAGAGTGCGCAGAAGAGCCCACGCAGAGTACCACAGAGGAAAGCCAACTGCTGTATTTTTCTGCGGTCCTCTGCGTGGATTTCCTCTGTGTCCTCTGCGATTAAAAAAGTCTGGGCACGCATTTGGAACTACGCACGAATTAACCTCGAGCTTCTCACTCAAAGATTCAACGTCACGGTAGTATAATAGAATCCTCCAACCGAAGGTCCACCCAGATAAGAATTGTAGTAGTGATTGAACATATTAGTTCCTCCTACTTTTAAATGGAATTTATCCCACGCATAACTAAGCTGCGCATCGATGGTTTGATAAGCAGGAACATTTCCATTCACTAAGAATGACTGCCAGTAATATGAACTCTGCCAGCGATATGTCACCATAAACCCGGCAGACTTATAAATCTTTTCATTACCAAGGGACACATTCGTGATCCATTTCGGTGTATTAAATCCGTCTTCAAGTCCGTCGTTGCTGGATGTATGTTGAAGTGCTGAATAAGTGACATTGCCCGTTACCTGGAAGTTTTTCAGGAACGTGTACTTCAGTCCGAGACTCGAACCATAGTTGTAGGCGGTAGTGTTGGAGTTGGTCCACATCCGGTAACGATCCTGCTTTCTTCTGTCGTAAAGGTAGAATGGTATTGAATCAGGATCGGATGTTTTAGGAATATTCATCTCCACCTGTGCAATAAAGTTGGTGTATTTGTTGAAATAGAAATCGATGTCCACCTGCAGGGCTTCATCAAAGAACATACCCCTGTAACCTACTTCAAGAGAGCGGATATGTTCGGGTTCGACATAGGAGTATTCATTCTTCTTTGGTATTCCCTGATTCTTAATTATCGCTTCGTCTCTGGTGAGTCCGTTGGTATTGACGTCTTTATTAACAGCTGCCTGGAATGCATCGATGGAAGCGCGGTTGTAAGCATTTTCAAAAACCCCACTTGACATAACAGGAAGTCCGCCTACGCGTTTAACTCCGCCGCTGTTTACGTTGGAAAATGCTTCAAACACGCTTGGAAAACGATATCCATTCTGATAGGAAAATCTGATGTTATGGGTTTCCGCTGCGGGCGGAATAGACCGCTGTGAACCTTGGATTCCATTTCAGCGGATAGTATTCATTTTTGTCCGCACGAAGGGTAGCGCCTAATCTCAGCTTCTCTCTAAACAGATTCTTTGATGCCTGAATGAATCCACCTGTTCTTCCGTATAAAATATTACTTCCTGATTCCTCAGGATTAATGAAATAATTGCCATCGGGAACAATGATATAAGTCCGATGGTCAAGTCCTGTCAGCAATTCTATACCAGTCTTCTGTCGAAAGCCTTGCAGTAATGATTCCGTTAGATTTAACTGAGCTTCAGCGTGAAACATTGACGACTGTACCCGAAGCGCGGCGCCGTAGTTCCAGTCGTTGATATCGCGCAGATCATTGATTAGTTCGTCGAATTCGGGCGTACCGGGTACAGGCCGGCCTGCATCAGATACAGCTCTTGCCTGATGATGCGCATCGGCTACGGTTACCCCATTGGCAAGCGCACTATTGAATGCAGTTGCGTAACCACTAAACCAGCTGTCATCGGACTTATACGACCTATCAATATTTTCAGACATAGACCTGGCATTGTAAGAGTCACCGGTGTTTTCCATGTTGAGGTAAGCGCGCACCTGCAGCGATTTGGTTTGGAAAGCCAGTCCATGTTGCTGGAGCCGGTAGTTATCCAGCCGAAAGCGGTTTGAACGTTGATATACGTTATCCAGGTCAGCGAAACGGTATGAGTAAGAAATGGTCACATCAGGATTGAAAGCGTAAGTCAGCGAACCATCAGCCTTGACATTCCTTAAGCTATAGTCTACGACCTCGCGTTCATAATATCCAGTGCGGGCGACAACATAGTTTTTACCATTGAGGCTCAACGTTCGCCGGTTAGAAGATTCGTTGCCATATGAATTTACAGGGTCGATCGCAGGGTTGTCGGCACCTGTTAAGCCTGTACTTTGATTGGCATTTGGGTTAAGGTCTGTTTCATCATTAGCGACCCAATCAGTTCCGCTCAGGAATGTTCCGTTGATCTTGATGGCTAACTTTGACTGGAAAACCTTTGCCCACCGAAAGCTCGTCTCAGTGTAAGGTTTGGAGCCGAAGGAACTTCCAACTCGGTTAACACCGATCTTTTGCTGAATGCTGAACCCGGTATATACAAACGGATCTTTCGTCAGGAAATTGGCAAGGCCGTTTATCGCATTCATTCCATATAATGCGGAGGCTACGCCGGGAATGATCTCGACGTGTTCAATATCCAGATCATTAGGACCGAGCGAATTGGCGATTGGTGTGCCGAGATGTGGTGCCTGGTTATCCATACCGTTGACCATTTGAACAAAGCGAACATTTGTGGTATTGGTAAATCCACGGGTGTTTATCACTCTGAAGCCCATGCTGGGCGTGATCATTTGAACTCCGCGGGTATTTTCGAGTCCGTCAAAGAAGGAGGGAGCCGGGGATTGTCGAATAGTTGACTGCGATACTTTTTCAATGCTTACCGGCGATTTACTAATATCTTCCTTCATGCGCGACGCCGTGATAACCACGTCCTGAAGTTGGTAGGTTCTTAGTGAATCTTCCTGAGCGTATGAACTCAATGCCGACAAACAGCAAAAGTATAGAACTGCTGGCTGGTAAATATTTTTCATCGTAAGCTATTCCTTTGTGCTTTGATTTCCCGTAGAGGAAGAAGTCCGTTATATCCGTCTGGATATAACGCAATATACAAACTAGCACCAAACCGAAAAAATGGAGTTTGAGCCGTATAAGCCGTTGTTTGGTGGGAGCAAATTGCGCCGGCGGAGCGCCGGTGGTTCCGAAAGGTGTGCGGCTTTAAAGGGAGCAAAATCCAAATCGCAGAGGTCGCAGAAGAGCCCACGCAGAGAGCCGCAGAGAAAACCAAACTGCTTGCATTTTTCTGCGGTGCTCTGCGTGGGTGATTTACTCTGTGGCCTCTGCGATTAAAAAGTCTGGGCACGCGTTTGGAACTACGCACCCATTAACCTCGTGCTTCTCGCTCAAAGGTTCAACGTCATAGTAATATGGTTGCACACAAAAGTTTTATTCTTCTCCTCATTCCTCATTCCTCATTGCTCCTTGCTCCTTGCTCCCGTTGCTCGTTGCCAAGAATTTCCGTAACTTATTTCTATGAAACCCTCATCGTTGTTGTTAGAATCGCTTTCTATCGGCATACTCCAGCTGAGACGCAAATTTGTAAACTTTATCATCCTCGTCTTGTTGCTTGTTGCGACAAATTCCTTTAGCCAGCGAAGCTACTATGAATACAATAACCCTGATGCTTTAAGAATAAGCAAAAAGTAATTAGACCTCCTTACTTCAGTTGACTGGAAGCTAAAGGAAGTTAGCTGGAAGATTCGAAAAGATACCTTTAATTATAGAGGACAGGGAACCTTAATTTGAAGAAAGATGGAACGTTTTCTGGATATGCGAACGGCACGTGGAATGTGAAGTATAATCACTATTTGGTCATTAACGATACCAGCACGGTCGAACAACCTTGATGGCACTATGGGATTACTTACATGGTGGATTCAGCATTGGCTCTGACTAAGCTTCACACCAGGTCGCGCGACATGTCAAGAACAATGACTTTTGTCAAATACGATCACATGCTCTTGCCGGTTAATAAGTAGTCAGCCCCCGGTGAACGTGATCCTGCCAACAAGAACACTACGGAATTACGAGCAGCGACTACTTTAAAGGGACCTCATTGACTCGCTGACTTTCCTTTCAAAAGAGGAATTATTTTTCTTGGCTATCGCAATTTAATGACACGTTATACATCGAAGTGCCGGATACTACTACAAGGTCCGGCTAGATAGTTTTAACCCATTGAGGAAGACAAAATATTCAGCGCAGGAGAGGATGTTGAAGACTATGAAGCCTATCAAAGGTTCACATTATCCATAGAACAGCTGCTAGAGGCAGATTCGTTAGCAATGAAATATATCAACCTACACAGAGACGATTACTATCCTCAAAAAGAAATTTCGTCGCTTAACTCCTTACTTCAGGCAGTATGTTGGCTACTTCGATATTAATGGCGATCCGATCGTTTTGCTTAATGCTTTTTGCCAATACAAAAACAATTGGGATGAATCGTTGGTACAGGTTGGACTTGGCGGAGTATGTTATTTCAACATCAGCATCAATCTCACCAAAAAAGAGGCCTTTTCATTTCATGTAAACGATTTTTGATCATTCGTCATTCTTCATTCCTCATTGCTATGCACAGTCGATCCCTTTATCTAATTATCGGCATAGTCGTATTTGCGACGATAACATGTTATTCACAAACAGCTCCAACTCATAAGGACCTCGTTTACGCCACCGTCGATGGTAAAGAATTGAAGCTTGATCTTTATCTTCCATCAAATCCGGTTACCAGCGGTCTGTTGGTGTTCGTGCATGGCGGCGCATGGAGAGGGGGATCGAAGGATGGTGTGCCAAAGGTTTTTCCGGACAACGGCATACCTACTGCTAGCATTGAGTTCAGGCAATCTACTGAAGCGAAGTTTCCGGCACAAATCCACGACATCAAGGCAGCTATTCGTTTCCTTCGTGCCAACGCTGCTACCTACGGTTACAGTGCAGAGAGAATTGTTATTGTTGGCAGTTCTTCAGGTGGGCACCTCGCGGCCCTAACAGGTGTGACCCACGGGAATGCTGAACTTGAAGGGAAGGTTGGCAGCAATCTTCAACAATCATCCAATGTCCA
This sequence comes from uncultured Cytophagales bacterium, assembly GCA_963774615.1. Taxonomy (GTDB): domain Bacteria; phylum Bacteroidota; class Bacteroidia; order Cytophagales; family Cyclobacteriaceae; genus Chryseolinea. The sequence goes on from CAVZFT010000035.1 coordinate 14,544, forward strand.
GGCGATAGTCGACTACTACGGCGCTACCAACCTCACGACTATCCTCGCTCAATCAACACCATTCGGACTTAACGTGAGAAAACCAGCACTGGAGTTGTTGCTTGGATCGGAGCCGGATAAAAATATTGAATTAGCCAGGCTCGCAAGCCCGGTTTTCCATGTTGACAGAACCGATCCACCCTTATTGATCTTTCACGGAGAACAGGATCCGCAAATGCCGATTAGTCAATCACACGAGTTGGCGGGTGCCTACAAAAAATTAGGTCTTGATGCTCAGTTCGAAGTTGTTTACGGCGCTGCCCATGGTGGTGATCTGTTTTATACTCCCGAAAGATTAAAGCTTGCTCTTGATTTTGTTAAAAAACACCTCGGGCAATGATTAATGACAATGATCAATGAACAATGAGCAGTGAACAATAAATCATGAAGACATATTGTTCATTCCTCACTGCTCATTGCTCATTGATCCTCCCGACCTAATCGCTTAAAATATTTCGTAAAGAATCTTTGATTGCCTGGAAGGATACACCTTTAACAACACACTCTGCAGCACCCAACAAGACCAGGTTTTTGAATTCTTCTTTGTTAGAGGTGGTGGTATACATGATTATGGGCACTGACTTCAGCCGTTCAAGACCCTTCAATCTTTTCAGGCATTCTTTGCCCGACATCACCGGCATATTTATGTCCAGGAAAATGAAGTCGGGCACCTCATTGTGATTTTCCAAAAGTTGAATGATCTCCTGGCCGTCGCGTGCCAGGAAAAGCTTAATGTCTGGATTCACTTCTTCGATTGCGTCCGCGAAGAGTTCACGGTCGTCTCGATCATCGTCCGCGTAAAATATAACCATCTTGTCCGCCCTAAGAATTTTGGATAATATAATACTTCATGCCGAAAAAAACATGCTGAAAGTGGCACCAGTGTCAGGTTTGCCTTCCGCCATGATTAGTCCGCCATGATTCTCCATAATACGTTTGACTACTGCGAGGCCGACTCCGGAGCCCGCGAAAGCCCTCTTGCTATGGACCTTTTGAAATACTTCAAATATCTTTTGAGAATGTTCTTCGGGGAAACCTATACCATTGTCTGTGACGGTGATCTTGTAATATTTTTTCATATCATTCGAAAGTCCAAGGGGAATTTCCTTTCCCTGGAGTTCTGATGATGTTATGGTGATTACGGGCGGCTCATTAAGTTTACTAAACTTGAGCGCGTTGGATAGGAGATTGAGGAATAATTGTTCCAGTTGGAAAGCAATGCCGTTTATTGTCGGGAGAGGGTCGATTTTCAATTGGGCATTCTTGTCGCTGATGCTGAGGTCAAGATCTTTTAGAACGGCATCTATAACAATATTAAGGTCTACCTTTTGATAATTACCATTATTTGCAGAGAGCTGTGAATAGGTCAAAAGATCATCCATAAGCTTTTGCATCCGGGCAGCAGTTCCGGAAATTTTGCTGAGCAGTTCCATGACGCCCTCTGGCTTGTTCATGGTTTCAGGTATCCTGGAGGCAAACGTCTGGATCTTACGAAGGGGTTCCTTTAGATCATGGCTGGCAACATATGCGAATGAGGAGATCTCAGCATTGACTCGCTCCAGTGCGCGGTTCTTGCGTTCGAGTTCGACCGCGTCCATCTTCGATTGATCTTCTGCTTTCTTCCGCTCCGTAAGATCGCGTGTCACTTTTGAAAATCCAATGATCGCTTTATTCGAATCATGCAGGGCAGTGATCACTACAGATCCCCAAAATCTACTCCCATCTTTTCGTACCCTCCAGCCCTCGTTCGCAACGCGACCCATACTAGCGGCTTCCTCAAGAAGTTTGTTGGGGAGTCTGTTCTTTTGATCCTCCGGCGTGTAGAACATCTCGAAACTTTTGCCAGCGGCTTCTGCAATTGTATATCCCTTTATAAACTCAGCTCCAGCGTTCCAGTTTTGAATTATGCCATTCTTGTCCAATAGAATGATAGCGTAGTCTTTTACCTCTGCTACCATCTTGTGGTATCGTTCTTCGCTTTTTTTAAGCTCCTCATTGCTGAACACGAGTTCGTCTGCGAAGTTGGCGAGTTTGTCCTCGGCAATTTTCTTTTCCGTGAGGTCTTTCGTCACCTTTGAAAATCCGAAAATTTCGCCCTTTTCATTGTGGAGAGCTGTAATGGCAACGCTACCCCAATAACGGGCGCCTCCCTTTTTTATCCGCCATCCTTCATGTGATACGGATCCTTTTTCAATCGCTTCATTGAGAAGAAATTCAGGCAACTTTTTCTCTTTGTCTTCCTTTGTATAGAATAGCCTGAAATTCTTTCCGACTATTTCCTCAGCCTTGTAACCCTTTATTCGTTCAGCTCCCTTGTTCCAGTCAAGGATTTTTCCAGCTCTATCCAGTGATATGACAACATAGTCAGTTACTTCGCTAACCATTTTATGATACCTCTCCTCGCTCTCCCGTAACGCATCATTTTTCTGTCTCAGTTCCTCGACAAAATTGCTATTATCGTCGTCTGCTTTTTTTCGCTCCGTCAGATCCCTTGTCATTTTCAGGAAACCTGCAATCTCACCCTGTTTATTGTGGACGGCGGTTATGGCGATCTCTCCCCAGAACCTGGTGCCGTCTTTGCGAATCCGCCAACCTTCGTATACAGCCCTGCCGTTTGCAGTAGCCTTTGCTAGCAGATGCTCTGGCAATTGTGCAGCACGATCCTCCTTCGAATAAAAGATCCTGAAATTTCGCCCCATAATCTCTTCTGGCAGATATCCCTTGATCTTTTCCGCACCTTTATTCCATGACATGACAGCGCCATTGATATCCAAAAGCACAATAGCGTAGTCAACCACCTCGGAGATCAGACTCTTGAAATCATTGACGTCGATCCGGTGCGGAATGCCTTCGTTACCCGAGCTTGCATTTAATTCAAATTGCGTCATACCGTTTCATGAAATAAATTGAAGGTACATTAATTCACATTCTTTAGAAAGCCGTTTTCCATTATAACGACGATAATACACCCTGGAAAAGAAAATCGATTCACACGAGGCTCTCATAGTGGGTGGACGTATAGAGCAACCGGGTTATTCTCTCAACGAATTCCTAACGGTAGACAGCGCCTGCGTCGACGAAATCCATTTTATGGTTTTAAACGGAATCCCACGATAATTTTCATACGAGACAAAAAAGTTTTCCAACTGGGACAGTACGCGCTTGTCAATGTCGCGGACGTTCTTAATTGAATCGTATATTTTCACTCCTGCAGGAACTGCGATAATTCGATCATTGCGTATCGTCTTACCATTTTCCTTTTGGCTTGCCAATAACGCACCGGCAACCCTGCATTCCATTAAGGCACCACTAATACATACTTCATCAGAATAAATGACCACGTCGAGAGGATCGCCATCCTCGGCTTTGGTGTTTGGAATAAATCCAAAGTTGAAGGCAAAAAAATATCCTTTGGGCAAATGGTGCTTCATCTTCATGACATCCAACAATGGGTCATATGCATACTTGAAGCGGCTACCCAATGGCGTCTCTACAATTACGTTAATGTTGTCACCTTCGAACGCCGGAATGTTTTCAAACTTCACGACATGCTGCGTGATTTTCGCGCAGTTTTTCTTCCTGTTTTTTTAGCTGTTTTTCTACCGGTCTTTTTTGCCGGTACCTTTCCGCCCCTTTGTCGAGCTTCAGAAAGGCCAATTGCAATCGCCTGTTTGCGACTAGTAACCTTTTTTCCGCTACGACCGCTTTTAAGCGTGCCCTTCTTCCGCTCGCGCATCGCTTTCGCTACTTTGCGCTCCGCCATTTTTCCATATTTTGCCATAGCTTCAGTTGTTATTTCAAGTCAGGGCGCATAAAAAGAATGCCAACAACCGTGCTGAACATGGCCGATCAGTTGATCAGTTGCACCGGGTTATTTCCTCCAACTGTTGGAGTAAAGTGAAATGATTCGTTGCTGATGACGCAACGTGTACCCATGGTTATAAATGTCATCAAGGGAACACGGGGAATAATCTCCCCGATCGAGAAGAATTGTCTACATCGTTGATTGGAATCAATGATTTTTATAAACATCGGACCAATAAATAAAACCTTACTCGAGGGTAGCATGACAGTATAAGATCCATGAAAAAAGATCGATATATTCACATATGAATGCATCCCGCAGATATTTTCTTCAAAGAATGGCCTCGGCCATAGCAGGCTCAATCGTATTGCCTGTAGCCTCGCAGGCGTTCTCTGGCAACAAGGGCCCCGGCAAAATCGGAGTTCAACTTTTTTCGATCCCGAAGATCACGGAAAAAGATTTCGCGGGCACGATGCAAAAGTTGGCGGCGATTGGATTCAAGGAAATTGAGTTCTATGGACCTTATTCATTTAGCGCCCCTGAGGATCAGCAACGATGGGATTCGGTAACGCCGTCGCTGGGTTTCAGCGGCAGCGGATTTTTTGGACTTACCACCAAACAAGTAAAGAAGATCCTGGACGACAACGGTCTGTCCGCTCCATCGATGCATACGGGTTTGGCGTCCTTAAAAGGAGCAATGGATCAGCTTGCCGAAGCGGCCAATGAGTTGGGTAGCCAATACGTGGTGCTGCCTTCTGCTGCCACTCAACCCAATCTGGACGGATATAAGATGCAGGCAGAAGAGTTTAACGCGATCGGACGCGAGGCCAGCAAGCGGGGAATCAGGTTTACGTATCACAATCATGGTAACGGACTGAAGGCAATCGATGGAAAAATTCCATTTGAACTGATTCTGGAAAATACGGATCCACAACATGTATATTTTCAAATGGATATTTACTGGATGACGGCTGGTGGCGTCGACGTTGTTAAGTATCTGGAGAAGTATAGCGGACGCTTCCGCTTAATGCACGTCAAGGATATGGCGAAGGAGGTGAGATTTTCTGGTGATGGCGGCGATCCTCAACAGTGGATGGAACTCTTTCCATTTCTCGCCGATGCCGGTAGCGGCGTTATCGACATTAAGAAGGTTGTTTCGCAAGCATTGAAGTCAGGTGTTGAACATTTCATAGTCGAACGAGACCTTGCTCCAAACGGTCTTGATGATCTTCAAAAAAGTTACAGCTACCTATCCAAACTGTGATTCCAAAAGTATTTGAGTAACATGTCATATCTGCGTAAGGTCGCTTTCTAAAAATCCATTTCCACCCGACGAAAAAATAGTCTGACCCCCTGGAAGACCTCGCTAAGGGGTTGACTTCGGTTTAAATAACAGCTATTTTGGTAATATGTACTTCCGCGGAGGCAATTTTATGCGATATATAATTATCCTCCTGATGGGCCTGACTTTTCTAAACGTCAGCTTTCTTCAGGTGGAAATTAAGCTTCTGAAGTCGGTCACTGGCAATACCATAACCTTGTCGATCCTCGCGGAGTTATGTGAAGAACAGGGAGGGACTGGCGAAAGCGAAGATGACCAGAATGACAAGGCGTCCAAGTTTGTTCACCCTTCTGCAGAACAATACTATCATAGCATTTCAGATTCACAGAACATAAAGTGGCTTGTACTAGAAGCCGCTCTTCATCGGGGTTATCTTAAGAAATTCAGCCCTCCTCCCGAAGTTTAATTCCTGCTCATCAATTTTTTTATCGATTCTGTAAGTAGCCGTAACGTTGTGGCCCTTCACTACTAAGGTCGATTTATTCGATTTAGATGTATGTGGCCGTTGGACGTTCACACATACTATTCTGACGTTCTGAAAAACAAACAAATCTAAAGACCATCGAAATGAATTCTACTAAAGACACAATTGGCGATCGCCTGAAATTTTATCTTTATCCATTTGACGGGAGATACGAAGACCTCACCCGGGGAAATGTGAGATTGAATGTATTACGTGACCTCACGGCGGGGCTTATCGTCGCCATGGTAGCTATCCCGTTGGCAATGGGATTTGCTATGGCTTCGGGGTTAGAACCTGAACAAGGTATTGTCGGCGGAGCGGTTGCCGGCTTGCTTGGCGCTTTGTTCGGTGGATCGAAGTATCAGGTTTATGGGCCAACGGCTGCTTTCATTCCCGTCATTGGCGCCATCATGGCAAAATACGATCATGGGTTCCTTGTTTTTGTTTCTATTCTTGCGGGCATCCTGTTAATGATAATGGGTTTGTTCAAGTTTGGTAAAATCGTTTCCCTGGTTCCTCATTCCATTGTAGTGGGATTTACGATAGGTATTGCTATTGTAATCGCATTCTCACAGATAGGTGAAGTATTGGGTTTGCAGCATGACCTTGGATATAACATTACTGAACAAATTCCTTTAATAATACTTCACTTCGAGAACACCAACATCTACGCAGTTATTATAGCGCTTACAACCTTCCTTCTGTGTAAATTTTTGCTTCGCATTTCTATATTTATTCCGGCACCTCTCATCGCGTTTGCTGTTTCGCTGTTGCTAGCTGAAACTTTATTCGCTGACAAAGGACTGATCTTGATCAGAGATGAATACGGAAGTATTCCAACTGACTTCTTCGTGTTCACCGGTCCATCGTTAACGAATCTGAATTTTGCCGTTGTGCTGGACATTCTTTATTTCACGTTCGCAATATTTTTTGTTGCTGCAATTGAGAGCCTTCTTTGCTCGCGTATGGCCGACCGGTTGGCAAACAACCACGGTTTACCCTTCAATCCGAATAAGGAACTGTGGGGACAGGGGATTGTCAACATTGTTACGCCGCTTCTGAATGGGTTTCCACACACTGGAGCGCTGGCGCGGACGGCAGTGAACATCAAGGTAGGAGCCTTGTCGCCTCTTTCCGGGATTGCAAAGTTCACATTCAAGCTTCTGTTGCTGCGTTTGTGGCAAGTTATCTTGAACACGTTCCAATGGCGTGTATAGGGGGTATTTTGTTATATGTCGCACATGGCATGGTAAAGAAGGTTGAGCTTCGCGAAGCACTGTCCAAGAATTGGTTTCATCGTTTTCTTATGTTTTTTACAGCAGCGATGGTGCCGGTATTCGGTTTTCTCGTCGGCGTACTTTCCGGGATAATACTGTATGTTGTTTTGTTCAGGTATTTCGACAGGCCAAGGCTATCCGCGAAGACAGTGTTATCGGATAAACCGGGAAGTAGAAATCAAGTGGACTAGTGGATGCTTTCCGCAAAAATTTCATTTCAAGCAGGAAGGCGCTTCCTCTAGTATTATTTTTTATAAACACATAAGGTACCACCATTAATGGCAAAGTTCACTTAACTGAGCGAGGGGACAATTTTCCTCATCGCGCAAAAGCTTCTACAATATCCAAAAGACGCATGGCGAAAGACGAGGAGCGATGCATCTGTTTTTTTGGTATGCTATTTCCTTTTGGATAATCAAACTAAAAAAATGTCGCTATGAAGGCCAAGACAAAGTCCAAAACTAAAAAGTCGGCTACCCAACGCCGATCAACACGTAGCCGTAAATCGCGCGAGCCCAAAAAAAGTATTGAGAACCGCGATCTGAATGAAGACGAACAGGATCAGATAACAAACATCGATAAGGACGATGATCTCGCTGTATCAGCTCCTGAAAACAATTCGCGGAATACCGGCTTCACGGTGGACGAGGAGGAAGAACGCGAAAAAAGAAGAAAGGCTGAGGACATTAACCCTGAAGAACCTATGAAGTAATCGTCGATGAAATCTTTAACGAAGCGCAAGGTCAGGAAACGTCAATCACTTGAAAGGAGTGTGCAGGGTAAGGAGCGCAAACTCAAACCTGTGCCCGTTGTTGAAAATTTGAAGAAGGCGTTTCGACTTGCCGGTAAGGTCGCAATAATAACGGGTGCAGATAGCGGCATAGGTAAAGCTGTCGCGCTGATGTATGCCAAGGAAGGCGCGGATCTCGTCCTGACCTATTACAAGGATCGCAAAGACGCACGCGAAACTTCACAGCGTGTGAAAGAACTTGGTGCGCGCCATATCCTTCTGCAGGGCGACGTGAGCGACGAAAATCACTGCAAGCGCATTGTAAAGTCTGCTATCGATACATTCAAAAAATTAGATATCGTAATTAACAACGCCGCCGTTCAATATCCTCAAGACAAGTTGGCCAATATTGCCAAACGACAGATCCAGCGGACTTTCGAAGTCAATGTTTTTTCTCATCTCTACCTGGTGAAGGCTGCGGAAAAATATCTCAAAAAGGGTAGTTCCATTATTCATACGACATCAGTCACAGCGTACCGGGGCAGCAGTCATCTTATTGATTATGCGGCCACGAAGGGCGCGATTGTTTCACTTTTACGTTCCCTATCTTCCTACTTTGCTGACAAAGGCATCCGCGTTAATGGTGTGGCGCCCGGGCCTGTGTGGACCCCGCTTATCGTCACATCATTTAAACCAAAGGAGGTGGCTACATTTGGGACCAACACTCCTCTCGGCAGAGCCGGCCAGCCCGTTGAAATCGCCTATGCCTATGTATTCCTTGGCAGCGACGAATCCTCTTATATCACTGGACAGGTAATACATCCCAATGGCGGAGAGATAATTAACACTTGAGAGACGGAAAATTGTACGCAACGATCGCCGGTCACGAAAGCTCATCATATCGCCTGTTGTGTCATCCCTAACGGGACTTTAAATACGCAACTGCCATTTTTCTACCAGTGTCCTGTCCCTATGGGACAAATGACACAAAGCACCGCACGCAAAAAACGAGTCCCGCTAGGGACGCAATACTGGTAGCTATAATGATTGAAGAAAACAAATCCCGTAGGGATGACACAATGAACGTTGCAGAAATGAATTGCAGAAATGAATGAACGGATACGGAAAATTGTACGCAACGATCGCCGGTCACGAAGGCTCATCATATCGCCTGTTGTGTCATCCCTAACGGGACTTAAAATACGCAACTGCCATTTTTCTACCAATGTCCTGTCCCTATGGGACAAATGACACAAAGCACCGCACGCAAAAAACGAGTCCCGCTAGGGACGCAATACTGGTAGCTATAATGATTGAAGAAAACAAATCCCGTAGGGATGACACAAAAAATGTTGCAGAAATGAATGAACGGATACGGAAAATTATACGCACCCATCGCGAAAGCTCATTATATCGCCTGTCGTGTCATCCCTAACGGAATTTAAATACGCAACCGCCATTTTTCTACCAGTCCTCTAAATCCTGTCACCCAGACTCATTCATTAAATGTGACAATAATTTACATCCTGCCTTTCCTCCTGGTGCAACCACTACCGGAGTAAGTGCGTCTTATACCTAACTGACTTAGGTATCAGGGCCCTGACTATGGTTCGTCTAAACAGCGAGCATGTTGATTTTATTGTGAAAGATCTCAATTACCGCGGTATCGTAATTGAAGGCTTTCAGGACGAAATTATTGATCATTTTTGCTCTGCAGTAGAAGCAGAAATGGAAGGAGGCAAGCGATTCCTGGATGCTTACCACGATGTATTGAGGTCCTTTGGCAATACGTCGGGATTGAGAAGAACGCAACACCAGTCTTTATTATCTGAAAACAAAAAAGCTTCGATTATGTTCAAGAACTACCTCACCGTCGCATGGCGAAATCTCCGTAAGCACAGCTTCTATTCATTGATCAACATCGTAGGTCTGGCAATCAGGAGTAGCCGCGACCCTGGTCATAACGTTGTTTGTAATCGATGAATTGAACTATGATACATACAATGATAAGGCTGACCGCATTTACCGGGTTGAAGCGGACGTGAAATTTGGAGGTAATCATTTCCAAATGACATACCGCAGCGCGCCGGAAGCCTCTACTTTAGTTCAGGATTTTCCAGAAGTTGAATCGGCTGTGCGTTTCCGGAGCGTGGGATCGTACCTCGTGAGGGCAGCCGATGCCAAAGACAACCTTAAGGAAAAGTATGTTGTATGGGCCGATAGCACATTCTTCAATATCTTTTCAGTAAACGTTATCGAAGGAGATCCACGAACCGCATTAAACCAACCTGCAAGCATCGCCATCAGCAAAAGGATAGCTGAAAAATACTTTCCGGGAAAAAGTGCGCTGGGGCAGTCTTTAATACTTGATAATAACTACAACGCAAAGATCACTGCTGTTTACGAGAACATTCCTGCAGCTTCCCACTTTCACTTTGACATAATTTTTTCCATGCTGGGCAGCTGGCCAATTGCAAAAGAGGCAAGTTCTACGTCTTACATGAGTGAGAATTTTAACACATATATTTTGTTAAGAAACGGTGCCGACCCCAAAGCGCTGGAACAGAAGTTTGCGGCCTACCTGGATAAGTACATGGGTCCGGAAATAACGCAGTTATTTGGTGAAAATTTTACAATGGAAAAATTCCGCGCCTCCGGAAATAAATATGACATGTCATTGAGGCCTTTAAAGGACATCCACCTTCATTCCAATATCAAGGGTGAATTTGAACCTAATGGGAATATCACATACGTCTATCTTTTTGCGATCGTAGCATTGTTTATTCTTACAATCGCGTGTATAAATTTCATGAATCTCAGCACAGCTCGTTCAAGCAACCGCGCGAAAGAGGTTGGGGTGCGAAAAGTGATGGGATCGATCCGCGCGCACCTCGTTCGGCAATTTCTTACAGAATCCATTCTTATCACATTCGTCTCATTTGTATTTTCCCTGGGACTGGCTTACCTGTCACTGCCTGCCTTCAACACGCTTTCATCCAAACAACTGCTAATTCCAATTAACAATCCATCATTCTATTTGTTGTTCTTCGGTGGTTCCATTGTTATCGGATTAATTGCTGGTTTGTACCCTTCGTTCTTCCTTTCAGCTTTCAAGCCGGTTAACGTTCTGAAGGGAAACGTAGCGTTGGGAATGAAAAGTGGATTCATACGGAGCACACTTGTGGTGTTCCAGTTTGTGGTATCCGTTTTTCTTATAATCGGCACCATCAGCATTTATAGGCAGCTCCACTTTATCCAAACAAAAAAACTTGGTTTTGAAAAGGAGCAGGTGATCATTGTACACGATGCGTATGCGTTAAGGCCCAATAATGTTATTCCCTTCAAGAATGAGGTGTCGAAATTAAGCTCGATCGAACGTGGAACAGTTACAGGCTTCGTACCAGTGGAAAGTGATTGGTCGTGGAGGAGTAACAGTTCATGCTGGCGCGACGGACAGGAAGCGACCACAGAGAACATGGTGGCCTTCCAACAATGGCGCGTAGATCACGACTATATTAAAACGCTTCGCCTTATTGTTAACAAAGGCAGGGATTTTTCAACTGAGTTTCCATCCGATAGCTCTGCCGTCATCCTTAACCAGACAGCTGTCGATCGCCTCGGTCTCAGCAAAGACCCGATTGGGGAACGTATCGAAACTTTCGGTGAAGACGGCGAGCTCAGTACGGAGAATAGAGTGACCTGGACCATAATTGGTGTGGTGGACGATTTTCATTTTTCATCAATGAGAGAAGGTATTTCGGCACTTGGATTATTTCTTGGCCCTAGTGATGGCAGCGTATGTTTTCGTTTCAAGCCGGAGAACACAACTGACGTGATCCAGTCTATCGAACAAGTATGGAAACAAATGGCTGCAGGTCAACCCTTCCAGTACTCGTTTCTCGACGAGGATTTTGAAAGCATGTACCAATCAGAAGAAAAGCTCGGAAATATTTTTGGCATCTTTTCATGTCTGGCGATTATTATCGCGTGTCTTGGATTGTTTGCCCTCACCGCTTTTACTGCAGAGCAACGGACAAAAGAGATAGGTATTCGCAAGGTTCTCGGAGCATCTGTGCGTAGCGTCGTGCTAATGTTGTCGAAAGATTTCAGCCGCCTGGTGCTCATTGCATTTGTAATATCGTCCCCACTTGCATGGTTCGCTGTCAACTGGTGGCTGGAAGGTTATACGTACAAGGTTGATATGAACGTATTTGTTTTCCTGATAGCAGGAATCGTTGCGTTTGTCATAGCGATTACGACGATGGGATATCAGGCGTTTCGCGCTGCGAATGTTGATCCTGTTAAGTCGCTGAAGAGTGAGTAATGAGTGAATGAGGAATGAGGAATGAGGCCTGTTGATGGCTGTCATCCAGAGCGCATTCTCGTTGTATTAAATCTTACTCACTAGAAATGGAGGCACGCGTTTGTTTACAACGTGTGGGCCCTCCCCGAAGGATCTGCCTGACGTAGGATCGCGTTTGGTTACGAGTATCTTCACGAAGTTCTGATGGATCCTTCGCGTTCCAATTCATCGATAGTAATTCAGTTTGCAAAACCCATTCCTTTGGCGCAGTTATATGATAAAGCATCAACCGCTCTGGAAGACAGTATCAAGGAGAAGATGATGACTTTTTATCAATAGTTGTACTTAGTACTCTATCGAAAAGATTCTTCGTCATTCGTTGAACCCTCGAATCTCCTTTGGAGAAATCCAAAACACGGTATCCATCACGGCCAAGATTATAAACGGGATTCTTGAATCCTGGCGGGGCGGATAGTGGCATGCTCCACCAGCAGGTTCCCGCATTAAAAACGAAGTTGCCTTTGGATGTCGTATAGATAGTTGCTGTATGATCTTCTGGATCGCTGTTGGTAAATTTGTTTACCGGCGGTTTGTTTTGAGCAAGGATAACCAGGTCTTGATGATTTCCGGTAGGCAGGCCGTGATATTCCCATCCTACCAGATCAGGTATGGAATCGTTCGACTTTCATTCCCGTTCCTTCATACACCCAATGATCCGGTTGTTTGCAAACAAATGCGCAGTAACCAACGCCATAGGACGAACTCCCCATTAGATCCTGTTCATTGTCAAATTCGCGCTGAGGTAGTCTCCCGGTAACTCTATTGGGCGTTCCACTCGTGGAGGATTCAAGATAAACGGTTCCATCCACGGAATTGCCGGAAAGGAACATAAGATTAACTCCCTGGTCGCGCGCGGATGTAACATTGCTGAACATTTCAGGAGTCCAATATTCGTCATGACCTACAGATAAAAAAGCTTTTGATCTTAAAAGCAGAGAGGGATTGGCATGAGTATCTGTGTTTGAAATATACGAAACGTCATATCCCTCTTTTTCCATCCAGAACGCGAGTGGAAACTCCCAAAGCAAAAATTCTCCGGCGCCATTGCTGAGCGGATTAAAATCAGAAGGAAGGTTATTCACATAAAGACTATAAGGACGATCAAAGCTTATCCGTGCGCCGTTTGTATTTACCCATGGCTTTTGACCTTCATCGTACATGCTATGCCATTGAGGCCAGCGGTTATAGGCCTGCCATGTGAGATCTGAACATTGGAAAACAAAATCAACTGGGCGTTCGTCCTTAACAATGAATATGACATACGACTGACTTGAGTCCTTTAGGGTTGAGAGCTTCCCAATGTATACACCGCTAGTCCAATCCCTGGGAATCTCGAAGGAAACTGCAGTATCCCATTTGCACTCAAGAAAGTTCGTTTTTGCATCAGCCTCCGGCGTGACCTGCTTTTTTCCATCGAGGTTGTGGAACGACCGCATAAGCCTTCCGCCTTTTCCTCCATAATAACCCATACGATAAATATCAAGGTTATAAGCAGTCTCGGGATTAGTGCTTACAAATATGTTAAGTGTTTCTCCAGAGTTTATACTGGCATGGGAACAATAGCCTTCGATGTTTTCGCGGCGGCAGTTCTGATGATCAGGGTAATCGCACTTTTTGTAGGGAACATTAATTAGCCAGTCTGAGGTGCCTTCGTGCTCATTTTCCTGGACGATCGCATTCTTCACATCCTGACTGTCGGTCGGTTTGGGTGAACTACAGCCTTGCACAATTAGGATGCAACAAAAAAGCAAGATCAGATTTCTGAGTTCATTCATTCTTGTGCCTTTAAATTATGAACAAAAATCTCACGTAATCTTCGGAAACTTCCATGGCTGGCGATACACAGGTTCGATAAGGGCATTCGCTTTCGCGTCATTGGTAAAATTATTCCGGCTTGCATCCCAATACAATTTGTTTCCGGTGCGGTATGCAACGTTTCCCATATGCGCCAGCGTAGCCGCATTCTTTCCAATCTCCACATCACAAATCGGCTTTTTCCTGCTTTTGATGCTGCTGATGAAGTTGTTTACATGCTTCTCATGATCTTTTTGATCGGCGACCTGGAGAGGAACGGCTTCGATCTTTGGTACGCCTCCTTCTTCTTCCGGGATAACTTCCCAGCCTTCGCGATTAATGACGAGCGTGCCGTTGTTTCCGATAAATGCAATACCATAATGACGGCCGTAATATCCTTTGTTGAGGCCGCCCACATGCTCCCATTCAATAAGAAGATCGGGATATTCGTATATGACGGTTTGCGTATCTGCAGTTTCGATCGCATTGTCCTTGTATGCATAGATGCCGCCCGCAGATTGTATGGACGTTGGCATCTTGCCGTCAACAGCCCACAGCGCGATGTCGAGCAGGTGAACGCCCCAGTCCGTAAGCAAGCCGCCGCCATAATCCCAGGCAAAACGCCAGTTACCATGGAACCTTCCTGTGTTAAAGGACCTTGACGGCGCGGGACCAAGCCACATTTCAAAATCAACACCTGGCAGGTGGAGGTGTATCGGCTACTTTCGGGCTTGTTTTTCCGTATTCGAAAAATCCCCACGCTTTAATCTTTCTAAGCTTGCCCAACTTTTGAGATTTTACGAATGCAATAGCGTCTTGCCAATGTTGACCACTTCGCTGTTGTTGCCCGACCTGCACAATTCGATTATACTTTCTCGCTGCCTTCAGCATCACCTGACACTCAGCGATAGAGTTGGCCAATGGCTTCTCAACATATACATCTTTTCCTGCTTCACAGGCATGCACTGTTGGCAGACAATGCCAATGATCCGGAGTGCCGACGATAACAGCATCAATAGATTTGTCGTCAATTATCTTTCTGTAATCCTTATATAGTTTCGGCGCCTTGCCAGTCAGCTGCTTTATCTCTGCTGCCTTTTCATTTAATACATTTTCGTCCACGTCGCACATGGCGACACATTCGACTCCCGGTACCTTAAGGTGATCTTTCAGATTGTATAGCCCCATACCCCTGCAGCCTATGAGGGCAATTCGTACCGTGTCACTGGCAGATGAACATGCAACGAGTTCGCTTGAAATTAACGGAGTAAAAGCTGCGCCGGCCAATAGCGAACCTGTGTCCTTGATAAAGTCTCTCCTGGAAGAATTCATAATCACTGAATTAGGATTTATTTAAAGATAATGATAAACTCAATTATGCCTAATTCGTATAGGAGGGGAAGTTTTTCATGCGGCTGATCCTTCGAGTGATCTGTCCCAGATGTACTTAGCTCATCCTCCTGTATGCTGCCAAGCATGCATCGATACATTGACATGGTCCTGTGTTTCCGCCGAGGCCTTGCCTTGAATCGAAGTCTGTGCGCATTTTGTGTCATCCCTGACGGGATTTACTTCAGAATGCCATTGTCTCTTCAACCAGTATACTGTCCCTATGGGACAAATACAAAAACCGATTCCCGCTAGGGACGCAATATTGGTAGCCAGAATGATCGCGCGAAAATAAATCCCGTAGGGATGACACAATGAACAGATGCAAGATGAATGAATCGCTCTGGATGACATCCTCAAAGAACGACAGCTGTGATGGTATTGGGTGATTTAATGGCCAGGTCGTTAGGGACCCGGATGTTATTTGAATGGTGACCGGAAGTACACTTCAAATGAGAATACCAAGTCCTGATGTTTTTACCCCAGTGATTTCACCGGGCAATCGAGTGCTGATGTTGGTTCGATAGCCACCGAAAACTTCAGCGCCGAAATATTTAGTGATTTGTTTGTTATAGGTGACGCCCATATCGAGCTCCGTTCTTCTGAATGCATAATCATCAGTGTCACAGTTGATCCAGTAGGCCCGGCTGATGACTTCAGCCTTGAGGTAAAGAATATCAGTCGGCGACAAATTATGGCGCCATGCAATTTTGCGAGGAAGACTGATTTCGACACCCGATTTTTGTGAAAAGTTGTAGTTGAATACAATGACCGGAAAAGCGACCATGCGGCCAAAGCTCCGATTCGCCATGAATCCAAAACCAACCTCTTTGTTAAGGGACTTCTTACGAAGGTAGACACTCGAAAACGTAAAATTAATAGGGACGTTCTCGTGGTTGTCGTAGAGGTTGCCGCTTTGGTTCATATTGAAGTTCATCACAAGAAATGCCGCGCTGTCAACCTTGACGTATGAGCGAATGTCCAGTCCAAAAGACCGGAGATTCCAATGATTCAGACGTTCAAGTGGATTCTCGCCAGTGTCCCTGAACTCAAGCTGCTCTGCCCGGTATTGAGGGCCGAGCATGATTGCGTAGTTGTCTTTATAGATTACTGGTATCCAGGCTTTGAAGAAAATGTCCTCTTGTTTGTATCTCTTCGACGGAGTGTTGAAAGATTTGTAGATCCTGCCCGGAGCCTGTGTGTTTTGGATGGTGATCCACTTGGAAGGAGCCATACCTGTAAGACCAGGCTTCACCCTCTGACAAATGGGCAACGGTGCAACAAGAGATTAACGCGGTGGACAATACCGCCCTGAATACTAAATGTCTTCTTAATGATACAACCATTTTTAGCAACTACTTATGACAAGTCTAAATGTAGCTAGCCCTGGAAAGAAGAATAGACTTATCTAGTAAAGTATCTTTATAGCGAAAGGTTTGATAAAACAATGCAAGATAAGCTACGGAGGTCATCTTCCCTATAAGTCCGTGATTATAAATTGTTTGAGTTACAACTCTTTGTCCAAATTAAGGACGGACAACCCAATTTGGTGAGTTCCCCACCCAGCCGTAATACATACGAGTTGCGAAGCATGAATCGATTGGATATATTCTCAAATATTTTGCCCCATAGCGAAATGGGAAGAGAAGCCCTCGCAACATGAAAAGAGTTCGATTCATTCTATACTTCAGTGTCATCCTTGTCCTGGCCTTTGCCTGTGCGACTTACAAGAAACAGTACTCCAAGAGCGCCCGTCATTGGGAAGGTGACCCGGCAATGCCTTCATCGGGGCTAAGCCACACCATGTACCTGGTAGGCGATGCGGGAAATTCAGGGCCGGGCGGAAGCACAGCCGTGCTGAAATACCTAAAATCCAAACTTTCGAGCAGAATCTGAGAGTAGCTCAATACTGTTTCTCGGGGATAATATTTATGAGAATGGGATGCCTCCGTCCGAGGATGTTTCGAACCGTGAGATCGCCGAGCATCGGATCACCGAGCAGCTGGAGATACTGGATAACTTTAAGGGCAGACCTATTTTTTTGCCGGGTAATCATGACTGGCGCGGATGGGGTCAAAAGGGACTGAAGCGACAGGAAAACTTTATCGAATCGTATCTGAACAAAAAGAAAGGTGTTGAAGATAAAGACGATTGGGAAAACTACTTTCTTCCGGATGATGGATGTTCGGGTCCCGAAGTTGTTGAGCTAAACGATGAAGTGGTAGTGCTTGTCGTGGACTCACAATGGTGGCTGGGTGATTCGGATGAGGAACCCAAGTTTAACGAAGGATGTGAAGCAAGGAACAGGGCAAGTTTTAGGTTCATCTTTGAAAATGTTGTGAGGAAGTACAAGAATCAGAATGTTGTCATCGCCATGCACCATCCGCCGTACACATATGGGCCACACGGTGGAAGGTTTACCGTCAAGCAGCACATCTTTCCACTGACGGATATTGATTCAAATCTTTATGTACCCTTGCCGGGAATTGGAACAGCAGCTGCTTTTTTTCGCGGAAGTATAGGCTCCAGGCAGGACGTTGCGCACCAGGAGTACAAGGACTTCAGAAGCGCCATACTCGCGGGGGCAAAAAAGAACGGATCCTTCATATTCGCCAGTGGCCATGAACATGCGCTGGAATATATCGAGAACTCGGGACAGCGCTTTATTGTGAGCGGAAGCGGTTCGAAGAATAGTCCGGTGCTCTTGGGAAAGGGAGGCATATTCGGATCCGGAGCTTCAGGATACAGCACTATAAGTTTCTTTAAAGGTGGAGAAGCATGGGCGCAATTTTGGGAAGTGAATGCAGAAGGCACTACAGCGACGCTGGTATTTCAAAGAAAAATAAAAGACAAACTTCCTTTATCAACGGAAACGGTCGCGCACCGAATTTCCGGAGTATGATCTGCATAAGGATACCGTTGTACGACGAGTGACAAAATCAAATGTGGAGCCGGTCGGGAAAATTCATAAGGTTTTGTTCGGCGCTCACCATCGTGATCTTTACCTGGAAAAGTATTCATTTCCTACTGCTTGATCTCTCAACATTTAAAGGAGGTGTAACGCCGATCAAGCAGGGGGGAGGTAATCAAACGAATTCTTTACGCGTTCGTGATGCCAAAGGAAGGGATTACACATTGAGGGGAATGACCAAAGATGCCACGAGGTTTCTCCCATATCCATTTAATAAAATGGTTGCGGCAAAATTCCTTGTTGAAGACAATTTTCTTGCAACGCTGCCCTTTGCGCCTCTCACTGTACCTCACCTGGCGGACGCCATCAACGTCTATCACACGAATCCAAAGATCTATTACATCCCGCCGCAACCGGGCCTTGGTATTTACAACAGGATATTCGGCGGAAGTGTGCACCTCGTTGAAGAACGACCCGCGGGTAAAAAATGGAAGGATGCTCCTTTCTTCGGATCACCCAATGAAATAGTAAGCACACCCGAGGTAACAGACGCCATATTAAAAGACAACAAAAATAAAGTCGATGAGGAATGGGCTGTTCGAACCCGGATGCTTGATTTTATTATCGGGGATTGGGACCGTCATGATGATCAATGGACGTGGGCAGCTATCGAGCAGGAAGATGATCACATTTTGTACCGGCCTATTCCCCGCGACCGCGACCAGGCATTTTCAAAATATGATGGACTTGTTCCAACATTGGCGAGACAAACACTTCCATTTCTCCGTCAACTGCAGGTATACGGTCCTGAAGTTTATAGTATGAAGTGGACCACCTGGAGCGCGCGACTTTTCGATCGCACATTCCTCAATGAGCTAAGCTGGCCTCAGTGGGAAGCCCAGGTAAAATTTATTCAGGAACACCTGACGGATGAAGTGATCGAAAATGCGTTTGTGGACTGGCCGGAGAAGGCCCGCGAAATGGCAGCCGCAGAACTTATCGCAAGCATTAAGGCACGACGTAATGATCTTATGAAAATGGCGCGGGCCCACTACGAATTTGTTGGCAAGTCAGTGGAGGTCATAGGTACCGAAGAACAGGAGCGCTTCGAAGTTGAAAGGCTCGATGACGCGCACACAAAGGTGACAGTGTACGAGATATCCAAGAAAGGAAGAGTAAAACACCAGACCTTCCAACGGACCTTCGAAAATGATGTTACAAAATCACTTGAACTTTACGGAAACGGCGATGGCGATGAGTTTGTTGTAAAAGGAAATGTGAGGAAAGGAATAACGGTAAGGCTAATCGGCGGGCTTGGTAATGATGAATTCACCGATAGTTCATCGGTAAGAGGAATAAAGCGCAAAACGATCATTCACGATGATTTGAGACGTAACACAGTTGTACCCGGAAAAGAAACGGCAGACAAGCGAAGCGCAACTTCCCGTTTTAACATCTATGACCGGCGAGGTTATGATAGTGAATATGATATGATGGTTCCGCTTCCGGTAATCGGATACAACCCCGATGACCTGTTCTTGCTGGGAGGAAGTGTGAACATCATCACGTCACGGATTCAAAAAGATTCCCTATAGCTCCTTTCAGCGTATAGGGGCAAGTTATGCATTTGGAACCCGTGCCTTCAGGCTGGCTTATGAGGCTGACTTCCTTAATGTGATGAAGAACTGGGATCTTTATTTCGATGCGCGTTACCATGGGCCTTCATTCTCATTCAATTTTGCCGGCCTCGGAAACGAAACCACACGTCCGGAGGATGATCCTAACTTTTACAGGGTAAGACAAGGGACAGATTTATCTTTATCCTGCTCTTAAGAAGAGATTTGCTGGTATTGCCGGGTACTTCACGATTGGTCCGCAGTTTCAAACTACAAACATCGAGAACACGCCCGGACGTTACATTAGCGGAGCAGACGAAGCTTTTTTCGAACAAAAGTACTTCGCTGGAGCACAGCTTGGTTTCCATTATAACAATGTCGATAACTTCTTTCAGCCACACTCAGGTATACGGTTCAATCTAAATCTGCATTGGGCGGAGAATTTCAACATCCATGAGAATTTTACGGGCATCCGTTCACAGCTTTCGTTCTACAAACATCTGGATCCCAAAGAAAACATTGTGCTTGGCATCTCAAATTGGTTACGGTCAGAATTTTGGAAAAGGGTATGAGTTCTTTCAAATGCCAACCATCGGTGGATCCCTGGGATTAAGAGGTTATCGCACAGAACGGTTTTACGGAGATAGAGCATTCTGGCAAAGCACTGACCTTCGTGTAAGGTTCAGCAACAGTGAGAACAGGATCCTGCCATTTACATTAGGTGTCTTCGGAAGCTTCGACTACGGCCGCGTGTGGCTCAAGGATGAGAAGTCCGAATCATGGCACAATAGCGTCGGCGGCGGAATTTGGCTTGCACCAGTAGATGCACTGATCTTTTCACTTGCCACCTACTTTCCGAAAGAATCAATAGAGGAATCGCCCCGGTTTATTTTTAAAGTTGGATTCGGCTTCTGATTTATTTAGCAGGGCGATGCCTTCTGTAAGACACTATGACCGGTATCGCCGTCACGACTATCAATGTAACAATTATGATCTCTACATTATCGATTAATGTGGGAAACATGTTTCCTAACCAATAGCCGGCCATCACAAGAGTTACTATCCATAAGGTTGCACCCAACAGGTTGTAAAAAAGAAATTTCTTCACTTCGATTTTGACAATTCCTGCGAGGATCGGAACGAAAGTTCGTACGATTGGCAGGAATCTCCCCACGATAAATGCCATCATACCGTAACGCTTGTAAAAGTCCCTGGCCATTTCTATATACCTGGGCTTATAAAAGAGATTGTCGTCCTTGGGCTTAAAATATGTTTTTGCCCATGCCCCAAAGTAATAGCCAACAGTTGTTCCTGAAAAAGCTGCGATTACGAGCAAAATAATCAGCAACCAAACGGGCTGATCTATGTATTTCGAAGTAGTTAAGAGTCCGGCCACAAAAAGAAGTGAATCACCAGGCAGGAAGAATCCAAAGAAAAGACCTGTCTCGGCGAAAATGATAAATAATAGTAAAGCCAGGCCTCCGTACTGAATTATGTTTTGCGGATTAAAGAAGTCAAGAAGTGATATGTCCATGATTAAGTGCGTCCCTTTGAAAAAAATAAGAATACTACAGCCGAAGCCACAACCTGATTGTGTTAAGAGTCGTAATTCAGGGAGCGTTTATTGTGATGGTCCGACTAAGCACATGACTGGGTCGGACAATTGTGTAGGACGTTTTTGGTCTGAATGACTTAGGACCTAGAAGGTTTATAATAGGTGAAATCATTAATGCTGCCGGTACACTGCACACACTGACATGATAAAAGACAAGCCGGCCGGGCAACGCCTGATGAAATTCCAGCTCCTCCAGGCCTCCGGACTTATAGGCCGCGGATTTATAAGAGTTCGAATTGGATCCGCAAAAGATGATGCCGCCAAAAACAATGGTTACTATAACCATGCACGCCCTTAGGTACAACGAAGACTTGTTTCTGGTCCTTAGCAAATTCATACTGCCGGTAAAGCTAATTTAAAATTGCGATCCATCGATGCAGGATATGGAATTACCCTGAACAAGTCAACCCCTTTCTGGGTCCTGCTGCGGAATGGGGCGGCTAAAAGTCGCGCAAATTTCACGAATGAAGTTTTTTACATGAATGGGATGTGAAATAGCCTCGACCGCCCGTCAGGTTTAGGCCGTGAAACCCAAAAAAAACCTAAATTGCGCCTGAATTTTCAATTCGTTAATAATGATAAGGTTTACTTTATTCTTCTTATTAGGAAGTTTGACACAGGTGTTGGGCCAGGGCGGCGGTTCGCTTTCTGGAAAGGTCACAGATGCTCAATCTGAACCAATTGCGGGCGTTACGGTGCGGTTAATTAATTCATCGTACGGAACGGCCAGCGATGAAAATGGCAGCTATACAATCTCCGATATCCCTTCTGGTGACTATACCCTTCAGGTCACAGCCGTGGGCTACGCAAGTCAGCGACAAGAAATCACAATAGGGTCAGATGTTAAGACTTTTGACATCCGGATGGAGGAGTCCACTACCCAACTGGATGCTGTGATCGTAACCGCACAAAAACAGGAAGAAGATGTCCAGAAGGTGCCATTTACGGTAAATACGATTTCCTCCAGGCAAGTTGAGCAATACCGTCTTTGGAACAGCCGGGACATTACAGCTATTGTTCCTAATCTCTACTCAGCCGATCCTGGAGACAACAGGAATGTTACGTCGATCCGGGGGATTACAACAACATCGTACGATCCCGCAGTTGCCACATATATAGATGGAGTGAATCAGTTTGGTCTTGACACGTATATCGCGCAGCTGTTTGATGTCGAACGCATGGAAGTCTTAAGTGGGCCTCAGGGAACATTATATGGACGAAATGCCATGGCTGGTGTAATCAACATAATCACCAAGCAACCAGGAAATACGACCACGGGATTCGGAGAGATCAATATTGGAAACTATGGTCAGCAACGTTATGCCGCTGGATTCCGCACCCCGCTGGTAAAGAACAAACTCTATTTTGGTATTGCCGGTGTTTATGATCGTTCCGATGGATTTTACGACAACCGTTTCAACAATAGCGATTTCGATAAAAAACACAGTATCATCGGTAACTATTACCTCAAATTTCTTCCCAACAGCAAATGGGCGCTTACGTTAAACGTAAAGCATAACGAAAACAGGAACAACGGCGCATTTACACTTGCAGGAAGCAAGCAGGAAGCATTTGAGTATCCGTTCACCGTAAATCAGAATGCACTTACCGAACTGATCGATAACATCTTTAATTCTTCGTTTGTGGCAAGTTATGCCGGAAGCAAAATCAACTTCAGCTCACAGACTTCATATCAATCCAATCACCGTTACTACGAGGATCCTATCGATGGCGACTTTTCGCCGGCTGATATCGTATACGATCATAAATGATTATGGAAAGGAATGGAATAACGTTAAGGTCTGGACGCAGGAGTTCAAGATCTCTTCACCTGCCTCCTCAACATCTCGCCTAAAATGGACTGCTGGATCGTACCTTTTCCAACAGGACAATCCGGTAAAGCAAGCCACGAGGTTTGGTGAGGATGCGTATTTGTATGGAATTCCCGATGCAAACTTTTCAACTATTAATTCAACCAAGGCCAAGAGCAGCGGTATAGCATTTTTTGGCCAGGCAACCTTCACAGTTGCTAAAAAACTCGAAATCACGGGAGGGCTGAGGTATGACTACGAACACAAGGAGCAGAGTGTGCGTGGTGAATACCAGCATGATCCGGACCCCAATCCGATTTTTGAAACAAGGCCGGATACTTCCGCCACTGTTTCTTTCAATGCGATTTCACCTAAGGCAACAGTTGCTTATCACCTCAGCGATGCCAATACGTTATTTGCCTCATACAGCCGCGGATTTCGCGCAGGTGGCATGACGCCGTTATCATCGGATCCTTCGCAACCGCCGCTATATCCTTATGATCCGGAATTCAGCAGCAACATCGAAGTTGGATCCAAGAATGTTTTCTTCGCCAATCGTCTTAGTGTAAACCTCTCGCTATTTTATGTTAATGTAAATGATGCACAGGTGCCTACACTGGTGCTACCTGATGCGTTCACGATTACCAAGAACGCGGGCAAACTAACCAGCACAGGCGTTGACCTTCATATCTCGGCAACCCCACTGAAAGATTTTCAGGTTGAATATAATCTTGGCCTGAACGACGCGACCTATGACGAGCTGAAGGTCCCGCAAAATGGCGAGGAGGTAGATTTGGGAGGAAAGCGTCAGATATTCACGCCCAATGTGACGTCCATGGCAGCATTGCAATATGGCTACGAGATTGGCAAAGCCCGCCTCGTGGTGCGGGGAGAATGGATGCTGCTGGGTAAGCAATACTTTGATCTCGCTAACACCATATCACAATCCCAGTATAACGTGTTTAATACACGTTTCGGAGTTGTCGTGAAGAAATTTGAAGTGATGTTTTGGGGAAGAAACCTTAGCGATGAAAAGTATATCACCTATGCCTATGACTTTGGTGCCACCCACCTGGGCAACCCGAAAAACTATGGTGTGAGCGTGAGAGTGAACTTTTAAGTGTTGTTAGGATTGTTATGTAAGGTTATTCGCGAGGAAGCAGAATTCTGAAAGTTACTTACTCACACCCGGGTGTATTCAGTTATCGAGGAAAATCGTTATATTATTGAACCCCATGTCGACGAAAATAGCCAATCTTTGGATCATTGATGACGACCCGATGTCTTCATTTTATATCAAGCGCCTGGCTGAACTTGGAGAACTGGCCAATATCATTACAATCTATAATACCGCCCAGGGAGCGATCAATTATCTGCTGCATCACCGTAAGACTGTTGAACACCTTCCTGATATAATACTGCTCGACATTTACATGCCGGAGGTCGACGGGTGGGAATTCCTCAATCAATTAAGGGAAATCGAAGGTCAGCTCATGAAAAAGGCAGCAATCTATATTATCAGCTCATCAAATCATCCGAGGGACATTAGTCGCGCCGAGAGTTTCCCCGATGTACGGTCTTATTTTCAAAAGCCCGTTACGTTGGAAGTCCTTAAGGACATGGTAGCGACTTTTATCGGACAGAGGTAAATTGTAAAGCAATTACTTTATAATCTCGATTTCGGTTCTTCTGTTGATAGCCCGACCACCTTCTTCATCATCGTTTGATACGATAGGTCGTTCTGAACCATATCCCTTGGCTGAAAGCCGGCTTGCAGCAATTCCTTTCTGAGAAAGATAATTCACTACCGCGGTAGCGCGTTTAAGGGAAAGCGTCTTATTGGACGCAGCATTACCGCTGTTGTCAGTGTGCCCGTTGATCTGGACCTTTAATGCGGTGTTCGCCACTAGCAGTTCTCTGATGTTTTCCACTTCGGCAATAGACTCCGGTTTGAGATCAGCCTTGCCAACATCGAAGAAGATGTTCTTCAATACCACCTTAGAACCGATTTCCGCTTTTACCATGATGATGTGCGTATCTATTTCCTGATATTCCGCAAACTGTGGAAGGTTGAAGTTTATTGAGTTGAACAAATAGCCCGCTCTTTCAGTAGCCACCCCGTAGTTTCCGCCGTGAGGAATTACAATTTCAAATTCACCTGTCACAGGGTTTGCATTTATCTTCGTGATCACCTGGTTGGTTTCGTTATTGACCAACGAGATCACAGCACTTAATGGAGCGGCAGTCGACTCGTCGATAACCTTTCCCCTTAACAATGTCACTACTTTCATGTCCTTATGTACCTGAATCATAGGATCGACAAACTCTTCGTGTTTTGGCAGCTCAGGTTTAACTTTTTCTTCAGCGGCCTTTGCAACAACCGGCTTTGGTTTCGGTTTATATTTTGGCTCAAGGAATGCAATTGAGTAAATATCAGCGTCTCCGAGACCGCCTTCTTTTACCGTTGAAAAGTATCCCTTCTTTTTGTCAGGCGACAAAGTAAAGAATCCATCGAATTCCCAGGAGTTCAGTGGCCATCCCATGTTTTCCGGTTTACTCCATTTGTTGTTTTTGAACTCGCTGATGAAAATATCACTGTTGCCAAGACTTGGATGTCCGTCGGATGAGAAATAAAGTGTAACCCCGTCGTGATGAATGAAAGGTGAATCTTCATTCTCCGGTGTATTTACCACAGCTCCAAGATTTACGGCTTTACCCCACTGGCCTTTGCCATCAAGTTGGCTGACATAAAGATCTAACTCGCCAATACCACCTGGCCGGTTACTTGCGAAATATAATTTTTTACCATCGGCGGAAACGCTGGCGCAGGTTTCCCAAAACATGGCAGTATTAATGTTTTTGTTTAAAGGTTCAGGTTTGGACCACTGATCGCCATTTAATGTTGATATGTAAATGTCACCTTCGCCTTCCTCATAATAGAGGAAAAGGGTCTTGCCATCGGGAGACAGCGATGCAGCTGCATCATTGTATTTAATGTTCACATTGGCGCTTATAAGTTTGGGCGCAGTCCACCCGCTGGCGGTTTTATTAGATACGAATATGTCCTCGTAGTTTGCGTTGGCTTTTGCCCTTGCAGGATCATCAGTCCTGTTCGATGTAAAGATCAGTGTATTTCCATCTGCGGAAATAATCGGTGAGTAATCGTTGTAGGGAGTATTTACTGCATTGCCGAGATTTTCAATTATTACATTCAATTCGTTTTGTGACAAAGAATCGGCAATATGACATTCAGCTATTTTCTCATCTGCAATACTTCCCAACTCTTTCTTCTTTTTTTTGAACCGTTCGAAATGTTCGATGGCTTTTTTGAACTCGTTGGTGTTCTGGAATGCTATTCCAAGGTGATAGTCAATGTCGGGATTAACCGCCGGGTTGAGACGATATGCTTTGTCAATGTACGATGCCGCTTTTGATTTCGTTTCGGAATAAAGATAAGTCAGACCGATCTTGAAATTAACAAGCGCATCATCAGGGTTCATTTCGAACGCCGACATGTAGGACGACATTGCATTTTTGTAGTCCTTCTTTCCGTAGAATTTGTCTCCGGCAGCAATAAGGGATTTCACATCCTGGGCATATCCGAAGTGTGCGAACAGAACTAAAAATGCGGCTGCTAAAAAATGTTTATCCATGACGATGGATAGTTGGGGTTAACAGTTGAAAAAGTAAGACAAATATCCAAAAGTTAGGGCTGAAATGTAATCATCAGAAGAATGCATTAACCTCCAATATGGTACATCGTGAATTATTGCATAACTGATGCACCCACCCATCCGGGGCCACGAACAACACGGCCTGGAGTTGCTCCGGTGTGTTCGCCCTGTGACAGGACCATTGTTCCATTGACAAAAACATACACCATGCCTGTGGCATACTGCATGGGCTTTTCGAATGTTGCATGATCCTGAATCTTATCTGCATCAAAAAGAACAATGTCGGCAAAGTTGCCAGGCGTTAACATTCCACGTTTCTTGATCTTTAGATTTCCAGCTGGAAGTGATGTCAATCTGCGAATCGCTTCCTGCAGAGCGATCACTTTTTCTTCCCTAACATATTTTGACAATAACCTCGCGACATTTCCATATGCGCGCGGATGGGTACTTGATTTAAGGAAAACTCCTTCCGGCGCCGATGATTCTGCATCCGACCCGAAGCTAACATAGGGAAGCTTAATCTGCCTTTTAATATTTTCTTCCGACATCATGAAATACACCGTACCCACGCGAGTGCTATCTGTCATCACCAGATCCATCGCTGTTTCCTCAGGGGACTTTCCGTGCAATGCCGCGACCTCCGCTAATGTTTTTCCTGTGAGTTTTTTCAGGGAATCATTGGCAAATCCTACAAGAAGGACTTTGTCCGGACTGCCACTCATTTGAAGAAGATTTTCCCAGGTATTTGATGGTGTTCGCATTTCACTGATAACTTTTTTTCGAATTGCAGGATCTTTTAATCTCCTGATCCATTCTTTGATTCCGCCTTCCTGCACCCATGGTGGCATGGCCGCGTCCAGACCGGTAGCCCCGGCGGTATATGTATACATGTCGGCCGTTATTTTCAGGCCCTCGTTATTTGCTCCTGCGATCTTGTTGATTACAGAATCGATCTTATTCCAATTGTCTTTTCCGGCCATCTTAAGGTGATAGATCTCGGCCGGGACCTTTGCTTCACGGGCGATCCGGATTGTTTCATCTATCGCTGCAAAGATGTTGTTTCCTTCACTGCGCATATGCGTAATGTACATTCCTCCGTATGCGCTAGCTTCTTTGCAAAGTTCGATGAGCTCTTCCGTCGAGGAGTAGTTGGCTGGTGCATAGATGAGCGACGCTCCTACGCCCAGCGCACCCTCTTCCATGGCTTCACGCGTGAGCTTTTTCATACGATCCAGCTCATCCGGTGTAGGAGGGCGGTTAGCCATTCCCAGCTCGTGTATCCGGAGTGATGTTGCTCCCACAAAAGAAGCTACGTTGCAGGAAACACCTTTTTTTTCCAAATGGTCCAGGTATTCTCCCAAGCTTGTCCAGGGTATTTCGAACGTGTAGTCATGCATTTGTGACCTCATTCCTTTTTTCATCTCTTCGTTGAGTGGTCCCATCGACATCCCTTCGCCAAACACTTCGAGCGTAACTCCTTGCCGGATATCACCCTGTGATTTTCCATCGACGATCAGGCTTTCAGTAGCCCAGCTCAGCATGTTGATAAAACCGGGAGCAACCGACAAACCTTTTGCGTCGATCTCTGATTTGCCGACAGCATTAGACAAATCCCCTATAGCAGCGATCGTATCCGAATTTATCCCGATGTCAGCAACAACAGGATCACCGCCGCTTCCATCGTAGATCGTTCCTCCGCGGATGACAACATCAAATGATTTTTTCTCTGTGCATGAAATGATAAGCGCCAGTACCAGCGCGACAAGGCCAAAACGGATCATGGAAGTGTTGAGTAAAAGTTACTCTTGAATGTAGCTGGATTAGATCAACATTCAAAAGAGATGTATCCCAGCTACCTAGGTACCTAGGTACCTAGGTACCTGGGAATGTTAGCGTCCTTTGTAACCCGGACCGCGTACTATTTTTCCCGGAGTGGCACCGGTATGTTCACCATCCATCAAAACAGGAATACCATTTACAAATACGTGAATCATACCTTCAGCGTATTGTTTAGGATCTTCAAAAGTGGCGAGGTCCTTTATAGCCGACGGATTAAAAATAGCGAGGTCTGCATAATAGCCGACGTCAAGCGTTCCCCTCTTTTTGATTTTGAGATTTGTTGCCGGCAAGGATGTCAGTCTCTGGACCGCTTCTTCCATGCTAATCAGTTTTTCGTCGCGGACGTACTTGCCGAGGAAACGGGCAAACGTCCCGTAAGCACGAGGATGTGTTCCCCAATCCTTGAAAATCTCTGCATCGGACATAGATGCTCCATCAGATCCGAAGCTTACGTACGGCTGTCTGATTACTTTTCTGATATTTTCTTCCGACTGTTGATAATACAACGACGCAATGGTCGACTTATCCCGCATTACAAGATCGATGACGGTTTCATCCGGGTCTTTTCCATGAATAGAGGCTACTTCATCAAGTCTTTTGCCGCGATAAAGTTTGTTAAGGGAATCAAGCCGGAATCCAAGCAGGACAACGTCGTGTGCGTCTGAGTTCTTATACGGTATGCCCACACGCATTTCGTGAAGTACTTTGGCACGCACCGAAGGATTTCTCATTCGCTTACGCATCGCCGCGGCGCCCCCTTCCTGAACCCAGTTAGGCAGTCGAGCCGTCAGCCCGGTTGCACTGGCTACATACGGATAACTATTTGCCGTGATCTTCAGTCCTGATTTTCTTGCACTGTCGATCTTGGTCAGGACGGTATCCATCTTATTCCAGTTACGCGCAATGTTGATCTTCAGGTGATAGATCTCCGCGTGAATATTTGCTTCGCTGGCGATCCTGAATGTTTCGTTCAGCGCACTGAAGATGAAGTCGCCCTCACTTCTCATGTGGGTGGTGTACATACCCCCATAGCTCGAAACTACCTTTGCCATCTCAATGAGCTCTTCAGTGGAAGCATAATCCGCCGGAGCGTAAATGAGCGATGAGCCCAATCCCATTGCGCCATCCTCCATTGCCTGTTTCACCAGGTCTTTCATTCTTTTTAGTTCTTCGGCATTCGGTGGCCGTTTTTCATAGCCCAGCTCGTGAATGCGTACCGAAGTGGCACCGACGAAGGAAGCAGCGTTTGGGCTGATGCCTTTTTTGGTAAGGTAGTCGAAGTAACCTCCCAGAGTGGTCCAAAGACTGTCAACGGGTTTGGTCGTATTTTTTCTTTTTACAGGTCCGGGGCTCCAGCCTTCTCCGAAAATTTCGAGTGTTACACCCTGTTTAATATCACTCATGGAACTGCCGTCCAGCAACAAACTTCTATCGGCCCAGCTCAGCATATTGATAAATCCTGGTGCGATAGCCAGTCCGGTAGCGTCTATTTCCTTCTTTCCTTTAGCATTTGTAAGTTCTCCGATAGCGGCGATGGTATCAGCCTGGATAGCTACATCGCCGATGAATGAGGGTTTGCCGGTGCCATCATAGATCGTTCCGTGTCTCAGAATGTAATCGAACTCTTGTTGTGGCGGTTGTTGAGTACAGGCGATGATCAACGAAAGACCGAAGCCGAAAACGATACCGTAGTACATAGCTGAGAATATGGCGCCATGTTAGGCAGCTTTGGCGACAATTGAAAGAAGATGTAAGGTTCTGGATTCAATAAACCGTTTTCACCTACCTACATCTTTAATAGTTTCAGGAAGACTGGAAAACGTACTGGTTTGCTGTCGTTGTCCCGATAATTATCGGGATTCCACACCTTTTCAAGCTGAGCTAACACGTCGGGTAACGGATTGTGGCCTGTTTTTCTAATATACATTTGGGTGGCTGACCAGCTTTCGAGATATCCAGTCAGGTGATTCAGTGTCCATGCCGAAGTAATATCAAACCTTGGGCTTTCGATCTCTTTGAAAGGAAACGAAAGGGAACGGTATTCATCTTCAACAAGGCGCCGGGCTTCGTCCCAGTAAGGACCAACGACGTTGTCGTAGAAGTTCATTAAGACCTCATCGATATCAGGTTGGATGTATAATAATGCGTACCCCCAAATAGCCAACAACGAGCCTTCTTTGCCGACTCTCTTTGCCTCATCATAGAATTTTTCGCGATCGAACCAATGCAACGCTTGCGCTACAGTAATTAAGTCGAATTGATGATCTTCGAAGGTGGTTTGTTCACCCGGGCTGACCGAATAGATTATGTTATGCTTTTTAATAGCATTGTCGAGCTGCTGTTGACTGATATCTGTTGCATATACTTCGTCAAAATGGTCGGCGAGATGCCCGGCTACCTGGCCGTTGCCCGTTGCGCAGTCCCACGCTTTTTGCTTCGTTTCCAACTTGCTGAATATAAAATCGTAGAGTTCCTTCGGATAAGTGGGTCTGAAAGCTGCATATACGTTGGCTTGTGCTGAAAAAAGATCCTTCCGCGACGATTGATTCATATAAGGGCCTCCTGAAAAAGTAATAAAAATCTAAAGATCTGTAATTCCTTGGTTAAAAAACTTTTCGCATGAAATGCATATCCCGCAGATCGTCGCGGATTTAAAATACCGCAGAAAAATCGCAGAAAAAGTTTTCAGCGTAAATCTGCGTGCGTTCGATCAGCGAATTCTGCGGGGAAAAGATAACTTTTTCAGCAGACCCAACTTAAATTATTTTTATCCTGTTCCAACCTTTCTACGTATGTCGGGGTCTAAAGGTGACGATGCACGGATATTTTTACCGTACGTGCACATGGTAGAGGGGTAGGTAAAAAGCGTAAGAAGTTGGATAGAGGGAGGTTAGCTGTTGACTGTTAAATGGGTAAGAATTCAGCTTCGAACGCATGAAGGGCCATATGAGCAATCGTATGGCTCTTTTTTTTACAACATTTTTACCAGGATCTCTTTGAAGAGTTTTGCGGCCACCATCGCTGTTGCGCCATTGACGTCGCGCGTGGGATTTAGTTCAACAATGTCGGCACCAACGATGTCGGCTTTCAGATTTTGAATGACGGATAATACCTGCCGTGTAGAAAATCCTCCAGGTTCATAATGTGATACACCCGGAACAAATGCAGGATCGAGCGCGTCTAGGTCCAGTGAAATATAAACGGGTCCCTCAAATTCAATAGTCACGCCATCTCTCCAGTCCTTCATTTCAATAGCCTCCACGTTGAATCGTTTTACCTGCTCGCGCTGATGAGCGTTGTAAGTTCGGATGCCGATCTGTAATAATCGCTTTGCAAGTCGTTCCTCCATGATTCTGGCAAATGGGCATGCGTGCGAAAGTTTGTTTCCTTCAAAATCATCATACAGGTCGCCATGCGCATCAATATGCAGGATGTTGAGGTTGGAATATTTTTTAGCGAAACCTTTTATGATGGGATAGGTTATGGAATGATCTCCACCAAAACTTAAGACCCGGGCACCTTGATTCAATTGCTTTTCAACCTCGTTCGTTATTTCTGAAAACGCTGTTGGCATCGAAGATAATTTCAGATCGCCGATGTCTTTCCAATTTTTATTGTCTTTCAGATTAATCCCGTTTTCAGTCCAATAGTTGGAGGAATCGGAATTATATGCTTCCCGGATATGCCGTGGTGCATCCGATGCTCCCCGAAGAAATGAGGAATTTTCGTCGAGGGGTATTCCGAGGCAAACTACCATACGATCATTTTTATTTTGGAGCGCAAATTCACTTCAGTTTAGCATCCATCCATTTAGTCATATGGTCCCACATGTCTGGAGTGTAAACGTGACCTGTTTTTGGATAAATAATGCTCTGGAATTCGTCGTCGGCTTTGTTAAGCTTGTACACCCGTTGAACGACGCTTTCGATCTTCTTGATTCCGCTGACAGGTGATCCGATGTCTTCATCGCCTGTAAGGAAAAGTATTGGCCTCGGAGCGATCAGGCTGATCACCGCTTCCGTGTCAAAGTGTTTGAGGAACCCAGGGACGAAATAGTAAATGCCGTGAGCTTTTAATTTTTGTTCCGACGTGAGTTCCTGGTAACGTGTAAGGCATCCTACAGCGACGCCCGCTTTTATTCGTTCGTCGAGCGCCATTAACCACCACGTTCGGGTTGCGCCCATACTGATACCCGTCGCTGCTATATGCGCAGTATCAACTTCCGGTCGTGATAAAAGATATTCTAATGCCATTTGATCATCACGAACCATCATTGCCCATAATGACCGTCCCATCCACAGCTCATATTTCGATGTAGACATCTCTTCTCCTCCGCCGATTTCCTGAGGCCCTCCGGGACCTTTTCCGCTTCTCTCTCCAAAACAGTAAGCATCAATCGCGATCACTACATAGCCAAGACTGGTGAGTACATCAGCCGGTACTTGTGGTGTATGATGCGTTGTGAAGATCTCTTGTTTACCCAGGTCATAGTTTCCTCCATGCCAATGGGAATAATATATCGCAGGGTGTTTGGACTTACCATTGTTGGGAATGAGAAGGTAGCCGGGTACGATGGCACCTGCTCCATTATCAAACTCAAACTTTTCCAGTGTGTAAGCGCCCTTGTTTTCGCGTGAAAGTGTTTTGACCGGCGTAACCTTTGGTCGTGGCGGCAGATCACCCATTACTTGAACGAGCGTCTTACGGATGTCCACACGTTGTTTTTTCCACTGATCCAACGTGGCTGGTATTGCTAATTCTGGAACATCAGGTTTCACGATCTGCGCAAGGTTTTTCAGCGGAACAAGAAGGGCAAGTAAAATGAAAATCTTTTTCATGTTCGTTATTCACTCACACTAAGGAGTTATAAGTTATGAGTTATGTGTTATGAGTTGGGGCATGGGCATGGGTGTGAGTGCGGACTGACTTTCGCCAAGTGTAGTCATTACGACGAATTTCACACCCCAAACCCACACCCACACAATAAACTCATAACTCATAACTCATAACTCCTAACTACTTCTTCGTCAACGCAAGTTCTTTCAATTGCTCATCCGAAATAGTCGACGGTGTATCAATCATCACATCGCGGCCGGCATTGTTCTTGGGAAATGCAATAAAATCGCGAATGGAATCAGCGCCGCCAAATAATGAGCACAACCGATCAAACCCGAATGCTATTCCACCGTGTGGAGGCGCACCAAACTCGAAAGCTTCCATAAGGAATCCAAATTGCTTCTTCGCCTCCTCTTCTGTAAAGCCGAGGTGGTTGAACATCATTTGTTGTGTAGGCCTATCGTGAATACGAATGGATCCGCCACCTACTTCGGTTCCGTTGATCACCATGTCGTATGCATTTGCGCGGACGTCCCCAGGCTGACTGTCCAGCAACTTTATATCCTCGTGTTTTGGAGACGTGAATGGGTGGTGCATGGCATGATAACGTTTCGTTTCTTCGCTCCACTCCAGCAACGGGAAGTCAAGAACCCACAAGGCGGAGAACTTTTGCTTGTCGCGAAGTCCGAGGCGTTCACCCATAAGAAGGCGCAGTTCGTTGAGCTGCTTGCGCGTCGACTCTGTTGGACCTGCTAATAACAGAATAAGGTCACCGGGCTTGGCATTAAATCGTTCTGCCCAAATCTTCAGGTCTTCAGGTGAATAGAATTTATCAACAGACGATTTAAGAGAACCATCCGTCCTGAATTGCACATACACTAGTCCTTTGGCTCCAACCTGCGGACGCTTAATGAAGTCAGTTAATTCGTCGATCTGCTTGCGCGAATATTCGGAGCAACCCTGGGCATTGATACCAACCACCAGTTGCGCACTTTCAAATACAGCAAAGTTTTTTCCCTTAGTGAGGTCTGTGATCTCCACAAACTTCATCTCGAAACGCGTATCCGGCTTATCGGAGCCGTAGAGTTTCATCGCATCGTCATACTTCATCCGTGGTACGGCAGGTATATCGATGCCCTTCACATTCTTAAAAAGGTGACGTATTAACCCTTCGAACGTATTCAATATATCTTCCTGTGTAATGAATGACATTTCACAGTCGATCTGAGTGAACTCAGGCTGACGGTCAGCCCTCAGGTCTTCATCACGGAAACATTTCACGATTTGATAATACCTGTCAAACCCGGACACCATCAGCAATTGTTTGAAAGTCTGCGGAGACTGTGGCAATGCGTAAAATTCTCCATGATGTATGCGCGATGGCACAACAAAATCACGGGCGCCTTCTGGTGTCGACTTTATCAATACAGGAGTCTCGACCTCTATAAAATTCTGACCGTCGAGGTATGTCCTCGTTTGCTGCGCCATCTTATGACGGAGCTGCAAACTTTCCCTTACAGGATTCCGACGTAGATCCAGGTATCTGTATTTCATTCTCAACTCATCTCCGCCATCTGTGTCATCCTCAATGGTGAAGGGAGGAAGTTTAGCGGCATTAAGCACACTCAGCTTCGTTACTTTTACTTCGATGTCGCCGGTTGCTATCTTATCATTTTTCGAAAGACGTTCTACCACTGTTCCTTCAACCTGGATGACAAACTCTCGTCCAAGATTTCGGCCCGCTTTCAGAAGTTCAGGATCTGTTTTCCCTTCTTCAAAAATCAACTGAGTGATGCCATAACGATCGCGCATATCAATCCATATCACGCTTCCTTTGTCGCGCAGGCGTTGTACCCAGCCCGCCAGGGTAACAAGCTTGTTCGCATCCGCTAATCTCAATTCGCCGCAAGTGTGAGTTCGTAACATCTCAGTTTTAGTTAATTTTGCCCGCTAACCAGCCCTCGCCTGCAGAAAACCGCGTTTTCGAGGGGTGTACAGACTGGCGCGAATTTAAGAATACTTTGTATTTGAGTACTATATGCTAAAGATTAAAAGTAGTCCGTTAATGTGGCTTTTTCCCGCAGTATTGTTCTTCATCGCGGCAGATAAGCCCAAGTTGATGAAAGTGAAAGTCAACGACGCCATCACGGTGTCCGTACCCAAGGATTGGCTTCCGATGCAGGAGGACGATATAGTTCAGCGTTATCCATCGGTGCGCGCCCCTCTCATGGCCTATACTAATGCGGAACGTGTTGCAGACTTCAGTGTGAATGTATCTGCAACTCAGTGGCCGGATGATGACATCGAGCTTGCTAAAAAGTTTTTTAAGGCCGGCCTGGTTAATGTTTTTGATCGCGTAGATATGATCGACGAAGGAATTCACGAGGTGCGTGGTAAAAAGTTTATCTTCTTTGAGTTTGAATCGCGAATAAATGGCAGCCGGCAGCAGGAATCAACGCAAGATCCGGTGATGCGCTATACTTACATTCAATATTTCATTGAACCGGGAAGGGCCCTCGTGTTTTCATTTAATTGTCCGCGTCGCGACCGAGAATTATGGCAGGAAACTGCGCGGGCAATGATGGGAGAGGTGAGAATAAAATAAACCAGACAGTTTGGGGTCTTTGCGTTGTCATTCTGCATGAGGCTTTTAGCTTTGTGCCTTTATGGAGCTGTATACGGATGAGTTTTTCATGCGCGAAGCCTTAAAGGAGGCTACTAAAGCGTTGGAGATCAGTGAGGTACCGGTGGGTGCCGTGGTCGTATGCAAGAACAGGATAATCGCACGCGGTCATAATCAAACGGAAAAGCTCACGGACGCTACTGCTCATGCAGAGATGTTATCCGTTACAGCAGCGGCAAATTATTTGGGTTCGAAATATCTGAGTGAATGTACCTTGTATGTTACTCTTGAACCCTGTGTGATGTGTGCAGGGGCGCTGAACTGGACGCAATTGCAGAAACTGGTTTATGGAGCGTCAGATATTCAGCGCGGGTTCAGCCTCGTAAGTACTCCGTTGCTGCATCCGAGGACGGAAGTTGTTAAGGGAGTGAAGGCCGATGAATGCAAGAAACTGATCGACATGTTTTTTAAAACAATAAGAAAGTAGTTAACAACAATAAAACAGAATAAGTTAAGATGGAAGTAAAAGGAAGAGTAACACAATTGCTGCCGCAGCAGTCTGGGATGGGAAAAAAAGGTCCCTGGAAAAAACAGGAGTTTATACTTGAAACTCAAAGTCAATATCCTAAGAAGATATGTTTTTCTATTTGGGGCGATAAGATTGACCAGTACAACCTGGCTACCGGTGATATGGTAAACGTTTTTGTGGACCTCGAAAGCCGCGAGTATAACGGACGCTGGTATACGGAGGCCCGGGCATGGAAGATTGAAAAAGGGTGCATCATCAGGCACACCACCTCCGCCTGACCAGGAGCCTTTCTTAGCAGAGAACACATCGTCTGATGATCTGCCGTTCTAAAGCTACAAGCTTCAAGCTACAAGCTTCAAGCTTCAAGCTTATAGCCTATAGCTTATAGCTTATGGCTTGTGGCTTGTAGCTTGCGGCTTGAAGCTTTTTTGATCAATCAATTTTGAGGAGATGAAATTTTCTTGGCTGTGTATTGGTTGTATATTTGACATCTTCAAAAAAACAATGTTTAACCTTTAAAAATTAAGAAACATTATGGCCTTTACACTCCCCGCACTTCCCTATGCCTTTAATGCATTGGAACCACATATTGATGCACGCACCATGGAAATACACCATGGCAAACACCATAACGCTTACGTTACTAACCTTAACAACGCTATCGCTGGCAAGCCTGAAGAAAATTTGAGCATTGAAGAGATATGCAAATCAATATCGAAATATCCAGCAGCCTGTACGCAATAACGGCGGCGGCCATTATAACCATAGTTTGTTCTGGACACTACTAAGTCCAAAGGGTGAAGGTTCGCCTTCTGGTGCACTTGGCGATGCTATTAATTCAGCATTTGGAACATTTGATGAGTTTAAGACAAAGTTTGCTGCAGCAGCGACTGGTAGATTTGGTTCGGGCTGGGCATGGTTAATTGTGGATGCAGGTGGCAAGCTTCAGATCACATCAACACCAAATCAGGACAATCCTCTTATGGATGTTGCTGAAGGACGTGGTACTCCTGTTTTAGGACTCGATGTATGGGAGCACGCTTATTATCTGAATTATCAAAACCGTCGTCCGGATTATATCGCCGCGTTCTGGAATGTGGTGAACTGGAGCGAAGCAGCTAAGAGATTTGGTTCAGCAAAATAATTGCTGCCAACATTAACAATTCATTGGGGGCCGCTGGTAATCAGCGGCCTTTCTTTTGTTATCTGCGTATCAGATACATTAGCCCTACACGGATTGCAAATTCGCCTTCGAAATAGTAATCGCCCATTGCTTCAAATTGAAAATTCGAGCCAAGAGGTTTGTTCCATCCTGCGCCTAGTGACAGGTCATTTTTACCGATAAGACCACGACCTCGCGCAAAGAAATGTTCCAGGGGATACCAGCGCGCACCAACCACCGCGCTCATCACATTGTCGGCCCAGATATCCAGACCACCCGTTGCAGTAACTTTTGATGTGATAAAATAATTGAACTCTCCACCAACCTGCGCTTTCTGAACGAAACCTTCATTGTCGGTTTTGATCAGGTCAAATGCGCCGCCTACAAGAAAATCGTTGGCCTTCTGTGAAAACAGATCCATTGACGTTAGGCTCAGGGCAAAACTTAACAGCAAAATTTTCATCATCGCCGGAATAAAATGCAATAACGATTAAGCTTTTTGTCCTTTACCATTTCCATGCCAGCGCTTGCGACTCCGATGGAATGAGCCTTTTTGACGATTGTCTGACTCTTTGTTTGTGGAATGAATTTGAGGTGGTCTTGGCATGCCAACGTGCAACAAAGGATAAGGGTGGTCTTCGACGACGGGGATGGTTTTTTTGATCAGCTTGTGTATATCTGCCAGGAACTCCTTCTCCTCCTCATCGCAGAATGAGAACGATGTTCCTTTCGCCCCCGCGCGACCCGTTCTACCTATGCGATGTACGTAGGTCTCGGGTACATTGGGTAGTTCATAGTTGATCACGTGCGAAAGATCGTCTACATCAATGCCGCGTGCAGCGATATCGGTAGCGACCAAAACACGCGTGTGTTGTGACTTGAAATTAGCAAGGGCTCTTTGACGCGCTCCCTGTGACTTATTACCGTGTATGGCTTCTGCGCGGATTCCCGATTTTTTTAAATCACTGGCGATGCGGTCGGCGCCATGTTTGGTTCGGGCGAATACCAGTGCCGTTGCTATAGATGTATCTTTTAATACGTGCAACAAAAGTTTTTTCTTGTCTTTCTTTTCGACAAAATAGATGGATTGCTGAATTGTATTCGCAGTGGAAGATACAGGAGTTACTTCGACTTTTTCGGGATTAATCAGAATCGTCTGGGAGAGTTTTGCTATTTCTGTGGGCATTGTAGCCGAAAACAGAATCGTTTGCCGTTTCACAGGAACACGTGCAATTATCTTTTTTACATCATGAATGAAACCCATGTCGAGCATACGGTCTGCTTCATCCAATACCAACATTTTCAGGTTTTGCAGTTTTACAAAACGTTGGTCCATCAGGTCAAGTAGTCGGCCTGGTGTCGCAATAAGAATATCTACACCAGCACGAAGCTTGTCGGTTTGCGCACGTTGTGGAACACCACCGAAAATAACAGTGTGGCTTAAGCGGAGATATTTACCGTACGAGGCGAAGCTTTCATCAATCTGAATAGCAAGTTCCCGAGTTGGCGTCAGGATCAAAGCTTTTATTCCATCAGGCCCTTTTACATAAAGTTCGTCCTGGTGGAGTAATTGTAAAATAGGCAGCGCAAACGCCGCGGTCTTACCCGTTCCTGTTTGAGCACAACCTAACAAATCGCGTCGCTGCAGCAGGACGGGAATTGCTTGTTGTTGAATGGGTGTGGGCGAAGTATAACCTTCGGACTTCAGAGCCCGCACGAGCGGCTCAATTAAATTTAATTTTTCGAATGGCATGTTTTGATCTTAATAATTTGCGGAGGCAGCATTGTTAATTTTGAAGACGCCTCTCGATTAATCTGCACTGAAAGTGCGTTTTTGTACAATTTTGGGGGTTGCAACAGACAAAGGTACACGAATATCTTCAATATCCAGCTACCTGGCTACCTGGCTACCTGGCTACCTAGGTACCTAGGCACCTGGCTTCGGCTAACTATCTAAGAAATTCGTTAGGTGGCTCTTGCTTCATCAGGCTTTTGCGTTTCATTTCATCCGCCTGCCAACGGTATACCCATGAGAACCCAAAACGGCCGGTATAGTGGTCTTTTGATTGATAGACCTTATCCTTCAACGCTTCATTCAAACTGATGAAAGCGTAACCATCGTGTTTCAAACGTTTGATTAATTCACCCAAATAGTCGGTATTCAATGGGTTGTCATGGCACAAGTAAATGTGTTTGATGTTTCTGCCGTACATTTCTTTGCATAGCTTTTCAAAGTACGCGAATAGCTGCAGCGTATACGTTAGATAGGATTCGCCAATTTGTTTGGCTTTTTCCATATCATTATTCCGCAACGCAACTTCATAGCTGCTATTAAATGCCCAATCTTCGCTTTCAATTGTAAAAGGTGCGTTAATGTATCCCATTTCCTTTAAAAACAACTTTACCTGATGATGTGCTGCACTGTCTTTGCCCATGCTGTTATAGGGAAAGCGAAAATATAACGGATTCTTTTTGATCGTTTCCTTCGTGATAATCGCCCCCTTTACAACATCATCCTTAAATGCAGTAAAACTTGTGTCAGAGTAGTTCATATGACTATACGAATGATTGCCTGGCGTGATGTTCTTACTTGTTAACCACTTGACGAGTCCCTGCCGGTTTTCTTTTTCAAACTCATTTAAATAGACATTTCTTTCATTGATAAAAATAGCAACGGGGAGTTTCAGCTCGTTGATCTGATTCAGCAGGAGAGATGAAAAGCCGTGTTGCTTATAAACGTGCACGTTGGGGATGTCATCAATGGTTATAGAAACTTCTTTATGTTGGGCGATGGTCGCTTGTGCGATGAAGCACAGTAATATCAAGGCGCGCAGTTTGTTCACGGTGGGCTTCAGCTAAGGTAAAACGAAAAAATAAATTACTAAAGATTACCGGTTGTAACAAATGGCTTAGCAATCGGCACTGAGGGCTCGTTTAATTTATCAGCTAACTTCTCAAGAGTTGTGGATTCCAATTCTACGCGACTCGCTATTCCATTTGTGGATTCCCATTTTATCAGCTTGATATACCCATCGACGATTTCGATTCCTGTAATGTCCCCATCATCAAAACAACAACACCCCGTGTTAAAGTAGGATGGTTTTATGTCCTTGTAGAGGTTATTGTCTTTTTGTCGCTGCAGGCGCTCAAAGTGTGTGAATGATTCAAATACCGGTTGATGCGTATGGCCGGTGATGAGCAACATCCCTTTTTGTTCTGACGACCATTCATACATTAGTCTATTGTGCTCCGTTTTTAGTGTAACGTCATAAGCCGGCGTGTTTGGATTTATATGCAAATAAGCTTGCAACGGTGCCCATATTTTCGAGATAAAGAATTTACTGAAAAGATTACCATCGCTCTGCCCATCGCCCTGGTGACCATGAGTGCAGTATATAGAAAGTGTTTTACCTGAAATCGTCCCTTCAAGAATAATTCCTTCGAGAGCGACGATATCGTCATCATAAATTCCTCGCAGCTCGTTTTCGGCCAGCGGGTTTATTTCCCATTCCAGATCATGATTACCGAATATTTTAGTAAAAGCGTGGCGACTTAGAAATTGTTTCTCTGCTTCAAATGAATCCCTGTTATGCTTCTTTACCTGTGCCAGTGTATTTTCCCAGAGTTCTTCGGAATCGCCCAGGCAAATGAGGTGGAAGTTATTTGAATAATAATGGTTAAGGGCAGCGATATAGTTCGGTTCGGCAAGCTGGAAATCATCTGCTCCGTTCTTTGCCCCTTTATGCTGGTCTGAGAAAATAATGAACCTGCTGTTTGTGCTAGTCCAAAGGAAGAACCATTCCCTTCTTGCCCTGCGACGTTTTGATTTTCACCTGTAGTTTGCTCAATGCCTCGAAGACCCGGGTACGGTCAGGATTTGAGCTGAGCCGGATAGCCAGCCAGCGAATCGGCCTCAAGAATAAGTAACGAATTAGTTTCCGCATTTGAAGGTTGAAATCTAAACGATGGCCATTGTAACAAAGTACACAGGTACTTGTGTCACAACTATTTCGTTCAAACTTTTTTTTAACCACCAATAAAATAACGCAAAAGATGCCTATAAAATCCCTGCGTAATTGAAATCCGGGATTAATGGAATTCTATACCTTCAACTTATAAAGTAAACTACGAGTTATGAAATATCTATTGATGACACTATGCTTTCTGGCCGCAACAAACGGAC
This sequence comes from uncultured Cytophagales bacterium, assembly GCA_963774615.1. Classification (GTDB taxonomy): domain Bacteria; phylum Bacteroidota; class Bacteroidia; order Cytophagales; family Cyclobacteriaceae; genus Chryseolinea. Next base: position 56,545 of record CAVZFT010000035.1, read on the forward strand.
GTGCCCAGGAAAACGCCGTTGGGGTATTTCAGGATCACATCGACGTAGGAAATCCAAAAATGGCGGGAACAACGCAGTATGACGCCAAAACACAAACGTATAACCTTAAGGGAGCAGGATACAACATCTGGTTTAACAGGGATGAGTTTCAGTTTGCTTATAAAAAGCTCAAGGGAGACTTTATTGTGACGGCCGACTTTGAGTTTGTTGGTACCGGTACGGACGCTCACAGAAAGATCGGATGGATGGTGAGGGCCTCGAAGGATGACAATGCTATGCATGTGAGCGCCGTGGCCCACGGCGACGGACTGACAGTTTTGCAATGGAGAAGATTACGTGGTGCATTCATGAGGGATCCTGAGGACGAGATCTTTACCCCGAAAAAGTCTTACCGTACAATTCAGTTGGAGCGGGCCGGCAAAGAGATCATCATGCGTGCCGCACACCCGGGTGAACCACTTCAGACGATCGGATCAATTGTGCTCGAAGATATGCCTGATGAGGTCTTGTCGGGCTTATTCATCGGCTCGCACAACCCCGATGTTGTTGAGGAAGCAAATGTTTGGAATGTGCGTATAGATCAGCCGGTACCTGACAGCTTATAATCCTGGCCGCGAGGGTTATCTGGGCTGCCGACTGGAGCTTTTAAATGTTTTCGATGGAAAACGAAAAGTCATTCATGAAGAACCCGGACGTTTTGAAGCGCCTAATTGGACACCTGATGGAAAGAAATTGATCATCAACAAGGATGGCTCATTGTACAGGATACCGGTGGAAGGAGGGGAGCTCGAAAAGATAAACACCGGAACGGCTAACAGAAATAATAATGACCATGGGATTTCATTTGATGGCAAGATGCTGGCACTTAGTCACCATCGTGATGGACTTCCGGGAGGCGGATCTACCGTTTACGTCGTGCCGATTGAAGGAGGTACACCGAAGCAGGTGACAGAGCTTACACCATCCTATTGGCACGGATGGGCGCCGAACAACAAGGAAGTGTTGTTTGTCGGTCAACGCGACGGAAAAAATTACGACATCTACAAGATTGCAGTAAATGGCGGCAAAGAGATCAAGCTTACAAACAATAATGGAACTCACGCCGATGGCCCTGAATATTCTCCGGACGGAAAATATATCTATTACAACGGCAACCAGTCGGGCACAATGCAGATCTGGCGTATGAAACCCGACGGATCAGGCAAAGAACAATTAACGTTCGATGATAACAACAATTGGTTTCCACATATATCACCTGATGGCAAATGGATAGTTTACATTTCATTTCCATCCACTATCCCCGTTAGTGCTCATCCATCCTACAAACGCGTAACCTTAAAACTGATGCCCGTGTCCGGTGGCGCACCAAAGGTTATCGCTTATTTGTACGGAGGGCAGGGAACGATCAATGTTCCTTCATGGTCGCCGGACAGTAAATCCATTGCATTTGTAAGCAATTCAGGAAAATAGTGATGTTCAATTAGACTACTGAAATTTCCAGTGCGGACATAAAATATTTTCAATAAACTGCACGTGAATGTCGAACGCCCAATCCTGTATCCACAATTTCCAATGTCAAAAGCAACAGACTCGCAATAGCTTATTTAGCGAAATTTTTCTTGAATTGAGCCTCGAGTTGCTCCATTCCGATCGACATTCCCTGCCCGTCCGGCAGGCGGGGGAGTTGGACATTGGACATTCAGGAACGAAGCAAGACCTTCAAAAAAGATTCTACTCTTGAAATGAGGCAGCCTTAAAAGAGCTTCGCGAAACGCCTGTCTCGGCAGAATTGTTTCCTGGTTATTGAAGCAAATAACAAAGGTTGAATTTTAAGAGGCAATAGACGTCTTTTGAATGAGGATGTATTTGTATTGCTTTCGTAATGATTGAAATTAGAAACGCAGTTGTAATTAAAAGCGGAAAAAGGCTGTTTGATGACTTCAGCTGGAAGATCCACGACGGCGAGCATTGGGTCATAAGCGGACCAAATGGAAGTGGTAAGACTACGTTGCTCGAAATAATTTCCGGAGCGGTACATCTTCCGCAAGGGGAGTTGATTTTTAGTTTTATCGACGGCGATACGTGGGACGAACGTTATGCTCAACGCAGGAGAAAGATACATTATATCCCCGCGCATGCCATCCATACATTGTTAAGCGACGTCCAGGGACTTTATTATCAGCAACGCTATTACGGTATTGGTGACGAGCGGATCCCACTGGTAAGAGAAGTATTGGGAAAGGCAGGAGAAGAAATTAAAAACCTTCCGATTCCCGAAAGCCTTTCCATAAACCATTTCCTTGATCTGGAAGTGACGCGGCTATCAAACGGGCAGTTGAAGAAAGTACTGCTGTTGAAAGCTGTCCTGACTGAAATTCCGAAGTTGCTTTTACTGGATTATCCCTTCGAGGGGCTTGATTTTGACAGCCGTGAAGATCTTTGCCGGTTTATTGATTTTCTGGCATCAACCTATGGTGTTCAGATAATCCTCGTTGATCACCATCACCACTTGCCGGGTGTTATTAATCGAAAACTAATTCTCAACGACTTTGCCATTGAAGCCGAAGAAGTTTGTTCACCAGAACCCTCCCGTATTTTTTCATCTCCTGGCCAGCCCGATAAATCAGGCTCCGGAATACCTGTTGTTGAAATACGGGATTTGAAAATTCAGTATAAGGATCACATCGTGCTGAAGGATTTCAATTGGACTGTTCACCAGGGTGACCGTTGGGCGTTGATAGGCAAGAATGGATCAGGGAAGACAACTTTGTTCAGTATGATCTTCGCCGATCATCCTATGGCCTATAGTCAGCAAATCTGGTTGTTCGGCCGGCGCCGGGGTAGTGGTGAGTCGATATGGGAGATCAAAAAGAGGATGGCTTACGTTGGACCGGAGTTGGTTAGCTATCTCGCTCCCAAATCGATAGGGTTATCGGCGAGAGAATATATCCGAAGCATAAACAAAAAATTGAATGAGAGCAGCCTGAATGCACTCATCGATCATTTCGGTGCTGAAACTTTTATAGACAAGGCCGTAAGAAGTTTATCATCCGGCGAGTTGCAGCTGATGCTGATCATGAATTGTTTCCTTACCGAAAAAGAGCTTTTGTTGTTGGATGAACCCTTTCAGTTCCTTGATGATCGGCAGAAGCAGAATCTTAGTCGTTATCTTCAGAGTCACCTGCATGCTGAAACCACATTGATCCTGATCACTCACTACGCAGACGATCTTGCTGAGTGGACGAACTATACGAAGGCAGTGAGCAATGAGCAGTGAGCAATGAGCAATGAGCAATGAGGAATGAGGAATGGAATATTGACGAGCGGACGCATGAGTTATAGCTGAGTACGGGATCCTTAGTGGGTTGACCCTTATACCTTATACCTTATACCTTATACCTTATACCTTATCCTACCCTTCATCCGACGTAGGAGCTTTCTTCGCCTGCTTCATTTGATTGATGCGATACGTGAAGGTAAGGTTGATCTGCCGGCGTCTGCCCTGGAAATCTCCAACGGTATAAAAATCCGGTCCTTCTGTGATCGACCTCATGCGGCGCGTGTTAAAGACATCGAGTATGTTGAAATTTATTGTTCCGCGGCCCTTAAGAATGTCTTTGCTCATGGAGAGGTCAAGATAATATAAAGCCCTGCGTTCGCCTTGTGCCGTCTTCTGCGGCGCTTCATAGTTTCCTCTAAGCTGACCATCAAAATTGTTGGCAAATGTAAAGCGCGATGTTAACCGCGTAAACCAACTATACGTCGTTGTCTTATAGGTGTCGACAATGTTGCTTCCGTCAATATCCGAATGAAAGAGGTTGAAGTTGAAGTCCAGCTTCCACCATTTATAAGGAGTATAACCACTGGTAAGCTCGACGCCCACCGCCCGTTCTGAATTTAGATTCTCGGGCTGAGTGACCGCCCATCCTGTCTCCGGATCAACGGTCCTGATCCTTTCTATCTTTCCGTCAGTGTCCCTGAAATAGACTGAAGAGGTTACGGTACCTTTTTCAAAATACTTAATGTGACCAACCTCATAAACATTGCTGAACTCAGGATTGAGATCAGGATTACCGCTAAAAAAATTGCGGCTGTCGGAGAACGTCATAAACGGACTTAGGTCGTTGTAAAAAGGACGCCTTACCCTTCGACCATAACTCACCTGAAGAGCGTTTTCTTTCGGAAGGTTTACCGTAAAGTGAGCGCTTGGAAACAAGTTGGCATACTTTCGCGGGTTGATTTCATTGGTTTCTTCCAGTGTTGTCTTTACATCCGTCCATTCAGCACGAAGGCCTGCCTGGTAAGAGATCTTGTTCGTCTTATTTCCGAGGATCCCATAGACTGCGTGTATGTTTTCATCATACAAGAAAACATTGTCCAGCCCGGGGATTGGATCAAAAGTGCCATCCGCATTTTCAGCCGACACGATGTAGTCATTCACCATGTTACGGAAGCTGGTTCTTGCGCCGGCTTCGAACTTTCCTTCTTTGCCGATGGGTTTCACGTAATCCAACTGAACCAGGAATTGTTTTTCGGACTCATCGTTCAGTGATGTTTCCACCCTTGAGCTATCTAATGTGTTATCGGGAGTATATCTGTATTGCGTGAATAGCTGGTTTGAACTCTCCCAATTGTCGAGATATTTTACTTCTGCGGTAAGGTCATGGCCCTTTTGTTCAAATGATCTCTTATAGATCAATGAATACTCCGAGTTTGGCTCAATTTCATCCTCGTCCTGGCGGCGTGTTGTATAACTTTGAAGATTTTCCGTCGAGTTAAGGTAATCTTCATAGAGGATTTTTGTAATCCGGTGTGCATCACTTCGGCGGAAAAGATAGGAACCGGTAAGTATACTTTTCTCGCTGAAGAAATAGTCTAAGCCTCCACGGATGTTATTGTTGAAACCCATCAAATATCCTTCGTTGCTTTGTTTGGTTATCTTGGTCGATCCTTCATCATAAACTTCCTGGTATTGTTTGCCTTCGTAGGGTTGTTCCCGATAAGCGATAGCGTAATTGATGAAGAAATTGATCTTCCTGTGACGATAGTTAAGGTTTGCAGCGCCGCCGTAATTGATGGGATGACCGGTGATCACCTCAAAGGATCCGTTGAATCCCTCGTTCCGTTCCTTCTTCAACACAATGTTTATAATTCCCGCCATACCTTCAGCTTCATAACGTGCGGATGGGTTGGTGATAACTTCTACACGTTCTATCATACTCGCCTGAAGTTGCTGCAATCCACTGCCTCCTTTAAAACTAACCAGCCCAGATGGTTTTCCATCTATGAGTATGCGGACGTTGTCACTGCCGCGAAGCTTTACGGTTCCTTCAGGATCTACGGAGACAGACGGAATATTCATTAGAATGTCGTTGGCAGATCCACCGGCATTTGCAAGGTCCTGGCCTACGTTAAAGATCTTTTTGTCAAGCGATAATTCCATTGACGTTTTTTCTGCCTGGACCACCACTTCTTCGAGCGTGCTTGTTGACGGACTCAGTTTGATTTGTCCCAGATCGTGCGCGCGTTGTTCTTTTGATAGTTTAAATGATTGAACTTTATAGGAGTTGTATCCCAGAAAATCTATTTCAGCATAATAATCGCCGGGAGATAGTTCAAGGGAAAATTCGCCCGTCTCGCCGGAGATATTGCCATTGATTAATTTTTTATCGACGTTATCAAACACCCGGACCGTAGCGAAACCCAGTGGCAAAGATGTAAGTGAGTCAATTACTCTTCCCTTTACGACTATTTTTCCCTGTGATTGAGCTGACAATTCGTTGCAAACCAGGGTGATCAGCAATAACCCTATAAAACTGAATCGATACATCTTAGCTTTTGGCAATTTTTTTCTGCCCATCGTCGGTTGTTATGAGACAGGACTATAATGGGTCCTTTTCGAACGTCAAAAATCGCGTGATTAAACCACGTGCATTTTGTTTTTCGTAGCGTAGGATGGATAAAATGATAGCCGGTAATTTGGCGGGGGAATTACCTTCTCTTCATAACAAGGCTGTCAGGCGGATATTGTGATTTTAATGTATCCATTTGTGTCTTTGCCCAGTGTATTAATGTATTCTTTTGTTGGTCTGTGAGATTGGCCTGAGAATGAAGACCGAACCAGGTATAGGAAGCCAACGGCATTTCACCTTCGTCTAATACTTCAATTACTTCTTCGAACTTATGATTCTGTCTGGCGATCGGACTAGTCGTGAAATCAGAAAAATTAAGGTGACCTTTCCCGTGGTTGATGTGATTGTTTAACCACCACGCTACCGGCTGAATGTTCGAATACCATGGATATTCCGTGCGATTGCTGTGGCAGTCGTTGCAAGCAAAGGCGAGAATTGTCTTAACAGAATCAGACATAGCATAGCGCGTGGCTACATCGTTTTGGTTTTCGCCCGAAACATTCTTCTCAGGTCTGAAAAATTGAATGATGACAAGAACGACTACCAGGGCGATGATGATTTTACGTTTCATGGGACTTGAATATTTTGCCAAGAAAAGAAATATTCGTGGTATTTAAAATAATGCCCTAGGAGTTCGGCGGCCTAAGGCATTTGATGCAGGGAAACTTTTTACGAAACTTTTTCGTATTTATGCTGATCGATATATTTATATCCATCAATAGTTCATGATTTTAAGTATTAAACAGGTCGAAAAGATATCCAAAGCGCTGGGGGATGCAAACCGCCTCAAGATATTACAACATATATCCAAAAAGGGCGGATGTGGCCAGTGTGCCGAGATCCAGGGGATAGTTGACCTTGCCCAGCCCTCCATCAGCCACCACATCAAGATTTTGTTGGAAGCGGGCCTTATTGAGGCTGAAAAAGAGGGCAGGAACCACAAATACAACCTTAACGAGCAACTGATCAAGGATTATACGGCTGCCGTAAACATGATCAAGTCGTAAAAAAATTTTTTTATAAAATAGATCGAAAAATTTAAATATATCAATGAACTATTTGAACCCGGAAATCATTTAGAGTAGAGAAGCGAGGACCTAAGGTCCCTTTTTTTGACAAAATACATCGAAACATTTAAATATATAATTACATCAATCTATGAGTTCCAAAACAACACTATCACCCTACAAACTTGGCAACCTGCCACTGAAGAACAGAATCGTAATGGCTCCGATGACCAGAAGCCGCGCAATCGGTAACATTCCAAACAAGCTGATGGCGGAATACTATCAGACAACGCGCCTCAGCCGGATTGATCATCACAGAAGGTATTTCCCCTTCACCTAACGGACTCGGCTATGCGAGAATACCCGGGCTCTTTTCAGACGAACAGGTTGAAGGCTGGAAAGAAGTAACGGATGCCGTTCATGGTCGCGGCGGAAAAATATTCGCACAGCTCATGCACACAGGAAGAATCGCCCATTCAAACAATCTGCCGGCCGGAGCGAAGGTCCTTGCACCTTCATCAGTACATGCTTCCGGCTTGATGTGGACCGACCAGGATGGAATGCTTGAACATTCCACACCGAAGGAAATGGACCTGGAAGAAATAGAATCAACGAAAGCGGAATACGTGCGGGCTGCACGCAATGCGGTAGTTGCTGGATTTGATGGAATTGAATTGCATGGCGCTAATGGATACCTGCTGGAACAATTTTTATCCCCTCACTCGAACCAGCGGACCGATCATTATGGTGGCACAGTTGAAAACAGGGCAAGATTTGTCCTTGAAGTCGCCGGAGAAATAAGCGATGCAATTGGCAGCGACAAAACTGCTATCCGGTTATCACCATACGGAGTTTTTAACGAAATGCCACACTATGACGAGATCGATGCGACCTATGCGCACCTGGCTCGTGAACTCGACAAAATTGGAATTGCGTATATCCACCTGGTGGACCACAGCTCAGGCGGTGCACCCGAAGTGCCTCTTTCTATAAAGAAAACAATCCGCGATGCGTTCAAAAATACCATCATCCTTACCGGAGGTTACACGATGAGTGATGCCGAACGCGATGTCAATTCAGGTTTAGCTGACCTCGTAGGTTTTGGCAAACCATTTATATCCAACCCTGACCTGGTTGATAGATTCAAAAAGAATTTTCCGCTCAACATTAAAATGGATGCGAGCACTTTTTATACGCCCGGTTCCAAAGGCTATACCGATTACCCTGTGTTTGAAGAAGAGACAGTCAGTGCGTAAAAAAACTCTTTATCACCTAAACATTAAAAATGTATGTCAACTAAAATCAAATCAGCTTCTGTCGTAACGGCACGTATCGTGCTTGGACTCATCTATTTCGTGTTTGGACTAAATTTTTTCCTCCATTTTCTTCCGACTCCGCCGTCGACAGGAGGGCCGGCGGAAAATTTCACCACTGGATTGTTTCAGTCGGGATACTTCTTTCCTTTCTTGAAAGGTGCGGAAGTGCTCCTTGGGGGATTGTTACTGGCTGGAACGTTTGTTCCTCTTGCATTGGTGATCCTGATGCCGATCACGTTGAACATTTTATTGTTCCATGTCTTCTTAACAGACAATGCGATCATGAGTGTTGTGATCGTTGCCCTTCAACTTTATCTTGCCTGGGCATACCGGGACTATTATAAACCGTTATTCAACCGAAAGTCCGTCGCGACCCTCTAACTAATACCACAGGCCCTGAAAGAACAGGGCCTTTTTTTGCACACATGCACCCGTTATTCGATAATCGTGAGTGTCGTGTTCATGGGTTGCGCAATTGAATGAGTCCAATGCGAGTGGAATTTCCAATAGTTCGAAAGTAAATCCCTAATCGCTGAGGACGCGAGTTAATGCCGCTGAGGACCACAGAGGGATTTATCTGACAAACTGTGGTTCTCTGCATTTTCACTCTGTGGTCCTCAGCGATTAAAAAGTCTGGGCACGCCATCGGAAATCACCACACATTATCGATTAATCGTGAACGAGGGAGTTGGAGTAAGGCGATAGCTGATATCCGTGAAAGAAATTCGTTAAACGCCCGGATTGAGTTGTTGCTTGTTTTCGAAATGTGAACGTTCTTCGCACATAATTCAATCGGAAAATGAACAGCGGATCCTTTGCTTTTGTGCGTGGCGAAATCATTTCACAGGAAAAGGCTTTCCTTCACATCAGTGATCTTTCCATCCAGAGAGGATACGGTGTTTTTGATTTCTTCAAGGTCAGCGGCGAGCATCCTTATTTTCTCAACGACTATCTCGATCGTTTCTATCACTCTGCTACTGTGATGAGGCTGGTGGTTCCTTATGTACGACGAGATCTGAAAATAATTATTCTCCAACTTATCAAACAGAACGACCTGCGAGAATCCGGCGTCAAGATGATTCTCACCGGAGGATACTCTCGCGATGGATATCAAGTGGGAGAATCCAACCTCATTATTACGCAACAACCCTTGGTGCTACCCGCTAATGAACAAATCGACAAGGGCATAAAGGTGATCACCTATGAATACGTGAGGGACTTTGCACTCGCAAAGACGATAAATTACACGATGGGGATATGGCTTTCAAAATTGGTAGCAGACAACAATGCATCGGATGTCTTATACTATAAAAATGGAACCGTGTCAGAATTTCCCCGCTGTAATTTTTTTATTGTCAAAAAGGATGGGACGGTTGTCACGCCTGCTGAAAATGTTCTCTTGGGTGTGACGCGTATGCAAGTAATGAACCTTGCGTCCAAACATTATCGTTGTGAAACCGCAACCGTTACTCTCGAGGATTTGCGGACGGCCAGGGAAGCTTTTTTAACCAGCACCACGAAGCGGATCGTACCCATCGTGCAGATAGGCGATGTATCCATTGGCAATGGCAAACCCGGACCTGTCACAATTTCCCTGTTAAATCACCTCATCGATCTCGAAAAGGCAGACCGCGAAAAGCAGTAATCTCCCCCACAAAAATTATTTTAAAAACGCCAGATACTGTTGACATAGGGCTGTCACACCTGATACGTTGATTAGCATAAAAAAGGACGTCTATGCAAATCAAGAGCGTAAAACCCATTAACTTTTTGTTCTATCGAACAGAAACCCGCGTCACCGACCTGGCGAACCTGACCTGGGTAGCAAGGGATCTCTTCAAGGAGGCTGTGGCACAAGATCTCACCGTGACAGGTCCTGTGCATTGGCATTATTTCGGGTTTTGTGGAGATGAAAGCAAAGACTTTACACTCGAAATCGCCATTCCCATTGCTGACATTCCGCAAGAATACGATGGCCGTTTTCATTTCAAGAGAACGGAACCGTTCCGGTGCGTGGCAACGACCCACGAAGGAAGCTGGTTTGAAATCCCCAAAACCTATGGAAAGCTCATGGAGTTCATAACTCTGCAAAAGTTGGCGCCAAATGCAATCAACAGGGAGTTGTATGTAAACGCCGACTTCAAAGATCCAGAGGCTAATGTTACCGAGATTCAGATTGGAATAAGCTGATCATGAATGGTTCAAGATATACGATAATGAAAAAGCTGATAATTGCAATCGGAATCATTGCTGCGATTTTGGCGGTCCTTATTTCATTCAAAGCGAAGAGCGGAATAGAAATCATAGGACGCACGCTTAACCTTCACACGGTGATCTCAATAGAGATCGACGACAGCGATCAGATCTGACAATTTCCGATTCATACAAGAACGCAACACCATTAATAGCTCTCTCCGTCCGCCTTTTTTCCATTAGGCAGGGCGGAGGAACGGATAATGTCCTTTACAAACAAAATAGTTGACGCAATATTGCTACCGTTGGCGGGGCTGACTATCTTGTTTGTATTCCGTTCCCACGCATGTATGAACGACAATGAGAGATTGATCCATCGGTTTTATTCTGCATTTCAAAATAAGGACTATGCGACCATGCAGAGCCTGTATCATCCGGAAGCGCATTTTTCGGATCCGGTTTTTACGTCTTTAAAGAGCGTGGAGGTCAGGGCGATGTGGCAAATGCTGGTAACGGCGGGAAAGGATCTTAAGATAACTTTTCAAGACATCAAGGCAGATGACAAGCGTGGAAGCTGTCATTGGGAAGCATGGTATACGTTTTCACGCACCGGTAAGAAGGTGCACAACATAATAGAGGCGTCGTTCGAATTCAGCGACGGCCTTATAGTGAAGCATAACGACCAATTCGATTTCTGGAGATGGTCCAGGCAAGCGATTGGGCTTCCGGGTTTGTTATTAGGCTGGACCCCTGCTCTAAAGAATAAGATCAGAACCACCGCGGCAGCGAGTTTGCAAAGATTCATGCAACGATAGCGTCCAAAGTCCCCTCTATCTTTTCCGTAAGTTTGTACCATGTTGCCAGAAAAAGTGAAGGCTGTCGAGGAAGTGTTCGACATTCTCGACCGGGAGATTGCCTCCTTTCAGTCGTGGTCGGGATTACATTGCGGATGGGGCTGTGGCAAGTGTTGCTTTAAGCCTGACATCGAAGCTACGATCCTGGAGTTCCTCCCTTTTGCGCACCATCTTTACAGAGAAGGTCAGGCGTTTGTATGGCTGGAAAGATTAAGGGATAACACGTCTCAAACTTGTCTGATCCTGAATCCAACGCAGCATGGAGCAGGCCTTTGTTCAGAATATAAACATCGGGGATTGATTTGCCGGCTCTTTGGTTACTCTGCGAGAACCAACAAATACGGCGCAAAGGAACTCGTGACTTGTCAGGTGATAAAATCCGAGCAAACGGCCAATTATGAGGCGGCTGCCACGAAGATTTCCGGTGGTGCAGACGTTCCCGTCATGAACCAATACTACATGCGACTGCATGCCATCGATTTCGAATTGACCCGCGAATTTTTCCCAATCAACGAGGCCATAAAGAGGGCAATTGAAGTTATATTGCATTACTATGCGTATCAGGAGTAGCATTTGGAAAGGGGCGTTGATTTTTGTGTTGGCGCTGGGTACTCATAGTCTGCTTGCTCAGGTAGAAAATGACAACAAAGTAAAGGGCAACGACTATGAGGTCGTTAGTACACCCTTCGAGCGTTACTGGACCAAGCCCCGTATTGTTCCAAAGGTTGGAATAGGAACGATGGATCGCCCGTTCGTGGAATTAGGCATTCAATGGCATGATATCTACAAAACTCCTCTCACCCTTGTTTCCAAAGGTCCCTATTGCACTGTTGACATTTTTATAGATAACAGCAACTTCCTGCTGGGTCCAAAGCTGGGTTATGAAATGACCGCCGGACTTTTTGGGGCGGCGCTCGACATGACCTATTTTATCGATCACAACTATGATGGCGAAGGCGGAAACCGAAGCGGTATCCAATTAACCCCTAAAGTAGGTATTTCCGTCCTGGGATTTGCGGATCTTTTTTACGGTTATGCAATTCCGTTGACCGAGGAAAGGATCAGTACCATTACCCGCAACCGCTTTTCGCTTGTTTTTAACCTCAACAAAGATTACTTCGATCTTAAGGAAGCAAGGCGCCGTACTCCACGGTAACCTTTTCTGATTTCGCTCGGTATCATTACCGAACCTGTTTCCCTATACTGCTATGCTCAAGAATTATTTCAAGATCGCCCTGCGCTCATTTCAGAAGCACAAGGGTTATGCTGCGCTAAACCTCCTTGGCCTTACTATCGGCATCACCAGTGCCTTGATGGTTTTTCTTTTTGCGTACGATGAATTTACGTATGACCACTATCATAAAAAGGCTGAAAGCATTTACCGTTTGAATGGGGCCTATCATTTGCCAAATAACGGAGGGTTTGAACAATACGCGGCGGCTGGGCCAGTAGTTGGCGAGATGCTCGTTAAGGATTTTCCCGAAATCAAACAAGTTGTACGGATACGACGGATTGGAGACCGGATGGTAGAAACCCCTGAATCGCACGACCGGGTTTACGAAACTGTTTTTGCCGCGGATTCAAACATTTTCAGAATGTTCACCTATCAATTTCTGCAGGGTGATCCGGACAAATCTTTGCTCGATCCACAATCTATCGTGATTACGCGTAAGGTCGCGATGAAGTATTTTAATCGAGTCGATGTCGTGGGTGAAAGTTTATTTTTTCCGGAAGATACTATGTCATTCAAAATTACCGGCGTCATCGAAAATAATCCATCCAATACCCATCTGAAGCTGGATATCATTACTTCATTCGAAACATTGCGCACACTAGGAGTTAACTTCGACAGCTGGTGGAACTACGGTTTCTACAATTACCTTGAACTCAGCGACAATGTTGATCCTGAGGGGCTGACAGAAAAGTTAAAATTCATTTCCAGAAAATACATTGCCGATCAGGAAGACAATTCGGGTTACAAACAAGAGTATAGTCTTACTAGTTTAAAAGATATTCATCTCTATTCTAACATGCGATCAGAGATAGAGCCTAACTCAAAGGCCGCGTATGCCTATACATTTCTCCTCGTTGGCATATTTATTATCCTCATTGCGTGCATAAACTTCATGAATCTCGCAACCGCCCGGTCAGCCATGCGCGCAAAGGAGGTCGGAGTAAGAAAAGTTTCCGGTGCATTCAGGTCGCAGCTCATCGGTCAGTTTCTTAGCGAATCAATATATGATGGTTGTATTTTCGACGCTATTATCGATTGTTTTAGCAATTGCGCTGATACCTCAGCTAAATGATCTCACAGGTAAAGTCTTGTCCACGGCGATTCTTAGCAACCCGGTGCTTTGGCTATTGCTTGGTGGGATGTCACTATTTGTCGGGCTTCTGGCAGGAAGTTATCCGTCGTTCTTTTTATCCATGATCCGTCCTGTTGAAACACTAAAAGGAAATTTTAAATCGTCAAGTCGTGGTAATCTTCTCAGGAAAGCATTGGTGGTGTTTCAGTTTACGATTTCCATCGTTTTGATTTCCGGAACACTGGTGGTCTACCGACACCTCAATTTTCTCCGAAGCATAAATCTTGGTTTTGAAAAAGAGAAAACCATAGTGATCCCAAGCCGTTTTGCAGCTCATGCCGATACTGACTATAAAGTCTTAAAAGACGAATTAAAGAATATTCAGGGTGTGACCGCGGCATCACTTTCCTATCGTGTTCCGGGAAAAGAAATGGGAAATAACGTCGTCCGTTTAGGATGGGATGAAAAAGCTGCATGGAGCGATATGAGATTTCTCGCAATGGATCACGACTTTGTTTCTCTTTATGATCTCGAATGTAATTGCCGGAAGATCATTTGACGAGAGCTTTCCATCTGATGTTGAGGAAGCGTTCATGTTGAATGAATCGGGGATGCGGCGTCTGGGTTGGAAAGATCCACAGGAAGCGATCGGACAAAAATTAGCGTGGCAGGATCGCAACGGTTATGTTATTGGCATTGTTAAAGATTTTCATTTTATGTCCGCTAACATTGCCGTCGAACCATTCATCATGGTGATGAACAAGCCATGGAGCGTTGGTTATTTGTCTTTGAAGCTTACCACGGGCGACCCTGCGCAGACACTGGACAGGATTCGCAATAAATTCAGCGAAGTATTACCGGACAAGATTTTTGAGTATTACTTCCTGGACGAAGAATATGATAAGCAATACAAGGCCGAAGATCGTTTCATGAATGTCTTTACGTTGTTCGCAGGTATTGCAATTTTTATCGCTTGCCTGGGATTATATGGTCTTGCGATGTTTACGGCAGAACAAAAGTTCAAGGAAATAGGAATTCGCAAAGTGCTCGGTGCATCCGCTTTCAGCCTCGTCTATTTGCAGGTTCGAAATTTCGTTACACTAGTTCTTATTGCATTCGCAATATCCGTTCCGTTAGCGTATTTTCGATGGATAAATGGCTGCAGAGTTTTCCCTTGCGGGAAGAGATAACCCAGTACAATTTTTATTGTTTCCGGATTAGCCTCGGTCGTTATTGCGTGGATCACCGTAAGCTATCAGTCGATCAAGGCCGCTAACATCAATCCGGTAAAATCCATCAATGAGCAATGACCAAATGGAATGAGGAATGAGGAATGAAGAATGATCAATGATGAAGACAAAATCCAAGCTCTGCCATTGCACTCATCTCAAACAGATGGCACCTTCTCCTAAAGGAGAAGGGCAGGCTTGCCTGCCGAAGCTTTGCGAAGGAGGGGATGAGGTGGCTTCAGAAGCGAACCTACTACTGATTTCACCAGGGAGTTTATTACTGGCATAACTCGTTCGGCTGTTGGCATCAAAGTATTTTTTGAGTGATGATCGTCTCCCTTTTGAAACCAAAGGGTTATGGCGATGATCATGGCCACAAATACACCCAACACCAGGGTCAGCTCTTTATAAGTAAACTTCCGCTTCACATTACGACGGCTTGCCAATGGCATGCCAGCCCGAAAATCCCTCTTTCCGCTACTCTTTACCAATTTGTGGTTAATATATTGTTCGGTTATGAACATAAAAATTATCCTAATCGTACAATAAGTACCGCTTTAATACATGGAGGTTACTCTTGTAAGGCTGGAAAATATTAAGGGGTATATCTGACCTCTTTTATGCTTAAATTTGTTGCCGATAAGAGGATCGAATTACAGTTTATGAAAAGATTACTGGCAAGTATTTGCGCGTTAATGGGTGTATTGCTGGTCACTTCGATGTCCGGCATCCCTGAGGCTGGCGAGGGAGGGGCTGTAAAATGGATGACGTTTGAAGAGGCCTTGCAGAAATCAAAGAAAGAAAAACGGCCGGTATTTATCGACGTTTACACGGACTGGTGTGGATGGTGTAAGGTTATGGACAAAAATACGTTCAATGACCCGCAGGTATCGAAGTTGCTAAATGAAAAGTTCTATGCCGTAAAGTTCAATGCTGAGCAACGGGAAGATGTGGTGTTTGATAATCATACCTTCAAGTTTGTCGCCAGTGGAAGAAATGGATATCACGAGCTGGCCGCTGCATTGTTAAACAACCAGCTAAGTTATCCCACCGTGGTTTTCCTGGATGAAGAGTTCAAAATGATACAGCCTTTGGCAGGATATCGTCAGGCGCCTGAATTTCATAGTATCGCCCAGTTCATCGGCGAAGGTCACTACAAAACCGTCAAATGGGATGAGTGGCAGAAGAAGTACAAATCTCCGTATTAAGATATAAGAGGTGGTGTAACAAAAAAGCCCTGGCATTCTTCGATACCAGGGCTTTTATATTGCTCATGATCGAACTGTCAATCTTCCTTTTTTCCTTCTTTCTTAGTCTTCATGAAATCAATGTAGCCAAGCGCAGTAGCAAAGCCCACCAAAACCGCTACGATCGTGATAAAAAGACTGGCGCCATCTCCAATAAATTGCTGAAACATGTTATTAGTTGTTTACCAGACAAAGGTATATTTTGAGGTATTATGTTGAAAGGATTTTGTGTTAAAAATTAGTTAATCAAAGTAATGGTCATTATCGCTGATTTCAACCGTTTACTGAAAGGTATTTCGAGTCGTTAAGTGTAGGTGCTACAACCAAACTATCCAATGCCAAGTTCGTCCTTGTTATTCTTTAATACGGTAATAATGAATGAGATATGATCATTAAGATTCACACCAAAAAGTTCAGCTCCTTTATACACCTCATCTCTCTCAACTTTGGCCGCAAAACTTTTGTCTTTTAACTTTTTGACGACCGACTTTGACTCAAGGCTGTTGATCCCATCCGGCCGTACCTGACAACAGGCAATGACAAATCCGGTTAACTCGTCACAAGCCAGAAGAGCCTTGTCTAATAAAGAATCGTAGGGGACATTCCATTTGGTGTAATGTGCCGAAATAGCGTGAGCGATTTCGTTCAGACCCATAGCGTTCAGCTTGTCAACTATGACCTGTGGATGTTTGTCGGGATAAGCTTCATAGTCGGCGTCGTGCAACAGACCAGCGATAGCCCACGTATCCACGTTTTCGCCGAGCTTTTCTGCGTACGCTTCCATTACCAGCTCGATACTACGCATATGACGGAGGAGGCTGGAGCCTTGTGTCATTTGCTCGAGCAGCGCCTTTGCTTCTGAGCGTGTCATTCGCCTGCCTCCCGTGCCAGCTTCGCCTCGTGTTTTCTGATCTTAAGGGATTTCTTCTTGTTGATGTAATAGAAATTAAATCCTCCAATGATAGTCAACACGGCAATAATGACGAGCAGGATAAAAAGCCTGCTGTTGTGAAGTTCCAGTCTGTCGATTTCGCTTTGCTTCCGAAGTATGTCGTATTCCTTCTCCTTCTCCTGGAAGTCGATAACCATTTCCATCTGTGCGATGTTGCGGCTGCTCTCCTCACCGTAGACACGTTCCCGTGATTCGTCATATTTCATCTGTAACTCATAGGCATCCTTCCAATTGTTTTGGTTGGCTTCGTTAGCGGCCCTGGCCTTGTATATCGCGGGCAAAAATGAATACGCCTGAAGCTCAGTGCACAGCGTTGATGCTTCATCGAGATATTGTGCTGCGGGTTTGGGTTGTTTAGCCTTCGCGTACGTGATGCCGAGATTTGTTACCACATTAAGTATCCCAAGCTTGTTGTCGTTTTCGCGTTCAATAGCAAGCGCTTTTTCGTAGTGCTCAACCGCGAGCTGATAATTTCCCTGTCTGTAATAGATGTTGCCAATGTTATTCAAAGGATCTGGAAACTTCGCGCCAAGTTTCGCACTCAGCTCAGAAGCATCCTTAAAATACCGGAGCGCTTTGTCATAGAGTTGAATGTCGATGTTGAGATTGCCAAGGTTGTTCAGCGATCCCACGATCTTTGATTCGTCTTTTAATTCAAGAAAGAGGTTGTAAGATTCTTCAAGGTACTTCATTGCTTCGGCGTACTCCTTTTTAACGGCATATAAGTTTGCGATATTATTTTTTGTGGTGGCTATGCCTTCTTTGTTATCTAGTCCTTCATAGATGCGAAGAGACGTCAGATAATAGTCCAGCGCCTTGTCGAGTGCGCCCTGGTTCCGATAGATGATTCCGAGGTTGTTGTAGGATGCTGCCATGCCTTTTTTGTCGTCGATCTCGGTAGCGAGATTTAATGCTTCACGGGCGTAGCCTAAGGCTTTGACAGGATCTGAATTCAGGTTGGCGCGGAACAGCTCATTTAGCGTCTTAACTTTCCGGTCATCCTTTGCGGTATCCAACACCGCATGCAAACTGTCTATTTTCTGGGCGATGGAAACAGTGGTCAATAGAATGCCGAGCAAGACCGCCGTTAGAGTTTTCTGTATCATGGTTAGATTATCACAATCTAAAATTACTAACTATTCTCCATATTTATCATGAAATGCGGAAACCGCTCTACTGATCGCAGGGGTACCCGCTTCGTGTTGAAGGATGTTACGTTTTTAATGATCTTTACCAATAATACCTGAAATAATGCTCCTACGATATTCCTTAGCCCTTGCGTTTGCTCTCTTCATATTCATTCCGTCATTACAAGCTCAGCAGGCAGCGGAAAATGATGCTATAATAAAAGTGGTTCGCCGCCTCTTCGAAGGCATGGAAAAAGGAGACAGCGCAATGGTCAGGTCTACCTTTGCAAAGGACGTTACAATGGCCACCATGCGACGCAATAAGGAAAACAAAGGGCAGTTAAGTCGCGAAAATTCCATCGCCGGATTTCTTAAAGCAGTCGGCACTCCGCACCCGGACATTTGGTATGAAGAAATATGGAATATAAAAGTTCAACAGGACGACAACTTTGCGCAAGTGTGGTGTGACTACGCCTTTTATATTGGCAACAGGTTCAGCCACTGCGGTGTGGATGCACTTCATCTCTACAAGGGCGATGATGGTTGGAAAATTTTTCACCTGGCCGATACACGACGCAGCAACCCTTGCACTATCCCTGAAGAAATTGAACGTAAACACAGACCTTGATTACGACCAGGATTACCATGATTATGACCAAGATTACCAAGATTACCATGATCAGAGTCGCGTTGTTTCTTGCAATCGTGTTGGCCATTTCTGTACAATCTTTTGCGCAGAGCCAGATAACAACGTTTCATTCTTGTCAGGCATGCGGAAAGGGGAGAAGATGGAACCAAGGATCCTGATATTTCGGAAGAGGGGAAGAAAAGGGCAAGCCGTTTAGCGGAGATGCTTTCGAAAACGTCAATCGCGGCTATCTATTCCACGGCGTATAAACGCACTCGAAATACAGTCGCGCCGTTGGCCGGTGCTAAAGGCCTTGAAGTCTTGCCCTACGAGCCACTGAAAGGTGAAGCGATCGACAAAATGTTACAGGATCATGCTGGTCAAACCGTTGTCATCAGCGGTCACTCAAACACAATCCCCTGGACCGCGAATTACCTAACAGGTAACAATGAGTTAAAGGACTTTGCCGACAATGATTACACGAATTTTCTCGTTGTCTCGGTGTTGAAAAAAGGTACGAGCACCAATGTCACCTGGCTGACCTATTGATTTTTTTCGTACAAACCGCTTAAGAAGGCAAATTTTTCCCTCTGTCATCAATCTTTCTTCAGGGCTAGGTGTTTGACTAGTTAAAGCTTGCCCTTTTAGTATGAGTTTATTGGAATTCACAGGCAATGGTATCTATTGTCCGGCCGCCGATGTTTATCTCGACCCTTGGAAACCCGTTGCAAAGGCATTGATCACCCATGGTCATTCGGATCACGCCTCGTGGGGACATGGTGCTTACCTATGCACAACGTCTGCGGCACCTGTGATCAAGCACCGGCTGAACTTATCCGGAAACATTCAAACTGCAGACTATGGCAAGCCGGTTTCGATCAATGGGCGTAGAGTTCTCATTTCACCCTGCGGGACACATTCCTGGATCTGCACAGATCCGCGTAGCCCATGAGGGAGAAGTATGGGTGTTTTCCGGCGATTATAAACTGGAAAACGACGGAATCTCTGAACCCTTCGAGCCTGTGAAGTGCCATACTTTCATTACCGAATCCACGTTCGGGCTACCTGTCTACAAATGGAGGCCTCAGCAGGAAGTGTTTAACGATATTAACCAGTGGTGGCGAAAAAATCAGGCTGCGGGTAAAGTAACAATCCTCGCAGGATATGCTCTTGGCAAGAGTCAGCGGATACTCAAAAACATCGACCCGTCGATCGGAAAAATATTTGTGCATGGCGCTATTGACTCCTTAACCCAAATATTTCGAAAACACGATACTGGAGCTGCCTCCAACGACCTATGTAACAAGCGAGATGAAAAAGAAGGAGTTCGAGGGTGCAATGGTCCTTTGTCCGCCGTCAGCTATTGGTTCGTTGTGGCTAAGAAAGTTTGATCCATACTCGCTTGGAATTGCTTCGGGGTGGATGGGATTACGGGGAGCGAGAAGGAGGAGAGGAGCTGACAGAGGGCTTTGTACTTTCAGATCACGCCGACTGGACAGCGCTAAATAGCGCAGTGAAAGCAACGGGGGCAGAGCAGGTTTTTGTCACTCATGGTTACTCAGAAGTATTTGCTCATTGGTTATCCGAAACTGGTATTGAAGCAAAAGCAGTAAAAACACAATTTGAAGGGGAGCTGGCGGAAATCGCCGAGTCTGGCATCGACGAATCAAAAACGGAAGCCGCATGAATGACTTTGCAATGTTATTCACAATGCTTGATCAAACCACAAAGACATTGGATAAGATCGACGCGCTTGTTGAATACTTTGACAAAGCATCAAACCAGGATAAACTTTGGGCTATTGCAATTCTTTCTCATCGAAGGCCCAGGCGTACCGTTAGTGCGTCACTTCTTGGTGCATGGGCGTCCGAACTTTCAGGATTGCCTTCATGGCTCTTCGAAGAATCATATCACGTGGTGGGTGACCTGGCAGAGACGATAACACTGGTGTTACCGCCATCGTCCGGGAAATCGGATGAGACACTAACGTACTGGATTGAATTCATCCGTGCCCTTGAGCCTCTTGATGTCGAAGAAAAGAGGAAACGGATTCGTGAAGCCTGGCTGCGTATGGAACCAACGGAGCGATTTGTGTTCAACAAACTCATAACCGGAAGTTTTCGCGTCGGAGTATCCCAACAGCTGATGGTAAAAGCGTTGGCAAAGCATGCGAAGGTGAAAGAAAATATCATTGCTCACCGCCTTATGGGCAATTGGTCACCAATAGATGATAACTATGATGAACTTATTCTCTCCGAAGAAATTCGTGACACGTCACGGCCTTATCCATTTTACCTGGCTTATGCGTTGGATGAAGAAGTCGAATCCTTGGGTGACCCCGAGGAATGGCAGGCAGAATGGAAGTGGGATGGCATTAGAGGACAGGTGATTGTTCGAGACCGTCAGTTGTTTGTGTGGTCGCGGGGCGAGGAGCTTGTAACAGATAAGTATCCGGAGTATGGGATCTTTCCCGATCTATTGGAGGATGGAACTGTACTGGATGGAGAGATCCTTCCGTTCAAAAACAATCAACCATTACCTTTTAGCCTGCTCCAGACGCGAATTGGCCGTAAGACCTTAAGTCAGAAGATCCTAAATGAAGTACCAGTGGCTTTTGTTGCCTATGATGTCCTCGAATACAACGGAATAGATATACGTGAATGGAAACTTATTGACAGACGCAATAAGTTGGAAGAGATTTACGCGCGACAGGAAGCCACGGCACTGAGGATATCGCCAGTGGTTTCCTTTGACAGCTGGGAGGCAATACGGGAAAAACGGAGCCACGCACGCGAATTTTTCAGCGAGGGAATAATGCTCAAGCGCAAGGATTCGATCTATCGCGATGGTCGCAGACGCGGAGATTGGTGGAAATGGAAGATCGATCCATTTACCGTTGATGCCGTGATGATCTATGCTATGAGTGGTCACGGAAGACGAGCTAATCTTTATACAGACTATACATTCGCGGTATGGAATGGAGACCAGTTAGTACCGTTCACAAAAGCGTATAGTGGACTCACTGATGAAGAGATCCGCGAAGTTGATCGATGGATAAGACAGAATACCATCGAAAAATTTGGTCCCGTGCGCAGCGTCAAGCCCGAATTGGTATTTGAGATCGCATTTGAAGGTATCGCGAAATCAACACGGCATAAATCCGGAATTGCGTTGCGTTTCCCCAGAATAAACCGGTGGCGGAAAGATAAGCCCATCCGTGAAGCAAACACATTGGACGATCTTACCGCATTGTTGCACGCAAATCCCTAAAAACTTAACAGGACCTGTAGACTTCGGTCGTACATATCCTTATCTTTAGTATGTGAAAAGGCTTCTGATCCTTTCCTGCATGTCGATGATTTGTGCTGTTGGATTTTCTCAGCAACAGGACGAGATACGCAAAAGCATTTACTTTGGAGGCGGCAGTTATTACGTCGATGACTTTCAGATCGAAGACCTGTATCATTGGCTTGATTCCATTCCTAACGTGCTGGAAAAGTACGACATACACCTTATCAGCCATACCGATCCCATTGGCGGCAAAGAATACAATGCCTGGCTTTCAAGAATGAGGAGCGAGGCTGTGCAGCAGATCTTATTGCAGAGAGAGATCCCTGAACAAAAGATCACCATCAAAGACTGGGGACTTGACAACCCTGTTTACAGCAATACCTCTTACGAGGGGATGCAGATGAATAGAAGGGTGGATGTCATCTTATATCCGATTGTGTTTTGACCCCACCCCCCGGCCCCCTCAGGGGAGAATTTAATGAGTGCACAGTTGGTCCAGAATTCAAGGTCAGCCTTGGAGAAAATACTTGAGTGTTGAGTGTTGATATATTGAATATTGAGTGTTCTGCTCCGGCTTGACCCCCCGGCCCCCTTCAGGGGAGTATTTAATGAGTGCAAAAAACCCTCATCACAATCCAAACTAAGTGAAACACCCCTCAGGCAAGCAATAAAACTACACAAGGAGTTTTGACCCCCTTATACCCTATATACCCCCGCGGCGCCCGCGGCGTCCGAAAAAGAACACCGATTTGCACAATCGGACGTATTATCTGTAACCTTTACCCCTTTTAAGCCAGTCTAAGCCAGCAAATTCCCTTGGCATTATTGTTGGCTTTATGCCCGTCCAAGGGCCTGAACGCCGTGTGTTAACAACCCATTTTCATGATAAAACTACAGGATATCGACAAATACGTGGACTCACGTTTCCAGCGCACTTTTGTCTTAAAAGGCATCAACCTCGAGGTTAAGCAAGGAGAGTTTCTAACCATTATGGGGCCCAGCGGGGCTGGAAAATCCACCCTGATGAACATTATAGGGATGCTGGATGAGCCTTCCGCCGGAGAATACTACTTCTTCGATGAGCCGGTTCACAAGATGAAAGAGAAGCAGAAGTCCGACATGCATAAGAACTATATCGGGTTCATCTTTCAGGCCTATCACTTGATTGACGAGCTCACTGTCTATGAGAACATCGAGACACCGCTCCTGTACAAAGGAGTGAGCGGCACGCAACGAAAAAGTATGGTTGCTGAAATGCTTGACCGCTTTAATATGGTTGCCAAGAAAGATCTTTTTCCTGAACAGCTGAGCGGCGGACAACAGCAGCTTGTTGGTGTAGCACGGGCTATCGTTGGTCAACCGAAATTATTACTTGCCGACGAACCTACGGGTAATCTGCACTCCGACCAGGGCAAGCAGATCATGGACATTTTCAAAAAACTAAACGACGAAGGAATTACTATCATCCAGGTCACGCACTCTGAAGAGAATGCGCGTTCGGGTAAACGCATTATTCGCGTGGCTGATGGAGCAGTGGTAGCCGATGAAAAATTAACAGTCAATGTGTAAAAGAAAAATGAAGAGGATTATTATTTTCTGTTATTGCGAGTATTTTGTTTTTATCCTTGCACGCGCAGGATAACGCTCCAAAAAAGTTGACCTTTAAGGAAGCTGTCAAGCTAGGACTTCAGAACAATGTTGTCCTTACTCAGCAACGAAACCAGTTGGAGTACACACAGGTGAACAAGACAGCCACTTTGCTCCAGATGGGACCGAATATCAACGCATCCGGTGATTTTTATAGAACGGATGGTAATTCATTCAATTCTAATGAAGGAAGTGTGGTAAATGGAGTCATTGATTTTATCGGAGGCAATATTTCCGCTAACATGCCGGTATTCAGTGGCCTCACGTTTATGAACCAGCATCGTGCTGCGAACAACGCAAACGAAGCACAACTCCACCAGGTTGTGCGGTCAAACCAGGATGTGATCGCACTTGTATCAAACCAGTATCTTCAGTGCCTGTTGGATAGAGAACTTATTAGGGTCAATGCCGAAAATGTAAAAACGCAACAGACAACATACGACCAGATAAGAGAGCAAGCAGCGGCAGGAGCAAGGGCTGTAGCAGATCAGTATACGCAGGAATACCAGTTAAGGAATGCTGAGTTGTTATTGGTGCGGGCTCAAAATGCATTTAAGAACAACTTAGCTCTGTTAGCTGTAACGTTGGGAATTGACCCTGCGTCATTTGATGTTGTGGAGATCAATTGGGATATCAACAAAGCATTTGCCGATACAACGACTCTCGAGAACATGCGCGCAATTGCTCTCGATATGAGGGGTGACCTTAAGCAGGCTACCTACTCGGAGAAGGCTTTTCAACACGGCTTTTCTGCGGCAAAGGGACGTTACTATCCGAACATTTATGCTGGTATACAATACGGATCGCGTTATAATTATGTGCAGGGCGAAGAAAACAGAAGCTTTGGTGATCAGTTCTACAAGGATAATACGCAGTTAAGTTATGGGTTCAGTGTAACGGTTCCTATATGGAATGGTTGGCAATATAAATCTCAGACTGCGCTTGCCAAGGTTGCCTACAAGAACTCTTCAATAAGGCGTCAAAATACCGAAATTGTTGTCAAGAGCGATGTACAAAGAGCATATCAGAATTTTAACGATGCAAAGACGGCATACACTGCAGCACAAGCAGGCATGAGGGCAGCCGAGCTTTCGTATCAGACGGAAAAGGAGCGGTATGACCTTGGGGCCTCAAACATTGTACAGTTGGCGACCGTGAATGGGGCATATGTACGGGCTCAAGGCGATTTTGCAACGGCAACATTCACGTTGATGTTCCAACGGGTACTGATGGCCTATGCCGAGGGAACTCTAAAATTTGAGGATATTCCGGAATAACACCCTAAATCCCCTTTAGGGGACTTGAATGCAAGTTCCACTTTAGAGTTGAATGCCTTCTAATTTAGACAGTCAAAAAATATCAATATTCCCCTTAGAGGGGGCTGGGCGGTCCTGCACCATCCCTTTCGGGGACTTGAAATGCATGGTGATAATAAATCCTTGAATGTTGAGTGTTGATTTGCTGAGTGCTGAGTGTTTTTACTGAGAATGATTCGCGAGAACATTCAACATTCACTTCAAGTTAAGCCTACAAGAAATGGACTATTCCCCTGGAGGGCCAGGGGTTTCCCTAAATCCCCATAAGGCGACTGAAATGCACTTTCTGATAAAATTTCGCCTGCTCCTGAGGGGGTCAGGGGGTATTTTCCTACATTTGCAGCCCCGATAATTGTCGGGGCTTTCTGATGATTTTCAGGAGGCTATTCTAAACAAATTTGCAGCAGTTGCCCGCCTGCCGCATGTAAAAAGGGCGTTTTTATGGCAAAAGTTTCAAAGCCAGGTGAAAGACCAAGAAAGGCTGCTCCCGTTGAGGTAGCAAAGCCTGTAGCGAAGAAGCAAAAAGAAGGTAAAATCGAGATTGACGAAGATGATCCGTTAGCAGAGATCAAATCCCTTCAGAAAGAGGAAATCCATACTGAAGCCATTCCGGTTTCAGAACTCAAAAAAGCCAAGTACGAGAAGCAGGTTCCTGGTGAATTTGACTTTGACGCGTTTGAATCAAGGGGCTTTGGCGAAGGATACTCCAAAGACAAGCGTGCTGAAATGGAGAAGATGTACTCCGTCACGGTTACTTCTGTTGATACTGGTGAAGTTGTAAAAGGAACAGTTGTTGGAATAAACGACCGCGACGTGATCCTTAACATTGGATTCAAGTCCGACGGTCTTGTGCCGCTGGCGGAATTCAAGGAAATGCCGAACCTGAAGATCGGTGACATAGTTGACCTGTTCATTGAAGAGCGTGAAGACTCAATGGGTCAATTGGTGTTGAGCCGCAGAAAAGCGAAACTGGTGAAGGGTTGGGAATATGTACAAACGCACTTGATAAGGATCAGGTTATCGAAGGTTTTGTAAAACGCAGAACCAAAGGTGGTCTTATCGTGGATGTCTTTGGAATCGAAGCGTTCCTTCCTGGATCACAAATCGATGTGAAGCCTATCCGCGATTTCGATATTTATGTTAATAAGTCAATCGAAGTGAAAGTTGTGAAGATCAACTACACTAACGACAACGTAGTTGTATCGCATAAAGTCCTTATCGAGAAAGATCTCGAGCAGCAGAAAGCAGTTATCCTCACCAACCTCGAAAAAGGTCAGGTGTTGGAAGGTGTGATCAAGAACATGACCAACTTCGGTGTGTTCATCGACCTTGGTGGTGTGGACGGATTACTTCACATTACAGATATCAGCTGGGGACGTATCAACCATCCGGAAGAAGTGCTCAAGCTTGATCAGACTGTTAAAGTTGTTGTGCTTGACTTCGACGGTGACAAGAAGAGAATTTCACTGGGTATGAAGCAGCTTACTCCTCATCCTTGGGATGCGTTGGCTGCTGAGATCCAGGTTGGATCTAAAGTAAAAGGTCGGATCGTTAACGTTGCTGACTACGGCGCGTTCCTCGAATTGCAGCCAGGTGTTGAAGGATTGATCCACGTAAGCGAAATGAGCTGGTCACAGCACTTGCGCAATCCTCAGGACTTCATGAAGGTTGGTGACGAAGTTCAAGCTGTAGTGTTGACGTTGGATCGCGACGAGCGTAAGATGTCTCTTGGCATTAAGCAACTCACGAAGATCCATGGACAAGACAAGATGTTCTTACCAAGTATGCGGTGGGAACGAGACACAAAGGTATCGTTCGTAACCTTACCAACTTCGGCTTGTTCATCGAGCTGGAAGAAGGTATCGACGGTCTCGTTCACGTATCAGACCTAAGCTGGACGAAGAAGATCAAACATCCTTCTGAGTTCGTGAAAGTTGGAGATACCATGGAAGTACAAGTGCTGGAGCTTGATGCTGCTAACCGAAGATTAGCGCTTAGCCATAAGCACATGGAAGAGAACCCTTGGGATACTTTCGAAACGATCTTCACTATAGGATCGGTCCACAAGTGTACGGTGATCAACAAGAATGACAAAGGTGCTATTCTTGAATTGCCTTACGGTATCGAAGGTTTCTGCGCCGCGAAGAACCTTGCTAAGGAAGACAACTCAAAGATCGAAGTTGGCGAATCGCTTGACTTCAAAGTTCTCGAGTTCTCGAAAGACGACAGAAGAATTGTTCTTTCACACAAGTCTACGTGGTCTGCTGACGAAGAGAAGCCTGCAGCTCCTCCTGTGAAGAAGAAGCCAGTTCCTGCTAAGGGTACACGTTCAATCGATCAATCAGCAAGCTGAGAAGTCGACACTCGGTGACCTCGAAGCACTCAGTGCGTTAAAGGAAAAGATGTCTGGCGGCGGCGAGCCAAAAGCTGAATAAGCCTTTTAATATAAAGGAAAGGTGACCGAGCTTTTGGTCACCTTTCTTTTTTTTGATAGGGTTGTAATCAACAGTGATTTTTATAGTTTTGCAAGGGAAGGTTTTAGTAGTTAAACCTTGATTGAATAAATGGTCTCGTGGCCGAGTGGCTAGGCAGAGCTCTGCAAAAGCTTCTACAGCGGTTCGAATCCGCTCGAGACCTCTACAAGGAAAAGAGTCAGTCACCTTAAGACTGACTTTTTTGTTTTTGAGAGATTATTTAAATCAGCGACTGGTTCGAATCGCTCGCCGTCCGTAGCGCCTCGCGAAGGCGGCCGCTCGAGACCTCTAAAATAAATTCAGCGACTGGTTCGAATCGCTCGCCGTCCGTAGCGCTTCGCGAAGGCGGCCGCTCGAGACCTCTAATAAAATAATAAGAAGTCAGTCGCAGAAGACTGACCTTTTGTTTTTGAGAGTTTATTTAAATCAGCGACTGGTTCGAATCGTTCGGCGACGTAGCGTCTCGCGAAGTCGACCGCTCGAGACCTCAGGAAGCCTTGGAATCTTAAATGATTTCAAGGCTTTTTTATTTTTTAGAAAGCATTCATATTATTTTATGTTGTGGACATTTTGCCACGGACCATTCATGTGCCAACGATGAATTTCACTTGTTAAACTGAGGATCGCAAACCTCTGAAACGAGTGAAATGTGGTATGATTTTTTCCCTACTCCTTTGAAAAGAAGTTCATCGCATGCATATGAATTTTGCATATATGTTATTTGTTGAAGGAGATTGAAAATGACAGATTTCACCATCGTCACTATACGCCATCAAGAGATGACTGGAATGAAGCTAACACCTTGGGAGTAGTTTACAATTTTGGCAAGGCGGCTAGCTTTATGGATTTGAACTTATACATCTGAAATGATTTTACATAAATAGAAATCATATGAATACAAGATTAAGTTTAATTTTTTTAATCGGTGTCGCGATGGGAACGGCCTTGGGACTGTTGATCGCGCCCGAGCCCGCACGCGCTACTTTGCGAAAGGTAAAGCGGGACGCGGACCGGCTCGTTGATAAGGTTGAACAGTTAAAGGAGCAAACGCAGGCATAATAGCCTATTATCATGGTTCAATAGAGTTTATTGAAATGTTTTGTATGGGTATTGATTTTTTTATAGGAGTTACATATCAATTGGTAAAGGGCACTCACCAGGCCCCAAGACGATCGGGGGGAAGGCATCGCTATTGGAAGATCAGGAGCCTACGCTGGACAAGCAGGATTCCGACTTTGATCCTTCCCATGTTATTATGAGCTGCCGTGTACCTGTGATTTGTATGCTCAGTCATTAGGAAACAGACGCAAAATAAATCAATGTAGTGTGAATAAATTCAATTCCAGTATGAACACACATCAAGAAGGACCTTATGGTTTGACGCTTTCAGATAAATCAATTGTATTTAATTGGATGTCGCAGAAACCGAAAAAACCAAACGAGATCCCCGTGCCCGGAAAAAATCCTGAAACAATCCCTACTCCAGAACCTGAGCCTGGCGTATGGCCCACGAAGGAACCGGAAATTCAACCCGAGAGAGAGCCACTCACTGTACCGCCAACACCACCTCCTGAAATTCCGAAACCTCCACAAGAGTTGGTAATTCTTGATTCCTTTTTAGTGGAAGAGAAGAGTTTATCAATGAAGCAAGATGCTCTAATGAATTACGTACTATAACTTTTAAATAACTTCTATGGAAACTATTGTTAAAACCAAAACAAAACTGAGTATCAGCAGTCCCTCGTTCAAGCACGAAGGCTTGATCCCGAGGACTTATACTTGTGAAGGCTCCAATATTAATCCATCCCTGGTTATTGAGGGAATTCCGGAAGAAGCACGAAGTCTTGCGCTTATCGTAGAGGACCCTGATGCTCCTGGAGGAACGTTTGATCATTGGCTGATATGGAACATTCCACCTGTTAACGTAATTCCTGAGAATTCGCGTCCTGGATTGGAAGGAATGAACAGCAAGGGTGAAGTAGGATATACAGGACCGTGTCCTCCTTCCGGCTCGCACCGATACTTTTTCAAAGTATATGCTGTGAATGTATTGCTTGATACACAGAAGGGAGCAACTAAAGAAAAACTAGAATTTGCTTTGAAGAATCATACGATTTCGAATGGTGAAATGATCGGCCTATATAAAAAAACGAATTGACAACTGCCATAGTAATCAATCAATTAGGGAGCACTTGACCCAAGGGGTAATTACGACTCGATGCAAATTAGACAAACTTAATGCGTTGAGACTGCATTGATAACCGGATATGACATGTTTGCCTTTTTATCAATCTTTCGATAGGATTGTGCAAGTACTCAAATGAAATATTTGTAGTCTTACAATTATCAACAAGATATCTACAACAAGGTCACGAAACCACGTCTCATATTCTACCTTTTTCATCGACAATAAAATCAACGAAAACGGTTCCTTCATAGCCCTTTTCGCGAGCTGCTTCAGGATATGTCAGGTTATTTTTAAGATATTGTCTCATTTCATCAAATCCACCCGTATATGAGGCATCAACATCTGCCTTGTAATACACGATTTTTCCGGAAGCATCTTTATAGGTTGGTGTTGGCTTTGCTTTCTCAGCTATCGCAAGTTTTCGTTGCGCTTCTTTTTCTGCGCTTGCTTTTGCGATTTTCGCCCGTGTGGCGGCAATCTCAACTGGCTGCTTTATCTGCTTTGGGCGCGCAGCTTTGCCCGATACCAAGAGCTGATACTAAAACACAAAGTATTATAATGTTTTTCATAAAATATGGTTTGATGAACGAATTGTAAATCGATGTACAAAGATCACATAACGGCCGGTTAAAAGATTGCACTCCCCTATGTTGTTGTTACATACATCACTGAATGTGGCAAGGACTACCCAGACGTATACATATAAGGACTCACTTTATTTTGTTTTTGGCAAGTGATTATATAAGAATATTACCATGCGCGATAAGCGAATCATCCTGGTCGTTGTTAAAACTGTGATATATGTAAGATTCATGACCCTGGGTGTAACGAATAACGTGTTGCAGCCGCTGATCTTTGTAGCCTGTAGAATTCAAAGTACCCTGTAGAATTACAAACTCTTATCTCTGAAGACAAATCATGAAAAAAGCTGGCATCATTATCCTGATTATCGGACTGGTAGTAACTATTGTTACCGGACTGACCTTTGTGACGAGAGAGAAAGTAGTAGATATAGGGAAACTGGAGATCAATGCTGAGAAGAAGCATTCATTATCCTGGTCACCGGTTGTTGGAGTGGTTATGATGACCATCGGTGCAGGTGTTTACCTGACAGGCACAAAGAAACTCTGATCGCTCTATTGTAGTACACGAAAAAAATAAGTCATGAAAAATATAACAGCCTTGAAAGGAAATTGGAATGAGATCAAGGGAAAACTGAAACAAAAATTTGCCATGCTTACCGATAGCGATCCGCTGTTTTTAGAGGGCAAGCAGGACGAGCTTTTAGGCAGGCTTCAGACTAAGCTGGGTAAAACAAATGAAGAAATAAAAAAGATCATTGCTGACTTATAAATCAACGTCATCAGCTACGAACCTTCAACAGGAACGAGGAATTTGACAACGACAATATCCGCAAAGACATTAACCCTGGGTATAGATTTTATAATTCGAACATAACAAAGGAACGTTGTTTGAAATTTCAGATGACGTTTCTTTTTCACTCCACAAATAAACAAACAACGTTCATGGGAAATTTACTTTACGCAATTGCAGTCATCTTACTTATTTTTTGGGCTATTGGATTCATCGGGTATAATATTGGAGGAATCATTCATATTCTATTGGTGATCGCAGTCATCGCAGTTTTATTTAAAGTTATTCAGGGAAAAAGGATTTTTTAAACTCCTTAACGCTATATACTTATAAGAAATAAGCAGTCAGGAATGGACTATGAGTTAATGGCGAATTTATCCTTCGGGCGAGACGCGTCCAACGTGGTACTAAAAATGCCCACACAATCAGGTTGTTGGTTATAAATGCGTTGAACTTAAAAAAAGGCCCACGCAAATCTGAACTAACCATGGATACCTCTCTTAGAATACCGTTTTATGCCAAAGTTGCGCTCATATCGATCAGCACGCTTGCATTTATCTTTACGATGCATATTGGTCAGGGAATTATCATTCCTATTATATATGCAACCATCATAGCCATTTTACTGAATCCTCTTGTAAACTTTCTGCAGCGCAGAAGCATTAACAGGATTGTTGCCATCTCAATTTCAGTGGCACTTACCATTTTTGTAGTGTTGTGTATTTTTTATGTGCTCTCTTCTCAGCTTACGATGTTCAGTGAATCATGGCCGCAGCTGAAGGAAAAATTCAATACTACAAGCGCTGAGCTTGTTCATTGGATTTCCGATAAGTTTAACATCCGGGTGTCGCGAATCAATGCCTGGACAAAAGAGACACAAAACGAGGCGATCAGTGATTTTGCCATTGGCGATACCCTTGCTGATGTAGGCGGGATACTCGTGATCTTTATGCTGTTACCGGTTTACTTGTTCATGATCCTCTATTATAAACCTCTACTCTTGGAATTTATCCGCAGGTTGTTCAGGGACGAACATCAGGCGAAAGTGACTTCCGTGCTCACGAGCAGTAAAAGTATTATTCAAACTTACCTGGTTGGATTGTTTTTCGAGCTGATCATTGTAGCGATTTTAAACTCTGCAGGCCTCCTGCTCCTTGGAATCGAATATGCGATCATCCTTGGTGTGATCGGGGCGATCCTTAATCTTATTCCTTACCTGGGCGGCATCATCGCCATCGCCCTACCCATGGTCATCGCCTTTGTCACGAAGGATTCGCTTACCTATCCCATCCTGGTATTTTTTGTCTACCTCTTTATTCAGTTTGTCGATAATAACTTTATCGTCCCGAAAATCGTAGCAGCACGAGTAAAGATCAATGCTCTGATTTCGGTTGTCGCTGTGTTGATTGGAGGAGCTTTATGGGGAATCTCAGGCATGTTTCTTTCCATTCCGATTACCGCGATCCTCAAAGTTATGTTCGATCACATTGAATCATTAAAACCCTGGGGATTTCTATTGGGTGATATCGTTCCTACGACATCCAAGTTTACCTTTGTCAAGAAAGGTAAAATACCATCAGCTTCTGAAGTTAGGTAGGCCGTCGTACGAGTCGAACAGTGATTACAGGTGCGTCGATTTTAATTGGCGTGAGGTAATCAGTTCAGTGAGTTCAGGATAGTCCTTTATCCATTCACTGTTCAGGCAATGTGTCTTTGAAATATGAAACAATTGATCTCGCCTTTAATTATCGAATGGATATGGGCAATACCTGTTTAATCAGTGTTAACTCTTTCTCAACCTCTGGGTAGTGGAATGGAATGAAGTTGATACCCTTTTTATAAGATAAAACTGATTTACCGGTGTTATTTAATATTGCTACAGTAATAGAGCCAGGGAGTCGAAATAAAAGTGGAGTTGAATCGAGCTGGATATTTGTTTTGCGTGAACACTCACCTGCAGGGTTTAAAAAGTCCACTTCGTCACAAACGCTGCAATCGAATCAAACGTTTCTGTGAAAAATCCCACAACGCGAACGAAAACACTTTTTGGCATAATGGCTGTTCATTGCGACCATGTTCTTCGGTTGCGATAAAATAAACTGTCTTTCACTCATAATGGTTGTTTGCAATTGTTATAAAAACAGCACACTCCTGTTGAGCGGCCCTGCTTTCTTGCATGACACAAGGTGATACTATAAACCGGATATGACATTACAGCTGGGGATAAAAAAGTTACATCAATCACTGATTTACGCCATTTCGGATGTCGGATGTCGGAAGGAGTTAGATTAGGATGGATGTAGACTAATCGAATAATACGTCGCCGAAATCCGAAATCGTAAGTCCGAAATTTGGATTGGCTCTATCTTGAATTTATCAGCAATAACCAGAAAGGCCATGAGACGAATAGTTTGCTGGGTCAATTATGACTACATTACTGTAAATGGACAATATTTATAAGGAGGGGACCTTCATTACGGCAAAAGCCGATTCTGAATGCAAGTTAATCATCAATCGCTATCTAGGACGGATTTATTATTGTAAAGCCGTGAATGATCCGAATGGAAAACTATTAGCTTATTTTGAAAGAGAACTTATTGCTCCGGAGAACGCAAAATAACTCTCTTGTTGCTTTTGCCTTATGATGCTGATCACAGCCCCTTGAGACAAATGGCATTGCTGCTTCCTGCTATCTTATCCCACATTGTTACTGGACGACCTGTGACTTATGTAACAATTTAGGTCTGCTGCGTAACATTTCTATGGTTCTGGTTATCGATCTTCACGGTTAGGCTTTAAAGATTCCGAATTTGAAATTATTTATCAAATACATGGTTAGCAACCGCTGCAAGCTTGCAGTGAAAGAAGAGCTAAAAAAGCTCGGGCTGCATTTCATTGTTGTGGGTCTTGGGGAAGTTGAAATTATGGAAGATTTAACATTAGAGCAGCAGCAGCTATTACAGGCCGGTCTCGTTTCATCAGGACTGGAACTCATGGACGATAAACGGGCGGTACTGATAGAAAAGATCAACAACGTAATTACGGAAATGATCCATCATTCGGAAGAGTTACCAAGAGTGAACTATTCTGATTACATCAGCGAAAAACTAAATTACGATTACACGTATCTCTCGAATCTATTCTCGGAAGTAAAAGGCATTACCATTCAGCAATTCATTATCATTCATAAGATCGAAAAGGTAAAAGAGCTGCTCTTTTACAATGAGCTCAATCTTACAGAGATATCCTATAAAATGCATTACAGCAGTGTTGCTCATTTATCCAATCAATTCAAGAAAGTAACGGGACTTACGCCTTCTGCTTACAAACAACTGAAGGATAAAAAGAGAAATACATTGGAAGAAATCGGAAGATCAAATGGTGTCCATCAAAATTAAAACACATACTGTGCAACCCACTACTTTGGAAACAACGAAAACAAAGGAATCAGGATATGCCAGGAGTTTGATTGAAGCAAGCCTGGATCCACTGGTGACCATTAGCGCCAAAGGTAAAATCATGGATATGAATGAGGCGTTAGCCAATATTACGGGCATAACGCGTGAGAAACTTACCGGCACGGATTTTCTCGATTATTTCACGGAACCTCAAAAGGCGCGTGCTGTATATCAGGAGGTTTTTGCTAAGGGCTCTGTCGCTGATTCTCCGCTCACGCTGCGTCATCAGAACGGAACGCTTACCGATGTGCTGTTCAATGGCTCTATTTATAAGGATGACAGCGGAAATGTTTTGGGTGTGGTGATCGTGGCCAGGGATGTTACGGAACAAAAACGAATCGCTACCGCGCTTCAGGAAGCGATCGTGTTTGCTGAGCTGGCAACAAACATTGCAGAAGAGGCTAAATTGAAAGCAGATGGTGCGCGGAAAATTGCCGAGGATGCTGTGAAAGCGAAGCAGCAATTTTTGTCAAACATGAGCCATGAGATCCGCACTCCGATGAACGCAATCATTGGGTTCACAAAAGTTGTTTTGAAAACTGAACTTTCCCTCAAGCAAAAAGAATATCTAAACGCTATTAAAACGAGTGGTGACGCGCTGATTGTTCTCATTAACGATATTCTCGATCTGGCAAAAGTAGATGCGGGGAAAATGACATTTGAGCAAACACCATTTAAAATGGCGTCCTCCATTGCTGCCATGCTCCACTTATTCGAGCTGAAGATCCAGGAGAAAAATCTGAAACTGATCAAACAATACGATGAAAAAATTCCGGAGGTATTGCTGGGCGATCCGGTTCGTTTACACCAGATCATCCTCAACCTTGTAAGCAATGCAGTTAAGTTCACCAAAGAAGGAACAATTACCGTGGCTGTGACCTTACTTGAGGAAGACGAAACAAAAGTTTTGGTAGAGTTTGTTGTTACCGATACCGGGATAGGAATAGGAGAGGACCGGATGGATACCATCTTTGAAAACTTCCAGCAGGCTACAAGCGACACCTCGAGATTATTCGGTGGTACTGGCCTTGGTCTTGCCATCGTTAAACAGCTGGTAGAGGCGCAGGGAGGAAGTATTCATGTGAAGAGCCGAATTGAAGAAGGTTCCGATTTCTGCTTTTCATTGAGCTTTAAAAAAACTAATGAGGCTGCAGAATCAGAACCCGTAAGCGTTCTTTCAGACACACCGTTGAGAAGTGTGAAAGTTCTTGTGGTTGAAGATATTGCACTCAATCAACTTCTGATGCGCACGCTGCTGGATGATTTTGGATTTGAATGCGACATTGCCGCCAATGGGAAACTAGCGATCGAAAAACTTCAGCATAAAGTTTACGATATTATCTTAATGGACCTGCAGATGCCGGAGCTCAATGGGTTTGAAGCCACGGAATACATTCGTAAAACGCTAAAACTTAGCATACCGATCATTGCCCTTACGGCAGACGTAACTACGGCCGACCTGGCCAAATGTAAATCGGTAGGTATGGACGATTATATCTCAAAGCCTGTTGATGAACGATTGCTGCAAAGCAAAATTATTTTATTTCTTGCGCGCGTCAACGCCATGAAGGGAAAGGAATCTCCCAATATGGTTGGAAATGTAAAGTATGTAGATCTCACATACCTGGGTAAACGCACCAAGTCAGACCCGGGCTTAATGAGAGAAATGATCTCCCTTTACCTGGGGCAAACAACCTCACTGATCAAGGAGATGCTTGCCAGCGCGAACACCAAAGATTGGAAGACATTACAATCTGTTGCCCATAAAATGATCCCTTCTTTTTCGATTGTTGGCATTGATAAACAATATGAAGATATGGCGAAGGGGCTACAGGAATCTGCGCGCACAGGCGAAAATCAGGAAGAGATCAGGGGCTTTGTTCTGGACCTTGAAAATGTTTTGACCCAAGCCTGCGAAGAACTTGAAACTGAATTGAGCCTGATCCAAAACACCGTATTATGAAACCCGAAAATAAAATAAAACTTTTCCTTGTAGACGATGATGTCGTGTTTTTGAAATCACTGGAAATGGAATTCAATGAGCGTGGAAATTTTGATATTGAAACCTATGTATCAGGTGAACTTTGCATAGACAACCTTTCGAATAGGCCGGATCTCATTATCCTGGATTATCTTCTTGACGGTACCAATAAGGACGCCATGCATGGAATTGCAACACTGGATAAGATTAAAGCGCATGATGCTGACATACCGGTCGTCATGTTATCTTCCCAGGATAAGATAGAGGTTGCCGTAAATTGTATGCATCACAAAGCGTTTGACTATGTAGTGAAAAGTGAAACTGCGTTCTTGCGTCTACAAAAAATCATCACCTCGGTTTTTCACCTGCGCAAAATTGAAAAAGAGCTTGTTTGGTATATGGAACGGATGTGAAATAGGGTCCGAATTCCTGGTTGGGTTTTGGTGTATTGACCAGAAGATCCGGTTTCATCCAAAGTTTAAAGATCTGAGCTTCTAAGTTCGAGTTTCTAATGTTCCCCTTTGTAATGGCTGAATCTTAGCCAGAACAGGATCTGTTACCATGGCTGGCAATTCGATTCGTAAGCAATAGTAGTTGGCTTTTTAAATTCACTGCGTTGTCCGCTAAAACGGCAACGCATTTTTTGTTTTGACACGATTCAAATAGGCAACTCCGTGCCTTCCATGTACAATCTGTTAATAATGTAATCTTTCACTAACCATGTGTAATGCATGTAGATCGTTATTGTCTCACTTTATCAGATATTTTTGTTTGATATCAAATTGAAACGGCACCTGTAAGATATGTAATACTCTCCGGCCGGCCTGTAAATCCTTCCACCGAATAGTTGCGACATTTATATCATCAAACAGCAACGAAAAATGACGCTCCTCCAACAATTTCCTGACGTATCGATGCAAATGAGACGGCTCAATCAGAAAAACACGCAAAAGAAAATAGGAAGCGCAAAAAGAGCATATATGACAATGGCAATGGCAAAGAGCTCGATCTGTATTACGATAATGAATTCAGGAAATGGCATAACAAACTAGCGTTAATTATTGTGTTTATCATTACCTGTCTTTTAGCTGCACTAGTCGGGATTTCAAGACTTTTCTAACGGTTAAATACTTTAAATCAAAATACTTTCAACATTAAACTGATACAATATGAAATACAAAACAATTATTTTGACGCTGGCCGCAGCATCTTTTTTTGCGGGCCAGGCATTTGCCCAAGACAGCAATGTCATGACGCAAGCACAGCGTGAACGGAAAGACAGCGTGCAAACTGCAACGCATCAGGAGGCACAAGTGCAAAACAGGAATGACGAAAACAGAATGGCGGATGCCAAACTTGACAGAAAAGAAACAAAAGCGAAAGCAAAAGAGGCACGACGTGTCGAAAATGAAGCGAATGACGCAGCGCACCAGTCGAAAAATGCGTTGAAGGCTGAGCGCAAAGCGCAGAAGTCGCGCAAGCAAGCCAATCAACAGGCTCAAAAAGCTTCTGACGCAAGAGACAAGTCAAACAAGAATTAGCACACGTCAATTATAATGTAACTGGAACTTAAAATTAAAGTCATGAAAAAAACGGGGCCGATAATGATCATAGAGGATGACATGGATGATCAGGAGTTTTTGGAAGAAACATTCTCAATTCTTGATTACCCAAATCCCGTTATTTTCTTTTCCAATGGGAACGAAGCGCTGGAGTATCTACTTGAAACAAAGACTCCTCCGGTTCTCATTATATCGGACATCAACATGCCGGAAATCAGCGGGATTGAAGTAAGGGAAAGAATTAACAGCAACAAGAAATTACAAAAGCTCCAAATACCTTATGTATTTTTCACAACAGCGCAAAAGGCATCGGTTGTAAGTGAGTGTTCATTGTCTGACTTTGGCTTCTTCACAAAACCGAATACAATGGCTTGAGATTCAAAATACGATTAAAACCATTATGGAGTATTGGCTTGAGCGTTATACGCCAAGTTTAGTTATCAAACAAGCCGACTGTCAAGCAGCTGCATAGTCTTCATAAGTTATATTAAACTTCTGCGATTTGAGATTTAAATAGTATGATTTGCTGTTGTAAAAAGGAAAGGGAATTTCAAAAGTGAGTTGGTAGTTAGCTTTTTTTGTTCACAGCATCGTATTTTTCATCAGTGCAGGGATTGATTGCTCTGTCTTATAGTGTAAGATTAGGCTATCGATCTGCAGAATTGTGCAAACCTTCGAATCCGCTCGTGACCTCCAAGAAAATAATAAGAAGTCAGTCGCCCAAGACTGACTTTTTGTTTTTAAGAGATTATGATCTTTTTAAAAAACTAAGAACAGCAGCCGAGGCAAAAACCTCAGCAGAGTTATTTTACAAAGGCGTACAATTGCCTTGGGTTTTCAATAAAAATTTTTTTCTGATAGTCGGCCAGACCTCTTTTGTGCAATTCAGTTACAAAATCAGTGAGCAAATAAGTTAGGCCGGGCTTGCCACCATACGATTTCCAGTAAGTATGCCGGGCGGCATCCATCCCTACCGTGATTTGATCAGGATAATCCGACAACAGCTTCTCCAGCAGGAGGAACGTAAAATTCTCACCGCCCGGTTTCCAGCGAAAGGCACTGTCGTACTCCACCCGCACACCGGTTTGCATCAGCGCCTGATGATATCCCAAGTCGTTGCAGCGGTCAACATGGGATATTACGACATGACCTAAATCAGCGCCCAATTGATGAAACAGTTCGGCTTGTTCAACAGCATGTCTGCCTGCATTGGTGTGTGTCAATATCGGTACACCGGTTTTCTTATGCGTTGCCACAACAGCGCGAAAAATCTTTTTTAGGTTGTCATCAAAAGGCTCATCGCCACTGGCTAACTTGATCATGCCCGCCTTGTGGGAGGTTCTTTCCACAACCGGCGAACTGTAATCATATCGATCAATTCCTATCACGACATCGTCGATAAACAACTGGGTTAATTGCTCTTCCGACAGATAAAATTGCCAATGACGGGGTGGATAATATATGGGCAGATGAATACCCGTAGGTGCAATGATTTGTATTCCGCGAAAGCCGGGATACTTCCGCTAATTTCATTACATTTCTTCCACAGGCAGCCGGCATGGTATCAACCATGGTACGGCCACCGGCTATATATACTTCTTTTAACTCCGCGGAAATTTTCGTTGTATCATTCAATAAAAAATCAGGGTTCTGTAAAACGGGAAAACTTTCTTCAATGACAATATGTTCGTGCGAATACGTAACGCCCATTTGGGAAGGCTCAATATCGCCCAGCACTGTTCTTACAAAACTCATTGCTGAATAAATTAGAAAATTATTTTTTTAGGATATGAACCACCGTTTCCAGGGTACCTGCCGTTATATTTTTGCTCCATTCATTTCTTCCCGTGAACGCTGTTGTAGAAGGTAATTCCAATACAGCGCCTGTTCGGTATAATCTTTCGCGCAATGCAGTCACATCCAATTGATGTGCTGCCTGTTCTTTTTGTAACGATTGCACAGCCGCGAGTCCCGCTGCCTGGCCCATACTCATGGTTTGAGCCATCGAGCGACAGGAAGCATGGGCATCATGCGTGGCAGAAAAACAACGGCCTACTACCCATGCCGTTGTACTTCCTTTGGGAACAATAGTTCCGTATGGCACGCCATATACACCATTCTCGGGAATATAGGCCCAATACGTTTCGTCTCCGCCGTCCTTTCCTTTGCGGTGGTCTTCAATCGGCGCGCCGCAAACTAAAATAGTATCGGCTGGGATTTTAGCTTCCATGCAATCTTCTTTTGTAAGCCGGTATTCACCATATACCCGGCGCGTTTCTCGTACGCCGATCTGGTGGGACAAACCAACAATATTGGAGGCTTCATAGCCGGGTACTTCCTGCTGAAAAAATTTTTCAAACACAAAGGCCTGGCGACGCCCTTCTATTTCTGCTTTGGTTAATTCTTCCGCAATGAGCGGACGAAGGTCACTCACTTTTACGGCAACGGTTGATATACACTTTTTTGCATTCATCTCGTGCGCCGATCCCTCCTTACGTGGCAGCGGATGTTTGCCGGCTTGCGACCGCCTCCTGCATTTTTTGCTGCAACATTTTTTTTCCACCCGCGCTCTCAAACAGTTCAAGTTCCACGTTACTCATGCGGAAAGTTGTGGTCATACTTTGAGCTGGCTCCAACTCCCCGGCAATTTCATACGGAAAACCGGCCAGGTGACAAAAGTCTGCATCGCCGGAAGCATCGATTACGCGTTGCGCAATGATCTTTCCAAAGCCGGATTTATTCCAGCATATACATTCATATCTCAAATCCCCTAAAATATTTACATCTACCAGTGTCGTGTGTAATAAATAACGTATCGCCGATTGCAGAATAAGTTTGTCCCATACCTGTTTTAACCTTTCAGGATTATAATTCACACCCGTACCAGCGCCATACGTATTAGGACGTAAAAAAATTTCGCCCAAGGCCTCCAGTTCATTCACAACAACATCGGGAAATCCGCCAGCTACTTTTCGGGCCCTTGCACCAGGCGTAAAGAAGCCATAAAAAGTATCCAGCATTTGTGTTGAAGTACCTCCCGGAAAGCCATAACGTTCGATCAGCATGACCGGGTAAGGACCGGTAGCAGCAGCCAATGCAGCGGTACATCCTGCCGATCCTGCTCCTATTACCAAAATACCGGTTTCAGCCAGTACAGGAATTTTATTATGATTAATGAAATCGTACAAAGGATGCCTGTTTTGTTTGATGCGTTTACTGTTCAGCTGTGAAGAAATTTTAAATATCGTTTATTCATCAATTACTTGACGATTATCCGTTCAATTTCAATTTCAATAAATTTCGATGTTGGTGTGTGGCTTTTATCCGCTACAGAGTTGAGTGGCACCAACGCATTGGCGTCAGGAAAATAAGCAGCTGCACACACTAACCCAAAAGGTAAGCACTCCCTTTGTTTAAATTGATTCCCATCAAAATTACAATTAAAGACAATTTGTTCACGATAACTAAAACTGTCATTTCTTTACCGCTACGATATAGGTAAGTGGAATATTACCATTTATATATATGTTCTTTGTTACACTGAATCCATTTTGCTCTATAAACTCCTGATAGCTTTTTTGGCTCCATCGGCTTCTTGTCTTTTGGCCGAGTAATGATAATAATCTTGATAAAATTTGGCTTCGCAAATGGGCGGCATGGCAAAAAGTGGGTAATATAGCTTTCCCATTTTCATCGAGCACCCTGCTGATCTCGTGCATTGCCAATTTAGGTTGGAATAATAAATGCAACACATTTGAGGCTATTACCGTATCAAAACTTTTATCATCGAACGGAAGAGCACAAATATCCCCAATCTTAAAATCAATATTCTTGGTTTTCTTATTGCTACTTTTTTCTTTGGCAATCTTTAACATCTCAGGAGCAATATCAACCGCGGTTATCTGACCGACATAATCGCTTAATCTGATCGCTAGTATTCCAGTACCTGTGGCTACCTCTAATAATTTTTTTGATTGTTTAGCGTCCTTTATTAGGTTTTCGATAATGGTTTCATAAATCTTTTGGAATAATTTACCCACTATTTTATCATATCCTTTGGCTTTAGCGTCCCAAAATTTTCTTTCCGATGCCAGCCGATTTTCAATTTGTTTTTCCATTGTCTTCTTTTTAGGTACAAAATAATTTGGTCGTAGTTTCGTTCAACTAATTTGAACACCCTTTAGAAACACCGATGTGTGCCCTGATGATGGCTAGACCCTTGCATTACTTTGGTTTTTATTTTAATTTAAAATCTACCACAGCTGAGCAAAAAGATAACTGAAAACGTCAATTGACGATCATCCGTTCAATTTCAATTTCAATAAATTTCGAAGTTGGTGTATGGCTTTTATCCGCTACAGAGTTGAGTGGCACCAACACATTGGCTTCAGGAAAATAAGCAGCTGCACACCCTTCTGGAATATTGTACGGAATTGCTTTAAATCCTTTTGCTGTCCTGCGGATACCATCTGATGCGAGGCTGAAGATGTCCAGGACATCTCCGCTTACAATATTTTTCTTTCTCATATCCGACTCATTCAGGAAAATAACTTTCCGTTCTCCTTTTACTCCACGATAGCGGTCGTCCATTCCATAAATGGTAGTGTTGTACTGATCATGAGAACGGATGGTCATTAATCTTAATTTGCCTGGCTTCATAGAAAGTATCGGCAACGGAGCCGTTATAAAATTAGCCTTGCCAGTGGATGTATTCCATCTTCTTTCACGGGCTGCATTTCCCAGATAAAATCCTCCCGGGTGTTTTAGGCGTTCATTAAAGTTTTCGAAGGCAGGAAGCACTCTTTCAATTTTGTCCCGGATACGATTATAATCACTCACCAGTCCTGCCCAATCTATTTTTGTATTTGGTAAAGAGGCAATGGCCATGCACGCGACAATAGAAGGTTCGGACAATAAATGTTCGGACGCAGGCTTGTTAATTCCTTCTGACGTATGCACCATGGACATGGAATCTTCTACAGTAACCTTTTGAGGAATTTTATTTTGAAGATCAATTTCTGTTCTTCCTAAGCAGGGAAGGATAAATGCTTGATGTCCAGTTACCAGATGACTTCTGTTAAGTTTTGTGCTAATGTAAGTTGTAAGCTCGCATTTCTTAATAGCATCTTCGGTAAACGATGTGTCGGGGGTAGACGACACGAAATTTCCACCCATACCGATAAATACTTTTACTTTATGGGCATTCATCGCACGGATCGCATCCACTGTATTGTAACCGTGCTGTCGCGGAGCGACAAAATCAAATACATTTTCTAAAGCATCCAAAAAAAACTCTGATGGATTTTCAACAATACCCATCGTACGATCACCTTGCACATTGCTATGTCCGCGCACGGGGCACAGCCCTGCACCCGGCTTACCAATATTTCCTTTTAATAAAAGTAAGTTCACAATTTGCTGAATGGTGATAACGGCATGCTTGCTTTGTGTGAGTCCCATTGCCCAACACACAATTGTTTTAGAGGAACGCAGATAAACCTCAGCTGCCTCTAAAATTTGTTCCTGCGTCAATCCGGATTGTTGGACAATGTCCCCCCATAAGGTTTGCGCTATATCCGCTTTTAGTTCCTCAACGCCAACGGTATGTGCAACAATAAAATCATGATCCAATTGGTGAGGATTTTTTTCAGATGCTTCGAATACAGCTTTCAATAATCCTTTTAATACGGCAAAGTCTCCTCCTATTACGGGTTGATAATAATGTGTGGATATAGCACTGCCTTTATTTAGC
Source organism: uncultured Cytophagales bacterium (assembly GCA_963774615.1). Classification (GTDB taxonomy): domain Bacteria; phylum Bacteroidota; class Bacteroidia; order Cytophagales; family Cyclobacteriaceae; genus Chryseolinea. Next base: position 100,359 of record CAVZFT010000035.1, read on the forward strand.
AATGTCTGCACTATGTGCTGTGGATTGACAAAACTTTCAAGTCCTTTTTCTCTTAAAGGATTGAAGGATAAAATCTGACAGCCTCTTTTCGCGGCACGTTCTAACACGGTAAGCATGCGGGGATGGTTTGTACCGGGGTTTTGTCCGAAAATAAAAATAGCTTCAGCTTCTTCGAAATCATCTAACGATACAGTACCCTTCCCAACGCCTACTGCTTCGGTCATGGCAACCCCTGAGGATTCATGACACATGTTGGAGCAGTCAGGGAAATTGTTAGTGCCAAGTTCTCTTCCAAAAAGCTGATAGAGAAAAGCTGCTTCATTACTGGTGCGTCCGGAAGTATAAAATACGGCTTCATCCGGATGCTCCATCCTCTGAATTTCTTGACCAATGGTATAAAATGCTTTCTCCCAGGTTACTCGTTCATATTTATCGGTTTTCGGATTGTAGCGCATGGGTTCTGTGAGACGCCCTTGTTGCTCAAGCCAGTATCCGTCTTTTTGCAGCAAGTCAGAAACGGTATGCTTTTCAAAAAATTCCTTTGTTATTCTTTTGCCTGTAGTCTCGGCGGCGATAGCTTTTACACCGTTTTCGCAAAACTCAGTGATGGAATAATTTTTTGGATCCGGCCAGGCACATCCCGGACAATCAAAACCTCCTGGCTTATTCATTCTGAGCAACGCCTTAACACCAGGTGTCATCGCGCGCTCGTGTAAAATATGTTTTAAGCTCGATGCCAACGCTTCAAGACCTGCTGCAGGGCCGGGTTGGGAAGATTTGTTTGATTTCATGCCTTTGCTTCATAAGCCCTATCACTCTGCAATGATCTTGGTGAAATTACATGCTGTTGATTTGTGTAAACCGTGGCTCTGTTTTCCCTGCAAAAGGCAATGAGCGTTATGCCTTTTTCATTGCATACCTCCACCGCCATTGACGAGGGTGCCGATACGGCCAACAAAAATGGAATGTTTGCCATCGCACATTTTGAAACTATTTCATAGGAGACTCTCCCGCTTACAGCGAGTATGTCTGCCTTCTCAAGGGTGCTGGAAAGAAATAATTCTCCAATGGTTTTATCAACCGCGTTATGCCTGCCAATGTCTTCCTGCACAGATAGCATCGTGCCATCTATGCTAAACAAGGCAGCGCTGTGTGTACCTCCTGTCTCATCAAATGTTGATTGACGTGAACGCATTTCCTTCAATAGCTCCGGAACGCGGGTGATGTCGAACTTTTCTGTAGTCTCCAGGGGCTGACTCTTGTGATAAATGTCACAAATTTCTGTTGTGCCACATACGCCGCACGATGCACTGGAAGCAATGGACCGGTTCCATAAATTTTTTCCTTCCAATGCTTCAGTATGAACATTTACATTTACCGAAAGTGCTTGCTTATTTTGTTCATCGCTTTCTTCCGTGATACTAATAATGTCGGATGTTTTTCGAAGAATACCTTCCGTGTATAATAAGCCGACAGCAAGCATAATGTTATTGGATGGCGAACACATGGTGATGGAATAAGCCCTTCCGTTTACTTTAATCTGAAGGGCATTCTCCGGGGCCAACATCTCAAAGGTTTTTTCAGGAAGCCCGTTGATGTATTTTGTAGCAGTTGTCATTTTTAAAAAATCCCACGCTTCAATCTAAATCATCTGGTAATGAATAAGTACGAAGTCTGGGACATTTGTAAGTGTCAAAAATTGAGAAAACACTCGCAAGCCCATAAGGGTTATGCTGGGATCATGCCATGCGGATCAAGCACAAATTTCTTGGCAGCACCTTTATCAAAATCCTTGTAACCTTTGGGTGCATCGTCCAGGCGAATGACATTAACATTAACTGCCTTTGCGATTTGTATTTTGTCATACAAAATGGCTTGCATCAATTGCCGGTGGTACTTCATAACAGGACACTGACCAGTAAAGAATGAATGCGACTTCGCCCAGCCCAATCCTATTCTGATCTGAAGCATTCCAATTTTTGCAGCGTCATCAACAGCGCCAGGATCACCGGTAACATATAAACCCGGAATACCGATGGCACCACCAGCCCGGGTTACATCCATGACAGAATTCAATACGGTTGCAGGATGTTCGTGACCGCAATCATGACCATGACCACGTGCTTCAAATCCAACGCAGTCAATAGCCGCATCCACAACAGGCTCTCCGATAATGTCTGCAATCTGATCTGGGAGCAAAGCATCTTTTCGAAGGTCAATTACTTCACAACCAAAGGTTTTGGCTTGGGCTAATCTTTCCGGAATCATGTCGCCGACAATAACGCAAGCTGCTCCCAATAAATGGCAGGACGCAGCACATGCTAGTCCAACGGGGCCGGCACCAGCTACATATGCAATCGAGCCAGGCCCTACTCCAGCAGTAACGGCACCATGGTAGCCAGTAGGGAATATGTCAGACAAAAGGGTTAAGTCCTTGATCTTTGCGAATGCCTGATCTTTATCCGGAAATTTCAACAGATTAAAATCAGCGTAGGGCACCATTACATACTCCGCCTGGCCTCCAACCCAACCACCCATATCCACATAACCATAAGCCGCTCCAGGACGTGCAGGGTTAACGGCAAGGCAGATGCCTGTTTTACCTTCTTTACAATTTCTACACCTGCCGCAAGCAATGTTAAACGGAACAGAAACAATATCACCCATGCGTATAAATTCTACATCTCTACCAACCTCAATTACCTCTCCGGTAATTTCGTGTCCTAATATCAAGCCCGCCGGAGCCGTAGTCCTGCCTCTTACCATGTGCTGATCGCTTCCGCAAATATTGGTCGATATTATTTTCAGGATAACACCATGATCGCACTTACGCGACCCGATACTTAGTTTTGGATAATCAATATTTTGTACTTCCACCACACCTGGCTTAACGTACGCAACACCTCTGTTTTGTGCCATAAAATTTTAGTGTTAAAGTTTATATTTTGAAATTGAAATCAGATATTGGTGCGCCCGGATACTAATTCGTATGCAGAGCAAATTCTTTTGGTTTCAAAGCAAGTTGTATTTACAATCCCAGACTTTGCATTAGAAAAATAGAAAGTCCTGTCTTTTTTGTCAGACGATATCAAACAAACCGCCTAATTATAGCTCTATGCGAAATAAACTTAATGAATCTTACGAAAACTTGATAGAATAACAAGCTATAAACTGAACCGTTCAATTGAATTTTATTCGAACGTCTCCTATGCACTATTATAACACCAAAGATACAGTACGGAAATTCTAAATATGCCTATTGGGGACTATAAACATTGCTTTAAAGCCTAATAAAGAGCAATGTTTGGTAAGGTTGTGTAACAGTTCGAATCCGCTCGGGTTCCGCTACTTTCACAACTTTAGCGGGATACAACATTATTAACAAACATAATTTTGTCGCCTACGAATTAAGAAGTCTAACGCACCATTAAACAGCTTCGAGAACTCTGCTTCTGTTTTAATCATACTTGCGACCTTCCTGGCGGGTTGCGCTGGCTAAGGGTGGGTTCACGCGTGCCAATCATGTCTCGCCAACATACTTCCACCGCTGGAAGACTCATATCTCAACAAATCAAAAGTTATTTTTGTGACATCCCACCACCTGGTGTTATAAAAAGAACGGTAACGAAATTCACTCCATAAGAGAACAAGGCATTGTCAGCCCATCGCAGACGAAACGTAAGTTTTCATTTTTAAGACTTTCGACTTTAATCGTTCATACGCAGGTGTTTTAAAAACCGGCAACATGCTTTCACGAATATCGTATCCATAAGACGAACGACTGGTAATGATAATTGGTGGTGACTGAATACGCTTAAAAATATTCTTTTGAATTGTTGATACAAACCATTCAAGGTCTTCAACGAAAACACCAGGATTATCAATCTCCCACCTTATAATAAGCTTCTTGTCAATTTTCAAGTTATGCTCGAGGGCACCTGCAAGATACCATTCAAGAATCTCTTCTGGAGACTTTGCGGATAAAATCAGTTAGCGCTTCTAACAAAGCGTCGTGATACCCAAAGCGCATCGGATCAACCTGGTCTTTCTTCAATTCAGGCGATGGAACAATCCATCGTTTATCAAACGTAAAAAGGTGATCCGGCAACAACGAGGATGGAATCACTTGTTCTCCGAAGATTTCGTCGTTAAGAAAGTGAGCCATTTCATACACTTCCGTTTTTGTGAGATCTCCGATCGGCGCCAATGCGCCATTTACATCACCATATAGCGTTGTATATCCGAGGGCAATTTCAAGTTTGTTACCATTGCAGGTAAAGAACCGGTTATAGCGGCCAGCAAAATTTGATAAGATAGACGTGCCACGAATCTTTGCTTGAATATTTTCACTCGAAAGGTCACGAGCTCCTTTAGTTGGATTATATTTTTGATCAAAATCATTAAAGACTTCATGCGGCGGAATAAACTTGTCAATGGGGATGACATGAAAATCTATTCCAAGTTTGTCAGCTATATTCCTGGCCGTTTCTCGCGTCTTAACATTATGCACCGACGGCATATTAAGCGCGGTAACGTTTTCCTTCCCGCAGGCCATGGTCAACAGACAGGCGACAACAGCGCTATCAATTCCGCCACTTAGCCCTATCACGAATTGCAACGGTTCCCCTTCCGCTTTAAAAAGCGACATGTGCTTTATTCCCGCGATAATCGCTTCGTATTTCCGCCTTACCCGTGGCTCTTCTTTCCTGATGAGCGGCGGTTTGTTGAAAATGGATTCATCGAAAATCGAAAGTTCCTCCTTATACGACTGTTCAACCATGAAAACCGGTTTGCCATCACGATTGTACACTGTTGTTCCACCGTCAAACGTCACGATGTTCTTTCCGTTGTTTTGAACGCCCACATTATTAACATATATAAATGGAACAAACCTCGTTCCTGCCTGCTCTTTTAGAAAATCAATACGATTATCTCTTGCAGCATTTTTACCATAGTTCCAGGGTGAGGCGGAAATGTTGACTATTATCTGAGCACCATTATCGATCAGGATGTTAGTGATGTTTAAGGGCTTCCCTGACAACCTGTAATCGTTGCACCAAAGGTCTTCGCAAACTTCACAACCTATTAATTTTTTTTCACCGTCTATCTCGATGATAAAAGGTTGCACGATGTCACTCAGTGAAACACTCGCGTCTTTAGCGACATCTTGAAGAGAAAAGTAATAACGTTCATCGTCAAAGATTCGGTATTCAGGTAGCAAAGTTTTTGGTTGCACACCCCGCGGTAAGACATTGCTTTCTTTTACCCTGTGTGCGGGACGACCGTTTTGAAATACATAAACCCCATTATACTTTCTGGTCCTGCCATCCTTGTTAGGGTGATATGCATCATCTGTCATCCGGTTATTGATTTCCTGATCCAGGTAAATATTGCCATACACGATCGCAATATCATGACTGGCTTGCATTAAGACTTGGTTGTACTCCATCAAGGCCGCACAAAACGATTCACTAACCCATTGGTCCGAGAGAATATATCCGCTGACACAAAGCTCAGGGAACGCAATCAGATCAACCGCCTCATCCCTTGCCCGCGTGATCATATCTAGCATCACATGAACATTATGATCTATTTTACCTGGGATTACCTCCATTTGAGCAAGTGCGATTTTCATTTCTATTTATTCCAATGGTTAATTCAAAGCTAAGCATCCAATAATTAACTTCGTATAAGCATCTTTCACGATTACTGTAGTGCAGATCAGCGCGTCTGCGATTTGTATCCCTGACGTTACCGGTGGAAGGCAATTTGAAATTGCCAGGATTCTAAAATTGTTGCCTTCAAGCTGCTAACAATCAGTTTCTGGCATAACATTTATCATCGTCCTTTTTGAGCCGAACCGGTAGATTACTCACCTCAAAGTGATTGACGTTTCAGAATTATCGTCAATAAAGAGGAAGAATGGAATTCAATGATTATTCTTCATCCATGGGAGTACTCCAGCCCACAACAGGATGCTAAGGATTTCATTGAGCGAATAAAAGATAAAAAGAAACTCATCGTACTCACGACATCCGGCGCATCATCATGAATGTCAGAAGGCGCATATAAGAACGCACGTCTTTGAAATAATATTTTATCTCGTTGGCTTCCTCCGGAAATAACTTGATTAAATCCGACTTATATTGTTCTGGATTGCTGTCCACTTTTAGTTGGACGAAGGGATAAATAAACGTGTCGTAGTAATTCGGCAACACTTGCATCTTAACCCTGGAACCTGTTACAGCATCGAAAATTCTTCTTAAGTCAGAATCTTCCTCCATATCTCCGACGAGGTGTACCCCCACCTCGAATGATGATTCGCCCCTCGAAAATTCATGGGTGAGCCCGCCAAATGTAAAATGTCTTTCAACAACCAAAACTTTTTTATTGAAAAACTGTGCAAGCAAGGAAGCCGCCGTCATTCCGCCCATGCCGGAACCAATAACAATCACGTCAAATTTGTTTTCCATGGCCAGTTACGCAGATGAGCTAATAAACAAATATTGTTTTGTCTTTGTACAAACAAATCCCGCCAGGTTTGATACTGTCCATAGGACGCATTGGTTTGCAACAACCAAGTTATTATTTCTTCACTCATCTTATTCCCTTTTACTCATACTTGGACTGTCCCATCGGCACATGTATCGTATCATTTCTTTTCGCGGAACGATTCAAAGCAAAATGCACGCTTTGCAACCTCCCCATACTATCGAGTAATGAAATTTCGTACATCAGATTTAAATTGCTAAGTAAGTAATGCCGAACTTCGTGCTCTTTCCTTCCCTCTTACTTCGTAATCAACAGACTCAATTCTTTTTTTCGCAGCATTTTTAATCTGAACCTCAAGATCATTCAAGATGTTCAGATAGTTCTTAAACGCTTCGTATGAAGAATGGTAATGATTGACAGAATCATGAACCGCGCCCGCCTGGTTTTCCTTTGTGCACATATAGTAAAAATGATCGCTGCACTGCAGATACCGGTATTCCTTCATCAATTTCGAATTACTGCTGTTTTTGACCAGCGGGTAAAGTTTAGTAGAGCGCATCGAAAGCAATTCTTTGGATTTCACCTCCCAACCATGCCGACAAGTCTTTTTCATCATCGGCCCACGAAGTGATTTTTTCCGCTGAGATAACACCCGTGGGGCGGGAGCACATCGCCAGCTTCGCCGAGTTTAACAAATTTCATATCCTGAGCCTCGGCAATTCGTGAAATCAGATTTCTCAAAAAATGAAAGATACCTTCAGATGCCTTTTTATGCTCCCCAAAAGTCTCATACCCTAAACCCAGGGCAATAAATTTTTCATTCGCCGGTTTAGCTCGGAGCCACGTTACAAACTTGTCGCCGGTCAAAGGCCATTCCGTCCAGGTTCTATCAGAAAACCGAAATGCGATATCATCACTTAAGCGATAGTCACGTGGAAAAAGTGTCAGGTTACATGTTGGATGCTTATAAACACTATCGGAAGTTCGCCCGTTGAGTACTTTTTCAACCCCATCGATATAAGCGCCTTTGAAAGCCCATGTCGAAAACAGTTTGTCCAATACTATTGGAATACATCAAATCGGTATTTCGAAAAATGGTTGGTCGCACTCCAAAAAAATCGCTGATTGTTTTTCTGTGCCGGTTTACCTGGTCTGCGAATTCAGTTTTGTCAAAAAAAGGAATGAAAATACGTTTCTCCCAAAAACTCGACTGAGCCGGTGGCGGCCAGTTCCTGAAAACTTTTGATTGCTTGTGGCGCATATTCTGATAGTTGATCAATTGCGGATCCCGAGATCGAAAAAGTGAGTTTCACCTGCGGAAACTTCTCAATAAGTTCCATCAGCAATCGATTTGCGGGTATGTAACATTCATCGGCAACCCTCTTGACTTATCGCTGCATTCAGTTTGTCATCAAAATAAGAAATATCTGACCCTATCTCAGAAAACTGGAACCTACGCAAGCGTTTCGGTTGGTGTACCTGAAAATATAAATTCACATATTTGAATGAATCCGGGGGTCGTAACGTAGGCATAGACTTTAGGGTTTACAGTGGATCACTGCCGTCTGCGATCAAACCGATTTCACAACCGGTTATGAGTCTCTTTTTCATAAGTCGCAGGATCGTCGTATTTGGCTTTTTTTAGTCTTTCGGTTACAACGTCCATGACTTTTTTGAACTTTTTCGTCGATCTTTTCATTGACGGCATCGATCAGAATCATCTGTCTTCTTCGAAATGAGTTTTCTCGCCTTTGAGTCTTTTTCAGGTGCAAATAACACGCCTAATGCGGCACCTGCGGCCAACCCGGCCACAACGCCAAGAAATACTTTACCTGAATTCATAGTATTAATATTTTATTGTGGTATTCTAATATTTTTTTTCTCGTTTACTGGTTAGCATTACTTCATGCCATCATACACTTCAAGCGCCAACGGCAGACTATCTGCAACACCTTTCAAACCACAAACAGGGAGCGTGATCAGGATAGTATCTTTGACTTCATCCCGGGGATGCCCCTGCCTTTTTTGCCATTGGTACATGGTAATACACCGCTGTTGTATCCCCCAACGCTGCCTTAATTCCGATATACACCAGCTGTTTCGTCTTATCGTCAAGTCCTTTCGTAGCCTTCAGGGATTCAATCATTGCATTGAACGCGTTGGCTACATCTGGGGCTTCCTTTTGGAAGATCTCAAGCGGATTTGTTATTGATTTCATGATTGTTTTAAAGTTATTCTTTATGCCGGTAGCAACGGTATTAGGTTGCAAAATCTGGGCACCTTCATATAATGCCAATACCGGAACAGTTGCGTGGTATAAGATGTGATCCCGTAACACTCAACTGATA
>CAVZFT010000036.1:0-68420 GCA_963774615.1 uncultured Cytophagales bacterium
GAAGAAAAAAGTGGATTGGGCTACATTAGCACAGGTCACTGGAATATCTAAGGATGTGTTGAAAGCAGTAAATGGAGCGACCGATGAACAGCTTAAAGCATTTCAGCCAGTAAGGATTCCGAATAGCGCTAAGCCGGTTTCATCCGACTTGTTCTTTTAGTCGATACCTATCATGATAAATCCTCCCCATCCGAATGGGTTTCGATACTTCTTTAGTTGATCGAGTTGGGCGAGTTTGAGTGCGGCCCGATCCGAATGCCCCTGAAACAGGTGATGATAGAATTTAATCATGAGTTCCTGCGTCATAAGATCATCGACTTTCCACAAGCTTATCATGATGTTTCGCGCGCCAGCCTGAAGGAATGAGCGTTGAAGCCCATATACTCCTTCTCCGTTTTCAATCTTTCCCAAGCCGGTTTCGCACGCAGATAACACTACAAGATGTGTTGTCGATAGATCGAGATTCATGACTTCAAAGGCAGTAAGGATTCCATCGTCCGCCAATAGCCCTTTTTCTTCGTTATGTTTTTGTTGGCTCCTGCAAATACCAATCCTGAGTAGAACAAGAAATCTTTTTTTGTTTTCGTGTTAAGTTTACATTGTCGGTAGAAAAAAATCCATGCGTGGCTATGTGCAGGATATCGGGTGAATGAACTTTCTTTACGCTACCTTCCGTCGCCATCTTCTGGGTGTATATAGAGGTGGCCCAGCCGTTGCGTTTAAGAATGTCGTTGATCTTGGCAACTTCCTTGTTCGTCCCAGGAAGTTGATCAAAGGTATTGCGTAATGACTGCCCGGAGATGTTAACATCAAACAGCGGATCCCCGAAAAGAACTGCTTTTTTTGATGAACTATATTTGTTGGCTTTTCAATGAATTGTCTGGGATTGAGAAGGTAATGAATATCATAACGCTGAAGGAGATATTCCCCTGTGTCGTCGCGACGAAGTGTGTTCAGGTTGATCCGGTGATAAACGCCATCCCCGGATACGATAGATCTTTGATTTATTGCCAGAAAGGTTCAAAGGGTTTCCAGTAGGAGACATAGGAATTTTGATCTTTACATGTCATACGTAAGTGCATTCCGGTAATAGTTAAGGAACCGCGTCTCCATGTTGTTTCCGTCCTTAAGAAGCACCAGTTGAGGTGAATTGATAGTTGCCTTCGTGGTAATGAGTGCCGCGTAAAAGATGCTGTCAGTAAATCCGAAGCGCACACGATCTGTATTGTTTTCAACAACTGCTTTGAAGTCGTACTTTCTGAATCGGATGAGCTCAATAAGACCTTGATCGGATTGCATGATTTTCTGGATATCCTCCCACGTCGTTTCACGTTCCATCATTTTTTCTGATATCGTCGCACTGGTTTTTAGGCTGATTGACTTTTCAAGCTGATCAATTTCTTTTTCTAATTCAGCCGTTGACGTTTCAGCAGTAGCCAGATCTTTTAATGAAAGCTGGTAGAATTGTCCGAGCTGTTCACGTTTTGCCGTAGCGTTTCATACTGCTGAGTAAGCAGAGAGTCGCGTTTTTCGTTAATGAGCGCTTGCCGGTGTTGCTGTGTAAAAAACAAGGATGGATTTCAGGGTGATCTGGTTATTGAAAACATCTTTCAACAAATCGGGATGATCCTTCGCGTTTTGAAAAGCGACAGCGTTAAATCTTTCAAAGTCCTCCTTTGTTTTTTGATAAAACTGGATCTGTTCGTCTTCACTGAGATTCGGAAAAATGTACCTGACCTGGCGTATAGCCATCGCTATTGATTTTTTAAACAGGGGAATAGCAGAGTCGGGTTTTCGGAGCGCCCAATAAACAACTGCCATATTTCCAGCAAGGTCCTTGAGAGAAACGGAATTTTCACCGAACAAGGTGCGCTTGATGGCGTATGCTTTTTCAAAATGGACGATCGCCTGTTCGGGTTCTGCGAGGGTCGTGTGCAGAACGGCTCTGTTGTTAAGCACGACCGCTGCAAGGTCTTCGTTGTCAAGTTTGTTTTCATTGATGAGCTCGTAGCCTCATTCAGACATTCCGTTGCTTTCGGAAATTGATTACTCTTGCGATAAGCTGTAGCAAGGTTGTTTAGAACTGTTATATAAAACACGCTAGATCGGGAAGTTTTTAGGGCTTTTGATATATCCTCATAGCTTGCGATTGCGTTTGCAAGCTCGCCTTGCCTCAAATGAATGCCTGCAATGTTGCTTTTGATCGTAAGGGACGTAACTGGTCATTTGCTCCATTGAGTTGCTGACACTAAGTTCAAAGCATCCTGATAATATGCTAAAGCTTTATCGGTGATATTTAATCGTTCATATGTCGATGCGAGATTATTTAATACTTCGACCAACAGCTGATCATCGGTTGTGTTTCCCGACTTAAGGAGCCTGAAACACTGAAGGAGATTTTTCTCTGCGTTATTAATTGATCCGGTTTCGAACGACAGCAACCCATCTCCTGAAGGGTTCGTGATATAAAGTAAAAATCCTTTCGCTTCTTATGGTCTTAAAGAATGAGCGAGGGCTTCGAGAATAACTTTGGCTTGTTCGTATTTTCTAAGCTTTCTGTTTATTCGACCTGTTATCAGACTAAGCTCAGCGGAAACCAAGCTGCCGCCTTTCAGATCTTAACGGGATTTGCAGTTATCGGAAAGTAGCAATGCGGAATCGAGGTAGTTATTCGTCTCGTAAAGGAGTAAAAGATTGTTAGCCACCCTCCAATAATCCTGTGTTGTGATCTCTGAGGTTGTTGTGATCAGTTTTTTATACAAGTTTGTCGCTTTTTGAACCTGACCCTGGTCGGCTAGTACATCACCAAGATTGATAACGGTGTTGATATAGTCGCTGTCGGACACATTTCCCGACTCTGTTTTGATCCCGATAATTTTTGTGAAAAGTTTTTCGGCGGTGGAAAATTCTTTGTTGCGTGCATAGGCCAGGCCAAGATCATTAACGATCGTCAGATAATTATCGTCATAAATACCCAGGTCGCTAAGTGCAGACTTTTCGGCGCGTGTGAGCAAGGATATAACTTTCTTCCAGTCTTTGTTCCAGAAAGACTGTGCACTGTCGTAGTATATCTTCCAGGTTGGAGCGCCCGATGATTGAGCGTAAAGGGAAGAAGACAAAACAGTAAAAACAATAACTGCAAAAAATCGTCTCTTAAGATCCACTCCGCAGGTTTTACAAAGTGAAAGTTACCGAAATTGAGACTAATTCTCAATCATGTATCTTCCCCTCGATGGATACATCCATTCGAAACGATATAGTTTAATGATTACCTTGTGCTCTCGGATCACGCTGTACTTTGTTATGTGCCTTTTTTGGTGTTTCTGACAAATTCCGGATTACCTGATTTTTTGTCAATTGGCAGTAAATAATCGTGTCATTTATTACTATTTTGGTAAAGCTCATTTTACTCCTTTGAAAGTCAATAATCTCTTGCATACATCAGCATTTAAAGGCGCACTGAGAAGATCGGCAGCCCTGTCACTCCTTCTTTGTTTCGTTATTTGCCCTTTATTCGCTCAAGAGGCTAACACGGTGGATGCTGACAGCTTTTGGCTGTGGAAGTTCCTCGGAAGACTTCATCCGATGATCGTACACTTCCCCATCAGCCTGATCATTGTCGCGTTGTTGTTGGAATTTTTTCAGAGAATAAGAGGTAACCGGTCAATGAGTGAAGCAATCCGAGCGCTGATCTACGTTGGTTCTGTCTCTGCTGTTCTTGCGGTAACATTTGGGCTCCTCCTTTCCAATACGGAAGACTATGGCGGCGATCTTCTTCCCGTTCACCAATGGTCAGGAATTGCAACGATGATTTTGTCAATCGTGACGGCCTTCGCCGCAATCAAAAATTTATACAAGGTGCAATTTACCTTGCTTGTGGTAACCGTGATGGTTGTGGGAGTTGCGGGGCATTATGGCGCAATGCTTACGCACGGGGACGATTATTTATCGGCAGCTTTTACTTCGGACGAACAAAAGGATACTAATGGGAATAAACCTGATGTTCTGGCTGTAAAAGACGGCCAGCTTTCAGAGGAAAATATCCAGGAACTGAATGTCGAGGTGCGTACAATTTTTGCGCACCATTGTTATAAGTGTCATGGCAAGGCTAAAGTGAAAGGTGAGTTACGGTTAGACAGCCGTGAAGCAATCATGAAAGGTGGTGAAGACGGTGTTGTTATTGTTCCGGATCATCCTGAAAAAAGCGAAATGATACGGCGTATCACTTTACCAGCAAATCATAAGGATGTTATGCCGGAAAAGGGAAAGAAATTGTCGGAACGCGAAATAGCGGTTTTGGAATTTTGGATCAAAAATGGTGCTCCGTGGCCTTCCGGTCCGGAGAAGAGTATATATAGAGTGGCTGCTCTTGAACCTCGAATGCCGGAAATTCCTCAGGGTCCGGACGATATGATCAATCCGATCGACCGGTTTGTTGATGACTACTTTAATAAGAATGATCTGGAGTGGAAAGATCCCGTTAACGACCATGTCTTTCTGCGACGGATCTATCTTGATGTGATCGGTCTTCTACCGCCGCCGGATTCTGTCGATGCATTCATCAAGGATAGTAATGCTGGAAAACGCGAGATCATGGTTCAAAGGTTGCTGGCGCGAAATGATGATTACGCTCAACAATGGCTTACGTTCTGGAATGATGCATTGAGGAATGATTACACGGGAACGGGTTATATCACAGGAGGCCGCTTCGATATCACGAAGTGGTTATACGTCACTCTGAAGGATAACAAACCGTACGATACGTTTGTCAAAGAACTGATCAGTCCAAACAAGGAATCAAAAGGATTTATCGAAGGTATCAAGTGGAGAGGCACGATCAATGCGAGTCAGCGGACAGAGATGCAGGCGGCTCAAAATGTTTCGCAGGTATTTCTGGGACTCAATATCAAATGCGCTTCATGCCATGATAGTTTTATAAGCGACTGGAAGCTGGACGATGCTTATGCCTTTGCAAACATTTTTTCCGATACGACCCTTGAGATAAACCGATGTGACAAGCCAACGGGAAAAGTTGCTGGCCGGCGTTTGTTATTTAAGGAGCTGGGAGAAATAAATGCGGAAGCTGTCACGGATGAAAGATTGAAGCAGCTTGCCGATTTTCTCGTTCAACCTAAAGATGGACGTCTTTACCGGACCCTGGTGAATCGTGTATGGGCGCAGCTTATGGGACGAGGAATTGTTGAGCCTGTCGATGTAATGGACAATGTACCGTGGAGTCAGGATTTGTTGGATTGGCTGGCATCAGATTTTGTCGCGGATGGTCACGATATCAAAAAACTGCTCTTTAAAATTTTAACATCGAGGACGTACCAGCTTCCGTCCGTTGGTTTTAAAGAAGAGGCGTTGATCGGTGCTCCTGATTATGTATTTAGCGGTATGTTGAGAAGGCGCTTAACGGCGGAACAGTTTACGGATGCCGTAAGTGCCGCGATTGAGCCTGTTTATCCGGATAGCCTCATTGTCTACAAGTTGCTGCCGTCTACTGCAAAGAAGAGTATTCCATTTCCGCGGGCTGCACTTGTGAAGAACGATCCATACCTCACGGCGTTAGGAAGACCAAACCGCGAGACGGTATCTACAAGCCGGTCATCGCAGGCGAATTTGTTGCAGGCGCTTGAATTGACAAACGGTACCCGTTTTAATGAGGCAATCCAGCGTGGCGCCGAAACCTGGAAGACGAAATATCCTGAAGTGACCACACTAGTGCGGGAAGTTTACAGAAATACATTGGGACGACTGCCAGCAACGGAAGAAGAGGCAATCGCTTTGAAGTCGCTGGGACAAACGCCGTCAAAGAATGCAATTCAGGATTTTATATGGGCGATGACATTACATCCGGAATTTCAATTGATCTATTGATGGACTTCCGGTATGGAAAGTCGTAAATTGAAATGGTTAGAAGTTAGTGAGTTAGGAGTTATGCCTGCCCGTCCGGGGCGTCTGCGTAGGCGGGAGTTGGGGTGTGGGTGTGAGATAGGGCTTGCGCCATATTGTTTGAAAGAGTTTTTTAGAAACGAAATGAATACGAAGTGAAAGTGGCCTGGAATAGACGTGATTTTATTAAAGCAACAAGTGCGGCAACTCTTGCTGCGTGGGCGGCTGGTCCACCCGTTGCGAGCCTGTTAAGCGGATGTTCGCAGCCAGCGAAGGTTGCGCGTAATTCTACCGCTGACACCGTTATCCTTCTTTGGATGGCTGGCGGAATGGCGCACACAGAAACTTTTGACCCTAAAAGATACACCGCCTTCGAAAAAGGAATGGAAGGGAACCGGGTGTTGAGTACTTTCAAATCATACCCGACATCGCTCGATGGAATAAACTTCTCGGAAGGTTTGCAGTCGATTGGAAGCGTAATGGATAAAGGAACGTTGATCCGCTCATACGTGGCGGCCGACATGGGTCATATTCTTCATTCACGCCATCAGTATCATTGGCATACGTGTTATGAGCCGCCTCAAACCGTAGCTGCTCCCCATATTGGATCATGGATAGCCAAAGAGCTCGGTCCGATGAATCCGGTTATACCGGCCTTCATTGATATTGGTCAACGCTTCTCGGTAGGTGAAGCGGAAGAATTAAAGGCTTTTCACACAGCAGGATTTTTGGGAAATGAATTCGGACCTTTTTTTATTCCTGATCCAAGCCAGGGTTTGGAAAGCGTTCGCCCTCCTGTTGGAATGGACTCAACGCGTTTCGAAAGGCGCAATCAGTTATACAATGAACTTATCAGCAAGAGTCCGTTAGCGGAGGTTGGAAGCGATTATCAAAAGGAATCATTACGGCGGTCGATGGAACAGGCGTATATGCTTTTGAATTCTCCGGAAGCAAAAGCGTTTGATCTAAGTCTGGAGCCGAAAGAAGTGTATGATATCTACAACACCGGCCGCTTCGGACTAGGATGTCTGCTTGCACGACGGCTAACTGAACGAGGCGCTCGCTTTATTAGCGTGACGACGGAATATGAACCGTTCATGGGCTTTGACACGCATGAGAATGGTCACACGCGGATGGTCAACATGAAAAAAATGATTGACGCACCCGTTGCTCAGCTGATAAAAGACCTGGAGAAATCCGGCAAACTGGATCGTACGTTGATCATACTTGCCAGTGAGTTCAGCCGTGACATGATGGTTGAAGGAAGACCGGGATTAAAAGTACTTGAACAGGTTGACCAGCCGGATATACTTTCAGATCTGAAATTTTATGGCATGCACCGCCATTTCACCGATGGATGTTCGATCCTTATGTTTGGCGGAGGAATAAAGAAAGGGTTCGCCTACGGAAAAACAGCTGATGAACGTCCCTGCAAGACAATTGAAAATCCCGTGAAGATCGATCAGATACACCAAACGATATACCACGCAATGGGTATACCACCCGATACGGCATATGAAGTAGAGAAACGTCCATTCTACACCACCCCCGATGGAAAGGGAGAGCCGATACTTGATTTGTTGCAGGTGACGGTATGAGGCTATTTGGGAAGATCATCATGAAAATATTAGAATTACCTTCGACGAGTGAATTCGGCCATATGGCCGATACACACTCGTTGGCAGCAATTTAAGCGATGTATTTCAAGGTTCTAAAATTTAACTGTATGAAACACATAGTATTTGCCATCAAAGTTTCGGTCCTTCTCTTAGTGCCGGTGACAGTTGTACACCCTCAAAGTTCGACTAACAATGCTGAAGCGGAAATAAGAAAATTAGAAGCAGAACAGGTTGGGTATCTCATGAATGACAAGGTTGCCGAAATGAAAAACAACTGGGCTTCGGACTACACCGTCAACAATCCTTTCAACGTAGTTCAGGATGCAGCCA
Source organism: uncultured Cytophagales bacterium (assembly GCA_963774615.1). GTDB lineage: Bacteria > Bacteroidota > Bacteroidia > Cytophagales > Cyclobacteriaceae > Chryseolinea. Next base: position 7,845 of record CAVZFT010000036.1, read on the forward strand.
CAGGTCCAATACAAAGTGGCGTATTGACATATTCAAAGTTTGAACGAAATATTGAGAAAGTGCTGCTGCATGACTCCGTCATTATAGTAATGGGAAATGAACTGGTAGTTCCTAAAACAGGTCCAAAAGGCAGCTCGCATGACACTAATCAGCCAATTAAAAGACGTTTCACTAACGTGTGGATGTGGAAAGACGGGAAATGGCTGATGATTGCCCGTCACGCTAGTAACATATGTTCAAATTAAGCGTCAGCTTTTTAAAGAACAACGGCTATAAACATATGCGTTGCAAAATGCAAAGAAGGATACAGAGTTTACTCCAGTATTCCAAAATCTAATTTACGTAGGGGTATTCTCTGCGCTTCTCAGCGTGCATTCCTTCTGCGACCTCCGCGGTAAAAAAACATACGTGGCGGTCGCACTAACCTATCCGACAACATTTTCACTTTGAGCCACACAATATCCGCAGAAGAATCCGCGCAGAAAACGCAAAAAAGTGCCAATTTTATTTAATTGACCTCATACATGAAAATGTTCCTTATAAATTCATTAACGACGGTTTTAGCTCTTTACATTTTAGTGTGTATACTCTTATACTTTTTTCAAGAGAAACTAATTTTCTTTCCAGAAAAATTAGGCAAAGAATATCTATTTCAATTTGATCAAACATTTGAAGAAAAGAATATCAAAACTAATGATGGAGCAATTTTACATGGACTCTTATTTAAAGCTGACACTTCAAAAGGAGTAATTTTTTATTTACATGGAAATGGAGGTTCATTAAGTTCGTGGGGTGACGTTGCAAAGACTTACACTGACCTAAACTATGATGTATTTATTAATAGACTATCGCGGATACGGAAAAAGCGAAGGGGTAATAAATGGAGAAGAACAAATCTATAGCGACATTCAAACTGTTTATGACGAGCTGAAAAAGGAATATTCAGAAGATAAGATCATAGTATTAGGTTATTCAATCGGTTCAGGACCTGCTTCCAAAATTGCTTCGGATAACAAACCCAAACTTCTCATTTTACAAGCGCCATATTATAGCTTGATAGATTTGATGAGACGTACCTATTCAATTATTCCTACATTCATTTTGAAATACAAGTTTGAGACAAACAAACATCTGAAGGGTTGTGAAATGCCAGTTGTTATATTTCACGGGGAGCTGGACGAAGTTATTTATTATGGTTCGTCATTAAAACTAAAAGACGAGTTTAAGAGTACGGACAAGTTAATAACTCTAAGCGGACAAGGACACAATGGTATGACTGACAGTGAAGAGTATAGAAACGAACTCAAGAAAATACTGATAGGCGAATGATACCTACTGGTGCCTGGCCTCAGGTACCCAGGTAGCCAGGTACCTAGTTCCGTCCCGCAACCCTCATCAACTCCGCTTTGTTTGAGACCGTTCCGTGAAGTGGCAATATCACATCAAAATCAAGTTTCAATCGGTCAATGTTTTCAAGCAGGTTAACGGTAAATGGACTTACTTTTTCGGGCACAGGTGCATCCGCTGGAATTCGCGCGAACATGTCGCATAGCGCCAGTATCTTTTCCTTAGGAAAATAAATCATAATGATCCCATCGTTGTGCAGGTTGCCGGCGATATGATAAAGCTCAATCGTGCGGACTCCATCTGTGATTGTTTTTTTATCCGTAAAACTTTCGATCACGGCCTTCTTTTTGGATAACTCCAGCTTATCCGGATTCAATGTGTGAGGCGACTTGAATGTCTTTTGGTAAAATGCCTTGTTGACATCATGTGTGACAATGATAGCACCTTCTGCCACATAAGTCCTAAGCCCCGAGGAATGGTCAAAGTGGTGATGTGTGTTTACGAGGTATTTGATGGGCTTGTTGGGAATCAACTTCTTAACCTCTTCAATAACCGCCAGCGATCTGACTTCACTGAGAGGCGCCTCCAGTACGGTGACAAAGTCAGCAAATTCAATGGCTACGCTGGCCGTTGCACCACCCCCTGCCACGTTATAAATTCCTTCTGCAATTTTTTCGGTCGCTACTACCGGGGCTGCTGCTGGCGGGTTCGGTTGAATTGTGACCTCAGCATTAGGCTTCACCTCCGTAATCGTCAGGTCATACACCGGGTAGCCGCCATCTTTTTGTAGAATGCGGCTCGGAAATTTTAAGCCATTGAAGTCTTTGTATTCCGAATAATTAACTTCAACCGGTACATCGCCCAATACGGCATTGTCCACCAACGTTTCTACTTTCTCTACCTCGCCCTGTTCATTTAGGTAGCCAATTAACTTGTACTTGTCTTCGGCAGTAAACGACACCACGTTGAATTTCTTTTCACCCACTTTTTTAGACTTCACCGTTGCCTTATTGGTCAGGGCTGCTTTTAGAAAACCATATGGTGTAATCCAGATTTGCGCGCGGCCAGTCCATGGAGAACTGCTATCAATCACCTGGTTTTGTGTCTGCTCACCAATAAGAGGCTGCATCCCTCCTCCGCGCGGAGGATTTTCCGCTTGTGTTCGAACGAGCCGTCTGAGTAGAGGCCCCTGACTCATAATTAATTCCTTTGGTATAACTCTTTGCATTGAACTTCGGCCATGGCGTGTTAGGGTTAGGGTTTTGTCCAAGGCTAAAAACGTAACCCGATCCTGAATACTCCAGCGTTTTAAGATCGGAAGCCCCCAACGACTTGATCGCATTGTTAATAACTGTTTGCGCATCCTGTGCATTCAAACAAAACGCTGAAACCCCCAGGGCTACGATCAGAAAGATTGATTTTTTCATGGTTGTAAATTTTTTGACTGCTGCGGTAGGAGGATGTGAATATAACGAATTTCCAAGCGGCTTTTCCGGGAAAGTACTTCAAGCCCGGCACTCTCGAGTAACTGGAAAAAAAAAAAGGATTAAAACACTAATATGCAGATGCAAATCCTGCAGGCAAACAGCACGAAACGTACAACAACAAAAGATTTTATGAAGTTCAGCCTAACCAGAAAGTGCTACGTATGATAACCCAAGTCATTGCATCTTTTATTCCATCCCTTACCAAACTGTTATCCTTTCATTTTCGGGTTTATACATTTTATCGCCCGGCTGCACATTAAATGCATTGTAAAAAGGCGTGAAGTTCATCAGTGGTCCGTTCACACGCCACCTGGCCGGTGAGTGCGAATTGGTGTTTACATACATGCGCAAAAACTCATCCCTTGTTTTTACACGCCATATTCTTGCTATCGAGATGAAGAAACGTTGATCAGGTGTAAAGCCATCCAGTTTCGTGGTGTCTTTTCCTTGTTCCGTCAATTTAAACGCATCATACGCAATGGCTACCCCGGCAATGTCTGCCGTGTTTTCACCAACGGTTAAGGCGCCTTTTACATGCATCGAATCAAGCACGGTAAACAAATTGTATTGATCAATCACCTGCTGTGTTTTTGCTTTGAATTTTTCATAGTCAGCTTTTGTCCACCAGTTTGTCACGTTGCCCTCTTTATCATATTGTGCTCCCTGATCGTCAAACGAGTGAGTTATTTCATGACCAATCACCATACCGATGCCGCCATAGTTAAGCGCATCATCGGCATACACATCGAAATAAGGGGATTGTAAGATCCCGGCAGGGAAAACAATTTCATTTAGCGGAGGATTGTTATAAGCTGTTACCGTTGGCGGAGTCGTGAGCCATTCCGTTCTGTCGACAGGCTGTCCCACTTTAGCCAGACTGTAGAGGTAATCATTTTTATTAGCCGACAAACGGTTTTCAAAATAAGCATCTCTTTTCACTTCCACATTCGAGTAATCTCTCCATTTATCAGGATAACCGATTTTCTCAGTGAAGGCGTACAGTTTTTCTTTAGCCTTTGCCTTGGTGGAATCGCTCATCCAATCCAGGTTGTTGATGCGTGCTTCAAATGCTTTTTTCAGGTTGTCTACCAATACAGCCATACGTTTCTTGGCGTCTTCCGGAAAATATTTTTTTACATACAACTGTGCCAGTGCATGTCCGAGGGAAGCGATCAACCGCTTGAACCATTTCTTCGGCACGTGGTTTCTTAACAGCTTGTCCGGTCAGAATTTTTGTATACTCAAAAGATGCATCAACAAAGGGTTGGCTTAAGAAATTCGAATAGTTGGTAAGAGCATGGGCTTTTAAATAGACTTTCCAGTCATTGATGGAAACAGATTTCAATACCGCATTCAGTTTGTCATAATAAGCAGGTTGTCCCACATTAACTGAATCAACCTTTGCTCCTAAGTCGTTTAACAAAGTTGTCCAGCTTAGGTTAGGATGTTTTTTTGAAAGAGCAGCGACAGCCAATTTATTGTAGTTAGCCTTCACATCCCTGAGTTCGATATTCGTTCGGTGTGCGGCTGCCAATTGTTTTTCAATTCCATAGGCAACTGTTGCGTTTTTCTCTGCGGTAGCTGCATCAGTTCCTGTCAATTCAAACAAGGTGGCGAGATATTTTTTGTACGCCTTTTGAATGTTGAGTGTTGAAGAATCTGTCTTGAAATAATAATCTCTTTCCGGCAAGCCAATTCCGGCTTGATAAAACTGGGCGATATTGACCGTACTCTTTTTGTCATCGGGAGCCACATAAAAACCAATGATGGAGCCATCGCCCACTTTTTGTTCTTCAACCACCAACTTCAACAATGAAGGTACATCCGTCACGGCATCGATGCGGGTGAGCACTGGCTTGATGGGTTCATAACCGCGTTTGTTAATGGCGGCTGTATCCATTCCTGAAGCATAAAAATCGCCTACCTTTTGTTCGATGCTTCCTGCAGGATTATTGCTTCCCGAAATGCTGTCCAGAATCCCTTGCAGGCGTATGCGCTGAGGGTAATTCAAAAAAGAATAAGAACCTACGCCTGCCTGACTGGCCGGTATCTGGGCCGTATCGTACCAAATGCCGTTGGCGTACGTAAAAAAATCATCTCCCGGTTTTTTGGAAGAGTCTATTCCCGTTATGACTACACGTTTTGTATCAGGTTCAGAAGCTTGCTTACAGGCTCCGGCCAACAACAGCGCCAGGGAGAAGTATAATAGTCTTTTCATGGTTCGTAATTTATAAAGGCTAGTCAATGTAAACTGACTAATTCGTCTCAAAATTAAAAATGAATCAATCTGAATTTATCTATAATGGTTGGGCGGTAAAAAAACCATTTTACAACGGGTACGATTGGTTACTGTCTCCAGGGCACCAAGTGGTCATGGTCATAGGGTTGCTAAAAAACTATTTTCCTTCCGGCAGACGGGCAATGGGTTTCAGGGTTTATTTGTAGTTTAGGTTTGCAAATAGAAGTGAATGATGAAGCTGAAATTAACTGTTCTTGTTTGCACAGCGTTACTGATATGTTGTATAACCAAGCCTGTTAGCGAGGCACCGCCAGACACCACCGGTGGAGAAAATTTTAACGAGTTCTTTGAAAAGTTTAAATCTGACTCACTTTTTCAAGTCAACAGGGTAAAATTTCCCTGGACAATTCCTTCTGAAGATGGAGAGGAATTAGTTATCAATAAATCTGATTGGCAACATGCGAGTTTCTTATACCAGAGAGATTTTGCAACAAGGGAAATTGACGCATATACCCAAGAAATTGTGACTTATGGTGACACAATTAAGATCGAGCAACGCGGAGTGGATAATGGTATTCACATTGACTTTTTGTTTGCAAGGATTGATAACAAATGGTTTTTGGTATCGGAAGAAGATTTATCCAATTAGGATACCCAGGCCACTGACAAAGTATTCCATTCATTCAGGAAGCGAGGAACCCAGGTAGCTAGGTACCTAGATACCCATTGCAGGGTTCAGTTTAAGATACTAGCTTTATTATCATGTTGTATTAAATGTCTTGAATATGAAAGCATCATCCCTGCGCATGTCCTCATTGTTAGCTCGGCTCAACTATAGTCATGACCATTTTCGTAGGTCAAATAGCCTTTGCTCAAGTATGTAAGCCGGTAAGTCAGCGTACCGGTGAAGTAGGATGCTGGATCATGGCCAATACTTCTCTGGGACTGTTACCGAAGGAACGAATCTTCTGGCATCTGTATACCTATCCAACGCGCGCTGAGGCGGACGCGGCAAAAGGACCTCGCGGTACCGTTGTTGAATCGCTGGGAAAAGTTTGGCTTTTTACAATCGACGTGGAAGGGTGGCGTTCATCGAGTGGAGAGCGTGTTGATGTGATCGGTCCGCTCCCGGTAGTTGCTGATCTAAAATATTCCGCCCAATACATGGAAGCGATTTTCACACCAGGGATGACGGCACCGGCGCATCGCCATGCCGGACCAGAAGCGTGGTACACGTTAACAGGAGAAACATGCCTGGAAACTTCCGAGGGTTATATGGTAGGGCGAGCGGGAGGACCAGCAGTCATCGTGCGGGGGGGCCTGCCCATGCATCTCACCGCCATAGGCAAAGAGACTCGCCGTTCGTTGGTTCTCATTCTCCATGATTCAACTCAGCCACCCACCACCCCGGCGAAGGATTGGGTGCCTGTAGGGTTGTGTCAGAAATGAGTGGATTACATTTCTTAGTTGGAACCGCATTTGAAATTCACTCATGACAAAGGAAGAACACAAACACCATGACAAAGAAGCGGAGAAATCCATTAAGGAGATTGTTGAAAAACATGGTTGGTATGTGGCACTATTTCATGCGACCGACTATTTACCATCTTTTGGTTACACAATAGGACTTTGGAAGACTTTTGGACATCCTGAGATAATTTCATTTGGATTCAAAACGGAAACGTTAGGTGCTATTCTTAATATAGCTGGCGACAAAATTAAGTCAGGAGAAATCATTCAATCCTCAAATGACTACGATGTCTTCTTTGAGAAAGGGAGGGCTCAATTCATTAACGTTCACCATGAAAACTTAAAGGACTACTTTGGATACGGACTTTGGCACAACGACCACAAACCATTCCCAGCTTTACAATTAGTGTGGACGGACAGATTAGGTCACTTTCCTTGGGACACTGAATTTGAGGAGGAGTTTGCTTACAAACAGCCTTTACTAGACAGAAATGTTGGTTTTAAATTTAGAGAAGCAAAAAATTTAGCCGCTTTCACGACAAGACAATGGTTGGAACTTGGCAAACCCATTCTACGGGTAGTTCACGAGCATGACGGTGACTGGCAATTCCTGACAGGTGACCAAATCCCGGAGGACATTAAAATAGTTGCTCTTGAAGAATTGGTGCGTCAGGACAATACATTAAATGGCGTGTTTAACCTGGACTATGGTGAAGCGGCGGATCGAGAGTCAATTGGCGGACAATGGATAAGAAGTAAAGTTGAGAGCCAAGAAGACGTGGAGTAAATTGCCGAGAGGACAAATGACAAAACTGACTATCTCAAATTTCATTGGACTATTGATTTTAGTGACAGGTTGCTATTCGTTTGACAAAGAAGTAGCGCTGAAATAATTTAAAGAATTAAAGCCCGATTGTGAGATTGTAGAAATCGTTGACTAGGAATGTGACGGGGCTTTGGGCGAATGTTGATATGTAAAGTTCAAATAGTAGGGACAAATACTCACCAAAATTAAAATTTTGATCATGTTTTCAATTTTTAAACGAAAGAAAGAAAATCTTAACGTTCCTGAGTGGGCTTCATTTCTTAAACAACATGAGTATGGCGAATTTTTAAAATCAATTGAAGACTATTTTGCTAATAAGAAAATTAGTTTTGGCTTGTCGGACGGCATCTTAACATTGGCTACAGATGAGTTTGGATGTAATGAATTGGGTTTGATGAATGTAGCTCAAGTTTGCAAACAGGATGCGCCGAAACATTATAAAAAAATAGTATCTGAGCATTTTGATACAATGATTAGAGCACACCAGTTTGATACTGAGTTTAAACAAATTGTTCCGGATTATGCCAAGATTCAACAGTACGTTGGTGTTCGACTTTACCCAATTGACTATCCAGCAGCTATTGGAAAGGATTTAACAATCGGAAAGGAGTTTTCTGAGGGTATTTACGCTATGCTGGTTTTTGATTTACCAGACAGTATAATTAATATTCAACCTGAACAGGCGCTTAAGTGGAACAAGACCTTTGATGAGTTGTTCGAGACGGGCATTCAAAACATCAGACGCAAGTATCCTCTGGAAATCTCGGAACAGAAGTTTAAGGAGTTCAATATTTGGTTTGTTCAGGGGGATCACTTCTTCGCTCCAAACATAGTATTTGACTTAAACAATCATAAAAATTTGGTTGGTTCTAAGGGTTCCCTCATCGGAATCCCTCATAGACATTCTGTAATCATTTATCCAATTGAGAACATCAAGGTAGTAAAAGCCATTAACCAACTTCTCCCAGCCATTTATGGAATGAATGAAGAAGGACCTGGCTCAATAAGTAACAACATGTTTTGGTATAGGGACGGGCAATTTCAAAATCTGCCATATAAAATAACAGATAAGAAACTCCAGTTTTTTCCTCCTGAAAATTTTGTCGAATTATTACATACGCTCACGGAGTAGATTGGGAATGCACTAAGGATGATAAAAAAGAAAATAACAATTGTGTGGCAGGGACCCATGCTTATGGTTTTCTGTTTGATTATTTTCCTGCAAACCAATTGCCAACAATCTACTAAGCCATCGACTGTGGTCATTCCCGCTCCGCCACCGGGTGTTACGAATCTCAATTCGTTTCTGGAAGAAGTACAAACGCGATATGGTCTGCCCGGAATAGCTGCTGCTGTTTTCAACTCGGACAGCATCATTGCAGTTGGCGCAGCAGGCACCCGTAAGATGAAATCCGGAGTGCCTTTGATTTATACCGACAAATTCCAAATTGCTTCCATCGCCAAAACGATGACCGCTACAATCGTAGCAAGGTTGATCGAAGACGAGACTCTTGTCGTGGGAAAGTTCACTGGCAGATCTATATCCGGAACTCGCTGCACAAATGCAGCCTGCCTATCGCACCGTTACCCTGGAAATGTTGATGCACCATTCTGGTGGTCTTCCCCGATGGATGCGGAATGACGAAGTGGTTAAATCGTGGGAGCGAAAGCACAACAAACTTAGCGCTACTGAAAAACGATATGAGGCTGTAAAATATATTCTAATGCAGTCTCCGGAGTATCCTCCGGGAACCCGTGAGTATTATACAAATGATAGCTATTTGATTATTGGCAATATCTGTGAACGCGTATCCGGAAAGAGTTGTGAAGAGCTTTTCCAGGATTACATTTTCAATCCATTAAAAATGAGCTCCAGTGGTTTCGGTGAGCCCTGGATTGATGGTACTACCAATAATCCATGGGGTCATGAAAAGCGAGGAAACCAGTTCGTTCCCTATGAGCCAGATTCGGCTGGTTATGGCAAGATCCCGTTTGGAACTCCTTATGGCGCTATAGTTCATGGATCAGTGGTCGACCTCGCCAAATACGGCATCTTTCATTTGCGTGGAGACCTGGGGTTAGAAAATAGTCTTTCTCAATCTATCTTTCAGCGGCTTCATCATGCGAAACCTGCTGAAGTGCCGCCAGCCACTCAGATATCTGCAAATGGTTTTTTCAATGAGGGCCGGGTAGATTCGGCGGGCCATTGGACAAACGTTCAACACTGGGGCTACTATGCACGTGGTCGAACCCTATTCTGGTTTTCGCCGCAGGCAAACATTGGCGCGGTGATCCTCACCAACGGAACTGAAGAGAACGAAACAGAGGGAATGAAACCGATCAGTGAAGTGGTTATAAAATTATTCCAACGCTACGGATTGCCTGCAGCTAAGAAGACAGATGCCAAATAGAACTCCAACTGGCGACAGTGTGGTGATTTGATAATAGTGCGTAGGTTCGTTAGATCAGTTTTAAGCGCATCCCGATAACATCGGGACCGCAGAAGAATGCACGCAGAGGGCCGCAGAAAATACCTTGCTGAGATTCGATTTTGGAAAGCTTTGTGGTAGCTCTAATGGATTTTGCATTTCCTCTGTGGCCCTCAGCGTGCATTCCTCTGTGTTTTCTGCGGTAAAAAAGTCTGGATATGCGTATGGCAAATGCAGTACGTCTTCTCGAAAAAAAGGATTTCAGCTATATTTAGGTATAAAATAAAGATCTTGACAGATGAGACCGACAAGATTGAAAGGAGTCCGCCAAAGTGATCCATGCTTATATCAAAGAAAGACCATATGGACTATTGTTGTTTACAGCAATTGCCTTATCGTTAACGCTTGTTTTTCTTTCAATTGCTTACATAGATTTTCAGGACATAGCTATGTTTAGTGTTCCATTAGCTATAATGGTCTGGATAATTCCTTCGCTTCTTATATTCTTTTGGCTGCTTTATCTGCCGACAAAGAGATTTCTTTATTCCACGACTATTACCTGGACACATGTTCTTATTACTGTCTCCACTACAATCCTCATGGTAACCATCCTTTGTATTGTCTTTATTCCATTGCAGCCTATAACACCTGGTTATATTGAATTAATTGGCAATGCAACTCGAATTGTATTTGTAGCATTTGTTTTCGGGCAATGCACTTATCTTGTTAATTTTTTACTTGGGACTTTTTGACAAGGACAAATAAACAACTCTGTACCTGAATGGTATAGCGTGATGGTTTGATGATGGCGCGTAGGTTCGATAGTGAGCTTTTAAGCGCAGAATGCGCAGAGGAATACACGCAGAGTACCGCAGAAAATACCCTTGCCTAGATAAGATTTTGGAATGCTTTGTGGATTTTGCATTTCCTCTGTGGCCCTCTGCGTGTATTCCTCTGCGACCTCCGCGGTAAAAAAGTCTGGGTATACACCTGGAAAACGCACAACTCCTCCACACTCCTACACCAAAGGAAGTCAACCGATCGCAACGGAATCCCTGCTGTAAACAACTCTTCCCTTTAACAATCGTCGTCTCGATCCGAATGTCCTTATCGAAGATCACAATATCAGCATCTTTTCCACTTGCAAGAGATCCTTTCTTGTCATTGACCCCAAGAATACGTGCTGGTGTTGAGGTGATCATCCGTATGGCTTCTGTCAATGGTATGTCGGCCATCGTAACTACAGTCCTTACTAAACGATCTGCAGTTGCTACACTTCCGGCGAACGAGCTTCGATCAGGTAATTTTGCTACACCATCTTCAACAATAACCTTTAAACCGTTGTGCAGGCTGCCGAGAACACTGTCACCCGGAGGCAAACCAGCAGCACGCATAGCATCAGTTATCAACGCCGTACGATCCGCGCCTTTGATTTTATAAACAAGTTTTAGAAGGGGAGGAGGAAGGTGAACACCATCAGCAATGATCTCAACATCCATTTCATCAATTATGAACGCACTTTCAATTACGCCAGCGTATCGGAATGCATTCTTCCTGGTCACCCCCGACATTGCTGAGTAAAGATGAGTTGCCAGCGTGAAGCCATTTTCAAAAGCCACCACAACGTCTTCATAAATGGCATCCGTGTGAGCAACGGCGGGCAACACTCCATTTGCCTTCATATACTTCCCGAATTCTATCGCTCCTTTCAGTTCAGGTGCGGCACTCCATCGCTTGATATACGGAGATCGGGAAAGTATTTCTTTATATTCTTCGGGATCGGGATCACGGATGAAACGGGGATCCTGGGCGCCACGCTGAGCCATCGCAAAGTACGGTCCTTCGAGATGTAACCCCAGGAATTGCGCTCCGTCTACATTACTGTTGACTGATTTTTCGTAAGCGGAAAGTGTTTGAAGCAGTTCTTCCCTGCTTGCGGAAAGTGTAGTTGGCAGCATCGACGTCGTACCATATTTCGCGTGCAGCGCGGCAATCTTCAGAAATGCCGCCTCTGTTCCGTCCATAAAATCGCAGCCGGCGCCGCCGTGAACATGTATGTCAATAAATCCTGGAGCGATGTAATTTCCCAAAGCATCGATCTCGTGGGCATCGTTCACTTCAATGTTGTTCTCGCCTGCGTATTCAATGGTATCACCACTGATTAGAACAGTGCCATTCCGTGATAATACGGTTCGGCATTATGAGGTTGCCATTAAAGATTTTTATCCGCGGGCGACTCATGATGTTAATTTAGTTGGTTCAGCTTTCGCACCAGTCCAGCTCCGCACGCGGTGACCATGAAACGCGTAGAATGCAAGGTATAAGTAGCAAGGGAAAAGTACCCAGTAGCCTAACCGTACATTGTGACAAGTCAGCCACGTAGCCATATACCAAAGGCATTAACGCATTGCCACACAAACCCATGATCATGACCGATGCCCCTAATTTTGTGAAGCGTCCGAGCCCGTCGAGTGCAAGGGGCCATAATCCGGCCCACACCAATGAATTCGCCAATCCTAAAAGCACGACGAACCAGATGGATATGTCGCTGGTATGGCCTAAGAATGTTACCTGGCCCTGTGCATAAACTATGAGGAGCGTGAAGACAAGTCCAAGCATAGTGCACAAACGAAGGGTATTGACCTGACTAATGAATTTTGGTATACATATAATTCCCAGTATGTAGCCGCAGATCGTTGCAAACAATGTGTAGGATGGAAACACTTTTGCTTCCAATAAATTTATCTTCATGGAATCCGCATATCCGATAATAGTGTCGATAGCGATTACCTGAGTTCCCACGTGAAGGAAAATAGCAATCGCACCCATGATCAGGTGAGGGAATTGAAGGATACTTTTTTTGCTAGCGTTGGCCGCTGCGACTTCTCCAGTTTCTTTTTCGGTATTGATCTCAGGAAGCGGTGAGAACCGGATCATAAGTCCGAGCAGGAATAATCCAAATCCTACGCAGGCATAAGGAACAATCACTCGCCTGATCAGCTCGTCAAGTGCAGCGTTCTTTTCAGATTCCGACATCGTGCCCAACGTCTTAAAAAGATCGGTATCTGTTGCTTTAAGGATCACTGCCGCAAAAATGATCGGCGCCAGTATGCCTGCACCTTTGTTACAGATGCCCATGATGCTGATCCGTTGTGCCGCTCTTTCTTTTGGACCAAGCACGGTAATGTATGGGTTTACTGCAGTTTGCAAAATCGCCAGTCCAACGCCAATGGTGAAGAGACCGACAAGGAATATCTCGTACGTTCTCGACATCGCTGCTGGTACAAAGATGAATGCACCCAAAGCCATGGTCCAAAACGCGATCATCATGCCTTTTTTAAACCCAACTTTCTTGAGCAAGTAGGATGATGGAACGGACATTATAAAATAGGCGATATAGAATGCAAAGGTTACGAGATACAGTTGTGTGTGTTTTGTTAGCTCGCAGGCGATCTTGAAGTAGGGGATGAGGATTGCGTTTACCCATGAAACGAAACCAATGATGAAGAATAACAGTCCGATTATGAAGATTGATATAACAGTATCCCTTTTTGTCAAGGCTGTTACGTCAATCGCAGTTGTCGTGGATTTGTTCATGTACAGGTCAGCTCTCTAAATATAAATCATTTAATGGTTTGGGCTGTTATGCCATTATTCCTGGGGTTAACAATGCTGCTGATGATGGATCAAGAAAGATTGTGCAGTGAGGATGACTTTGAAGAATACTCGCCGGATAAAGATTGCTTACCTGATTTTCAATACTATTCTTAACAGCAACTGCTTTCCTGGAATCCGGTACTGAACAAATGATCTGCTTTGATCTCATGATTTGTTTAACAGACATGCTTATCGCTTTTCGCGGGACATCGTTTATCGATGGAAACCATCCTTCACCGAATTGTTGCTGAACGCACTGATCATCGAGATCGACGATGATGTACGGCTTTTCAGTATCAAAGTCCGCAGGCGGATCATTAAAAGCGAGATGGCCATTTTCACCGATCCCTACAAGGGCCACATCGATGGGATGTTTGGAGATCAATTTCCCCAACCGTTCGCATTCGGAGTTCGCGTCGGTTTCGCCGTCAATGAGAAATGCTGCCTTCATCGGTGGAACCTTCGTGAGGAACCGCTCCTTTAAATATTTCCTGAAGCTGGCCGGATGAGTTATGGGTAATCCGATGTATTCATCGAGGTGGAACATCACTACCTTACTCCAATCGATACCTTCTTCGGCTATCAATTGATTTAACGTCTCGAATTGGCTGGTGCCTGTTGCAAGGATGATGTTGGCTATTCCTCTTTCGGTAATCGCATTGCGTATAGCCCGGCCGGCACTAATGCCGGCTTCCTTTCCCATTTCCTTGATGTCTCTGCCTATTACTATATCCACAGTGCTGACTACTTATAATTTTACTTTTGTATTTCCACCTTTTTGCAGGAAAACATCGACCGGCTCATTGGCCTTCCATGATCCTGAAGTGAAATCTGGTACATCGACGGAGTTCGAACGGTTGGCGACTGACTTTTCACTGAGTGGTGCCACGGCACTCCAGGCTGCAGCATCATACACATCGATATCCAACGGTAAGCCATTACGCAAACAGTCGATGAGTCTCCAGTCCATAAGAAAATCCATACCGCCATGACCGCCGATTTGTTTGGCCAGCTCTCCAACTTTTTTCACAATCGGAGGTGCGTATTTTTCTTCCAGTGCTTTGAAGTCCTCCTCGTTTAGCCATCCTTCATGACTGTTGGAGATACGACCAGGTTCTGGATATTTCAATGCTGTGGCTTTTGTTCCACTCACAAGGTGAATGCGTGAATACGGTCTCGGCGATGTTACATCGTGTTGTATCATCATGGTCCTGCCCTTAGCCGTTCGGATGGTTGTGGTATTCATATTGCCGCGATACGTCTTGTTTTCATACGGCTTGTAAAAACTATCTGTCGCCGCAAGCTCCTTTGCCTTTGCTGCCATCATAAAGTCATTACTCGACATTGAGACCAAATAATCCATTTTATCACCGCGATTTATGTCCAGCACCTGTGCAATTGGTCCAAGCCCATGGGTTGGATAAAGGCTTCCGTTTCGCATATTCTCTTTCAACCTCCACATGTCGTAGTAGTTTGTTTTAGAGAAGTTGCTGTCAAGCAAGTGATGGATGTATGCACCTTCAGTGTGGACGATCTCGCCGAAGTAGCCTTGCCTTGCCATGTTAAGAGTCATGAGTTCGAAGAAATCATAACAACAGTTTTCGAGGATCATGCAATGCTGCTTTGGTTTTCTCAGATGTTTCTACCAGCTGCCAGCATTCATCAACAGTAACCGCTGCAGGCACTTCAGAGGCTGCATGTTTCCCGTGTTCCATCGCGTAGACGGCCATGGGCGTGTGAAGCTTCCAGGGCGTGGCGATGTAGATCAGGTCAATATCCTTTCGTTCGCATACTTTTTTCCATTCATTTTCGCCGCCGCTGTATACATCCGGTTTATGACTGGTGTTGGCTAACGATTCCTTTACTTTGTTCGCTTTCTCTGGCCGTATATCGCATAGAGCCTTAATGTCGACACCGTCGATCTTGCTCATCCGCGAGACGGCGCCTGGTCCTCTGTTCCCCAATCCAATAAATCCGATCCTTACGGTTTCGATCTTTGGAGCAGCATAACCGCTCATGTTGAAATGTTTACCACCTTGCTGAATGGAGTGGCTCCCCGCAGGTGTTGCAGCAACGGCTTCCTGGCCGTCAAGAATGTTTGTGCTGGCTAGCCCTATTCCGGCGAGACCGGAGAGCTTGAGGAAATTTCTTCGATTACTTTTCATGGTGAAGGTTATAGTTATTTATCTGTAGATACGAATGGTTGCCGCGTTAACTTTTTAGCCATTTGTCGAACCACGCAAAGGCTTCGTCTTGCATTTGTGCATCAAACTTATGCGGACCTGGATAGTACGAGCATTTATATCGATCCGAAGCATTTGCTTTTTTGAAGACTTCCGCCAAAATGGTGTCAGCCTTTTTCATTTCGGGCAGTGTGTAAAGGTAATCGTCAGAGTCATTCAAAACCATCGTTGGAAGCGGGACCCTTAGTCCGAGGATCTCCGGGAAATCGAGCTCGTTGGGAAGGATGGGCACGTATGTCATCCACGTGTGGGTAAATGATTTGTTCATCAGGAAATCATTCCATGTCGACATAAAACCGACGCAGACAGCGCATTTGATACGTGGGTCAAGCCCTCCCATAAAAACTGTTCGCAATCCTCCGCCGGAAAGTCCTGCGCATCCCATATTGTTGGTGTCAACATCATTGCGGGCACTCAATACATCGAGGGCCTTTTGATCTTCGGCAAAGAATACGGAAGGCCACGTGGTTCCTGCGCAGAACAAAGATTTGGACATAACATGCTCATGCTCTCCCGCCCAATCATTGTATGTTTTGATGTTATTGGGATTCTCTGGATCCTGATCCGTCAAGCCGTTGCGTAAATGCTCTGGCACATCCTGCATCAATACCCGTCTTGTGCCGAATGTGAATGCATCCGGCACCAGGACGACATAACCTCTTTTGGCGATCTCATTTGCCCATGCGCGCTTGCTGTAATACTCCTGTTGATGTGTGACCATCAGCGGGTGTTGCTGATCGGATGTTTTCGTGATCTTCCTTGTTCCGAAATACTTGTTCCCTCCATGATCGTGAAACCCAAGTATTGCGGGTAATCGACCCGTTGCGTTCGCTGGTTTTAACAAGATTGCGTCCGTTGGTCGCCCATACGGAAGTTGCCACGTAAGTTCCTCGATGTGCAGACCATCGTATGTGTACTGTTTTTTTACGGTCACTTTTGGTGTGGGGCCAATGTCCGGTATAGCCATTCGGTCCAGAAGTTTTTTTCTGGCTGCTTCTTTCCACGTAGCAAGATTTGACCATTCGGACTTTCTAAAGGAGTGTGATGGTATTTTTCCTTCGTTTAACGAAGATGCCCAGGGTCCATACTGGCCGATTATACTCAGGTTTTCTTCACTCATTGGTATAGTTGCGGCAGATGTATTTTTCGTCAACAGGGCGGAGACCGAACTTGAGTTTTCTCCGGAGTAAGAAAATGCATTCGAACCCGCGGCAGTAAGTCCAAGTAGGCTTGTCCACTTCAAAAAATCTCTGCGTTTAGTTTTCATTTCGTTTAATGTTGATCTGATAAAGTTAAGTTATCTGGAAGACTGACTAAGTGGGATTTCTAAATAACTTTGAAAATGACCTCCATTTTTTAACTTTAATTCTGACCTTACCCCAATTAACTTTTAGGCCGATCGACGCGGTGTGTTGTCATGTGTGTCGTGTGCGTTTTTCCGTTGTATAGTAACTCGTGGCAGTGGGACTCAAATTGTGACGTTCATTGGCAATTATTACTATTAATCTATGTGTTTTTATCTGTATTCGCCCTAACTTTTATTCGGACGGAGGGGAATCGTTAGTCGTTAATCGTTAATCGTTAATCGTGGGTGTGAGTATTGGGTGCGAGCACGTTTTTGCGATTGCGCCTGCACGTCCCGATAATTATCGGGGATACCGATGCCCACCCGCTCTCACACTCACACACACTCCACGGATAACGGATAACCATTAACGTTTAACGATTCAATGAGAACCATTCTATTAACAACAACACTGCTGTGCGCCGTTTTGGGCTGTACGCAAAGACCCGCTCATAACGAAAGTGACGGTGGCGCGGATTCATCGGCGTATCCTTTGGAGATTCTGCAATTCACGGCGGGGGAGGGGAATCCCGTGTTCACAGGTACCGGAGGCGATACATGGGATCAAAAGATCAGGGAACGAGGATATATCCTCAGAGAGGATGGGGAGTATTACATGTGGTACACAGGATACCGCGAGGACCCTGAGACCGATATGCACCTGGGGTACGCTACTTCGCCAGACGGTTTGCATTGGACACGGTACGAAGGCAACCCTATTTTTGATTCCGGTTGGGTAGAGGATATGATGGTACTGAAACATGAAGGCACGTATTACATGTTTGCCGAAGGAAAAGACGACATCGCACATATGCTTACATCAACAGATCGCGTTCACTGGACCGAGCAAGGGCCACTCGATATCCGTTACGTGAATGGCTCACCCATAAGCAAAGGCGCATACGGTACTCCAACGGTATGGCTGGAAAATGGGATTTGGCATCTCTTTTATGAGCGCGGAGACCTCGGGATATGGCTTGCAACTTCCACTGATTTAAAGGTATGGACAAACAAACAAGACGATCCTGTCCTGCAGATGGGACCTGAGACGTATGATAAATATGGAGTTGCTTTCAATCAGATCGTAAAGCACAACGGAAAGTATTACGCATACTATCACGCCACAGAATATAAAGACTGGCATGAATGGACGAGTTGCGTCGCTATTTCTGATGATCTCATCCATTGGAAGAAATATCCGGGCAATCCGATTCAACGCGGAAAACAAATCCAGCCCGATTCTGGTGTATGATGGAGCGCAATACAGGTTGTATACGATGCATGATCAGGTGGTAGTGCATTTGCCGGAGGTGAGAAGATGAGAAGGTGAGGAGATGAGGAGGTGAGAAGATGAGAAGATGAGGAGATTAGGAGGTGAGAAGATGAGGAGGTGGGGAGATAATAATATGGGAGGAGAGAAGGTATGGAGCCGGGATTGGGGAGTTTCACAAATTCTCATATTCTCATATTCTCACCTTCTCATATTCTACAATGCAAATATGTTAGGCGCTAAATATTTTAACCATGGAAAAAACAACAGATTTTACGGAGTTGATAGTCTGGCAGAAAGCTCATCAATTCGTGTTAGAGACTTATTCACTGACATCGCGATTTCCGAAAGAGGAACGCTTTGGAATCACCAGTCAAATAAGGAAGGCGTCGGTTTCGATTGCCGCCAACATCGCTGAAGGATATAGAAAGCGAGGACTGCGGGACAAAGTGAGATTTCTCAATATTGCTCAAGGTTCACTATCTGAATGTAAGTACTACCTAATACTAATCAGAGATTTGAACTATGGCTCTATCGAAAAAATCGCAATGCATCTGGATGAAGTGAGCAGACTTTTGAATTCTTATCAAAGAGCAATTGTTGGAAGTGAGGAGATGAGGAGATGAGAAGATGAGAAGATGAGAAGGTGAGAAGATGAGGAGTGAGTAGGTGAGAACGTGAGGAGCTGAGAGAAGGTAATTTGAGGAGCGATTTGACGCGAGATTTCACAAATTCTCAAATTCTCATATTCTCCTTCACCACTCAACGGTACGCCTATACATCTAAATTGTTCATTCTTAACGAGTGGAATACCCGGAATCGTTTACACTTTTATTTTCATAAAAAGAAGTGAAATTATGTGCCGGACAGGGGTTTAGCTGGTCCTTGGACTTCAAAATTGTTATAGCGCTGACCTTCGCAATCCGGCAATTCATTTCTACCTTACCAGCCTTAATCATTAACCTAAACGATTTGAGGGGACTTCTACTCTTTCTCTTACTATTCGGCCTATTTCCCGCTTTCTCACAATCAATCCTGGACACCAGACTTGATGGTTCAGAGAAGGGAAAAAGCCTGAGTGTCTATCTGACTGACCTGGAAAAGGTCCATCCTGTCCGATTCTATTTCCTTAAAGATTGGATCGATCACCTCGTTATCACGGAAAATCTTTCCGGGATTACTTTACGCGAGGCCCTTGACGAGTTGTTTAAAGGATCCGAACTGAATTATCTCGAGATCAACGAACATTCAATTGCACTGGTAAAAGACCCGGCACACGCTATTCAGCATCATGCCATGATCAACGTGGCACAACGTGCTCACAAGAAAATTGATAAAGTACTTATCGGGATTCAGGCTGACGCTCTCGGTGGGCGGCGGGTGACTTACGAGGAGTAATAACGGAAAACAAATCTAAGGATCCTCTTGTTGGCGCGAGCGTGGTTGCGACTGACATACCTGTTGGAACGGTAACCGATGCTGAAGGAAGATTCGAGTTGAAAGTTCCGAGTGGTGCTCACGTCATAACTATTAGTTACGTCAACTTCGAAGAGAAAGTGATCGATCTTGAAATTTACAAGGATGGCGTCGTGAACCAGGAGCTCGAAGAAGTGCCAACAGTGCTGGAGGAAGTGGTTATTCAGGATATGTCGGCCCGGGAGATCACGACCAGCGCTATCGGGACGACCAGTTGAGCATGAAGGAAGTCAAACGCGCTCCTGCGATGCTCGGTGAAGTTGATTTGATCAAACAAATACAAACACTGCCAGGTGTTACTACCACCGGTGAAGCAGCAAGCGGCTACAATGTACGCGGCGGTAGCGTGGACCAGAACCTTATCCTTTACGATGGACTGCCTGTTTTCAACAGCTCACACGTCTTTGGTTTCTTTTCAGCTTTTAATGCGGAGGCTATACGCGATGTCACGTTCTATCGCGGTGGTATTCCTGCCGAGTTTGGCGGAAGGATCTCGTCTGTTCTCGATATCAGGTCAAAGGAAGGAGATAGGGAACGATGGGGAGTAAGCGGTGGTATAGGGATCATTTCAAGTAATCTAATGGTACATGGACCGATCATCAAAAATAAGACGATGGTTGCAGCTTCTTTCCGCACCACTTATTCTGATTGGCTCATTAACACGATACAAAGTAACTATGTTGATTTGCGCAATAGCTCAGTTACGTTCTACGATGGAGCGGCAAAACTAACACACATGTTTAGCCCAAAAACCAAGCTGACTTTATCGGGTTACATTAGTCATGATCAGTTCAAGCTTAATGGTGATTCAACTTATCGATGGGATACCAAAATGGGATCGCTTCGCCTCGATCATGAGTTCAGCAGCAAATTCACTGGCGCATTGTCGGCCGGTTATGGAACTTACAGTTATGAGGTATTCGACGAAAATCCGAATGCCGGCTTTGAGTTAAGTTATCAGATCACCTATCCAACGGTAAAAGCAGATTTCAACATCAAGCTTGAGAAGCATAAAATAGCGTTCGGCGTACAGGGAGTGTATTACGATTTCAATCCTGGAACTCTTAACCCATCGTCGGCGCAGTCAGATAAGAAGTTTATCCAAATGGAAAAACAGCATTCCATTGAGTCGGGTATTTACCTTTCCGATCAGTTCCAGGTGTTCACCAAGTTTCATCTCGATGCCGGACTGCGTCTTTCGATGTTCCAGGCTGTTGGACCGGGGTCAGTAAACATCTATAAATCGGGAGTACCTCGTGAGACATTGAACCTAATCGACACTGTCCATTATGCAAAGGGAGAAACAATCAAATCGTATCACAACCTGGAACCTCGACTCGGCTTGCGATACGAGATCACACCGGCGTCATCCATTAAAATGGGATACAACCGGATATTTCAATATCTGCATCTAGTCACAAACACTACAGCGGTTACTCCCGTCGACATCTGGCAACCCAGTGGCTACTATTTCAAACCACAGATGGCGGATCAATTTTCAATCGGTTACTATAGGAATTTTAAGGAGAGGAAGTATGAGGCTTTTGTAGAAGTTTACTACAAGACCATAGAGAATGTGCTCGACTTCAAAGATGGTGCTCAGTTGTTGCTGAATCCTCAGATCGAAACAGATCTTTTGCAGGGTAGCGCTCGAGCATACGGTGCTGAAATGCAAGTCACAAAAATCGGAGGGAAGCTGGAAGGATCGATAGGTTATACCTATTCCCGTTCGCTTCGGACCATTGAAGGGGAGTTCCCGGACGAATCTATAAACGATGGTAAAGAATATCCTTCCAATTATGATCAGCCTCATGTTGTCAACCTCAATTGGAAGTACAATATCACAAGGCGATTCTTCTTTACCGGCGCGTTTACGTACCGGACAGGCAGGCCAATTACGCTGCCACTAACAGCATTCAGCGTCGAAAACTTTACGGTATCATCGTTCTCTGACCGTAATGCATATAGAATACCGGATTATCATCGGCTCGATCTGGGTTTAGTTATTGAAGGAAGTCACAAGCGCAAAAAGTTATGGGACGGAACATGGACTATATCCATTTACAATGTTTACGGACGAAAGAATCCGTATACGATCTTTTTCAAAGAAGTGAGACCGGGTATCCTTCGGCCTTACAGGCTTTCAATCATCGGCACGGCACTTCCATCAATATCTTATAGCTTTAAAATCTAGCAGCGTGAGAAGGAGGAGTTCCATATTATCCATTGCTTCTATTCTTTTAGCCAGCGCGTGTCTTGACCGCATTGATATTGAAACAGGTTACGTTGCGCTGAACACAATTGTAATCAATGGATCGATTACAAATGAGCCCGGTCCTTATCAGGTGGCAATCAATGTGGCATTTGATATTGAATCAAAGGAATCATTCAAACATCCTGTTTCCGCCAAGCGTGTAGTTATATCCGACAACACGGGAACTAGTGAAGTACTTACGGAAGCCTCCGCGGGAATTTATGTTACGAAGGCTGACGGCATTCGCGGAACGGTAGGAAGAACGTATATACTTCAGGTTGAATTGCCCGACGGCCGGGTGTACGAGTCGGTTCCCGATACACTGCTGGAATCAGGAAGAATAGACAGCTTGTATGCATTGTTCACGGAAGAAAAAACTCCCGACAATAATGCAACTGTATACGGTTTTGACGTGAAGTTCATTCCTTCAATTGTATCTGAAAACAGATATCACCTGATGTGGAAGTTTACTGGCACATTTCAATCGGACACGAATCCTGAACTTAAGGAGGATGAACCGTGTGGCGAGATAACGTGTCAGGAATGTAACATATGTAACTACAAACCTTTATGCAGCGGCCTTAGGAATGTCTCTCCACTTCCTGGGATTACACGCGCAGTATTTGTTCGGGTTGGACCTTGTGAATGTTGCACCTGCTGGTATGATTTTTTTAACCCTCAACCTGTTACTAAGTGATGATCTTTTCGTGGAGCAAGGCAAATTCACCGCACAAACGGCAATGCATATACCATTAGAGGCCTGGACATTTCAGCACAGGGTATACGCAAAAGTCACTCAGTTCACTTTATCGCGTCATGCATTTGATTTCTGGAAGGCCGTACAGGATCAAAAGACAGCGATCAACAGTTTGTTTCAACCAGTAACCGGAAAGATAAAGACGAACTTTGTTCAGGTGAGCGGCCCGCCTGTTGGTGTTGAGGGCTTGTTTTTCGCGGCTGGTGTAGTGAGCAAAGCGATGTTTATTGATCGTGATGATGTACGGTCGACGGTCCCTATTCCCGAACCAGGCGTTGCGTTTGCAGATAGTTGTTTAAAATTATTCCCTTATGCTACAACCCAAAAACCGGAATTTTGGGAATAGAAGTATTTATTGACTAAAAAAAGACGAAAGTGAAATTGGTAACACATATTTCTGGAGTGATAGTTAAGCAGCAAAGAATGGTCGTAAGGCTATTCTCGTTGGTGCTTATGCTTTCGACTGGCGCATGTGTTGACAGGATCGACATAGAAACAGATATAGGCGATGAGTTTCCTATTGCGGTAGAGGGATTTATTACCGATGAACCTGGACCTTACAAGGTTGAAATATCGAAATCATTCGACATGGAATCGAAGGAATCCATGAAGGCACCGATATCTGCGAAGAAGGTTTCGATCCTTGATGATCTGGGATATTCGGAAGATCTGGTTGAAATCAGTCAGGGTATTTATCAAACAAATCCAAATGGTATTCGTGGTGAGGTGGGACGTGCATACAAAGTGCGTATTCAGTTGCTTGACGGCAGGATTTACGAGTCGATTCCTGATACGTTGAAGTCGTACGGATCGATGGATAGCGTTTATCATGAATTCGTTGAGGAAAAAAATGTTGACGGCGTCACAAATTATGGTTTCAATGTCTATTTCGATGCCAATGCCGGATCGCAAAGTGCATACTATTTCCTATGGAAATTCAAAGGGACATTTCAGGTGGATACCAACCCTGAATTGTATAAGGTACCCTGTGGTGGTGAGTCGAGATGCCCCAGTCCACGCCCATGCAGTTCGTATGTCATTGGCGTTGATGGAAATCTTGAATATGTAAAGCCGTGTGAATGTTGTACGTGCTGGGTAGACTTCTTTAATGAGATGCCGGTTATTAGCGATAATCAGTTCGTTGATGGTGGCAAGTTTACGAAGATCAATGCCACATATGTTCCGGTAAACCAGTGGACATTTATGTACAAGGTGCATGCGGAAGTGAAGCAATTCACTTTGTCGCGACAGGCATTTAATTTCTGGAAGGCGTTGGTTGCGCAAAAGAAAGCCACAACAAGTCTTTTTCAACCCGTTACCGGAAAAGTGAAGGGCAATTTTATTCAGATAAGCGGAGAGCCGGGACCAATCGAAGGATTGTTTTATGCTTCATCTGTAAGCAGCAAATCAATGTTCATCACGCGCAGGGATGTGCCCAGACGAAAGTATGATTCCGCCGCAAGACCTTCCTTACAAGGAGAGTTGTACGAGATTGTTCCCTTATTCAACAACTGAAAAACCACTTTATTGGGATTGATGATCATGAATGAATTTTTACGCTTGTTATTAAATGAGAGCAATGTTTAAACCGATGATTGCTCGCCTGATATTATTAGTTACCGTGGTGACATTTTTGTCGTCATGGAAGCCAGCGGATTTTCTTCAGGAGCTTCAACAAAAGTATGATGCATTCAGGACCAAATACCCAATTGTAAAGCTTTACTGTATTCTTAATCAACCTGTCTACTCACCAGGTGATACGGTATTCTTTCAGAGCTGGTATATGAACGAGGATTTTAGTCACGTAAAAGGCGAACACATTGTCGCCCTCGATCTTTTCAATGGGGAAGGTCAGACTGTTCAAAAAGTGAAGTTTAAAGTAAAGAACGGCACAGGGCACAGTCAGTTTGTTATTGATCCTGATGTGACGCCCGGAGACTATAAGATAGTTGGTCACACTGATTGGATGAGGAACTTCAAGCCTTCGGGCTATTTTCAGAAAATGATCCGGATTGAATCGACTAAACAAATTGAAACTGTATTTAAAAAAACCGACGCATTAAAATTCTTTCCGGAAGGTGGCAATCTTGTTGCTGGAACTTCCAACAAGGTCGTTGTACTCGGTCCTCCTTCTGCAGTTGTACAACTGAGAAGTCCGGCGGATTCGATAATATCTGTTATATCCCTCGACACAACGGGCCTTGGTAATTTTATAATTACACCAGAACCGGGTGTGAGGTACTATGCCGAATGGCCGGCGGGTGGAAGGCGATGGCCGGTACCTGTGAGCGTAAAGGACGGAGTTTCGCTTATGATGGAAACTAACGGTGATCCTGAATTCCTACTGTCTGTGCCGCCGGGATCACAATTGATAAACAAAGAGATCTTTGTAGTCGTAGTTTCCCGGGGCAAGATTAAATTCAAACAAGCCTACATGGTTGGTGAGGCGGCGCCTTTGCGTGTGAACATACCGTTACATCACTGGACGGGGCTCTTCACGAGATCTTGGTTTTTGATTCCGGCGGAGAGATTCTCGCGCGACGGTTGTTCTTTTCCAGGAGTGCTGAAAATATTACTGCGAAACTCAATTTGAGCACTTCAGTTGATCAACGCGCACGAATATCCGGTTCAGTACAAATATTGGATGAATCAGGCCGGTCAGATAGATTCCGAGGTGAATGTCCTTGTATATCAGGCTAATTTATTTAAAGGTCATACGAAGGCCTCCAGCTTTTATCTTTCAGATCTCTCATGCCGCGGACGAACGCGCTCAACGATACGACATCAGCGACAACTTTCTTCTGAACGATTTTCTTATCACGCAGACGCTGGACGTTTTCGATTGGCAGGATATACTGAACAATCGACCACTACCAATGACGTTTCCGTTCTATAACGAAGCAAGACTCAGAGGCAAAGTAGTCTCGAAAAAAACCGGTGAACCGGCACCCGATTCAACAGCTGTAATCGGATACCTCCAGAAGAACACCGTAGGATACGAGGCATACACCCGAGATGGCAACTTTGACATGACCCTCATTTACGATTTCTGGGGACAAGACAAAGTATTTTGTACGCTCAGGGAAAAGAACAGAGCCGTTGATGAGAATTACGATATAATTATTTTCAAGGATTCGATCAATGCAATAGACACATGGACTTCCGTCGAGAAAGAGCAGCGTTCGAAATACGGTGAATATGCGTTGAATAGAAGTATAGTTTCGAAGTCCTATTCATTCTTTGGCAATGAAGGGGCGACATCGGCTGCTGAGGATAGTCCTAACAGCATCTTTGAAGATGAGTTTCGCGGGGTGGACTACACCGTGAATGTCGAGGAATATATGACCTTCCCTTCAATGGAGGACTTTCTGCAGGAGGCCGTACCTTTTGTACGTTATAAGAAAAAGGGAGATAAGGAGATTGTGCGGATGTCTTATCGCTATGATAAGTCGCTTAAGGTTTTCAAGGATGATCCCCTTTACATCATAGACGGTTTGATGACAAGGAATACCGCATACTTCCTCAGCCTGAAGCCGGAGCAATTGCTTTTTATTAAGGTACTGAACAATCCTAATAAACTTACGCAGCTGGGTAAGCTTGGTGAGAATGCTGTGATATTTGTTGAATCGAAGAAAGGGGACCTGTATAAGCCAATTGAAAAAGAGAATATTTTTCCCCTAACAGGATTATCACGATCACGGGAATTCTTCGAGGCTGATCACAGTGACGCCGGGGTAGACAACAGGATTCCTGACTTGCGCTCGACCTTATTCTGGAAACCTTTTCTTGAAACCAAATCGGGAGCAGCGGAATTCAATTTTTTTGCCAGCGACGATATTGGTCCTTTGAAAGTAGTAGTGACAGGTTTTACGAAAGACGGAAGACCGTTCAGCGTTGAGAAGGAAATCAATGTAGTATTTGATGCTGAAGCGCGATGACGTAACGCGTCATGTACGACACCTGTACTGCAAGACATCAAATGCAGTTAATCGCAGAGGACCACAGAGGAATCCGCGCAGAGGGCCACAGAGAAATGCATAAGTCTGCGCTCTCTGCGTTACGATCGTTGAGTCCCACGCATGTAGTCTCTAATAAATCACGCTAAGACCTACGCGAAATTCCTCTGCGGTAAATAGCACACTCGGCTAACGCACAAACTATCTACAAAACATCAAATGACAGTTCAGAACGCGTCCCGATAATTATCGGGATCAAAGAACTCGCAAATGCGTAGCCTCGAGGTAACGCAACCCTTCGCACTTCGACTCTTTGCAAAATGCTGTTTATTCGTGATGACCTGTAATGTAATGCTCAAGGTGCTCGATGATGCTTTTCTGCTCTTCGATAACGAAGTGGACAACATCTCCGATTGATATGATTCCTACGAGCTCACCCTTATCAAGTACCGGAAGGTGACGGATCTTTCTGCCTGTCATCACCCTCATGCAGTCATCGATGCTGGTATCAGGTGTAACGGTAACAAGATTGGATGTCATAAGGTCTTTGATCTGTGTGTCTTTAGAAGACTTCCCTTTCAAAATAAGTTTTCTGGCATAATCTCTTTCGGTAAAAATACCCACCAGTTTTCCATTCTCAACGATCAAAAGGCCGCCGATATTTTTTTCACACATTAGTTCGATGGCGCGATAAACCATCTCAGTCGGCTCGACAGAAAAAACGACGTTGTTACCTTTGTTGTGCAATATGTTTCTAACCTTTCCCATGATTTATCATTTGCAATCGATTGAAGATAAAATCTTTTGAAATAAAAAACAAGACGGAAACCACGTAATCACCCCATTATTTCATGAGTTGCAACAAACTGTCGGGAAAAATCCCCAACGTGATAGTTACTCCAATGAGAACATATAGCAACGACGTCAATGATGCGATCGTCCGGTATTTCTTCATTGGCTGGTTCTTTAAAAAACATGGCGATGATCACACGGAAGTAAAAATACACGCCGATCAGCGAAGTGACGATTGCGAGGATAACCAACGACGTAAATCCATTTTCAATGGCCAGCGCAAACACCATATACTTACCAAAAAATCCCGGAAACGGCGGAATGCCGGCCAATGAAAGCAATGCAATAGTCATGGCCACTGCCAAAAGAGGTTTCTTTTTGTACAGTCCATTAAAATTATCAACAGTGATGCCTGAACGTTTCTGTTCCAATAAATGAAGGATCGTGAATGTTGCAATAGATGCTACAGCATACGCTGCGAGGTAATAGAATATAGTGCCGGACGCTGCCTTGTCATTGGATATAAAACCCAGTAGGATATAGCCTACATGTCCAACGCTGGAATAGGCAAGCATACGCTTAACACTATTTTGGTATACAGCCGTCACGTTAGCAATGACCAGCGTCAGAACGGTGATTACCTGAAGCGCAGTTGTCCAGGTGTGTTGAACGGACGAAAAACAAATTGAAAATACCCTGTAAAAGGCGGCTATCGCGGCGATCTTCACCACGGTAGACATTAAGGCAGTGATTACCGTCGGCGATCCTTCATAAACATCCGGTGCCCAAAAGTGAAATGGAACCGCGGAAATCTTAAAGGCGAGGCCCGCGAGCATCATCAAAACACCGGCATAGAAAAAGTAGGGTAATTCCGTTTTATGTGATGCTACAAAGTCGGCGATCGTTGTGATCTGGAATGACCCGGTGGCGCCATAAACAAGAGCGATGCCCATCAACAGGAATCCCGTTGCAAATGCTCCCATCAGGAAGTATTTGAACGATGCTTCGGTGGAGAACAGGCTTTCCTTTTTGCTTCCGGCGAGTACATACAGCGAAATAGACAATATCTCAATGCCAAGGAAAAGCATAGCCATATTGTTGAATGAGGCCATGATCAAAGCTCCGGCAATAGTGAAGAGCACCATTGCTGATCGGTCCGTGATATGGGAAGTATTCCTGAAATAATCCGCTGCCATCCAAAACCAAAACAAAGCGATGGAACATATGAGGCCGGCATAGGCCAGTGAAAAATTGTCGAACAATAACATTTCACTGAAGTGGAATGTTGAGCTTCCAAATTCACGCGCAACTAATAATATAGCGATTGCAAGACCGGCAATGATAACACCGAGAAGCCATTTCCTGAAACTCAGAATTTCCGCTATCAGCGAAAAAACCCCCAAGCCACATATAACTAATAATGCATTCATATTACCGCCCTAGCGTGGATAAGTTCGAATAAATATTAAGCAGGTTTTCAACAGACGCCTCAGAAATGTTCAGTAATGGCATCGGATAAATA
The DNA here is from genome assembly GCA_963774615.1 of uncultured Cytophagales bacterium. GTDB lineage: Bacteria > Bacteroidota > Bacteroidia > Cytophagales > Cyclobacteriaceae > Chryseolinea. Next base: position 36,915 of record CAVZFT010000036.1, read on the forward strand.
CCTATTAACACGATGAGGATCACAACAGGGTAAAGGACCAGCTTCTCATGATTGGTAAGGTCCGTAAAGCCTGACAGAGTATGGTTGACTTCGCCAGACATCGACCGTTGGAATGTCTTCAGCATGTAAACAGCGCCGAGGATGATTGTGAGTCCGGAGATTGCTCCCATCCACGCCTGGTACTGAAACAAGGAATTGATGAGCAGGAATTCTCCAACAAAACCACTTGTCAACGGTAAGGCGACACTACCTAGCATGACTATGACAAACACAGTAGCCAGAACAGGGGCGACGTTTCTGATGCCGCCCAGATTTGCAAGTGCCCTCGTGTCTGTTCGTTCAAAGATGATCTCAATAATGTAGAACAAGGCGAACACCACAATTCCGTGGCTGAACATTTGAATCATTGCTCCCTGCACGCCAATCGTGCTGAGTGTAAGAGCTCCTGCTGAAATCAATCCAACGTGTGCGATTGAGGAATATGCAATGAGCCTTTTAAAGTCCTTTTGAATGATCGCAATACAGGAAGCGTAAATGATCCCTATGATCGAAAGAACTATTGCTGTGGAGCCCCATTCCTGTACACCTACCGGCACTACCGGGATCAGCCATCTGATCATTCCATATATCCCCATCTTAAGCATGATGCCGGATAACAACATCGTTCCCTGCACTGGCGCAACGGTATAGGTATCTGGTTGCCAGGTATGAAAAGGGAATACAGGCATCTTTATGGCGAATGCAACAAACATCGCCCAGAATATCAATCCTTGTGTTGCCGCCGGCAAAGCTCTGCCCGCCTGGTAAAGGGACTGAATATCGAACGTGTGGGGGGACGGCGTCTGATAATATAAGTAGACCAGCCCAACAAGCATGAACAAACTTCCCGCGAGGGTATAAATAAAGAACTTAAGTGTTATTCGTCCACGGTCTTCACCACCCCAGATGAGACAAATGAAGTAAATGGGGATCAGGGCCATTTCCCAAAAGAGATAGAAAAGCAGACCATCTAATGCCGTGAACACGCCGATCAACGCCATCTGCATTATTAGAATGAGTCCATAGAAAGTGGATTGATTGCTGTAAGATGCTTTAAAGGACGAAAGGATTATGAGCGGTACCAAAAGCGTTGTAAGGAGAACCAGGACTAGGCCAATTCCATCAATCCCGACTGCGAAATGTAATCCTAACGAGGTGATCCACGGTACATCGATCATGAACTGATATAATTCACTGGGAACAAATCCTGCTGCAGCAACCAGCGAGCCTGCCAACTCGACCAATGAGCCTGCGAGAGCCCATACTTTTGCATTAGCGGGTCGAAGTGCGAAGAGCACGATCGCGACGAACAACGGGAAGAATATTAAAAATAATGTCATCATTTCATTGTTATTCAAGTCCAGCCGCGTAGGCGAGGAGCAACGCAATACCTATAACCATCACAAAAATGTAATAACCCACCTGGCCGTTCTGAATGAGCCGTGCAAACTTGCTTCCTGATTCTACACCGCGACCCGAAGCATTCACCAGCCTGTCGATTCCGGATTTTTCAACTATTGAATAGAATTGTTCCGAAAGCCAATACAATGGTTTTACAATCATCGAATCGTAAATCTCGTCCACATAATATTTGTTATAGAGCGTTTGCTGCAATGGATTTGCAATCCCGCCATCTTCGACAGGAACGTGACGTTTGCTAACATAGCGAGAGTATGCATATGCAATCACGATCAAAGTAAGTACTACAACTCCTCCCATCAGCATATACTCCGTGGAGTGGTCCAGGGAATGGGATGCAACCAGGCTATGCGATTGTGCGAATACAGGCGATAAGAAACGTTCCAGCCAGTGCGATCCTCCCAGTGCTTCCGGGACTCCCATGAATCCGCCGATCGCAGAAAGAACTGCGAGAACTATTAAGGGTAACGTTATGCTTTGAGGTGATTCATGTACATGGCTCATTGTGTCCGCACTGGCACGAGACGTTCCCAAAAACGTGAGGAACAATAAGCGGAACATATAAAACACCGTTAGCATTGATGCAAACACAGCCACTATCCAGACAAATTTGTTGTGAGCGAATGCCGCAGCAAGTATTTCGTCCTTTGAAAAGAATCCGGCAAACGGCGGGATCCCGGAGATTGCGACAACCCCGATAAGAAACGTCAGATAAGTAATTGGAAGGTATTTATTGAGGCCTCCCATTTTTCGTATGTCCTGTTCGTGATGCAGTGCATGGATCACGCTGCCAGCGCCCAGGAATAACAATGCTTTAAAGAAGGCGTGAGTGGCCATGTGAAAGATACCACCCGTGAAGTTCCCAAGTCCGAGAGCGACGAACATTAGTCCCAGTTGACTGACAGTAGAGTAAGCCAATACTTTTTTAATATCATTCTGGGTAAGAGCGATGGTTGCCGCAAAAAGGGCGGTGGCAAGGCCGACAATAACAACTAACTCCATGGCTACCGGTGCGAGGGAATAGAGCAGGTTGTTACGTGCTACCATGTAAACTCCCGCCGTAACCATGGTTGCGGCATGGATGAGTGCTGAGACGGGCGTGGGCCCGGCCATTGCATCGGGCAGCCATGTGTAGAGCGGGATCTGCGCGCTCTTTCCCATAGCGCCAACAAAAAGCAAAATCGTAATCAGGGTAATGGTAGAAGTGTCGATGGCTGATGCCTGTGGAAATACCTGCGAATATTCCAAGCTTCCGAAGTTCATGAAGATGAGCACAATTCCCAGCAACATCCCCAGGTCTCCGATACGGTTCATGATGAATGCTTTGTTGGCTGCATCATTGTAGTCCTGGTTCTTGAACCAGAATCCGATCAAAAGGTAAGAGCACAACCCAACGCCTTCCCAGCCAATGAACATCACGAGGTAATTCGATCCCATTACCAGCAGCAACATGAAAAACACGAAAAGATTGAGATAGGAGAAAAAGCGGTTGTATCCTTCATCGTCGTGCATGTATCCGATCGAGTACACGTGGATGAGAAATCCAACGCCCGTTATAATAAGGAGCATCAACGATGAAAGCGGATCGACAAGAAAGCTGATGGATGCCTTAAAGTGGCCTGCGCTGATCCAGTCAAAGAGTGTTACGTGAATACGTTGCTCGCCGGCTGTGATGCCAATGAGGTGAATAAAGAGGAAGAACGAAACTATAAACGATGCCAGGACGGATCCACATGCTACAAACGATGTAAACCCCTCGGTAAATCTTTTTGTGTTTAGCGCAATGAAAAGAAAGCCCAGCAAAGGGAACAGCGGAACGAAGCTTACAAGAAAATCTATACCTACCATTTGAGACGGTTCAATACGTTAATATCTACGGTCTTTGTATTCCGATACATAAGAACAAGGATAGCCAGCCCGACTGCCACTTCAGCTGCCGCTACTGCCATAATAAAAAACACGAATACCTGACCGGATGCGTCATTGAGATAACTGGAGAACGCCACCATCAAAAGGTTCACGGCATTCAGCATTAGTTCAATGCACATGAAGATGATTATAGCATTCCTCCTGTAAAGCACCCCCAGCACGCCAATTGTAAACAGCGTTGCCGAAAGCCAGATGTAATAGTCTATTGGTATATTATTTATCATGTTCTGTTATCCGTTATCCGTTAATCGTTATCCGTTATCGTAGCCCATTCGACATTCGACATTCGGAGTTCACATTCACATTCCTCATTCCTCATTCCTCATTGCTCATTGCTCACTGCTTTTCCTCTTTCTTTCCCAGCATCACTGCTCCAACCATTGCCGCCAGCAACAGGACTGACGTTATTTCGAAAGGAAGCAAGAACTCAGTCATCATTACTTTTCCAAGATTTTTTACCGCACCGATGGAAGGGTCAGTGGTTTGTTGCTGCAGCATTTGTTCGGATTCCTTTCAATGAACCGACAAGCACGATCATAAACAGTCCTGCGCATATCGTGGCTGTAATCTTTAGCAAAGTGCTTTTCTGTGGTTCGGACTCCCTTGTTCAGGTTCAGCAGCATGATCACATAAAGGAACAAGACCATTATTGCGCCCGCATAAACGATCACGTGCACGGCTGCCAAAAACTGAGCATTTAATAAAACATAATGCCCGGCGATACAAAAGAATGTGATGATCAGGTATAGTACAGAGTACACGGGGCTTTTTGAGAAAACCACCATCAAAGCGGATAACACGGCGACAAAAGAAAGGAAGTAGAATACGTTAAGCGTCACTGTGGTTTACCGGTTACTTGTTATGACTTAGTTTTTTTTGTTGCTTGAATTCTGCTACAGCCTGCGTTTGTCTCTTGCTTACATCAATCCGATCATTTACAGATTCAACCAGTTTATCCTTTCCGAATATGAAATCATTTCGTGAATAGTCTGTTTCCATGATACGATCCGTCAAAAATATGGCCTCCTTAGGACATGCTTCCTCACACAAACCACAGAAGATGCAGCGTAGCATGTTGATCTCATACGTCGAAGCATATTTTTCTTCCCTATACAGATTTTCTTCTCCTTTTTTCCTTTCTGCGGCGGTCATGGTTATCGCTTCAGCAGGACACGCGACTGCACAAAGTCCGCACGCTGTACAGCGTTCCGCGCCTTTGTCATCACGCTTCAATACATGTTGTCCTCGCCAAATCTCGCTGATCTCTCTTTTTTTCTCCGGGTATCGAATCGTTGCCTTTTTCCGAAACAAGTGCTTTATCGTGATGACTACTCCCCCCAGAATGGCGGGCAAGTACATCCGCTCCCACAGCGTCATCTCCTTCTTGACTACAAGCTTTGATCGGTTTGTTAGCATGCCGTTAATCGTTATCCGTTATCCGTTAATCGTTAGTTCAATCTGTACATTCTGCGTTCGACATTGCGACATTCGGCGTTCAAAACCCACACTACCCACACCCACACTCTTTCTTGCACTCTATCTATTAAACATCAACGACACCACGCCGGTAATAAAAATATTCAACACCGCCAATGGTATCAAGATCTTCCATCCCAGGTTCATCAGCTGATCATATCGGAAACGCGGGATTGTCCAGCGTATCCACATGAAAAAGAAAATGAAGAAACCTATCTTAGCAAACAGGAACAATGTTCCTATAATAGTAATCGTATTATGCTCAAGTCCAAGATTGTTCATGAAGGGGAAATTATATCCTCCGAAATAGAGCGTTGAGATCACTGCCGACGAAACAAACATGTTTATGTACTCAGCAAAAAGATAAAATCCAAGCTTCATGCTGCTATATTCAGTGTGATACCCGCCAACAAGTTCCGTTTCACATTCTGGCAAGTCGAACGGTGTCCTGTTGCATTCCGCAAAGGCACATATTATAAAGATCAGGAAGCCCAGCGGTTGGTAGATAACGTTCCAGAAGTTCCAGTCTCCGCCTGCACCACCGGCTTGTTGCGTAGTGATTTCACTGAGACTCAAAGTTCCGGTCATAAGAATCAACGCGATGATCGATAAGCCCATTGCAATTTCGTAGCTGATCATCTGGGCGGATGCACGGATAGCACCAATAAGCGAAAATTTATTGTTGGAGGCCCATCCTCCGATCATAATGCCGTATACCCCTATCGATACAACGCCGAACACGTAAAGTATTCCAATATTAAGATCTGCGATCTGTAATAAATATTCCTGTCCACCGATAACAATAGTATTTCCCCAGGGAATGATTACTCCTGCCATTAGTGCCGTCATCATGGCGATACAAGGGCCAAGCACGAAAAGTAGCTTGTTGGAAACAACTGGAATGAATTCTTCCTTCATGATAAACTTCAAACCGTCGCCAGCGGTTGGAATATGCCATAAGGTCCGGCGCGATCGGGCCCAAGCCTGTCTTGCAGGAACGCTGCAACTTTTCTTTCTGCGTATGTGGAATAGGCAGCAACGAACAGCGTGATCCCAAAGATCGCAGCGGCAAGTATGAACTTATATATAAAGAATGATATCATGCTGCTGATTCTTTAGTTTGAGCTGTCTGGTTCAGGTAATTGTTTTCCTTTTTGGAAAACGATCTGACGATCAATTTCAAGCTTTAATTTTTGCAAATCAATTTTCTCATAATGATTCTGGGCGATCACAGAATGGCGGTCAATGTGACGCGGTCCTTCTATCGTCCAGTCGTTCATGTTCTTATGGTCAAATCTGCACTCATTACAAATGTATTCTTTGACTTCGCCATATTGATCTTTTCTTGCGGAAACGCGCAGCACATCATCGCCTTTTGTCCATAAGACAACTTTACCGCAGCACTTATCACACTTACGGTGTGCGTCCAGTGGATTCGTGAACCAGACACGGCTTTTAAACCGGAAGGTGCGATCTGTCAATGCCCCAACGGGACAAACATCGATCATGTTTCCGGAAAATTCATTGTCAACAGCTTTCTCGATGTATGTGCTGATCTCGGAGGCATCACCACGGTTAAGAATACCGTGTACGCGGTTGTTGGTGAGTTGGTCGGCGACAAACGTGCATCGATAACAAAGGATACAACGTGTCATGTGCAGCTTGATCTTATCTCCGATATCAATCTTTTCAAACGTCCGTCGCTCTTCCTCATAGCGTGTCTTTGCAGCGCCATGCTCGTAGGCAAGGTTCTGAAGATCGCATTCGCCTGCCTGATCACATACAGGACAATCCAGCGGATGATTTATTAACAGGAATTCCACTACACCTTTTCTTGCCTCGAGAACTTCCGCTGATGTCAAATTTTGTACGACCATTCCGTCCATTATAGGAGTTCGGCACGATGCCACAAGTTTGGGCAGCGGCCTGGGATCTTTTGCGGAACCTTGGGCAACTTTCACGAGACACACGCGACATTTCCCTCCCGTATCTTTCAAACTTGAATAGTAGCACATGGCAGGAGGAACAATATTTCCACCGATCTGCCGCGCAGCGTTCAATATCGTTGTTCCGTCTGGAACTTCTACTTCAATGCCGTCTATTGTGACTTTTGCCATTGTTTGCCGTTATCCGTTATCCGTTAATCGTTAATCCGTTGAGTCTACTTCGCGGACATTCGACATGGTTACGCTTGAGTTCTAATGTCATTATACCTCAGTACGTTAACAGTAATTCTCACTCATCACACCCTACAACCCAACTCCCACACCCACGATTAACGTTTAACGATTAACGTTTCTCGTCGAGGCACTCCTTCCTCAACCACTCACACAGACTATCTACCTCCTCCAAATGTCTCGGGTTCTTCACCTTCTCGGGATACTTCACATGATACTCAAACTCATCACGGAAGTGACGTATCGCGCTGGCTACTGGCCATGCAGCTGCATCACCGAGCGGGCAAATTGTATTTCCTTCAATTTTCTTTGCTACATCTACAAGCAAGTCAATATCCTCCATATGTCCATGACCATGTTCAATCCGGTGTAAGACCTTCTCCATCCATCCGGTTCCTTCTCTGCAAGGGCTGCATTGCCCACATGATTCATGATGATAAAAGCGCGCAAAGGTCCAAAGATTCCGGACGATGCATGCGGTTTCATCCATTACAATAAAACCACCCGAACCAAGCATTGTTCCGCTCACGAATCCTCCGTCGGCTAGTGATTCATAAGTCATCAATCTCGGTTCTCCTTTTGCGGTCTTTAAGATCAGATTAGCTGGCAATATAGGAACCGATGATCCTCCGGCTACAACCGCCTTGAGCTTACGTCCCTTCCAAATGCCGCCACAGTATTCATCAGAGTAAATAAACTCTTCAACCGGCATCCCTAACTCGATTTCATACACTCCTGGCTTATTGATATGACCACTTGCAGAGATGAGCTTTGTACCCGTACTCTTTCCAATGCCCATATCGTTGTACTTGTCGGCGGTCATGTTAAGGATAGGCACGACGGAGGCGATTGTTTCTACATTATTCACAACGGTAGGGCAGGCGTACAGACCTGCGATGGCCGGGAACGGCGGCTTTAACCTGGGGTTGCCTCGTTTTCCTTCAAGCGATTCTAATAGAGCGGTCTCTTCACCACAGATATAGGCTCCGGCGCCCGGATGAACATATACTTCGTGTGAATAATCGGTCCCAAGAATATTCTTGCCAACAAATCCCGCAGCCCTTGCTTCTTCGATGGCTTTTTCCAGTATTCCAACGATGTACATGTATTCACCGCGAATGTATATATAGGATGTCTTTGCGCCCAACGCATAACTTGATGCGATCATTCCCTCGATTAAGAGGTGAGGTATTTTTTCCATCAGGTACCTGTCCTTGAAGGTTCCGGGCTCGCTTTCATCTGCATTGCAAACAAGGTAGCGCGGCTTATCGGACTTACGATCCATAAAACTCCACTTTAATCCGGCCGGAAAACCCGCGCCTCCTCTTCCACGCAGCCCGGATTCTTTCACTTCTTCAGTTACCTGGTCCGGAGTCATCTTCAGTGCCTTTTCAACAGCCGCATAACCGCCATGTTTCCTGTATACATCAAAGGTTTCGATGCCAGGCACGTTGATATGTTCTAATAAGACTTGTTTTCCCATCGGGTTTCCGTTATCCGTTATCCGTTAATCGTTAATCGTTAATCGTTAATCGTAGTTCATTCGACATTCGGAGTTCGACATTCGACATTCGATATTCCTCATTCCTCATTCTTCATTCTTCATTGCTCATTGCTCACTGCTCATTGCTCACACATAGTGCTTCTCTTTCCCTTCAGCTTTCAAATCTTCCAGCATCTTATCTACTTTCTCGGGAGTAAGATCTTCATAATACTTTGCACCACATTGCAGCATCGGAGCTGTTCCACAGGAGCCGAGACATTCTACTGTCTTGATTGAAAACATTCCGTCCGCTGTCGTCTCTCCATTCTTAATTCCAAGTTTCTTCTCGAGATGCTCCACTATTTCATCCGAACCACGAAGCCAGCAGGGTCCGGTCTGGCAAACTTCTATCAAACACTTGCCGACAGGACTGAGATTGTACATGGAATAGAAGGTAGCCACCTCATAAACTTCAATCGGCTTAATGTTGAGGAGGGATGCTACATAGTCCATCACCGGTGTGCTCAGCCAGCCATCAAATTCGGCCTGCGCAAGGTGGAGTACGGGCAATAAAGCAGATTTTTGTCTGCCCTCCGGATACCGTTTGATGATGCGCTGCACCAGCTCGAGGGTTTTGTCTGAAAATTTTATCGAGTCGTTCATTATTTACATTCAGTCTCTATCCACCATGTCTCTGTCTTCCGAGTGACCATTTCATAGGAGAGCCAGTATTAATTAACCGCTGAGTCGCCAAGGCGCTACGAATACCTTTGCGTCATTGCGTCTTCGCGGTTAAAACTATCGCACACGTCATGCATCCAACTCCCCCGCAATCACATTCATACTACTCATCGTCAATATCGCATCTGAAAGCATCGATCCCTTGATCATCTCCGGATAAGCCTGGTAATAAATAAAACATGGTCTCCTGAACTGCAGTCGGAAAGGAGTTCGTCCTCCGTCGCTTATCAGATAAAAACCAAGCTCACCATTACCACCCTCCACGCAATGATATACTTCGCCTTTTGGAATATCGGTTTCACCCATCACTATCTTAAAGTGGTATATCAAAGCCTCCATGTTGTTATACACTTCCTCTTTCGGAGGCAAGTAGAACTCTGGCACTTTTGCATGAAAAGGTCCATCGGGAAGTTTATCCATCGCCTGTTTGATGATGCTCAGACTTTGCCACATCTCCTCTTGCCGTACCATAAAGCGGTCGTACACATCGCCATTTGATCCAACGGGAATTATAAAATCAAAATCTTCATACGAGGAATACGGCGTCGGCTACACGTACATCATAATCGACTCCCGCTGCCCTAAGGTTGGGGCCGGAGAAGCTGTAACTTAAAGCGCGCTCGCCGGTGATCCCGCCCACAGCTATTGTGCGGTCCATAAAGATCCGGTTCCGCTTTAACAGGTTTTCAAATTCTTTCAGTACTATGGGAAATTCCTTCAGGAACTGATGGATCTTGGCCCATGCCTTCGGAGAAAAGTCCCTTTCAAACCCGCCGATTCGGCCGATGTTTGTTGTTAAGCGAGCGCCGCAGATCTCCTCATAGATTTCGTAAACCAACTCGCGTTGCTGAAACAGATAGACAAAACCAGTCAGTGCGCCGGTATCAACACCGATAACGGCATTACAGACAAGGTGATCTGTTATTCGCGCCAGCTCCATTATAATGACCCGAAGGTACTGTACGCGTTTGGGTATCTCCGTGCCCAGCAGCTTTTCCACGGTCATATGCCATCCGATGTTGTTTATCGGCGCTGAACAATAGTTCATTCGATCAGTGAGCGGCGTGATTTGCGCATAGGGTCTCCGTTCAGCCAGCTTTTCGAACGCACGATGAATATAGCCGATCGTGGGTTCTGCTTCAACGATGATCTCACCATCCATCTTCAGCACGTTTTGAAAAATACCGTGCGTAGCCGGATGGGTCGGACCGAGATTCAGGGTGGAGTACTGTTTCTCTTCCGGAGGGACCTGGCCGATAAGTGATTCATTTGCGTCCATAGTTGTTACCGTCCAAACATTGAATCGTTTTTATCCTCCCTGGTCTGGTCTTCCAGCGGATACTCTTTTCGCATTGGGAAGATGATCATGTCGTCGACGTTCAATATTCGTCTTAAGTCAGGATGTCCTTTAAAATTCACACCGTAGAAATCATAGGTTTCGCGCTCCATCCAATTGGCGCCTGGGAAGATCGGAGTAATAGTATCCGTGACGGGATCTTCGACAGGAAGATATGTCTTCAGGCGTAACCGTTGGTTGGTGACGAGGTTATGCAGTTGATATACAACTGCGATTTGATTCAGATCAGGAAAATGAACGCCGCCAATGGACGTGAGATATTGGAATTTTGTTTCCGGGTTATCATAAAGATTGCGAATGATCTCCGCGATTTTTTCTTTCTTTAGTGTGATCGTAAGAAAGTCATACGGCGTTTCAATGTGAAGGATCTCTCCTTCATACTTTTCTTTTAGTGCATTGATAACTTTTTCCTGAGCGGAGGCTTCCATCAATCAGTTATGTTTGCAAAGTACAGCAACCTTATGCGGTACTATTCTATTCCATATTTGTTGAGCATCGCTTTATATTCCGGGGAATCCCTCCTCCGTAACGACTCGGTTTCAACAAGATGTTGGATTTTTATTACTCCATCAATTATTTGTTCGGGCCGTGGCGGGCAACCCGGCACATACACGTCAACTGGAATGATTCTGTCAATTCCCTGAAGAACGCTATAGGTGTCAAATATTCCTCCGCTGCAGGCACAAGCGCCAACTGAAAGTACCCACCTGGGTTCGGCCATTTGTTCATAGACCTGGCGTAACACAGGGCCCATTTTTTTCGCGATGGTACCCATGACCATTAGAAGGTCGGCCTGCCGCGGTGAAAAGCTCAATCGCTCTGACCCGAAACGAGCCAGATCATAGTGAGCTCCCATGGTAGCCATGAACTCAATACCACAACACGACGTGGCAAAGGGTAGGGGCCATATGGAATTTTTCCGGGCCATTCCGACTACTTTCTCCAGGCTGGTTGCAAAAAAACCAGCGCCTTCATATCCGTCGGGTTTTTCCCCCATCGCTACTGTCGGTTTGGAAATGTTCTGTACCCTTTCCATCAATCCTCCCAGTTTAAAGCACCTTTTTTGATCAGGTAAAAGAATCCTATCAGCAATAATCCGATAAATACGAGCATTTCCAGGAAGCCAGGAAGTCCGAGGTCCTTGAAATTCACTGCCCAGGGATACATGAATATCACTTCCACATCGAACAACACAAAGAGTATTGCCACGAGGAAGTATTTAATGTTGAATGGAGCACGTGCGTTTCCCTGCGATTCGATGCCGCATTCAAAGGGATCTAACTTCGTCTTCGATTTCGTTTTGGACCCAGGGCGTGAGTAACTGCCATAGTCGTAACAACAAAGCCCAACGCGAGGACGAACATTATGGCGATCGGCGCATATTGAATGAGATCTTTATTCTCCATTGGCGGTTTTCGAAGCTCTAATTTCTATTATTTATCAGTCAACTCTATATTAATACCAATATAATATTTCGCATACGTTTGTGTCAGCTTTTGCCCGATAAGTTTTGGGTCACCAAAGCGGCTTTTAATTGCAGATAACAACTCCCATTAAAGGGATATTCTGCAATTAACTAAAAATGCATTTCTTATTTTTATGACAATGAAATATGGCCAGGGCAGGCAACGTCTCTACGGCATCAGTTGATCTCGTAAACCAACATGTGAAACCTTTAACAAAAAACGCATGTCGGTCTGCCACGTTGTCCTGCCGGCCCCTGGCCATTGTCCTTTAATGCCTTTTAATTCAATGCCCTCAACGCTTCTCTTGCCTTGGCATCGTCCGGGCTTAAGGCGATTACCTTTTGCCAGTATGATTTTGAAAGTTGGTTTTCTTGCTTCAGAAAGTGATAGTATCCAAGATAAGAGTATGCTTCCACCAGATCGTTCTTGCTTTTTTCAGGGTTAGTAGATGCCTTTTCTATCAGCTTTTCATAGTACGGTTTTGCCAGTCCATTTTCGGATTCAGGGTCGAGGTTCGATTTCGCCCGCGCTTCCCACAAGTACCCAACCGTCATATTGGGTTGTAGCTCAATGAGCTTCTGAAAAATGGTGTCGGCCAATTCATACTGCTTATTGAAGTAATAGGCACGTCCCAATGAATAATAATCCTGGGAAGAAGCTTTACCTCTGAGTTCGATTAGTTGTTCATAGGACGTGATCGCTTCCGGATATTTTTTTGTCTTAAAATAAGTTTCTGCCAGGAGTTGAAGAACGTCAGGCTGCTTTTTTTCCATCGAGATGCTTTTTCGCAGGTTTTCTATTGCAAGCGAATCATCGTTTTGTTTAAGCAGCAGTTTTCCAAAATATGCATAGTCGGATGCTTCGATGTCATCTGTTTCGCCTTTTGCAAAGTATCTTTCGAACACATTTCGGCTTTGCTGATAGTCGCCAGCTTCAGAAAGAGAGATTGCATAAAATCGAAGAGTAATCGGACTGACGTCGTCTTTCTCTGCAAGTTCTTTGAAGATCTCATTGGCTTTTGAAAAGTCCTTTGCCATGAACAGGAAGAATGCATAACGAAGTTTTCCGATAGCAGGCTTACTGGTGAGAGCAAGATACTTTTCATAGTAACTAACAGCCTTTTCACCTTGCTTTAATTGATAGAATAGTTCGCCCAACTCTTTATAGGCGAGGGTATAGCCGGGATCAACTTCAACAGCCTTTGTCAGCGCCGCCTGAGCTGCGGCAAAATTCTTTGAACGAAGGTATACCAGCCCGATCTTGTAATGGGGCCGGGCACTTTTCGGATTCAATGCTGCTGCCTTCTCATAGCTTGTCACCGCGAGGCCTCCGTTATTCTGTTGCAGATAGGCATCGCCAAGTAGCACAAGCGTTGTGGCGTCTTCGCGCATCGAGTCCGCTAGCTTTTGAAAGAACATTCAGTGCTTCGTTCGTTTGCTTGCCTTCGAGGTATGATTCTCCGATACCTTGCAGAACAGCAATATTCTTGGATTTCGAGAGCGAAATAGCCTTGTCGAAATCGAGCTTCGCTTTCTCCAAATTGTTGTTCAGGATGCTAAGGTGTCCCCGGCCTACATAGTTAAGAGGTTCTTTTTCATCCATGGCAAATCCCTTTGTCGAAAGTTTTCGAGGCAAGATCCGGTTGTCCTTCCTTTATTTGGGCAAAACCGAGGTAATAAAGTATCGATGCCGTTGAAGGATATTTAGCAATGGCTTTTTCGAGGTGTGCGATAGCTTTCTGGTTTTGGTCTGTTTCTGTGAAATACCTCGCTTCGTTAATTTCGGGTGTCTGACTAAACGCAACCCCAACTGCAAGTAGTACCAAACAGGCGATGATAAATAAGACAAACCAGAGTCTCGATAAGAGATCAATGATATTTTTCATGTTTGTTATTTTAAAATGGTTCATGATTGACTTCAACAATTCTGATGGGCATAGTTGCGGGGACAAGGCCTGAAGTCAGCACAATACGTTGTCCCTTATCGCTGGCGATAAACGCCATAAACCCACTCGCAAGTCCTGCCCTGGCCTCGCGACTAATCATTATTACGTCTCGTAACAAGGGATACTGCTTTTGAGCAATGAATGCCTGATACGGCTGATAGAATGCACTATCGTCCGACACTGCCATTACTTTGATCGAGTGTAAGAACGAGTTGGCAGTAGAGTCATCGGGATCGCTTATCCAGCTTACGTCAATTAAGACCTAGAGCATTTGGATTCGCGCGGACATGATCGACAACTGCTTTATTTCCGTTCACAGCGAAACAATACTCCGGCAGTGAATCGAACGAGCCCACTGAATCTTTAAGGAAGCGAATAATCCCTGAGTTCGGTTGATCGAAAACTACCTCGTACTGATGACGGGCTCTCTTGTGATTGATTGCCTTCGAGAATTTTTTTCAATTCTGTCAGACGTATAGTTGTGTCGGCGTTTTTCCTGTTTACAATCAGCGCAACTCCATCATTTGCAATCTTCAGTTGTTGAGGAACTATTTTCTGATCAGTAAGCGCCTTTTCTTCCGTTGACACCATCTTGCGTGTCACGATAGCGAGCCGTGCGCTGTCAATGAGAAGAGAATTGAAGGCAACCTCTTCGCTGGTGTATACGACGTTTATATGTGCGTTGTGGTACAACCCTTCAAATGCCTTTACTTCCGCTTCAATTAGCGGCTTTAATGACTCGTCTACGGCTACCGTTATTATTCCCGAGGTTGGTGTGTCCAGGATCTTTCCATTCTTGTCCCTGGATGCGCAGGCCGACAACACGCAGGCTATCAACAAAATCTTAATTGTCGTTTTCATGTTGTGTCTGAAAGTATTTTTTATACACACGAGAACCGCGAAATGCTCCATAGAACGTCAGAATGAGTCCGAGTGGAATTGAATAATAATTGGGCATGTTGAAAAACTTGTCCCCGTTTAGCAGCAGGGATATACCTGCTGTTACATAAATCAGGGCCATCAAAGCTCCAAAGTATTTGACGAACGTTTCCAACGTGCTCATTCCATTTGTTTCCGATCTTGGTTTTCATACAGAAAGTTTGAATTTGATGGGCAACACGAACCTGGATTTTACCGCTCTTCCATTTTGCTTTCCCGGCTTCCATGGAGGCATGAGCTTAATAACCCGTAGCGCTTCCTTGTCGCATTCGCTGCTTATTCCTTTTATGACCGTCAGATCGCTGATGGCTCCCTCTTTATCGATCACAAAGCTGACGAATACGGATCCCTCAACTCCCATGCGTCTAGCCGCAGCGGGATATTTCATGTTCTTCACAATAAACTTCATCATCGCCTCTAAACCGCCTGGAAATTCTGCTTGCTGTTCCACCACCATGAAGATCACGTCCTCGTCACTTTCTTCTTTAAGCACTTCCTCCACCGGCTCGTCGAACACGATGTCTCCGGTTCCTTCGATATTTTCCGCTCCCACGTCATTTTGTTTTACTTCTTCCTGCGTTGGCATTTTTTCCTCCTCGACAACTTCCTTGTCTGTTACTTTTGGAGGAAGGAACTTGATTATCGTCTTTACCGGAGGCGGTACATCAAGTTTCGGAGGAGGCGGAACATTCTTATCGATCGGCGGAGGCGGCGCGAGGTCCGTGTACTTCACCGATTTTAGATCATTCTCCTTTATTTCCTCTTCCTTATTGAAATACTCGGAAATGCTTGGATAGGCAAGCACAAAACCGATGATCGCCAGAGCGATGAGTGCGGCAATGGCAACATTTTTTCCGTATTTATTGCGGATCACGTATGCACCATAACTCTTATTGCGGGTCTCGAAAACAATGTCTTCCCATCGCATTGAATCTGATTCTGATGCTTTCATAAATTCGATTCTTTAATGAGTTGTTTGTCGACATCTGTAATCTCGACCAATGCATACCGGCCGATGTTGGTGATATTCATTTCGTCCAGAATATCCACCACATTCTTGTACCGTGATTCATCAGAAGGTTTTATCAGCACAACCATTTCTTTAATGGTTGCATTTTCCTTCATAAGGATATCACGAACGCCGTTGTGGAGAAAAGTCGGTCACCTCCACCTTGGGGTCAGTGATCCCCAGATACCAGTAAATTTTATCGTCTTGACCCAATACCAGTGTCAATACTCGCTTCTCGTTTACAACGGGAGGCTTATCTTCATTTTTTGGTTTCTCTGGCATTGTGATCTCCATTGTCTGTGGTTTATTAAGCGTAGTGGTCATGACGAAAAAGGTCAACAACAAAAACGCAAGGTCTACCATTGGTGTCATATCGATCCGGGTAGACGTTTTTTTGCTTCTTACTTTACCGTCTTTTTTCCCACCACCTTGATTACTTATTTCAGCCATTGTTTGAAATCTTTAAGATGTTTAATTCATTCACGACTATCATGACCCTTGTTCGAGGTTAGTGATCAGGTTAAAACGGTTGACTTTCCGTTCAATGAGATGTGTTGATCACATTCTTGATCACCGGATACTGCGCGTCCTGGTCTCCTTTGATAGCGATCCTAAGCCTTGGATTAGTGATCCTTGAAAACACCACCCAATCTGAAAGCTCATTGTTCACTGAATCGCATGGAATCCCCGGTTGACGTACAGCTTTTCGTTGGTCATTGTCCATTGCGAGGAATTGTTTGAGATTTCCGACAGGAACACCCATGCTGGAGAGGACTGAGAAGGAATGAACTTCTTCTGGAGAAAATTGAATGTTGTATTTTTCTCCGATCTTTTGCAGTAGCGCTTCGCGGTTATACTTTCCATCCATATTGAAGAACACGGTTCCACTCTTTCGAAATTGAGATGGTAAGAATATCCGTGTCAGGTAGTTTGATCTCGGAAACGGATGAGGGCATATCGACAGCCATTGGTTCTTCCGGGCAAACTTTGTCGTGAGCATAAAGAATGTCACAAGCAGGAATGCGAGGTCAACCATAGGCGTCATATCAATAGAAGTCGAGCTTCTATGAACTTTTACTTTTCCCATGACTACAATGGCTTAGCCTTTAGTGTGAGTAGTAAAGTTCTGTATGATGCTATAGCTAGCCTCATCGATGCCATACGTCAAGTGCGTCGATCTTGCTGGTGAAATAATTGTAAAGAATTATCGCAAGGGCGGAAGTGCCGATGCCTAACGCGGTGTTGATCAAAGCTTCAGAAATTCCATTTGCAAGTGCAACAGCATCAGGAGCGCCGGCTGTTGCAAGGGCGGCGAATGCTTTGATCATACCGAGAACGGTTCCGAGTAGACCGAGTAATGTCGCGATAGATGCTATGGTCGCAATGATCACAAGATTTTTTTCCAGCATAGGCATTTCCAGCTGCGTGGTTTCTTCGATGTCCTTTTGGATCATCAGCACTTTCTTATCTGCTTCGAGGGAGCTTGTTTTGAAAGCTCGCCGTACTTAGTAAGTCCCGCCTTTACGACGTTTGCCACAGAACCTTTTTGTTGATCACATTCTGCGATAGCTTGTCCGACATTGTTGGTAGAAAGGAGTGCGCGAATTTTCTGAACAAAGTTTTTTATACTTCCTTTTCCCTTTGCGCGACTAATCGTAAGAATACGCTCAGCAGCCAAAGGTCAATACCATCATAAGCAGCGACATCAGTATTGGAACGATAAATCCTCCTTTGAATACGATCGCCAGGTAGTTGCCGGGAAGTGGGTGATTAGCAGGATCATTGCCCTGAAAGTTTGCAGGATTGCCGAGAACGAAAATGGTAGATGAGCTATAGCAATAAGTATTTCAATTGGAATTACGACTGCAGCAAAAACAGATTTAAGACTATCGGTTAATGAATTTGAAGTTTTCATGATTGAAAATTTTGTTGTTAAAAGTTTTTTAAGACAATAGAGTGTTCGGTTCGGATAAGTATGTATCCGATAAACTTGTCTGCAGACAAGAGTAAAATGTATGCGTCGTGTGAAAGTCACACGATTTCTTGTGAACAATTAAATGGTGAGTTTCCTCTGGGCAATTAAAATGGACGGTCGCCACAATGACGCCAGCGTGGAATAGTATGCCGGTCGGGTGAACCACGCCAGCTTTTCGGTTAATACGTCTATCAGAGGCTCGTCAAACAAAGAAGAGCGTATGAGTCGATCACCTCGAAGTGAAAAACAACAAGTGAGATCTACGTTTTCGTTTTTCGTGCATGGATACGATAGCGCATGATCATTCGATGAAAGACTCAGTTCATTTGTCGTGTTGAAAGCATCTGCCTCTTCAAGGGGAAACATAATGTTCGTCCCTTCCTTCTATTTCCGGAGCCGGCAATTGATTAGCCAGTATAATTGAAAGCCCGATAGAAACCAGGATGGAAGCCATGCTAAAATAAAGTCTTAAACTTCGATATTGCCGATACATATCTGTATGGAATAATCCGTTCAGATTTTGTAGGTATTGGTTAAAAACAACCGTACTCGAGTTGAATAATAAAATGGAAAAATGATGGGTCTTTACCTCGGGGATTACCCAAAGGTAAGGAGGGAGGAACTAGGGCGCGTTGATGGTTGTGTATGCGTAAAAGGGATTTCGAAGCGAAGTATTGACATTAAAGCCATCAGAAGTGGCAATCGCAATTGCCGGGAACGTCTATCGGATACTTCGTGAAGGTCGCTTACAACAAATTGGATCTTTGAGACTAATTCATTCTTTAAGTCGGATGAACCTGATGTATTCCTAAAAACAAGGTGCTGGGCCGATGCTGCTTCAAACGAAGTCTTGGATTCTGTGTTTGGAGCATTTAATGACCACGAGTAGGTAAAAATAAAAGCGATCATTACAGCTTCCAGAAAGAAGCAGATGACTCGTTTAATATTTACATTAATTGACAACATGACGCACGCAAAGAGAGCAAAATTTTTGCGCAAAAAGTTCTTAGATGTGAGATTTTTTTCAAATTCCGAGGCGTAAGTACTCGTATCGTCAATGTTTTCTATTTTTCTCATGTTATATTCAGCCCGAAAACGCACAAATCATGGCCAATATTTGGATTAGAAAATCCCTCGAACAACTGATGGTTGAAACAAAGGAAAATGCCAGCGGCTTAAAGCGCACGCTTAGGCAGATTCAACCTTATCTCGTTGGGTATCGGTGGAATAATTGGTGCCGGCATATTTGTGCTCACTGGCCAAGCTGCGGCCAGTTATGCCGGTCCTGCTATAATCATATCTTTTGCCGTTGCGGGAATAGCGTGCGCGTTTGCTGGGTTGTGTTATGCGGAGTTTGCTTCAATGATTCCAGTTGCAGGCAGCGCCTACACTTACTCTTATGCGACGCTCGGAGAATTTGTCGCGTGGATCATCGGCTGGGATCTTATTCTTGAATTCCTTTTCGGCGGTGCTACGGTATCTGTTGGTTGGTCGGGTTATGTTGTGAGTTTCCTAAAGGACTTCGGTGTTCACATACCCGAAGCGTTATGCAATGCACCTTTTGCATTTGATTCGGTCACTCATGAATGGAAGCTCACAGGAAGTATTTTGAATTTTCCTGCGGTATTCATCGCGGGAGTGATCACCACTCTTCTTGTAATTGGTATCAAGGAATCTGCCAACGTGAACAATATTATTGTTGTAGTGAAAGTCGCTGTAATACTTTTATTCATAGGCTTCGGATTAACTTACGTGGTTCCCGAAAACCTGGACCCATTTATTCCTGAAAATTCAGGAGTATTTGGTCATTATGGATGGAGTGGCATTTTTCGCGCGTCGGGGATAGTATTTTATGCCTATCTGGGTTTTGATGCGGTATCTACAGTCGCGCAAGAGGTTAAGAATCCGCAGCGTGATATGCCATGGGGAATACTTGGGTCGCTGGTGGTCTGCACAATTATCTACATTGCGATGGGCTTTGTGATGACGGGGATGGTGAATTATCCCGACCTTAATACATCCGCACCCATCGCGGTAGCAGTGGATGCCGGGGGTCAATCGTTGCAATGGTTAAGAACTCCGATAAAGATCGGTGCGATCGCCGGCCTTAGTTCCGTAATCCTTGTTCAACTCCTGGGTCAAACGAGGGTTTTCTTCTCCATGGCAACGGATGGCCTATTGCCTTCTGGATTTTCGAAAGTTCACAGCAAGTTTAAAACTCCTTACGTTGCGACACTGATCACGGGATTCTTTGCAATGGCTATCGCCGGATTATTCCCCATCAATCTATTAGGTGAGATGGTTTCAATCGGAACGCTGCTTGCGTTCGCCCTGGTAAGCGCCGGCGTGTTGGTTTTGAGATACAGACGCCCTGAATTGCACCGCCCATTTAAGACGCCGCTTTTTCCGTTTGTTCCGATTATGGGTGTACTTACATCAGTAGGTGTTATGGCAACTCTACCTCCTGATACCTGGATTCGTCTCATCGTATGGATGGCTATCGGGATAGTTATCTACTTCACTTTCAGTATCAGAAACAGTAAACTGAATAAGGCGGACTCCCAGACCCCCCGGCCCCCTAGAAGGGGGAGTATAAGGTTATGCGTCAATCATCGTGGTTATCGTAGTTGCATTACGACATCTCCGAGTCGGTAACATAGTTATCAGAGCTATGTGAACTGCAATGTTCATTCAATCCGCTAAGGGGATTCAAGGGCTGGTTCAACCCATTGGCCCCTTAGTGGACATGCGTTATCCGTTCATCAAGTTCATTGGAATTGGACATTAGGCTGCTGACATTCGACATTGCTACATAATATTCGATACTGAATTCAGAGTTCACTTGAACTGATTTAAAGTGTCTCACTGCTCATTGCTCATTGCTCATTCCTCATTGCTCACTGCTCATTGATTTTCACTTCATAATAATTCAACGCCCACTCCAACATAAAGCGTACACGCTTCGGATTGATCTTGTAAACGATAAGTTGTGGGTTGTCAATGGATCCAAGGTAATGTTGAATAACCTGATTTGAATTCCATATCTCTTCCAATAGCTTTCTGTCCTTTACAACCTCTACGCTACCCGTAATTCGTACCTGGTTATGGTCTTCGTCCAGATAACAAAGCTCCACGGCAGGATTCAATTCGATTTCCCCGGTCTTCCCATAACTTTTTAGATTCGCCACGTATACGGTGAAGCCGTCGGTTCGCACAGGAGAGACGGGCCGAACCCTGGGCTGATTTCCATCGATGGTAGCGAGCATAGGGAACTTTACTTTCTTGACAATTTCAGCCGCTAGTTTGGGGACTTCGGAGGCCTCGATGGTTTTTGGTGCAGGTTTGCTCATATTGATGATGAGAAAGCTAATTCAGGTGCCAAGCTAAAAAATACGAGTGGAGATTTTCATGACTGGTTTCCATGCAATGCAAATACTATGCCATGCCCTATTCGTCTTCACGTAGGCCCGTGAGCTGTTGACATATTGAGTGTTGAGTGTTGATTAGGGAATACTGAGTGAATTTTTGGAAAACGTAGTGATCCGTATCGACAACACTCAACATTCAACAAACAACACTCAACACTCAAGTATTTTCTACAACCTTATACCTTATACCTTATACCTTATACCCTATACCCTATACCCTATACCCTCATCTTCACTATCTTGCCCCCACAACCTAGCCACCCATGCGTCTCTTCCTACTCTTCATCGGCCTCGCTGCAATTGTGTTGGTGATATTTTTCATCTGGGGAGATCCGCTGATGACAACATTTTCGCAAGAAGGATCGATTGCCTGGCTAAATGAATATGGAGACTGGGCATGGGCGGCAGCAATTGTTTTGTTAATGGGTGATATTTTGCTTCCGTTACCCGCTACGTTAATCATGTCTGCCCTCGGCTACCTATATGGCACGCTCGCGGGCGGATTCATCAGTGCAACAGGATCTTTCCTGGCCGGATCTGCAGGATATTGGATCTGTTACATGATGGGAGAGAAGGCAGCTCTCAGCTTCTGGGTCCTAAGGATTATGAACGCGGAAAAAATTTATCTCACTCGGTTGGAGGATGGGTTGTAGCTCTATCGCGATGGCTACCGGTTTTCCCCGAAGTGATCGCATGCATGGCTGGACTGACACGAATGCGTCCAACGACTTTTCATTTGGCATTATTATGTGGTTCATTGCCGATGGGCTTTACATATGCTTACATCGGATCAACAGGCATCGAACATCCCTGGCTTGCTATTGCGCTTAGTGCGGGTCTTCCGCCGTTGATATGGTGGTTGGTTCGGATGATATTTGCTAAATCGTTAATCGTCTCGATCCCCCCCCCTAACCCGCTTTCGCGAGACGCTACAGCGGGGAACAAGGGGGAGGATGATTATTTGTATGAGCGTCCAATCCAATCGACATTCCCTGCCCGACGCAGGCGGGGACATTCGGAGTTCGACATTCGGCGTTCACTCCACTCGCTCACATTCCGCCAATCGATATCTGGTGCGCTGACCCCACAATTGATCCCATCACGGTTGTCTGAAAATCATTAAATTGAAGCCAACACCCATTATGTTCCGATGGCCGGCCAAAGAAAGGGCCCATTCGTTTTGCCAGTTGAAAAGATGACTTTGACGAGTGAAGTGCACAATACCGGCTTATTATATGACATAGATGCACTAGTGAATAAAGATAATGGCGAAATAGATGTAACAGGTGTATATATACAATAGTTGTGGGCAATTTCATATGAGGTTACTGACACTAATTTTCGCTTTTATTTCTTGCAGCAGCTTTGGCCAAGTTGGACACGGAAATGAATCATTTGTGTTTAAAAACTTCTCCCCACAATATGATTCGGTAATTTCTGTACTCTAGAGATTGCTATCCGGGAACAAACAAACTCTATACAGTACTAGGACTAAAAGACGGACAAGCAGAACTTATAACTTTGACTGAAAAATCAAAAGTTAAGAAGGAGAACCTTAATCGTCATGATTTCAGTTCTTTAATTGATTTTTGGACTGGCAAATCAATTCTGGACTATTAAAAATGACTCCTTAAATAAAGTAAGTTACAGCGGACCGGATGGCGACAAAATACATTTATCAATTGCTGACGGTTGCACAGACAACTTTGAAATATTTGACAAAAAGAATTATAAACAGTTCAAGTCATACGAAACCGATAATTATCAAAAGAAAATATTCACGATTGACAGGGGATCCTTTATTAAATGCCGAGACTACTTTGTTAAGAAATTCGTAAAATGAAACTGCCCACAACAACATGCATATGTCATTGCCGGGTTTCGCGTTGAGTCCCAGGTTTCGTTTCCTAAAAATGTTCGGACACGACGGAAAAGATTCGGGATAAGTCGCGCAAGTCGTTCGTTCCTCACTTAACTTGCGCTCGTAAACCGGCAACGCCATATGCATTGAACGTTGCTGGCAATGCGGCCTAACAAAAATGACTTACAAACAAAATTCATAGCTATGGAACATATTGCAAGACGGTCAGTTCTAACGGTGATAACAATTCTGATTGCAGTGCTATTTTCATCGACCTCTCATTGTCAGATACAACCGAAGCTGAAATCAGGAAAGAGTGAATCATTTGTTCAGGTTATAGAGCTTCGTAACTATTTGATGAGGCCTGGGCATCGTGATGAATTCATTACTGGATTTGAGGACAAGATTATTGACACCTTGAATGCTAGAGGCAATTTAGTTTTAGGACAATTTACTGTGAAGGATTCACCCGACAATTTCCTTTGGATTCGAGGGTTCAAGGATATGGAATCGCGCCTTAAATGCCTAAAAGGGTTCCATTCCAGTGAATATTGGTCGAAGCATTTGTACATTCCAATAGCTCATGTTATTAATTACAATAATGTATATCTATTAAAACCAGTGGATATTCTCAGTGGGAAAAAGGATAGCGTCAAGTTCAACGTTGATTGGTTTGGTAAGGAAAAGGGCATTGCAGTCGTGGAATTTATAGTCGCCAATGAAAGATTAAGTCAATTGTTAAATTTTGTGGGTACTAAGTTAGACCCGCTTACGAGAACTGCAGGAGTTAAAAATATATCTTACTGGATAAGTGAACTGACTCCAAATGACTACCCGGATCTACCAGCGTTTCAGGATAAAAACTTACTAGTTTGCATTAGTTTTTACCAAAGTGAAACCGAATACAACACCGTGATGCAAAAAGTTAAGTCTAATTTGACTGATGATTTAAAATTCGAGATGCTAGGTTACATAACTACAAAAACCACCCTGATTCTTTACCCTACAGCCAAGTCATATGCTGTCAAATAGAAATATAGTGACTAAGGAGTATGGGGGACTTTATTGCGAACATAAATACTGGACAAACAAAGGTA
The DNA here is from genome assembly GCA_963774615.1 of uncultured Cytophagales bacterium. Taxonomy (GTDB): domain Bacteria; phylum Bacteroidota; class Bacteroidia; order Cytophagales; family Cyclobacteriaceae; genus Chryseolinea. The sequence continues at coordinate 61,256 of CAVZFT010000036.1, forward strand.
GCGATTGCGTTTTCAGAAACTACAACCAAACTATAAACGATGGACTGAAGCTATGCTATGTGTTAAGTTCGGTGAATGGCCGCACAGCCAGCAACAAAGTACATAATCAATGGCAGGTATTGTGCAGAGTTTTAGCAGTATTTACCTAAATTAGTTTTCACAACGGGGACAATTTTGCAGGAAGGGCGCCAGAACATATTCTAATTTTTAAGAGAGTTCTGGCGCCCTAAACCTGCCACTGCTTATGTACGACCGTTAGCGGCAATATAAAATGAAACTACATGTAATAGTTCTAGGACTTGTAATACTCGCTTGTCACCCAAATGACCAGCAAGTCATGTTACTGCTAAAAGACAAGTATCTGCATCTTGATACAATGTATACGCGTGAAGTTTTCAACGATTCAATATGTCAAATTGCTGTAGATAGTGCGCGCCGGCGTTTTCAGAAGGGCAAATTTGAACTATACGCTTTTTTTCACAGCGACAGTTCGCATACACCAATTCATTTGCTTCAAAATCGATTTGGCCTTAAAGTGATAGGATTTGCGAGGGAGGAGAATGTTTTTAAGTTCTGCTTCAATGAAGGAATGATCGATGAATATGAACGAAACCATAACTTTAATCCACTTGACTCAGTATCGTCAGTCTATGACTCTTTGGAAGGAATCGGATTAACAAACATTCAACCGAAGTTCGAGGGTGGTGACGAAGGATTCAAGAGATATATGATTTGTAGTTTGGAGTTTCCTGACGGCATCGATATTGAACCTCCGTATCCTGTTGTGGAGATCAGCTTTCGAATATCGCCCACCGGATATCCTGACAACGTAGCTATTACTAAATCGCATTCAGCCAAATATGGTACTTCAGTGTTAAAAGTAATTAGAATGATGCCGAAATGGAGTCCCGCAAGAGGAGATGACGGAGAGTACGAAGCACAATTAATTCAATGGCGTTTCAGATTTGATCCTGTTGAAAGAGCGATATACTGCCGCTAACACAACCTATAAGTCATTGCCTGGTTTTGTGTAAAACGAAAAGTGTTATCTTTCAATTCACGTCTGGTCTGGTGGAATAATTCCGGTAAGTCGCGCTAAACATTCCGCTACGCTGCATTTATTAGCGCTCCTAATCCGGCAACGCCTTATAGCCAGACGTTGTAGCCAATGCGCCCGGACAATTTAGACCAATGAACTTAGACACGTTGAGACTTAGACGACATTTCCAAACAGCGTTGGCTTCAATTAACTTAAGAACCGAACTATCCAAACCAGTTTGACAGCATTATTGCAAACACTGAAAATCATTACAAAATGATATTCAAATGAGAAATAAGCTATACTTTTTTTTAGTTACCTTCTTAATGCTAAATAATTTGCATGCGCAGATAAACCAAGAATTAGCTCAAGAATATTTTAAAGAAGCCACGGATTTGTGCATCAAAGACAACGGAAAACTTTGGGGTGTCTCAATCTGCGGCCCAATGGTGATATATGATATAGCCTCCAAAACTATTGCCACAAGCGAACCTGAACCAAATGAAAAAAGACCCAGAATATTGGGTGTGGTAAATGCACCTATGCAATGGGGTGGAAAATCCTGGGGTGCTTATATATGGAATGATGTGGCTACGAAGACCCCACGTGACAGGAAGGAACTTTTGTTGCATGAATTGTTTCATGGTGTTCAGCAACAGCTGGGCCTTGGAGTAGGTACTGGCACGCCTGAGCATCTTGATGAAATTCAAGGGAGATATTGGATGAGGCTTGAATGGCGTGCTTTGGCTTTAGCCCTTAGGTCATCAGGTAAAAAGCGTAAGATAGCATTATCCGATGCTCTTTTATTTCGTCAAGAAAGACAGAACTTGTATCCAAAACATAAAGATGATGAGAAAGGACAGGAAATTACGGAAGGCTTGGCCGCTTATACAGCAACTAAACTTGTAGCTACTTCCGATAAAGAAGCTATTACAGCGGCTCTTGATTTGCTTGACAACATCGAAAATACGGCACTAGCCTCTAGTTTCATTCGTACATTCGCTTATTTTTCAGGACCTGCTTATGGTCTTTTGCTCGACCATGCCAGTAAAGATTGGCGAAAACGTATAAAAGGGTCTGATGATTTGGCTGCTTTTGTCGCTCAAGCTTATAAAATTCATCCGTCAAAAGATGTTTCAAAATCTGTTTTCAAATACAATGGTAATGCAATTATGGCATCTGAGCATCAAAGAGAAAAAGACAGACAAGAGAAAATTGAAAATTTACGAAAAGCATTTGTGGACAATTCTGTTCTAATTTTTCCAGGAGGAAGCCATAGTTATGACACCCGTGGTGCAATCGTAATTCCCGGAGAAGGCACCATTTATTTTGGGCCTTTCAAAGCCAGTGGTCCGTGGGGTTCCCTAGATGCAACCAAAGGTGTACTCGTATCTAGTGATGGAAGTAAAAGAAGATTAGCTGCACCAATACGAATTGATGAAAAGACCTTTAAGGGGGATGGTTGGACTTTAATTGTAGGAGATGGTTGGGCGGTTAAGGAAAGTATATCGCAAGGCAAATATGAGGTAGTAAAGAAGGAATAGACCAATCAGACAAATTTAAAAGGGACTTGAGAAGATTAGAAACGGAGATCTATAAAGCGCGGACAAAGGCGCACTGGCTACAACAAAATGTTTATGCAATGCGGGGGTTCAGTGTAGGTATTAAAAGTAATTTCTTAATTTAGTTCAGTAACGTGGGACAGTTTGGATCAGGTCGGGCTTAACATTTCGCTGCGCTACATTTTTAAGCCCTCCTATTCCCCGCACTGCATAAACACCAACGTTGCCAGCAATGGGGCGGGATAGAGTGGAACTAAGAAGCACAAAATGAAATTTTCGTACCCAGTAAAACATTGGTTGACAACTTTACTCCTTGGACCAGTTCTCATGGTGAGTTACGACCTAATCTCATCGTCCAAATTAATGGGAGACGCATTAGGGATTTTTCTACTATTTGTGGGATTTGGGTTAGTTTTTTCTCTTCCAGTACTTCTTCTTTACCTGTGGACATTCAATTTGATGATTAAAAAGAAGATCTCAGATTTAGTAATTAAGACAACGTTTGACATAGGTGGAGTGGTCGCAATAGCCGTTACATTTCTATTGATAATCAAAGGGTCGATGGCATTTGTGTTGACGGTTAGCTACTCGACTGCACTAATCATTTGCAGCCTGTTCTTTAGTGTAGGCGACAGAAAAAAGTGGAATTAAAAGACACGATTGATTAGTATGAGTGGACGCCCCACAACTGGCAACACAAGCTATAAGTCATTGCCGGGTTTAGTGCAAACGAAAATTATTATCTTTCAAATCACGTTTGGTCACGGTGGACAAAGTTGGTAGGTCGCACTAAACATTTCGCTGCGCTACATTTATTAGTGCTCCTATTCCGGCAACGCCTTATAGCCAAACGTTGTGCGTCATGCGTATTGCCAGCGAGAAATCGTTAAAGGGCCTACTGATAAATATACTTATATGATTAGAACTTTTTCGATGTGTATCCCTCTCCTTTTCTTAACAGGCAATCAAATTTTTTCACAGACCAAACTTGATCATGCGATCAATAAGGAATTAAGTAGCTTGGTAGATGTTTATAAATCGTTGCCATAGGGCACCAGAGTTATCTGGTCACGAGCAAAATACCTCGTCCTATATCGCTGCTCAATTAAAGTCACTTGGATACGATGTGACAGAAAATGTGGGCAAGTTTGCAAATAGAACATGGAAGGGGTATGGGGTGATTGGTGTTCTTAAGAATGGAGCTGGCCCAGTAGTCCTAGTTCGTACCGATATGGATGCACTGCCTATAACGGAAAGAACCTACCTATCCTATGCAAGCAATGTAACCACAAAAAATGATGCGGGGGAAGAAGTTGGCGTAATGCAAGCCTGTGGCCACGACATTCACATGACTATCTTTTTGGGCGTTGCTAAAATGCTTGTTGAATTTAAATCACAATGGCATGGAACAGTTCTCATGGTTGCACAGCCCGCTGAAGAAGCCGGTCCTGGCGCCAGTGGCGCAGAAGCTTTGCTGAATGATGGATTATACGCAAGGTTTTCAAAGCCAGATTATATTTTGGGGTTACATCAGATGCCGGATATTATTGCAGGAAAAGTTGGAATTGCACCCGGCTACACCACTAGCATATCAGGAGCAGGGGAAATCATTATTCGGGGTATTGGAGGACACAGTTCAAAGCCTCAGGACGCTAAAGATCCAATAGTCATTTCTGCAGAATTAATCATGGCATTACAAACTATTGTCAGCCGTGAAACTGATCCGTTAATTCCAGCTACACTTACTATTGGTTCCATACAAGGCGGCACAGCCGGCAACATTATACCCGAAGAAGTACGGATGAAATTTAATTTGAGAACATTGGATGAACAGGTATGTGATAAAATGATTGCCTCCGTTATTCGCATAGCAAAAGGAGTGGGAATAGCAGCAGGACTTCCTGATGATAAGTTACCAATTGTAAATGTGACAAAAGGATACCCTGCCAACTATAATGATCCACATTTGACAGAGATAATGACAGGTGTCTTTAAGAAAGCAATTGGTGCTGGTAATGTACTCGCCATTGAACCCAAGATGATTGGAGAGGACTTTCCGTATTACAGTTTAAATAGAACTATTCCAAGTTTATTATTTCTTCTTGGGAGTATAGACTCGGTGAAATACAATGAAAGCGTGCAAACAGGTATTGCATTGCCAAGTCTTCATTCTCCATTCATGGCTCCGTCTCCTGATCTTACAATCAAAACTGGAATAAAAACAATGACAAGTGCAGTTCTGGAGTTATTAAAAAAATAGACAGGTTTCGATTCTTATAAACTGATCATGTATACCAAGCAATCACTTACTGTGCTGCAAAAAGCCCTTGATAAGCTGTCGGAAGGCTTTGCTGAGCTTCCTCCATTTAAACAGGACACGCCTGAGGGAGTGGAACCGATACTACTACAGGTAGCAGAAAATATGCAGGATAATTTTCCATATCACCACCCCCTATATGCCGGACAAATGTTGAAACCACCGCATGAAATTGCAACGCTTGCCTACATGCTGGCAATGTGGGTTAATCCCAATAACCACGCATTGGATGGAGGTAGGGCAAGTTCTGCCATGGAAAAAGAAGCTGTGGCAGAATTAGCGTTAATGTTCGGATGGAAAAAGCATCTCGGACATTTAACCAGCAGTGGAACATTTGCAAACCTTGAGGCGCTTTGGATGGCGCGCAATATTCATCCACAGAAAAAGATAGTGGCGTCTGAACTTGCCCATTACACACATGAAAGAATTTCGCAGGTTATTGGTATCAAGTTTCAAAAGATTGCGAGCAACAAGAACGGTGAAATGGATTTGAAGAAATTAGAAGCAAAGTTGAAGACAGGAACCATCGGAACTGTTGTTGTTACCATGGGCACAACAGGTATTGGATCAGTCGATCCGTTGCCTCAAATACTCGAATTGCAAAACAAATACTCTTTCCGAATACATATTGATGCAGCCTACGGAGGCTATTTCAAGCTTGCTGATAATTTATCAGAAAGCACTGTAAAAAAGTATTCCCTAATTAACAAGGCAGATAGTATTGTGGTGGACCCTCATAAACATGGCTTACAACCTTATGGATGTGGCTGCATTTTATTTAAAGATCCATCTGTAGGTGCCTATTATAAACATAATTCACCCTATACTTATTTCAGTAGTGCCGAGTTGCATTTAGGTGAAATTTCATTGGAGTGCTCCCGTGCCGGAGCTGCTGCGGTAGGTTTGTGGGCGACACAAAGACTATTTCCTTTACAAAGACATGGAGTATTTTCAAAACGACTGAACAGTAGTCACAACGCTGCTCTACGTATATATAAAAAAATCATTGATGATAAAAGGTTTATTGCCTTGCAGGAACCTGAAATTGATATCATTATCTGGGCACAGAAGAAAAAAACAATTCGGGCGATAAATAAAACTTCAAAAAGGATATTTGAAAAAGCAGCTAGCCAAAATCTACATCTTGCTTTACTCAACTATCCCGTGCGCTTATTGCCGGAGCATTGGAATGCGATAGAAAAGGATGACGAATATGTGACATGCCTACGTTCTTGTTTAATGAAACCCGAGCATGAGGATTGGGTTGACGACATTTGGAAAATAGTGACGGACAGTTTAGAATAATATTCTCATAAGGATGTTATTCATTGTTAGTTTGGTGAGTAAGCAAACGCACAACAATATGTATGCGCAATTTAAATTTGATTGTTTAATTTTTAAGGAAAATTTAAACAGCGTATACATAAGCGTTGGTGGCAATGTGGCCGGATAATTTAGCCATTTAGCGGTTACAGTTTCGGTGAAGGTTGGCGGAGTTGTATTTTGCATATGCTGGTCATGCTTTGGGAAAAGTAAGTCGTAACTGACAAGAGCGAAAATCATGGATAAATTAACAAACAGAGCCAGGACCATCAAAAATATTGTTGCAATATCAATCCTCCTTGCTGCAAGCAACTCTTATGGCCCACTTTATTCAATGCACTTCACCAAAATAAAAATGGTAGAATTAGAAGATAGCTTGCTGGTAGACAGGGGTGGCAACAGGTATTCTGTAAAACAAAATGATAGATAATAACCTGTGGATGACGGCTAACCTGAAAGTGAATATTCCCGATTCCTACTGCTATGAAAATATAAAGAGAACTGGGCACCTCTAACAAAAAAATTGGTGTTCATTAGCGGGCGACAAAAATAACAACAGTATAATGAAGAATCTGGATACCACAAATGCTCGAAGCGGCCTTGAACAGCGATTTAACTACTGTCGAAGAATTAGTTTCCCAAGGGGCTAACATAAATTACAAGGACGCCTGGGGCAATTCCGCTGTATTTTCTGCTGCCTGGGAAGGAAATACAAAAGCACTGGATAAATTTTACGATTTAGGAGCAAAACTATCATTTGATACTGCTAACCTGCTTTGCAATGCTGCATACAATGGCAAGATTGATTCTGTGAAATGGTTGTTGGATAAAGGAGAGGATGCAAATTTCAGCTTTACAGATACGGGAGAAAATGCCTTGCATTATACAATCAGTAAAACAAGTGAAATGGCCGATAGAGCTGAA
>CAVZFT010000037.1:0-47133 GCA_963774615.1 uncultured Cytophagales bacterium
TACTCACTTCGAAGAGAATCAACAGGATTTGCGGAAGCTGCCCTGAAAGTGCGCACACCAACGGTACACCAGGCTATTGCCAGTACAAGCCCACCAGCAAAGACGAACATGAATACATTCAGGGAAATATGATAAGCGAAGCTTGTAAGCCACTCATTCATGAAGTAATAACCCAGGGGAATAGCAACAAGACATGACAATGCGACCAGCAAAATAAACTCAGCCGAGATCATTGACAGAATGTTTCCAACCGAAGCACCCAATACTTTGCGGATGCCGATCTCCTTCGAACGACGCTCCACTGTATAGGACACCAACGCGAACAGTCCGAGGCACCCAATGATCAGGGACACGATAGAAAAAATAAGGAATATTCCGTTGAAGCGAGATTCTGCCTTGTACGCACTTAGCAAGAGAATCTTCATAAAAGCTGTATTGTAATACCGACGCCGGGAAGTGCTTTTTCCACATAGCCTGAACTTCATCGAATCCCTTTCGCGTGTCGCCAGTGATCCGGATGGATACGCGGGAGAAGCCGCCGTCCAAGAGATGCATAAACGCAGGTTCGACTTTGTGTTGCAGACTGTGGAAATTGAAGTCTTTTACCACGCCGATTACCTCGCCCATAGCTCCGTTATGTTCGAAAGGTTTCCCGATAATGTCCGAAGGATTGGAGTAACCGTAACTTTTCGTCAATGATTCGTTAACAATAAATGCTCGGGTCGAATCGCCTGCATTGTCGATCTGGAAATTTCTTCCGGCAATCAGTTTCATGTTATACACATCGATATAATCGTAGTCGACACCGACACCATACACCGTCGCGTTCACACTTGTTCCGTTTGCGTCCTCGAGAATGGCGTTTAGATTTCCAAGCCCGTTACCGATTGTTGTATTCGACCTTGTCACTCCGTCAATATTGCGACTCGACATGAGCTCTTCAACAAAACCTTTATATCCGCTCTTGATCTCGTTGCTTCCATGCACGCCGAACACAACCAAATTGTTTTTGTCGAAACCCAGATCTTTATCATGAATGAACTTCATCTGAAGTTGTACCACCATAATGCCGATGACCAGCATGATGGTTATTGAAAACTGGACGACAACGAGGACCTTTCGCAGCCAGGTGCCCGACGTGCCTCCGGCGTTTCCCTTGAGAATATTCACCGGTTTGAAGCCCGAGATAACAATGGCAGGGTAGAAACCAGCGATCAATCCCACAACAGATGTGACTACGAACAGGGTACCCATAGATTCAATGGTATACAATCCTATAAACTTCGTCCCTGAAATAATTTCGAAGAGAGGCCGCGAGATTTCGATCCACGCGAAAGCAACCACCATCGAAATGACTGCAAGCAGCCACGATTCAACCAGATACCGTGTAACAAGTTGACGTTTCATGGCGCCCATCACCTTGTGAATACCGACTTCTTTGAACCTCGACGTCGCATATGCTGTCGACAGGTTGACATAGTTGATACAAGCAAGCAGCAAAACAATGATCCCCACGGTACCGAATATGATCACGTACGATATGCTTCCCGTCGGACCGATCTCATTGTCAAGATTCGAGTGCAGGTGAACGTCTGTGAATGCCTGGAGCGTGTACTCGAAGCGGGACGTATTTTCCTTCATCGATGATCCAATGGATTTTTCGATCGCTCCCGGAATCTTAGCCTGAACGGCGGACGCGGCGGAATTTGGATGGAGAAGGATGTACGTGTAGACTCTGTTGTTGCGCCAGCCTTCTGACTGAAGGATCTCGGGACTAACCGTCTCCCAGGTTTTGAACGAAATCACATAGTCGTAAAGGAATTGTGAGTTTGTTGGACAATCTTCGATCACACCTGTCACTTTATACAAAGCGCCGTTTCCACCCGGATCGAAGCCAAAGATCTTGACGGACTGACCGACCGGGTCGGTTTTGTCAAAGTACTTCCGGGCCATAGATTGGGAAAGGATCACCGAGTAGGGTTCTTTAAGCGCGGAACTTCTGTCCCCACTCAAGAGTTTGAAATCGAACAACTCAAAAAAGGACTGGTCTGTAATGATGCCTTGTTCGAGGAACGTTTTGTCCGCAACGTTGACGGCTGCGTCAAAGGGATCAATCCGAACTACCTGCTGTATCTCCGGAATGTCATTCATCAACGCCGCTCCAAGCGGTGGGCTCGTCACAGCCTTATCGATCACCGTTGTCTCGTCGATAAGTTTTGATACCACTCGATAAATGCGACCGCTCTTCTCATGAAACCGGTCATAGCTGAGTTCCGATTTCACCCAGGCACCAATCAATGCAAAGCATGCTAGTCCGACTGACAAGCCGAAAAGATTCAGAAGAGTATACTGTTTGTTTTTTGCGAGATGACGTATCGCATAGGCGAAATGATGTCTGATCATATTTTTGAAGTTCAGTTCATTTGAAACATTGATTCCCCAAATGTTCCTATGCCAAGAATCGAACCAATGGAAAAGATGTGACTTGAGGTTGTTTTTCGAGGTTCTGACACATCGGCCTGAACACGATCGAGCGGTGATGTCCGTCTTCGGGCAGGAGACGTTATCCGTTATCCGTTAATCGTTAATCGTGGTGTGGGCTGGTGTGTGGGTGTGATACTAAAAAGAAACGATTAACCTTCGACAGCAATTCGATAATACGATGCCTGTTAGTCATCGTTGCGCAATAATCATTCTTCACTGAGTGCGGATGTCACTGCTACATTGCGCACGCTCATGTGCCGGAAGATCAGCGATAGTTTGTCCAATTCCTTCACGATGGAAGGTGCTATGTTTTCATTGCTTATTTCAACCGCATCCGGTGTATAATTCCTGCCTATTATAAAATCAAAATACATCCACTGATCGGCTTTTGTAAATTCCCAAAGTGCGTCTTCTGTCGGAAAGGTATCTGTGTTTTTTCGTTCGCATGCCACCTCAATCCAATAGCCGGCCCCTAACCCGCTCAGTAGCTTAAACATCTGTTTCCGGTATTCAACATCGTTCATATTGCTCTTGAAATATTCACGATCGGCTTTGCCTTTCCGGGGAGAACCTGCCACTAAGCAGATACCCATATCTTTCTGGTTGAGCATGATCTGCACGTGCATCAGATCAGTAAGAGTTGTTGCTTCATCATACTTTTTCAACCCGGTTGTGCTGCGGCCATAGGCCAGCCACATGCTGCGCAGTTGGCTATCAGCATGATGAGATGGATCCAAACTGCTGACAATGGAATCCGGATCTGAGGTTGCGTGAAGTCCTAATTTTTGCAGATCATCCTTTATCAGCTCATGAAGCGCGATAAATTTGTTTTGCACGTTCACACGTTCGGCATAAAGTTCGGGTGTAGTGAATGGCGCTTTACTGCTGCTGAAGGCGAGATAATCTTCTTTTTTGAAATACTGTTGTTTGAACTTGATATGATCCCAACTAAAACCAGCAGTAGTGAGCGCAAGGAATTGTTTCTTTTGCTGTCTTGACGCATGGTCCCGTTGCTTCATCACGGGATAGCGCCATTCATACTCGGCAATGAGTGCTTCCGTGAGCGGCTGTGCGAATTCGTAATAGCCGATGAACCATGATTTAAGATTTTCAATTTCTTTCGCATCAATAATCTTGTAAAAGAGTTCTTCGCTGTCCTTAATCCCCTCCAGCGTGAAGTGACCTGAGCCGACAAAAGCAACGGACTTCCGATACGGCAAGTCGAAGATGTATACGTTAGCGTGAAAGTCGTTGCGCGTGTAAATGTTCAGCGTGATGCGTCCCTGGTAGTTGCGCCAGATCCTTTGTAGTACGGCGGGCGAAGTGGGTAGCTCCAGTCCGGTAATGATTTCCATCTTGGTTTTGGTTGGAATACGAGTCCGGATAAAGTCGAATCCGGCTTCTGAGATTGCCGCAGTGGCGATGTAACAATGTTCTACTTGTTGGAGCAGCTTTTCGTTAATGAATGGTACAGCGAGTTTTTTAATGATCATGAAAAACAATGTTAATGGCTTCGCGTGCGAATTACAAATCGGGGAAGACGTCTTCTAATCGAGTAAAAAATGACTAGAAGGAGCAGGCGTAACATGGTGTGGGCTCGAGCTTGGGTGTGATGCTGAAAATCATTATTCGTCATGATCAAAAGATATTTCAAGATCGCCTGGAGAAATCTTTTCCGGAACAAGGGTTACTCATTCATCAATATTTCGGGACTTGCCCTTGGAATGGCAGTGTCGATACTCAATCGGATTGTGGTTGCACGACGAGGTTAACGTTTAACACTCACTATGAACTTGCCTAGTTCATGCAATACTATACTTCCATGGAAAGGTCAGTGCGAAGGTGGCCAATCCCGTTGTCGGAACTGGTTCATACTATCTCGCAACGTTTGTCGTGGCGGGATCAATAGCGCTTGTTAGCGGCTTGTGCACTTTCTCTATGTTTTTTGTTCGCCTAGCTTTTTAATATTTGTCAAATAATACTGCCACGCTTCTTTACATGGCTCATAAGATTTTAGATCAGGAGTAAGTCCAATGTGCCTGAAGTTCAATTCTATCTGATACTCGTCCTTTTGTCGCAACTCAAACACTATGGTGGTTCCTACCCATTCGCCATTAAATCCAGTGTCTTCGATAACGGTCCACTGCACTTTATCAGCTGTCGCTGAGTCCACCATCATCACACTATGTTCATCAGAGCCTTGGAATTCAAAACGAAGTTTGCCTCCCTTAACGGGTGATCCCTTTACTGGATTTTCCCACCATTGCTCTAGCCCGGCAATTTCGGAAAGCAATTTATGGACCGTCTCTCTTGAGGCACGAATGGTGAGGTTGACTATGAAGTTGCTTCCTTCCTGTTTTATTTCCATTGTGAATATTTTTAGCTAGATCTTGAGCTGTTTGCATGGCTGCTAAAAGTGGATATTTTATAAATTCTTCCTAATGATTTTTTCCCTAAGTTGTCAACTGATAATGAAGTTGAACAGTATGATCATTTAGTTTCTTTACATCATATAAAGACATGCTGTATTCAATATCAACATCTTTCAGGATAGGGAAGCCTGCACCGAACAGTACGGGTTCTACTACAAGGATGAGTTCATTCACCAATCCCGCTTTCATAAACTGGCTCACAGTTGCCGTGCCTCCAATAATAACGGCCTCCGAATAACCCTGGCTTTCGAGCATGGCGGCAATGCCCTGAGGGTTTTTGTCAGTAAAAACTACATTCGACTGAACGCGCTCAGCGGACGTATCATGTGTAAGCACAGTCAAGATTCCCTCATTCCTGAGCGGAAGATGATCCGGAGCTAAATAATTGTATGTAGTTTTGCCCATTATCACCGCTCTCGATTGCTGGCATATGTCCATAAATCCCTGGCTGAACTCCTTTGACAACCAGTCCGGGATGTTTCTTTTATTTGAAATCAATCCATTGGCAGATACTGCCAGATAAACTCGTAGCTTCATTCGGATAAACTTTTATCTTCAATGTTTTTATAGAAACTCTTTTATTCACAACATTTTGCGGCTATAAATTGTTTGATTTTTCCAGTAATGTTTGGTCTTAGCTTAAAGGGAAAGATGACGGTCGGGTGTTAGGCACTGCATTAACATTCTTCGACTTTTATCGAGGCGTGCATATGTTAACCGCCTGGCTGTCGCAAAAAGGAATGTTTCCCCATCTTTTGAAATAGCAAGATAAGTTGGTGGATGTAGGAGAAAACGTCAACGAAGATGAGAATCCCTTGATGTAACTGGGAAGAGTAGAGCTAATATGGCCATTCTTACAGTTGGAGTTTACCTGGGATTTGTAACCAAACGGCCCGAAGCCGGTACAGTAATAGGGCTTTCTCAAATCAGAAGTAATGAAAATCATTTTGTCATGATCAAAAGCTATTTCAAGATCGCCTGGAGAAATCTTCTCCGGAACAAGGGTTACTCATTCATCAATATTTCGGGGCTTGCCTTGGGAATGGCGGTGTCGATACTTATCGGATTGTGGATGCACGACGAGCTAACGTTCAACACCTACCATGAAAATTATGACCGCATTGCCCAAGTCATGCAGCATCAAACCTCCAATGGAAAGATCTTTTCACATGTGTCCGGTCCCCCGACAATGGCGGAAGGGATCAGGGAGGCTCATGGCAGCGACTTCAAGCATGTGTTGCAGGCATCCTGGAATTTTGAGCACACGCTCACTTACGGTGAAAAAATGTTTTTGGAACCAGGCAGCTTTTTTGAACCGGACGTAACGCATATGCTAAGCCTGAAAATGGTCAAGGGCTCAATGGACGGTCTGAAAAAAGATATGAACTCTATCCTGTTGTCTGAATCCGTCGCTCAGGCGTATTTCGGCGACGAAGATCCGCTTGACAAAATAATGCGTGTCGACAACAAGAGCGATGTAAAGGTAACAGGCGTATACGAAGACCTCCCGGAAAATACTTCGTTCAAGGATATGAAATTTATCCTTCCCTGGGATTTGTACCTGAGCCTCAATCCATGGATCGCTAAATTGGAAAATCCGTGGGGACACGGTTTCTCACAGACCTATGTTCAAGTAGCGGACAACGCAGACATGGAAAAAGTCTCGGCAAGGATCAAAGATGTAAGGCTGAACAATCTCCCCGCCGATGACAGGCTTGCCAATCCCGTTGTGTTCCTTCATCCGATGCGGAAATGGCATCTGTATTCTGATTTTGAAGATGGTGTCAATGTCGGTGGAAGAATTAACAATGTATGGCTCTTTGGAATTACCGGCGCTTTTGTGCTGATCCTTGCCTGCATCAATTTTATGAACCTCAGCACAGCGCGGTCGGAGAAGCGATCCAAAGAAGTCGGGATACGGAAATCTATCGGCTCTGCGCGAAGGCAGTTGATCACACAGTTCTTCAGCGAGTCGGTGGTGGTTTCTTTTCTCGCTTTCCTGTTTGCATTGATCCTCGTGTTAATCGCGATGCCTTCATTTAATAGTATTGCCGACAAAAAAATGGACATACCATGGGGCGAGCCTCTGTTCTGGCTTGCGGGCCTCGGCTTCAGCGGTGTCACGGGACTTTTTGCCGGTCTTTATCCTGCATTGTTCCTTTCCTCGTTTCAGCCGATCAAAGTTCTAAAAGGAACTTTCAGAGTAGGCCGTCTTGCTTCATTGCCGCGACAGGTATTGGTTGTAGTACAGTTTACTATTTCGATCACATTGATCATAGGAACTGTAGTCGTTTACAGACAAATTCAACACGGACAACAACGACCCATCGGATACAACCGGGATGGATTGATCACCATTATTCTTAACGAAGAGCGGTACAAACACTTTGACGCGATCCGCACAGAGCTGCAAAATGAAGGCGCTATTATTGAGATGGCCGAATCCGGCAGTCCGACAACCGAAGTATGGAATAGCAATGGTGGTTTCGACTGGGAGGGTAAAGATCCCGATCAGTCCGTAGACTTTCCTAACAATGCCGTCAGTTACGAGTATGGAAAAACAATCGGTTGGGAGATAAAGGAAGGAAGGGATTTCTCCAGGGAATTTACTTCAGATTCATCGGCATTCATCCTGAATGAGTCTGCCGTGGCTTTTATAGGATTGAAAGATCCTGTCGGAAAAGTTATTCGATGGAACGGCAAACCATTTACGATCATTGGTGTTGTGAAAGACCTTTTGGTACAATCACCCTATCAACCGGTGCGGCCCTCTGTGTTTCATCTTTCGAAGTACGCAGTAAATGTTATCATTGTTAAACTGAATCCTCAGCATAGTACTCAGGACGCATTGAGTAAAATAGAGACCGTATTCAAGAAGCACAATCCTACTGCTCCTTTTCAATCAACTTTCGTCGATGATGAATTCGCAAGAAAGTTCGGCGATGAAAGCCGTGTCGCTACAGTGGCAGGATTTTTCGCAGCATTGGCAATTCTCATTTCATGCCTGGGACTATTCGGGCTGGCATCATTCGTAGCAGAACAGCGAACCAAAGAGATCGGTATTCGAAAAGTACTGGGAGCCTCCGTAGCAAATCTTTGGAGAATGCTCTCGAAGGATTTTGTAGCCCTTGTTGTTCTATCCTGCGTGATCTCCATTCCATTGGCCTGGTACGGGATGAATGTCTGGTTGGAAAAATACGAGTACCGCACAACAGTTTCTTGGTGGATATTCGCTATCTCAGGATTTGGCGCGTTGATGATCACTTTGCTTACGGTAAGTTTCCAGGCGATCAAGGCGGCGCTGATAAATCCTGCGAACAGCCTTCGCTCTGAATAACGCTTATGACTTCCTTGTGAAGGTCTGTGCATTCCTGAATAAACGATTTCACATTTTGCGTATATACAAGACGTTGGTGTACTAATTAGTTCAAACGATTGCAACAAGCTGGTTTCCTGAAAATGAAAGGTGCCTTCTGATTCCTCACGATAAAAATGTTATCAAAATTGTTTCAGAAAAGAAAATATCCTAATATTCACATAGATTGAACAAATGAAGTATTCTGAATCGTTTCACGATTCAGATCTTCGTATGAAAACTGTCGTCCTTTTTTTTAAGTCATACGACCAATATAAAATTGAAAGGCTCTTTTCGTCGCAGTAGAACGCTCGATATTTTTTAGTTTTCCTGGATGCCCCTTCCAACAAGTCCAAAAACAGATCAGCCAGAGTGAAATAGGATCTGGAATTAACATTCTCAAATCCCTGTTTTCTGTGTGTTGTTGAGAACTTGTTATTCTTCAGTAGTGTTAGTACATAAACCTCTGATGGCCTATGAATCCCTATAAGATAAATGAAAAGTTTTTAGAGCTTGAAGAATTTGCATTAGGAATTCCAAAATATTTTGATCGCATTGGAGAGATCATCCAGGACCACCGAAATGTTATTAAAAAGGTAGCCACACCTCAGGGGACCTTTGTGATCAAGAACTTCAAGGGTATGTATTTCTTTAATCGCCTTGCCTACTCAATTTTTAGGAAATCGAAAGCGGAAAGGTCATATCTCTACGCGCTTCTCCTACAAGAAAAGGGTGTTCTTACACCTCCGCCAATAGCCTGGATAGATTGCTATCGTTGGGGTCTTTTGACACATAGTTACTTCATCAGTATTTATTACCCGTACAAAACACTTTCAGAAATTTTGAAGCAACTTGACCATAACGATGTACGATGCAAAGAAAACCTTATATAAGCGGATTGGCCAGCTTTGCTCTAACACTCCATCGCCTTGATATTTATCACGATGATTTTTCATTGGGAAACATTTTGGTGATCGAAAATCCCGATTGCTTCTCGTTTGCATTAGTGGATTTGAACCGGGTACAGTTCCGGAAAGTGAGCTACAGACATGGGATTCAAAACTTTGCCAAATTAGGAGTTCCAAAGGAAGATCTGAATATGCTCATCCAGGAGTATGCTAGACTATCACATCAGCCAATAGAAAAATCCATCGAAGCGTTTTGGTCAACCAGAAAGCGATCAGATTTTCTTCGCAGCATAAGGAAGAATATCAGAAGGTATACGTTAACGCCTCTTGAAAAAATAGTGGCTGGTTTGTTTTAGTGACGTCTGTAATAACAGTTTTATTTATTGAGAGTATGACAATAGTAAAAAAGATAAACGGAATAAGAGGCGCACTAATGAGAAGAATGACGAACGGTATCCGGCATACCCGTCTTCCCCGCGGCATTGATTTCACGAGTAAAGCCGACATTAAAAGGATCTTGATTTGTCGGCCCAATCACAGGCTGGGAAATCTCCTATTGGTCACTCCTTTGCTACAGGAAGTGATCGAAACCTTCCCGCTTGCCAAAATTGATTTATTCGTCAAGGGAAGTATTGCACCTACGCTATTTAAGAACTACACCAACATCAACAGGATCATTCAGCTGCCCCGAAGACCATTGGGAAGTTTGTGGAAATACCTGAGCGGGTGGTTTGCCATTCGCATGAATCGTTATGATCTTGTTATTAATTCAGTGAATCATTCTGCTTCAGGAAGGCTTTCTACGAAATTTGCTAATTCCAAATACAAGTTCTTTGGTGATATCGATGAGGATCCTCAATTACGTTTTCCGGATGATGAACATATGGCGAAGTATCCGGTGTACAGCTTCCGAAGGAATTTGCTCGCAATGGGATTTGATACCAGCAAAAGAAGAGTTCCGTTCCTGGATCTTAAATTAAGTTCTGACGAGATTGCTGCTGGAAAAAGAACAGCAGATGCACTTGTGCAGAACGATAAGAAGATCATTTGTCTGTTCACCTACGCTACCGGTGACAAATGTTATTCTCAGTCTTGGTGGATGAAGTTCTATGAAAGGCTAAAGAGTGAATACGGCGACTACAACATTATCGAGATTTTACCTGTCGAAAATGTTTCGCAAATCTCGTTTCTGGCTCCATCGTTTTACAGCAAGGACCTTCGTGAAATAGGTGGACTGATTGCGAATGCAGAAGTTTTTATAGGTGCCGATAGCGGAATGATGCACCTCGCCAGCGCTGCGAAAACACCAACCATTGGACTGTTTCAAAAGACAAATACACGTATTTACGAACCCTATAACCCCGGTAGTGTGGGGATCAATACCGCGATTAGCGATTGCGATGAATGCATGAGAATATTAAACAGGATACTGTTAGCTAAAATTCAATTACAAGAAGAAGGTCGATACTAATATGCCTGCAGCTCCCCGTTTTTATCTATCGCTGCTTCAACGTCTTCAATCAGATCAATGCGATGAATTCCGATTTTATCGAGCGAAGGTGTTTCGATCACCAATGTCGCTGTCGTGCGACCAATTGAGTATTCACAGTCTGCGCTTTCCAGCAAATTGTAAACTCCTTCATTGAATAATTCTTCTTCACCGTCCGACATCCGGATATTTCCGAACCCGTAGCCGTGTGTGACCAATAATACCTCGCCCCAATGGAGTTGAGGCGTGCGGTAGTCTTCATAGCATACCACTTTCACCGTAACAAGAATGTGATTATTCTCTGTGAAGACCGGATTCCGGAGGCTGGCTGCAAAAGAGCTGGAAAGCATCCAACTTCTTTTTTTGTATCGTAGGTGCTAATTCTGTCTGGTTCATTATGATTTGACAAATAGTGGATGGAAAAGAGTTATGAGTTAGAAGTTATGAGTTGCCTGGCTAACAATACAGTCCAAATGGTAGTAATAAAGGCGAAAGAAAAACGGGGCTTTCACCCCGCGTTTCGATCGTGCGCCAACCAACTAGAAGAAGAAGTGTTCCAATACGATCTTCCCATCCCGAACTTCATAAACAGCCACTTCATCCACTTGCATACGAGGTTGCCCTTTAACCTTAACATCCATTCCCATCGTGCACACAAAAAAATTGCCGGCAACCTGGGGCGGGTTGGTGTAACCGCCATGCATTTCTTCGGTCATCGCCTTCCACTGTTGTGCCTTTTCCCTGATCTTGTCAAAGCCTTCAACGTTTTGCCATTGCGAATGCGAAGGTTCCACGCTTCGGACGTTATCGTCATAAAGTTCATCCTGAATCTCGTCGAACTTACCTTCAAGCGCCAATTCGTAAAAACGATTAGCGACTTCTTGTGTCGTCATTATTTTTTCTGCCGTTGCCATATGAAGAGTTTTTTAATTTGGTCCAAAGATAACCGCCGGCACTGCTGCACGCGTAAAGGAAATGTTAAGGTTCCATGTCACTTCCGTGATCGAAATGATGATGGATGCGAATGATTGAAAGGGGATTTGCACATTTCCTCCCGCATTATCACAAGAAAAACCTCAAACATAAAAATCTGAGCTTATGATTTCCCTGTATGGATTGTTGAAAGGCATCACAAATGAACCTCAATTCATTAGTATCCAGATACGGCGCGATTTCATTTCTTCAAAGTCAGAATCCAGACGCTAATTTTAGGCGCTGAAAAACATCCCTAAGGGGTCCAATTTCTCTGTTTTGCTTGCCATTTACTCATTGCAGTACTGCAGCGAGACTTTTTGGTTTAAATTTGAATAGTGAAAATCATCTATTTCATACTCGCGTTCTACGTTTCTGCCTTGTCGGTCTATCCATGTTATGAGGATGATTGCGTGAATGAATTCAGTATTACGGACAATGCAGATCAAGCTGATCATGAAGAAGAAGATGCAGACCCCTGTACTCCTTTTTGCATAAGTGCCTGCTGTACCATTCATGTCTTCTGTGCTTCTCAGTTTAATTCTCTTCCCGTTTTTCGAAAAGTAGTAACTCAGAATTCAAACTATACGATTAAGTTTACTCCATTGGTTGTTGTTTCAATCTGGCAGCCGCCAAAGCTCGCATAGAATATTCTTCTATTCTCTCAATAAACATATTGAGAGCGTCTATTCATTTTTGTCAAATCAATTAAATTTTTTCCATGCGTATCATAGGTGTAGTTATTTGCGTATTTATATTTTCGTCTGTTTACTCTCAAAATACTTTTAAGGCAATCCTAAAGGACAAGGAAACATCGGAACCTTTACCTGGGGCCACAGCAAGTATTAAAAACATTCATTGGGAGCGAGTGCGAACGAAGCAGGATTAATTCAGATTCAAAATGTTCCGGATGGTCCACAAGTAATCGAATTCAGCTTTGTAGGTTATGAAAGCCAATCCATCACATTAAACTTCCCACTTGAGTTCAGCAGAACCAATGGAAGTACTCTTAGAAGGATCGGAAGAGGAACTTGAAGAAATCGTAGTTTCATCGACCCGAAGTAGCAGAACCATTGCAGACATTCCAACCCGCGTTGAATTTATTGCAGGAGAAGAGCTGGAAGAAAAAGGCAATATGAAGCCAGGTGATATTCGGATGTTGCTGAATGAAAGCACTGGTATTCAAACTCAGCAGACCTCAGCCACTTCAGCCAACGCTTCCATTCGTATTCAAGGTTTGGATGGTCGTTATACTCAAATTCTGAAAGACGGATTTCCATTATATGCCGGATTCTCAGGAGGGCTTGGATTGTTACAAACGCCTCCCCTTGATTTGAAGCAAGTAGAAGTGATCAAAGGATCATCTTCAACGTTGTATGGAGGTGGTGCCATTGCAGGTATGGTCAACTTAATTAGTAAAAGGCCTGGTGAAGAGCGGGAACTGCGATTCTTCGTTAATGGCACATCCGCGAAGGGCTTAGACATCAACGGATACTATGGGCAAACATTAGGTAAAGTTGGTGTAACGCTATTTGCAGGAAGAAACAGCAACGCTCCCTATGATCCTGCTGACATTGGTCTTACGGCTATCCCTAAGTTTGATCGCTATACCGTCAATCCAAAACTATTTATTGCAATAAACGAAAAGAACGAGCTTGATCTTGGATTGAATTACATAACGGAGAATCGTATGGGAGGAGATATGCTCTATATCGATGGAAAGGGAGATGCAACACATAGTTATTTTGAAAAGAATAACTCAGATCGAATTTCAACGCAACTATCATTCACTCATACTTTGAATGAAAAAAGTAAGATCAATGTCAAAAACAGTATCAATCATTTCAAGCGAGTCATCAACACGCCAGGTTATGAATTCGATGGTGTACAAAACAGCACGTTCACAGAAATTAACTATGTTTCCAATCAGGAAAATAGCGATTGGGTTGGGGGAATTAATCTATGGACAGACGGATTTTCCGAGACGCAGGTAACCTCTACTCCCCTGCGTGATTACAGTCAAACAACGATGGGTGCTTTTGTGCAGAATAACTGGAAATTATCGGAAGCATTTAGACTCGAGTCGGGTTTGCGTGGAGATTATGTAGTTGACTACGGGTTCGCGCTCCTTCCTAGAATATCGCTCCTTTATAAACCAACTCCTGCATTTTCTTCCAGGCTTGGAGGAGGTTTGGGTTACAAAGCACCAACTATCTTCACAGAGGAAAGTGAACGAATCCAATACAAGAGTGTACTCCCGATATCCTCACAGACCAACAAGCTTGAGAAATCCTACGGAGCCAACTGGGATTTTAATTACATTACCTCGCTAGCAGATGGTGCAATCGGATTGAGTATTAATCAGCTGTTCTTTTACACCTACCTGAATGATCCTTTGTTCCTTTCTCCTCTCCCATCAGGAGATTATGAATTCATTAACCTGACGGGTTATACTGACAGTAAAGGAACGGAGACGAATGTCAAACTCGATTATGGGGATTTTAAATTGTTCATCGGCTACACATACACTGACACCAGAATACATAACGATGGAACCGTTTCACAAAATCCTCTTACAGCGAAGCACCGATTGAATAATGTGCTGATGTATGAAGTCGAAGAGAAATGGAAAGTAGGTCTTGAGGCATACTACTTTAGTCCTCAAAAACTAAGTGACGGAAGTACCGGTAAAGAATATTGGATTTGTGGCTTGATGATTGAACGAATCTGGGAACACTTATCTTTGTATATCAACTTTGAGAATTTCCTGGATACGCGTCAAACCCACTTCGACTCTATTTATACCGGCACTATTACCAATCCTGTATTCAGGGATATTTATGCTCCTGTGGATGGCTTTGTGATAAATGGTGGTATAAAAATCAGACTTTAAGATTGTATGGAACTCAACTGGACGATGCCTGCCGGCTTAAAAGGTCATTACCGGAAAGAGCTTGAAAAGTATGAACTAGAATTGTCGCTAGGTAATCTCCAGGTTGCGTGGCGTCATCTCGAACGTGCCCATATTCTAGGTCAGCGTTGGCCAAAAGAACACACACACGTACATTGGATCATGTTGAAGTTTGGTATTAAGATCAAGAACGGCAGCGAGATTTTTGGCCAAATACCGCGTTTGCTGATTGGTGGTGTAAAGTCGTTTGTGGGAAAAATTCCCGTGGGAAATACAGGAGGGGCAAATGTCCCTCCCTTACAACCGATGGAGATTCCAGACGATTTGAAAGAAATCATGAAACCTTATCGCCTCCGCTAATCTACACAGGCCGTTCCATCAGAATTTTGACTATCGCTTAGCGCAACAATCTCCCAAGCAGACTACCCATACTTCCATTGCTGCGACTTCTCGCAAGACCTGATAGCAAGCCACCTAATCCCCCACTCATTCCGCTTCGGCTACCATTACCTGAAAGGATACTTCCCAGCATGCCACCCAATCCTCCTCCTTGATTAGAAATGGAACCCGAATTTCTTCCACGTAATGTTCTTTGGGCAAGGCTGCCTAATATAATCGGCCCCAGAAAACCGAAAATACTTTTGCCTATGGATTCCATACTAAAGCCGGCATTCGAAAATTTGTCTTGCATACCGGTTGAGCGTAAAAAATCGGGTCTTCGATACTCCTCGGGAGTTCGTTCTTCGTCAGCAGCTTTATTTACAAATTGATCGAGTATAGAAAATTGACTATCATTCACATTAAGATACCGCGAAACTTTTTCAATGTTTCCTTTTTCTTCCTGGGTGTAGCTTTCGTCTGCTTTTGCCATCGCAATAAGATCGGTTATAAGTCCGTAACGCAAATCGCTTCCCTTCAATACGTCGAGAGATTTTATAAGCTCCTGACCTGAAGTGTCTTGGGCCGCCTTCATAATTGTTTCTTCCTGGTCTGCGGAAAGTCCGGCTCTATTGGACAGTTCGCGTAAATTTTCGAGTTCTTCATCGCTTGCTTCTCTATCAGAAGTGGCTAGCGCGGCAAGGGCGGTTATGTAGGCTGTTTTTTCTTGTTCAGTAAAATTACTAAGCAGAATATTTTGTTTTGTTTCCATGATCGCTTTTAGTTTAGAGTGATTGTCTTTTTTATCTATGAAGAAAAATCATGCCATCGACAGAAAATGGTTTGCCGCTAAAAAGTGATATAAGTATCAAAAAATCAGCCTGCTTTATAACTAAAGGATAGTTATCAGGATAAGAATACCCCTGCGTGGGGAGTTACTTGCACACACATTAGTCTGCATCCCAGCAACTGAAGCAATCCTGTATTGCGTTAACGACCAGACCTGAAAAAGTATTGAATGTGGCGAATAGGAAAGTTATGACCGCATGCAACGTTTTTACCCCTCCCCTGGTCGTACCAGTAAATGCCTATGTAACACTCCATTCAATCAAAAAAAATGAAATCGACGATCCAACTCACCGCATTGCTGCTGGTGATCACCTGCGCTGCGATTTTTCTATCCTGTGATGATGATGATGATGATAACGACGAAACTCCAAAAACAAAAAGGGAACTCCTGACTGCCGGTCCCTGGAAACGCACCGCTCTCACCAGCAACCCTGCTTATGACTGGAACGCAAATGGGGTTTCTGATACGGATGTTTTAAGTATAATGTTTCCCTGCGAAAAAGATAATTTTGAAGAATATAAGGCAAACGGAATAGTTGAAACCAATGAAGGTCCTACCAAATGCAATAGCGCGGATCCACAAATATGGACAGAGACGTGGGATTTGATTGACAACGAAATATTCTATGCTGATTATGGGTATAAGTTTACCTTAGTGGAAGTGACAGAGACAACCTTAAAACTCACGGTTACATTTGAAGAAAACGGTATTACCTATACGCACGATGAAGCCTATTCGCATTGACATCACCTTGCTTGCCTGTCTCTTTGTTATCCATCCGGATCATCTATTAATTACTTTGATGATAACTCTGGCGGCTTTGCTTTGTTTATAAGTTAGCACCCTGGCACCTTTCGTTATCAGATGTATTCCAATGCTTTACTAATAAATATCCAATTAAATATTTTAAGGTAAAAAATGTAAATTGAGTACCAGTAGTTCACTATATGGAAGTTTTGCATTTCGAAGGAAGTGACGATACCCCCGCGATAACGCTCGACAAACCGAACGGAATATTTGAAATCTCAGGCCGTTCCCTTCCCGAAGATTCAGCGGTATTTTATGAGCCTGTATTGAAATGGCTTGAGCATTACAAAAAAGAACCGAATGCTAATACTGACTTCGCGTTTAAGCTCGACTATTGTAATACCGCTTCATCAAAATTCATTCAGGATATTCTCATATCTCTTGAGCCGATTAAGGGTGTGAAAATTCTGTGGTACTATCGGAATGATGACGAAGATATGGAGGCTACAGGTCGGGAATTTTCCGAACAGGTGGAAATTCCTTTTGAGTTCAAAACATTTTGATTCAAGAGTCCTTCTTTAAATCGGCGTTGTTCGTATGAATAGCCAACGCCGATTTTGACTGCAGGATTAGCCATGATCGGCATCTATCCGTTGCCTGACTAAACATGAAGACAGGACTATTGCCCTGTCTCCTTTATCAGCCACACTTCCGTTACCCTTGATTGCTTTCGCCAGTTGAGAAAATCTTCATCGATACTATCCCATGTCAACACCAGCTTGCCTTGCTGCACCAAAGCTTGAGGAACGGAAATTCTTTTATTTCGCCATATCCTTTGCCATAACGACTTGGCGCTACACGTTGTCCGTTTACCTTCAGAAGACACTCACGCATCCCGTTGATTTTTATGGTTTGGGGCGTTGTCATCTGTGCCATTTGTGCCAGCTTCGTTTTCGGGTTGGTCTTGCCCTATTTGATCTGCATTTGATACATTGCATAATCATTTATTCAACTCAATTTGAGCAATCTTGAGCAAAAAAATAGCGATATTTTTATTTCTGCTGTTATCTCATCAGGTTGCTGTTCTTGCTCAGAAAGAGGCATCTAATTGGACCTTCGGAGCGTTCGGTGGTGTTAATTTTTCATGTCTCTCACCTCAGCTCTATTCGAGCCCGTTCGATGGTCTCGAAGGGAGTGCTGTATCTCTATCGTCAACTAATGGAGAGTTGTTGTTCATGACGGATGGCGACATGACGTCTGGAGCAGGGACTTCCGCATCATGCCTAACGGAAGAGGCATTAGGCGGTCACATGTACCGATACTTCGGAAAGAACGTCATCTTCATCCCAAAGCGCGCTCATTGTTCCACATCCAGGCAACCCGACCCTGTACTATGTCTTCACCACGGATTGTGCCGAAGATTCTTTTGAAACAGGCCTTCGATATTCCATTATTGATATAACCAATGAATGGGGGCCTCGGCGATGTGATCGAAAAAGACAAGCTTTTAATAGCTCCAGCGGCAGAGAAGATCGCAGCCATCTTCCAGCCGAACGGGAAAGATGTCTGGGTTGTTACGCACGGCGTTTTCTACAATACCTTCTACGCATTCTCGATTACGAGTGTAGGGCTTAATCTCACACCGATACAAATCCAATACTGGACAGATTCATCCCGGGCGGTCAGAGGTTACCTGAAATTCTCCCCGGATGGTAAACGACTCGTTGCCACGAGTTTTTTTTATAGACGGATTTGAAGATGGGATCTCACCGGAAATATTTTCGTTTAACGCCGAACAGCGGCGCGAAGTGAGCATCGGAATTTATCCTGCCCAGCAGCATCCAAAGAGCATCTATGGCGCATCGTTTTCACCCAATGGTAAAATATGCTATATATGTACTTGCTCCTGGACATGCAACAATCCAACCATTGAACAATTTAATCTTGAAGACCTACAGGTACGCCAGAGCAAAACAGAGCGATTGATCAACGATATACTATTCACATCGCTCACTGTATCTTCGGTGCACTTCAGTTGAGCATAGATGGAAAACTCTATTACTTATCTTACGTACTACTCATGGAACATCGAGCAATCAATGGCTTTCTAAGTGTAATCGCTTCTCCCAACATTATGCGGGACCCTCATGCAATCCTCTTGAGAACATATATCACTTTACCCTGCTGGCATCGGCTACTGGATTTGGACTTCCGAATTTTATTGAATCTTACTTTCAAACGCCGGTACATGGGTCTTCCAATTGTGAGCTCTCTGAAAAAGATCTCTATTGAAAATTTTAGTTTCGCATCAACGGTTGATTGTGAAAATCTGACCGTGACTTTCGATAATAAATGCTCTACAGGGGAGGTCGAAATTCCTTTGAGGAGTTTTTTGGATGTATTTTTGATTTTGGAGATGGGTCCAAATTTTACGCGACAACAACGGAGGATGTGGAGCATGTCTACACACGCCCTGGCATCTACACGGTAACAATCGACTTGTGGCAATCTAATTGTGTGGTGCGAACTATTCAGGATGTTGTAGAAATTCTTCCTGTAAAGTCCCAGTTCAGTTATGTTCAAGATTGTAAATCGCTTGATGTGAATTTTGTCAATGGGACAGAGGAATCAGGCAAACCTATTGCCTGGAGTTGGAACTTTGGTGACAATACCGTGGATAATACAAGTAATGCCAAAAGTCCAACCCATAATTATGGAGCTCCAGGAATCTACACTGTGACACTTACTGCGACGTCAGATTGCAACAGTTCTACTATGGAATTGATAGCTCATGTATTCTCGCCCCTTACGGTTTCGTTAGGTGCTGATACAACTTTCTGTTTTGGCAAACCATTTACAATCGGGGCAAACCAGGAGGGAGTATCCTATCTGTGGAACACCGGACATACTGGGCCAACGATTTCCATAACTGCCCCCGGTGAATATTCGGTTCAACTGAGCAGCGCCAACTGTTCCGTATCTGACACCATTGAGGTGACGTATCGCGATTGCCTGCTTTGCAATACTTCAATAAATGATTTGAACCTGGGTAACGATACCACTATCTGCGAGTCTGATGCTGTTAGCCTTATTGTAGATGACACTATTTCGGGAGATATCTTATGGAGTACTGGATCTACCGGGCGCGGGATCGATGTAACAGGTTCCGGCAAGTACTGGGTATCTGTCACTGTTGGAAATTGTCAAGGGTCTGATACGGTGAACATAGACACTCGCGACTGTACACAATGCAATGTTTTTATACCCAATACGATTACGCCAAATGGTGACGGGAAAAATGATGAATTTTCTTTCGTTGCCGATTGTAATTACTACGCCTTCCGGATGGATATTTACAACCGCTGGGGAAACAAGTTGCTTACTACGTCGGCCCCTTCCTGGAACGGGATAATTAGAAATGAAACTGCTCCATCAGATGTATATTATTTTGCGATTCAATATTCGTTCACGGGTCCTCAGTGCCGTGTGATGACACACCATAAGAAGGGTTGGATACAGGTATTGAAATGACCTAATCGAGTGACTTTTTTATGGTATTGTGCCAACGCCGATTTGACTGCAGAGATGGTATTCGCCGATGAAGACAGAACTATTGCCCTGTCTCCTTTATCAGCCACACTTCCGTTACCCTTGATTGTTTTCGCCAGTTGAGAAAATCTTCATTGATATCATCCCATGTCAACACCAGCTTGCCTTGCTGCACCAAAGCTTGTGGAACGGGAAATTCTTTTATTTCGCCATACCCTTTGCCATAACGACTTGGCGCTACACGTTGTCCGTTTATCTTCAGAAGACACTCACCCATCCCGTTGACCTTTACGGTATAGCGCGCAGAAGTATCGATGTTGCCGTACTCCATGGCAATGGGCCATCGCATATACGTGAGCCACGAAAGTCTTTTACGACTAAGGCCGTCATCTGAAAAATCATATCCCGGATTAAAATTCTTGCGCAGGATGGGGTCCATCCTCCAATCTTCACCTTTCATTTCATGAACGGATTTGCCAACATGTCCGACTTCATCATAATAGCTGCCCGGACCTACTTTTTCCCAATTCGCAATAACTTCAAGCGCCTTTACTTTATCTTTTTCAGGAAGGGATTGAATTTTTTTGAATTCATCCTCCAGCCACCAGCGATTATTCAATGGTCGGTCCAGAAAATCCAGTACAGAGCCTCTCTCCAGACCAGACGCCTGGTATTTTTTTACGCTGGTTTGTAAGCTGACGGATTTATAAAGTGCTTCACACAAATCGACGATGTGCGTATGGATTTCCGTCATGACCGGTTGTGTTTCAGCTTTTGCCAGAATGGTGTTGGCCTCTTTCATTGCCGCATCGGCACCGATCGAAGCTGCTTCCAATAACTTTTCATTCACTTGCTGTTCCAACTGTGTCTCGTATATGTAACGGCCTCGGGTATACGCATCATAATAAGCCCGCAGAAGATTCATTTGCCAGCGCCAGTTATTATCCAGCGATGGATTCGCTTTTTCAAGCGCTTTCCATGCTGTGAGCGTTGTAGCGATGCCACCATTGGAAACGATGGGGCCCTGCCAGTTTTTCTCTAATGCCAGAATGCCGTCTGCTGCATCCTCCGCAACAGCGCTTCCGAAGAAATAATTACTGTACTCTTTCAGGATGTTGCGTTCGTCTGCTTTCCGATCCCACGCCAAGGCTGTCCAGATGATTTTATTAACGTCGTCGTGCACACCATCTGAATACGAAATGAATCCATCAATGTAGGGATCGAGGGCATGGTATATGGCCGAGTAGTGATACGGTCTGGGATTGATAGCTTCTCTTCCCAGGGTTAAGCTGAACGCAGGATCCCACCACGGAATTTCGAATTCACATCGGACGTTGTGTGTAAGATCAGGATAGTGACGCAATTTGTACCTGGCAGGCAATACTGCTCTTGTTTCTTCAACGGTCGGGCTGCTGGGTCCGGTAATCAAGCCGCCTAACCAAACCGGCATTTTATCCTGGATGTATTTATACACGTACTGGCTCTGTGCGGGCGTAAAACCTTGTAATGAAACCCAGGTACTTGCTTGCGGGTGATACTTTTTTAGAATGGCAGCTAAATCTTGTAGGAGCGGCATAACCAACTCAGGAGGATTGTCACCGGGATCGCCTCCTGGAAAAAACACGCCGTTGATGCGTACCGATTGTTTGCATATTTCCTCAAACGTGCCAAGATACTTGTTCCGAAGGGCAATATCTTTTAAGTCAAATTGCGCGGGAATCCACATCCAGTAGTCCAGAGAATACTTCTGGCATATTGTACTGATGAATGCATTCATCTCCGCTGGCTGAACCTTGAAATGAGGACTTACGGTTTCATCAAAAATCGGGATCGATTCAATGCTGTTGGTTCCGAACACTACCAGGTCGCGTATGTACTGTTCAAATTCCTCCTTAGTCCATGCATCCCATGAATTAGCTGTGTTGCGAAAGCCTAACTGATGGCCTCGCATATATTTATCCGGGCTGCTGGCTATGGAAGGAAGCTGATCAAGGCCAACGCTGTTTCCACTATACTGCATTGTTCTGAGTAAGTAGCCAGTTCCAAAGAGTACACCACGATCGTCAACACCCTCTATAATGATCACCTTTTGGTTCTGATGCTGAACATTTACAATGCGATACGACTCACTCTTCTTTCCCAGCTCGGGCGCAGCGGGAATTGAAAACGGTAACTTTGTTTTTGCAGAAGCTTTTTTCAACACAATCACATCGCCGGAAGCAGGCCACGTAACGGATAGGGGCCATTTTGTTCCTGTCCGCTTTCCAACTTCCTCGCTCAGCATTTCTGCTGCTGCAATTTCTCCGTTGCCTAATGAAATTTTTTCCTGAAAAATAGTAACGTGCTGCAAGGTTATTGCCTGAGCAGACGAATCAAAAAACAGGGAAGTCAATAAAACAGCCAGTGATCCTGACAATAAAATTTTGAATCTCGTTATTTTCATGAGTACTTTATTTTTTAAAGAAAGTGAATGATTGCAATCGCGGTAAGATAAAAGAAATGACTAAACCAGCTTACCGCACATCGCGCATCTGAATATTCAATTAACGTGTTTTTTAAAAGGCCAACAACAGTGATTAACGACAGAAAGCGCTTTGCGATGACCTTACTGGCTGTTTCCGTTACGTTTATGAGCCTGGCTCAATCCATTGACTTCTCTCAGGCTTCCATTTTTGTATCGCCCGAGACAGAAGGTGCGATTCAAAAACCGATCATCGTTCTAAAGGAGGAAATTTACAAACGAACTGGAATTACACTTGCGGTAAAATACGAAGTCAAATCCGTGGCTGTGCCGGCTGAACCACGAATCATCCTGGCGACGACGCGGGATCTATCCATGCTGCCATCATCTTTACAGGCAGCGTTGGACCGCATGACACCAATAGGCAAAGACGGATTTAAATTGCTCTTGCAACCCGACACCAAAATAGTCGTGATTACCGGAGAGGATGCAAGAAGTGTTCTTTATGGTGTTGGGCGATTGCTTCGGAAAGCAGAAATGCGTACGGGCAACATTTCAGTGCCTGTGTCGACAACGATTTCAACTACACCAGTGTATTCAGTCCGCGGTCATCAGCTTGGATATCGACCGAAAACAAATTCGTATGATGCGTTTAGCACAACGCAATTTGATCAATACATACGGGAGCTGGCGTTGTTTGGTGCGAACAGCATCGAGATCGTACCTCCTCGTACGGATGATGATGCCACCAGCATGCACATGAAACTCGCCCCGATAAAAATGATGGCCGAACAATCCCGGATCTGCAAATCCTATGGACTCGACGTTTGGATGTGGTATCCGAACATGGGAACTGACTACGCCGATGAAAAAACATTGAAGGAGGAGTTGAGCGAACGCGAAACTGTTTTTGCTGCCGTGGAAAAATTAGACGCTGTGTTTGTTCCCGGTGGTGATCCCGGTGAGCTGCAGCCGGATGCTTTGTTTACCTGGCTGGAGAAGCAAGCAGGTGTATTGAAAAAATATCATCCGAAGGCAAAAATCTGGGTGTCGCCGCAAGTGTTTCGTCCAACGAAAAAGTGGATGAATACTTTTTACGATTATGTGAATCGCAAATACGCCTGGTTCGGCGGTGTTGTTTTTGGTCCCTGGATTAAAACACCTGTTGATTCCATGCGTCTCCTTATTGATCCATCCATTCCCATCCGAATGTATCCCGACATAACGCATAGCCTAAGCTCGCAATATCCGGTACCGGATTGGGACCTTGCTTATGCCATGACGTTGGGGCGCGAATGCATCAACCCCCGGCCAACGGATGAAAAACACATCCATAACATATTTGCCAGCTATGGAACGGGAAGCATCAGCTATTCTGAAGGCACTAACGACGACGTGAATAAATTTATATGGAGTGATCAGGATTGGAATCCACACATCACGGTGGAAGAAACGCTTCAGGATTATGCAAGATTTTTCATCAGTCCTGATCATGCAAAAGCAATTGCAGAAGGTATCCTTGAACTGGAAGAAAATCTGCGTGGGCCATTAGTATCAAGTGAACAAGTCAGCAGGACATTGGAGCATTTCCAGTCGCTTGAAAAAGGTGCTTCTGTTTCGATGATGCAGAATTTCCGCTTTCAGATGTGTTTGCTTCGCGCGTACTATGATGCATTCATTCAAAAGAGATTGATCCACGAAACAAAACTGGAACAGGAAGCATACAGTGCATTGTCACAAGCCAGGCAAACCGGATCGTTGGTTGCTATTTCCAAAGCAGAGAGTATCCTAAAGAAGGCGGCGGATCCGGCTCCGTATAATTCCTACAAAACGAAATGTATGGTGCTGTCGGATTCTTTGTTCAAAAGTATTGGTGCACAACTGACCATCAAAAAACACGGTGCGGCCGATGGAAGGGGAAATTTTATTGATAACATCGATGTGCCATTGAATGATGCACCCTGGATCACAGACCAAATCAAAAAAATAGCAGCACTCAAAAAGGAAAACGAAAGACTTGAAAAAATACAAACATTGCTGCATCGCACAGACCCAGGTGAGGGAGGCGTCTATACAAATTTTGGTACGCCAGCCGCAAAACCGTATGTCTTGTGGGGGCTCGGCTGGTCGAAAGACCCCGGTGGTCTTCAGTCACCGCTAGTGAACTTTGGTGTGGGGACAAAAGAAGATGAATGGGTACACGAAATTTTACCCAGGGGCTTTGGCGGCCAAATCGTACCAAAAGCATGGATGACGCAAACCGGAACATTGTACGAACATCCGTTGAATATTCAGTATAAAAATCTCGACCCTAAAAATTCTTATAGCATACGAATAGCCTATACCGGCCGACTGCGCTCGCGTATCAAATTAACCGCGAACGGATATCTTGTGCACGATTTTTTTCTGACGGGCGATCAGCCAATTTATTCCTTTGATATTCCGAAGGCAGCATTGTCAACGGGTAACGTGACTTTCACGTTTGTTTGTCCCGAAGGTGAACAAGGTGCACAGGTTAGTGAAATATGGATACTGAAAAAGTAAGTCTGTCAAGCAATCTATTAAATGATCATGTCGCCTGATTGCTTAGCGGAAACACCGTCGCCCACTCCCGTCTTAATAATGTTCATGTCGTGGATCAGTCGTTGCGTAAAGAGGGCAATGTCAAAGCTGTGAACAATGATGTTAGCACCTTCCTTTACCCACTTGATCTGACGTTCCGGTTCAAGCGAAAAATGGATTCCTATTGCCAATCCCTTTAAGCGCGCAGTTTGAATAATTTTCTTTACGGCCGATTCAAACACAGGATGGTCATATTCTTCCGGATGACCAAGGCTTACGGAAAGATCATGCGGGCCAATAAAAACGGCATCGAGACCTGGCACAGATAACAGTTCATCCAGTTTGTTCATGGCGGGAACACTTTCAATGTTGGCGATCGCCATTCTTCCGGCATTCACTTTTTCCACGTATGCCTGCACTTTCTCACTCAATGGTTCTTTACCTTTCAATGCACGGTCGAGTATTTCTCCCTTAAGCGGTTTATACTTCACTGCGCCGACCAAGTCACGGACCTGGTCAACTGATTCAAGATACGGCGCCACCACTCCCACTGCGCCGGCATCAATCGCCTGAGATGCCAGATAAGGATCCGGACTCGGAATCCGGACAATTGGAGAAATTCCATAGGATCTTATCTGCTGACATAATTTAGCAAGGTCGGCCCTGTTCATCGAGATATGCTCATTGTCTATAAAAGCAAAATCAAGTCCTGCTTTCTGTAAGCTCAATGGCCAGGAAGGTGCAGTCGATGTAAAACAAGTTCCGTACACGCGCCTGCCATCTTGTAATTTTCTTAATACGCTCATGATGTTGATCGGTAAGGTGAGATTGCTTATCTGTTTCTAGCTATTAATGAATGCTTTAAATTCTAAAACGCGAACTTAGCCAGTTTTTTTCTGATTTAGAATATACTGTGTTCACCATTGAGATAGTCGCAGACATTCGATGCGAACCTTATAAGTTTTGTTCTATTTTGTTCGGTTCAAAGAGGTTATATTAGTTTACACTTCTAACGGGATATGATAATGAAAAATTGGTATCCTTATGCATTGGCAGTTTTATTACTGACTGCTTTTGAATCCAGGGGACAAGACACCTCGATCCGTCCCATAAATCCAACTGTTTCAGGCGATGGTTCTGGGGCTAAGTTCGCCCAAAAAGGATCCGCAACACGCGTTGTACTAATTGGCACCGGCACTCCAGGAATAGACCCCGATCGCTTTGGACCCTGCACGGCAATCGTGGTGAACGACACGGCATACATTGTCGATATGGGGCCGGGTCTGGTCAGGAGGGCTCGCTCGGCACAAATCCGGAATTCAATTCCAGCGCTTGACCCTTTGAAATTCCGCGTTGTATTTGTAACGCACTTACATTCGGATCATACCGTGGGATATCCGGACTTGATCTTTTCCCCCTGGACATTGGGGCGAAGATTCGCTTTAGAAGTGTATGGACCGAAAGGAATTAAGTCGATGACAGAACATTTGCTGGAAGCATATCGCGAAGATATTGAAACAAGGACCAACCCAAATGGAAATCAACGTGATTTTCCCGGTGGCCACAACGTAAACGCGCACGAGATCAAATCTGGAGTGATCTATAAGGATAAAAACGTAACGGTGACGGCTTTCGCAACAAAGCATGCCATGGAAAGTTATGGCTATAGGTTCGATACCAAGGATCGAAGTATTGTTATTTCAGGTGACACCAATCCGACAGAGGCAACCATCGCTGCTTGCAATAATTGTGATGTTCTTATTCATGAAGTTCATTCTCCTGCATGGCTTGAATCACGACCAGCGACATTCCAACAATTCGCATCCAAATATCACACGACAACGCCTGAGCTAGCAGAACTTAGTAAGCGTGCCAGGCCTAAGCTACTTATACTGTATCACTGGAATGCCTTTTCACTGGAGGAATTATTTAGGGAAATGAGCACATTATACCCTGGGCATTTTGTTGTCGCTCGTGATCTGGATGTCTACTGAAATTAAGTATTTCTATAAGTTTAAGTTGTTACAGATAACTAATCTATCATAGCCCTTTGGTGAAGAACAGGCTTTTTTGATCTATTGTATTCTTTTGAGCTTTCTTATTTTCTTTATTACGGATTGCTAGACTCAACCACGCAAATTTTGATACTGATTTCACAGATCATCATTTAAGCTTATACGCCACAACAGATTTTTTTAAGAAAGTCGGAACGTACACAATTCGCTCCGAAGAATTATAGCCGATATCGGCGGTGTTTTTCTTTTGATCGCGGGTATCAAGCATCGTCTGCATTTTGCCATCCTTGTCCAAGTAGTAGATCACACCGGGCCAGCACGACACCACATACTCGCCGCCACCGACAGGCTCAATCCCATCGCCGCCGATTTCCATCGGAGAAACTACGACTGTTTTCTTGTCTGGACCAGCCTTCAGCACACCCGCTGTCCCGGCAAGCAGATACAAATCATTACCCACGGCCTTCAGGCCATTGATGCCTTTGAGATCACTCAAATAAAGTTCAGCTTTCCCATTCTGAATCCGATGCACGTTTCCAAGCCTTGAGTCAGAAACATAAATAGTTCCCTTGCTGTCTATTGTGATATCGTTTAATCCTGTCGCGCCCTCTACAGGTATTTTAGATTCTACCTTGCCGGATTCCGTATCGATCACAACAACCTCGGATATATCGGCGACATAGAGCTTTTTTTTCCATAGGCCCATACCTTTCGGAGCATTCAACCCAGTAGCCCAGGTGGCATTGATGATCTTGCCGTTCTTATCAACTTTTCCAACACTACCTTTCCCGTCGGCGTCCCACCCTCCACCGTCAATCAGCGCTACATACAACATATTATTATCGAACAGCACGGACTCAGGAATAGCAAGGGTGGTGTCACTTTCCCATATTTTTTCGAGAGTGTGTTGTGCCTGGGCTGCCGTTATCGTCAATACTAAAAGAAAAGAAGAAATGATTTTCATAATGGATACAGTTTAAAGTGTTTGAGGAAGTATATAAAAATAGTCCTTTTTATTGTTTAAAGGGAGTCAGCATCTGTCAGGATTCATCCCTTTGTCCTCAGATTTACGTGCACGGATAAACCTTGTAATAACCGGAGGGAAACCTATTTCAACGCGCTTAGCTTCAGGTAACCCAAATGGATACGATCTTCTCCTAACCCCATGGATGGAGTGAGCTCAATCCTAAACTTCTCTTTTTGTTCGGGCGACAGTATATCGTCTATTTGATAAATGTCATCTACGTCAATGCCATACTTGTCATCAATATGGGTTTCAAAATGATCGTGTCTGAAGAAGAGTGTCTTCTTCGCTTCGTTGGACGCGGCAGCACGGTCCGTTTTTACCGTTAATACTGTATAGTGCTGCTCTTCGAATTTATTCTCTTGATATCCTCCGAGATTAATGAAGAAAAGTTTTTCATTAACATCCGAGTTTTTATGATGACTTTTAGCAACGATCTTAACCTGATAACCATCTACAACGTTCACTTCACGCCAACCATCAATATGGATTTTACCTCTTGCTTCCGGCCAGAATAATTTAATATCCCCGACGAGATCCCTCAGCTCATGAGCAATACCAAAAAAGAAGTCGTGTTGCTCAACATGTCTTCCGGGAGCTTTTGATCCCAACAACAACATAAAAAGTTTCAACTCGGCTGGTTCTTTCGGTTGATAGTCCATAGCTGATCAAAAGATAATTATTTCGGTTGGTTTTTAATGAACGTCGGTATGCTTGGATCCCTAATTTCGCTCCAAAGACGGATTCAATGACGAGAATTTACTCATCATATTTGAAAAAATAGTCCAGGCCATTGGTTCAGGCTTCGATATTTGTTGGGCGAGACTCCCTAACAAAACAAATGGTTGATCCGTCAGCGAAAATCCATATTTGACTGGCAGAAAAAAAACTGAATTGGTTCAGTAAAAAATTGTCGATCAAGATGAATTCGTTGAATACTCAACGAAGACGTCAGTTGCATAAATGTAATGTCTCAAAAAAGCATTTTACATTATTGGCATTTCCGGAAATTTCGACGTATGGATCAAGGCAACTAAATTCGTCTGGATCGCCTCGAGTGTAGATGTCTGTTATCCCACAAATCCCGCTTGACAAATCAAGTGAAGAATTTCCATGGAAATACACATAGCCATATACGGTGGTTAATTTAGGAGCTTCCACCTTTTCCAGGCCTTCATTTTGATGAAAATAGAAATAGGGGTTAATAGCATTCTCATCACCAATTGAAACCAAATTAGGAAATCGAACTTCCTTGATGTTAACACACTGATGAAAGTAGATCGAATTGGTAGCTGTTGTCAAATAGCGGTAGATCAGGATAGTCGGACGATCGTAGTTAATCTGATGATAATAGACGTCTTCAAGTGTGGTGGCATCCATAAAGATGGTATTGGCATCAACTTCGTCTTCATCTTCCTTGCAGCCAATCCATAAAGCTGTTGCCAGGATCAAAACAAACACGGGTCGAGGCGTACGCAGAGTATAAATCTTGCGAGTCTTCATATTAGTATTGTTTATAATCCGAAGCTGAAAACCTTCAATGAAATGGCCGTACCACGTCTAACTAACAACAAAAGGTGCAACGATCCAAAAGAAGTTACCTATATCCCGCCGCTTGCAATTCAAATAACTGCGAATACCTTCCTCCTGCTTTCATAAGATCATGGTGTGATCCGAACTCGGATACCTTTCCATCCACAATTACTGCAATCCGGTCTGCGATCCTAACCGTGGAGAATCGGTGTGAGATAACAATACCAATCCTTCCCTTTAAATTTTCTTTCAACTCGGCAAAGATTGCCGCCTCTGCTTCCGGATCCAAGGAGGATGTTGGTTCATCCAATATCCAGATGTCTGCATCGCGATACATGATCCTGGCCAACGCAAGACGCTGCCATTCACCGCCGGAGAGATCATGCCCTCCTTCAAAAAGTCTTCCGACTTTTGAATCCAACCCATTGGGCATTTTTTTAACAAGCCATTCACTGCGGGCATCGCGAAGTGATTCCAATACGCGATCATCCAAAACTTCTGCACTGGGTCTTCCCATAGTAACATTTTCCCGTACGGTAAGCTCGTAGTTAGCATAGTCCTGAAAAAGGACACCAATCCGGTTCCTCAATTCCTCTGGATCTGTATTCTTAAGATCAACTCCGCCGATATTGATTGATCCGCTGTCCACGTCATAGAACCTTAGTAACAGTCTTACGATCGTGCTTTTTCCTGCTCCATTTTCTCCAACCAGTGCAATCAATTCACCATTGTTAATGGCGAGATTGAAGTCTCGTACAGCATCTTCAGTACCACCGGGATATTTAAAACTTACATTATTAAATACTATTCCCTTGTCAAGTTTAGCAGGAAGTGTTTCCGGGTTGTCAACTTTTTTTACCAGTTCATCGATGGAAAGGAACGAGAAATAATCATCGAGAAATGTGGTGTGTTGATCAACAGAAACAAAAGTGCTTGAGATCTGGGCGAGTGTAGACGATACAGAAGTAAATGCTCCAATTACCAAAACCACTCCACCGGGATCGATCAATCCTTCGACCCCTTTTATAGAAACAAACAAATAGGCAATTGCCAAGGTTGTACCGGTTACAATACCGGTAATAATTGCAACCCTTGTCCCGGATCTATACATCAACGCCCTCTGGCGAAAAAGACTTTCGGACAGATTGCTGTGACGTCCCAGTAAATAATCTGCAAGAACATATGCACGGATTTCTTTGGTCGTTCTCGGCTGAACAAGCAGATCTCCGATATACCCACGTTCCCTTTCTTCAGGCGTTTCCTTGTAATAAAATTCATAAAGTTTTGACGTCACGCGGCTTTCTAACGCCAACGACAGAGCCTGCAGCAGCAATAGCCAGAACGACCAACATATAATGAAGGCTCGCCAACAGGGAAGCCATCAAAACGATCGTTATAATGTTGCTTGATAGTCCAAGCACCGACCATGTCAGATCTCCCGGTCTCCACGATACATCTCTTTTTGCCCGAGCTAACCGGTCATGCCAATTCGAGTTGTCAAAATTTCCAATATCAACTTTGGAAGCCTTCGTAAGCAGCCTTTTTTCTGCTTCGAGCTCCACACGCCTTACAAATAAGTTTCTTCCATATCCCATATATGCGCTAATGGTGCGCTGTAGGGTTGCTACAATCCATAACCCAACCACTACCCAGATCAATTCAGTGAAAAGTATGGTGTGATTCCTTGCCTCTGCGATACGATTGACAAGCACGGAACCGAGGTAAACGGCAAGGGGCGACATCGCAGCGTTAACCATTCCCAAAAGTGAGAACTTGACCAGGGATTTATGTGAAGCTGCCCAGGCAAGCTCTAAACCTTTTTTCAGATTAGCTCTTACACGAAATGCGCGGCTGGTTGTTTTTGCTGTGGCTGAATTCATCCTATTAAATTAGAAATAAAGACCCTAAAAGAGTATTTCCCAACTGAATGACTTCTTTGTTTGAATGGATCGTAACAATCATAGGCATCGAAAAATGCCACGTGCCCAACGCCTGACCAGCCACGTCGAATTAAATTGGTAGATCAAATCATTCTTGCATCCGTTCATTGTGTCATCCCTACGGGGTTTGTTTTCGTCTTGCATTTCATGCTACCGATATTGCGTCCCTAACGGGACTGTAATGGTATGTATGTCCCATAAGGACAATATACTGGTAGAAAAAAGTATGGCGGTGGATTTAAATCCCGTGAGGGATGGCACGAATGACGGTCTGATCATCTGCATGTCTTGTTCTTGTCTGGCGGCGAGTTCGACAAAAACTTTATGCAGCTACAAGTAGCAGATCATTCAGAACTATTTCGTTGATCCTCGATATCGAAGTAAAGCCGGGGACTCACCGCGGCATTGCGGCTATTCATGGAATGGAACAACGCGTTCACTGCTCCTAGTGGCTTGATGGCAAGGCCCTTGGTTTTTCCTTCGATCAACCGTTGCAGAACAGGTTGGGAAATAGTGAACAGGACTTTACCCTCGTTGTTCCAGGTAACGCTTTTGCTTCCCAGTTATTAAAGTTGCGATCAGTGAAGTTGGTATCAATAGTTGCGTCCTGAATTACGGATACTTTATGCTTGAAGGAGGATGGCGACGCTAAGGGAGGATGATAAGGCAAGGGATTACCGAGATCCTTTGTGGCTGCACTCCGTTTTACGACGTCAACTTTGAAATAGTCAAAGTCTACGCGATATTTTTGCAATCCCCAATCCATGAGCGCCAGGTGGCTGTTAATGGAATCTCCCATTTGCACTTCGAAGTTAGAGGTGGTCATACTGATAGTGTGCCAATTCGTGGTATCAGGGATGTCAAACTCCATGAGATGGGAATGGAAGTCCGTTGTGCGCTGATGGTTGAAATGTAAATTCACTCTTCGCGGCGCATGACTTACCTTTATCCGTGCTTCCACTCTTAACTCATAATCCGACTGAACAAGTTTTTTCATGTCCAAGCCGGTAATTCTATGGCGCGCCAGTGCCCACCATATGTTTAACTGGTCATTCGTACCGTCGACGTAGAAGGACCCGATTCCGTTCTTTTGCTTGAAGTCTATTTTGGCGTTTCCATCTCCTGTCACGATTACCCAGCCTTTAGGCTTGCCATCACCATCAAAGTTTTCAACGAACTGTGCGGATGCGGAAAACGCAATGAAAGTGATAACAATGAGAGGTGATGTAACAGGACCCATATAGTTGCCTTAAAATGATTGAATCAAATTACCAAATTCTAACCATTTTCTCTTAACTCTTGTTCTTGCCTTCGTGCCTCCCCGTCGTCGGTTTCGTGAAAACCCAAATGAGATGAACGTTATTTATACAGCGTTAAAAAAACGGCGGCCAAATCACTGACTCCATCAGACACCATACATTTTGTAGGCTAAACTCGCCCGAAGCCTCCACGAATGTGGACTTCACTCCTCACCTATTACTTACTGTATAGGTTCCAGCCGGGAGCTGTAAACTTTTTTGACCAACACAGATTGCTAAAATTGCCAGTCGCCGTTACCGGAACCAACGATTCCCGCTCAGGGTTCAAGAAGAGCCATTGTTTTGGTGCACCTTTTGATAGAGCACATTTAATTAACGTAGACTACAATCCACATCTTTATGAAATACATCTTTACGACCATTGCTTGTGTACTCGCTCTTAACTGCCTTGCACAACATCATTTCAAAAGTTCCCGAAGGTATAATTTCAGTAGATATGGAGGGCATTGATGGCATCCGCACTCGGCCATGACAAGGACGGCGGAAAAAACTATGAAAGCGGCAGAAAATTGGATGACCAATGAAGTGAATGCGTTTAAATGCCATACTAGAATCCGGTCCTGCTACGATCGTGGTTACCAATAGCCATGGCGATTGCAGAACCTGATACATACACAAGTTGGCCCGCGGGTTCAATATATTCAAAGTAACCTCAAACCATTGAGCATGGTACAAGGTCTGGATGCCGCTTATGATGCAGTATCTTTATAGGCTATCACGCCATGGCAGGAACCAGAGAACGGATTCTGGCCCATACAGGTTCGGGCACAATGAAAGGACTTTGGCTAATGGAATGGAAGTAGGAGAAGGACAATTAAACACTTACTTCGCCAGCGGATTGGGTGATCCCGTGATTACGCGAGCGGGGACCGGACGTTTACTGAGGAGATTAAAAAATTATCTACCACCCGCACCTTTTCCCCCAGGAAACCATCGGTTTCAGTTCTTCGAAGTTGATTCAAAACGATGTCGTGATCAAAGAATTACAAGCGCAGACTAAAGCAGCGGTGGAAGAAATAAACAAATCGAATCCTCTGACACCAGAGCCAATTGAATTTAAGCTGAAAGTGGATGTGCCTACTCGCGCAGATTTCGCGATAGAATCCCTGGCATGAAACACGTACACGTCATTAACTTCGAGGCCTTAACTAATTGTTGAGCATTGTCCATCAGTAGTGTTAAACAAGGAAATTTTGCAACACCTTTGGAGCAACCTTGGCGAAATAAAATGCAGCCCCGATATTTATCGGGGGACGGACACTAAGTTGTGCACTCCCGATGAGCTATCGGGAGATCACAATCCCAATAACTATCGGGAGAAATTCATCGTGAACTTCGTGGTTGATAATTATATTCGTGGCTAAGTCTTTGTGACCCTGCATTAATTATGAAATGGATGAAAGGTCACAATCAAGATTGCTGCAGAATTAATTTGTTGCGTCACTAATTCGAGGTTATTTTCCAATCTCCTATAAAATACCATGCTCCTGCCGATCCACCTGAATTTCCAATAGCCTCGTACTACTGCTGTGTTTGAATCGATAAGCTGAATTCTGGCATCAAACGTATGGCCTGAATTTGGATCGTAAATCTCGCCACCTCCCCATACGTTATTTCCCTCATACGAAAGCTTTTCAAGCAATTTTAATCCGAGTAGTTTCCGGCCGACTAGCTTAGGATCAGGATTCTCTGAGTCGAGGGTAGTCCGCATGATCGTTTCAGTTTGACATTGGAAATATGTCATCGTCCCCACGAAATGATCTTCTTCTTTGGTGATCTGTACTAAGAGATTCTTCTCTTCGGATTCCCAGACCCCAATCAATTGCTCAGCTGGCGAGGTCACGTCAAATCCTGTCATTCCCAAGCACAAGAATAATG
Organism: uncultured Cytophagales bacterium; assembly: GCA_963774615.1. Classification (GTDB taxonomy): domain Bacteria; phylum Bacteroidota; class Bacteroidia; order Cytophagales; family Cyclobacteriaceae; genus Chryseolinea. The sequence continues at coordinate 34,808 of CAVZFT010000037.1, forward strand.
CTATTCCCATGGCAAGTGATTTTGTACTTGTTTTGATATTTCATTTTGTAGGCGAATAATGTTGTAATTCTTACTGGCAGCTCCTTTTCAATTAACTGAAACTCCACTAACTATAATGCGATCCATGTGACGGAGCGGTCAAGCATTGAACATCTGAAATTGAGAATGTCTAAACGTTCTGAAATAAAATGTCCTTTGCGGATTACACGGAATAGTAAATAAACTCTGAAGGATTTGCGGGAAACTAAAGGTACGGATTTTTTCTGCGACGAACGACGAAATTGGAATATATAAACCGATGACCAACCAAACATAAAGCCACTCTGTGGAAGCTTCCTTTTCATGTTTTTAAGGAGCTTTTAATTCTCACAAAAGTGTTGACGATTAAGAAATATCGCCCATACTGACGATATTCATATGCTGGCGATCATTTGTTTGGGACCGTGACCAACATTGGTCATTACAACAATGAATAAGGAATCAGACAGATTAAGAATTGAAGTGCACAACGGAAGACGGATAGTCTTCGTGGATTACGCTGGACTGAAAGAGAAAGAAATGATTGAATTGGTTATTAAGCATTTGGAATTGACACTTCAGACAAAGCTTCCGTTTATAGCTGATTTTCGAAATTGTTATGCGACTGGAGAATACATGAAACATGGAAGGAAATTTGTGGAATTGACTAAGGCAAATTGTTAACAAAGCTGCATTTCTAGGTGTTGACGAAATTAAATCATTTATACTAAAGGGAATTTGTTTACAGTATGGAGTGAACTACCAGGCATTTGGCTCAAAAGAAAAGGCTATTGAGTTTCTGACAAAGGACTGAGTTTGTAATTGGGATTCACATGGTGGAGAGTTGAAAGTGGAACCTCAACAAAAAAGAAGACGGTGCGGAGTTTATTATTCAATTACCATTCAATTGAATGTCTTTTCATGGAAAGATATATCATCATACTTGTACTTTCTTGTTGCGCTGCTCCAGGCATTGCACAGCTCAATATTGATAGCTTGAAAAATCTGATCAGTGAAGAGAATAACGATGACACGACACTGGTTAAACGACTTTTACAAGTCTCTGATTCTTATTTATATAATAAGCCCGACTCGGGTCTCTATTACGCCAATAAAGCATTACAGCTTTCACAACAGCTGGATTACAAGGATGGTGAAGTATTGGCTTATGTCAATTTGGGTCAGGGCTATCTTGTGGTCGGTGATTATGCTCAAGCCCTGCATTTTTCGTTGATGGCATCGAATCTTTACCGGCAAATGAAGAGGCTGCCCGGGGTCAGCACCATGAAATTATGTATCGGAGATATTTACAGGGAAATGGGCGATTATAGGCTGGCTTTACGTAACTATTTTGACGCAAGAAAAATGGACGAAGAAAATCGGGATGATTTTGTATTAATGTATCCTAATCTTTCCATCGACCTTAGGCTTATGTATCTTGACGTTATCATTGGAGACGCCTATCTGGCCGGTAACAGATTAGATTCCGCCTTATTCTTTGCTAAAAGGGGTTTTGCAAAGGATCGTGAATTACGATCAGATTGGACTTACCCCGCATTGGTGTTGGGCAACGTGTATGCTAAAAGAAAGCAATTGGATTCTGCCCTTTATTGCTATCGGTCAACATTTAAACAAACAGGACAAAACGATTTGATTGATATAAATAACGGTATTGCTTCCACGTACCGTGCTCGAAACCAGACAGACTCATGTCGCTACTATGCCGAATTGGCGTTAGACACCGCGCAGCTCATCCATTACCCAAAAGGGGCAATGCAAGCCAACGAGTTATTGTCGTGGGTTTATGAAAAGACAAATCCCGTTAGAGCCATGCGCTATTACAAAACCAGCATTGCTATAAAGGATAGCCTTAATAACCGGGAAAAGGTAAGCCGAGTTAACGGCCTTATTTTCGAAGAACAGCAGAGAGAGCAAGAATTGCAAGCTGCAGAAATAAAATACCAGAATCGCTTGAAGATGTATGGGCTTCTGGCAGTCGTCGGATTTTCCCTACTAGTAGCTATGTTCTTGTGGCGCAGTAACCGGCATCGGCAGAAAGCGTATGTTCGATTGCAAAAGCAGAAGCACGAAACCGATCATCAAAAAGTAAAGGCAGAGAATGCATTGGAAGAACTAAAAGCTACCCAGGCACAACTTCTGCAACGTGAAAAGATGGCGTCACTTGGAGAATTGACTGCAGGCATCGCCCATGAAATTCAAAACCCGTTAAACTTCGTCAATAACTTTTCAGAAGTTAACACTGAACTAGTTGATGAGTTGGAACAAGAAGTTAAGAAAGAAAATTTGGATGGGATAAAATCAATAGCTAAAGACATTAAAGAAAACCAGCAAAAAATAAATCATCATGGAAAAAGAGCTGAGGCAATAGTAAAAGGAATGCTGCATCACAGCCGCGTAAGCTCCGGGCAAAAGGAATTAACCGATGTCAATGCATTGTGTGAAGAATATCTTCGCCTCGCCTACCACGGTTTTCGTGCTAAAGACAAATCTTTCAATGCAATCCCGATAAATATCGGGATTGAAACGCACCTTGATCCGTCACTTCCTAAAATTAATGTAGTGACACAAGATATCGGCCGGGTGATTTTGAATTTGATCAACAACGCTTTTTATGCCGTATCTGAAAAGACGTCAAACAAAACGCCCGCCCGGATGAATGCGGTCGGACGGGGAAGCAACTACTCGCCAACTGTTACGGTAAGCACAAAGACAACAGGTAATAAAATTCAGATATCGGTGACAGACAATGGCAACGGAATCCCACAAAAAATATTGGATAAAATCTTCCAACCCTTCTTTACAACAAAACCAACGGGTCAGGGAACAGGATTAGGTTTGTCATTAAGTTATGATATCATCAAGGCACATGGCGGTGAATTAAACGTCGAAACCCCGCCTGGCGGACGGGCAGGCAAAGAAGGGGAAGGTGCGGAGTTTATCATTAAGTTGCCAATAACGTAGTTTTATAGGAGACAGCTAAAGAGAATCTCTCATGAAATCCTTAGTAACCTTTTTAGTTTCTCCTTCAATTTCTTGCGATAAAATTCACTTTTCAATTCTGCCAGGCAATGTGCACAAATACAGTCAGTGAAGTTCTGATTAATATAATGTCGCTCCTCATCCTTCAGCACAACTGTAGTGCACTGGCATTCTGTTATTGAGCCTAATTTGCACTCAAAAGAAGAGTTGCATCTTGGACAGGTCTTTTCTTCGTGTTTCATGATAGTAAAAAAGGAGGTCGATTCAATAAAGAATGACCTCCATAGTTAGATAGTTAAGCGACAACTGCTGCACGAAGTTCTTTTGCTGCTTCCACCATCTCGATCAACGCCTTTTTTGTTTCAGGCCAATGGCGGGTTTTTAAACCACAATCAGGGTTAACCCAAAGTTGTCCCGCGGGGATTACAGCTTTGGCTTTATTCATTAAGAACACCATTTCTTCGCGTGATGGTACGCGAGGTGAATGTATGTCGTACACACCTGGCCCTATATCGTTCGGATAGTTGAACTCACCAAAAGCATCAAGCAGTTCCATTTGTGAGCGGGAGCATTCGATGGTAATCACATCCGCATCCATATCGGCAATGTTGCGAATGATGTCATTGAATTCAGAGTAACACATATGCGTATGAATTTGTGTTTCATCATTTACTCCGCTGGATGAAATCCGGAATGCCCTGATCGCCCACTCTAAATAGTTTTGCCAATTTGATTTTCGGAGTGGCAGCCCTTCACGAATAGCGGGTTCATCAATCTGAATGATTTTGATACCAGCCTTTTCCAGGTCAGCAACTTCATCGCGTATAGCCAAAGCAATTTGGAACGTTGTTTCTGATCGCGGCTGATCGTCTCGTACAAATGACCATTGCAAAATCGTTAACCGGACCCGTGAGCATTCCTTTCACGGGACGCGAGGTAAGCGATTGCGCATACGCAGACCAAAATACGGTCATCGGATTGGGGCGTGACACATCACCGAAAATGATCGGAGGTTTTACACACCTGCGAACCATAGCTTTGAACCCAGCCATTCCTGGAGAAAACATAACCTTTCATTTGTTCTCCGAAATATTCCACCATATCGTTGCGCTCAAACTCGCCATGCACGAGCACATCTATACCTACTTCTTCCTGCCAGCGAATAACTGCTTCTGTTAAGGCCTTGATCAGGGCATCATAGTCGATTTGTGACAGCTCGCCTTTTTTCAACTTTGCTCGCCACGTCCTCACGTCGGAGGTTTGTGGAAACGATCCAATGGTAGTTGTTGGAAACAGAGGTAGGCGTAAAAATGCTTGTTGCTTTTTCTTTCGGATTGCAAATGCACTTTTTCGAATGGTGTCCTCTTCGGCGATAGACGATACTCGCTTTTTAACCTCTGAGTCATGAATTAATGAAGATGTCCTCCTGTCGTCAATGGCTTGTTTATTTCGGACAAAAGTATTCGATTGTTGGTTCTTCGTTTCCGCAATTTCCCTCACCTCAGCCAGTTCACTCAATTTTTGTTTTGCAAACGACATCCACTTTTTTATCTCGGGAGAAGTATCTGCTCATCAGTTTCAAGATCAAGGTCGCATGGTGAATGTATTAACGAGCATGAGGGTGCAATCATTACTAAACTTCTCAGTCAATCTGGCTAGTAGCCTTTTCAATTAACGTTAGCGACTTGGCGTAATTATTTATCCAGATGTTACGTCCGTCAATGACTCCCAAAGAAAGCGACATCTTATCAGGGATGATTGAAAGCACTTCATCTAGCTGTTGCGGGCTGCGAACCAAATCAATATGCAATGCAGCAAATGGGCAGTGACGTCAGCGAGCGAGGCATTTTCATGAAGTCCTTCAAAATACGTAGCGATAAGGGTTCTCAATGAGGGAAACTCTCTCTTGATTTCAGCATACGCATACCTAAAAGCCTTCTTCTCTTTTTCGCTCAAGTCTAAGGCAAGAAACGGCTCATCAAACTGAACCCATTGCACATCGAGTTTGTCCAGCCTACGCAAAATTTCAAGGTAAACAGGTAAAAGATTCTTGATTAAATCGATCCTGTCAAATCCATCCTCTTTTTCTTTACCCAGCATCAAGTATGAAACCGGGCCAATCAACACTGGCTTTGTGATAATACCGAGTTGTTTGGCTTCATAAAATTCATCAATCACTTTGGTTGAGAATAGTTTGAAGGGCTGATTTTTATAAAACTCAGGAACGATGTAATGGTAATTGGTATCAAACCATTTTGTCATCTCCATGGCGGTGATATCGACCCCATCTTTTTGATGGCCTCTTGCCATAGCAAAATACAAATCAAGTTCGGAGTTGTTTTTATTCAAAATCACTTCATGATAACGTTCAGGAATAGCGTTTACCATAAGCGACATGTCCAGAACATGATCATAAAACGAAAAATCGTTGGAAGGAATCAGGTTGACGCCGGCCTTCTTTTGTAAGAGCCAGTTCTCCTCGCGGATGTACTTCCCTACTTGTACAAGATTTTTTAAGGTTGATTTTCCAGCCCAGTAATTTTCACTGGCTTTTTTTAATTCGCGTTGGCTACCAATTCGCGGATAGCCGAGGTTGTGCGTAAGCATTTTGTTTGCTTGTTAAGTTGAACAATAGTTTAATGCAGCCTTTGAGCAGCTAAACGTATTGCTTACGCCAAATGAAACAGACAGAAAAAAACAGACAACCCGCCCATATGCGGGTAAATCAGAAATGCCTGACATGCTTCACTTCGCGAAAGCAAATGTCAATGCGTTTGTGGCAAGTCTCCTGACTTTCCTGACCTTACCCGCCTTCTCGCTCTGGATCCCGATAGTCGAACAATGGCATGTTGAGAGTAAGGCTGTTTCCGGTTAATACCAGAACAGGATTACAGTTGCGCGACAGTCCGTGATTTTCACACGGTTCCTTATTATTTCACCCGATACCCCGATAAACCCGATAATTATCGGGGCGGGGCGGGCGAAACCACCAACGGCTATGAGTGTTTAAAATGAACAAAGAACGTACGGTTCAAAAGTACGAATAAAAGTCTTAAAAACTTTGTGGCTATTTCTTGGACGATAGGCTCTATATCGTTTACCACACTACTTGCACCGTAACCTTAATTACCAACTCGTTCTCAAAATAATTTTTTGTATCTTGAGTGATCCCAAAAAACGTTGCTTCCAATGATTCGTCAACCCATGAAAAGGATTTCCGGTTCGATTGCTTTAGCCATCATTTTATATTTCAACGCACGGGGTGCCGCCCTTCCCCGAATGACGGTATTGACGTCAAGCACTACAATTTTCAATTGGAATTAAACGATAGCTCCGATGTGATCTCCGGAACGGCTACTATCCAAATCCTCTTCAAAAAAGATCTAACAACATTTGAAGCTCGACCTTGTAAACAAAGACTCTAAAGGAGCAGGAATGACAGTGAGTGATGTTACTTTGAATGGTAAGTCCTTGCAGTTTGATCACCAGCAAGACAAACTAAAAATTACGTTGCCATCATAGGTCACGCGGGGGATCTGAAAATGGTTGTCATTTCTTATAAGGGTATTCCGCGGGATGGCTTGGTCATTGGGAAAAATAAGTTTGGCGATCGTACTTTCTTTGGTGAAAATTGGCCCGAGCGCGCGCATCATTGGTTACCAACTGTTGATCATCCCGTCGGACAAAGCTTCCGTAGATTTTATTGTCACTGCACCAGCAGCTTATGAAGTAATTGGCAACGGAGTTAAAATAGAAGAGAGTTACCTCAACACTAAACAAAAACTCACGCACTGGCGGGAGGAAGTAGACATTCCCACAAAAGTAATCGTGATCGGTGCCGCACGTTTCGCTATTCATCTTGAAGGAAACGTTAGCGGAATACCTGTTGAGAGTTGGGTGTACCCTCAGAATCGGTTGGAGGGATTTCATGACTATGCCGGAGCATTGAACATCCTGGAATATTTTCACAATCACATCGGTCCGTACCCATACAAGAAGCTGGCGAACGTCCAAACCAGATGCGATCCGGAGGAATGGAAAACGCGAGCAGCATTTTTTACTTCGAAAACTCCGTGAACGGGAAAGCTGACCAGCAAGATCTTCTCATCGCGCATGAAATCGCACACCAATGGTTTGGCAATTCTGCATCCGAAACAGACTGGCACCATTTGTGGCTGAGCGAAGGATTCGCCACCTACTTCACACATCTCTATACCGAATTCGTCAATGGCCGGCCGGCGATGGATGTGGCATTGAAAGTTGACCGAAAGCACGTTATCGACTTCTACAAAACCACGCCGCAACCCATTGTATATACGGAGTTGCCGAAAGATCTAATAAAAATATTGAACGCGAATTCCTATCACAAAGGAAGCTGGGTTCTTCACATGCTTCGAAGTGAAATTGGTGATGACGCATTCTGGAAAGGCATCCGGAAGTATTATCGCACTTATCAATACAGCAATGCACAAACATCCGACTTCATCGAAATTATGGAGAAGACAAGCGGTCAGGATCTGAATACTTTTTTCAAACAATGGCTTTTCACGGCCGGTCATCCGGTACTGGATGGGTCATGGGCGTACGACACCAAGAAAAAAACTCTTAATCTTATCATCAATCAAACCCAATCGGGTCAGCCATTTGATTTCGCCCTTGAGCTTGGGATTTATACCGACGGTATTTTTCCTCCTACTATCCATAAACTCAAAATCAACAAAGCAACCGATAACTTCAGCATCCCTGTCGCGACAAAACCCACTCGAATTGAGTTGGACCCTAACACAAAACTCCTCTTTGATGGAAAATTGAGGAACTGATTTTCAGGTTGTTTCAAATGTTCAACCAATTCAATGAATACGAATTCAAAAAGTCAAGCCATGACCAAATGGAAACAACGTGTCTTCAGCCGGATATCCCGGAGCGTCTGGAGCCTGGTCGATGACTGCCTTTTCTGTTTTGGCCAGTGCATAAGGCAACTTACCAGTTGGTTTGAATTTTCCAGAGATGATGTCCACAATAGCAGCATCGCTTACGCCGAACGTTGCGAGTATCGCACCCGCGTTGAGAAGTGTGCTGTTCTCATCCAGAACATAAGGCTGGCGAAAGTCAATGGACAGAATTGTTTTTTCCGGCCCTACTGTTTTCATAATGTTTTGAATGTCTTGTAGTGAGGGTGTTACCTTCCACGATTTGGATGTGGCCATCGACGAGAATGACAAGAAGTTCAATTCATCCGGACTCGCTCCGCCGAATCTCAGACCATTTACTGAAGCATCGTTGGTGACGTAGATTCTGATAACAGCATAGTCTGTATCTTTGCTAATGGCCGGCATCTTTTCGCCCTTCTTTGAATCGTAGTTGCCCGAAGTTACTTTGACCCGTGACCAAGCCTCGCCAGTGAATGCTTTTGTATTCAATCCCATCGTGAAGACCCTTAGCGTGTCGCCTTCTTTTGGAACAACCAGCGGCAGGCACTTTTTATTTTGAAGCAACACCACAGACTTTCGCTGGGCGAGATCGGCCTTCCGCTGGTTGGCCACATTGCTCAGCACATACGATGCACGGTTCGGATCAACATATGGATTTTCAAAGAGACCTAATTCGAATTGTTCCTTCAATAACTTTTTCACGGAAGCATCGACTCTGCTCTCCGCGAGTTTTCCTGATGTTACCAGATTCAACAATTGCTTGTTGTTATTGAAGCCCGACAAAATATCCGTGCCTGCATCAATGGCGATCAAAATTTGTTCATCAACGGACTTATCTTCCAGACCCCATGCCCTGTCACCGATAATTCCAGTGTCAGAATTCACATATCCTTTGAAGCCCAATTTTTTTTGCAGCAGATCAGTAACGATCCCTTTTGAAAATGCCATGCCAACGGTATTCGGCATATAAGGCTGACCTACCGGAATACCATAGTAGGCCATGATAGAAGATGCACCGGCTTTGATCGCAGCCTGAAAAGGGATCAGGTGATAATCAAATTTCTGAGCAGGATAGATTTGATTCTTGCCGAATGCATAATGGGGATCTCCGCCACCTTCCTGTGGGCCGCCACCTGGAAAATGCTTAATGGTCGTGGCTACGCTCCGTGAAGTCAACGACACACCCTGCAAATTCTTGATCAGCGTTGTAATAATGTCGGCAGTCAGTTGCGCATCCTCACTGAAGGTTTCGTGAACGCGATACCATCTCGGTTCCGTAGACAAATCACCCATGTAACCGTACAATCCGCGCAAACCAATTGAGGTCCACTCCTGACGCACGGTCTTTGCAAACTCACCAATGAGTTCCATGTCGCGGGTTGCTGCAAGACCGCTTTCTTTAGGCCATGACGAGAAAGCGCCCGACTCTTCATTAATACCAACACGAGCATCAAACTCCACATGATTTCGTGAGTTTGATTTAAACATAGACGGTATTCCGAGTCTGGTATTTTCGGCAAGTTCTTGAATCGCATTCATGAATTGCGCGGCTTCAAATGGAGAGATCTGCGCGCCGGCAAATCCACCACCTGTTGTCGGCCGCGGATTCTGCGTGACCACATTTCTGAAAATGAAACGAGTCATTTTTTCGTCTTCAATGAACTCTGCCGCCCGAAGTGGAAGCCTGCCTCCCGGATCAGCATTGAGTGTGTTGATCAGCATCATGCCTACTTTTTCTTGCAAAGTCATTTGCTTGACAAGATCATCGATGCGCTGGTCCACCGGCAGTCGCCAATCTTCATAGCGATCAAGTCTATTGTTTTTGTTAAGGTCTTTGAAGTGAAGTTGATTAGCCACCAACGTATTTAGCACCCGAGTCTCGATAACCGGTTGAATTGTGTAGGTGCCTTGCGCCCATGTTGTAACACTGGATACCAAGAATAGAAACGCTGCTAATTTGGTCAGTTGACTTGTCATGATGGTATAATTACAACATCAATATCGGTTAAATCTGAAGACACGTCGTAGCGTTACCGTGATTTTCGGCAAAAGAAAGGATGCAGTCGACAAATATGGACAGCAGTTCGACTCTTCAGAGGAAATAAGACGAATTTTCGAAGAGTTTTTGCACTAACTAAAAGCCACTATCCGGCTGATCAAAATCATGAAAAATCAAATTTTTTGTGTGATGATGGTCACCCGGGCTTTGAAGCATATATCTTAGTATTGCAATCGAGGCTTGCATATACATCAAGTCATGAAATCCACTTACACTAAATTTCTATTCTTTACCGGCAAAGGTGGTGTGGGTAAAACATCGTTGGCGTGCGCAACGGCTGTGAAATTTTCAGAAGAAGGTAAAAAGGTATTACTCATTAGTACAGACCCTGCATCGAACTTAGAGGATGTTTTGCAAAGCCCGGTAGAAAACAAAATAAAACCCCATACCTCAATTGCTACACTCTTTACCATTAACATTGATCCTGAGGTTGCAGCAAGTGAATATCGTGATCGGGCAACGGGTCCTCTGAAGGGCATAGTCTCGGAGGCTGAGATAAAAAAAGTAGTAGAGCAACTTTCCGGAGCGTGCACAACAGAGATAGCCTCATTTGATGAATTTTCCCGTTTCATCACTGGGGAAAGTAGCCTGGAAAATTTTGATTTTGTTGTTTTTGACACCGCTCCAACGGGCCATACCATTCGTTTACTGGAGTTACCTGCCGCGTGGAATAGTTTTCTTGCAAGTAATTCCAAAGGAGCATCATGCATAGGACCTTCGTCTGCTTTGAAAAGCAGTAAAGAGCGATACAAAAAAGTTATGGATTGTTTGAAAGACGATCATCAAACGACATTCATTCTGGTAAGCAGACCCGAAACATCATCTTTAAAAGAGGCTGCCCGAACCAGCAGAGAACTAAAAGAGCTAGGATTAACTAACCAAAAGCTATTCCTTAATGGAGTATTCAGGGCAACTGACAAAAGTGACTCGGTAGCAATAAGAATTGAGCAATCAGCGCAAAAACAATTGACTCAACTTCCAGCAGATTTGCAGAACCTTGAAAAATCAGAATTTCCATTATTACCCTACAATGTTTTAGGTACCGAAAAATTAAAATCGCTGCTGAATCCAGAGCTTCAACTGAAGTTGATAAATAGCCAGCAATCAAACATCCCTAAATTCACACACCCACTTGGAGATCTCGTCAAACTTGTAGATGAACTGGAAGCAACTGGCAAGGGCTTGATCATGACAATGGGTAAGGGTGGTGTTGGTAAAACGTTGGTTGCAGCATCCATTGCAACCTTGTTAGCAAAACGAGGACATGAGGTCCTTTTAACAACGACCGATCCCGCAGCTCATATCCAATACTTCATTGATCAGTTGGACAACGTACCGGAAAATCTGGTGATTGAGCGGATTGACCCTAAAGCCGAAACAAAAAATTACATCAACAAAGTAGTTGAGCAAAAAGGTGTTAAACTCAATGAAGAAGAGAGAAAGTTATTGGTGGAAGATCTTCAATCACCATGTACGGAAGAAGTAGCCGTCTTCCATGCTTTTTCCAGCGCCATCTTCAAAGCAAAACGCCAGTTTGTAGTGATGGACACTGCGCCCACCGGGCATACGCTCCTTCTCCTTGATACTACAGGCAGTTACCATCGTGAAATTCTTAAGGCGATGGATGGGAAAAAAGTCAAAACACCTTATATGCTTTTGCAGGATGCTGACTTTGCAAAAATAATACTGGTCGCACTGCCTGAAACAACACCTATGAGAGAAGCAGAAAGCCTTCAGGATGATTTGAAACGGGCGGGAATCTTACCATATGCCTGGGTAGTTAATCAATGCCTTTCAGCACTTCCAGATTTAAAAGATCCCATATTACTTAAGAGGGCTTACGCTGAGATTGAAATCATCAATACCATTAAGGACAAATTGTCACACAGAACGTATGGTATTCCATACTTGACGGAAGATAGGTTGTTATTATCAGTCCTTAGTCGAAATAGTCATCCTGAAACAATGAATGCACTTAATTGAGGCATTAATGGATTTCGGTTCGCATCAGTGAAAAATCAACACTGCAGTTACGGAGCTACTAGCAAGCTCTTTAGGAAAAAGACAACTGGCTCGTGAGCATTTTAAAAAAGAATTGAACAACGTGATAACTAGCCTTATATGATAAACCATCCCATCCGCCTTCCCAATGATGCCCTCTCCGATCCGAGAAATATGGCGTTGATGAAAAAACACTTCCCTTACATGGGAGCAGAGATAATTGAGTGATTATTGACTCAACACGCGACCGAGCGAATTCCCAAAATGCATAGGCATTTCCCGTCTGCCGCAAGGAAATTGGCAATGCTTTGACCTGA
>CAVZFT010000038.1:0-224262 GCA_963774615.1 uncultured Cytophagales bacterium
TAGTTTGGGCCACCAGGTCATAAGAGAAGCCACCGAACCATCACACAACATTCTATCATCATGTCCCCGGTTTAAGAAGGCATGGCCTAGTTCATGAAAAACAAAATTTTCCCTTTCCATATCACTTAGTGACAACCAGTCGCAACGTTCAGCCTTTGAAATTTCTATCCTTCTACGGCCGGAGCCACCGTAATTGGAATATCCCCAGCCGCAGTACGTCAGGCCGTTCATAATTATGTTGTCAACATAAGCGGCCTCAACATTTGTAAGATCGAAATCATACCCTCTCTCCTTTGCCTCGTCTTCAAACCGATCCAGATAAATTCTCAGTTCAGGATATCCAGGGGATTCAAGCTTCTCCTCACATCCCAGTATGAATAGATTTAGGACAACACATGCACGGCTTAAGTTCATGATATTAACTCAAAGAAAAAAATACAAAAAGCCACACACAATTATTACTTCTTCTTACTCCTTTCCTGAATCTTTCCGGCCAACTCTTTGGAGACTCCAAACACCTTACCGGCAGCGGCGTCTTCCATAAACTGGTCGACATACCGTTGACTTAATGCGGAGTTGTCTTTATACTTTTCTCTCAACTTATCGAGTCTGGCGTGAAGGTCTTTCTTCACTTTCGCGTAAGCCGGATCGTCATATACATTCTTAAGCTCATTGGGATCCTTCTTGCGATCAATTAGTTCCCATTTATCTTCCACAAAATAATAATGTATCAATTTGTATTCCTTCGTGATGATCGCATAATGCCGGTTAACCATATGTTCCGCAGGATACTCATAGTAATGATAGTACACAGCATCCCTCTTCCATTTGTTGGGTTTACCGGTAAGCAATGGCACCATACTCTTACCCTGCATATCCCCAGGTGCTGGAACTCCAGCAGCATCTAAAAAGGTTTGAGCGAAATCCAGATTTTGAACTAACTCATCCGAACGAGTACCGGGTTTGACCTTCCCGGGCCAGGCGATAAGCAAAGGTGTTTTAAACGACTGATCATAAACAAACCGCTTGTCAAACCAGCCGTGCTCTCCAAGGTAAAATCCCTGATCTGAAGTATAAACAATGATCGTGTTGTCCATCATTTTGTTGGCTTCGAGATAATCGAGTAATCGTCCCACGTTTTCATCAACGGCTTTGAGCGTGCCTATATAGTCCTGCATGTACCGCTGGTACTTCCACTTCATCTTATCTTTCTCCGTCATATTAGGATATGACTTCTTGAAATCGTCATTGATTCGGGAGTAGACTTGTTTAAAATTTTCCAGCTGCGAAGGATTCAGCCGGCTCATTTCATTCTTGTAACGCGCCTTGTCGAACCCAATTTCCGCGATCCCAAGTTCATCCATCACTTCAGGGAGCACCTTATTATCTCCTGCCCAACTCATATGCTTCAGTATGTTCATCTCAGCTTCGGCGACGGGAGATGTTCTTCCTGAATAGTCATCAAAAAGCGTCGCGGGTTCAGGAAATTTCTTGCTGGTGTATTCCTGCAAATGACGTTCAGCCATCAACCACGAACGATGCGGCGCCTTATGAAGATACATGAGCATAAAAGGCTGGTCGGGTTTGCGTTCCTTTTCCAACCATTCCAGGGTCATATCTGTTATAATGTCCGTCACATATCCATCAACCTTGATATTACCATCGTTCTTAGTGATAAAATCCGGATTATAGTAAGCGCCTTGTCCCGGCAGGATCTTAAACTGATCAAATCCCTTAGGACTGTTTCCGAAGTGAAGTTTTCCAAACATCGCAGTTTGATAGCCTGCTTTTTGAAGCAGCTGCGGAAACGTCACATTGGTTGAATCGAAGTGAAAATGATTGTCAATTTTTCCGTTGAGATGCGAGTGCTTTCCGGTTAGAATTGTGGCACGGGAAGGAGCGCAGATCGAATTAGTAACACTGGCATTGGTAAAAAGCATACCCATTTTCGCGATGCGATCAATGTTCGGCGTTTCAATCAGGCGTTTGTCATACGCTGAGATTGCCTGGTACGCATGATCATCCGACATGATAAAGATGATATTCGGACGTTTTGAATTATTGGCAGGCTGTGAGAACACGTCACTTACTTGCATGAGGACAAGAACATGCAAAACGATCAAGCATTTCTTCATGGCATTGATTTAGGTAGTTTGACCATTCAAAGTAGTAATTTTTTACCTTTGAAGGGATAAGAAGATGAGAAGATGAGAAGATGAGAAGTTGAGGAGTTGAGGAACTCTCAATTCTTACCACTGTATTACTACCAAAAGACTAATAGCAATGCGTAAATGAGGGGCTTATGGAATTCCCCTACGACCTTAACCAAAATTGTAGCAACGGGGTAATCCAAAACATGGGGAGAATAAGCCTGCAGAAAATACTTGAGTGTTGATTGTTGATATATTGAGTGTTGAGTGTTCTGATCGGAGCTGTGAGGTTTTCAAAGAAACATTCAACATTCTTGCCTACGGCAAGCAGGCAACACTCCCTCCTACGCGAGACGCTCCGGCGGGGCAGGCAATATGTCAACACTCAAGTATTGTCTACTCCTATTCTTTCAAACCCTTATAACTATGAGAATCAGGATATAGTCAAACCCCACAGGCTGCTGTTGCGCCAACGCGGAGCTTGTATCCGTCACCTGCTTCGATCTCCTCATTGTTGGCGAATACGATATTTCTAATGTTTGTTCCATTCTCGTCATATACCTTAAAGCACCCTTCTCTCGATCCGTTTTGGAATTCTCCTTCACTAAGCACCTGTCCGTTCGGATGATAAGAAGCAAAGCGTCCATGTTGCACACCATGCCAATAGGTTTCCTCTATCATCAGACCGCCATTGCTATCATAATATTCCCGCCAGACGCCATGCTTTTTATTGTTGACATAATTACCTTCTGCAATCAATATGGCGTGTTTGTTAAACTCCTTCCATTTGCCAGTACGAGTCTGAACCGCCTTTCTGTTAAATACGTCCATCATAGTCCAGTTATTTAATTTATTATTGAAATTCGTTACAATGCCATGTACCGGTCTTTCTTCCTGGTAATCTGCAATCTGACGCCAGGTCACATGTTTTACAAAGTCCGGTTGGAGGGTTTTGCGTTAGAGCAACTCATCATCCACTTCAAACAACTCACACTGAATAATAATCTTGTCAGATTTTCTTTTAAAATAGGAACATGTAGCAACATGAAGACACATAATGCACAGACTCCTGAATTCTTTGACGACGATTTCCTCCATGATGTCGAGTTGCATATTGAGTTTCCTCCACACAGGGAAAGTCCAAAATGCATACCACTATTTTCTTTGGAAATCAGACCTATTTCGATCGTTAAGAAATAATTCGAGCCTGGAGCGAAAATGATCACTGGTGATTTTCTCCCCACTTATCGTGGACCGGACTTCTTGATTTTTTCCCTCAACGTCTTGCGGTCAATACCTAATGCCTGGGCTGCATGAGATATATTGTTCTTGTTCGCCGCAAGAACATCGAGGATGTACTCCCTTTCAATCTCCTGTAAGGTTCTGTTCAATCCTTTCGAGCGGGATGCCGAAAAGCGGAAGTTATCAGGAAGATCAGCGATATCGATCGTGCTTTCATCAGCCATTATCACAAGACGTTGCACCACGTTTTGCAGCTCTCGAACATTGCCTGGCCACGAGTATTCCGATAACACCTTTAGTGCTTTGGAAGAAAATTTCATGACAGGCTTGCCAAGTTCGCGCACGTATTTCTCAAGGAAAAAATCAAGCATCAGCAAAATGTCTTTATCGCGCTCGCGCAATGGAGGAAGGTCAATGGTGATAATATTCAACCTGTAGAAGAGATCCTCCCTAAAGAGTCCCTTTTTAACGAGCTGCATAAGATCCACATTAGTGGCGGCAACAATTTTTACATTTACTTTCTGGGACTTTTTCGACCCTACCATATAGAACTCCTTATCCTGAAGCACGCGCAACAATTTCGCCTGCATGGAAAAACTCGTGTTGCTTATCTCGTCCAAAAAGATTGTTCCGCCATCTGCAGTTTGAAAAAAACCAGCGCGTGTTTCACTTGCCCCAGTGAAGGACCCTTTAACATGACCGAAGAGTTCACTTTCAAGCAACGAATCAGGAATCCCTCCACAATTCACAGGCACAAAGGGCGCCCCAGACAAATGTCCTCCGTAATGAAGAGCTCGTGCAACAAGCTCTTTCCCTGTGCCACTTTCTCCTTTAATGAGTACTGTTGCACTTGTAGACTTGGCTTTGGCTATCGTCTTAAAGACCTTTTGCATACCTTCAGATTCACCAATGATCCCAAAGTTCTGGGGCAGAGGTTTTGAATCGTCCTTGCGATGTTTGGAAACCCTGCGTAAGAACGCGTTCCACTGACTTAAAAAGTTCGTCATCTGTGAAGGGTTTGACCAAATATTCCTCAGCGCCAATTTTTATTGACTCAACAGCACCTTGAATCGAAGGGAACCCTGTGATCACGAGTACACCTATTGTTTTATGATTTTCTGTTATGTGACGCACTAACTCTAATCCATTTTCCCCTGGCATCCTCAGATCCGTTATAACAAGATCAACCTGCAATGAACCAAGAAGTTTCAAGGCCGACTGAACATTGTTCGCACTATATATCTGATAGCCCTCGGACTCCAGGTTACGCGTAATGAGCTCAATCGTCTCGGGTGAATCATCAACCACCAAAATCTTGGCTTTATTGTTCTTGGCAGCTTTCATTTGTTTATAGGTAACAGGATCTCAAATTTGGTCCCCTTTCCAGGCGTGCTATTCACTACAATCTTACCATGATGGGAGTCAATAATTCCCTTCACAACTGACAGGCCAAGACCTGTACCCTGCCCTACCGGCTTCGTGGTAAAGAAGGGCTCGAATATCTTTTGTTTAATTTCCGGGCTCATTCCGCTGCCATTATCGCTTACAAGAAGACTCGCAAATTTGCCTTTTGCTTTTCGTCGCCACTGTTATTTCGCCGCCCTCCGGCATGGCATGAACTGCGTTAGTGATCAGGTTCACTAAAACCTGACTCATCTGAACTTCGTCTCCCTTCATTAGAGGAAGCTTACCATCCAGTTTTGTTTTCAATTTTATGCCCCTGCTTTGAAAACGGACATCAATAAAGTAAAGTATGTTGCCGATGATCTCATTCAAATTAACATTAGTAATCTGCTGAGGCATCTGTCTGGAAAAGATCATTAACTTTTTTATGATCTCCCTGGTGTACAACGAAGCTTTAACAATACGCTCAATGTCTTCCGCTTGTTGATGCTCTAGATTGCCGGTCTTCTTTATCAACTGCGCGAAGCCAAGTATTTTGGCCAGAGGTTCGTTCAACTCATGCGCAATCCCAGCGGACAACTCACCAACAAATGCTAATCGTTCAACATGCTGAAGTTGGACCTGGAGCTTCTGTTTTTCATCCTCAACAGATGATTTGTTAATAAATAGCGAAAGCTCATGAGCCACTGCTTTCAGGAGACTTCTCTCCTCAGGAAGAAAGTTCAGTTTGAACTTTCTTTTTCCTGTGCTTCTATATCCGATCTTAATACTTCCGTAAGCCTTCTTATCATTCGTCAATTTGGCCTCAATGATAAACTTGCTTTTATCGAACTGGCTGGTCGAAAATTTCGCATTGGCAATTTTTATTTCAGTCTCTGCCAGCTCCGGAAATTGCATCGCCGCAGGAATTATTTGAAGAGCCCTGCTTACCAAGGCCTCGACATCGTTGTTTGCTTCCCACGCGACTTTTGAAATCTCATACAGACAATTCAGTTCCTTGACTCGTTCTCTGAGCTTAAAGTCAGTAGCGTTGATATTTCGCATGTCGCAAAGCTATAGACAGAAAATGGGAAAAACCGAGCGAAAGTATAAAAAAAGCACAACCGGGGAGAAATTACCCAGTGGGTAATAATGCTCAATCGATCCTATCAATTTTGTGCTTAAATGCTTCAATTTCCACGATTTATTTGTGGCATGGATCATGGATAAGCTAAAGTCAAGAGAACCAACGAGAATATTTAGCAATGACAAAAAAAATCACTGTTACGATTAACGACTACCATCGATTGATGGGTTTGCTTGAGTTCGCTTTCTTGATGGGGAAAATGCCAGATATTCAAAGTCGGCTATATTCCCGGCTGGTCAGCGCAAGAGCCCTTCGCCAGGAAAACATCGATAATGGGATTATTACAATGAACTCGCGCGTGCATCTGAAAGATCTTGAATAGTCAAAGGGATATAGAGCTAACGTTGACGTATCCACGCGATGCTGTTCCCAGCGAAAGAAAGATTTCTGTCTTCTCAGAGATCGGGACTGCATTGTTGGGTCGCGAGGAAAAGGAAGTGGTATCGTGGAACGTTCCTGATGGCATAGGTCTATTTGAAATTGTGAAAGTCACTTATCAGCCAGAAGCGGCGGGAGATTATCACTTATGATATCATCAATAAAATCAATCACATTATTTGGTGCTCTTTTGTTTGGCGCGTACTCGCAGTATGACGCAAAAAAGACAGTCGAAAAAATCAATTTAAATAAACCCCAATTGGAAAGTCGAGTTAACGAGACGAGTCCCAGCCGATCATGAATTCATGAAGCGGGCGTTGGAATTAAGCCAGCTAGCCATAAAAGACAACCATGGCCATCCGTTCGGTAGTGTGCTGGTAAAGGATGGAAAGATTATAGGTGAGGGCTGGAACAGAACCAGGCTTCTTAAAGATCCTTCCGCCCATGCAGAAATTGAAGCAATCAGGGACGCCTGCAAAAAGCTGGATAGTTCCGACTTGAGCGAATGCACCATTTACGCAAGCGCTCAACCGTGTCCAATGTGTCTTTCGCTGATTTATCTGACCGGCATCAAACGGGTATACTATTGTATCCCACACGACAAGATTGAAAAATTCAACAAAGATCTCTCCGTCGGGTACATCTACGAAGAATTACCGAGAGCTCAGACTGAAAGGACAATACCAGAAGTACAGATCCTACCTGAGTACGCCGACAAGTACCTTGAAAGCTACATGACTCAATAAGAGTCTCCTCAAATCCTCTCAACATAAACTAAGAAGCATGAGCTTGAAGATAAGCATGATAGAATATTGCAAAATCATTCTAAAGAAAATAAGTTTTAACCAAGAAGCTGTTCCTGAAGGAATACCGGAAGAGTTTTAAGCATCTCAGTCCCCAGGAACAGATTCAATTCAGAAAATGGGCCAGAGAAACTTTTAATCCACAACGATAGCGCCATTCTCTACCACTCGGTGGACAGCCATAATTGTCATTTATCGCCAGACTGGTATCCTGATAATCCTTCAATCATGCGAATCATGGTTCACATCCCGATGTGAACTCAAATTCTGAAACAGAATTGTGTCGACATCATCACAATACGTAACTTGCTTCCCCAGGAACCATGAAGTCTGTGAACTGACACTAACTATGTTTCGCTACAAAGCCTTTATTTTTGACTTGAACGGAACCATGATCGATGATATGCATTATCATGAGATGGCATGGCACGACGTCTTTGTTAACCAATTGAAGGCACCCCTGACTCCCGAGCAGGTAAGAACTCAATTGTACGGAACCGCGGACGAAATATTTGCACGCGTATTTGGAGCCGGGCGATTTTCAAAAGAAGAAATCGATACCATAACCGATCAAAAGGAAAGCCGGTACCGGGAGGAGTTCCTGCCAAATCTAAAACTGATCGACGGATTAAACACATTTTTAGTTACTGCAAAATCAAAAGGTATTGCTCTCGCGATCGGAACGGCAGCGCCAACGCTTAATGTCGACTTTGTAATAGATAATTTAAACCTTGGAGAATACTTCCCGGTTATAATCGGTCCCAACGATGTAACCAAAAGCAAACCACATCCGGAAGTATTTCTGAACGCCGCCAGTCAACTTGGAATTTCACCCGAAGATTGTGTTGTATTTGAAGACTCACCCAAAGGTATTGAAGCGGCCGCACGCGCAGGTATGAAAGCTATTGGCATCACGTCATATCACACCGCTGATGAATTGAAGAGCGCAAATCTTTTATTCACTATTGATGATTACACCTCCCAAAATTTGAATCAATTATTTAAACATTCTTAAGATATGACTGTCAGCATCAAGTATTTCATTGTGTTGGTTTTATCCCTTGCTTCTATCGAGGTTTTCTCACAGGAGTCCAAACAGAACAAACAAATGGTACGGCTTGCAAAGCTCACCATCGACGCCAGGCAACTCGAAAACTACAAAGCTGTCCTGAAGGAAGAGATTGAAGCATCGGTGCGGCTTGAGCCTGGAGTATTGACACTATACGCAGTATCTGAAAAGAACAATCCAACGCATATCACGATTCTGGAAATCTATGCCGACTCATCAGCATACAAGTCACATTTACAAACACCCCATTTCATCAAATACAAAACAGCCACGAAAGACATGGTTAAGGCTCTTGAACTGGTCGAAGCCGATCCGCTAATTCCGGGAATGAAGATAAAGTAACACATATTGAGTTATAAGTTATGAGTTATGAGTTATGAGTTATGAGTTAGGAGTTAGAGTTGGGCGAGGGTGTGGGTGTGTGGCAGGCTCGGTGAAATAAGTGACCAAAATATAGAGGTTTCGACAACGCTGGTAACGGCCAGATGAAGTGGGAAAGTGTCAACTATTCCGACCGGTCGGTTATTCTGAGGCGATCGTCGAAAAGTCTCTCGACGATCCACTATGTGATGTATCTTTCCATAAAAGAAAGCGTATCTAATAAAAAATGATTCTCTGAACTTATGAAATCAACACCAAGTGATAGTCTCATAAATTACTATGTCGATGTGCTCGTGCAAACAGAGTACGGGCTAACCTGGACGCAGATTGCCAAATTTTTCCGTAGAAAAAGCGCCGAGTATAAAGTCACTGTTCCGTATGTGAACACAATATTTCCTTCTCACTTGCCAAATCGAAGAATTGGATTTATTCAGAACCTAAGAGTCTTCTCGCCTCAGCAGCAGGTAATGTTGTTGATGGAATTGTGCGAGAGTAATAAAAACACAAGTGTGGCATCTCTGAAAAAACTTTTGATGCCCAGTGCCGCCAGAGCGGATTAGATCATCCTGCTTCTTCCAGCTTGAAGGGCAATTTCCGTATCCGTTTGCCTGTAAGATCGAAGATGGCATTGCATAGAGCTGGTGCAAATGCCGGCAATCCCGGCTCACCAACACCACCCGGCTTTTCATCATTCTCCATAATATGTACTTCTATCGCGGGAATTTCATTAATGCGTGGCATTGAATAAGTGTTGAAATTTTTTTCAACCGCTTTGCCTTCCTTAAAATGCGTGGAATGGTTGACCGCTGCACCTAGTGCCATTACAATGCTACCTTCCACTTGAGCGCGAATAATATCCGGGTTTACATACCAGCCACAGTCTATCACTGCAAATACCTTGTCGATCTTAATTTTTTTGTCGGCTCGTCGGGATACTTTCACCACTTGTCCTACTATGCCGCCAAAACAATCCGTGATGGCAACACCCCACCCATCATTCTTGCGTCGTGATTTCCAGTTGCTGACAACTGCAAGCTTATCGACCAGAGCCGGGTAACGATGAGAAATTAAGTGTGACTTTCTGAAATCAAGCGGATCCTTAGCAACAAGGTGCGCCAGCTCGTCAATAAAACTTTCGCAAGCAAATGAGTCAACATTAGCGCCAGGTGCACGCCACCACATGGTTGGTATCGGAGATTTGGTCGCCACTCCCGCAAAACTATAATGTGGTATTGATTTGTAATAGTCAGTTAGAAAGCCACCGATCTCGCCACTATTCTCAGATACAGGCTGTGGTTTTGCCTCCTGGTTTTCTCCTCGACCAATATATTGTGAAGCAGAAATAACCTGAAACGCTGAGATTTTACCTTGGGCATCCACCCCACCCCTGCATCTGTATAGCGCACCGGTGCGAAAGGGTCCCATGGTCATATCATCTTCTCTTGTCCACATTACCTGCACTGGCGCTTTTATTTCCTTCGAAATAAGAGCCGCTTCAAGCGGGTAATCAGGGAATGCTTTTCTTCCAAAACCACCGCCGAGAAAAGTCATGTTCACGGTGACGTTTTCAATGGGGATGTTCAGTCTATTGCTCAGGTCTGCCTGTATCCAGTTTGCTTCTTGAATTGGTCCCCATATTTCAATGCTGTTCTCCTTCACATCGGCAATGCAGTTAAGTGGTTCCATGCAGCTATGCGATTGATAGGGCAATTCATACATTGCTTCGACCGTGGCTGAAGAATTCTTCAATGCCGATTCAAAAATATCAGACGGCAGCGGTTTGAAAAGATCTTTCTTCATCCTTTCAAACAGTTGTTCAGAATCAAGGTGATCAAAACCTTCATCATCCCACTCAACCTTTAGTTGTTTGCGCCCTTCCATTGCCGCCCAGAATGAGTCCGCGACTACTGCGACACCTTCATACATTAAATCAAAAACAGACCTTTGTACTTTGAGAACATTTTTTACTCCAACTATGGATTTTGCCCCTGAGTCGTCAAAACTTTTTACTTTCCCCCTGAACCTAGGGCTCCGCTCTACAACGGCATAGAGCATACCAGGCAGCTTCTTATCCAGGCCGAATACTGCGGCGCCATTCGTCTTAACAACGGTATCCTTACGGGGCAATGACTTGCCGATAATTTTATAGTCTTTACGTTCTTTTAGTTTGACCTGCTGTGGAGGATTTATTTTGGCCGCCTCCTTTGCAAGTTCACCGTAGCTGAGTTTTTTTCCGGTGCTTCGATGTACAACCTGCCCATTCTCGGCATAACATTCGGCCGGTTCAACGCTCCACTGTCTGGCTGCTGCTTCGATGAGCATTTCCCTCGCAGAAGCTCCCATGCGTAACAATTGCTGATACCATCCCCGGATAGAAAAACTTCCTTCCTGTGGTTGTGGTCCAAATTTTTGGGGATTGGCGGCAGCATACCGGATACTGACGTCTGCCATGCTAACTTCAAGTTCCTCAGCAATTATTTGTGGAATTGTTTGCCATGTGCCCTGTCCCATTTCAGAGCGATGATTGAAGATGGTCACTTTGCCCGCGCCATCGATTGATATCCAGGTCATCAACTCGGTCGCTGCATCTTCAGGGCGATCAATCTGAATAATTTCACCACCCGCTTTTCCTGACGCAGGCCAGTAGGTGCCGATCGTTAAAGCGAACCCAGACAAACCTGCCTGTTTGAGAAATGCCCTCCTCGAAAGATCAAGTGTACGCTCCATTTGTTACAGATGCTTTTGATACTCCTACTAATGGATACTATCCTAATAATACGAATAAATTTAAATCTCGGATACGAGAAGTCGATTTGGACTCGTTTGTGTCTGCCAAAGCGCTGTTAGCTCTGGCTGAAAAGCAAAATACCTCGAATATTTCTCGTCGTATTGTAAGAAACCCCTCGCTTCCCGGTACTAATAGAATAAATTGTTGCTCTTGTGACCGAAGCGGAACAGAATCTGATTTTTGAAAGCTGGCTGACCCGCCACAAAGGACTGATCTTTAAGGTAGTCCGTGTTTATGCGCGAACCGCCATGGATCAGGATGATCTCTTCCAGGAGATTGCGATTCAGATCTGGCGCTCAGTCCCTGCCTTCAGAGAAGAATCGGCAGTAACCACGTGGATCTATCGTATTTCGTTCAATGTTGCCATCAAATGGGTAAGGAAGGAGAAAAGGCTTCAAGAGACAGAAGCACTGGACCGCATTACCCACACGTTGCACGAAAACAAAACTAATTCAGATGAGCGGCTCGATTGGCTCCTTGAAGAAATTTCGAAGCTTGACGAGATCGATCGATCCGCTAACCCTGCTCCTTCTCGATGACTTCAGCTATAAGGAAATGGCTTCCATATTAGGCATCAGTGAATCCAACATAGGTGTCAAGATCAACCGGATTAAAAAACATCTTATCAACAAATCAAAAAAATATGATCACCATGGAATTTGATGAAATTAAAAAAGTATGGGACTCGCAGAACGATGAAGCGATCTATGGTATCAATGAAAAAGCATTGCATAACCGGATCCTTACCAAAAAAAATAAGGCGTACCATATCACCAATGCAAGCGAACTCCTTGCTATCGTCGCTAATTTGGGCGGCGGCGGTTTTATGCTCGCTGTCAGTCTGTATAAAGAGAGCGCTAATATTTTCCTGTTTCTCCTGGTGGCATGGATGTTTGTCACTGCGTTGTACGTTTTCATCAGTCGGGCGCGAAGAATAAAAGCAGAACACACCTTCGACCGGTCAGTGCTTGGCGATCTTCGTCACGCTATTGCAGTAGCCACATATCAGGTACGGCTATCGTTCCTCTTACGATGGAACATTGTGCCGATAGGTCTCCTGATCATTCTCAGCATTTGGGATGGCGGACGATCTGTGTGGCTCGCTATTGGTATTATGATCTTCCTTTTCATAGCTAATTACTTTGCTGGATGGGAACATAGTTTCTATAAGTCAAGAAAACGTGAGTTGGAAACCCTCCTAAGCAAGTTGGACACTGAAGCGTGATCTAATTTCTAGCTACCTAGGTGCCGGGTAGCTAGGTACCCAGATAGCTAAGCATACGTATAACTAAATCAATCAAAAAAATGAAAGCTCTCATTGCATCACTCGTCTTTGTCTTTATGTCAATATTCTTGTACGCACAGGACCTGACCGGTGAGTGGTCAGGGTCACTGCAGATTCAAGGTGCCACGCTAAAAGTCATCCTTCACGTCAACATGGTCGATGGTAAATACACAACTACACTCGATAGTCCCGATCAGAATGCAAATGGCATCAAGGTAACAGCTACGACCTATGAACAACCTGTTGTCACGTTCGAAATACCGTCAGTGGGCGCCATTTACGAAGGACATATTTCCGGCAACCGGATTAGAGGCAAATGGCTACAATCGGGCACGGCATTCTTTTTGGAATTGGTCAAGAAGTAAATCGGAATTGGTGACGATACTTTATGCGAAAGGTTGGAATTTTTCCGGATGAGTATCGTAAATTGAACTAATGGCGGCGCAGGCCATGAAATGTTTGAATATTACAATTTCCTGCTTGAAAAATGTAAGTTATTCGGACCATCTAAGTGTAAGTTGCTTACTAACTTTTATCTAGAGTATCCACAGTAAACCTCATATTATGGCAAAGATAAGTTTGAACATTAACGGGAAGAAACACGAAGTGGACGTCGATCCTAAAACCCCGGTCCTATGGGTCTTGCGTGATCATTTAGATCTGGTCGGTACAAAGTACGGATGCGGAATGGCGCAATGTGGAGCGTGTACGATTATTCTCGAAGGCAGTGCCGTGCGCTCTTGCATGCTGCCAGTTTCATCTGTTGCAAATAAAAAGATCACCACCATCGAAGGCATTTCAGAAAACGGGGACCATCCTGTTCAAAAAGCGTGGCTGGAGCATGATGTTCCGCAATGCGGTTACTGCCAGGCAGGACAAATTATGACTGCCGTTGCTTTGTTGGAGAAAAATCCGAAACCCACTGATGACGAAATAGCGACAGCGATGCACGGTAATATTTGCCGATGCGGTACTTATCTGAGAATAAGGGCCGCTGTAAAAACCGCTTCGAATTCCTAATCATTAACCTGTGACTCATGAAAACAACGATAAATAGAAGATCTTTTCTGAAAGTCTCTGCCCTTGCAGGCGGAGGCATGTTACTTACTTTCAGTTGGGCTGAAGGATTCACGCCACCTTCAGGTGATGCAGCTACCCTGGCGGAAGAATGGTCCGAACTCAACAGCTATATTAAGATAAAAGCGAACGGTGTCGTTACGTTGATGGCACCCAACCCAGAATTCGGATCAAATGTAAAGACAACTCTACCGATGATGCTCGCAGACGAATTAGATGTCGACTGGAAAAACGTTATCGTGGAGCAAGCCGATTTCTATCCTGAAAGATTCGCGCGACAGTTTACCGGTGGTAGCCAATCAGTCCGGCAGGCATGGAAACCGTTGCGCACCGCTGGGGCTACTGCAAGGCAAATGCTGGTGAACGCGGCAGCTGAAACGTGGAGTGTTCCCGCCAATGAAATCACAACCTCGGCTGGAGAATTACTTCACAAATCAAGCGGAAAGAAAGCGGGATACGGTGAAATGGCATCCAAAGCTGCAACTATGCAGGTACCAAAAGATGTACCCTTAAAAAAGGTTAATGAATTCAAGATCATTGGCACATCGAAGAAAAATGTAGAAGGACATGGCATTGTCACAGGCAAACCTTTATTCGGTATGGATTATAAAGCAGAGGGAATGTTGATCGCAATGATCGCGCATCCTCCTGCATTTGGTAAAAAGGTGAAATCGGTAAATGATGCTGCTGCTAAGGCGATGCCCGGCATCAAAGATGTATTCATTATAAAAACACTTGCAGACGATTACGAACGAAACGGTTTCGATACAACTACGTTCACCGAGTTGGTTGTTGTGGCTGGCAATTCCACATGGGAAGTGATGAACGCCAAGAAGGCCTTAAAGGTTGAGTGGGAAAACATTACCGAATCAAGCGTTGTGGTTGATGGATTTGGAGGAAAGCAGACGGTCAAGATTCCCGCAGGTTTGGAAAGCACCCAGGGACACAATGCAAGAATGGTGGAGATGGGAAAACAACCAGCCAAGGTGTTGCGAAAAGATGGTGACCCCGAAAAGGCATTTCAGAGTGCAGCTAAGGTTCTTGAGCGAACTTATACAGCGCCATATCTCGCTCATAATACGATGGAGCCCGTAAACTGTTTCGCAAATGTTACTGCGGATAAAGCCGAAATTTATGGACCGACGCAGGCGCCTGAATTCATCGCGCGAACACTTTCTGCGAGATTAGGTCTTCCAAAAGAAAAGATCCATATCAAACTCGCGAGAATGGGTGGAGGATTTGGCTTACGAGCATACTGTCACCACATGGTTGAAGCTGCTGTGATCTCGCAAAAGCTGAATGCTCCTGTTAAGATGGTTTACACACGTGAGGATGACATGACCTATGGCATCTATAGACCGACTTACACCGCTACATACAAAGCTGCGCTTGATAAGGACAATAATCTTATTGCATTCCATGTACGTGGTGGTGGCATTCCGGAACATGCTGTTCATGCAAACCGTTTCCCGGCTGGTGCCGTCGATAATTACCTTGCGGAAGGTTGGTCGCTTGAATCAAACATAACCATTGGAGCATTCCGTGCGCCACGATCAAATTTCATCGCCGGTGCAGAGCAGTCCTTCCTGGATGAATTAGCAGAACTTGCGGGAAAAGATCCGATTGCATTTCGTCTTGACCTGCTCGAACGCGCAAAAAGCAAACCCGTCGGTACGAACAACGACTACGACGCTGACCGCTATGCAGGAGTTTTGAAATTGGTACGTGAGAAATCCAAATGGACTGAGTCTCAACCCAACGTTCACCGTGGAGTGTCAGCATATTTCTGTCACAATACATATGTAGCAGAAGTACTTGATCTCGAAGTCAAGAAAAACACGCCTGTGATCAATAAAGTGTATGCTGCAGTGGACTGTGGAATTGTTGTCAATCCTGATTCAGCAGCGAATATGAGCGAAGGAGGTATTGTAGATGGAATCGGCAACGCGCTGTTTGGTGAACTGACATTTGTAGATGGCGTGCCGCAGAAAAACAACTTCCATCAATACCGCCTTATAAGACAGAAAGAGGCGCCGAAAGCGATCGAGGTTCATTTCGTGCAGAATGAGCATGATCCAACAGGTCTTGGTGAGCCGTTGTTCCCTCCTGTCTTTGGTGCACTTGCCAATGCATTGTATAAGGCTACAGGCAAACGTTATTACAACCAACCATTCGCGAAAGACTTTCAATTGACTCCATCGCGCATGTAATCGTTGCCCCGACGCGTCGGGGCGACTTCGTGGTAAAAAATGATTAAACCGCAGAGTCGCGAAGACGCAGTCTTCTTTTATTAGCTTAGTTGATGGAAAAGATTGAATCATTACAGGAGTTCTATAAACGGAAACTCGATCAGGTGCCGGGCATCGTTTCCAGCGAGATCGGCCATTTCAATCTGTTCCGCTTAGAGCCATTCGTAGAGGGCAAGCCCACGAACATCCCTTATCGCAGAAGGGATTTTTATAAGATCATGCTCGTGAAGGGCAACAGCGAAGTCCATTTCGCTGACCGCAAAGTTGAAGTAAAGAAACAAGCACTCTCGTTCTCAAATCCTTTCATTCCATACAAGTGGGAACATCTCGATAGGGTCCGCGAAGGCATGTATTGTATTTTCAATCAACAACTTTTTCATCAATACGGCCAGTTGAGTCAATATGAAGTTTTTCAACCCAATGGAGAACACATTTTCGAATTGACTGACGAACAGGCCGCCGCAGTGACCGATATCTTTGATCGGATCGAAAAAGAGTTTACCTCGGAGTACAAATACAAGTACGATGTTATCCGGAACCTCATCTTCGAACTGCTTCATTTCGGGCTGAAGCTGCAACCTTCGATTGATCAGGAAAAACAAACTATAAATGCCTCGCAACGGATCTCCGCTTTGTTCGTGGAGTTATTAGAAAGGCAATTCCCGATCGATGACCAGCATCCTTCTATAAAACTGCGTTCGGCCTCAGAGTTCGCTGATCAATTAAATATTCATGTCAATCATTTGAACAGGGCTGTAAAAGAAACGCTTCAAAAAACTACCACGGTTGTTATTGCTGAACGACTTGTGCAGGAGGCCAAAATACTTCTTCGCCACAGCAAGTGGGGAGTTGCTGAAATCGCTTATTGCCTAGGATTCACCGAAGCAACACACTTCAATAACTTCTTTAAAAAACACACGGAGGTTAGCCCAACCAAATTCCGAAACGCTGACGTCGATTAAGTACTCTGGAACTGTTTGATTTTCATAGGTAGTTATTTGATTTTTACTACGCTCGCCTGTTCACGGTTATAGATATTTGTATTGTCGATGCCGCATTGTTGATGCTGCGATGGGATAGTGTTAGGAATGCTAAATGAAGAAGGATGAATGATGAATGATGAATGGTCCTCTGCGAAACCCTGCGTTCATGGCGTCTCTGCGGTGAAAAAAATCGAGGTACACCCTCGCCTGATTGAATGTATTGATTGCACAATTTGAACTTTTAACTATTTATGACTCCTCTCACAGTATCAAAAATTCAGACACGTAAGCTTGGGCAAACGGCCTTGAGGTATCTGCAATTGGACTTGGCTGTATGGGGATGAGTTTCGGCTACGGTCCACCTTCTGACAAACGTGAAATGGTCAAGCTCATTCACGCAGCAGTGGAACAAGGTGTAACCTTCTTCGACACCGCGGAAGTTTATGGTCCATTCACAAATGAAGAACTCGTGGGTGAAGCGCTTGAACCGTTCAAAGGTAAGGTTGTTATCGCAACGAAGTTCGGCTTCAAGATCGATCGTGAGCAAAAGAAACACGTGGGCATTGATAGCTCTCCATCCAATATAAGACTGGCGGTCGAAGGGTCATTAAAAAGATTACGTGTAGATGTTATCGACTTGTTATACCAGCATAGGGTTGATCCTAATGTTCCTATAGAAGATGTTGCCAGCACTGTAAAGGATTTAATTAAGGAGGGAAAAGTAAAACACTTCGGTTTATCCGAGGCAGGCGCTTTGACTATTCGTAAAGCACATGCGATTCAACCCGTCACCGCATTACAAAGTGAATATTCACTCTGGACACGTCAGCATGAAAACGAAATCATTCCAACAATTGAAGAATTAGGCATTGGTTTCGTTGCGTTCAGTCCACTGGGAAAAGGTTTTCTGGCCGGAAAAATTGACGAGCAGACAAAGTTTGCCGAAGGTGATATTCGCAACGTTCTTCCACGTTACACGGAAGATGCGCGAAAAGCGAATCAGAAACTTATTGATCTGATAGCTGAGTTCGCTGCAAAAAGAAATGCAACGCCGGCACAGATTGCCATCGCTTGGGTCCTGGCTCAAAAGCCTTGGATTGTTCCTATTCCCGGCACCACAAAGCTTCATCGCATGACGGAAAACAATGGAGCTGCATACATCGAATTAACCGAGCAGGAATTAAATGAGATCGAGAATGCTTCGTCACAGGTAAAAATTGTAGGCGCGCGTTATACAGAAGCAATGGAACGTTCAACAGGACTTTAAGAATTGAAAGCGTTAGTTCTGGATCCAGTCGATCGCGTCCAGAACTTCACTCCCATTGGTCGAACTTTGGTCTGGAACTATCGGTATGCCATACTTATTCTTATTTCGATCAGCCAGATAACCAGTGGTTAAATATAACGTATGACCACCGCCTAATATAAACATTGAATTGGAGGTCGAAAGGCCGCAGGTCGGGGAGCCAAAGCTTCTTGTATTCGCTCTGCCTATGAAACTTATCGCCATCACCTCGCCTGAACTAGCGATACCGTTATTTAATAACACGGCGACTTTTGGATTGGGAACCAGCAGTTCATAAGGATCAGTCACATTCGCGACTGCCACTCCGGCGGATAACGAAGCTCCATCCTCGTAAGCCCATCCTGTTTCCACACCATCTGCGTCGATAAAGTATCCGGAAATACCTTCTCCCAGTACAGGACCGATCCCAGCCAGCATGGGCCACATGTTACCCCCTTGGTTGTCGCTGAGGTCAACAATCCAACCCACGATATTTGCATTATCCTGACTCTTGATTTGTGCCTGTATCTCCTTTGAAAAAACCTGACCCTCTGCCACAGTTCCACTGAATTTATTGACTTTAACGTAACCAACATTCCCAGGCATTGCAGGCTTTGAAATACCCTGGAGACCACAATGTATTGTGCTATAATTAATATTGCCACCATCGGGTTTAATCAAAAAACTATGGTTATCACCTAACATCTTCAGAGCTTCCAAGATGCCTGGGTAGGTATCTTTAATTGTCCGCGCTCCTGAAACCCTCGCGATTACCTTTGCCCTGAAGACAGGCCAGTCGATCGTGTGCTTGTTGATAGAATTGTTCTCCATGATATTCAACATCTGGTTTAAGAAGCTTTCCGCGGATGGAGCATCATCGTCGTGACACCCAATCAGAGCAATGACCAAAAAGTAGAATAACACCCGGGTTTTCATGCAACATGTTTGGCAACATCAGAGTTAGCGCCAGGAATCAGAATAAAAGATACGGAAATGATAACAAAACCATTTGAGAAATTATCCTATATTTTCATGTGCAATTCCGAAAGATCCTACCATCGGCGCCTTTAAGCAATTACATCAGCTGTTTCTGGCTAATCGAAGATTGTTATAACAACGTCCTCGATATCTCGTTCCCCGATGGGTGCATCGAGCTCGTCTTTAGCGTAGGACTCGAAGTAGATCGAACAGAACTCAATGGGTCAAAGCGAACAGGTCATTGGGCGGAAATCATCGGACAGTTGACCAGACCTTATCAGATCAGAGTGAATGGTGCCGGAAAAGTTTTTGGTGTCCGGTTTTATCCCCACACCTTTGGCCATTTTTTTCCAGAGGTTATTTCCACGATCAATGATCAGTCTGTCCAGGCAAGTTATTTATTGGGGAGCGGAGTTGATACAGTCATTGGAAACTATCTGCACGAAAACCGGATTGCAGACGCGATAAATATTGTCCAGCAAAACCTAATAAAAAAGCTGAAGAACAATAATGCAGCTGATGACCCATCCAATAAAATCATAAGCCACGCCATCACTTGTATCTTAAAGGACGGGCCGACAGTAGCCTTACCTCAGATCGCTCAGGACTGCGGTATTAACATCAGGACTCTTCAGCGAAAGTTTCGGGAGAGTGTCGGTGTTAGCCCCAAGTATTTTACGAGAATCATGCGTTTTCAACAAAGTCTTTTCTACCTACAGAAAGGATTGGAGAATATAACTACCATTAGTTATAACCTTGGTTTCTTTGACCAGGCACATTTCATTCACGAGTTCAAAGCGTTCAGCGGCCTGACGCCATCAGGTTTTCAGGTAGACCGACATCCTGTCAACCGGCATTTCATACCTGGTGATAAGGACTTTGCATAAAGGAAATTCTCCCGCGGTCCTGTCGTTTTTTTACAATTTTTGTTTCTCTATCAGGCATAAGTTTGTTCAAATAAACTCCACACTTATGAAAACATTAATTGTGATTTCAGCCCTTTCAATTGCTTGCCAGTTTTCCTTCGGACAGGGACTCAAGAAGGATAATCTATTTGGAGTTCATACCATAACCGTGACCGTAAAACCCGGTGCAACTATCGAAGAATTCAAAACATTCTTTGTTAAGGAAGTATTACCAGAATACGAAAAACATTGGAAGGGGCTCAAGGGATACCTATTAAAATCTGCGCGGGGCGAATACAAGGATAGTTTTGCCATCATGTGGTTGTTCGAGAGCGAAAAGATCAGAGATTCATATTTCAATTCTGATGGCACACCGAATTCCGAAGAGTTGAAGGCCATCGAAAAAGTAAAGCCGATAGAAGAAAAGTTAAGCAAGTATGGAACCTATACCATCAAGTACATGGACGATTGGGTGGTGCAATAAGACATTCTCGTTCTTTTTGAAAACAACGGCTTAAATTCGACATTGGACATTGGGCGTTCGACATTGAAACACACGAATTACAATTTGGACATATTGAAAGATCACATATGTCCGCTAACGAGATTTCTGCAATCAAATAGAAGAACACAATTCGATTAGATTTTAAATATCCAATGTCCAACTTCCAATGTCGAAAGAAATGCAAGAATGTAAGATTCAAAGCTAAATGGCATGCTCAAATTCGACATGCTGCCCGTCCGCAGGCGGGCACTTCAATTAACGTCTCACGACATTTTGGGTATTTGATTATGCTGGGATTCCCGTACATTCATGCTATGGGCAGATTATCTTGATCTTTGCATGAAACACCTTTTGACGTCCGCTTTTCGACACCTTCTTAGCAATAAAATCCATGCACTGATCAATCTGTTTGGCCTAAGCCTCGGACTGACAGTTAGTATTTTCATTTACCTGTTTGTGCAGCATGAACTTTCATACGACAAATACATACCCGGATATGAAGATGTTTTTCGACTGCAGGCAGATGTAGTCACTGGCAGTGAAGTAAATAAGTGGGCGTCGTCTCAGGGATTCGTCGTCCCAACTATCGCAGAGACTTATCCGGAAATAGAAGCCGCAGCCCGTATTCTCCCGATAACCAATGATCTGTTATTCAAGACCGACTCCGGAGAGTTTGCTGAAAATAATGCCTGGGCCGTCGACACTACATTCTTCGCCGTCTTTCCAATATCCTTTCATCTATGGCGACCCCGCCACCGCGCTGGATCGTCCATTCAATATTGTTATTTCAAAAACTGTCGCCGCAAAGTTCTTCGGCAACATCAATCCTATCGGCAAGATCATTACCAGAGACAGCATCGCCTACAACGTAGCAGGAGTCATGGAAGATATGCCGGCAACAAGTCACTTCCATGCCAGTATTGTGTTTCCCGTCAAACCGTTCTGGCCCGACATGGATGAAGTACGCAACATGCTTCCGTTATATTCTTATGTGAGAGCGAGAGCGGGTCAGGCTGAATCACTTGCGACAAAACTAAGAAACGACTGGTCAAAGATCTCCGGCATTGACGTTTCAAATAATACCGATACTCACATCGAAATAAACACTATTCCTCTATCGGAAATCCATTTAGCGAGTCGCATTGAAAGAGAGATTGAACCGAATGGCAACAAACAAGTCGTTATTGTGTTCATTGGTGCGGCCCTGCTTATACTATTGATCGCATCGATCAATTATATCAATTTATCAAATGCGCTTGCAACAAAACGTGCAAAAGAAATTTCTGTACGAAAAGCCATCGGCGCAACACGTGCTAGTTTGTTTGGAAGATTTCTGCTTGAAACGTACTTGTTTACACTTCTCTCTTTCGCGATCAGCCTTATAACAGTCGCGTTTGCGATGCCTTGGTTCAATACACTCACAGGTAAGGAACTTTCTCCGCTCATTTTAGTCAGCGGAATGTTTCCAGCCATAGCGTTGACTGTATGGATAACGCTAGGGTTTTTGTCCGGACTTTATCCCGCGATGCTATTGTCCTCTTATAATCCGGTTCAGGTCCTTCGATCAGGGTTTAATTCGAAATCCGGTAAGATGTCCGTTCACCTTACAAGGTCGTTGATCATGTTTCAGTTTGCAGTCTCTGCCATGATGATCGTTTGCACGCTAACGATCCGGAGTCAAATGAAATTTATTGAAAACCTGGATATCGGGTTTACGAAAGAAAATGTGTTGGTGCTAAGATTATCAGGCGATGCGCGTGATAAAGTACAAACACTGAAACAGGAGATTGAAAAACTTAAAGAGGTCATCTCAACATCGGCCTATGTCCGGCGTTCCCGGTACACGCGTGCCAGTAAAAAGTGTAAGGATACCAGGACTCGCAGGCACTCAGCCTGACAGCGAGGGAAATGACGATGGCTCCAGAAGCATGCGTACACTTGTGGTCGATCATGACGTTATAAAAACGCTGGGACTACAAATCAAGGAAGGTCGTGACTTTACTGATGTTGGTGAGGGAAACCGCGAACACGCCTTTATTTTAAATGAAGCAGCTGTGAAAGCATTTGACCTGAAGGATCCAATAGGCAAACCGTTCGAATATACTTTTCGACGACTATCCAAGGAGTGGTGAAATAATCGCAGTTGTTAAAGATTTCAATTTCGCTTCTATTCACAACACCGTTGACCCTCTTATGATGCACATCACACCGGGTTATTCTGTACTCTGCGTCCGGCTTGAAACTAAAAATATCAATGAAAGCATCGCGGCGATTGAATCATCCTGGAAACGGGTTTGTTCAGCGCCACTCAACTATTCTTTTCTCGATTCAACGTACGATGCGCTTTACAAGTCCGACAAGGCTACCGGAAAGATCGTTTCCTATTTCACCTTCCTTGCGATAGTTATTGCTTGCCTGGGTCTGTTCGGCGTGATCTCATTCATCGCACGGCAGCGCGTGAAAGAAGTGGCGGTAAGAAAGGTCTTTGGTGCGTCGGTGAATTCACTACTGGCTTATTTATCCAAAGAATATGTAATGATGGTTTTGTTCGGGAATCTGCTGGCAATCTATCCGACATGGATTATAGTCGATAACTGGTTGCAGCAATTCGCTTACAGAATCGAATTTTCTCCCGATCGTGTTCATCATCACGCTCGGTGCCAGCGCGGCATTGGCCTTTGGTTCGATGGTGTATATTTTGTTGAGGGTTGCACGAACGAATCCCGCCGTGGTCTTGAAAAGTGAGTGAGGAAAAGTTCTGTATTCCTGACTTGGATCTTTCGCGCCTGATAACCACCTGCATTCTTTCTAAACCGCAGAGATATTGGCCTGCCTTCTTAGTCAGATATTAAGTAAATTCAGCCAGTGTTATGACTAAATCAACTCCGAAACTATGGCTGTAATTAACCTGAACATAAACGGAAAAAAGCAGACGGTAGATGTCGATCCGAAAACACCACTGCTTTGGGTATTGCGAGATCATTTAGATCTCGTTGGTACAAAATATGGATGTGGCGTCGCTCAGTGCGGAGCGTGTACCGTTCACCTCGGTGACGCCGCAGTTCGGTCCTGTCAATTACCTGTTTCTGCTATTGGCAATAAGGCCATCACAACAATCGAAGGATTGTCAGCAAACGGTGATCATCCTTTGCAGAAAGCATGGATTGAACACGATGTGCCTCAGTGTGGATACTGTCAGGCAGGACAGATCATGAGTGCGGCCGCATTGCTTAAGAAGAACCCCACTCCTTCCGATGAGGAAATTGAAACTGCCATGAACGGCAACATATGCCGATGCGGTACTTATCTACGAATTAAAGAGGCAATCAAGACAGCATCAAACAGCTAGAACCATGACGAAAACACAAACTTCCATAAGCAGACGATCCTTCCTGAAAACTTCGGCAATGGCAGGCGGTGGATTGATGATCAGTTTTGGATGGATTTCATCTTTTGCATCTAAGCCAAAAGAAGCCTTGACAATATCTGACGAGTGGACCGAGCTAAATGGCTTTTTGAAAATTGCCGAGAATGGAACGGTAACGATCATGTCACCAAATCCGGAAGGCGGTCAGAATGTAAAAACATCCATGCCGATGATCGTAGCGGAAGAGCTTGACGTAGATTGGAAAAATGTTATCATCGAGCAAGCATCGTTAAATACTCAATTATATACCCGTCAAA
Source organism: uncultured Cytophagales bacterium (assembly GCA_963774615.1). Classification (GTDB taxonomy): domain Bacteria; phylum Bacteroidota; class Bacteroidia; order Cytophagales; family Cyclobacteriaceae; genus Chryseolinea. Next base: position 24,293 of record CAVZFT010000038.1, read on the forward strand.
CTATTGGTGGCAGCCAGGCTATTCGTCAAAGTTGGAAGAGTCTTAGAATGGCGGGCGCGACTGCACGCCATATGCTTCGTGAAGCCGCTGCACAGGCGTGGTCAGTGCCGCTCGAGGAGATAACTACTGAACAAGGAACGCTTCATCATAAGAAAAGCGGCAAGTCAGCTACATATGGTGCAATGGCCTCCGCCGCTGCTAAAGTCACCGCACCGAAAGAAGTAAAACTCAAGGAGAAAAAAGATTTCAAGATCATCGGGACATCCAAAAAGAATGTCGATGGTTTAAGAATTGTTACAGGAAAACCTCTTTACGGAATGGATGTCAAGCGTGAAGGCATGCTGATCGCCATGATCGTTCATCCTCCTGCATTCGGAATGAAATTAAAATCCATTAACGACTCCTCGGCGAAATCAATGCCTGGCATAAAGGATGTTTTCAGCGTTAAGGTCTTTAATGACGATTATGAAAGGCAGTTTTTCGATACCTGCACATTCCTCGAAGTCGTGGCTGTCGTTGGCAACACTACATGGGAAGTAATGAATGCTAAAAAAGCATTAAAGATTGAATGGGAACCCTTTGCGGATTACACGATAAAAAGAGTCGGACTGGGTGGACCCTCGCAAACAGTGACTGTTCCTAAGGGACTCGAAAGCTCCACAAGTCACACATCCACGCATGAAGGATATGATGGCGAAGCCGGCAGAAGTAGCTCGCAAGGATGGCAATCCGGAGGAAGCTTTTAAGAATGCAGCACAAATCATCGAACGAACTTATAGCGCTCCGTTCCTTGCGCATAATTGCATGGAGCCAATGAACTTTTTCGCTCACGTGACTGCCGACAAAGCAGAATTAGCAGGTCCGCTTCAGAAGCCGGAGTTTACTGAAAAAACCTTATCAGCTCGTCTGGGTATTCCGCTGGATAAAATCGACATTCAAATGACGCGCCTCGGCGGTGGATTTGGAAGAAGGTCTTATGCACATTGGCTGGTAGAGGCCGCTGTTATTTCACAAAAAGTGAACGCACCGGTCAAGCTCATCTATACACGAGAAGATGATATGACGTCTGGTATCTATCGCCCTGCCTACCGGGCGACGTATCGAGCCGCTTTAGATGCAAGCAATAATCTCATTGCCTTCCATGTGAAGGCAGGAGGAATTCCAGAAAGCCCGCTAGAAGAAAATCGCTTTCCTGCAGGTGCCGTGGATAACTATCTCGCAGAGGAATTCACTATAAATTCGAACATCACTACCGGATCGTTTCGAGCACCAAGATCAAACTTCATTGCTGCTGCAGAACAATCGTTTCTCGATGAGGTAGCGGAAGCTGCAGGAAAAGACCCAATAGAATTCCGTCTGCAACTTTTGGAGCGAGTGATGAAAACTCCTGTTGGTGAGAAAAATGACTATGACGCGAATCGATATGCAGGGGTACTAAAACTCGTACGGGAAAAATCCGGATGGGGCACACCTCATCCAAATATTCATAGAGGTGTTTCAGCCTACTTCTGTCATAATTCATACGTTGCACAGGTACTGGACCTCACCATTGAAAAGGGCAAGCCTGTAATAAAGAGAGTATGCTGCGCCGTCGACTGTGGTATTGTAGTGAATCCCGACGCGGCGAGTAATCTTGCTGAAGGCGCTATTGTTGACGCCGTAGGCAATGCCATGTACGGGGCTTTGACCTTTAAAAATGGCGTGCCTGAAAAGAACAATTTCAACACGTACCGTATGATTCGCCACAGCGAGGCACCAAAAGCTATTGATATACATTTTGTACAGAATGATATCGACCCGACAGGGATGGGTGAGCCAACGTTCCCTCCCACGTTCGGAGCTCTAGCCAATGCGTTGTATAAAGCGACGGGAAAACGTATTTATGATCAACCGTTTGATTCCAAACTAACTGAGGACCTTAAGGGTTTGTAGACCTGGGTAGATTTTTGGAGAAGCATCCGCTAAAGAACAGAACTGCACTCGGTCCTGCATAGCTGCATGATCATTACCCTTATGGAATCTGGCTTGCTCCGAGCGCGACATTCCGTAAACTTTTAAATGTCCTCAGGCTATTCGAAACCGAACAATTTATCTCATTTTGCATATAGTTCTAATAAAGACTTTGCCTATGAAACTTCATTTGATAAGCGCTTTAGCGATTGCCGCTTCTTGTACCAACGTATGTGCACAACATCACACTGAGCCAGAGGTAAAACCCAAAACGGTTTCGCCGCTCAGTTTTCTATCTGTACGCAGTGAACAACTGACCGATGAGGAACTCAAAACTTTTAAGATGGAGTCGTCAGTGATGACGGTTGTTCCAGGGGGCACCGACACAGTATCGCATCGTCATGATTGCGAATTGTTCGGATATGTTCTGGAAGGAACCATTGAAGTCGGTCTCGACAAAAAAACACCTGTCACTTATACTGCTGGCCAGATGTTTTTTGAGAAAAGGAATATTTTGCACTCATTCACGCGAAATCCCAGCACTGAACATCCGGCCAAAGTATTATTGATTTTTATTATTAAGGATGGCCGCCCAGGATACACTAAAGAATATCCCAACGCACGCTGACAAACCTTGACCGTCGTTGTTTAAAGAATCTACTTTGGCAGGATGGTGACGATCACTCTTTTATATCTTGTTAACGCAGGTGTGCCCTTATCCTTCACCTGAAGGATAAAATGAATAGTTTGTGGCTTGTCGACCGTCGGTGCTGTGACAGGCAGATCATACAAATTAGGCGAGTAGGGCCTGAAGCTAACGTTACCCTTATACGTTCCAGCCTCTTTGTATTGAAACCATAGGTAACTCATCGAATCTCCGTCAGGATCGGAAGTTCCGTCGGCGTTTAGGTGGAACTGCTGACCCGATTTTACACTAAAAGCATCCGGATGAGCCAGTTTTGGAACTGGTGGATGATTGGTTTCATTGAAAGGTTTTGTGCACCATGCCATCCGAGCAGCAAAATCATTTTGAAAGGCTTCCCTCCAACGCCAGATCGTAGCCTGGTTGCTGCCATAAGTCTGATTGTCAATCCGGGATTGAACAGAATCATCGGCATTTGTCCAGATGGCCCGCGTTTCTGGTTCATCCTTCGGCCAGTTTTCTCTTTTGAATCTACCCGTGTTTGAATCTTGAAATTCGGGAAGGTAAAGTTCATAACGTCCCCCCCATCCGCCGAAGTCTGGATGCTCGGGATTGTTCAGTCCATTGTCAATCAGATTTAGAAAGGATGGCGTATCACCTTCCATTCCATACGCTACATCAGGATACACAGCGCCCAGTGGTCCATGACCTTGCTGAATATTTTTTGCTAACCAGTCATTCGAGACGACGTCTTTATCAGACCCAGGAAATGGAAACATTATTCCCAGCCAGGTTGCATCGGTATAATTATATCCGGGAGTTACTATGAAAAAAATGTTTGGAAAACTCTTCCGTATCCATGGACCGCTGTCGTCCTGGTCGGAGATGGTGTAAATTCTAATTTTACTGTAAAGCTTTTGCGCTTCGGCAGGTGTTTTTGTTTTTTGAATTTTCCAGAGGGCCTGGGCCAACACATTCGGACCTCCCCAAACTGTAAACCAGATCGGTCTTTCATCGGGTTCACTGAGCACTTTTACGATCCAATCTGATCCTTCTGAGTCTTTTCCCTGGCCGACACCTTCCATGCCGTAAACGGGTAGCCCCTTCTTTACTTTTGATTTCAGCTGTTCGTACGAGGGGTATCCTTTTTCATGCAGCATCAAATTGGGCTGTACTTTATTATAGGCTTGCAGGATCTTTTCAATGCTTTCGGGTGCTACCCTGGATTTCTGGTGTATTGAAGTTGTAGCCACAAGCCCTTCAATATCCCAGTGATTGGCATATGTCAGAAATCGGATCAGTGATTGGTTGTCATCTGGATCAGCCTCAATGTCGGTCAAGACCATAATTCTTGCCTTTTGGGTCGGCTGTGCAGCGAGGATGATAGGGAGGACCTGTATAAGTACCAGGCAGAAGGAAAGGTAAGTTGTTGATCTCATGCCTGAACAAGTTAGGAATTGCTGCAGGTCATACAACGAAAAAGCCCTCTTTCGAGGGCTTTTTGGCTGAAAAATGTCGTTTACCATCTTTTGTTATAACCGCCACCGCCGCCGCCGCCACTGCCGCCGCGGTTACCATATCCACCGCCTCCGCGGTTTCCTCCACCACCACTACGTGGTGTATCAGATTTCGGGCGTGCCTCATTGACTACCAGTTCTTTTCCCAAGAAACTATATCCATTTAGCTCATTGATGGCGTTCTTTGCAGAATCACTATCTGCCATTTCTACAAAACCGAAACCACGGCTGCGATTCGTTTCTTTGTCAAGGATGATCTTCACTGAAGATACATCACCGTGCTGCGCGAATAACTCTCTTAATTCATCTTCAGATGCTTTAAAGGGGATGTTTGCTACGTAAATGTTCATTGTTAAAAATAATTAATAAAATAGTTAATAAAGGTTCAAATTGTTGGGATTCATCATAATCTGGACCAGCTCCTGGGCCGCATAATTTATGCCGCATAATCCCCTGGAAGTCGTTTTGTCCGTATTATTAAGTAAGGTATTCAATTCTGTTCTATTGTTCAAGTTTGACAGGCACAAATACGGGCCTGGCCCCCAGTTGTTTCAATAATCTGGCATGACCGGCTAAAGCCTGAAGGAACGTCCGGGACGTTTTATACGGCAGTCCGAATTCGTGGGCTGTCGACCTTACTATTGAGGCGATCTTGTCATAATGTACATGGCAAATATTCGGAAACAGGTGGTGTTCGATCTGGAAATTCAGCCCCCCAACGTACCAGGAAAACCATTTGCTGTTGTTCCCAAAGTTTGTTGTTGTCAGTAATTGGTGAACCGCCCAGTTATTTTCGAAAACCTTGGCTTCGTCCGGCAAAGGGAACTCGGTTCCTTCTATCACATGGGCTGGCTGGAAAATGATTGCCAGTACAAACCCAGCGAGATAATGCATTATTACGAGGCCTGACAGGATTTGCCACCAGGGCAGCGAGGTAAGCACAAGGGGCAGAACAAAAGCGTAAGAAACATAGAAAAGTTTTGTAACGACGAGGATCGCCCATTCTTTGGCATAGTTTCCCTTTTGTGCTTTGATCAATCCATTCTTCTGGTATTTGCGTAAACGGGAAAAATCTTTTGCGAGCAACCAAACTAACGTCATCAGGCCATAAAGAAACCATGCATAAATAAATTGATACTTGTGCATTTTTTTCCATTCGGAATGAGGTGAGAACCTCAAAGCTCCTCGCGGACTTATATCTTCATCTTCTTCATGAACATTTGTATAAGTATGATGCAGTACATTATGCTGTATCTTCCAGGTAAACGCTGTTACCCCCAACAGATTTACGGAATAACCTATAAGGTCGTTCACCCAGGCTTTTTTCGAGTAAGCGCCATGATTGGCATCGTGCATTACGGATAATCCGATTCCCGCCGAACCAAGTCCCATTAATATGGCCATCAGGAGCAGCCAAGGGGTTGCTGTAATTGTGCTTGTAAGAATTAAAAAATATGGAACAAGATAAAGCAAGAACATAAAAATGGTTTTTATCACCATCTCATAGTTTCCTTGTCGTGAAATATTGTTCGCCTTAAAGTATCCATTGACCCGCTCGTTTAGGGTCGCGACGAAATCACGTCTGGTGCCTGCGAATTTTAATGATGCCGATTTAACCATGGTTATAAACAGATTAATTGAAAGGATGTTCAACAACCGTCAATCGATTCGATACGCTTCGATTAATATTAGACAATTGAGGCTTCTCTTCATTATCACAGAATGAAAGTGCAAAGCCGGTTTGTCCGGCCCTTCCCGTCCGTCCGATCCGGTGAGTATAAGTTTCCGCCGATTCGGGTAACTCGTAATTAATAACAAAAGGAAGATCGACTATATCAATTCCCCGTGATGCAATATCTGTAGCTACAAGCACGCGTGTATCGTTACGCTTGAAGTTCGTAAGTGCACGTTGCCTGGCATGTTGAGTCTTATCTCCGTGGATGGCTTCAGCTTTGATACCAGACTTATTCAAGTCCTTCGCGATCTTGTCTGCGCCATACTTCGTGCGGGCAAATACAATAACGTTTTGCATATCTTTTTCGGCAATCACATGCTTAAGCAATGCTCGTTTGCTTTCACGTGCGACCATATAAACCGACTGGCTGATCTTAGGCTTGTTGGCCTTGTTCTCAATCGCTATCCTCACAGGATTCTTCAGAATGCTTTTGACAAGATCTTGAACTTCCTCAGGCATTGTAGCAGAGAAGAAGATATTTTGTCTTTGAGCCGGAATAACTTTCAGCAATTTCCTGATGTCGTTGATGAACCCCATATCCAACATTCTGTCCGCCTCGTCGAGAACGAGTATTTCAAGAGTCTTTAGTGATAGAATGCCTTGATTCATCAGGTCAAGCAAACGTCCCGGGGTAGCAACAAGGATATCAACACCGTTGCGGATATCTTTCACTTGTTGGAATTGAGGAACGCCCCCATATATTACTGTGCTTTTTATTTGCAGGTGTTTGCCGTAAATTTCAGGTTGTCAAACACTTGTATTGCTAATTCTCTCGTCGGGGTCAACATTAACGCCCGGATTCCGGTGTTTTTCTTACTACGATTCAGTTTTTCAAGTATGGGAATACAGAACGCTGCAGTTTTTCCTGTGCCGGTCTGCGCCGATCCAAGAACATCTCTGCCTAATAAAATTTGTGGAATTGCTTCTTTTTGGACTGGAGTAGGATCTTGATATCCTTTTTCTTCGAGCGCAGTTATAATTGCGGCCGAAAGTTCGAAATCTTTAAATGTCATTAATTGGTATTTAGTAATAGAGAGTGTGATTCTCACAATCCCGAGTGGCAATAGACCTTGCTACTGTTTAACTTTTGGTAGGTTAACTGCCTGTTAACTGAGGAGGTTTTAAGAGACTACGGTTGGCAAAACCAGGTGCAGTGAATTAATTTTCCGCAATTGATCGCCAAAGGTAGGTCTATTTGGTCAGAATTCCTATTTGTGAAGACAGCGCGATTCTGAATGGCCAAGTACATTGTGAGTCGAATGCGCTGATTATGGCCAATTATTACTACCTTTACGCACTTTATTAATCTGTTCATTCAAGTCAAAGATTCTTATCAATTTGTCCACACATCTGGTAGGGTTTTGCCGAAACTTTAATAAAGCAGTCAAATTTTAAAGCTTTGTTAAAGCAATGAATGAAGATACTTCTGAATCTGTAGACTAGATGACACCTATCCGGCTGAAGCATTAGCCCGACCGGTTTAGGCCACCTCTCTCATTGAGTCAACAGTATATCAGGCGGATTATGAATTGATTCAGAACACGTACCTCCCAGGCTGCTTCTTATAGGATAAGGAATGTCTTTTTGGCTGATGGATGGGTACTGTAGAACTGATTGATGCATTCGGAGGTAAAATGGCTCGCGTTGAACTACAATTGCTCAAAGCATCGGTGCCATTAAATGGAATTCAAAGTAAGATGATGGATATAAACAAATAAGATGGATATGATCGCAAGAACCTACACGCCAGTGTGGAATAAATATCGACCCGCAATTTTGAGAATGATGATCGACTCAACAAATGAGCCGCAATCTTACCAGCTTTCTAACCATGAGTTCAAAGCGTTAAACCCAAAGCAAAAGGGTGGCTACACTTTTGCTCTACAGGTTTCAGGGGGCAAAGCAATCAATGGGTTGAAGGAATCAGTCATTGCTCAGGACCTTTGGGAGATACTTCAGCTTTCTCCGAAAGCAAGTGAATTGATTTTAAACTCGTCATATCAGTTCTCGATGGATAAACAGTTTATACTCCATATTAATAAAGTAAACCTATAACCCTACTAATAGCCTATGTCAGAAACATTCAACAAAAAAGAAAAGGAAAAAAAGAAACAACAAAAGAAAAAGGAAAAGGAACAGCGCAAAGCCGAGAGAAAAGCAAATGCAAAGTCCGGCCAGTCGTTGGATCAAATGATGGCATATGTGGACGAGAACGGTAACATTTCGAACTCTCCACCGGATCCAAACAAGAAACAAGTGATTAGTCAGAATGAGATTGTCCTTGGCTCGAGAAATATCGAAGGCGCTGTTGCAAATACGATAAGGAAGGGCCGCGTGACTTACTTCAATGACGCTAAGGGATACGGCTTCATCAAGGACATAAGAACTGAGGAAAGCATATTTGTCCACACCAACGCCCTGACAATAGTCATAAAAGAGAATGATATGGTATCATTCGAAACTGAACGTAGCGTGAAAGGTTTGAACGCTGTCCAGGTTAAAAAAATCTAAGGGTTCTGGCGAGCAGTTGAATGCTTCGGCATCTTAACGTTAAGACCCTTAAATTAAACTCCTTTTTGTAGCTGGCGATCGCCCGTTGTACTTATCTAACGTGCCAGCAAAAGTATAAAATTCTCTTTCCACGCTGCCCATTCATGTCCGCAAGACAGGAACTTGCACTTTATCATTCGAGCTGGGCTGAATAAAAGCCAATCGCCATATTCCTCAAGCCTGAACAAAGCCCTGATTGTTTTCTTCAGCTCCTGATGTGCTCCGCTTCATCTTCAATCCGAATAGGGGTCGCAAAATATTAACCCTGCGGATTATCTCAAATGAGGAGAAGCATCCTGCAAAGGTGAAGAGCAGCACAGTGAAAAATTTTAAAGGCGCCGGTAACTCCAGTGGAAATATCAACCACGATCCAAGAAAGAGGAAAATCATGTGAAGGATATACACAGGGTAGGCTGCTTCGCTCAAATAATTGAGAGCCTTACTTTGTCGATTCAGGTATTTATGACCAAACGCAAACACTGAGAATATCCAACTATCAGATTCGGTGACCAGTAAGTAAAGTGGAGTCTTTAGACCAAAAACAAATGTGCGCACCAGGAAAAGCCCGATGGCCACTGCAAGAAACATCCACCTCCATTTGACAAGCATATTCCAGAATGGGCTTCCAGCCAATACAAAGCAAAAGCCGGAGAAGAAAGCAAGAAATCCCAGGGCAAATCCATGCCACGTCATCGCATACAACTCATACGGATAAGGTTTAAGAACCAATCCTTCTGCTATAAAAAGTCCAACAAACGGAATCAATCCTAGTGGATGGCTTAGCATCTTGCGCAATCCAGACACAAATTTTCCCTGCTCCTTCCCTCTCAGGTAGTAAAGCAGCGGAGATAAAAGGACGACATAAACAAAGATATTTCCCAGGAACCACAAGTGGCCGGCATTAACTGAATAATCGAGCTTCCAGTTGTAATAGTGTTGAAGGATCAACGTACTCACGGGAAAGATGCAGACCATGCCGAACAGATATGGAAGAAGAATCCGGAGAGATCGTTCCTGAATGAGTTGTTTCCAGCTACGATGCTGCATAGCGAAGTACACACCCATCCCTGAAACGAAGAACAGAAATGGTATACGCCACACATTCAACATAGTCATCGGCAGCCACAAGGACTGCCATGAGTCTTTATTTGAAATAAAGCCGATCATGATTCCCCACGGCTGAAAGCCAATGGCAACATGGTAGATCAATAGTAACCCAATGGCTATAACGCGAAGCCAGTCGATATCATATCTTCTGTTGATGGTTATCATAATTAAGGTCTTTATAATGACTACTTCAACATTTCAGCAATCACGGGACGAGTCTGTTCGATGTAAGCATAGTCGAGTTTCAGTCCCATGGGTTCCAGAACTTTGCCAATCATATCATATACATTTTTTGATTCTTCAAACGATCCGGCCACAGTTTGATAAGGTGTGGCACCAAATTTATTTGTGATGTTTTTATCGGCGCCGGCATCGAGCAGCATACGAACTATTTCCGGTCTGCAGAAGAACGCTGCCGAAAGAAGGGCGGTCGACCCATCGTTGTTTTGAAAATTAATGTCGGCTCCGGCATCGAGAAGTATTTTGGCCTCCTCTGTTTTGCCAAACACAGCCGCACTTATTAATGGGCTCGATCCTCCAAAAGGGTCCTTTTCATTTAAATTGGAACCAGCTGCTATATGTTGTTTGAGTGCATCTTTATTTCCAGTCACCACCGCGGTGTGGATATCCACTTCGGGGGCCTCGACTTGTTGAGTAACATTTTTTCCGGAATCCGACGCGGAATTGCAGGACGCCAGCAAGAGGATCACGCCAAGACATGTACTAACTGCCATACAAGAGAATAGAGATTTGCTATTTTGAGCTTTCATAATTTTCGGGTTTATGTTGTTTAAAATTGATAGCTCAAAGAACGTTGTAACGTCAAGGCTGGGCTAAACACGTTTGCGCACAAAAGCATCAACTTTGCGGGATCGGATATAAATTATGGCGCAGGGATATAAATTTTGAAGCAATTGGCGCACGAAAACGGTAAATTGAGGGGAATTCAAGGGTTGAACCCTGAACACGGATCACAATCCAAACAGTATCGTAAACCTGTAATGACCATCTCTAACGATGACTGATGCGCCCCTTCCTGAGAAAGGTTTTCTTTCTGAATTGACGGCGGTCATAGAAAAAAACATTTCAAACGACCACTTTGGTGTATCCGAGTTGGCCGTCGAAATGAACATGAGCCGGTCGAACCTGCTGAGGAAAGTTAAAAAGGAAAGCAAACTCTCAGTAAGTCAGCTAATCAGCCAGGTTAGGCTGAAGCACGCCATGGATCTGCTCCGGAAAACGTCCTCTAACGTGTCAGAGGTATCACACCAGGTTGGATTCAGCAGCACTTCCTATTTTATTAAGTGCTTCCGCGAATACTATGGATATCCACCCGGGGAAGTTGGCAAGCGGGACGTAACTTCGACGGAGACTGGAAAACTCCCAGAAAATCTCCAGGAATCACCTTTCGATCCAAAAAGAAAAAAATTCAGGGCCTTGGTGGTCGCCGTATTTGGCATTCTCATCATTGCCGTAGTCGGATTTGTCTTCTGGAATAAGGCATCAACGTCTGATTCGGAAGGGGAAAAGTCAATTGCTATACTTCCATTCAAGAATGACAGCAACGATTCGACAAACCTCTATATAATCAACGGTTTGATGGAGTCAACCCTTAACAACCTGCAACAGATCCAGAACCTTCGGGTTGTGAGCAGGACGTCCGTCGAGAAGTATCGAAATACTTCAAAGTCTATTCCTGAATTGGCAAAGGAATTGAATGTGAAATATTTTGTTGAAGGAAGTGGACAAAAGATCGGTGACCGTATCCTATTGAATATTCAGCTGATTGACGCTACTGCCGACAAGCATCTCTGGTCAAAGCAATATCGCCGCGAAACAAAAGACATCTTCGAATTACAAGAAGAGATTGCAAAAAGTATAACGCAGGAAATTGAAGTCTTCATCACTCCCGAAGAAAAAAGCCGCATCGAGAAGAAGCCGACGGATGATCCTATTGCTTATGACTATTTTCTAAAAGGAAAAGACCTTTTCTATCGCAGTGGCCGAAAGGATCTGGAAGCATCCATTCCCTGGTTCAACAAGGCTATTGAACGCGATCCCAAGTTTTCTTTAGCCTATGCGACGGCAGCGATGGTCTATTACTACCTCGACATATTTTACGTTGAAAAGCCTCACGCAGCAGACATTGACGATTTTGCCGAAAAAGCAATATTATACGACGCTAAGTCCAGCGAAAGTATGGTAGCCAAGGCGTTGTCATTTGCACAAAAGGGTGAGTTCGAATTATCCATTCCCTATTTTGAAAAAGCTCTTGAATATGATCCCCGCTCCGGTCTGGTCCTGCATTTTTTGACAGAATTTTATAACATCCATGTACCCAATCCTCCTAAATATCTCGAATACGCAATTCGAAAGGTTAAGGTCGACCATGCCACTGACTCAGCTACAGCGAGCTTCAATTATTTTCATTTAAGTAATGCCTTGCTGCAAACTGGATTTCTGGATGAGTCACAGAAGTATATCAATAAGTCTTTACAACTCAATCCGAATAACTTTTTTGCTGGATTCGTGAGTGACTATGTCCTCTATGCAAAGGATCGTAATGCAGAACAAGCGAGAGATACGACTCCTGGCCAGGTGGAAAAAAGATACCACACGCTTCGACATTTTACATGAGGCGGGCAAGATGAGTTTTATGCTTGGCGATTATAAAACCGCTGCTTCCTGTTATGATCGTTCTATTGCCACCATGAAAATGTTCGGACTTGATATTTTTAGACATGAGTACATGGGTGTAGGTATAGCTTACGAGAAGGTCGGTGAACAAAAAAAGGCCGACGAATTTATTCGGTTGTTCAAGGACTATGCCGATCAGAATAAGACCATGTATAAGGATCTCTATCTGTTCGGCTACTATTCTCACAAAGGAGAAACTAAAAAAGCAATTGAATTATTGGAGCGCTTTGCCAAAGAGCAGGACAATTTTATTTACTGGGTTTTATTAATGCGAAACGATCCTACGTTGGATGATTTGAAAAAGCACCCTGAATGCGACGCAGCTATTACGGAGATTGAGCGCAAATATTGGAAGAAACATGCTGAGCTGAAAGAAAAATGGGGGGATGAATTCAGCAATCTTTGAGGGCTCCATCAGGCGCGATAATAACGGCGCCGGAAATTTTCCTTATAACTAATTCGGATTAGCAGTGAAGCTTACACATTTATTTACTGAATTCTTCAAAAGCGAAAAGGCAGGGGGAATTTTTCTAATCGGATGTACCATCCTCTCCCTGATCCTTACCAACTCAGGACTTCAGTATGAGTATCTCTCTTTGTGGAATTATGAAGTAGGGCATCATAGCGTCGTTCATTGGATCAATGACGGATTAATGACGATCTTTTTCTTACTCATAGGACTTGAACTTGAGCGAGAGATCTATGTCGGCGAATTGTCGGACCTCAGAAACTCATGGTTGCCAATTTTTGCCGCGATTGGCGGAATGCTTTTCCCCGCGCTCATCCACCTTGCATTTAATTACGGTTCCAGTAGTCAAGATGGAGCAGGAATACCGATGGCAACCGACATCGCCTTCGCTTTGGGTGTACTTTCACTGCTTGGAAAGGGCGTTCCTTCCGCCTTGAAAGTGTTCCTTGCCGCGCTTGCGGTCATTGACGATCTGGGAGCTATAATCGTGATTGCTCTCTTCTACACCGAAACGATCGACTGGACGAGTCTCGGCATTGCCGTCGGTATTTTTTCAGTGCTACTTATTCTCAACAGGTTGAAAGTCCACAATCTAATACCTTATCTAATTGCCGGCGTCGTGATGTGGTACTTTATGTTAAACTCCGGCATTCACGCCACGATCACTGGCGTATTATTAGCATTTGCAATTCCGTTTGGTAATGGAGATGAACGATCACCGTCTTATATTTTACAACATGTACTTCATAAACCTGTCGCGTTTATTATTCTACCTCTCTTCGCTTTAGCCAACACTAGCATCCCATTTAGTGCTCACTGGTATCAAAGCCTGTTTCATTTTAATAGTTATGGAATTTTTGCGGGACTGGTTATTGGAAAGCCGTTGGGTATCGTGCTCTTTTCATACTTATCAGTATGGACGAAGGTGACCAAATTGCGTGCTACTTTGAACTTCGGTCAGGTAATTGGCGCTGGATTCCTCGGAGGTATCGGATTTACGATGTCGATCTTTATCACGTTATTAGCTTTTGACGACATTGAATACATCGAGCAATCAAAAATTGTTGTTATGATTTCTTCATTGGTTGCCGGTAGTATTGGGTTTGTCATTCTCAAATTTTCGCTAAAGGGAACAGCCGAAAAGGACCAAAACGAATTTTGACCGAAGGCCAATGCGGTATATTCAACGCGGCCGATTCTCTGCATTACTCGATTACAGTTTGAGGAAAGGTTTTAAGGTAATTCAAATTGCTTCCCCTCAACAGCAAATTCGTAATTGAATGCGAACGCATTATTTTTTCTCAACGCCGCTTCGATTTCAGTAAGTTTGGAATCAGTACGGGCGGGATCGTGATGACCAATCAACAAATGCTTTACGCCGGTGATAGCGGCAAACTGCATCACGTCGCCAATGCCAGAGTGCCCCCATCCCCTCTTGGAGGAATATTCCTGATCGGTGTATTGTCCATCGTGATAAATCAAGTCAGCATCCAACGCAATGTCAAATCCGGAAGTCCATTTTGTGTCTTTAATTATTCCATGTCGACCGAGTGCCGGTTCGTGATCGGGAATGTAGGTGAACGCGGATTCATTCCCTTTCACGCGAAAGCCTAACGTTGGACCTGGATGAATTACATACGATGACTGAATGTTGAAATGTCCGATTTCAAATGAAGTGTTCCCGACTTCATGTAAAGTAAGTTTACACGGCAGGTCACGTACAAGTACCGGAAACAAAGGTGGAGAAAGATAACGGCTGATTCGTGAATGGAGGCTCTGAGCACTTGAAGGACCCCAGATATGTACTTCCATGTCAGGCATAAAAAGTGGTCCGAAAAATCCAAGGCCCTGAATATGATCCAGATGAAGGTGCGTTAGTAAAACGTCAACCCGTTTATTCTGAGGAATGTCTTTAATGTTGAATGCCTGAATTCCGGAACCGGCATCGAGTACCAATAGGTCATCATCCTCTGATACGAGCGTGCAGGATGTATGACCTCCATAAAATTGACTTTCGGGTGACGTTGTAGGAATGGAACCACGAACGCCACATAAGTTAATTTTCATTGTACTTAGTCTTCCAGAAAATGGCTACAGCGCCGAGGAATTTGTTTTCTCTTCCGATGATGGGATAGGCAGTGACGGATATTTCTTCTTTATTTCCTTTAATGCTTTTAATCCAGAATGTGTCGTGATGGGGATAACAGTCTGTTAATGTTCTTACCAGTGGCAATTTTTCGGGAGGAATAATAGTGCCGTCGTCATTCATGGGGGTAAATTTTGTGCCCCATTCTTCCACTGGCATTTCACCAGTTTCTTCAAATCTTTGCCCTAATAATTCCTCTGCCGGTTCATTATAAAAAATCAGGTTACCCTTAGTATCGGTGATAAAAACCGGTATTGAAAGGCAGTCAGCTAACTGACGGTTCAGAATTATCTCTATTTCGTAGGATGGCATATAGATTTATTTTCTGACGACCTTCCTAATATAAGATAATTTAGAGCAGTATTTATATGGGTGAGCCAGGCTTTTGTAATCCCTTCTTTTCCTATGGCGTTATCGTCCATTTGCAAGAAGAACAAATTATTTCAGGCAAAGCTTTTGGGTTAAAGACGTCAGGGAAAATAATGTTCCATAATCATCTCTGCTCGTTCATAAAAGGAAAATGTTTTTTCATCAACGCCATGTTTCTCGGATCTAACAACATATTGTTCGGGAGGAGGTTGGAATTTAGGATAGGATTGTTTATTAAATAAGGCAGCCATGTATCATGTTGTTCAAATGCCTTTTTGAAATGCTCATGAGCCAGGTCTTTTTCTCCTAAAAAGCTTGCTGCTAACGACATTGTTACCTGGCTCGAATATCCAACACCTGTGGGCGAAGCGAGTTCATCATATAGCTTTTGAGCCAGCAACTGGTTTCCATTTTTCATATAAACATAAACAAGCATTGCCTTAGCCAAATCGTTGTTCTGACTGGCTGATACTTCGAAATCTTTCTGGGCCTCATCCCACTTTTCTAATCCTATGTTGCACCAACCACTAACCACGTAGGCGATTGGGTTTATATTGTTTAATTGAATGCTGAATTTGTAAGCTTCTAAAGCATCTTTATACTTGCCCGCAAAGAATAAACCGTTGCCCAAATTCAGATTGGCATAAGTACCTAATGGTTCGATTTCAACTGCCTTTCTCATCTCAGCTATGGCGCCGTCAAAGTCTGACTCAAAATTGTAGAGATATTGGGCGTGCCAATAGTAGCCTTGAGCATATTTCGAATTTTCCAGAAAAGCTTTTTTAAAATAAGCCCGCGCTTCGTCGCGGTTCCAATCAAAATGAGCCTTTTTAAAAGCGATTACAAAATATGGTACAGTGAGAGAGCTGTCTATTTGAATAGCTTTTTCCGCTGCGTCCTGTGCCTTTGGCATGTTTTCGGCCGGATACCCATTTCTGAAAAAAGGAGGATATCACGTAAGTTTCTGCAAGTCCTACATAAGCCGCAGCAAAGTTTGGATCAAGTTCGATAGCCCGTTTGAAATACTTTTCACCCTCCTTCAATACTCTTTTATCCCAAAAAAACCTGCCCTTGAGCAGGGCATCATACGCTTCAGTATTTTGGGTAAGTCCCTTGCTTAATTTCAGACTTTCATTTTGTAGCAACGTGACTTTAAGACGCTGAGAAATGGCAATAGCAATCTCTTCCTGGATTTTAAACATATCCCTCAGGGTGCTTTCAAATTGTTCCGACCAAAGTTGATAACCATCTTCAACATTGAGAAGTCTGACCGAAATCTTCACACGTTCCCCCTGCCTGCGCACACTACCTTCGAGTACTGTACTTACTTTTAGCTTTTCTCCTACCTCCTGGATATTTACCGCAGTGCCCCTAAACCGAAAAGAAGACATTCGCCCTGCCACCTTAAGATCTTTGATCTGAGCCAGCGCGTTGAGAATTTCCTCGGCAATACCATCACTGAAATATTCCTGTTCTTTATCACCACTCAAGTTTTCGAATGGAAGCACAGCGATTGATTTGCCGGGGGCGTCTATCGGTGTGCTTTCTTTTTGAGAGTGAAATAAAAAATGGCATAAGAAATCAAAGCGAGAAAAATAACACACTGCCGAAATCAGAAATAATCTTTTTTTAGTCGCTGGTTTTGGCGAATAAGAGGAGGACTGGAGATTTTAGTTGAAGTTTCAGAGCGATGCTTAACGGACCTTGTTGCGGATGTATAAGGCATTCAATAATTTCCTTTATAGCATTCGCTAATTTGTTGATCTGGTCGCGATAAAAAGTTTTGTTGAGATTGTCATGCGGATGATCTTCGTTGGTACGCAAGGGCCTGTTGACACCAGACGGATTTAAAGATAAACTCAATCGCCCGCAATCACACCACCCAACTCATTTTCAAAAAGCGCTTTGTCCTCGGATCAAGATCATGAATTTTAATAGGAAGAACGCTGATTGGCTACATTTCCATTTCTTAGCTTGATGTCTCTCCCAAACTGATCTTCTTTTGCCATTTTGATTAAAAGCACATAACTCGTGCTGCCAGGCAAAACTTTTGGGGTCGCAATAGGTTTGAGAAATAATCGGAATAAAGATGAGACACTTTAGCTTGTCCTTCAGGCTCTTGTCAACATCGTGAGTTTCACGAAGTCCATCGTGCGGGTTTTCATCGAAGTAGATGGAAATGTCTTCTTTGAAGGTGGCTTCTAGTTCTGTTCTTAATGCATCGACAAATTCCGTTACCCAGTGCCCGCCTTTGTTGTCTTTATGGCGGTAACTGATAAAAATATCATACTGAAACCCAGGGATTAGTGAGGCCATTACTAAATATAAAGAAAGTAAAGTGAATTTTGGTCCGATCGATAATGTGTTTGAGCCCTTACAAGTATTCCATTTCAAAGGTCGAAAGCAGAAACTGATTAGACCGCTTACACAAGCGGTGCTCATAAATATTCCCTAATCTCTAAATTTAATGGCTCATTAAAATTCATGATCGAATGGCCCTTAGCCAAACTGCAAGACGTCTTTATCTTCAATTTGTTCTGGTGATGGGTGTTGGGGAAATTGCTGCGCAGGACGTCGTGAATATGCCTGACGTCACGAAAAGACCTACAGCACAGTCAACCAGTCTTAACACTGACCCAGTTATCGATGGCGACGTGCTTCAGGATGAAGTATGGAAAGCTGTAACTCCAATCGATCAACTGTGGCAAACAAAACCCAACGCAGGATTGCCCGCGTCGGAAAAAACGGAGATTCGTATAGGCTATACGACGACTACTTTTTATTTGTCCGTCGTATGTTATGACGCCGAACCCCAACGGCTTGTTGTCTCCGACGCGCGCAGAGATGCCACCCTGGACAATACAGACAGTTTTCTTTTTATACTTGATACTTATCACGATGGCCAAAACGGATTCATCTTCGGAACTAACTCCCTTGGTATTGAATATGATGGACAGGTAGACAATGAAGGGCAGGGTAATTTTTCTGTTGCCCGGTTACAGGCGGGTGTGATCGGTGGGTTCAATTTGAATTGGGATGCGTCGTGGACCGTGAAAGCATTGGTAGGTGATTTTGGATGGAGTGCGGAATTCGCCATACCGCTGCGGACGTTGCGTTTTGCTTCCGGCAAGGACCAGGTTTGGGGAGTAAATTTTCAGCGCAACATTCGTAAAACAAATGAGATCGCATATTGGGCACCGCTGCCTATACAGTTCGATCTCAAGCGCTTATCATTGGAAGGCACACTGACAGGATTGAATCTTCAAAGTCCAGGTAATCTAAAACTCATCCCCTATGCGCTGGGACGTGCATCAAGGGATTTCAAGGCAGATCCTTCTGAAACGAAATTCAAACCGGAATTCGGCGCCGATGTGAAGTACAGCATTACTCCAGCCGTTACGTTGGATCTTACCTACAACACCGACTTTGCACAGGTGGAGGTAGACCAGGAACAAGTAAACCTTGACCGGTTTAATCTATTTTTTCCTGAAAAGCGTCCGTTCTTTTTGGAGAATGCCGGCCAGTTTTCAGTAGGCAGTCCGGGAGAGGTTGATCTCTTTTTCAGTCGCAGGATTGGAATTGGACCCGAAGGAGAAATTGTTCCGATCATTGGTGGTGCACGGCTATCTGGAAAAATCAAGAACACAAACATTGGTTTCTTAAACTTGTTTACTGACGATGTGAGTGAACTTGAAATTCAAGAAAACAATTTTACCGTAGCACGAATCAACCAGCAACTTGCCCAACGGTCATCTATTGGCGCGATCTTTATTAACCGGCAAGGTATGGGCGAAGCTGACAATGACTACAACCGTACCTATGCAGTTGATGGCAAATGGGGAATTGGTAAAAAGGCGACTATATCTGGTTTTTATGCCCAGACTCAGACTCCGGATACAGTGTCAAACGAAACAGCGTTTAAACTCCTCGCGAGTTATGAATGGAATGGACTTCGTTCTTCGCTGGGATATTCCGAGGTAGGACAGGGTTTTAATCCCGAGGTCGGGTTCTTACTACGGTCCGCCTACCGCAAACCAGAGGCTAACATCTTTAAGCAAATACGGATGAACGGAAAGTTCGGACTGCTGGAAGTACGACCTCACATTACTTACCGGAGCTATTGGAATTTCAGCGGGTTTCAGGAGACAAGCTACCTGCACGTGGACAATCACTGGGCATGGATCAATGGCATGGAAATTCATACCGGAATCAATTTTACGACGGAGGGAGTAGTTACACCCTTTGAAATTTCCGATGACATTTTTGTTCCAACGGGAACCTATAATCATGAAGAGTTGCAACTTGTTTTGATGACCAACATGAGCAAACCTGTGTACATCAGCACCCGGTCAATTTTGGGTGGTTCTTTTGGAGGAACACGTTATTTGAATACAGGTACCCTCGGTATACGGGTGGGTGACAAATTCAACTCCGAATATAGTCTTGCCGTAAACGATGTTAATTTGCCCGGCGGAGATTTTGTGGCTACCATATTCGGCGCAAGGATCACATATTCCTTTAAGCCCCGGATAAATCTTCAAAGTTTTATTCAGTACAATAGTGAAGAGGACCTATGGTCATTCAACATTCGTTTCAATTTACTAGAGCAGGCAAATACAGGGTTGTTCATTGTGTACAATGACGTGTATACAGGTGGAGAAGTGAATAACCGGAGTTTTACGATTAAATACACGCATGTTTTTGATCTGTTGAGGAAGAAAGTGAAACGAGTGAGGAATGAGGAATCAATGTCGTTTTCAGTGAGCCGTGGGTGTGAGTGTGGGTTCAATGCATGTTTAACCGCCCTCCTTCGCAAGGCTACGGCGGGCAAGCAAGGGCGCAACGCGCAAAGCTTGCGCTAAGATTAGTTTGCTTCTCTGCGAATTCTTTGCGACTTGGCGTCTTAGCGGTGAAAAGTCTGGGCACACATCATCAACATACACGCCAGCATTCATCGACGCAGTATTGGAAAGAGGCAAAGGGAATCACTCCGCACCGTTGAATGAGTTGAATGGTGAATGCTTAACTAAACGACATTGAATAGAACGAGAAGAAAGAAAAAAACGAGACCGTAAAAAATAGTCCGGTCCTTCAAAACAGGAACGAATAATTCTCTTCCAACCTGTCCAACAAAGCATCAGCATTCACCTTTTTTTTGAACAGATCTCAAACGGATCACCTCCTTCTTTAGCCTTTGAATAATTGCTTCAGGATTGAAATCCTCTGGCCGAAGCTTGTCATTTATTTCCTCCCAACTCAACGGTGTAGCTACGATCGCAGATTGTCCAGGCAATAAAGAATAAGGGGCAATAAGGCCTTTCCCTTTTTCATTTAAAGAAAAACTTAAATATACTTTCCCATAATCATCATCAACTCCCTCCATCGCCGTAACTGTAGGAATTTTCAGACCGAATAAGCTTACAAATGTATTCGGCCGCATTTTTACTTTTGTCAAACTTACTTTTAGTATCAAGAGGAATATAAATATGCAATGCGGTCATTCCGTCCGTCTTCACAAATGAAGGCAATTGCAAACCGGTCAGTATCTCCTTCGTAGCCAGCGCAACATCTTTGACTTTCTCAAGCTCGGGGTCGTTCGAATCAATAGCGATCACCAGATAATCAGGTGCGTCGATGGACTTCATCTTCGAAAGTCCCGAATCAAATTCAAGGCAACCCATCTCTGAGTAGAATAGCAAATGGTCCCTATCATTACACAGGAACATTTGCTTTTGCGTCTTTCCTTTGGAAGCGGTTGACGTTTGAATCCAATCGGGACGCGGACTGGATTTATCGTCAAACAAATCATCTGTATTCATCTCTACGTTTTCCCCTCCCCTGTCCGAATTGAAACGACCAAAAAGAATACGATCCTTCAGATAAGGCAGAATATAATCAGCGATTTTGTTGTAGTAATCCAGGACGTCTTTCTTACTTAGCTTAGGTTGCCTGAATATCACTTTATCAAGATCAGTAAACTGGATCGTGTGCTTCAGCTTGTAGTTGGGCTGTTTAGTGTCTTCTTCGATAACTTTGACAGTTTTCGGCGGCGGCGTCTTTTCCCTTTTTACCTTTTGGTTCCGTCTTTGCCTTCGAAACGGGAAAAACAAATTTTTCCGCCTTTCCTTTTTTTCTGAGAACGGGCAGTTCCGGAAGGGAAGCGAATTCTTTCTTTACAGCCTCATCGAATTCAAATGGAGCTTCGTCCCACACCTTATTCGACGTACTCCGAAAGAAATAGATACCTGGAATATCATCGCTATGGTGCACCTGGTGATTGGACGAATTAAGGTATGTCAGTACCGTTTGATAACTCATCTCATAAAAAACCTGCGCATCGCCTTGAATTCCTTCTATGCTAATTCTGTCCGCTATTGTATGGCCAGCCCGGGTGATATAAAGTCGGATCAGTTTTTCGCGATCTGACCTGCTCTGACACGCGGTCACGATTTCGAGGATAGTCTTAAATGCTTTGGTGTTCTTACGGATTAACATTGGTGTTGTAGATTCTGTCATCTGTCCCAAATTGTTATGAGACATTAAAAATAGGCATTGGCTGTGAACTTTACTTTGCGGTGGGCAAGTCTGTCCAAAGGACTCCTTCGGAGAAGACTTGGAGGAAAGGGATTTGCACAACTTAAGGTCCAAGTGAGCAGGCGCGCGAGGGCCGGCGCACAACACTTGGACCAGTTGTTTAGAGCAAACTTTTTGCTCCGACACGTTTGAAATTTTTATCCCGAAATTCAGTCGGAGAAATACCGGTGTGTTTTTTAAAAAATCGCGCAAAGTAATTCGGGTATTCAAAATGGAGCAGATAGGCAATTTCTGAAACGGTGTACGACGTATAGGTTAAGTACTTTTGTGCTTCATCAAGAGTATGTTCCTGCAAAAGGTGACTGGCCGATTTGCCTGCGATTGACCGGCAAATCCGATTCAGATGTACAGGAGTGATAGCGAGTTCTTTGGCAATTTCTGCAATGCTGCGTGTTGTTCCGTCCTGACGGATAAGTTGCTTGAGCTTTTGAAAATAGTGCAGCGACAAATTATTGGCGCCGACGTTAATCTCGTCACGAACTTTCCACAGTCGAAAAAGCGTCAGCAGCAAATGTTGCAGGCAAGCCTGAAGCATAAGCCTTTTCTCTGGCTTGTTATCAAACAACTCATCATCCACGGCTTCTATCAAATGCCGTATACTTTCTAAGGAATAAGGTGGATCGAACGAAGTCAGACAAACTATCCCCTCGAACATCGGCGTTATGGCAAGTGAATTGGGGAAGAGATTTTCAACCAGCGCGTCCGACATGGTAAGGATCCGTCCTCTGCAATTGTTCTCATAGTTGAAGCCATGCAGCGCCGTCGGCGGTATGAGCAACAGACAAGGTCCATGAAGTTCTCTTTCGCCACGCGCTTCGTGAAAACGGAATGATCCAATCTCAATAAAAAACAATTGGAAAAGTTTCGCGTGAATGTGGGGATGAACGATCCAGTCAAATGTTTTACTTCTTGTTTCAAGTAATTCTGAAAACAGGTATTCACCGTTCGGGTGGGAGTTAGCGTCTCCATAAAGGCCGTCAAATTGAACGATCCGCTCCATGTACCAAATCTAAATCACCAACCGGATGTTCGAAAAGATTCCCTGCTATTTTCTGCCGATGCAGCCTCTTAGGGAGACGGACTGGCTATGTTCATTCTACCCATCCGAAGCCATTTTTCTCCTGAAATATCATCTGCCATTGCCCTGAGTTTCGATCGGCCCGACCCCAGGGAAATGTTCTAATTGTATCCATAAAAGATCGAATCGTTTACGGGGCCGCGGTTTCAAAACTCCAACTTTGTATTTTACACTAAAATCAGATTCACGCCTTGCCAGAAACAATTTGGGATATTGCCCACCTTGGCCATGTCGAAATGCTCACGCCAAAGCTCGACGCAAGCTGTCGTTTTTTTACGGAGATCATGGGAATGTCAATCACTGCAACACATGGTGATTCCATATACCTGAGAGCATACGACGACTACGAGCATCACACCTTGAAATTGACTGCGCGCCCTCAAGCCGGAATGCGTCACTTCGCCTGGCGCGCCCGTAGTCCACAAGCACTGGAACGGAGAGTTTCAGCCATCAAATCGACGGGCTTCGGCATCGGATGGAATGATGGCGACCTGGGTCACGGTCCGGCGTATGAGTTTCGTTCACCTGATGGTCATTTGATAGAACTCTATTTTGAAACAGAGAAGTATCGATGCGGTCCATCCGATCAGTCGGCGTTGAAAAACACTGCGAGCAAGTTTCCCGGAAAAGGGATTAATGTCAGGCGTATCGATCATCTCAATTTGTTCGCAAGTGATGTGCGCGCATTTCGGGATTTTCATCTTACGAACCTCGGAGGTATTATGAGCGAAACGATTGTGAACAATCTAAACGATATGCATCCGCAAGCGGTATGGTTTACGGTGAATTCAAAGTCTTATGATCTGGCGGTAACACACGACGCATTGGGTATGAAAGGTCGCTTCCATCACGTAACTTATGCAGCAAACAGTCGTGAAGAAGTATTGATAGCAGCAGACATCTGTCTTGAGAATGGTATCCAGATTGAAACAGGTCCGCACAAACATACCATTCAGCAGACGTTCTTTCTGTACGTGTACGAGCCGGGTGGGAACCGTGTTGAAATTGCCAATACAACCGCGCGCCTGATCACAGATCCCGATCACAAAACAGTAGTCTGGACGTTGGAAGAGCGCAAAAAAGGACAAGCTTGGGGGTTGCCCACCATTCCGACCTTTCACACACGTGGGACACCTATGCCCGAAACTATGTCAGACCAATGAGGAAAAAACTATTAGTAGTAGGCGCTCACTCCGCCGATTTTGTATGGCGTGCGTCCGGCACGATTGCCAAGGCTGTGGAAGAGAAGGCTGAGGTTTTAGTGCTAGCGCTGTCATACGGTGAGCGCGGTGAATCCGGAGAACTTTGGAAAGAAGATCCTAAGCGAAGTGTCGAAAGTGTTAAGGTAATTCGTCACGAGCAAGCACAACGAGCGGCTGATATTTTAGGAACACCGATTAAATTCCTTGATTGGGGCGACTATCCCATGAGACTCACAGATGAGCGAGTGGAACAGCTCACAAATCTGATTGGAGATTTCGAGCCCACGGTCATTTTAACGCATAGTGAAAAAGATCCTTTTAATCCAGACCATCCGTTAGCGTATCAGGCGGTGCAACGGGCAAGGCTACTTTCATCCGGTGCTGGTGTGCCCAGCGCGTTTAAGAGTATTGATCCGCCAGCATGGTATTCTTTTGAGCCTCACCAACCGGAACTTTGTGGTTTTGTCCCGGACACCTTCATTGATATAACTTCAGTGATAGAAAAAAAGAAGGCAGCTATGAATTGTATGGGTGCGCAAACCTACTTAAAAGATTATTATGCCGAACTTGCCTCCAGGCGTGCCAACCATGCAAGAAGGATTTCCGGGCAGAAGCATATCCTGTTTGCAGAGGCGTACCATAGTCAGGTACCACGAATTACATCGTCAATTTTCTAACCTATACGCACAACTATGTCTCTGGAATTAAGCAAATTCTCTACTGCGACCCTTCACGAGGCAATGGGCAAACAAGGTAATCTACCTTCAGCAATCAAGCCCATCTCGAAAGGAATGAAAGTGTTTGGACCTGCCTACACTGCTCACACCATGCCGAGAGACAACAAGATACTGCACCGGGCATACGCATCAGCGAAAAAAGGTGACGTGATAATTGCGCATTGTTCGGATTATTATGAAGCCGGATATTGGGGAGACCTCATGAGCCTTGGAGCGAAAACACAAGGTATTGCTGGTCTTGTGATCGACGCATGTATTCGTGATGCGGACGATATTGAAGCGTTGGGTTTTCCGGTCTTTAGCCGTGGAATATGTATTAAGGGCACGTCAAGTTTCGAAGATGGTACATTGAATATGCCGATTGTTATCGGTGGAGTGCTAATCAATCCGGGAGATTTTATTATCGGAGATAGGGATGGCGTTGTGGTCGTTCCGAAAAATCTTGCTGAAGAAACGGTCAAAAAAGCGAAGGCACGCGAAGAACGTGAAGAAAGCATCCGTGAGCAACTTCGCCAGGGGAAAACTTCAATGCAAATTTACGGTTGGGAAAAGTAAAGAGATGAGCCAAAATATCAGAGTTGCAGTGTTAGGACTTGGCGAAGCGGGCAGCCATTTCGCAAATGACCTTGTCGCATTCGGTGTGAATGTATCAGGCTATGACCCTGAACCTAAAAAAGCGCTTCACCCCGACATACGGATTGCTGGTACTAACGCTGAGGCTGCACGCGATGCTGACCTGATCCTCAGCGTGAATATGGCATCTGTGGCACTGGAAGTAGCCAACGACGTTTTGCCTGTACTCACGAAGGGGCAAATATTTGTCGACATGAATACCGCGTCGCCTCGAACGAAAATTGAAGTGGCTTCTATTCTTGCAAAAACTGAAGCATTGGTGGTTGACGTGGCAATCATGGCACCAGTACCACTGAAAGGAATTAACAGTCCGTTCCTTGCTTCAGGTCCGGGAGCAGTGGCGCTCTTCGAAATGCTCAGGCCACTTAACCTCAACATCAACGTCCTGAACGATAAGGTCGGCGATGCTGCAACTCATAAGTTACTACGCTCAATAGTTTACAAAGGATTTGCGGCGGTGATCGGTGAAGCAATCAACGCTAGCCAGGCGATGGGATTGGAACAATACATGCGTGAGCAAATCAGCAGCCTCATCGGCGGTAATGACGAACTGATTAACCGCTTCATCGAAGGAAGTAAGATTCACGCTTTACGAAGAAGTCATGAATTGGAGGCTGTCGTAAGTATGCTGCTGAATCACCAGGTTGAGCCAGTCATGTCGAGGGCCACACTCAAAAGCCTGCAAAATCTTATTGACTAAACCATGGCCCAGCGAAGTATTCCCTTCATGCAATTCCGGGGCGGATCATCAAAAGGTCTTTTCTTCAAAGCAAGCGACCTGCCTGAAGATCCGACGGAACGCAATAGACTGGTTCTTCAGGCCATGGAAGGAGTTGGCACGGGAGATCCCAGACAGATAGACGGATTAGGTGGAGCCACCTCGCTGACCAGTAAGGTAGCCGTTGTAGGTCGTGCGAAAAATTCCAACGCGGACCTGGACTACCTTTTTCTCCAGGTTGTTGTCGGCGCAGGTGAGGTATCGTCATCACAAAACTGCGGAAACATTCTTGCGGCCGTCCTGCCATTCGCAATTGAATGCGGTTTGTTTACAGCTACCAATCCGACCACTACAGCCAGAATCAACATGATGAACACCGGCAGTATTTGTGAGGTAACAGTGGAAACGCCAGGCGCGACGATGAACTATGCGGGTAGCACAAGAGTAGACGGAGTACCGGGAACCGCTGCTCCGGTCATTTGCAACTACCTCGACATTGAAGGGGCGACTTGTGGAGCGTTGCTTCCAACTGGCCGTTCCAGCGACGTGGTAGAAGGCACTGAAATAACTTGTATTGACAATGGAATGCCCGAAGTGATTATTCGGGCAACAGATCTTGGAATCACCGGCTATGAATCGCCGTCAGAGTTGGAAGCCAATGTAACGCTTCGAGAAAAGCTGGAACAGATACGACTTGCAGTGGGGCCATTGATGAACCTTGGCGACGTTTCAAAAAAAACCATTCCGAAGATGTGCATTATCTCTCCACCGAGAAATGGCGGAATGATCTCTACAAGAACATTTATTCCTCATGTGGTACACGATGCTATCGGAGTCCTTGGTGCTGTCACGACTGCGACAGCATGTTTATTGCCGGGATCCGTGGCTGAAGGTATCGCGAATGTTAAAGGCGACGCTAATTCCTATTCAGTTGAGCATCCTTCCGGAGAATTTACTGTCAAACTGGAGCATTGGGTGGAAAATGGACAGATAAGGATCGGCAGATCAGGAGTTATTCGCACTGCGCGTCTCCTTGCTAAAGGGGATGTGATGCTCCCAACTTAAAGGTTCATTGGACCGTGACACAGCCTTCAATATTTCCATTAATCTTTACACGAAGCTGATTAATAAAGGGTATGAGTTAACTTCGCCCTGCCCTGGAATCGTCAGCATCGGGGCGATTATGACCTGAATGACTTGTTTGCATGGATAGATGAAGTAGTTCAAGGTCCGATTAAATGAAATCAACTACAAAAATCTCACCTATCTCCTATTCATCCGGTGCCGTCAGAAACCAAACTTAAACTCATCGTTCAGGCTGGTCTTCTTCCCATTCTTAAAAGTATATAGATCCGCAGGTCTTCGCTTTCCAGAGGTATCCTGACCTACTTTTACCAACAAGTCACTACTGAGTACCTTTCTTCTGAAGTTTGGTCTATCAATCTCCTTTCCCAGGATTGCTTCCACTAATGCCTGGAGGTCGGGCAATGTAAATTTTGATGGCAACAGGTTCGAGGCAATTGGCGAATGAGGAAGTTCTTTAAGCAGTGTTTCCATCGCATTTTTAAGTATGTCGCCGTGGTCCATCGCCAGCCTTTTTCTATTGTCCACAGAAAGCCACTCAGCCGTTTCCATGAATTGGGTCGGTTTGAGTTCGATCTTATCATAGTCGACCAGCGCCAGATAACAAATAGTAAGAAACCGGTTTGAAAACCATTTTAAAGCTCGCTTGTCTTCATCGGTAAACAGTTCAGCCATCGCTGAAAACTCTGCACCGAACGACCGCGATGCATCTCCAAACACAGCAAACTGTTTGAAAAGTATTTTCTGCAGTCCTGTGTTTTCTTTAACTATTCTTTCTACCGCATCAGTCAGATCTTCCGTCTGCTTGATGAACCCGCCTGGAAGGACGACCATGGTTGATTTTCCCAAGTGGAATCCGGTTTACAATGACTTTTAGTGTTTTTTCGTGAAAACCGAATATCACGCAGTTTATTGATAGCTGCGGAATTGCCTCCTTTTCAAGCGATTTGACATATTTCCTGATCCGTTCAATCATTACAACGAAAATATTAAGAGACTTTTAACAGCCATCAAGAACCACACAAATTTGATCGAATACAAATTTATTATATATTTGAGTCACTTTGACTCAAATGATCATTTTTATTTAATCCCGGTGGTTCATGAAAAAGCGCTATAAGTTCCTTATTGCATTGCTTGTCCTGGCAGTTGCTGCATACTTCTACCTGACGCGAGACACGCGCGAAATAAAAGTTTTGATCTTTTCTAAGACAGCCTCCTTCCGGCACGAATCCATTCCCTTTGGGATAGATGCCATCCGGAATATGGGTAAGCAACACGGATTCAGCGTGGATACAACAGAAAACAGCGATGTGTTCAACGAAAAAACATTAAAGAATTATAACGTTATAGTCTTCCTCAACACAACGGGCAATGTTCTGAACGATGCACAACAGCTGGAAATGAACCGATGGGTACAAGCCGGAGGTGGATTTGTAGGTGTGCATGCCGCAGCCGATACGGAATATGAGTGGACAATGGTACGGAGATCTCGTGGGCGCTTATTTTAATGGTCATCCGAATGATCCAAATGTCCGCGACGCAACGGTGAAGGTGGTGGACAATGCTCATATTTCAACGAAACATCTGCCTGAAAGCTGGAAGCGAACTGATGAATGGTACAACTATAAAGACATCAGGCCGGAAATAAATATCCTCCTTAACCTCGACGAAAAGTCATACCAGGGCGGAACGAATGGCGACAACCATCCAATGGCGTGGTATCGCGACTTTGATGGAGGGAGGACCTGGTATACAGGACTCGGACACACCAACGAATGTTACCAGGACAAAGATTTTCTTGAACTGCTTTGGGGAGGTATTCAATATGCCGCGGGACCCGGAACTCCAGTCGATTACAACAACGCAAGAGTGGCTCCCGAAGAAAACAGATTCCAGAAAGTTGTAATGGACTTCAATCTCAACGAACCAATGGAACTCGACGTTCTTCCAAATGAAGATGTGCTCTTCATAGAACGCCGGGGTGATATCAAGCTTTTCAAAAAAACAGAGAACAAAACCAAACTCGTCCTCAAGTTTCCGGTATTCAGTGATCTTGAAGATGGATTGCTTGGCCTCGCGGTCGATCCAGACTATCAAAAGAATCATTGGATCTATCTCTACTACTCCCCTGTTGGTAAAGACGCAATACAACGACTTTCCCGATTCAGTTTTGTCGGTGATTCATTAGATCGGGCGAGCGAAAAAATAGTGTTAACCGTACCGACACAACGCGATGAATGTTGTCATTCCGCGGGATCTGTGGAGTTTGGTCCCGACCGCATGTTATATATTTCCGTTGGAGATAATACCAGTCCCCGCGCCACTGGATATGGTCCGATCGATGAACAACCGGGACGTTCTGCCTGGGATGCACAGAAATCTTCGGGGAATACCAACGACCTAAGAGGCAAGATCCTTCGCATCAAGCCTGAGGATGACGGTACTTATTCCATACCAGATGGAAACTTATTTGACGATCCATCTAAAGGAAAACCCGAGATCTATGTAATGGGCGTAAGAAATCCTTTTAGAATTTCCGTGGATTCAAAAACAGGATTCCTCTATTGGGGAGATGTCGGACCGGATGCAGGTAAGGATAGCGTTGGATTCGGATCACGTGGATACGATGAGATCAACCAGGCAAGGAAAGCGGGCAATCACGGCTGGCCATACTTCATCGGAAACAATTTCCCTTACAACGACTATGACTATGGGACAAATAAATCGGGTCCACTGTTCGATCCCAAGAAGCCGATGAATACGTCACCTAACAACACGGGTGCAAAAGAATTGCCACAAGCCGTACCACCCATGATCTACTATCCTTACGCGGCATCGAAAGAATTTCCGCTCGTTGGCGAAGGTGGCCGAAACGCTATGGCTGGTCCAGTATTCTACATTGATGAATATCCGGAATCTGAAAGCAGATTTCCTGTGTACTATGATAAGAAGTTTTTCGCCTACGACTGGATGAGAGGATGGGTAATGTCCGTTACTCTTGATGAAAATGGAAACTATGTACGGATGGAAAGGTTCCTTCCAAACATGCTGTTCAACAATATGGTGGACGTTGTGTTCGGTCCTAACGGTGACATGTACGCGTTGGAATATGGAACGAACTGGTTCACACAAAACATGGATGCACGACTCATACATATCTCCTATACTTCTGGGAACCGTGCGCCACTCGCAGTCATCAACGCGGATAAAACAGTAGGAAAAACTCCATTCTCCATAAAACTCAGTGCTGATGAATCTAAGGACTTTGACGGTGATGAACTCAAATATGAATGGACATTTGGAGATGGTGAAAAGTCATCAGAAAAAAATCCGACGTATGTTTTCAAAAAATCGGGAGAATACAAAGTTAATCTGACCGTAACGGACCCATCAGGTGAAAGCGCAACGAGTGAGGTTCTGGTTATCGCCGGAAATGACTTGCCTGAGATCAATGTTACGTTCAAAGGAAATAGTAAGTTTTACTTCGGCAACTCCAATTTCGAATACAGTGTTGACGTCAAGGATTCCGAAGACGGCAGCATCAACAATGGTATCAGTCCATCAGCTGTAACGGTCACCGCCGATTACCTGCAACGTGGACACGACGTGACTGAGGTTATTCAGGGCCATCAGGCAAACATGGAAGCATCTGCTAATCTGGTTGGAAAGACGCTGTTCGAAAGCTCTGATTGTAAGGCATGCCATCACGCAACCGAAAAATCTGTGGGTCCAACTCTTACGCAGCTTGCTGACAAGTACGCGGGCAATGAATCCGTAATCAAGACACTGGTGGATAAAGTGATCAAAGGTGGTTCAGGCGTATGGGGAGATCTGATGATGTCGCCACATCCTCAACTCGGTACGGATGAAACTGAAAAAATGATCCGTTATATAATGTCTCTGAATAAAAAAGGGGTAGTAAACGGACTACCACCTAAGGGCACGTATCCATTGAACAAGCACAAGCCGACGGACAAAGAAGGAACGTACATCTTTACCGCTTCTTACACAGACAAAGGTGCTAATGGAATAAAACCTCTGACGGCAACGAAGATCATTTCACTCTCCTACCCGCTTATCAAGGCCGACAAATTCAAGGAAAAGAAGAAGGCAATGACGTTTCTCGTAACCAAGGATTTAATGCCCAACATCGAAGAAGAGATGACGTTGGTGATGCCAAGTCATGAAGCTATTCTGAAATATGATGCCATAGATCTTACTGATGTCGGGCAAATCAAGTTCGGAGTAACTTTAGCTCCCACGTATTTTTCAGGTGGCACTATGGAAGTGTTACTTGATGACGAAAATGGCCAGGTTATCGGAACAGGACAACTGGAAGCTGGTCTCACTGATGTCGGCCTTAAAGACTTCGTGGTCAACATAAGTCAAACACAGGGTATTCACACTCTGGTACTCAGATTCAAGAACAAGGATACTTCAAAGATCTTCGCAGGCCTCGTTTCACTCGAGTTCATAAAGCGCAAATAGGAACCCAATTGATCGTTATGAAAAAGTTTCTAAAGATCTTCCTCTGGTCCGTTGGATCCATTATTGTTCTGCTGGCAGTACTAATGAGCGTATTCATCTATAAAATCAAATACGGGTTCCCGGTTTCTTATGAAACTGAAGCACCAGCAATTGACTTTCCATCCGGATCAAACAGCCGTCCTCTTGTTTTCCAAAGCACAGGATTCAGACACGGAGAATCAATCGAAACAGGAAAACAGGTATTCGAAGATTTGGCAAAAAAGAACAACTGGTTTCTGTACAGTACCGAGGAAGGTGGCGTATTCAATCCAGAGCAGCTTGCAAAATTTGATGCAGTTATTTTTAATAACTCAACGGGACGTCTATTGAATGACGATCAACAAAAAGTATTTCAGGAATATGTCGAGAACGGCGGAAGTCTTATCGGTATACATGGTGCCGGTGATGATTCACATCATTGGGATTGGTACGAGCAAAATCTTGTCGGTTCGTTATTCTCGCATCATTCACTAAACCCGCAATTTCAAGAAACCGAAATCACGCTGGATGCTGTTCAGGATTCGCTGATGTCACAAGGCCTGCCAGCGCGATGGACACATGCGGACGAGTGGTATGTCTTTTTCGAAAATCCCCGCGACAAAGGATTTAATATCATCTACACTATCGATGGTGAAAAAATAAACCCCGACGGAAATATCCTATTTACAAAGGACAAGAATTTCGGAATGGGTAAAGATCATCCGGTGGCCTGGTATCGGATGACTGGAAAAGGCGAACATTCTATACGTCTATTGGCCATGACGCAACAGCGTGGAAACAGGATGCATTTGTAAGGATGTTAGAAAACGCTGTGAAAGTTGAGTAAGATCGCCATCACTCATTCCTCATTCATCATTGCTCATTGCTCACTGCTCATTGCCTACAACGGCACGCCTGCGGTGCAGGAAAGACATTGATTAGCGAAGGCATCGTATTCGTCAAAAGCAGCGCCTGGTTTGCCAAACAATGTAATGATCCGATCGATACGGATCTGCGCACCGGAATCCAGAGTAATAAACATTCCCTTACCCTGGATTTCTTCCAGGCGCTCAACTTTTCCAGCTTGCTCATCTACCTTTTGATTTTCATTCCAGTAAAAGACCTTACCAGAGGATTGTTTTGATATTGCCTCTTCGATGGTTTCGCGGAAGTCGTAAGGAACAGGAGTGTACGAAGATCCATAGTTTGTTAAAAACCCTCGAATGTATCAAACAATTCCTCGCCAACCGAAAAAGATGCGACAATGAAAGTATAATACCTTTAAACGAACAAAGTTCAGCTCTCTTTCGAAAACTGAACTTTATTCAAAGGGTCAATGCTATTATCGATTATCTCTGGCAGCGGATCGACTTAGCAATACTGCTGTAACAATCGCTGCTCTTCGCGCCTAGCCTTTGCCCCTTTCGCAATCCAACGCAATAAGGGAAATATCCACGTCAAAAATCCAGGGGCATTCATATCACTCATATTAATGAGAAGGGCAGTATGTGTAAGATTTTTGGGGATTGATTTATTATTAGTTAAGCCATCAGCAGCCAGACCGTATAGAATACGCAATGAATTTTCAAATCCTTCGTGACCAGGTTCAATCTTTATCGCGAATTTTATTCGGCGACTAGTTGGATTGAAAAAGGCATGTAGTTGCATCGGTGCGACCGTATAACTTTCGCCGGGCTTAAGAACTTTCACTCCATCTTTGAGTTTAAGTCCAAGGTCGCCATCCACAGCGATAAATGTTTCAGAATACGTCTTATGGTAATGAAGCGTATTACCACCTCCGGGCATTAAGAGAATTTCAAGTCTCTGATACTTTTGAACCCGAATCTTTTGCCGTCTGAACGAAGGTGGCGATGTCTTTGATAACAGGGTTTATGATTGTGCGTTTCATGATTTGATTTGTTTTATGCAGTCAAACGCACTATTGGAACCTTTGCGACGTTCACCTATGTTAACAAACGAAACGATTATGCGGAAATTGCAACCAGTGGCGCCGGCCGCTCCATTATATTTTTCCGAATCCGGCTAAGCGACTGAGGTTTAATACCCAGATAGGAAGCAATATGGCGTTGAGAGGCGCGCTGTAAAATATGCGGATACAAATTCAGCATCTTCCGATAACGTTCCTCCGCCTCGTGGTCTATCCGTTCAATGGTTTCACCCATCAATTCATTGTAACGCTTTTCAAGCGCCAACACCATCACTTTGGCAAAAGGTTTACATTCATCGAACAGGTCGCAGGTAATGACTATTTGTCCAGACTTCCAATGAGCGTGTCTTCCAATGCCTGGAGGGAGTCATAGCGCACGCTCGTTGAAGAAAATACTTCGCAAATCGCCAAAACAGTCGTCTTCAAATTGGAAGCCAGTAGTAATTTCCTTTCGATCATCATCCGTGTGAAAATATCGTAGGCACCGCTTGGATAATAAAACCTCCGTATTTTGGGATCGTACCTTGTTTATAAACGAATTCGCCTTTCTTTAGGGTAACCACTGTCGCAGACTCACAATCTGATCAAATTCTTCTCTTGTAAACGGGGTGATTTCATTGTAATGAGCGTAGATCTTTTCGCAGATGGCTTCGAAGTCATGCATGGGTAGCGGCGGATTTTGTAGTCCAATACGGAATTTTGGGGCCCAATGTTACATTCAAAACCCCTAAATCCGCTAAAGGGGATTTTGAATACAAGTTCTAAAGCTTGCTTGTTATTACCTTAATCCACTTGAGTGTTGATATATTGAGTGTTGAATGTTGATATTTTGAGTGTTAAATGTTTTCAGAGGGCAATTGATGCTGTCCGAATGTTCGAAGTCGAAAGCACATATATTTAGCTAGATAGAACAATCTTATGATGAACGCCTTAAGAGAAAGCCTGTGGAAGCAGTTCGGTGCCAGCATCGATATGCTTAGTAATGCGATAAAGATGTGGCCTGATGAACAATGGAGCACCAGGACGAATTTTTTTACAATGCCTACCACTGTTTGGTCTTTCTGGATTATTATCTCACCTATCCTGCCGCCAGCAGACTTTACCTCGCCTCTGCCCTTCACTCTCGCGGATAAAGGCGTTGTAGTTGAAGACGCTATCGACGACGTAATTCCGGATAGGATATACAGCAAAAATGAATTACTAGACTATCTCAACGCAAGCCGTGAAAAGTGTTACAGGTTATCTCTGGTCTTACGGAAGAAAATATAAAAGATCGATGGATTGAACCTTCCGGACACATGAATTACTCTATCCTGGAATTGTTGTTCTATAATATGAGACATGTTCAGCATCATGCAGCGCAACTGAATATGATGCTACGTAACCAAATAAATGATGCACCAAAGTGGGTAGGAAGAGCAGAAGCAGGCGTTTGATAACCCCTTAAATTCTCCCTACTGAGCGGGTGTTGAATTCAAGTGCGAACCGTCCAATTCCCGATTTCCAATTCGCGAAGTCTTACACTGCGATAACTTTGCGCCAGTCGCGCTTCGCGGTTAACATGCCCATGCCAAGGCCCACCCAGACAACGATTAACGATTAACGGATAACGATTCACACAAACATAAACGGATTATCGATGGCAATGTGTGATAATCTTAACGCCGTGGAACCTTCGTCTTCAGCCAAGTCGCCGCATACTCCATTCCAGCTTCCTCACTAACGGAATGGCTAAGTACAAGTAAAGAAGTTTTTTGTCCCATGTGTAAACCATCCCTTACTCTCTCAACTGTTTCCCATTCCCTGGTCTCGCCGCTCAATATCAAATCCGGTTTGAATTCCTGGATAGCAGCTATCTGTCTTTTGCTATCCATATATCCGAAAGCCAAATAAATCGTCGTGCACTTCTGGTCAAGATTTCCAACTACCCGCACAGTTGAAATTCCCAGTTTCTCTTTAGTGAGTTTTGCAATAGATTTAATAGACATAGGCTGTGGCAGGGTGAGAAGCCTCGGTTTGTTTGTATCATAAAACTTATCCCACCCCAGCTTCATCAGGTTGCCCATAATGATTCCATCCGGCTTATGGGCGTGCCAATGATCGTGAAAACGCCAAATGGCGATGTTATGCTTTTTTAACAATTCAACCTTGTAACGGTAGGCGTCGTCGTCTTTAAGCCATTCGGTCTCATCCTGGTTATTATAGAAAGGCGTTTCGTGAGCGATGATGAAGTTAGCACCTGCCTTGGCTGTTCGTTCAATCACGTCAATGGTAGGAAACATCGTGGTCACGATCCCTGAAACATGACTGATCGGGACTACCGGATCGCACCTGATCAACGGTGGTAGTAAAAGGAGCACCCGGCACTTCCTTCATAATAAGGTCAATTACCTGTTGAACAGTATAAGTTTGCGGCGAGCTTACGCCACCGTTTGCCTTAGGAATGGTTAACAGTACAGATGCCCCGGCAATAGCGGTTACAGAAGCCAAAAAATCTCTTCTGCTTAATTCATTGTCATTAGTTGTTTGCTCCATAACGTGGTTTTTTTTCTACAATAGTCGTTTGGAAAGGATTGATTGTCGAATCGTTTAAGTTGTTTGTCTAAACTATTTGCCTAACAGGTTTATTCCGTCAAAATCCCTCGGAAAAAGGCAACTTTAATTGCTAAATTTAAAGACCAACAATTTAGTTCTTATGAATGAGTTAAAAAAAGAAGATATCAAACAGGAAGTGTTTGACCTTTATGACGACTATGCTCACAACCGGATCGACAGACGCGAATTCGCCCAGAAACTTTCAACGTACGCAGTTGGAGGTGTGACGGTTGCTTCGCTTATGAGCTTTATGATGCCAGACTACAAAGGTGGTATCCTGATAACGCAGGATGATCCCAGAGTAAAATCAGAATACATCAATTATCAATCGCCGAAAGGCGGCGGAACGATTAAAGCATTATTGTCCAAGCCGGCGGATGCAAAAGGAAAACTTGGCGGCGTCGTGGTGATTCACGAAAACCGGGGACTGAATCCCCATATTGAGGACGTTGGAAGAAGGGCAGCTCTTGCCGGATTTGTTTCAATCGCTCCAGATGCGCTTACTCCTCTTGGCGGTTATCCAGGTAATGATGATCAGGGACGTGAAATGCAGAGCAAGCGCGACAGAAATGAAATGCTTGAAGATTTTATCGCTGCCTTTGACTATGTACAAAAGCACGCAGACTGTAATGGAAAAGCTGGCGCCGTCGGTTTTTGTTTTGGTGGATGGATCACCAACATGATGGCAGTGCGAATTCCTAACCTTGCCGCGGCAGTACCATTCTATGGTGGGCAACCTACAGCGGAAGACGTTCCTAAAATTAAGGCACCTCTCCTACTACATTATGCTGAATTGGATACACGGATCAATGAGGGATGGCCAGCTTATGAGAAGGCTCTTAAGGAAAACAAGAAGGAATATACTGCTTACATGTATCCTCAGGTGAATCACGGATTCCATAACGACACAACGCCACGGTACGACAAGGCAGCAGCCGAACTTGCCTGGCAAAGGACGGTCGAGTTTTTTAAGGCAAAGCTAAAATAACGAAGATCAGACGTCGGATCTCCTTCTTTTTCTATGTCTACGCTCTACTATGGATAGTTGGGGATTGAGACGATTGGGGATTTCATAAAAAAAACTCAGGATTCTAACGAAGAACTCCTGAGTTTCAAAATGGTTACTGAGTTATTAGGATTAATTAGTTGATCTTCTTTAATCCTTTTGATTTATCCTTTTCCTCCTTATCCTTCCTTATCCTTATCTTTATCTTTTTCTTTGTTCTTGTACTTATCGTTGTCATTATCATTGTCATTATCGTTATCATTGTCATTGTCGTTATTGTCATTGTATCAATGTCGTTGTCGTTATCTTCATCCCAGTCAAAGTCGTGATCCTCATCTATGTCGACATCTACATCGATGTCCATATCGCTGTCTATTTCTATGTCCTCGTCAATATCTACATCGATATCCGGAATATTTATGTCGATTGGATCGATGTCAATATCAAGGTTTCCCAAATCGATTTCCATCCGTTCGAGATCCACCTCAAGATTTTCCAGGGCAACCTCAACGGCCTCCATGGCTATTTCGATCGATGCCTCGACACTTTCTTCTATCTCAATTTCCAGCTCACGATTTCCAGACCCGGTCGCTATCTTTCTCAACCCGTCTGTGCGTGACGACTCGTCGAGACTCTTGAAGTCGATTTATCTTTTTCAGGCTGATTCTGCGAAAATCCTGGTACACAGGCCAGGGAAACGATAAATGTCGCTAGGGTAATGTGCTTAAAAGGGTTCATGTCTTTGGTTTTTTGTCCTATCAAGGATTACTCGCCTCGTTGGAAAAGGTTACAATCATTTTCTTTACAATTCCACAAATGTTGCCGACACCAAAATTGAGTATCCAGGTTGCCAAGGTGCCTCCGATCCGCATAATACTAGCAATTTAAAGAGCTTGTGTAAACATCTTTCCTTGCGACGCTAAATGCTATATATCCGTATAACCGGTTCAGCGAACAATGTTTGATAAATAAATTTGGCAACATTATCAGCCAGCTAAATTTCTGTTATTATTTTGAGTTAGCATTTAACCCTTGATTTACTCCTCTCTTAAATCAACTAATCCGTCGATTCTTTGAAAACCAAACAGAAATCAGGTTAGCACTTGCCATTATGACGAAAAATCCCTTTAAAGGGCTGCAGTTAGTTGTTGCACGTAAAAAGATATTTAGCGACATCCGATTCTGGCTGATCCTGTTAGCCATCGTGCGTCTTTACGCGATCACGCTTCCACCACTGGAATTTCAGCATGCCTGGCGGCAAGCGGATGGACTGATGATTGCCCGCAACTTCCTTGAAACGGATTCGAATATCTTTTATCCGCGCGTCGATACTGCGGGTGAAAAAACGGGAATAACAGGATCCGAATTTCCGATACTGTACTACCTGATCTATCTGGTCTCCCTGGTTTTTTCCTATCAGCCCTGGTACGGCCGGGTCATCGTCTTAATCATTTCGACCCTCGG
Organism: uncultured Cytophagales bacterium; assembly: GCA_963774615.1. Lineage (GTDB taxonomy): Bacteria > Bacteroidota > Bacteroidia > Cytophagales > Cyclobacteriaceae > Chryseolinea. The sequence goes on from CAVZFT010000038.1 coordinate 63,043, forward strand.
ATCCTTTTACTTCTATAAAAGCATAAAAAAATTCTTTGGCGAAACGGTAGCATTTAACGCAGCAATCATCCTCACGGCATCGTATTGGTTTTCTTATAGTAGAAAAGTCTTTCCCGATTGTTTTGCAGCCGGTTTGTGTTTGATGGCATTGTATTTTGTGCTCACCTATCTTGAAAAAGGAAAGTGGGTCCACTTAGCGCTCTACCTCATTCTTGGGTCATTCGGTATCCTCTCCAAAATTTCATGCGGACTTATTCTTTCAGTTTTGGCAATCCCGATAATCTTCGGAAAATACTCAAACATGCGAAAGGTCTGGATGCTGGTCGGTTCACTTCGTTATTATACTTTCCGTCATCGGATGGTATTTCGTCTGGGTACCGTATTTGAACGATACGTATGGCTATGGCGATCATTTTAATATGGGCTATTCGCTTTTAGTACAGGCTGGGAACAAATTGTGGCTAACTGGCAAGAGATTTTAAGGAGGCTTTTTATTGTGCCCATGAAATACCTTGGCGTTATCTCATTTTTATTGGGTCACTTATTTACATTCTTTACCGAAGAAAAATGGACGATCTTTTCCTTATTCATTATTCCATACATCTGTTTCCTGCTTGTCATTCTTAAAACCGGCCAGAATATTATTGCGGACCAATATTACATTTTGTGCGTGATTCCTGTGATGGCCTTTATTTCCGGTTATGGACTCGCACAAATCACTAATAAAAAAATCATGCTCGTTATCCTGATGATAACAGCTGTAGAGAATATAGGGGACCAAATAAACGATTTCCGCATTCACAAAATAAACGCAGCATTCAGCGATCTGGAATCTATAGTCGACAGCGTTTCAAATCGAGACGATCTCTTTGTAATGAACACGGACCCTCACTGCCCTACAGCAATGTACTTCGCCCACCGCAAGGGTTGGACAGTGTATTCGCGGGACCTTACAGACCAAAACTTCATCGAAGATCTGAAAAAGAAAAACTGCCGGTTTGCTCTAGTGTGCAAACAATTATATGGCGAAGATTATGACGTGATTTTGAATTTGCCTCAGGTCTTTGAGTCAAAAGATTTTAGAATTTATTCACTTGAATGAATCTACCCGACAGCTAAATTCAGATTGGCCCACGGAAACGGTGGCGCGCCCAAGCATGTAGATACTGGACTACGGCGTTGTGGAACAAAACCCCCTCGCACTTACGGTGCAGAAAATACTCCACACTAAATCCGGCTCTGAACACTAGTAACACGACCCCTTCTTCCGCCCTCTGCGGTACAATCTTTGATTGTTTACATAACGAACACAGAGCCAGACTCGAAAGATTTTTCTCAAAAGAGAAGGTTGAACTAAAAAACAACGATCATGGCAACGATAACATCAAACTATGTCGATCATACCTCAACGAGTATGACGAAAGTAAATCGAGTGACGCAAACGTTACGAATCACTTATGGATTGGTACCTATAATAGCTGGACTTGACAAGTTTATGCATGTCCTGACGGATTGGAATAAGTACCTCGCACCTGTGGTTACCGATGTCATCCCGCTCTCACCGGGAGCATTCATGAGTATTGTGGGAGTGATTGAGATCGTCGCAGGTATTATAGTGTTCGTAAGGCCAAAGTTAGGAAGCATTATTGTCGGACTATGGCTTATTGGAATTGCCATAAACCTGTTATTAACCGGACAATATTTTGACGTAGCGGTCCGTGATATAGTAATGGCTATTGGTGCATTCTGTTTGTACACATTACTTGATGACGGGGAGGTGAATCATCGACCTAAGTAGTATGAGTTATGAGTTATGAGTTAGAGTTATGAGTTATGAGTTGGGGCATGGGTGTGGGTGTGATATAGGTGCGGAAAGGGTCTAGTTATCTTGCGACAAGACGTTTTTAAAAATCCTCTTTACCTCGGCCAGGTCAACTTTATGTGCGTCGACAGCGCTGGTCGTGTTAGGTGATTTATCTTCGACACATTGCTCAATAACAAGATGGGGACGCAACTTCATTCTCTCTAACTCACTGACGAACCTCACGTAGTCAATGTCGCCTGCGCTAAACGTTTCCGCCCAGATGCCATTGACCGATTGCCTTAAGTGAAGCTCTACCACCCTGCTTCCATACATTTTGAGCGTATTAAAAACGGCTACAGTAGAATTCTGTGACCCTCGGTATATCCAGTGCACGTCAAAACAAAAACTAACGTGTTCCGCACTTGTATTTTGTAACATGTGATGAAATTCACGGGCGCCGGCCAGCATTTCGGTATCATGAGTATGGTAGGCCAGGATCATATCCATCTTTTTTAATTCCCTGCCCAGACTTTCCATGTTCTTGCTCTGTTCTAACAACTCATCATCCGATTTTACGGCAGTGCCGCCCCATTGAAGCGGACTTGGATTCGTTACTATAATTCTCGTATTATATTTTTTTACTTCCCGCGCGATTGACAATACCGTATCAATTGATTTGGATGCCTCAGTTGTCTTGTGCAATACGCTATTGACATAGATCGATGGTAATTGAATGTTATGCTTTTTCAGTATTGCGATCATCTGAACTGCTTCTTCGGATGATGACAGGCTAGGTTCGATAGCTGTAAGACCAGTTTTCAAGAATTCGGAAGCACAAGCGTCAGGATCCTGCCACCATTCTTTACCCTCCCTGCGGTAGAATGTATACCAGGTATATGAATTGCACGAAATCGGAAGAGCTAAATTTCTCTTGCGAAAAGCCGAAAGGAATGGGACCAGTCCCGCGCTTCCTATGGCCGTTAGAAATTTTCTTCTTGTATTCATAATGCGATCATGAAAGTGGCCGAGGTTTTTGCTTTCACCTGATCTAATGTAATACCCGGCATGAGTTCTGTCAACGTCAAAACACCCGAGATGAATTCAAATACTGCAAGTTCGGTGATAATCACATCAACAGCTTTCATTGCTGTTAACGGCAAGGTGCATTTAGGTACAATCTTCAGCGATCCGTCGTTGTTATGATGATTCATTACTATGATCAGTCTCTTTGCCCCGGCGGCAAGATCCATTGCCCCGCCTACTCCAAGTAACGGCTTGCCGGGAACAGCCCAATTCGCAAGATTACCTTCTTCGTCAACCTGCAGTCCTCCCATGACAGCAACATCAACATGACCACCTCTGATCATGGCAAATGAGTCGGCACTATCAAAATAACTGCTGCCTGGCAACGCAGTAACAGGAATTTTTCCGGCATTAACCGGATAATGCAACGCACCGCCACCATCTTTAGGCGAGGGACCTACTCCCAACATTCCATTCTCCGTATGAAGAATAATTCCATCCTCGGGTTTGATAAAATCGGCGATCAGCGTCGGTATCCCTATGCCAAGGTTTACGACATCACCACTCTTTAATTCCTGGAAGGCACGTCGCGCGATAACTGTCCTCAAATCATCTGTTTTTTTCGACGCACTTACAGAAGCAGATGTGCCTAACGATTCTTCATTAATGGATGCCTGAACAAGGTAATCCACATAACAACAAGGCGTATGTATAAAATCGGGATCGAGCTTACCAAGTGGAACAATTTCTTCCACCTCGACGACCACGATATCCGCCGCCGTCGCCATCGCTTTGTTGAAGTTTTGTTCCGTAAGGCGATAAGTGAGATTTCCTGCTTCATCAGCTCTCCATGCTCTGATGAACGCGACATTTGCCCTTATACCTTTGATAAAAACGTGTTCAACACCGTCAATCATTTTTGTCTCACGTTCCTTTGCTAACACTGTTCCCGCCGAAGTAGGCGTATAAAATCCGCCGATCCCCGCGCCACCCGCACGTATTGCTTCCGCCAATGTTCCTTGTGGTAACAGTTCGTATTCTACCTGTCCGTTCTGCGCGGCTTTTACAGCATCCGGATTGGAAGTAAAGAAGGATCCTATCATTTTCCGGATCTGCCCGTTCAGTAAAAGTCTTCCGCCACCGAGGTTCTGCTCCCCCACGTTATTGCCGATAAAAGTAAGATTACGTGTATTTGTTTTGGCAAGTGCATGCAACAGGTGAACCGGGTTACCCGTCATACCGAATCCACCTCCAAATATCGTGTCGCCATCTTTTACCAATGCCGCGGCCTTATCCGCCGTAATTTGTGGTATCCTCTTCATCTGCGTCTAGTTTAAATCACCCATCCTCTCTCAACGATCAATTCTTTACATCAAAAAAGACAGTTTCCTTGTCACCCTGCATATGAATATCAAACCTGTACTCCATGTTCCCCGTTCGCTGCCGTGCGCCTTGCAATCAACGTATGACGTCGTTCCCGCTGGAACCAAATTCAGTAGCGGATCCTTTTCATTTGACTTTTCGTCATCAAAATAGATCCGGGTGTAGAGATGTAACAGCGAGCCCCTCATAAACAAAATAACATCTATATGCGGTGCCTGTCCATCTATTGCGCCTGGCTTAACCGTTGTAAATGAAAACTGATTACCTGGCTGGGTGCCGGTGCCCAGACGACCAAAACCAATGAAATTATCCCGGTCTTTCTCCAATGGCGCATTTCGATACTTTCCAGAAGCGTCGACCTGCCAAAGCTCGATCATAGCATCAGGAACTACTTTACCCTGGCCGTCGTATACACAACCCGTAATAAAGATCCTGTCTGCATTGATGCGCTGGGTCGACCAGGAGGTCATCGGCGATGCTGGTGTAATCGTAACTGTATTGTACCGCAGTAAGTCCGTAGGCAAAAAAAGGCCCCACGGTTTGGGACGGTGTTTCGCGCAGTTTTTCCATCATTCAAAAGGTGTTTTATTGGAGCCACTCATTACTATATTGAATTCATATGCCAGCGCAAATTCAGGTTCGGTCCAGTCCATTTTGAATTTGGCGATCAACAATTCCCGCGCGTGTTTCGGCACGGACTGAAATATCGGATCGAATTCGAATAAGGGATCGCCTGGAAAATACATTTGCGTGACCAGCCGGTGCTCGAACTGTGTGCCAATGACGGAAAAATGAATATGATTCGGACGCCATGCGTTGTAATGATTCCCCCACGGATAAGCGCCAGGTTTGATCGTGTAAAATGTGTACCTCCCTTCATTGTCAGTAAGCATTCGTCCTGCTCCCAGGAAATTTGGATCTATAGGAGCATCGTGGATCTCAGCCTTGTGTATATAACGTCCGGCCGAATTTGCCTGCCACACTTCTACAAGGACATTCCGTAGAGGTCGGTTATATTCATCTGTAACCCGGCCAGACATCTTGATCCGTTCGCCGATAGGCTCACCGTTACGGCGTCCGTTCTTTGTCAGGTCATTGTCCCATTGCCTTATGACAGAATCTCCAAACGCCGGCATACTTATATCCTTCAACATTGATGCGACGGGGACTAATGGTTGTGTCGGACTGCGAAAAATCGTCGACTTGTAACCCTCATACAAATGAGGAGGATGTACATTGTAATCTGGTTTTTCCATTTTATTGATCATTATCCTTAAACAACTCCTTGGCAACTTTAAAAGCGTTGTTCGCCACTGGCACGCCGGCGTAAACCGCGGTATGCAACAAGACCTCTTTTACATCGTCGGCGCTCGCTCCGGTATTTTTCGTAGCCTTCAGGTGCATTCTTAGTTCCTCGTCGTGACCAAGGGTTGCAAGCAATGCGATGGTTATGAGACTCCGTTCACGTTTGGTAAGACCAGGCCTGTCCCACACCATACCCCACGCTCCAGTGGTGATGTATTCCTGAAAATCCCGGTCAAAGTCAGTAGTCGCCTTGATCGCCTTATCAACGTGGTCATCGCCCAGCACAGAACGCCGCGTCGACATACCTTTTTTGTACAATTCACTGTCCATAATTTTCCTAGGAGATAAAATCGATAATTAATTTATTCAATGCTGCAGGATTATCCACGCATGGTATATGCGCAGACCGGTCAATCACTTCATAGCGCGAACCTGTGATCAGGTCAGACAGACTCTTTACTTCCTCCGGTGTCGTGGACTTGTCCTCGGACCCCACTACACATAGGGCCGGTACTTTGATTTGCTTTGCTACGTCTGAAAGATCGGCGTCACGGATAGCCTCACAAGCACGTACGTATCCAACAGCAGGTGTTCGTTCAAGCATATTGCGGTAGCCAGCGACCCGGTAAGGCTCGCTGTTAATGAAGTCTTCGGAAAACCAGCGTTGCATAACCGAATTTGAGATGGAGGATAACCCACTCTTGTTCACGGCATCAATCCTTTCGTCCCAGAACTGGCGTGTGCCGATCTTAAATCGCGTATCGCAAAGAACCAGCTTTTCAATCAACCCGTTAGTCTTATGACTCATAACCTGCGCGATCATTCCGCCGATTGAGAGTCCTATAACGATACACTTTCGAATGGCGAGCTTCTCAAGCAATGTAAGTGCATCCATGGCATAGTCATCCAGGCCACGCGTATCTATCACGACATCCGAGAGTCCATGACCGCGCTTATCGAATCTCAGGATATTCCCATAAGGTTGCAACGCTTTGGCTACATCATCCCATATCCGGAAATCAGTGCCCAGTGAATTGATAAGTACGAACGTCTTATCCTTGTCGGAATTTGTCCAACGATAGTGTATGGAGATGCCGTTACAGTTTATCAGATCCATTTGTTAAATATTTACTTTGCTGAGCCTTGGTGATAGCATATGAAACAAGAAAATAGCGACGACGTAAGATAACCCGCACATAACAAATATCAGGTTATAGCCAGCAGTAATATCGCCTTTCGCTTTGTACCCATCCAACAAAATCCCGACACCTTTTGCCGCAAGCATTCCTCCAACGGCCCCGCCAAGGCCACCGATCCCACTTACAGTACTTACAACACTTTTTGGAAACTGATCAGTGACAGATGTGAGCAATACACCTTTCCAAATTGTCTGCGCTGCAGCCGCAACCGCGACAATCATGATACTGATCCAAATATCATTACTGAACCGAATAGCCATCACCGGCAACGCCATCAAGACGCATATTAACATTGTGGTCTTGCGGCTTGCATTGAGGTTCCATCCAATACGAATGAAATAAGAAGACAGCCATCCTCCGGCAATAGAAAGCACAGCGGTGATCGCATAAACTACTGTGATCGGAAAAGCGATTTGAGTTTTATCCATCCCGCTGCTGGCCAGAAACGAGGGAAGCCAGAACAAATAGAACCACCAGACAGGGTCTGTCAGCAATGTGGCGCTCAAAAATCCCCACGTAGCTTTTTTTCGCAGGAGCGATAACCACGACGCCTCCTTTTTCCCTGCGGCGTCCTGGAAAGGTTCAGACTGTATATAGCTCAGCTCTGCTTCACCTAAACGTTTAGACTTCTCCGGTTTATCATACAGGTAGAACCAAAATACTAACCAAAGCAGTCCAATCGCGCCAGTCACTATGAAACTAATCTGCCAGCTAAAACTTTCAGCTAGCCAGAACACTATACCCGGCGCAAGAATAGGTCCGACGGTAGTCCCACTGATCATAATACCACTGGCTATAGAACGTTCCTTTACTGGAAACCATTCTGCGATAGCTTTTACTGCTGAAGGGAAATTACCACCCTCCCAAAAGCCCAAACCTCCCCGTACAATAGTAAAGCCCGTCGTCGAACGCATGAAAGCATGTAACATCGCTGCGATACTCCAAAGAAGCACCGATACACCATAGCCGATCCTCGCTCCAACCTTGTCAACAAATCTGCCAGCAAGCAAATAGCCAATGGCGTACATCACCTGAAACCAGAACACGATATTTGCATAATCCTGCTCGCTCCAATCAAATTCTTTTTCAAGCGTAGGTTTTAACAAGCCGATGATCTGCCGGTCGATGTAATTGATCGTTGTTGCAAGGAACAATAATCCCAGTATCGTATAGCGGTAATTACCTCGCATCAACTTGTTCCTTTTTCTGATTTGGTTCGCCGAATATTCATATCTCTTTTAGCCCCACGTAATTTTCAGCAATTGTCGTCGCCTGCGCCAACGACTGTCCTATATATTCAAAGCGTGACTTTTGAAGGTAATAATCGAAAGAACCATGTGGCGCTTGTTTGTGAAACAGGTATGTCATGAAGTTCGAGAAATCCTGTGCTCTCCAGATACGCCGTAAGCAATTAGAGCTGTAAGACGTAAGAAGAGTTATCGTCTCCCGATTTGTACCATTCACTCAAGGCCGATGCCATCCATTTCACGTCAGCGACGGCCAGGTTAAGTCCCTTTCCTCCAGTAGGCGGAACGATATGAGCGGCATCACCGGCCAGAAATAATCTGCCGTACTGCATGTTATCGATCATAAAACTTCGCATCGGAGTTATTGCCTTCTCAAAGATCTGGCCCCTGTTCACCTTAAAGTCTCGTTTATCGGACAGCCTGATATCAAGCTCATTCCAGATCTGTTCATCTGTCCAGTTCTCTACTGAATCACTGTTATCAACCTGGAGATACAGACGGCTAACACTTTCTGAACGCAGACTGTGAAGTGCAAATCCTCTCTCGTGATAGGAATAGATCAACTCCTCTGTAGCGGGCGGAGCGAAGGCAAGAATACCGAGCCAGCTGAAGGGATACTCCCTGGTATATTCCTTGTAAGAACTTTCCGGAAGTAATTTCCGCGAAATCCCATGATATCCATCACACCCTGCGATGAAGTCACAACCAATGCTCTGATCGTTGTCATTGCTCCGGTAGTGAACGACAGGCTCTGGCGAATCGACCTTTTCCACGGCTGTGACTTCGGCATCAAACTCAATCGTAATCTTGCGGTCATTACAGGATCTGATTAGATCCTTCAGCACTTCCTGTTGTCCGTAGATAGTTATTACTCTTCCGTTGGCAAGCCGATCAAAGGGAACGCGGCACCTTTCACCATTAAAGCTGAGGATCACACCATTATGTGTAAGTCCCTCACTATTAAGCCGATCAGCTACGTTCAGTTCATTAAAAAGATCAACGGTATTTTGTTCGAGCAGACCTGCTCGTGCGCGCGCCTCAACATATTCACGGCTGCGGCTTTCCAAAACCCTGGCAGTGATCCCAGCCCTTTCAAGCAACAACGCCAGCGTTAAACCAGCGGGCCCGGCACCAATGATGATCACTTGTGTTTTTTGTTTCATCAGCACAGGTGGTCACTTTCCATCCTTCGCAATGAAGGTGGCAACGTTCTTCTCCATGATTTCGGTGTGAACTTTCATCTTTGCGCTAATTTTTATAGCGTGGGACAACGAAGCTGCGGTGTAGATCATCATCTGACGCAAGGTCTCCCATTCCTGTATCCATGCCGTGGCATCCCTTTCACCGCTGTGAATCATACCTTGTAACATCCTTGATTGCAAAGAAGCATTTAGTTTCGCGAGGGCAACCAGGGCTTCACTTAGCACGGGATTATTTTTATGAGGCATTGTACTGCTCTTACCTCCTCCATCGCTGAGCTCTTCAACTTCGCCAACTTCGTTTTGACTCATGACCAATATGTCCGCTCCCATCTTGCCAGTAATGGAGCTAAACATAGCAAGCCAGTTGGTAAACTCTGTGAAGCTATCGCGCTGAACATGCCATGACGGCGCGCTAGCAAGACCAAGCCGGGATGCGAGATCATCCGCCAATGCTTTCCCGTCTGACTTAAAGAAGGCCAGATCGCCAACCGCTCCGCCGAGTTGAACTTTTAGCAAACGAGGCAAGAGTTGTTTTAGTCTTTCATTTTGTTGACGAACCGGCTGCGACCATGACCCGATCCGGGATCCAAATGTGGTGGGCGCCGCCAACTGTCCTCTCGTTCGCGCCATGCATTGCGTCAAACCATATTTGTCATCGAGATTTTTAAGATTATTTTCAAATTCCGCCACCATCAACGATAAGACACCTATTCCATCCAATGCAATCAAAATCTGCGCAGTATCAAGTGTATCCTGAGAGGTCGCGCCGTAATGAAGGAAAGGTTTAGAATCTTCGTCCAGTAAATTCTTAACAATTGTGAGTAATGGTATTACTGGTATCCCGTGTTGCAGCGTTCCTTCCGCCAAATCATCAGGGCTTATTTTTGCGTTGTCAATAACAGCAATAATTGCTTCTGCCGCTGATGAAGGAATTATTCCAAGTTTTTGTTGCGCCCTCGCCAGGTTGGCCTCAAACGTCAACATTTTTTTAATTAGTGCTTCGTCGGATACGACAGCGACCATCCTTTCGTTGGAAAGATATTTGGAGTAAATGGAGGATTGGTAGTTCATTCGGTCAAATAGGCAATGCGTTATTTCAGTTTGAGCATGTTGATGGCGTTCTGTTTCAAAATCAACGGTTTCACTTCTTCCTTAAATCCTGCCGTTTCGAAATCTTTTAGCCATCGTTCGGGAGTAATTAAAGGAAAATCGGTTCCAAACAGTATCTTATTCTTGAGTTGAGTATTCGCGAATTGTACCAATTGTGGTGGAAAGTACTTCGGACTCCACCCACTAAGATCTATATAAACATTTGGTTTGTGCATCGCTACACTCAGTGCTTCATCCTGCCACGGCCACGACGGATGTGCAATAATGATAGGAACATCCGGAAAATCAATAGCCACGTCGTCGAGGTGAATGGGATTCGAATATTCCAGCCTTAACCCACCTCCTCCTCGTACGCCACTTCCAAAACCCGAATGCCCACTGTGAAAGAGCATTGGCAACCCGGCTTCGGCTATCACTTCATATAAATGATAAGCCATCCTGTCATTCGGGTGGAAACCCTGAACCGTGGGATGGAACTTAAACCCCTTCACACCATAAGATTCGATCAACCGTTTCGCTTCCCTGGCACCCAGACGGCCTTTGTGCGGATCTATGCTGGCAAATGCCATCATCACATCCGAATTTTCCATGGCAGCTTCGGCTACTTCTTCGTTCGGGATTCGTTTGCGGCCAAGTTCATGCTCAGCGTCGATCGTGAACATGATTAATCCAATCTTCAGGCTCCGGTAGTAGTCACATGTCTCCTGGATGGTTGGACGGTGATCAGTTTTGAAATACTTTGCGAATGCTTCATCAAACTCCGGCCTGTAATCGTCGTGAGGCTGACGACAGCTTACCTCGGCGTGCGTATGAACGTCGATGGCAATGATCTCATCAAGATTTAATTTCTTATCAGACATTTATGCAAAATCTAATTTTCTTCAATCGCTGTTGGTTGTGTGCTATCGATAGTCCATAGTTAGTCAGTCGATAGTCCATAGTTGTCAGTCAATAGTCCATGTTAGTCGGTCGATAGTCCATAGTTAGTTGCTTTGCGCACGATCAAACAGCACTACCCACCATCGACTATCGACCATCGACTATGGACTATGGACCTGCCATCGACTTTCTCTAAACATAACCCCAGACCTTCGTTGCTGTCTTGACGGCAAGTTCAAGTTTTCTCCACTGATCATCCATCGTGATGTTATTTCCATGAGATGTACTCGAGAAACCACACTGTGGACTCAGTCCCATATTATCCAAAGGCATATAGCGCGCTGCTTCTTCAATACGTTTGATCAACACCGAAGCATCTTCCAGGAGTGGAATTTTGGAAGATATCAATCCAAGAATAACGATCTTGTTCGCTGGCACGAACCTCAGGGGGAAAAGTCACCGCTGCGTTCGTCATCGAATTCAAGAAAGTAAACATCAACATTAAGATCATTGAATAAGACTTCTGCCACTGGTTCATAACCACCTTCGGCGAACCAGGCACTCCGGTAATTTCCACGACAAAGGTGAATCCCTATCGTCAGATCTTCGGGCCTGTTGTCGATAACAGCGTTTATCAACTCGGCATAACGTTTAGGCAATTGATTAGGATCGTCTCCCCTTGCGCGTGCTTCCTCGCGCATCTTCACATCGCAGAGGTAAGCAAGGTTGGTATCGTCAAGTTGAATGTACCGACACCCTGACTGGTACAATGCGTTGATTTCGTCGCGATAGCATTGAGCAAGGTCATCGAAGAAATCATCCATTTCAGGATAAGCGTTGATATCTATGGCTTTTCTTCCACCGCGAAAGTGAACCATGGTCGGTGACGGAATCGAAACTTTGGGTGTTTGCGTGACTACCGATTGCAGAAAGTCATAATCGTCGACCTGGATGTTCTTAACGTGTTTTAATTTTCCGGTAACCGAAAGTTTCGGAGGAGTAAATCCATCTGATGCAGCTTTAGCATGTGGGTTGGCTGCAATCACGCCAGATACTGTAACGCCGGCAAGTTGCTGAAGAAAGTCAAGATGAAAATAATCACGCCTGAATTCTCCGTCGGTGATGGATCTCATTCCAAGGCTTTCCACTTTTTTGACGGTGTCGCGAATGGCAGCGTTTTCGGCTTCTCTTAATTCATCCGCCGGAAGATTCCCCATTTTCCATTTGAATCTTTTCTCGAGCAAATCTTGTGGTCGTAGCAGGCTGCCGACCTGGTCAGCACGAAACGGTGGTTGTAGTTTAGGCATTTTCGTCGGTTATTTTGGTTGCATTCTCATGGCTCCATCGATCCTTATCACTTCGCCATTGATGTATCTATTTTTAATTAGGTGTAAGACGAGGTCTGCAAATTCTTCCGCGCCTCCCAATCTCTTTGGAAATGGAATCGATGCGGCAAGGCTTTTCTGAGCTTCCTCGGAAAGCCCGCGCAACAACGGGGTCATAAACAACCCTGGGGCTATTGTGTTAACGCGTATACCAAACTGAGCAAATTCTCTCGCCGCAGGCAGCGTGAGACTCGTGATACCCCCTTTAGAAGCCGCGTACGCCGCCTGTCCAATCTGTCCCTCAAAAGCCGCAACAGAGGAAGTCGATATTATCACACCCCGCTCCTGATCGTCCATCGGTTCCGTCTGCATCATTTCCGCAGCGACCAACCGAATCATGTTGAAAGTTCCGACGAGATTAACACGGATCACTTTTTCAAATTCATCTAGCGATAGAGGACCATTCTTTCCCACGATCCTTGCGGATCCCCCGATACCAGCACAATTTACCAGCACTCTCGGCAAGCCAAATCGTTGCTTTAGAATAGACAACGCCTGCTCAACCGAAGTTTCATTGGATACATCACATTTGATAGCAAATGCATTGAATTCCTGCGCAGTCTGTTCACCCAATTCAATATTAGTATCCAGTATAATGACCTTGGCGCCCGCAGCAGCTAATGCTTTTGCAGTGGCCGCACCAAGCCCTGAGGCTCCTCCTGTTACAATTGCTGTTTGATTCCTGATGTCCATTTCTCAGTACGTTCCTTCTTTGAAAGTTGATCGCACTTCAACAATCCACGCAGGTAGTGCGTCATCGTAAATTTTCTTTACCAATTCCGGATGATTTTTAAGTACCATTCCCTGATTAACGGATGCTTTGTCAGTGACTTCTCCCCTGTCTATGGAAAGCGCAAAGTCAGCTATCAGTGCACGCCTTATCAACGTTGAGCTTCCAGTGCTTTTTTCGGCCAGGCGGTTCAGTACGTTCGTTAACGCGGTTAATATTTGTGGATGCATTGCAATCTCCTTAAGAGTGACATCTGCGCCCAAGCCAAACCTGTTCTTACAATAATTGATTTCGGGAAGTACAATCGCACCAACAAAATCATTGTCATGACCTGTTAACACGGCATCCTGTATCAAGCCATTGCCTTCTGCTATAAGGTGCGCTTTAAGTATGCCAACGTTCACCCATGTACCCGTATTCAATTTGAAATCTTCTGCGAGGCGGCCATTAAAGATCATTCCTTTCTCCACATCACTTTCGTCTGCAAATTTTAATGCATCTCCCGTGCAGTAGAAACCTTCTGAGTCGAATACAGCCGCGGTCAGCTCAGGCTGTCTCCAATAACCTGGAAATATATTTTTGCCTCGATATCTCGCCTCCAACTTGCCTTCACGCGGTACAAGTTTTAATTCCAAACCGGGAACAGGTACGCCAAGCAGTCCAGCATAGCCGCCAGGTTGGCTCGCGAACAACGCAGAAGGACATGACTCTGTGCATCCCAGTCCTGTGCCAATCAAAATTTTCTTACCGATAGTTTCAACCGATAGCTCTTCCAACGCGTCCCATAAATGTTGTGCCATCCCCGCACCCGCATAAAACAACATCTTAAGGTTGCTAAAAAATTGAGCTCGCAGCTTATTGTCTTTTTTCAGGAACGGAATCAGCGATTCAAATCCCTTTGGAACATTGAAATAGATTGTTGGCTTGCGATCTCTGAGATTGTTAACCGTTTTCAGCTATTCCTTCGGGTGTAGGATTTCCTTCATCTATATAAAGTGAACCGCCATTGTACAACGCTGAGCCCAAAGTTGTGATTTCCGCCAAACGTATGGTTCCAGGGGAGCCAATCGACAAGTTCAAGGTCGGCATCCTTCAGGAATGGAAATGTTTGCGTTATCTGCTGAAGGTTGCTCGTAAGATTCTCGTGCGTGTTGATCACACCTTTTGGCAAGCCTGTTGATCCGGAGGTAAACAAAATTTTCGCTACGTCGTCACCCTTAATTGAATTGTGCGCTTCATCAACCGCAACAGAAGGTGTCACGTTCAGAAGATCATTGAATGAAGTATAATTAAAATCACCTTCGGGCCTTACCAGGCTAACCACCTCAATACCACCGGCCACTGCCCTGAGCGCGCGTTCATATTTTTTTGCATCCTGTACAAAAATGAGACCCGGGGTGAGTAAACGGAAAACATGCGTCAGCTTGTCAAAATTATCGGAACGCAACGAATAGGCTGGACTAACCGGTGAATATGGTATTCCTGTGTACAGTGCAGCCAGTGCCATCAACCCATGTTCAATACTGTTCTCCGACAGAATGATAATAGGTCTTTCTTTTGATACTGATCGATTTAAGAGCGCTTGTCCAAGGCCTCTTACCTTTTCGAGAGTCTCGCGGTAGGTAATGGTATTCCACGCTCCATTGCCAGTTTGAGCAACCGGACGTTGACCAAGGAAAACTTTGTCCGGTGATACTTCAGCCCAATGCTGGAGACGTTCGGTCAGTTTAACAGGACCAGGCTCAAGCGGTATGGTAGAATGTATCAATACACTTCCGTCCGGCCTCACTTCTTTATCTATCGAGATCGGTATTGTATCCAACTCGAGGTAAGGCGCCTGATGCACTTCCTGCTAATACGTTGCTGTATTTATTGTTATCCGCCATTAATGCGCTTAAAAAATTCTATTCACCCACACGTTTTGCTTTGCCCTTCAGGAAATCGGTCAATCGTTCCTTTGACTCAGCGGAAGTTTGGGAAATCGCTGCAATGAGACTCTCCATCATCAACGCCTGATCCTGCGAGGCATCCACAATTCTGGGCAAAACATGCATGAGCCCGTAATTCGTTGTGGTGGTGTTACTGCATATTTTTGTTGCGAGCTCAATCCCTTTTTCAATTCCTTTTCCTTCAGGAACAAGATACTGTGAAAGCCCGACTATATTTCCCTCTTCCGCAGTAATCACTCTTCCCGTGAACATCATGTCTGCCATTCGTGCCATTCCGATCAGTTTAGGTATTCTTACGGATGCGCTGCCACCAACAAAAATTCCGCGTTGTCCTTCCGGCAACGCATAAAATGTGGATGCTTCTGCAACCCGAATGTGACAGGCACTTGCAAGCTCAAGACCTCCACCCACACAAGCACCGTGCACGACCGCCACAATAGGAACTTTTCCAAACTGAAGCTTATCCAGCGCAGTGTGCCACATGCGACTGTGGTATAAACCCTCCATCACGTCCGTCTCCTTTAATTCGGAGAGATCGAGACCTGCGCTAAAGTGTTTGCCGTCCCCGTAAAGTACAGCACATTTAACTTCAGGCGGTACCGTCGAAAAAACTTTTTCGAGAGTTTGGATCATTTCATCATTCACCGCATTCCGTTTTTCCGGCCGGCATAGCTTTACCATCAGGATCTCGCCACGCACTTCGGTGTGCACTGTCGCTGTTCCTTTCTCGCTACCAATTGTTAAGCTCATTGTTGCAATTTTTACGCTCTAACCTTGTTCAAATTAATATTTCGTCGTCCTTGCGGACGGTGATAACTGTTTCATCTCTTAATCGCGCATGCAAACCTATTGTCTTCCTCAATTCATAGTGAAAGAAGAAGCGCATGGTTTCCAGTTTGGATAAATAAAAGTTTTTGTCAGCCGCTGAAACATCCTCGCTTAAGCGTTTGGTTGCTGCAATACCCTGATTCAACCACTGCCATCCCGCGCAAACATGTCCGAAAGCTTCCATGTACAGATTTGCATCGCTGAGAAAAACCTCATCGACACCTCTTTTATTGACGTTCAAAAGATGTTCTGTCGTCAGCTCCAGTTCACGAATTTCTTTTAACAACCAATCGCCATAAACAGTCAGGTCGTCAGATTGCCGTGCTACCAGTATTGACTTGGAAACCTCCCCCACCCAAAGATCGAATGACCGTTTATTGTTTGCGGCTAATTGTCTTCCCAACAACGTCCGAGCCTGAATCCCTGTCGTCCCTTCGTAAATGCTCATGATGCGAACATCGCGGGCAAGTTGCTCCAGCACAAAGTCCTCGGTATAACCATATCCACCTAATACCTGAAGCCCATTGTTCACTGAAACTATCCCCATCTCGGCGCCATACGTCTTGGCTACCGGCGTCAATAACTCAAGAAGATCCGAATACTGCTGCCGGTCCGCAGGAGCACATACTTTAAGCATGTCCTCATAATAAAAACACTGCATTACCAGCGCAAGAGATCCTTCTGTGATAGCCTTTTGAAGGAACAACATCCTTCTAACGTCAGGATGATTTATGATCAGTGACTGCCCATCATAAGTTTCGCCAGGACGTGTACTTTTTCCCTGGTATCTCTCCTTTGCATATTGCAACGATGCATAGTACGCCGAAGAAGCGATGTAGCTCCCCGCCAAACCAACGCCTAGCCTGGCTGTATTCATCATTTGAAACATGTAACTCAGTCCGTTGCCTTGCTCTCCCACCAGGAATCCATAACAATCGTCATTGGAGCCGAAGTCAAGGTGCATCGCGGGGGTACTTCTTTGGCCCATTTTATGGAAAATGCCAGCCGATATGACATCGTTGTGAACCAGAGCGCTTCCATTCTTAGGTCTTTTTAAGGGGACTACAAAAAGTGAAATTCCCTTTGCCCCTTCTGGCGCACCCTCGATTCGCGCAAGCACAAGGTGTACGATATTGTCAGTGATATCGTGGTCGCCTCCTGATATAAAGACCTTTTGTCCGCTTATCTTATAAGAACCATCGGACTGAGGTCTGGCAATAGTTCTGATCGCCGAAAGAGCGCTTCCCGCTTGCGGCTCTGTCAGGCACATTGTAGCCGCCCATTTCCCCGACAAAATATTCGCTGCGTAAGTTGAGATCAGTTCGTCTGAACCAAAAGAAACAATGAGACGGGCAGCGCCAACGCTAAGGCCGGTGAACATTTCGTAACCATTATGGGCAGTGCCCACAATAAAATCAGCTGCTGCATAAACAGTTTTTGGAACCTGGCTACCACCAAACTTTTCATCAAATGTGGACGCAAGCAGGCCAGCCGAACAAAACGTGTTATAGTAATCGTGAAGTGAGCGGTGTACGCTTACCCTTCCATTTGCGAGTTGCGGAGGATTCTTGTCACTCTCTTTAAAATATGGCCTAAGGCATTTATCGGCAATGTCCTCTGCGACGTCAAGCATGATATCGAAGTTCTCACGGTTGTGATTCGAGAAATATTCTTTCTCTGTTAATGACAAGACATTTAACACGTCATACAACATGAAGTGAAGGTTACGCATTGAATATCCTTTCGAAGCCATAAACTAATTTTCCATGCTGAGGCCCTGAGATCGTTTTGTTATAGGATCGATATGCGATCCAATAAAAGAGCAATGCAAAAGCTCCACCGGTAACAAACAAAGCGCTCAGCGAGAACCTGATCGCTGATTCGTCGTGAAAAACATAGTCCGTAAACACAGCCACGAAAGACGGACCCAGCCCCATGCCGATCATGTTTATCAGGAAAAGAAAAATTGCGGATGCCAATGCCCGCACCTGATTGGGCATCAGTTCTTGAACCGCCGTGGTACTGGCGCCCATCGGAGAAGCAATAAAAAACGCGGGAATTAACAGCAACGCCAGAACAGCCTCCGGACTCTTGATCAGTGGAACAAAACAAAATGTAAGTATCGAAGCGCTGGCAATAACTCCGATCCGAACTCTTCCATTGGTGATACCTTTCCGTACAAGCCGGTCAGCATACCAGCCACCCCACAATAAGCCGGCAACAGAACCAATGAGGACAACTAGTCCATAACTTAGACCAGCCTTGGGTACCGGCCATCCAAAAGTTCGGTTGAAATAAGTGGGGATCCAGGCAGTGGTTCCATAGCTTACAAACGCTGTGAATGCAGTGCCCAGGCAAATACCAACATATGTGTTAGCGCGTTTGAAAATGATCGTCATCGCTTCTCCCAATTTTAAATCAACGTCGGCGCCGCTCCGTTGCAGCTTGCCTTTTCGTTGGGGCTCGCGAACAGTTAACATTAAAGCCGCGATGATAAGACCTGGCAAGCCAATCATGATAAACAATTTTTGCCAGTGAAATATATTTCCGAGTAGAGGTACGGTGATGGTTCCTTCAGTGGGAAGGTTGGCCACCAACCCTGCCCCAATGGCCAGGGCAAGGCCTGACCCGAGAAAAATTCCCATTGTAAAAATGCTTAGTGCCATGGCTAGTTTCGACTTTGGAAAATAGTCGGCAATAATGGAATAAGCGGAAGGTGAAAGTGTTGCTTCACCAACTCCGACACCCATACGAGCCAAGAAGAACTGTGGATAGGATTTAACACCCGCACACAACGCTGTCAGCAAACTCCACAACGTAATTCCGGTCATTATGATATTCCGTCTGCTTGCGCGGTCTGCTACGCGGCCGATGATAATTCCAAAAACTGTATAAAAGAGTGCAAAGCTCAACCCCATCAGCAGACTCACTTCAGTATCCGTCAGGTGCATATCGCGTTTTATTGGTGCGACGAGCAATGCAAGGATCTGCCGGTCAAGAAAAGATGAAATATTTGCCAGAGCGAGCACACCGACGACGTACCAGGCATATTTCAGTGAGGGCGGAGCCGCAATGCCGGTAGCCTGCGTCATGATGTTTGGGGTTGTAGTTTTGATTACCGAATATAGTATAAGGTTTCCTGATATTCAAGTTTTTTGGTGGCCATGACCTTCCAAAGGAATCCTTCGGATTTGCGTAATTCCGTTACCTTGCAAATATGAACCCCAGAGTGATCTATCTGATTAAAAGAGCTGAAATCGAAATCACCAGCCGTATGAGCAAGGCGCTCGAGTTGCTCGGAATTACCCCCATCCAATTCACTCTTCTCTATTTTGTCAAACACGACAAGGGCGACTTTTCTTCTGCCCAGCTTAGCCGCCGATTCCAGGTCACGCCACAAAGTATGAACGAGCTAATAGCTGTACTTCAAACTAAAAAATTATTGCGAAAGACAGTAGACCCATCACACAAAAGAATACTGCGGATCAGCCTGACGCCGAAGGGAAATCAATTGTTGACCAGCTGTAACATGGCGCTTGATTCAATTGAAAAAGAGTTGTTTGAAGACCTCACAAATAATGAGATCGATAAGATCAGGGATATTATCGGAAAGATCCTTGCAACGAGCAGAAAGGAAAAAACACAATAACCAGGTTCGTCACTTAAGAACTCTGCACGAGCCGACAAGAAATGTCATGGTTAAACCCTCCATCACTGCCAAAGGTCGACGCAATTCAAGTTAAATCCTGTAAAACTTTAGCATCCTCTGAATCAAGGTCTCACATCGCAAGGAAGATCAGGAAAATCAGGACGCTTAGTATGAAGCCAAACATGAACACCTGGTAGGCGTAGACTAATAAGTTGTACTTACGCTTAAGTACGAGTCCTTGATTATAGAGGTCGATAGTCATGTGCTCGTAAAGCTCGTTGCCTGAGTTCAACAACCTTTCCATTTCCGCTATATATGCCTGCTGGGAATAACCTGCAATGACGCCAAAGAAGAGGAGACTCGTGCGTTGCATCGATCCGCCCACGACCTTGGGCTTTATGAGCTTAGGTCGTGCTGCCTGAATTGCAAAAATTACCGATACAAGGCAGGATAAAGTAATCATGACGATAGGTGCGATAGCATCAAGTCCGTAAGAATCAATTTTACCGGCAACAGCTCCGTAACTCGTTATCGCAATGATGGACGATACTATCATCGTATTTATGCTGATAATAATGTTCGCCTTATTATCGGCCATCTGAATGAGATTACTTTGATTCTGATAGGTGGCTCTGAAAAGCGTTTCTCTGCCTCTTTTAGAGTTTTTCTTATTCGGTAATACTTCTTCTTCCATGATTTTAAAAGTAACTATTTTATTTCGTTTTAAGCCCTATTTGCCCTACGCAATTTTAACTCAAAATTTTTTATTAGAAACTAATCCGTGGTGCGTATTGAGTGGGTTGGGGTTCATAAGCATAAAATGAGGACCTCCGACACGTGACCGGCTTAATACTGGTTCTTTTTCATCGCCATGGAATTGCCACTGAATTTGGTGGCGATATGACCAGTGTCGTAACATTGATGGCAGTCTTCCCTTTTATAGTATCCATATTGCTAATTTTTTATAGAATCTTTCTAATGTAAGACGTAATTTTGCGGAGTCAGATGGAGAAATTGATCCTGATCATAAACGTGACGCAATACATTCCGGAAGATCCTTTTGAGCCTCGCACAGAAAGATTGTCGAGGCAGACCATTGTAAATCCTTCTACATTATAAGAGCCTTACAATGGAGAAATCAAAAGGAGATCAAAATAAACTTTCGCTTGCCAGGCTGGTTGTCGTACTCGGAATCATCTATGGTGATATCGGAACGTCTCCGATTTATACACTAAACTTTATTGTCGGTGATAAACCGATTACTGATCAACTGGTTTTTGGCGCAATATCCTGTGTATTCTGGACTCTTACGCTAATCACCACAATCAAATACATTTATCTGGCGCTTAACGCCGACAACCGGGGTGAAGGAGGAATATTTGCTTTATACGCATTGGTGCGACGGCACAAGGCACGTTGGGTGATTTACCCGGCCATGATTGGGTGCTGCACATTGATTGCAGATGGATTTATAACGCCCGCCATAAGCGTCTCTTCGGCAATCGAGGGAATAAGATTGGTCAACCCACAAATTCCGACGACGGGTATAGTCATAGTTATTCTGCTATCATTATTTGTCTTTCAACAATTCGGGTCGGCGTTGGTAGGCAAAACCTTTGGACCAATCATGGCGGTTTGGTTCCTGATGCTCGCTGTCCTGGGGTCGGTTTACATCGTGCGCGATCCTTCAATACTGATGGCGATCAATCCCGGATATGCGATTGATCTGCTTACAAATTATCCCGGCGGTTTCATACTCTTAGGAGGTGTATTTCTGTGTACTACGGGAGCGGAGGCGTTGTATTCAGATCTCGGTCAAAGTGGTAAGAGTACCCTCCGGCTGAGTTGGTCCTTAGTAAAGATCTGCCTGTTGTTAAATTACTTCGGCCAGGGCGCATGGCTGCTTTCGCATCGAGGAGAAAGTCTTGGCCATCATATTCCGTTTTTTTCGTTGATGCCCGATTGGTTTTTGGTCACTGGTTTAATCATTACTACGCTTGCCACAATTATTGCCAGCCAGGCGTTGATATCAGGCACATTTTCCCTCATCAATGAAGCTATGAAGTTAAAGCTTTGGCCAGCGGCCAGGATCCGTTATCCCAGCGAATTAATGGGAAAAATGTACATCCCAGCGATGAACTGGATCCTGATGGTCGGAAGCATAATCGTCGTTCTGATTTTCAAGGAGTCGTCCGCCATGGAAGCAGCATATGGGCTGGCGATCACAGTAAATATGCTTATGACTACATCCCTCCTCGCTTACTATTTCTATAGCGTCAAAAAATCCATTCTTCGTTCGATCATACTTGGCGCAGTGTTCTTCACGTTAGAGGGACTGTTTCTTGCTTCCAACCTTGATAAGTTCGAACACGGTGGCTGGTTTACGTTCGTGATTGCGTTAGTATTCTTTTTCATGATGTTCATACTGCATAAAGCGCGGAAACTCCGGCAGAGGCATACGGAGTTTGTCGACCTGCGACATTACGAATCGATGTTGAAAGATCTACAGGAAGATGAAACCGTTCCGAAGGAAGCGTCGAACCTCGTTTACCTGGCCGTCGCTGACAGCCGTCGATACATTGATTCAAACATCATCTACTCTATCTTTAAGAAGCGGCCCAAACGTGCTGATGTTTATTGGTTCGTCCACGTCGAGACAGTAGACAATCCTTTTACAAGCAAGTACAAGATTGATACCATCATACCTAAAAAAGCATTTTTTGTCAGTATCAAGTTAGGTTTTAAAACCCCGCATAGAGTAAATACGCTATTTAACAGGATAATTCATGAGATGGCGGACAACGGCGAAATTGATCTGACGAGCCGCTACCCGGCCCTACACAAGTACAGTATGATGTCGGATTTTAAATTTATTTCTCTTCATTCGTGGGCTTCTGCTGATAGTGAGATCTCCAGCTTTGAACGGTTTATAATAACCGGTTACCGGATCATCAAATCTTTCAGCCTGGCAACGGAAGAGATGTACGGCCTTGAAGCAGCAAACATTGAAATTGAGAAAGTCCCCATTCAGGTCGGTCCCCTGGCAAAGGTCAAGATCAGGCGTGAAAAGGAAGGAGTTAGAGACGAACGTGATTAATAATACTTCTAATCGTTATTTTTCAATTGCTCCAACTGCCAGGCAAATCGCGTAGCATTTACCACCTTGCCACCAAATTCATACGTAATGATGTCCAAAGGCCTGCCGCCTTTTGCCAGGTAGAAATTTTCTGCAGGCGTGTTGCCCTCTAACACAAACAAGTAAAAACTATTGCGACGTGTGGTAAGAAGACGTTTAGCAACCGCTCTAAGCAGGTCGCCGCCAATCCCGTGACCTTTCAAGTCGGGACGCACGTGGAGGTTATCAACCAAAGCATCAAAGCCAGCATCAGGCTCGTCAAGGACAGCCACAAACCCCACCAGTTCTCCACCCTGTTCTGCCACCAATACAAATTCATTATCCTTTAGAGCTGGCATCTTTTCTAACCAATGCTTCTTTCTCTCCCCCTCAAGATTGTTATCGAGATACTCGTCGGACAGCAAGCCGCGGTATGCACTCATCCAACTCGTGGCGTGCAAGGTCGCAATGGCAGCTGCTTCTGAAAGTTTCGCGTCCCGTATGTTAACTCTTTCCATTCTTTATCACTTGTTTGTAGTCTAACCAAAGGCAGCTTTCCTTATAACCAAATTTAAAAGATTTTTAGGCCAAACTTTCTGCCTGGCCACGTTAAGTATATAAAATATACCAATCGGTATTTTTATACATCGAATTGGAATCACGAATCAAGATAGGATCAAAGTGAAAAACATTTTCCTTCCACTCATTTATGCAAATCATCGATTGGGCGGAAAAGAAATTCCACCGGCAACGGTTGCATAAGAATTCACGAGCGCATTTATAACAAACAAAATTGAAATACCTATTGGAGACTGTTTATATTTATGAACACAGATTCTCGTCACCAGGAGAAGCATTGTTGGCAATGATCCATCGTTAGAGTTTTTATTAATAGATCAATTGTTATGGAAAGACCGCGTAAGGTGGCAGTAATTGGATTTAACCGAATCCCCTTTGCACGTCACAATACCGCTTATACAACAGCCAGCAACCAGGATATGATGATCGCAGCCATCAATGGGCTAATCGAACGTTACAAGTTACATGGACAATTACTGGGAGAAGTCGCAGGTGGCGCGGTTATCAAACACACCCGTGAATTTAATCTCATGCGTGAATGTGTTTTGGGTACTTCATTGGATCCTGCCACTCCTGCGTGCGATCTTCAGCAGGCTTGTGATACCGGACTCGAAGCTGCAATCTATATCGGGAACAAGATCGCGCTCGGACAAATCGAAGTCGGGATTGCCGGCGGTGTTGACTCTACCAGCAACGTTCCGATAGTATTGAGTGAAAAACTAAGAACGAAACTTCTTGATATCCGAAGGACAAAGAGCATGGCAAGCAGAATATCCAAGGTCCTCGGCATTAGTTTACGTGACTTGGCGCCTGTAGCCCCGGGGATAGACGAACCGCGCTCCGGTCTTTCAATGGGTGGCCACACTGAAATAACAGCCAAACATTATAAGATCCCGAGGGAAGAACAGGACTTGTTCGCATTACAAAGCCATCAAAAGATGGCGAAAGCATATGATGAAGGTTTTTTCAAGGACATGATCACGCCGTACCTGGGGCTTGAAGCTGACAACAATCTCAGGAGAGATACAAGCCTTGAAAAATTGTCAAAACTGAAGCCCGCGTTTGATAAGGTCAACGGTACGCTTACTGCTGGAAACTCGACTCCATTTACAGATGGCGCGTCATGCGTCCTCCTTGCAAGCGAGAGTTGGGCAAAAGAACACGGACTCGCTGTACTTGCCTACATCACAAACGCAGAGGTCGCAGCCATAGAATATGTGACGCAAAGAAAGAATCTGCTACTGGCGCCGGTCTATGCCGCCACTCGTATGCTGAAAAGATCGTGATTTAAAGCTGCAGGATTTTGACTTTTACGAAATTCATGAAGCCTTTGCCGCTCAGGTCCTCGCAACGCTGCGGATATGGGAAAGTGCGGAACATATGAAAGAGTTCGGCTTTAATTATGCGCTCGGTCCGATTGATCGTAGCAAACTCAATGTGAAAGGAAGCAGCCTCGCAGCAGCTCATCCATTCGCGGCCACAGGAGGTCGAATAATTGCAACAATGGCAAAACTCCTGAATGAAAAAGGCTCAGGTCGCGGATTCATTTCCGTTTGTGCCGCCGGTGGGCAGGGAATTACTATGATCATGGAAAAATAACTCAAACCAATAAACATAACCTTTAACCTAACTATGAAAGCCTCTCAAAGCAAAACAATTGTTTTCGTCACTGGCGCCTTCGTTACTCACCTTGGATGGGAACCATGGAAAGCCTATTTCGAAAGTAAAGGATACAAGACTTACAATCCACCTTGGCCATGCAAAGATGCAGCCCCTGATGTACTGCGGAAGAGGCAACCCAATGATATTGAGCTCGCAACGCTTACCCTGAAGGAAGTGATCGACAGTTACTCCAATTTTATAAAGTCGCTTCCCGAAAAACCGATTGTAATCGGACATTCCTTAGGAGGGTGTATGACACAAGTGATCGTAAACCGTGACCTGGCCGCGGCAGGAGTAGCAATTCATCCTGTCCCTCCTCAAGGAGTATTCCCATATGAATTTTCATTTCTAAAGGCGGGATGGAAAGTACTTGGCTTATTCACATCGCTCAAGAAAACGTATTTGATGTCCTTCAAAGACTGGCAATACGCTTTCGTTAATGGGATGCCACTTGCAGGAACAAAAGGAGGCCTATGAGAAAAATATCATTCCGGAATCAAAGACCGTAGCGAGAGGCGGACTTACCAGTGCTGTAGCCGTGGACTTTAAGAAACCACATCCTCCCCTTCTAATCACATCGGGAAGCGAAGATACCATCATACCTGCTCACCTCAATTTCAGAAACTACAACGCCTACGCAAAGAATGGATCAGTCCTGGATTACAAAGAGTTTCCGGGAAGAAATCATTATGTGCTGGGCCAATCAACATGGAAAGAGGATGCTGATTATATTCTCGAATGGTTGGCAAAGAATTAAGGCGAGAATCATGGCCTAAATCTCCTCTTCTCATTCAATTACGATAGTGTAAATTCTTCATTTTTGAAGGTCAAGGGTTCCTTGAGGAGTTATTTTAATCATTTGTTTAAAATATACGATTAAATTCAGAAAAAAGTTCTTAAATTTATTTTAACAAAATGTTTTACAAATGGCTAAGAAGAAAAAGGTGACGATCAATCGACAGAACAAAAGATAAGGACGGCGGCAAGTATAGTTTTTACAAAAAAGGGATACGCTGCCACACGCACAAGGGATATTGCAGAGGAAGCCGGTATCAACCTTGCCCTGTTAAACTATTATTTCAGGAGCAAAGAAAAATTGTTTGAGCTCATTATGATGGAGAAGGTCACGACCTTCTTTGGCACCATTGTTCCGGTATTAAATGATGCGAATCTTTCCCTTGATGAAAAAATCGTTTCGGTAAGCGAACGATACAGCATTATGCTGATTGAGCATCCGGATCTACCTCTCTTTATATTAGGAGCGGTCAGAACCAATCCGGATACATTTGCTAACAAACTTCCAATAGGAAAAGCCCTGGACTCGCACTTTATCAAACAACTTCAGGAGAGAAGACCAGACCTGCATCCAATCCATTTTCTTATGAATTTACTGGGACTCGCCGTTTTTCCATTCATTCTGAAACCCCTCCTCATGGCTACCGGCGCATTAAATGAAAAGGCGTTCAACGCCAAAATCGGGGAAAGAATTGCCCTTATTCCAAAGTGGATGAACGTTATGCTAAAGGCAAAATAAATTTCTTCAATGGAAATTAAACATTTGATTAAAACATCCGTTTAACTCGACTAAATTAATCGAACAAGACCCATGAAAAACCCTCTAATCATCTTTTCTGAGTTGTTTCGATCACCATTGGCCAGTACACCATTGACCGAGGCCGTCTTTATAGAATTTTGTTACGACCATGTTAATGAAGACTATCCGGAAGTCTACCAGGACACCTTGTCGATCGTTAAACACAACCCTGGGAATCCAAGAAACTGAATAAGGCTTAAGTTCAAAATTAAAATCAAACCACTATGGCTCTAAGTTATAGCCGGAAAGCGAAAAACATTTTATGTATTGTTTTACTTTCTATCGGCCAGGCTGCTATGGCACAGGATAATTCCCTAAACATCGATACTTGTTATGCAATGGCCAGGCGTAATTATCCGATCATTAAACAATTCGCCCTTATTGAGAAATCGAAAGAATTCACAATATCAAATGCGAACAAATCATACCTGCCGCAAATAAGCGTCACCGCCATTGGTGGAGTCATCGGAGGTTTACCCTCCATAGGAGGAGAATCAGGTGGTGCCGACTTTCAGCTCATTGGTGTGGCACAGATTAACCAGACTATATGGGATGGTGGCGCAACGAAAGTTCAAAAAGAGATTGCAGATCGCAAACGCTGAAATGGAAGAAGCGAACATCGAGATAGCGCTGTATGGCTTGCGTGAAAGAGTGAACCAGATCTACTTTGGGATATTACTCCTGGATGAACAAAAGAAACAACTAGACACACTGCGTCGGAACCTTAATCGTACCTTAAACAACGCCAAACTTTCCATGGAGAACGGTCTCGCGTACCAGAGCGACGTCGACGAACTAAACGCAGAAGTGCTTCGGGTCGAGCAGAATCAGATCGCATCTGTCTATGCCCGTAAAGGTTACGTGGAGATGTTGTCTCACTTGATCGGACAGACACTTCAGGAAGATGTCCAGCTTCAGACGCCGCTTGCTGCTGGATCAACCACAATTTGGGCGAAAGGGAGACCTGAACTCAACTTATACGCTAGTCAGCAACGCCTTGTAGATTTCCAATCCTCGATGAACAAGGTCGCCAACATGCCTAAGCTCGGTCTGCTGGGTTTCGCCACATTCATTGAGCCCGGAGTAAGTCTGGGTCCTTCCACCATTATCTAATGTTTATGTCGGCGGACTAAGTCTCTCCTGGAACACTGGCAATTTGTATAAGAATTCCAATAACCGTCAACTGGATAAGATTCATATAGACAAGAATCAACAACCAGCAGGAAATATTTACTTTCAATAACACCCTGGAAGTGAAAAGGTCCAATAGTGAGATTGAAAAACAAAAAGCGATCGTTTCGAAGGACAAGGAAATTATTCTACTAAAAGAAAAAATAACTCATTCATATCAGTTGAAGTATAAAAACGGTCTTGCTTCGATGAATGACTTGATCACCAGCATTTACAAAGAAAGTGAAGCGCGAAATGAGCAGTCATTACACCAGATACAACTTCTCCTTGCTATATACAACTACGATAACGTCAGCGGAAACTAATTCTAATGTCAATAATACTAACCATGAAAAATAATTTCATTCATATCGTTTGCATAGCCGCCCTCTCCTTCTCCTGTAGCTCGAACGATGATACGGCGGATGCTTCAGGATCCTTCGAAGCTGTCGAAACCATCATCGCTGCGGAGGCAACTGGAAAAATTTTGTCCTTTACGATTTCAGAAGGAGAACAACTGAACGCCGGGCAACTCGTTGGCGCCATCGATAGTACACAGTTGTATCTAACCAGGATGCAACTGCTTCAAAACAAAAAAGCAATACTGTCCGGCCGCCCGGATACAAAGGCGCAGATTGAATCTCTGAAAAAGGAACTCGCTAACGCTATCGATGACAGGAACAGGATCGCCAACCTGGTAAAAGGAGGCGTAGCATCACAGAAACAATTGGATGATGCCGACTCAAGAGTGTCTATCCTTCAGGCCAGAATTAGTTCCCAGTCCAGTGCATTGGGGACAACCACCTCAGCGCTTAATGAACAAGCTGGGGCAACCGAAATCCAGCTGGCACAGGTGGAAGACCAACTGCGGAAGTGCAAACTTGTTAATCCCATCTCTGGGGTTGTGTTGACAAAATACGCGGAGCAAAATGAACTCACATCGATCGGAAAGCCCCTCTATAAAATCGCGGACCTATCCACGATGATACTGCGCGCTTACGTGTCAGGCAACCAACTGGCGCAACTGAAACTAAATCAAAAAGTAACTGTATCGACCGACGATGGAAAGGGCGGTCTCAAGGCGACCGAAGGTACAGTTATATGGATAAGCGACAAAGCAGAGTTCACTCCCAAAACGATTCAAACAAAAGACGAACGTGCAAATCTGGTATACGCTATAAAAGTGAGTGTGAAAAATGACGGCGCGTATAAAATTGGCATGTACGGAGAGGTAAAGCTCTAAAACTATGGAAGCAGTCGTAGTAAGCAACCTGACAAAGACATACGGCGAAGAAAAAACCGTTGCTGTGGATAGCGTGAGCTTCACGGTGGACAAAGGGGAACTCTTCGGCCTAATCGGACCGGATGGGGCAGGTAAGACGAGCATATTCCGCATGCTTACAACGCTTCTTCTACCGGATGGTGGTACCGCAACAGTAGACGGGTTTGATATTGTAAAAGATTACAAGGCAGATCCGAAACACCGTTGGATACATGCCTGGAAAATTTTCGCTCTACCAGGATCTGTCTATTGAAGAAAACCTGAACTTCTTCGCCACGGTCTTTGGAACCACCGTCGAAGAAAACTATCACCTTATAAAAGACATTTACGTCCAGATAGAAAAATTCAAAACCAGGCGCGCTGGAAAATTATCCGGAGGGATGAAACAAAAGCTCGCACTGTGCTGCGCTCTCATACACAAACCAACCGTCCTGTTCCTCGATGAACCGACCACTGGGGTTGATCCGGTATCGCGTAAGGAATTTTGGGAGATGTTAAAGCGGTTGAAGGAACAGGGAATTACCATCATCGTGTCCACGCCTTATATGGACGAGGCGACACTCTGCGATAAAATCGCACTCATCCAAAATGGAAAGATATTGTCGATAGACACACCGGAATCGGTCGTGGCCAAATATCCGGATGATCTATACGAATTGAAAGCTGAAAATATGTACAAGCTCCTCAAGAGCCTCGAAGCGTATGACCAGATAAGAAATAGCTATGCGTTTGGTGAATTTGCTCATGCTACATTCAAAATTGATTCAGACGAAAGTGTAAAAAAATATCTGCAGGAATCAGGACTGAAAAATGTAGTTATTAGAAAAGCCACACCCACGATCGAAGACTGCTTCATCAAATTACTTGGACACTGACAATGGATGCTGTAATTCAAACTGAAAAACTCACTAAACGTTTTGGCGATTTTATAGCCGCAAACGAAATAACGCTTGAGGTATACAAAGGCGAAATCTTTGGCTTCCTCGGTGCGAATGGAGCCGGTAAGACAACAGCCATGCGTATGCTCTGTGGTTTATCTACTCCAAGTTCAGGCAAGGCAACCATTGCTGGGTTTGATGTTTACCGTCAGACGGAAAGTATAAAGAAGAACATAGGTTATATGAGCCAGAAGTTTTCCTTGTATGATGATCTGACTGTTCTTGAGAACATTTATTTTTTTGGAGGTATCTATGGGCTTTCGGATACACAATTGAAAGAAAAGAGCACAGAACTAGTGAAACGACTGGGACTGGAACGAGAGGCAACCAAACTTGTGTCATCATTGCCGTTGGGATGGAAACAGAAACTGTCTTTTTCCGTGGCTGTATTGCATGAACCTAAAATCGTTTTCCTGGATGAACCTACTGGCGGAGTGGATCCCGTGACGCGTCGTCAATTCTGGGATCTTATCTATGAGGCAGCCAACAGAGGTCTTACCGTGTTTGTAACAACGCATTATATGGATGAAGCCGAATACTGCAACCGGATCTCTTTAATGGTTGATGGGAAAATAGAGGCCCTGGATTCACCTTCCAACCTGAAATCCAATTTCGGAGTTGCGTCGATGGATGAAGTATTCTATCAACTGGCCAGGGGCGCAAAACGGGGAGATTAAAATATTAGCACATGAAACAGTTCATCACCTTTCTGAAAAAAGAATTCGCCCACGTTTTGAGGGACAGAAAGACGCTACTAATACTCTTTGGGATGCCAATCGCTCAAATCCTTATATTCGGATTCGCGCTGACCAATGAAGTCAAAAATGCAAGGATAGTTGTAGTCGACTATGCAAAAGACGCATCATCCAAAAAGCTACTGTCGAGAATAGAAGCCAGTCAATACTTTGAAATTGAGAAGACGGTTCAAAGCGCTGATCAAATCGAAAAAACTTTCCAGGAAGGTGTGATCAAGCTCGGGTTGGTAATCCCGTCGAACTTCGCCGCCGATCTGGCTCATCAAAACCACGCGCAGATCCAGGTTATTGCCGATGCATCCGATCCCAACACTGCTAATACATTGACCAACTATATTTCCGCGATCATCAGGGATTATCAACAGGAGCTCGCGTATAATGCCGGTATCCCCTACCTTATCCTTCCCGAAACGAGGATGTTGTACAACCCACAATTGAAAGGCGTGTACAATTTCGTTCCTGGTGTAATGGCGCTGGTATTAATGCTCGTTTGTGTGATGATGACAGCGGTATCAATTGTCCGCGAAAAGGAAATGGGCACAATGGAGATCCTCCTGGTCTCTCCTTTCAAACCTCTGATGGTAGTTGTTTCGAAGGCCATTCCGTACCTGCTCCTGTCCCTTATCAACGTGGCAATCATTCTGCTGCTGAGCGTATTTATACTTGACCTTCCTATTCACGGAAGTCTTTTGCTCCTGTTTGCCGAGAGCACCCTATTCATTATTACTTGTCTCACAATAGGGATTTTCATCTCGGTAAAAACGGCGTCACAACAGGTGGCGATGCTTATATCGCTCATGGGGATGATGCTTCCGACAATTCTGTTCAGCGGATTTATGTTTCCCATTGAAAACATGCCAGTAGCCTTGCAGCTAATTTCCAATGTAGTTCCGGCGAAATGGTTTTATATCATCGTAAAATCAATAATGATCAAAGGCCTTGGTTTTTCAGGTATCTGGAAAGAAACGTTGATACTCGCCGGTATGACGCTGTTTCTTCTGATCGTAAGTCTTAAGACCTTTAAAATACGCCTTGCATGAGAACGATAAGATTTTTGTTGCAAAAAGAATTCAAGCAAATATTCCGAAACAAGATCATCCTTGCAATGATCCTGGTAGCGCCAGCCGTGCAGCTTATGATCCTGCCATTAGCAGCCGACTATGAAATAAAGAACATCAACATAGCGGTGGTGGACCATGATCACTCTACATACTCACGGCGGCTCATCACAACTATTACCGCGTCCGGCTATTTTAGATTGACTGGTATCAGCTCATCTTACAACGAAGCATTTGCATTGATCGAGCAAGATGACGCGGACCTTCTCCTTGAAATCCCGGCGTCGTTTGAAAAAACAATGATTCGTGAAAATCAGGATAAACTATTCATTGCCGTGAACGCGATAAACGGTGTAAAGGCGAATCTTGGAGCAGCTTACCTCGCCAGCATCGTGAAATCATATAACGACGACCTGCGGTTGGAGCTGATCCCCGCATCAAATAGTATCAGACAGCAACCTGTCATTGAAATTGTCTCTACTAACTGGTTTAACATCTTGATGAACTACAACGTTTTTATGGTGCCGGGAATACTCGCGATCCTGGTGACCATGATCGGAGGATTTCTGTCAGCGCTGAATATTGTGAAAGAAAAGGAAGTCGGAACGATTGAACAGATCAACGTTACCCCCATTCGCAAACATCATTTTATCCTTGGCAAGTTGATCCCGTTCTGGGTTCTTGGCAATGTTGTCTTTACGATCGGGTTACTGATCTCGTGGCTGATCTATGGTATTGTTCCTGCTCGGAAGCCTGGTTGTGTTATATAGTTTTGTCGCTGTTTACCTCTTGAGCGTTTTAGGGCTGGGTCTATTGATTTCCACCATCTGCGAAACCCAGCAGCAGGCCATGTTCATCATGTTCTTTTTTATGATGATATTCATTCTAATGGGAGGGTTGTTTACCTCTACCGACAGCATGCCTGAGTGGGCAAAGTTCGTATCGAAGCTGAACCCGGTCAGCTACCTGATTGATGTGATGCGGATGGTAATACTTAAAGGAAGTGGTTTTAGCGACGTATTGCGCCACTTGATCATCGTGGGAGTGTTTGCAGTGGTGCTGAATGCGTGGGCGGTGTTCAATTATAAGAAGACGTCGTAGGTCGGGGTATGGGTACCTGGGTATACCTAGGTACGCTAGGTAGCAAAGGTAGCTAGGTACCAGTATTACGGCATCGAATAGTCTCGAGAATAAAATAAATTTAATTAACAGAGATGTTCAAGTTTCCGGAACATAATGCAAGCCTTGAGGTCGAGGAATTGAAGAGCGAGTATACTGCGATCGCTGCTTTTGATCTTCTTGTTCACCACCATCCTGATTAGTAGCTATTTTCAACTACTTGTCTGGCAGAAAGAAGCCTTGCGCAATACTATGGTGGATTCTTTACATTCTCAAAGATCGTCTCGTTCATAATGTTGTTCATCCTTTATCAGCTGGCGAATATCCGGTTTCTGAAAAAACGAATGACTTCTGTCAGGCCACCCGCCTTGCGTTATAAGATCACACAAACAGTCATTGAAATAACGCATGCCATCCTTTATAATGATGTTCATCATGGGCGATCTTAAAATGCTCTCATTCATCGACACGCCGGTAATGCTTGTTTACTTTCTACTGATCACACTCTCGATTCTACACCTTGACTATCGTGTAAACATTTTCGCAGGGTTGCTTGCAGCAATTGAATATGCAGGCGTCGTTTATTACGCATTTCATAACGTCGCGCATATGTCCGATTCAAAAGCGGTAGTTCCTGAAAATTCCTATTATATAAGAAGTGTTATTCTGCTTCTATCGGGTGGTTCAGCAGCGTTTGTTTCAGCCGAGCTCAAGAAGCGGATCAAAACCGCGCTGGAGGTACAGGAAGCAAAAGACAAGGTTGAGTTTTTGTTCGGCCAACAGGTCTCAAGGGAAGTTTCACGTGCAATAATTGAAGACAAAGGAGTAACTAAGAGGCGTGAAGCAACGATCATGTTCGTGGACATCCGGAATTTTACAAACTTCGCTGACATGCATTCGGCAGAAGAAGTTAACGAATACCAGAACAAGTGCCTTGGACCCCTCATCGACATCATCAACCTTCACCAGGGCGTCGTGTTCCAGATCCTGGGCGATGGATTGATGGCATGTTTTGGTTCGCCTGTTGAGAATTCCCTTCATGCTGATATGGCATTTCAGTCGGGGATAAACATTCTGCGACAAGTGGAGAAAGCGTCCAACGATCAACTAATTCCCAATACACGAATTGGCATTGGACTGCATTCGGGTTTGGTTGTCACGGGGAATATCGGCAATGAGCAGAGAAAACAATTTTCAATCAGCGGCACTCCCGTAATCATTGCATCGCGAATTGAACAGCTCAACAAAAAATACGGCACAGAATTTCTGATTTCGAGGCAAGTGTACGATCAGATCTCTCCAGGTAAAACCCACATTGAGCTTCTCGGAGAAGAACCCCTTCGAGGTTTGGAGAAACCCATTGAAGTATTCAAAGTCTCTTTACATAAAATAGCACCCAGCTCTCCGCGAGAAGGATTAAAGGACAATCAATAAAAAATCAATACAACATGCATCAGGATATCTCATCCTCTACAGGCTGAAGTCCAGGTTTTCTGTAATCCTTACCCCATCCTTTTTTATCGTGGACATATACAGATTTATCCTTCGCACAGCCTCCGTAAGCGAATGATTATTGAGATTGATATTCAGCAGATCAATAAACCACGGCGCCTTCGTTTCATCTAACACGTAGACCTGCGCAATTTCGCGCGAAATTGGAAGGGTTGTAGTTTTTGATTCGTCATGCACGTCCTTGGACTTTGCCTTCAACAACTTCGAGTATTCCTCGTCCAGCAAACGGCTGAACAATGATGCATCCATTACGTCTCCTTTCTTAGTACCGGTTTCTGGATCTGCCTCTGTCAGTACCGCTCCTTTGTGGATCCACTCCCAAAGTATGCTTAGTCTGATCTCCCCTGTCGCCATATCCTCCATCAGGTACAAGATGTCATCATTACCGAAAAAGTCCGCTGGCTTAAGCGCGGCAGCCTGCATGCCCTGTAGAAAAGCATTTCCATATTGAAGAGCGACACTTAAGAGATTTCGCGCACCCCTTATGGTGATCGGTGCTGGCTCAAGTTCCGTTAGTCCCGCTGCATCTGCCGGCGTATAGGTCAGGGGTGAAAATTTTCGTCCGAGTTGATTTTGCTCTCCTAGCCTTTTCCCACACCGGTCGCACAATGTGAACCATCTTCCAGTGAGCCACCCACTTCCCGCTGGCGCCATCCCGCTGTTCGCGCTCAGCGCCCGCTACCGCCTTCTTCATGCTCGCGGAGACACCTTCCTCCGATCCCACCGGAATATTCGGTTCCATCCCACCCTGCCACAACGCGTAATTTCCATTTATGTCCGGAGTATTAACAGCGCGCCTCACCCTGTCTTCATAGTTACGCATGTATCCATAGGTCATCACAATCGACTCTATATTTGGATTGATAAAGTCCTTATCCCACGACAACGCATCTGCTACGCTATTGATGTAGTCCCATCGCCCGGTGTTAAAACCAACAAAGTGTTTTCCCAACGCAGCCCGGATCTCCATTAGCTGAAACGTCTCTTCAAGTTGTTCCACAAGTACATATACTTTTATCGTTCCGCGTCCAAGTTTCAAATGGTCCTCGAGCGCATTCAGCATTTCATTCCACAATGCAGCCTCACCAGCAGTTTGAATCTTTGGAAGATAAAGGACAATCGATGATCCATTGCTCTCCAGTGCCTTGTAGTTATTGGTTACATAAAGCGAAACATCCACAATGGACGCAGCCAACGCCACTCCATCCGACATCCCTTATGTGACGATCGTCAAGATGCAATCCACGAGCTCTGAAAATCTTCGTCGTGAATTCAAGCTGTGTTTTCCAGTCTTGTATGATCTTACGACCAAAAAAATCGTTTCCCCATTTATTCATTTCATCAGCTACACGTTCAGCAACTCTGAGGAACATGGGATCCTTATGAATTGCCAGCTTCAGGTTACGCTGGTTGTCCAATGACATTGAACTGATCTGTCCCAGAGCATCCTCGCCATCAAACATCCATCCATCGGCGCCTGAAAGCAATGCATACGCAACGTTACGTATGCTGTTTTCCGTGGGCAGCGTTCGGCTTTAGCTGCGGGTCCCGTTCCTTGAATCCATTGGCGCTGAAGATCTTTAGGGATTACTGAACCTTCAAATCGTCCGTCTCGCGCGTCAGCTACCCTGATAGTTCGTTCCTGGGATCGTTCCGTTATGGTCCAAAAATCCAATCCGCACTTTGTTCGCCTGCCTCTCCGCTCTTCGTTTCAGGCGGGCAGTCATGGCGTCCTTAATACGTTTGTTAAACGGAGCTAATACAGACAGTGAAGCCAACGTTTCAGCTGTGTAAACGTCAGCATAAGTTTCTCTCAGGTTATCCCTGATCGTTATCCCTTTCGCGCTCATGAAGTTCTTATCTTCCTTTTATTAATTAGTACTACGGTCGCTGTTACTATCGCCAATATCAAGGCCAAAATCAACAGATAAAAGAAACCGGTCGATATGTTCGCAGTCTCAATTGCAACAGCCGCTTCAAGCTTTTTATAACCTGGAACTATCCACGGTATAAGATAAGCCTGTGCGTACGTTAGCAGACAAATGATAAACAGCATTATAAAACTGTGTTTAACAGTAAACCGGAACAAATCGGATTCTTTTCCCACCAATCCAACTGCGGCGGCACCGATAGCTATACTTTGAGGTGAGATCATTTTACCAGTTACTCCACCGGAAGCGTTCGCGCTTACAGTCACGACGGGATCAACTCCAAGCGACTCTGCTGAAGAATATTGCAGTTTGCAAAACAACGCATTCGAAGAAGTATCTGATCCGGTGAGAAATACTCCAAGCCATCCCAGAATCGGTGAGAAAAAAGGAAATAGCACACCAGTGCTTGCCAGCGCTACGGCCATGGCGATCGACATTCCCGAATAATTCGCGATGAAAGCGAAACCGACAACACATGCAATAGTGACAATCGAGAACCAAAGTTGTTTTAATGTCGCCCAGTAGATCTTCACGGCCTCGCTATACGTCACTCCCAATAGCGGTATCGCAATGATCGAAGTGAAAAGTAATGCAGTTCCCGGAGCAGAAAGGTAATTCAACTCAAAGGGCTTTAATTGCCAATGGAGTTCCGTCGGCTTTATTGATCATATTCAACCCAGGTATTTCAAACTTCAGAATTCCTATTGAGTTGAGTGCGCCTTTTACAGGGTCCAATCCCCATGCGATAATGAAGAGCGTCATGATGATGAATGGCGACCACGCCCGGGTTACCTGACCCACCGAATATTTGAGATTCGAATCCAACGTTTGTGGTGGCTCCTCACTAAAACGCCACACCACCTGAGGCTTCCAGTACCTGAGCAATATCATCATACTAATAATAGAGGCAATACCGGCGAGGACGTCGGGAAGCATTGGACCGATATAGTTTGCGGCAAACCATTGAAAGAAAGCGAATGATACCCCTGACACCACAATAGCCGGCAGCACTTCCATGGAGCGTTTAAAACCCGACATAAGTACAACGAGGTAAAAAGGAACAACAACCGATAAAATTGGAAGGGTCCTTCCCACCATTTGAGAAATAGCCATTTCCGGAATATCAGATACCCGTGATGCCATAATTATCGGCGTTCCCACGGAGCCAAAAGCAACGGGGGCTGTATTCGCAATCAAACAAAGACCGGCTGCATACAAGGGATTGAAACCCAACCCGACCAGCAGCGCTGCCGAAATGGCGACCGGCGCACCGAAGCCCGCGGCACCTTCAAGGAAGGCGCCAAATGAAAATGCGATCAGCAGAGCTTGCAGCCGTCGGTCCGGCGTAATGCTTGCCATGAAATTCTTGATGATCTCAAAGTGCCCACTCTTCACCGTGACATTAAAAAGGAAAACGGCTCCTATGATTATCCAGCATATAGGAAACAGTCCATACAATGCGCCGTGTAATGCCGATGCAAGAGCGAGTTTCAGCGGCATATGAAAGACCATCACGGCCAATATGATTGCTAGTGTCATTGTTAACACGCTTGCCAGGTATCCTTTCATCTTCTTTATCAACAGAATAAAAAATAAATGCAACGGGGATCGCTGCAACAAGCGCTGACAAAGCAATGTTGTCAAGGGGATTAGTTTCTTGTGTCCAGTTCATTGAATATTATTTAGCGCGAATGACCTCTACCCAATGTCTGGGTTTGACACCGGTAAAATGTTCTATCT
Source organism: uncultured Cytophagales bacterium (assembly GCA_963774615.1). Classification (GTDB taxonomy): domain Bacteria; phylum Bacteroidota; class Bacteroidia; order Cytophagales; family Cyclobacteriaceae; genus Chryseolinea. Next base: position 101,191 of record CAVZFT010000038.1, read on the forward strand.
GATGTCTGCAACTAAAACCATTCGCAACGAGGGTGGTGCCTGCTTTCATTGATTTCACAGCCGGAAAAAGCACCTGACCTCCAATCTTTTCTGATATATCATAATGCTCTGCTTCGTATCCAAAGGAACCAGCCATGCCACAACAGCCCGAGGGGATTTCATTCACACCTTTTGCTGTTTTTTGAAAAATACTCTTCATTGAACTAGTTCCATAAAGTGCTTTCTGATGACAATGACCATGGATCAGGATGTCTCCGGCAATTGATTCAAATGACCTCTTGAGGTTTCCATTGTGAATTTCGCGTTCAAGGAATACATCGATCATCATAACGCCATCTTTTAATTTCCCGGCCAGCACTTCATCATCAATGAGATCGGGAAGATCATCATTCAAAGCTGACGCACAACTTGGTTCGCATACAACAACCTTCAGGCCTTCATCGAAGTATTTAGTTAGCGCAATTGCTGTTTTAGTACCCTCGTCCTTGGCATCCTTTAAGAAGCCATGCGATATCTTCGGACGCTGACAACATCCTACGTTCGCAAGTATTACTTCATAACCACAGGAGTTCAACAACTGCACAGCGGAAATACCAATATTAGGTTCATGAAAATTCAAATACGTGTCTGCAAACAACACCACACGCTTGTCCTTATCTTTTACTTTACTTCCGTTCTTTTCAAACCACTTGTAAAAAGGTTCAGCAGCATATTCGGGCAACAATCTTCGTTGATCAAATCCTGCAAGTTTTTTCATTAAAAACCTGAACAAGCTGGTGTGCTGTAGAAAATTTATTACTCCCGATAGCGCCCCCGAAAATACTGAAGCCGCCTTTGACGAATCCCTAATAAGTCTGTCGCGAAGGGAAATTCCATGCTCATCGTAATACATTTGCTGAACATCACTTTTCATTTTCGCCATATCAACGTTGCTCGGGCATTCGGATTTGCAAGCCTTGCAGGAGAGACATAGATCCATTACTTCATGAAGCCTCTTGCTGCTAAGTCCATCTTTCTTTAATTGACCTGACATCGCGAGCCTCAATGCATTGGCGCGGCCACGGGTTGAATGTTCTTCGTCGCGAGTGGCCTTAAAACTTGGGCACATGGTTCCGCCGAGAATCTTCCTGCACTCACCCACCCCGGTACACATGTGGACAGATTCCCTGAAACTGTTTTCGTTCCGATAATGAAAAGTGCCTGTAACTGTTTCGTCCTTATAACTAACACCATATCTCAGGTTGTGTTCTATAGTTTGCGCGTCGACAATCTTTCCCGGGTTCATCAGGTTCTCGGGATCAAACATCTTTTTTATATTCCTGAATTCCTGATACAAATGTTTTCCGAAAAATCGCTCGTTATAAGCGCTTCTCACGAGTCCATCTCCATGTTCTCCGCTCCATGAGCCTCCGTATTTTACCACAAGCTCAAATGTCTCGTCGGTTATCTTTTTCAGATTTTCTATGTCTTGCTCGTCGCGAAGATCAAGCAGAGGTTGCACATGTATAACACCAACGCTGGCGTGGGCATACATGGAAACTTCAGTGTTATGCTTTTCACAAATCTTCAGTACTTGATCAATGTATTCCGGTAATACAGGAATAGGGATTGCCGAGTCTTCGATGAAGCTGAGGGCTTTTTTCTCACCCTTAATTCCCATCATCAAGCCAAGTCCTTTGCGCCGCAAAGACCAAACATCATCGAATGCTTTACCATCCGGAAACACAGGATAAGCATATCCGAAATTTTGTCGTTTGAGTGCTTCGATCATCTGATGAGATCGATCCATCACCGATTCATTGGAATCTCCATAGAATTCTACGATGAGGATCGCGGCAGGATCGTTCTCAATGAAATGGCAAAGGTGTCTGGTGGTGAGATTTTCAGCACTTAGCCGTAAAACCGTACGATCGATGATCTCTACGGCAGAGGGTTTGAAAGGGAGCATTGGCTCTACTGCCCTTATCGCCTCTAACAATTCAGCGAAATGCACAACGACGACTGCTTTAACTTTTGGTAACGGCTCAAGATTGATCTTAAGCTCAAGCGATACGGCAAGCGTTCCTTCACTTCCCGTGATCAGCTTCGAAAGGTTCCAACGGTCGGTATATACAAACTCATCGAGATTGTAACCGCCGACCCGGCGCATGACTTTCGGGAATCGTTGTTTTATCTCTTCCTTATTATTTTGGATGATCGTCTTGAAACCATTGTAAATCCTTCCCTCCTTGTCCTGCTGTTGAGCTTTTTTCTCAAATTCATCGGGTGAAAGTTCTTTGAGTATCAACTCCGTTCCATCAGCAAGAAGGACTTTTGCCTCCAGCACGTGATCAACAGTTTTGCCATACAAAATACTTTTCGTGCCCGAAGAATTATTTCCCACCATACCGCCAACATTTGCCCTGCTCGACGTGGCCGGATCAGGAGCAAAGTGCAGTTTGTATTTTGCCATTTCTTCATTCAACTCGTCGCGGACGAGTCCCGGCTGCACCCTGACCCATCTCTCCTTTTCATTGAACTCAAGTATTTTGTTCATGTACTTGGAGAAATCAATGACAATGCCTTCACCCACGGTCTGACCGGCAAGGCTTGTTCCGCCTCCACGCGGGAGTATCTTCAGCTTGTAGTCGTTCGCTACTTTAACCGCAACCTTGACATCTGCCTCGTCTAAAGGCAAGACAACTACATTCGGTCGTATCTGATAAAAACTTGCATCCGTAGAATACATTCCCAGCGAATAATCGTCACTGAGCACTACTCCCTTAATACCTTTCTCTAATTCGTCAATGAATCTAGTCGTGCTTTTTTGTTCCTGTCCTGTCATGGCGTCGTCTGTTGGAGAAAAGATAGTTAAAAAAGTATTGATGAGAAAAGCATAATATTCAGGCGTGATTGCGGTCCCGATCCCGATAGATATCGGGACGGGATGATCAAACTTTGACGAGAACTTCTTGCTTTTCAATTTTAGTATCATCGAGCTCAATTCCGAAGCCTGGTTTCTGAGGGAGTTTAATTACGCCGTTACTCGTGACCAACGCCTTTTTTGAAGTGGAACGATTCACTCCAGGAGTCTTTTGTAAGGTCCGGTAGCCTAACCAACTCGAGTGAATCAATTATTGTATCCTTGTTCATTTAAGGCGTTGTGAAAAATGCGCCCGCGTGATTCAAGCAATGTAAAATTTTACCGACTATCCGGCAACAAACTTTATATCATCGTTATATTTGGTAACTACTGCAACCTATAGTAAGCGAGCCCATGAAAACAAACCGAAGGGAATTTCTATTAAATTCCCTGTTAACTACTGCTGGCCTTTCATCTGCGATGAATACGGCGGCGAACGAAAGAACTGCATCTAGTAAAAAAGCCTCATTACTTCCGGATAATGATGTACCTAAGATCAGCATATTCTCGAAGCATCTTCAATGGCTCAACTACGCCGAAATGGCTCAGGTTGCTGCTCAGATAGGATTCGATGGAGTCGATATTACCGTGAGGCCGGACGGACACGTGTTACCTGAACGGGTTGCCGAGGATCTTCCTAAAGCCGTCGACGCCGTGAAGAAGGCAGGCATGAATGTTTATATGATCACGACAGCTGTGACAGATGCTGATGATCCATTTACAGATAGGTATTCTGAAGACGGCAAACGCGTTAGGAATTCAGCACTATCGAATGGGTTGGCTTAAATACAACGCGCAAAAAAATATTGAAGACAGTCTCAAGGATATCGAGCTGCAATTGTCAAAACTTGCCGCGGTCAATAAGAAATATTCCATATACGGAGAATATCAAAACCATTCGGGATTGTACTTTGGTGCCCCTATATGGGATCTCTATACCGTGTTAGCGCGCATCAATTCACCGTGGCTCGCATCACAATACGATATTTTTCACGCTACGATAGAAGGTGCCAACTCCTGGCCCATTGCCCTAAAGATGATGAAGCCATATATTAAAAGTATCGACATTAAAGACTTTCAATGGGCCAAGAAGGAAGGAAAGTGGATGACCGAAGTAGTGCCTCTCGGCGAAGGTTTTGTGGATTACAAGAGCTACCTGACTTTATTAAAACTTTATGGCATTAACGTTCCCATTTCGATGCACTACGAGTATCCTTTGGGAGGCGCCGAACACGGAGCTACCTCGCTTACCATTGACCGCAGCGACGTGATCAAGGCCATGCAAACCGACCTGAACAACTTTAAGGTGATGCTTCGAACTGCCGGAATTGAGAAATAGGTCATCGCAGGCAACCGCTTTCTTTTCAAGATCATTTTCTTAAATGCAAAAGTTAAAATTGTGGATACCACTAATTGAAATTAATTTGAGAAAAAAACTGAAAAGCTGCGTCCATTAGATCAAAGGATGTCGCGTTAACTTCCGTGCAAGATGAGAATTGTAGTGATTGATGGTTATACATTAAATCCCGGAGACTTAAGCTGGAACGAGCTGCATACGTACGGAGACGTTACTATGTTTGATCGTACACCTGCTGAACAAATTACTGAAAGGTGTAAGAACGCGGAGATCATCCTCACGAATAAAGTTCCTATATCAGCCATTACTATCGAGGCAGCAAAAGATCTGAAGCTCATATGTGTAACAGCAACAGGGTTCAACATTGTGGATGTTGAAGCGGCGTCCAAAAGAAACATCAAGGTGTGCAATGTGCCTGCCTATGGAACATCGTCGGTAGCTCAACATACTTTTGCGCTTATTCTTGAGCTTGCAAACCGTGTTGGAGTGAACAGCTCGTCAGTGCGAGAAGGCGAATGGGAACGTTCGCCGGATTTCTGTTTTTCAAAAGGACGTATCACCGAATTGCAGGGCAAGACAATGGGTATTATCGGATTGGGCAAGATCGGTACCCAGGTTGCCACGCTGGCTGCTGCTTTTGAGATGCGTGTGATCTATAACAGCCAAACAAAGAAGGAAAACAATCTTGCAACATATGCCGATCTCGAGGAAGTATTTGCACAAAGTGACATTCTTTCACTGCATTGTCCATTAACGCGAAACAACAACCAGTTTGTGAATCGAAATCTGTTATCAAAAATGAAACCTTCGGCGTGGGTAATCAATACATCACGCGGGCAGCTCATAAACGAAAAGGATCTTGCCGATGCATTAAATGCCGATCAATTGGGCGCTGCAGCTTTGGATGTGTTGTCGGTTGAACCACCTCCAGCAACGAATCCTCTATTGCAGGCGAAGAATTGCGTTGTTACTCCGCATACTGCATGGATGAGTCTCGAAGCCCGAAAACGTATCCTGGGCGTGACCGTGCAAAATATCGACTGCTATCTTAAAGGCGAACCCCAGAATCTGGTTTCCACCAAGATTTAAACTACCTATAACACACGCGTTTCAATCAAAGAATGTTGATGGAGTTTGGTGAATTGAGTAACTTACTACTTTGATTTGTACCTAGTCCAACTTGATAACCTATAAAAATCTATGCGGCGATTAGCAGCCATTATGTTTACGGACATGGTGGGATACAGCGCCCTCTCTCAAAAAGACGAAAAACTAGCGCTCCGGCTCCTTGAAGAGCACAGAAGCATTCTGCGTCCTATCTTTTCAACACACGGCGGTCGTGAAATCGAAACAGCAGGTGATCTGTTTTTTGTGGAATTTGATAGCGCCGTCGAAGGCGCCGAATGCGCTGTCGAAATACAAACAGCATTGTTCGAGCGAAACAAAGCAGCAAAACCTGAAGAGCAAATCCTCCTGAGAATCGGAATACATATCGGCGACGTTGTTTACATCGAAAAGCATGTACATGGTGATGGAGTTAATATTGCTGCCAGGATTGAACCACTTGCCAAACCCGGTGGCATCTGTCTTTCAGAAGATGTGGCGCGGCAGATCCGGAATAAAATAAACTATCCTCTTATAAGCGTCGGTAGACATACCCTCAAGAATATCTCGGCCTCTATCGAAATTTTTAACATACAGCTTCCCTGGATGAGCGAAATTCAAGTGGAGAAAAAGAAACATGTATCTCCTAACAAGATGCTTGTTTTTTTCGCCGCGATGGCCGTTATCGCTCTTGTTGGTTTTAGTCTTGTGTATTTCAAGGACAGTTACCCTGCAGCGGATCTTTCTAAGCTGAGATTAAGACTTGCCGTATTGCCACTCGACAATATTAGCGCCAATGAAAAAGACGAATACTTTGCTGATGGAATGACTGAAGAACTGATATCCAGTCTATCGAAAATAACCGATCTACGCGTGATCGCGCGTTCTTCGATCATGAAGTACAAAGGGCTGCAAACGGATATCACCACCATTGGAAAAGAACTGATGGTTGGCACGGTGCTCGCCGGAACCGTCCGGCAAATGGGGGATAAAGCAAGGATCTCTGTTCAACTCATTGATGTATCAACGCAGGAGCAATATTTGGACCATGGAGTATGATCGCAACCTCCAGGACATTTTTGTTATTCAAAGCGAGATCGCACAAAATGTGGCTTCCAAACTGAAGATCATTCTTGCTTCTTCTGAGAAGAAACAGCTGGACAAGAATTACACCGAAAACTCGGAGGCTTTTCAGGAATACTTATTGGGAAAACATTTTCTTAATAAGAAGACGCCAACAAGCGTGCAAACCGCTGTACAACATTTCGAAACGTCAGTTTCTCTCGACCCCAATTTTGCGCTGGCGTACGCAAATCTGTCTTATTGTTATACGCTGATCAGCGCCGCCGGATACGGCAGCGGGGCTGAAATGGTCAGCAAAAAAGCAAAGGACGCCGTTGCGAAGGCACTGGAACTAGACGAAACATTGGCTGAAGCTCATGCAGCCTTGGCGTATTTGAAATTCAGAATAGATTGGGACTGGGACGGAGCTGACAAAGAATTCAAGCGCGCAATCGAGCTCAAACCCGGTTACGTTGCGGCTCATGAATGGTATGCCTTGTTCCTTGGGATTCACCGGAGGTTTGATGAATCATTGAAAGAAATCCAGATTGCCCATGAACTTGACCCCTTATCATTGAGCGTAAATACTGGAATGGGAAGGATTTATCACTTTCGAGGTGAGACAGATAAAGCTATTGCGCAATTCAAGAAAACAATCGAAATCGATCCACATTATGCAGAGGCGGTTTTCGGACTAGGGATGACCTACTTCAAAATCAAAGATTATGAGAAGGCTGAAGTGGAGTTGCTGAAAGCCATCGAACTCTCAAATCGGCGACCAGTAATGGTGGGAGTTCTTGGTGCGATATATGCAAAACAAGGCCGTAAAAAGGAAAGTGACAACATGTTATGGGAGCTACAAACTCCACCTTTTACTTACGACAAAAAACATTCAACATGCGCAATTCTCATGGCCTCTGGACGGGTAGACGAAGCGTTAATGATTTTAAATCAGTTGGTAGAGGTCAAGCACGGGACATTGGTTTATCTCAATGCAGAACGAACATTCTATGGGGAAGAGGCTGAAGCAAAACTAGCCACGATTAGAAAGCGAATGGGTTTCAAAGACTAGATTCATGCATTATATTTGCCCTCGCTAAGAAAGCCACGTAAAGAGAAATCACAAACAAGAATGAGAATTTACAAAACAAAGAGCGATATAATCATCGAATCCGAATCTGAGAAAAAGTTTTTTGTATCCCGCCATAACGATTGGGATACTTTCATAAACCGGGACAACCTCCACGATTACGTAAAATCAGAAATCCCGCATTCAAAATCTGTAACAGAAAAATGGTTTTCAGACCAAACTCTGGAGGCTCCAATTGCAAGCCAGGAGATATGGGCTGCAGGTGTTACCTACTTAAGGAGCCGTGACGCACGTATGGAAGAATCTAAAGATGCCGGAGGAGGAACTTTCTATGACAAAGTGTATGCCGCCGATCGCCCGGAACTTTTTTTTAAGGGTTCCCGTCATCGTACTGTGGGTCCATTAGGCAAAGTCCGGATTAGGAAGGATTCTGCCTGGAACGTGCCTGAACCGGAACTTACACTCTTCATGTCATCGTCTGGAAATATTGTTGGCTACACGATAGGCAACGATATGAGCTCGCGTGATATCGAAGGTGAAAACCCACTTTACTTGCCTCAGGCAAAAGTTTACGACGGAAGTGCTGCTCTCGGCCCATGTATTTTTGTGCCGGAAAAAGCCATCAATGAGGATGCAATGATAACACTGGAAATAAAACGTAATGGAGCATCAGCTTTTTCAGATTCCATCTCCATCAATAGGATGAAAAGAAAGCATAAGGAACTTGCCGACTACCTATTTATGGAATGCAGCTTTCCCGAGGGTGTCTTCATGATGACAGGTACGGGCCTTGTACCACCAAACGAGTTCAGCGTGGCTTCCGGAGACGAAATCATTATAGGAATCGAGGGCATCGGAAAGCTGAGAAATTTCGTCCAATGAGATGATGCAAGTTTGACTACTTCTTCATCATCGGGTTCAATCTCTAAAATCATTTATTTATCAATGAAGCTCACAGGAAAACAGATCATTAATGGAACGTTTGTAGCCGGTGGAACGGATACATTTAATTCTGTAAACGCTACTTCAAATACTCCTTTAGAAACCGTTTTTACGGAAGCAACGGATGAAGAGCTAAGTAATGCCGCTGACGTTGCACTCGAAGCGTTCAAGGTATACAGGAACATCAGTCATTCTCAACGGGCAGGGTTTCTAAGGAACATTGCTGCTGAAATTGACGCTCTTGGAGACGAATTGATCGAGACGGCTTCAATTGAAACGGCATTAACTCACGATCGCTTAAAAGGGGAACGTCAGCGTACCATTAATCAGCTTAATGCATTTGCAAATTTTATCGAGAATCCTGAGTGGGTAAAACCAATCATTGATAAGGCAGATCCGGATCGCAAGCCGTTGCCGAAACCCGATCTCCGGCAGATGCAGATACCTATCGGTCCTGTCGGTGTTTTCGGTGCAAGCAATTTTCCATTTGCATTTTCAGTTGCCGGGGGCGACACCGCCGCAGCCCTTGCAGCCGGTTGCCCTGTGATCTTCAAAGCTCACCCGGCACACCCTTCAACTTGCGAAATGGTCGGGATTGCCATCTTGCGGGCAATAGAAAAAAGCAAAGTGCCCTCAGGAGTATTTGCTTTAGTACATGGCAAATCAAACCGTATAGGAAGTACGTTAGTTATGCAGTCCAACCTTAAGGCAATAGCATTTACCGGATCGTTCAAGGGTGGCAAGGCACTTTATGACCTCGCTGTCCGGAGGAAGGAACCAATTCCGGTGTACGCTGAAATGGGAAGTGTGAATCCTGTGATCATCCTTCCTGGAGCAGCAAAGGAAAAGGGCGAGGTAACTGCTAAACAACTGGCAGGATCGATAACGCTGGGCGCGGGTCAATTCTGTACTAATCCCGGTGTTGTCGTAATGAAGGATGAGTCCCATACCAGTGCTTTTCTGGATAAACTAACGGAAGAACTCAGCGCCGCGCAGCCTATGACAATGTTGACGCAAACGATCGCCAAGTCTTACCTGAATGGTATCAAACAACAAAGAAGTATATCTGGAATCACTCCATTACTTGCGGATCCGAAAGACAGGATCTTGCCTCACCTGATAAAGATCAAAGCGGAAGATGCATTAAAAAACACAGCGGTCCTGGAGGAAGTATTTGGTCCTTCATCAGTTGCCGTTATTTCCAATAACATGGAAGAGCTGATCTCATTTTGTTCGACCATGGATGGCCAACTCACAGCCACCCTAATCGGAACTGATGAAGACTTAAAGAACGCAGGGGAATTGATTCAGGTATTAACATCAAAGGTAGGTCGTCTTGTTATCAACGGCTACCCTACTGGCGTGGAAGTGTCACCAGCGATGGTGCACGGTGGTCCCTATCCTTCAACGACGGATTCCCGTTCGACTTCAGTAGGATTGACTGCCATTTACCGGTTTACCAGGCCATTCTGTTATCAGAACTTCCCGACGTTTCTTTTGCCAGAAGACCTGAGGAAGTAATTATTGGCCAGGGTTTGTGAACGATGCTTTATACCCTGTTAAACTTATAAGGATACACCTTACCCGACGCCCACTGTGCAACGTAAAGGTTTTCATCATTGTCAATGCAAACGTCATGTGGATGGACAAAGATCTTATCTGCCTGAGCCATAGGTTGTAATTTTCCAAGGTCATCATACACGGGCGCGGTTCCTCCAATATTTGAGACCACTTTGTTTTGCTTATTGAGAATTGTTACAAATCCCGTTTTCTCCGCTCCAAGATCCGGCGACCGTAAAACAGCGGCATATAAATTTTCACCTTTAAGTACCGGCCGGCATACACAAGCCCCGGGTAGTTTGATCACTCCCAGTAACTGGCCTTCCATCGTGAATATCTTAAAACAATTCCTCGTCCGATCAGTGACCAGAAGGCTGGCAGAACCATTTCTCTTGTCGATACAAATTCCGTGGGCATTGTCGAGCTTCTCATCACCCTCACCCTTTCCGCCAAAATAACTAATCAGTTTGCCATTGACATCGTACCGCAGAATGTATTGAAGACCGTAGCCGTCGGCTATGTAAAAATCGCCATTATCACTTACAGCTACTTCTGTTGGTACAAATTGTTCGGGTTTTGGATAAAGATTATTTTCTTTCGGAGCATCAATGGTTAACAGTATTTTACCATCAAGAGTGGTCTTATACACCTGATGTTTGACGGTATCGGTAATGAATAAGTGGTCGCCGGCCAACGTCAAACCGTGTCCCCCAGGAAATGAATTACCCCACGTGGTAAGTAATTTACCCGATTTATCAAACATCATGACGTTGTTCTTCGTCTCGTTAGTCAACAAAATGATCCGACCTGATGAATCCTGCACCATTTCATGACAATCATTAACCGGATTCGTCAATGGATCGGCCTTGCACCAACTTTGATCCATCTTATACTTCATGTTGTTATGACCGTAGACGACTGAGTTACCCTGTCCATACAGGTCCCTGGTGATGTACACGCTGCCAATGGCAGCCAATGTCGCACTCCTTACAAAGGTTCGTCTTTTCATAAAAGTATCATTTAGTGATTTTTTTCTATCTGCGCACTGGTGAAATCAAAACAGCATCCGCGACCACGGTTCCGTCTGCTCCTCGTGTTGACACTTCAACGTGGGCCCGTTCGTTCTTATCAAGATCGTATTGCCCGAGTAGCATCCATTCTCCTGAAGTCTGTCCTTCAATTTTAACCTGATTCGGCTTAACGTCCTTTGTATGATTCCTTTTCCCATCATGGAAACTAACTGTGACCGTCGATGATCCGCCAGCTGTTCTGGGAAAATAAACATACACCTCGTAAGCGCCGTCTTCTTCAATCAAGGTACTAAATTTAACCGATCGGATCGTTGATTTCTCTCCATAAGCGCTGGATAACAGCGATGGGCCATAACAACCAGGCGAATTTTTTAGAGTAGTCCATAATCCCACCATCGTCACACTGCCCTTGTCGTCATTATCAATAAGAATTTCTCTTGTGGTACCATCGGCCATTGGATTCTCCCTGAGAGTTTTCTGTACCAGCGCCACATCAACCTGTTGCACGTTTAATTTTTTGTCAATCGCCTGAACAGCTGCTGTTGCCGCTGATTGTGCCAGTACCATAAATACGGGTTCCATGCGAATACTACCATATGCGATATGTGTAGCCGACAAACAAACCGGGACGTAAAGATTCTTACAATCAGCTCCCTTTGGAATTATGGAGCGATAGGAAATTGGATACGGTGGAAACCCTCCCACTTGTACATCGCCCTCATTTTTAACCATTCCATTCACGACGAGCCGTTGGATGTTATGTGAGTCCATTGTATATGCCGCCATGCCAACCCCATCACTAACAGTTTCGCCTCCTTCACAATTATGTTGTGTCATTACATATTCGCCGATCATCCGCCTCGCTTCACGGATATATGCCTGGTGCGACCAGTTTCCATTGTCAACGTATTCATCTTTTGGATATCCCCACTTCAGCATCTCATTTCTTAAATGCTGGGGCATCCTGCTGTCGTTTCCGATAAAATACAAAAGCCCTTTGTTATAGTTTTCAACCTCCTTAATAATTGCTGTTCTCTTCGCGTAGTCGGCTTCCGGATATTCATAGTTGACACCTATCATATCAGTCGAGAACGGCCCATTATTATTAATATCAGTCTTATTGTTCGGCATGATGTCCGGCTTTAAGATCAGGTTAAAGGGTCTGTTTGGTTCCTTTTCCAGCACCCGCAGCAAAAGCTCGTAGCGGCTTGAATCATAATCAGGTGGTCTCGTAATCGGGATCTTATTTTGCGGATCACGCGAAAGACATATCCTGAAATTATATGCTTGAACCTTTTTATCGCCAGTACCTGTTGGTGACACTGCTCCTGAACTGATGCCCCACAACAACCCGCTCTCTGGCTGACCTTTAATTTTATAGGGATCGATGCCGTCAGGAAACTGGTGCTTGTCTAAAAGCTGAAAGCCATTGTACTTTTCTTTATACTGTTCGTTACTTTCTCTTCCGACGGTATATGAAACACCGGCTTTCGCCATCAAATCACCTTCATAGCTGCAATCAATAAAAATTTTTGCCCGCACAATGCGGTTGGAAGCCGTTGACGGGTTAACACTATTTTCCAGTTCGATTTGCTGAATGATACCGTCTGTCTTGGATGCAGACGTTATCCGGTGATCGTACCAAACATTTATTTTTGCCGAGTTAACGTACTCATTGAAAATGCGTTCAGCCACATGAGGCTCGAATATCCATTGTTCAAACTTATCATAGTGGGTTCCGATCCTTCTGTAAAAATCTCTTGCGAGACCGGTGACAGCATACTTATTGCCGATGTCGGTGTATCCCAACCCGCCGGCCGTGAGGCCTCCAAGGTGTCTCCCGGGTTCTATAAGCAGTACTTTCTTCCCTAATGATTTGGCTGTATACGCAGCAATGACTCCTGCTGACGTGCCGCCATAAACGCAGATATCGACTTCCTCTAATGTTTGTGAAAACGAGACTGGAATGTTCTGAAAGAACACGATTAAACAACTAACCAATATGGTCCAATTTCTCTTTCTATTGCTCATGTGATTTGAGCTTTTGCTCCAGCCAGTTATTAAATCTTTCGCGTTGTTCGGGATACGTCCAATGGCCCGTTTCGAGAGCCAGGAATAACTCCTTGGGCGCGGTGATCACATTGTAAGCAGAATACATTGAAGTTGGTGGGCACGTCTCATCATTGAATCCCCATGTATACAATCCAGGAACCTTAAGCAAGCGCGCGAAATTTACCACGTCGTAATAGCCCACAGTTTCGATCTTTTCCTTAAGGTTATTAAAAGGCAAGTTGTTCTTGTCGAACAGATGGGGCCACCCTCCTGCTCTTCCGTTCAAATAGCCGGTCACATCGCTTAATGCGGGATGGACTGCGGCGAGACATTTTACACGTGGGTCCAGCGCAGCTGTGACAATAGAAAGGGCACCACCCTGACTTCCTCCAGTCACCCCAAGATTGACGCCATCGAATTGTGGAAGATTTACCAGGAAGTCATTTGCCCTGACACACCCAAGGTATACGCGCTTAAAATAATACCTATCCTTGTTGTCAAGATTATAATTATAATATTGATAAAGCGTGCTTGCACCCAAGTCCGTGTATACAAACGGTTCCATGTTCACCGGAATGCCATGTATACCGATTTCCAAAGTAATTATTCCTTTTTCCGCCGTTGCTACGTCTCCACTGTACGGCCGAACGCCTGCGCCTGGCACCTTCAAAAGCGCCGGGTACTTACCCTCTTTCTTTGGCACACAAAGGATTCCGTATAGCCTGGATCCAACTCTGAAATTCTGAAGATTGACATGATACACATTCACTTTTTCTGTGCAGCGCTCTGGCAGCAAAGTCATTTTTGCATCTAACGGCACCGTTGCAAGTTCGGATTTGGCTTGATCCCAGAATTGAGCAAAGTCAGCAGGGTTTGGAACTGTTGGCTTGATTGATAATGGATCGAACCCTGCGGTACCCATACCTTTATATAGTTTACCATCAACCTCAGCTTCAACAATACAACGCACGAAGCCAGCATTCTTTAGTGTGCCACCGTCAACGGTCAGCGTCCCTTTTTGAAGAATGACTCCCTCCTTTTTCACTGTAGGTTCAAGTTTTTCAAGACCAACCTGGTACTTCACTTTTACATCCTTTAATGGATTACCATTTTGAAGAACGCTGACTTGAAACTTGATCGACTCTCCGGTCTTATAAGTCCAGTCCGAATGATCTGGCGCAACGACAACTTTGATGTATTGTTCAACGGGTTGGCCAAACGCCATGATTGCTGCACAGCACCGCGGCAAGAAGGAGATAGAATTGGCAAAACCTTGTTTTCATTTATTGTTGGTGTTAGACTTTACAAACGCAGAAATTTCTGAAACAAATTAGTTTATTCTATAAACGAGACGAATTGATAACAGCTATTTAATTTACTTTTTCCCCATCGCGTACTCAATACCTCCGAGAATATGTTGAAGAAAAAGAGGCTCCGAATAACTTTCATCAGTGTGCCCGGCGCCTGTGTAAAATGAACGCCCGCCATCAAACTCGCGGTACCATGCAAATGGATGATTGTCACCGTTCGCTCCACCAGAATACGACGATTCATCCAACTTGCATAACACATGCAGGCCGTTAACTATATTCTTATAATTATACCATTCATCATGCCGCGTCCATTTGTCGGGCAGCATACTTGTGGCCGGATGTGACTTGTCAACAACTACAATAGTAGCTGTCTGTTGTTTGGGGTGACTTAGAAAATAGGCGCCGAGCAATTCATTATACCATGGCCAATCATATTCCGTGTCTGCAGCTGAATGTATGCCAACAAAACCTCCCCCGTTCCTGATGTATCGTTGCAATGCTTCCTGCTGTTCGTCATCTAACACATCGCCGGTCGTGCTCAAGAACACAACTGCCTGATAATTTCTCAGATTGTCGTCAGTAAACAACGAAGCGTTCTTAGTTGTATCTACCTGGAATTTATTATCAATTCCGAGTTTTTGAATTGCCGCAATACCTTTTGGAATAGACTCATGCTTGAATCCCTTTGTTTTTGAAAACACCAATATCCTCGAGGTTGGCTGATCTATCGATTGTGCGCAACACATAAGAAGATAACAGCCTATTAAAAAAACTACTCTCATCGTCAAATCAGTTAAATTTTCAAACCTTGATTGACCACTTTCTACGCATCGGCCGCTTGAGCAATGCATTAGCCTCCGGATCGTTATTAAATTGTTCTTTTACCGGATCCCATTTCAGCGATCGTTTTAACTCGTATGCAATATTCCCGATGTTACATACTGTTGCAGTCCGATGACCAATCTCCACATCGCAGATCGGTTTCGTTCTATTGCGCATTGCGTTAAGAAAATCCTTGTAATGATTGTCGCTAAAATAGACTCGACGCTCGTTTTCCCCGATTTGCTTGTCTTTCAAACCAATTGGATTTGTTTCCAGATTTCGCCGCTGAACATCAAGCTCACCTTCCGTTCCAATAAAACGGATCGTATTATTCTTTCCGAAGTTTTCGTGCGTCATTGTGATCCCATTCGCATACTTATAAGTGAGGAACTTGTATTGTTGGCCATCCGGATAATTGACTTCAACAGGACCACTGTTATCCATATCGAGCGCCCATTGTACGATATCAAACATATGAGCTCCCCAATCAGTCATACCCCCGCCACCAAACTCTTTATAGTCCCTCCACTTTGCCCAGAAGGTATCCTCAAGAGCAGGAGCAAGATCTCTATGGTAAGGCCTGAAGAAATTCGGACCAAGCCATCGATCCCAATCAAGCCCCGACGGAAGAGGTTGCCCTACAAGGTCGTACGTTTTAGGTGGTCCGCCTACGCTAACTTTAATTTCTTTGATTTCTCCGAGGTAGCCATTGCGGATAAGCTCGGCAGTTTGCCTGAACTCTGGCCATGAGCGCTGCATGCTTCCTGTTTGAAAGACACGATCGTGTCTTTTCACAGCCTTAGCCATTGCTCGCCCCTCCTTTACGGTAAGCGACAAAGGTTTTTCACAATAAATATCTTTCTTCTTTTCTGCAGCCTTTACAGAAAGCACTCCGTGCCAATGATCGGGTGTTGCAATAACCACCGCATCTATGTCTTTGCGATCCAATACTTCTCTGAAGTCTATATAGGTTTTGCATTCCGATTTCAAGTTCAAATTCTTTTCAGTGCAAAATGCCTTCATTTGATCAACGAAGTTTTGAAGTTTGACTGGGTAAACATCACACGCTGCAAGCACCTGGGTTTCACCAGTGGTCAGGAAGTTTCTCATAAGGCCAGTGCTTTGTCTTCCGGTCCCAATAAATCCGAGGTTTATCATGTCGCTGGGAGGCAAATACCCACTTCCCCCAAGAACATGGCGGGGAACAATTGAAAACGCCGACAACACCGCGGCACTCTTTAAGAACTTTCTTCTGGAAATACTGGATTGGTTCATGAGGTGTTTAACAAAGATTGTATTCAGCCACAATATATTTCACAACAATCAAAGTCAGAAATGCCTAACGTCTTTGTGATACCGCCCAAATAAAAGTTTGATACCAATGTTGTCGTTCTGCTGACGTTTTTGTTTCGTGATTCCTTTTAATTTGCCATAACTTGGAATCGCAATTGCTTCTTTTAAGAGGGTGGATTTCGGGGACCATTCTAATTTTGAACACCATGAACAAGACAATATTACTTAGTATTTGGATGATGTTAATCGCGCTTTCATGCAGTGACCGGACGGCAAAGGATAAAGATTCAAGCCATGAAATTAAGAAGATAGACCTAACACCTCCCCAAAACAGAGCAATTGCGGCCTTCGCAGCGGGATGTTTTTGGTGCACGGAAGAGATTTTTGAATCTGTCGTTGGCGTCGACTCCGCGATCTCAGGTTATGCAGGAGGCACGGTACCGTTTCCAACCTATGAATTGGTAAACACTGAAACGACTGGTCACGCCGAAAGCATTCTCGTGTATTATGATTCCACCCTTGTATCTTATGCAGAGCTAACACGCGTGTTCTTTACTTCGCACGATCCTACTACGCCCGATCGCCAGGGGCCGGACGTCGGCTCTTCGTATCGATCGATCCTTTTCTATATTACACCGTCGGAGAAAGAAGTCGCCGAAAACTCGCTTGAGAGAATTTTCGTCGTCAGGAATGTTTAAGGATCCCATTGTCACGGAGATAAAGGAGTTAAAGGAATTTTATCGCGCGGAAGGATATCACCAGGACTACATCGAACACAATCCGGATAATCCCTATGTACGAAATGTGTCAATACCTCGCTTTGAACTGTTTAAGAAGACGTATAAAGGAACGTTGAAATAGCTATCAAGCTATCAGATTTCAAGCACGATCTTTCCAATGTGATTACTGCTCTCCATTAACCAGTGCGCAGCGGCCGCCTGCTCAAGTGGGAAAGTTTTATATACTATCGCCTTAACTTTGGAGTTTCGTATCAAGGGCCAAACATATTGCTCAACATTTTGAGCTACGTAAGATTTAAATGCGGTATCGCGTGCTCTCAGGGTTGAGCCCGTTATAATCAGGCGCTTCTTCATTATCGTTGAAAGTTTTACATCCGCATGCTCACCGGCCATAGAATTGATCAACACAAGCCTTCCCTCTTCTGCGAGTATGTCAAGGTTATCGTTCGTATATGAACCACCAATCATATCCAGGATTACGTTGACACCTTTATTCCGTGTGACCCGTTTGATCACATCCGGAAAATTCTCTTTTTTGTAATTGATACTTTTATCAGCTCCAAGCTTTTCACAAAAAGCGCATTTTTCGTCGGTACCTACTGTAACGTAGACTTTGGATCCATATGCCTTTGCAAGCTGAATTGCCGCCACCCCAATACCGCTCGCTCCTCCATGCACCAACAAAGACTCTCCTTTCTTGAGCTTTCCTCTGTCGATCACATTACTCCAGATGGTGAAAATCGTCTCAGGAAGTGAGGCCGCTTCGACGAACGAAAGGTTCGAGGGAATCGGAAGGCATTGTCCTTCGGGAACTGTGCAGTATTCGGCATATCCTCCTCCGGAGACTAATGCGCACACTTTATCTCCAACCTGCCATCTTGACGAGTTGTCACCCAAAGAAACTACTGTCCCGGCGATTTCCAGGCCAGGGACATCCTGCGATGTCCATAGAGGTGGAGGGTATTGGCCTTTGCGTTGTGCGATGTCCGGTCTGTTAACACCGGCGGCCTTCACCTCGACTAATACCTCATGTTCCAGAGGCATTGGTTCCGGCCGGTTCGCAAGGTGTAATACATCTGCATCACCGGGTGTTGTAATTACTACTGCCCTCATATTCCTTGATCAACTTCCATTACCAAGGTAAGACGAATTTGTAAACGGCGGGAACGTAGTTCAGTTTATTTGAACTTGTCGGAATCGGTTTCGACTTAATATTGATTGCTTCGGATTTGCTGAAGTAATGCCATCACTTCTTCATCACTCACTTCTGGAAATTCCGCATAAAGATTGTCTGTGACTGGGTTATTTGGCTCGATAGTCAAATAGATTATTTCATCAATCTCGGGAGCGATCGAACGGGTTGCTTCCGGCGTAACGTTAGGTACTGCAACGATGATCTTTTCGGGAACTTGTTTGCGGATAGTTTTCAGTGTCGCAAGCATGGTATCGCCGGTTATCAACAGATCATCTGCGAGAATGATAGTACGACCTTTAAGTGAAGGCTGAATATGTCCTTTATTGTATCTATTACTTTGCCCCTTTATTACGTGCTTCAATAACTGAATCTGGTGATAGATATAATCCTGTGGAATCGTGTTGTCGTCATCGTGCACCACTACGGCATCAAGGCTTACAGCACCGATCGTTTTATTGTTATCCGCAGGATGTCAATAATTTTTTACAGGGAATCACTTCTAATGGAAGATGCAACAGTTCTGCAAGGTGATATCCGATGTGAATACCGCCGCCGGGGACTGCTACAATGATTGCGTCCGAATTCTCATAGTCCATCAATCGTTCTCCCAAAAGGAAGGCCGCGTGTTTCCTGTTCTGAAATATTGCATCGTTGTGAAGGATCATACCTGATCGCGTGTCTACGGAACCATATGTCAAACTATTAACTCCTCATACCAATCCGTTTTTGAATTTCGCACTAAAAACCCTTTTCTAATAAACAAATCCTTGGTTTTTCATACCCCGGAAGATTGGGGTGCCAACGAGAAACTGTTACATAATTTTAACTTTTTCTTGTCACAAATAAAGTCACAGTGCCAACTGTTCGACGGACAAACATTTTTTACGAAAAGCCGTAAGATATGACAGCATTTCGTCCGACATACCCCAACCTTTCGCTCATGAAATTGACCGCCAATAGGCTTGATTCCTTCAAGCACGCATTTGAGTCCATCTCCCTGCTGACCGGGGAAGAGTTCTTCAGGGAACTCATTGGCAAGATTGGCGATGCACTCCAGGTCAACGCCGTCTGGGTAACAGAATTTCATAAGGACCAAAACTCGATGACTACAAAGTCGTTCTGGCACCTGGGGC
Source organism: uncultured Cytophagales bacterium (assembly GCA_963774615.1). Classification (GTDB taxonomy): domain Bacteria; phylum Bacteroidota; class Bacteroidia; order Cytophagales; family Cyclobacteriaceae; genus Chryseolinea. The sequence goes on from CAVZFT010000038.1 coordinate 120,787, forward strand.
AATACCTGGATAATTTTTCATATCTCATTGAAGCAACGCCGTGTGAACAGGTAATTAAATCTTCAGATCTGGTACATTATTCCGACAGTATTAAAGATCTGTTTCCGGATGCCCACAAGATGCTGGAAAAGTTTAAAGGCGAAAGTTATATCGGTGCTCCGCTGCACGACGTCAAAGGAGAAGTTATCGGGAGCATTGCATTGCTTTACAGTGAGCCAGGTCTCCGTGACTGAAGACGTGACACTGGTACTCAAAATTGTGAAATCGCGTGCCGAATCCGAATTGTATCGATTGAGGCGTGAATCGGAGCTTAGGAACCGGGAATACCAACTGCGAGGGTTGATCAATGGCATGCAGGATTTACTCATCAACCTGAATAAGAAAGGACAGATCGAAATGCTAAATGCCACCGCGGAGTCATGGCTGGGTATTTCAATTTCCACATCTGAAAAGAAACAGCCCATCGCGCATTTTCTTACAGAAGCAAGCCGAACCAAGCTTTTAATGTTGACAGAAACATTGGACAAATACAACCGCGAGGATCGTTATGTCTGGATACCCGGAGAACTCGAAATGATCTCAACCAACGATGATAGATTCCTGGTCGAGGGAACGTTAAGTCAATATAAACTTGATGATGATACTTACTATACGTTGGTATTGAGGAATCGCGAAGACCGGCCCGAAGGGGATGAAAAGGTCAGGCAACTTATTCATCAGACCGAACATTGGCGGGAAGAGCTGGAAGGCATCAAATACTCATGCCAACTCACAGGTGAAAGCAAGGGTATGAAGCGATTGCTGCAAAACGTATACATGGTAGCCCACACAGATGCGACAGTATTGATCACAGGTGAGACGGGAACCGGTAAAGAACTTGTAGCACAGCATATTCATCAGACAAGCAAACGAAAGGAAAAACCGTTGGTGACAGTAAACTGTGGGGCAATTCCTGCAACTCTTATTGAGAGCGAATTCTTTGGACATACTAAGGGAGCATTTACGGGCGCTAGCGCAGAACGCAAGGGGCGTTTTCAGTTGGCTGATGGCGGTACGATCTTCCTTGACGAGATTGGTGAATTGCCGTTGGACCTGCAGGTAAAGCTGTTACGTGTTATTCAGGAAGGAGAGTTTGAACCTGTGGGAAGTTCAAAAACCATAAAGGTCAACGTTCGGATTATAGCCGCAACACACCGCAACCTGCTTGAGCTTTGCAAGGACAACAAATTTCGCGAAGACCTGTATTACCGGCTGAACGTTTTTCCTATCGAAGTACCTCCCCTCAGAGAACGCGGTGATGATGTGATAATCATCGCGAATAAATTCATCGAAAAGTTTTCGGTCCGAAACAAAAGAAAGTTTGCACCACTGAACGAGGCGCAAATGAATTTATTGAGATCGCATTCCTGGCCCGGAAACATTCGCGAGCTTCAGAATATTGTCGAACGCACGGCGATCCTCGCCCAGTCTGGTGTCCTTGACTTAAGCTGCTATGCTTGCGGGAACAACGGCAACGAAGAAGGCCTCGAAGGACTTTGACGATGATGACCGCATACTAACAAAGGAGGAATTCGTGGAATTTGAAAAGAGAAATATTATCAAAGCGTTGAAGGCAGCAAACTGGAAGGTGTCGGGTAAGTCAGGTGCCGCTGCTATACTCAATATGGTACCCTCTACCCTGAGCTCGCGGATCGGCGCCTTGGGAATAAAAATGCGCGGGCTAGCATCACACTGCATTAATTACAACTTTCTTTGCGCAGTTGATCATCGCTGTCACTGACTTTGTCACGTCCAAGGGTTGTGTAGCCCATGACGTCACGCTGATCCTCATCGCAGTCCGTCCTCTCCAGTTCGTGCCACCCACCCAACATGTTCCCTCTTCCTGAATTGCTTTGATCACGTTACTGGTGTCCTCATCTGATCCAAAAGAAACGAGTACCTGGTTAGTCTCGACTTCATTGAGGATATGGAAACCGGCCTCCTCAAGCTTGCGGGCGAAAAGTTCTGCGTAAAGACAGGACCTTGAGATCAGGTCATCAATTCCGCTCCTTCCAAGAGTGCGCATAGCCGCCCAGATATCCGTTGCTCTTGCCTTCCGTGAAAGTTCAGGTGTATATTGAAAGGGTATCCTTGGCCCGCTTTGATCCAGATATGATCCATCCATACTCATCGCCTTCTGCAAGTGTTCCTTTCGCTGACATATAACAATTCCATTGTCATATGGAACGTTCAGCCACTTGTGGCCATCTGTTGCCCATGAATCGGCGAGTTCGTATCCTTTCGTCAGCTGTTGTTTCCGCTCACAGGCTCCGGCCCACAAGCCGAAAGCACCATCAATGTGAACCCATGCCCCTCGCTTTTTCGCTTCAACTACAATTTCACCACTGTCCATTCCTCCCGTGTTCACATTTCCGGCTTGAATGCAAACAATTGTGTTGGAATTCAATTCAGGTATACAATCAAGCTTCATACATCCATTGCTATCTGTTGGCACCCTGATAACTCTGTCCATTCCCAAGCCAAGTAATGCCAATGCTTTTGAAATGCTGGAATGGGCTTCTTCACTTATTACAACCCTTATAGGCGGAGCTCCAAACAAACCACGGCGTTCAACATCCCAGTCATTGGCGTTAAGTATGGCGGACCGCGCAGCCGCAAGCGCAACGAAGTTTGCCATTGTTACTCCAGTGACAAATCCAACGGATGCCCCACGCGCAACAGGAAGTATTTCTGTAAGCCACCGTTCACAAACCGATTCAATAGCCGCGCTTACCGGACTTGTTACAAAAAGTCCCGCGTTTTGGTCCCACGCTGTTGACAGCCAGTTAGCGGCCAAAGCAGGTACGTGGGACCCTCCGATAACAAAGCCAAAGTATCGTCCTCCAGTATTTGCCATGGTTGCCGGTGATCCGTAACGATTAAGGAAATCGATTGTCTCAAGAGCGTCTTTGCCTGACTCCGTTAGTTCTTCGTTAAATGCCTGGAGACCTTCAATCGAGGCCCGCGACGGGTTAGCAGTGCGTTCCCTGATGTCGGTTAAATAGTCCATTGCCTTTATAGCTGCTGAAAGCAATATCTGCTTATCCGTATTGTTCATACACATATGGTTATTTGAATGAAATGAGTTCCTGAATATATTGGCTTGCGGCAAAAACCGCCAACCTGGTTGAAGACACGGCAAACTGTGAAGCAACGAAGATACCGATACTTATACCCGCGATCAAGACAACTATCCGGATGCTTTCCCTGAGTTTCATAACCATTTGTTTTTTGCGTCAAGCAAGAGACCAGCTCCTATTTTTTTGATTTTGCAAAAGGAATTAACATGGGGGCGTTACGTTTGTATTCGATGTATTTCTCCCCGAAAGTCTGGATCAGATCTTTCTCCTCGAATCGAATTGCAGTGAGAATGTATCCGGTGCAGAGTGCAGCGAATAAGAAATGAGCGATGGTCATCGTAGGTGCAGCCCAGAAGGCAATGATCCAACCCAGATATAATGGGTGTCGAACGTACTTATAGAAATAGGGTGTTCTGAATTTTAATGGCTGATAGGTCTGACCCCTCAGGACGAACCAAACCTGGCGAAGTCCGAACAAATCAAAATGGTTTATCATAAATGTGCTCAACAACACAATACCAAATCCTAAAAAGCTTAACGCTGTCAGAGCAATTCGCAAAGACGTAGCTTCTACAGACCACACAATGCCTCCCATTGGTTCCCACAGCCACAGTAACAAGATCAAACATATGCTGGAAAATAGAACGTATGTGCTGCGCTCAATTGGTTCTGGTACGATTGATGTCCACCACTTCTTAAATGCAGGTCGCGCCATTATGCTATGCTGGATTGCGAAAAGCAACAACAGCGATGCGTTAATAAGGAACGACTTAAGGAACGAAACCTTTGACGAGCCATCTAAGCTTGTTGGAACTAACAGATTTGTTACAAAACCGACTGCATAGCAATAGGTGCCAAAGAATAGTGCATACGATAAAACGCCATAAGAGAAATACGCGATCTTTTTCATAATCAATTGAGAGTTTAATCTTTGAAACTCCCAATTACATTCGTCGTGCCATTATATGAATTATTGATAATCAGCGTATTACAAAGAAAAGGACTTACGATTTCTCGTAAGTCCTGAATTTTCAGAAATAACATTCACGAAAAATCGTAAAGTCAAGGCTCCTTCAAGAACGGAATGATAAAACCATTTAACAAAGCTGGCTGCAGAATGAGCGAAACATGGCCGCTATTAGGAAGGATCAGAAGCCGCGAGTTTGGTATCAATTTATAATTTTCAACAAATGATTCAGTGCGCGCATAGTCATCCCTGTCCCCTCCCACAATCAACACTGGGCATTTGATTGCAGCAACTTTATCCTCACTCACCCAGACCGGCGTAAGCCAGACTTCTTTCAAGCGATCCACCCACTCTGCAAAACGGTTTGGCTCAGGCATTATTTTTTTTCTCTCCTTCAGAAAATCCGGGGCATCTTGTTCTTCCTTCTTGCCATCCATAGCCCAAACGCTTTGAAGTGAATTCGGACGATACATTCCTGTATTGATGCCGCCACCCATGGAGACCAATTTCTTTACATACGACTGGTGCTCCGCAGCCAGCACCAATCCTGTGATCGCTCCGTCGCTGAATCCCATGACAAGTACATTTGTTAATCTTTCCTGCTTGAGAACGGCTATAGCGTCTTTAGCGAAAAGTTGATATGACATTTTCTCGTGACCGATCTCGGATCTTCCATGCCCGCGGGTAGCGACCGCTATTACTTTGAAATTCTTAATGAGATCAGGAAAGTACATTTCAAATTCGCTGATGTATCCATAGTATCCGCCATGAAGAAGCAGAAGTGGTGGCCCATCACCATAAACTTCATAATAGATCTTTGCATCTCCTGAAGTGACATATTTACCGGCGTTAGAATTATTTCCGTATGGAACGGAATGTTGTGCGTTCACCACCACAGGATAAAAGGATGATGCCTAACGTATTCAGAAAAACTTTCATTATGCTGCTTGCCTTTTGAGTGTTTGAGTGTGTGTAGCCGATTACTTAATTCTTTATGACCAGGTTTGCAAAGTCACCCTCAAGCCCCTCGTTCCAAATCCCTATTTTTCCGCTTGATCGTGAGTTAAGTTTATTTACCGTCAGTGAAGGGGTGGTGGAGTTATTCACAAAAACATTGATCTCCGATCCTTTAACTACAATCCTGGCGTGAAACCAATCCGTTGGTGAAGGCGCAGGCGTAACGGCTTTTTCGTAGATCCCATTTTTTTCTTCTCTTAGTTTGTGCCACGGAAAATCGGGGTGGGCCACATATTGAACCGCGTGGATCTTTCGTACCGGATCTGATGATAAAAAATTAAATGGCCGGAAGTATATCACATCGTGGGTGACCGTGTCCACGCCGTGAAAGACGATACCGATGAAACTCTTTTGAAGGACATCTTTGCCCCTTAAGTCTACTTCAATGGTCCCTTCGGAAAAATTAACATCCTTCAACCAGATTATTCCGGTTTGAGATATGGCCTTTTTTCCACCGTCCGTTAACGGAATAACGTTTTGTCCATGTGTAACTAACTTCTTTTCTTTAAGGAGCTGTTGAAGGTCAAACGTGCGCTCCTGGGAGCGAGCTGTTGCAAAGCATAAAAATTCGAGTGCAATCGCGAGGATTAAAATAGCAGGTTTTCTCATAGATATGTATCTTTTGAAGTTGTTAGCTAATCAAACGAAAAATCTGATCGGAGATGCTTCAGATAGCCGGTCATTTAGCGGTCATTTGGCCGTCATTTTGCGTTCACATTAAGGTATGGCATCCGAGCGAGAATATATAGCCTATTTCCGAACCAAGGTCGAACAGGAGTTAATGCTCGGTACGTCCGGCGGAAAACTAAAGCAGAGGGACTTTGAATACCTTGCCAGGCTGATCGAGGAAAAGTCCAGGGTTCGCCTTAGCCTATCAACACTGAAGCGAATGTGGAAAGACGATTACACGCAGGAGCCTCATCCCTCAACCCTGGATGCTGCAGCTTCAGTCCTGGGATACGATTCCTGGCAAACCTTCAAAAAGCAGCATGCGGAATCACACGTCGGGCAGTCCACAACCGATTCAAAGCGACAAATACGATCCTTAGTCTGGCCAATTGCAGGCGGTTTATTAGCAGTGTTGGTCCTTGTAGTGTTCTTTGTCCTCCAGGGTTTTAATAGATCAGAAAAGAAGCTTGAGCTTGCCTGACAGCATCACGTTCAAAGCCGATAAAACGATTACCTCCGGTGTTCCTAATACCGTCGCTTTTCACCTACGACGTGAAGGACGTGAAGGCGGATAGTTTTTTCATTCAACAGAGTTGGAATCCTCTTAATAAAGTGAGAATCGATCCGACCAAAAACTATTTATCATCGATCTACTACACTCCCGGTTTTCACCGCGCAAAATTGATAGTTAACGACTCGATCGTCAGGACCGCAAGAATTCACGTTAAGACCGACGGATGGATGCCAATTCTTCAGTATGATGTAAGGGACAACTCGCCTTATTACCTTGACTCCAGGAAAATGTTTGTGAACGGCACGATGCTAACAACCCCTGAATCCTTTAGCGCGGCTAATGTTGATGTCACCAAAAGATTCTTCCTTCGCTATTATAACATCAGGGATTTCGATGGAGTAGACAGTGATAACTTCTCGATAGAAGCGCGATTCAAACATGACAGCATTGCAACTGCGTTATGCCCGCTCGCAGAACTCACAATTCTAACTGAAGAGCATATTTACTTTGTACCGATTACCACTAGGGGTTGCGTCGGAGATCTTCAAATTAAGATCGGGGAAGTCTACCAAACCAGCAAGGATAACAACCTATCCGGATTGGGAGCAGATATCTATGAGTGGCAAAAGTTACGAATTGAGAATATCAATAAAAGTGCTACTGTTTTTTTGAATGATACAGAAGCCATTCAGATACAATACAATCGCGATTTCGGGAAGATCGTGGGATTGACCTTTACGTTCAACGGCCCTGGTAGCGTGGACTATGTCACAATGAAGGACGTAAAAGGAAATACAGTGTACAGCGATGACTTTCAGCGGATCTCCATCACAGCCAACTATTTCTCTAGAATAATTATCCAATCTGGCCCACTCCCAATCTTATATCGCTCCGCAAAACTGCCGGCGTTTATTGCGATCGAAAAATTCAGAAGGCTATTAATGTAGCCTACCACTTTTCCCTGGGGAACTTCGGCAAAAGTGTTGGCGAACGGAACCCGGCCTTCATAAACCGTCTTGTTGTCACGCACGATCTTTACGTTTACCTCTTCTCCCGTCTTGATGCCCAATTTTTGAAATGTCTTGCTGTCAATGTTTGTCCATATGTTTCCATATTGTACATCCAACACAGGGATATTTCCACGCACCTGATTGCGATCAAACACCGCCTTTTGATAAGGTAACTTTACAATATCATCCGTAATTTTTGCGCCAACTTCTTCAAAAGTCATTACACCAGCAGCAAGCCTTGCCCCGGTATATGCGTATACATCACGGCCATGGAACGTATATGACTTTTCGGAATTCTTTAGTCTGTTTTTTGTCTCATCGATTTCTCTTACTTCATCTATTCCCATGCTTTCAGCTAATAGCGTAAGGGTACCGTTGTCCGGAGTAACTATAAAGTGACCCGAACGCATTCTGGCAACTATGGATCTCCGGGAAGAGCCAACACCAGGATCGACAATCGAAACGAATACCGTTCCTGCCGGCCAGTAAGAAGCGGATTGACTTAATCGGTACGCGGCTTCCCAGATGTTGAATGCAGGGATCTCGTGAGTTATATCAAAGATCCGCAGGTCATCAGAAACCGAGAAAGCCACACCCTTCATCGCGGCAACGGCTCCGTCCTTCAAACCAAAATCAGATTGAAAGACAAGTGCGTGACGTTGACCGTAAACGTTTGTTGATATAACGAGGACCCAAATCAGAAAAAGATTGTTCAACCTTACCATGATTCAAGAAAATTAACGATTGAAGTTTATTAAAATAACAGAATTAACATAGGCACTATCAAGATAAGGTCGAAAGCCCCACACTTTTCATTATCTTTGTGGCTTATTTTTCATTCATCTCATGATCGCAGCGAATAACCTGTCTCTTCAGTTCGGAAAAAGAGTTTTGTTTGACGAAGTGAACCTGAAATTTACTCCGGGAAACTGTTACGGAGTGATTGGTGCAAACGGTGCCGGTAAGTCTACCTTCCTTAAGATTTTGTCTGGAGATATTGACCCAACAAGAGGTAATGTCTCCATCGAACCAGGAAAGCGTATGGCTGTGTTGCGTCAGAATCACTACGAATTTGACGAGGTCCAGGTATTGGATACGGTAATGATGGGCCACGGGAAACTGTGGAGTATCATGAAGGAAAAGGATGCCATTTACGAGAAACCTGATTTCTCAGAGAATGATGGCATTCGGGCTTCGGAACTGGAAGCTGAATTTGCCGAGATGGATGGCTGGAACGCTCAGTCTGACGCGGCAGCCCTTTTGAGCGGCTTGGGAATCGACGAACAAGATCACTTCAAACTTGTAAAGGAACTGAATGGAAATCAAAAGGTGCGGGTACTCCTGGCGCAGGCTATATTCGGAAACCCCGATATACTTATCCTCGATGAACCTACGAACGATCTCGATATTCACACGGTAAGTTGGCTGGAGGATTTTCTATTAGAGTTCAAGAACACGGTGATCGTCGTTTCTCACGACCGGCACTTTCTTGACACTGTCTGCACTCACATTGTTGACATTGATTTCAGCGCCATCCGACTATACACTGGTAACTATACGTTTTGGTATCAATCAAGCCAATTGGCATTATCGCAGCGATCTTCGGCTAACAAAAAGGCTGAAGACAAACGAAAAGAGTTGCAGGAATTTATTGCTCGTTTTAGCGCAAACGCTTCAAAATCAAAACAAGCGACAAGCAGACGAAAGCTCCTTGAAAAAATTAATGTCGACGATATTCGACCTTCGAACAGAAAATATCCGGCCATTATTTTCCAACAAAAAAGAACTGCCGGTGATCAGATACTCCAGGTCGAAAACCTGAGTTATACCGCGAATGGAACAGCGCTTTTTAAAGGACTTGATTTCTATGTCAATAAAGGCGACAAGATAGCAATCCTCAGCAAGGACAGTCTTGCGATATCTTCGTTGTTTAAGATTTTAGTCAATGAAGAAAAACCTTCGAATGGAAGTTTCAGATTTGGGCAAACCATTACCACAGCATATTTGCCTGGCAACAATGAAGAATACTTTCAATCTGAAGACAACCTGATTGATTGGTTAAGACAATTCGCTGACGACGAAAATAAAGATGAAATTTATATCAGGGGATTTTTAGGCAAGATGCTTTTTTCCGGAGAAGAGGTCTTCAAGAAGTGTGGCGTACTATCGGGTGGTGAAAAAGTCAGATGCATGGTTTCCCGTATGATGTTACCGGGCGCAAACTTCCTGATTCTTGATGAGCCAACCAACCACCTTGATCTTGAGTCGATCACAGCATTCAACAATGCACTCAAAGATTTCCCCGGAACCGTAATCTTCACCTCTCATGATCACGAGTTTACTCAGACGGTTGCTAACAGGATCATCGAGATCACACCTAATGGCTTTATAGACAAGCTGATGACGTATGACGAGTATATCTCCAGCGAGAAAGTATCTGAGCAGAAGGAGTTGCTTTACGCCTGAAAGAAATAACAGTGAACTTAATTGTTCACTGCCTTTTCTTCGTTCCCAACCTTAGTATAATAGTATTTCATTTTGTCGGCATGCTCACGCTTTCCAGTGCTTCTGCGCTGCATGATCATTCCTTCGTCGGTGAATGCAATCGACCATTCAGTAATCATATTAGTAGACTTTTTTGAAGGATCCTTATTGACAACGCTCTCAAAGTAGACGATAGATTGATTTTCATTAATTCTGTATGATCCGCTGTCTATGGATGTAGAATGATTCAGGTATGTACCGTCTGACCTGAACTCTATCCACTGTCCTGACGTAGGGTTCTTGGCTACCTCCTCTTTCCCGGAAGTAATTTTCTGTATCTTCCACGCCCCCACTATCTTGTCGATTATCTTATCAGGCGTTTGTTTGGAATCCTGTGCCCGAAGTGATGCACAAACGACAAGTAACGCAAAAGCAAAACATATCTTGGATGTCATATAGTTTTCAGTTTTTTACAAGTAGAGTAGTTGAAAAACCATGCCATGAAGAGGTCGCTAGCATGTTATTGGATAATTGACAGGCGTCGGGGAATTATTGACTCGTTTCGCGAAATTATTTCCCCAAAACGTCAAACAAAAGGGCAAAACTTTTAAAATAAATAGATTCACCAGTCGACACTATTGATAACCGGAAAACCGTAGCCCATGTCTCAAAAAAACAAAGTCACAATTGGCCATGTATTCAAGACAATTGTCTGGCCTCGCAAAAACCTTCTATTTGTTGGCCTCATATTGATCGTTATCAGCCGGTTGGCAAGTCTTGTCCTGCCGGCTGCAAGTAAATATCTCCTGGATGAGGTGATTGCGAAGAGCAATATTGAAATGCTCAAGATTTTATTATCGGCCGTAGCTGGGTCGATAGTAGTCCAGGCTGTTACATCTTACCTGCTCACAAAGCTGCTAAGTGTTGAAGCACAGCATCTCATCTCCGTTCTACGTGCTAAAGTTCAGAAGCAGTTGTTAAGGCTTCCAATCCGATTCTTTGATAACAACAAGTCTGGTGCCCTTGTATCAAGGGTTATGAACGACGTAGAGGGGGTGCGTAACCTCGTCGGAACAGGGCTTGTGCAGCTCGTTGGCGGAGTGCTAAGCGCCTCAATCAGCCTGGTGCTGCTTATCCGTATCAGTCCGATGATGACGTTATATGTGCTCGTTCCTGTGATCATCTTTGGATTGATCTCCCTAAAGGCATTTTCATATATCCGTCCAATCTTCAGAGAACGTGGGAAATTGAATGCGGACGTAACCGGGCGGCTAACGGAGACGCTAAACGGAGTCCGGGTAATCAAAGGTTTTAATGCGGAGGCCCAGGAGATCAAGACTTTTGAGGATGGGGTGGATAGGCTTTTTCAAAACGTAAAAAAGAGTTTAACGTCGACCAGTTTGGTTACAAGTTCAGCAACATTTCTCCTTGGACTTGCGAGTACAGGAATTATGGGGATCGGAGGATATATGATCATTAAGGGTCAGCTTACGTTTGGGGACTTTGTCTCATTCACCTTATTCCTTGGATTTATGATCGCTCCCATTGTTCAAATGAGCAATATCGGAAGCCAGCTAACCGAAGCATTTGCGGGCCTTGATCGTACGGAGGAGCTGATGAACATGGAACCTGAGGATGATGGGCACTCGAGGCCCTTAAAGATAGGCGCAATCAAAGGCGACGTTGTGTTCGATCGTGTGTCATTTGAGTATGAGGAGGGTAAACCCGTGCTTAACGATGTGAGTTTTGTGTCTAAGACAGGAAGCGTGACGGCGCTTGTTGGAACATCCGGGTCGGGCAAAACCACTATTGCAGGACTTGCAGCTTCATTTCTCACCCCTAGTCAAGGTCTCATTACCGTTGATGGAATGGACCTTAGCAAGGTTTCATTAGACAGTTACAGAAGCCAGCTTGGTGTCGTACTACAGGACGATTTTCTTTTTGAAGGCACGATACGTGAGAACATTTTGTTCCCTCGCCCGAATTCGACTCAGGAGAAACTAATTGAAGCCGTCAAAGCAGCCCATGTCAGTGAATTTACAGACCGGTTTGAAAAGGGCTTAGACACAGTTATAGGAGAGCGTGGGGTTAAGTTGTCTGGTGGGCAGCGACAGCGTATCGCCCTTGCTCGGGCCATACTTGCTAATCCAAGAATACTCATTCTTGATGAGGCAACGTCAAATCTTGATACGGAGAGTGAAACGTACATTCAGGAGAGTCTCAGAGGCCTTATGCGCGGCCGCACCACTTTCGTAATAGCTCACAGATTAAGTACTATCCGGCAAGCCGACCAGATCCTTGTTGTTGAACATGGTTCAATCGCTGAGCGCGGCACTCATGAAGAACTGATACAAAAGCGAGGGCGATACTTTGAGCTGTATACGTATCAGGCAAGAATCTAGCGACGCAATTCCGGCTGTCGAGCTAAGATTAGACCCAGTTGATTTCAGTAATCCCGGTATGTCAAACATTTTTGTATAGGCTAACAAATTCTGGATCAATTTCATAACAAGCGAAGTACAGCTCATTTAAAAGAAATCCGACCCACGAGGGTGCCGCGGTCCCCTGCAATTCTTAAATTTAGCAGAGCCAGCAACCCGACCAGAAACCTACCAATGATCGCACTTATTCAACAGATTAGTTGCGTACTCGTTAAGGATTCTTTTATGTTTCTCTACGGCTCTATGTTACGGGCAGGAGGTTCAATCAGAAGACTCGTTGCAGGCTAGCTTTACTCTTTCAACCCTGATGAGTAAAATGGAGCAGCATGGAACTCAAATCCGCGAAATCAGGGAGGATCTGGAGGATACTACTGATATATCGAATTATCGTCAGGCCACCGGAGAGCTCTTGGCATCGGTAAAGGAAAAGCAAAGTGAATCGGATTTTTTCCTAACATCCCATTCACGAGAGTGGTTGATCCAAAACCTGTTGGTCAAATGGACAACGGAAAGTACTCAAAGCGAGACGCTCGCCTCGGCATTATCGGATGCCATTACACAGAGGGAATCTGAATTACAAAAGATTCGTGAAGACATTGACTACTGGCTGGCAGCCAGAGAGAAAGCGGCAACTGACCGCTTGACTGGCAACCTGCGAAAACCGATCACCCAGCTACTTAAAGAGCTTCAAATTATTGAAGGATTTCTGGCTAAGCGGATCACATTATACTTCAAATTTCAGGGGCAGGTATCGGGCAGCCGGCACACTATTACCTTGCGCATCGAGCAACTCGAGTCGATGCTTCAACAGGATGTTTTCATGTTTTTTAAACAGGACGCACCCTATCTGTGGAAAGAAAAGTCGCTGGCTGGTTCAATACCGATTGAAGTGCAGTTCACACGGACCTATGTGTTTGTTACAAAGGACCTCAATGAATACGTTGAAGTGCACTTCGGCCGCTTCGTTTTAATACTGCTGTTTGGTATTGGATTGTTCGTTAGCTTGAGAGCGACACACAAGCAACAATCAGCTCAAAACAACAGCGATGGGATAGTGTCTTCAGGGGAATTATCCCGTAAAGCTTTCATCCACGCTTTCACAGTTACTCTCCTCATTGCTCTTCCTGTCTTGATCAACCGTCCTCCCCTGCTCACCCAGTTGCTGTTATTGGCATTTACTATCCCGTTGATTTCAATAGTCATCAAACCATCACGGGGCGTGATTCGCGTAGCGACAATCGGATTACTAATAGTTTACTGGCTTTACCAACTGACTAATTTCTTCGTTGTCGAGGAATTACTTAACAGGTATATTGATCTCTTCCACGGCGTTTGCACTATGATCTTGTTGGGATTACTGAGCAAGAATTTGAAGAGGTTTCATGAAACGTATCCGCAGGTTCGTGACTTTATCAAACATTCACTTATTCCTTACCTGCTATTTTTTAGCGTCATAGCGGTGATTCTTCAGCTGGTTGGATTCACCTCGTTATCGCGCGTACTTACTCGCGGGACGATTAGTTTCTGTTACCTTGCTCCGGTGGTGCTTAGTTCATCGATTATCGTTCGCAATCTTTTCCGCGCGCTGGAAAATACAAAGGTTGTGAAACAATCGGCTCTCGCGCAGAATTACTATAGTTCCATTTATAATGTTATCAAGCTGGTAGCTTTTTTACTTCTGTTACTTGTAATCCTCAAGGCTTACTCCCTTCGGCCGGCGTTCAATGCATTGATCGAGGAGGTATGGAATTTTGGCGGAACTTTCGGCGAGTTTACAGTTACCATAGGAGACGTACTGCTGTTTTTCTTCACTCTTGTTGCCACCTGGTTCATCTCGGTAATGCTGCAGGTCATTTTGGACGATGGGATTCTTTCACGACTGAACCTTCGTCGCGGGGTAGCTATGGCCGTCGGTGTTATGGCTCGTTATTCGGTAATGGTGCTTGGTTTTATGTTAGCAGTTGCCGCTACGGGGTTTGATTTGACCAAAATCAGTATTCTGGCCGGAGCCCTTGGTGTAGGCATAGGCTTCGGGTTACAAAATCTGGTGGCAGATTTTATCTCAGGTCTTATCATCATATTTGAGAGGCCATTTGTGGTGAATGATACCATCGAATCTGAGCAAATTGAGGGAAGTGTCAAGGAAATTGGCATACGTGCTTCAAAGATATTGACGCTTGATGGAGCAGAGGTTATCATACCGAACTCGAAACTTATAGGTAACCAGATAAGTAATTATACACTCAGTAACAACTCACGAAGACAGGTAATTGATGTGCGAACTTCTGTACTGGCGGACCCCGAAGTAGTTATCGTAATGCTTAAGAATGCTGCTCACCAGCATAAATTTGTTCTGGATCAGCACGATCCATTCATCGTGTTTGAAGGGCAGATCGAAAATTCCCTTCTATTCAAACTTTATTACTGGGTTAGTTCAGAAGAGTACGTAACACGAAATGACCTCAATGTGATTATTTTTCGAGAATTGAAATCTCTAGGTATCCTGCCTCCTTTGCAAGATCCCGAGGTCGTCGAACAGCGTGCAGGGGACCATACACATCCGTAAACGGACCATAACCATACAGACTCGCTAAGAAAGATATTAATAAGCCTTGGAAGCAAGGTAAGCGGGTAATGATGCCCTATCCGTGGTTGAACATGAAATTGGAGACTTGCAAGAAGGCCCATCCGGTTTAGTACGTTATACTCTATACGAATAGAATTTGCTCTAGCAGCAGCGTCAAATTATACGTTGTATGCAAATATTTTCGAGCTACTGTTACTAAATTGTAACATAAATATTTTAACTTTTCGTTACTAAAAACATTTATAGCTATGGCGAAAAAAGCTAAAAAGTCATCAAAGAAAGTTGCAAAGAAAGCGGCTAAGAAAGTGGCAAGAAAGGCGGCCAAGAAAACAGCAAAAAAGGCAGCTAAAAAGCCAGCAAAAAAGGCCAAAAAAGCGGCTAGACCGGTAGCCAAGAAGGTTGCCGCAAAGGCTAAAGCGATAAAGAAAACGGTAGTCAAGAAGGCAAAAGCGGTTAAAAAGAAAGTTGTGGCCAAGACCAAAGCAGTTGCCCAGGCAGCGGCTGACAAGGCCGTAGAAGTTAAGGATGCAGTAGTAGCAACTGCAACGACGGCTATCGATGCCGTTGGTGAGAAAGTAGCCGATGCTAAGGAAGCTGTTGAAAACAAGGCTTCCGATATTAAAAAGGATTTGTTCGGAGCGTAAAACCGAAACCCCTAAACCCCAATTCATAAAAGCGATGACTAACAATCATCGCTTTTTTGTTTATTCGGCCTTAATAAACTTCATTATTCTTTTTCTTTGCCCGACTCGAATGACGGCAAAATACATCCCCGTTGACAGGCTCTTAATATCAATCCTAAGCCCCTCTCGTGGCCGCATTGCAGTCGCTGAAAGCCGATACAGGCCTTGCCTGAACTTTCCATGATATCCAACTGCGCTGAATGATCAAACGGCAGGAAGGTTAAATAATCCTTGACGGGATTGGGATAAATGTTAATGTCATTTAAGTCCACGTAGCCACCCGATGGGTAGATAAACTCAATGGTATCATAACTAATACAGCCTAATGTGTCAACGATCAATACATACGTTCCTGTTTGATCGGCCAATAGTTTATTCTTGGTCGAAATAAACATATCATTTAATAGCCACTGGTTGCCCGATACGTGATTCGAACAGAGCGTATCGGAGTCCTTCAATGTTATCAGTGCCGGATCGAAGTTTGTGATGTGAACGGCGACGGGTAGTCTCATAGTGGTACAGCCTGAGGCTAACGTGGCGGACACGTAAAAGGTCTGTGACTTGAGGAGTGGCGGTGTTTTCCATGAGGCCCCGCGCGCAAGAGTATCAGCACTCGATTCGTCGGCAAACCAGTAACAGTTCAGAACGCCTGCGTCCGAACCTACCGTTAATGTCGCACCTTCTTCCTGGCAGGCGGAAACAGTCGGAATTGACAATTGAGCTACCTCCTTTTCAACGATCACTGCCGAAGTCAATCTCGTTTGATGACATGCAGAGCGAGCTATCACGTCGAATTTACGAGTTCCAGCCTCAACGGAATCTGAGTGAATTTCAATGGTGAGGTCGCCACCGGTCCCTATTGCTTCCGTTGTTAAGCAGCGTTCATTCTCCCAAACCGAATAATATATTCCCTCCTGGGCGCTTTGAATAGTTACCGGAATTGCGGCGGAATGGCAGACTAACAGACGGTGCCCGAACTTCCAGGCTATCCGTAGGTATCAGTTCATTGAGGCGAATGGCCAACCGGTCTGCGGATTTCGACCCAGGATCATCTGTTATTTCGAGGCTCTATCTCTTTACCGGGAAGCAACAATGTTTCAGAATCAAAATAATTGTCGATCAAGGTGTAGGTGTATGTTTTAAAATCAAACTTAGTCTCCAGCGTGAAGTTTATAAGTGCCTCTCTTTACATCCTTTAACCTCAGTTGCACATATTTTTCGCCGCAAGGCAAACTGTCGCGTGAATTAATTGCCAGCGAGAACCCATCATCCGACAACGTGGAAATATCAAAATAATCGTTGTCCATTTTTATAGCATCCCATATATCGAAGTTTGGATTAGCGCCAGATCGGACTTTATAGTAAGCCTTGTCTTTAATTGCATCCCTTTGTAGTACAAGAACGAAGCTAGGGATGTGTGGCTGCGCCGCCCGGTAAAAGGAGGCGTCGTTGATTACCTTTATGCCTTCTCTTGCCGTCAGTCGTGGGTTTGGACCAGTCGCCTTGACCCAAAAAGATTGCGCCGCTGCGATTTGTCCCTCGGGAATGTCAGCATAGTTTATATCTCCATCCCAATACCTTACACTCCCCCATGAACCGATACCATTGTCACGAATACAAAATATAGGCGAGATATTTTCTTTTGACCAGCCATTTGGCCCATCGATATCCCAATCAATTGTACAAGCATAAGGGTTGCCAACCAGGTTCCACCCATTCGAAGGTGCCATGTTGGTCGTCATCGCCACAGGCAATTCAATGTCTCCCTGGTTTAAAGTTCCTTTGACATCCCAGACGATTGCGTCCGTCCATTGACGTAGGAGTGTGCAATAACCGCGGCCAGGCTCTAATGGGTTGTCCTTCGCGAGCCCGGTCAATTGGATAGGGTCTCCATCCACCCTGAAGACTTCCCTCCGATTCATCGTAGTAATAGAACGATGGTGCCCGTGAATTCACGCCACTTCCAGTCGTAGGATCTGCGAATCTTCCCGTGACGGCAAAATCGTCCATTAATGACGCAACGGATGCTTCCTTTACCGGAGATGAAATGTATCGAAAGATCCTCCCCTCTGCGCTCATATAGCGCTGAACTGTCACGTCACCGGTAATTCCTGATCCATTGGGTAATGGGCCAACACGTGCTGTTCCGGATCCATCGTCTGACGTAGAAAGGAGAGTTAGATGACCATTCGACTTAAAGGTCGTGTTGTTCGACTCCAACTGCAATAATCCCCGCAAACTAAGTGGCTTGTTTAATGACACGGAGCCACCAGATTTATTAACCGCTACATTATTTACGATAAGACTCTCTAAACCAACCGACTGCTCTCCACCTCCCTCAAACCGTATCGTTTCGATATCTAACATCGCCAAACTGGCAGCTTGGGCATCACCGTGAACTGTAACACTGTTAGTTATACCTGCAAGTGTTCCTGCCGTGATGCTAAAGTCGCGGCATAAAACATTCTGAAGCAATGTCGTCGTTGTTGGATTGTCAATGAGCAGATTTACACCTGCATCAAATGGATGTCCATTTCCAATCCGTTGTGGCGAATTGCCCGAATAGGCTAATGGTTGATCCTGGTTCGTATCGCCTGGTACCGGAGATATGGATATTGCCCTTATTCGTTAATTGAATCGCTCCTTGCGGATCGGACGATCCGACTCTTAAAGTTCCGAAAACCTGCAACGATCCTGTTGTGTTCGATAAAGCAGAGGTTCCCAGATCTACTGTTGAAGTAGCTTCGACTGTATAATCCAGATTTCCCTGAAATGATGATCCTGTCGCAGATGTATTAACCGACTGGATGCCCATGCCTTTGAATACAATTTTGCCGTTACCGCTGCCCAATGGCGGTGCTATGATTACTCCTGGGCCGACGGACAGATTTCCATTTAGGTTGACAACAGCTCGTCGCAACCCAAGACTATCCGCACTGCTCGATGCCATTCTTAATGGTCCTGGTGAATTCCATTCCATACTGCCCGACACGTTGATCGAGATCATCCCCCGCGTCGTTAAGTAACTGGGACCAGCAGATGTTGAAGCATATTTAAAATCCTTTTGAATATTTACTACCGTCGTTGTGCCATTTGTGCTGAACCAGAGTTCCGAGGGTCCTTCAACTATAAGACTTCCACCAATATTGATTATTGGGTTTTGAGTCGTTGACAACCTCAGGGTTTTGTTATTTGTGCTCTTAATAATAAAATCCCCGGTGATGTTTCTGAGATATCCATTCAGATCAACAACAAAGATCGATTGTTGCGGACAATCATAAATCACATTTCCGAAAGTCTGTTTCCATGAATCGCTGTGCGCAATGTTGATATAGCCACTATCCCTGAAACCATTTATTATAAATGTGGAAGCGTTATCCCAGGTCGCGTAAGGGATGAAGCCTAGTGGGCCCTGCTGATGGACATAGATAGAACCCGACGAAAAAGTCGTATTGGCGCTAGAGGTGCCATTCAGAATTGATCCTTCTTCCTTGACTAATGTACCGACAATAGACAGGTCCTGGTGCCGGCAATGGCATCTGGTAAAATATCAAGTTGAGATGACGTCTTTAAGGTAAGCTTGTTGTTAATGAGTAGATTAGACACAGAAACCACATACAATGAAGGTAGTTCCACTTCGTGCTCGATAACAACCCCGGTTGCATTGACCGATGTCGGGACGATTCCTGATGACCATGTAGCAGGATCGTTCCAAACACCATTTCTCGTTGAAGTAACGGTTTGACTATGTGCGCTCGTAATGTACAACGTTAATCCAACAAGAAAGAAGACTTTCTTGGCGATTAATAACATAGGTTGAAATTAAATAATGAAGAAGGTCAAGAGAAGAAAATCGCGAATTTTAGTTTTATACCAGAACGGTATATAATGAGAATCGCAACTCAGCTACTAATGCATTGATTTTGAATCACAGGGATTTTCTATACTGATTCTAACTACCAAGATTATATAGGAAAGTCGCTGATTGGAATTCGCAGCAACCGGTTATTGAGCGTCCAGAACTTCAAATCTCGAGTAGTTGCTCTTGAATTCCGGCACAATTTCTTTCATCAGGGCAACCATCTTCAATTCGTTACGGTCCGTCATCAAATCCTCCAACAAATTCAGATGCTGACAAACACTGTCATACATGTATTCAGAAACATGCGCTTTCAAGATCTTTTCGTGATGCGTCGGCAATGTATTCTCCTGATCGTTCAACAGTTCTTCGTATAACTTTTCGCCATCGCGCAAGTCCCGTAAAAACTATTTCGATGTCTTTGCCCAACTCTTTACCGGATAGCATTATAGTCTTTTTAGCAAGATCATAAATCTTAACCGGCTTGCCCATATCAAAAATAAAGATCTCGCCACCAAGGCCCATACATCCCGCTTCGATCACCAGCTCACAGGCTTCGGGTATTGTCATGAAGAATCGAGTGATCTCCGGATGAGTAACAGTAACGGGGCCTCCTTTCAGAATCTGTTCTTTGAATATAGGGATAACGGAACCGTTGGAACCGAGTACGTTGCCAAAGCGAGTCGTCACAAAAGATGTTTTTCCCAGTCCCAGCCTGTTATAATGCATATCGAGTGACTGTACATAAATCTCCGCGATACGCTTCGTACATCCCATCACATTCGTTGGATTAACAGCCTTGTCTGTCGATATCATCACAAACTTTTTCACGTTGTGCTCCATCGCAAGATCGGCCAACAACCTTGTTCCAAAGATGTTCACCATAACGGCTTCAGACGGGTTGCTTTCCATCAACGGCACATGCTTATACGCAGCAGCATGAAAGATAATCTCTGGTCTGAACTCACGGAAGATGTTATGGATGCGGAGTTTGTTGCATATATCCGCTACAAATACCATGATCTTCGTTTGCTGATTTTTGCTCCTCAGTTCCCGCTCTATCTGATACAGCGGGGACTCTGCCTGATCAATGAGTATCAGCACAGACGGCTTATAGGCTAAGGCCTGGCGTGCTAACTCAGACCCGATCGAACCAGCGGCACCTGTAATACAGATTGCCTTGTTCTGGATTTGTTTTTCGATTTGAGGGTTGTTCAGACTGATAACATCCCTTCCCAAGGAGGTCTTCAATGTGAATGTCCCGGATTTGTTTTAAGTCCCATTCATTGCGCAACCATTTTTCAAATGACGGAACGTAACTTACTTTGATATGAAGTTGAAGGGCCGCATCGACGATTTCATTCTTGCGTTCAATGGTAATACTCTTTGTCGCAATGATCAATTGTTTGACCTTGTGCTTTTTAGTCAGTTCTGCGAGCCGGTGTGAAGAGTAAATCTTTGTTCCATTAATTTCCTTACCGTACTTCTTTGGATCATCGTCAATGAATGCGACAAGCTTAAATGTAGAGGAAACATCACCTTCAATCGCTTGTTTCGTTAAAAAACCAGCAACGCCTGCCCCAAAAATTACAACCGAAGCTCGTTGAGCGGTGTCAGACTTTACTAAAGTAAAAATACTCTTGACAAGCAATCGATATTGATACAGCAATAATGAAGAAATAAAAAAGGAAATAAAGACAACGGAATATGGGATGACATTCTTCTGGAAGTTGTAATAGTACACGAGGTTAAAGATCACTACCAGTAGAAGACTTAAGAGCTCGGTTCCAACGATTCGAAGGCCGTCCTGGATACCAGTATACCTTACAATTCCCGCGTAACTTTTTGTAATCAGGGTCGCCAGTAAAGCTGAGGCAATGCACAACACTAGTCCCCAACATCGGGTTAAAGTGTCGAATTTCTTCTACATTGAAATTAAACCGCAAGAGAAATGCAAGACCGACCGAAAAGACAATCAACAACTGGTCGATGAGGATCACCACACCGCGGGGAAGTACCGTGAGCCTATTAAAGAATTTGCGAATCAATGTTTTTTGCTCTTACTGCCAATTTTGCGGGTTAGCCGATAAATTCCATAAGCACCTCCGCTGGCGAGTAAAATCTCAATGCCCGTGATTGGAACCGGGTTCGGAGGCGGTAGATCGGGTTGACCAAAACTTTGAAATACTGCAACCAACATTAAGATTAAAACTGAGACGAGGATCTTCATTAGTTAACCTTTGCAATTTTTTTAATCAATTGTTTAGAACCATCTATAATTCTGATGTTATAGATGCCTGCTGAATACTGCACTAAATCGAATTCACCTTCTTTGACACCATTATCGCCAGTCAGGTTCTTTGATTCCATTTCTATTCCCGTCGAGCTAAGAATAACAGCTTTGACACTCTCATTTTTAGATCTAACCTGAATACGCACCTTATCTTGTGTTGGATTAGGATAGATCTTTATCACAGATTCAACATTTGTGCCACCCTCGAATGCCATTTCAGAGATTTCTCTTGACGTCGACATTATACAACCACCTTGATTAACAGTTAAAGTGTAGATACCTGGTTCGGTTGCGTGTAGAACGTCTAACGTTTCGTTTTCGATAAGGACATCATTGAGATACCATTGATTGCCAGTTTCGTGGCTGGATTTCAACGTTAGATCATCTATCAAAGTCAGTGATACTTCATTCGGATAAGAAACAACGGCATTAACGGCAACACGTTCACTTTCACAGCCTAATGAGTTAACGGCAGCAACGTAATAGGTCTTCGTCTTTGTTAAAACCGGCGTAATAAATTCACCACTTTGTTGACCTGCTATTGGTTCCTGGCTAGCCAGATCCTCATACCAATTGTAGAATCCTCCATCACCTGCGCCTGTAGCGCCTAGCGTGGTGGTACCCTCATTACAAATCACGCCATCTAAAACTGAACTTACTTCGTCCTTCCCTATCTTCGAAATAACAGGGCTTTCTATCAAGGCCGCCTGCGAACACAATCCAGAAGTAGCCCATACGGTAATTGTATTCTCACCCAATCCAAGGGTGGTCGCATCTACTGAAAGTTGAATGGATGAGCCTGTTCCAACCTCAGTTCCGGATAGCTTCTCTCCTTTCCATGTGGCGCTGTATTGTACTCCCTCTTCCGAATCTTTGATCGTGATCAAAGCAGTTGTTTTATCCTCACATAAACTTTCGCCAGTTGCTTTAACCAACGTATTTACTTTCGGTGCACTAATCGTAATGCGGAATCGTGAACTCAGAGAGCCGATATTCTCTTCATTGACAGCGAAAGCATACACTTTTTCGCTTCCAACGTTGATTGATTTGTTCTCCAACAAGTCTTCTAACACGATGGAGATAGTTTCGGGTCGAAGGATTCTAATCCATTAAAGTTAAATTGATACTGACCTATGCCGTGCGCCTTCGGGCACTAACGGCACAGGTGTACTGCAGTCAGCAGTACCTAACGCATTAATAACAGTCTTAATATTATCGGAGGTCAGCGTAGTCAATTTAAATTCGTCCTCAAAGAACTTCTGTGCATCGTATTTACCGTCAAATTTAGACGTTGCGCCTTCCCGAATCCGCAATACAGCCTCATCTTTAAGTCCCTGACCTTCCATAACTATTCTAAGCACATTTGGTATTTCACCTTGGCGATAGAACTGTGTGCCTGTAGAAGATATCTTGTTTGACTCAGTGAAGTTCAATGTTGAGTTCGCAGTTGCCTTGACCCAGAATGCTTGCCCCTGGGCAATCTCACCGACCAGTAACTCGCAGGTGTACCAACACCATCAACATAGCTAACACGCTGGATTCCGGTACCCTGACCGCTATTGTTGAAATTATCAGTAATGTACATGGCATCATACACACCGGCCGGCAAGGTAATATTATCCCAATCAATGGCGGAAGGATAAGGGTTACCGATAAGGTTCCATCCATCAGGCCCATCGACTACGCCTGGCGTCTGCGTCGTAACGTTGACCGAGAAGGGTCCTTGTCTGAGCGTGCCTCGAATATCTGTCGTAAAGGTGGCGGTACTGTTTACATTAACAGCTAAGCCTAGTCCACTCGGCAGCGCGTTTCCCTAAGGATACGCCACATACGCTCGGGTGGGTTCATTCCATCTGAAAACGTTCCCGATAGGCAATTCAACATCCCAATCCGAAACGGTTGAATTGGTTACAGGGGAACCCATATAGAAGAAGCTGCTAGCAGCAACAGCTTTAGGTAAGTGGCGTTGGACAATCACTGAGCCAACAATCCCACCGCCGGATAACAAGGGGGCCACGTTAGCCGTCCTGGTCGGAGTTGAAAGCAAGCGCAAGCAGATTGGTGCCAGCCGCAACGGCCGACGCCGAGTTCACGGCAATCTCGTTTTCGATATCCAACGCTGACATAATATTTAATGAAGAGGCCGGAGACTGGTTAACGGCTACATTAAAGAGAGTCAGCGGTGCGGCAGCTGTTATCGACTGTGGAAGCTCCGCCATCAAACGTGACGGTGCCTTGACCAGCCTGAAAAACACCGTTTGTCCCCACAACAAAGTTTCCTTTGATGTTGATCGCATTGTCACCCGTTGCAAAAGTACCCTCAGTGATTATCAGAGAACCATTTACAAAAACCGGCGTCGCCAGGGTCAGCGTGTGTGGCGGGCCTCCTTGTGGGTTCGTTACATTGAAAGTGTTATTGAGAATAAGGCTCGTCGAGTTCGGTGTTATTGGTGGGTAATTCCAGCCCAGTGGTTACATCAAATGACCCCGCGTATTCAACATCGTAAGATGTTTGAGCCAAAAGCGCTGCATTAACAGAACCGAATTCGCGGATAACTCGCCCACCTGTGGCCATTGTCAAAAGATCCGCTGGAGCAACCTCTCCATCTCGCAGATTCAGATTGATGACGTTTACTGCGGTCCCCATAGTTAATGTTCCTCCGTTGCGATTCATCCGTAAAGTGCGAAGTGTACCCGTTAGGTTCACAGCCGCCGCTAGGCACAGGCCAGTAATGGCCCTGCTATGATAAACGTATCATTATTGTCGATACCGGCTACAATCGAAGTACCAACGGCCTGGCTAAATGCACCCAATAAAGTCAACGACGTTGCAGAAAAATTATTGAGTGAATAGTTGCCGGCAAGTTGAGTGAACGAGCCGTTTATTGTCAAATTGACTATACCCTGGGTAATTGTTATCCCCGCTCTGTTTAAGGTAAAATTATTCATGGAGCCGGCTCCAAAATAGTCATAGAGTACCAGATCGGCGAAAGCACCTGAGCCTTGGATATTCAGGCTGGATCCAGGAATAATACCTATGAAGCCATCGTTAGTTCTGTCATACATTCCCGCAATAGTGAGAGTAAAGTTTTCAAGCGCCGAAGACACCATCTACCAAAGTCAATGTCCCGTTAATAGTGATATTTGAAAGGAGGAATACGTTGTCGGTATTGTCGATAGTGGTATTCGGCGCAGCTGGATGACCCGAGGCCATATACTGCTGACCCGCACCGTTGTAAATTATTTCCGAATTGGATTGATATGTTCTCACGCCGCTAACCCGGATGTTTCCACCCGTTGTACCGGCTTGAATTGCACCTGTCACGTCGAGCGATCCAACCTGCAGAGTTCCACCGGTATTTAAAGTAAAAGCACCTGTACCCGAAAGAAATGAAGTACCAAGATTAAGGTTGCTTCCACTTTCAACCGAAAAACTGACTGCGGAAGTTATTGCAGAGTTGTTAGTGTATGTCTGATTGCCACCGTCGAACCGAATTGTACCAGCGCCAGTACCAGTACCGTTACTGATGATACCGCCAGTCTTTACAAAATTGCCATTGAGAAGGACGTTGGTCGCTGAATTGTTTGTATTTCCCAGATTCAGGGTCCCGCCGGAAATAATCAAGTTGCCGGCAATTGCCACGGATGTCGCAGTTGTTTGGCTTTCAGTCAAGGTTACCCAGCCTCCCTGAACCACAAAGTTTCCGCCGACTGTTAGATTATAGCCAGGACCTCCATTGTCAAATCTTACTTGTCGCGGTGTGCTTCCCGTGCTTATAAAGGTAAGGTTGCCATTGACAGTTTGGAGTGCGCCACCCAACGAGAAATTATTATTTGCACCCATTGAAGGCGTATTCCAAGTGAAGTTCCAAAATGCTTGTCCAAGATTCGTCGGGGCCGCTGCATTCGTCGTTGTTCATTCCGGAAATCTGACAGGTGGAATTATTGTTCCAGGTCGCCAAAGGTACTGCTCCTCCACTTCGATGCAGGTGGTTATAAGTCGAACCTGAGTTAAACGACAAGGAGTGACGAGTTGGTAATTGATACAACTCCAAGATTTTGAATAGAACCATTGACCTGAACAGGCGAAGTCGTAAGACCTTGAAGGTTTAATGTACCATTATTGTTGACGATGACAAAGCCATCGACTGTTAACGGAGTGGTGCCGTCATCAACAATTGTAAGTACGCGATTTGCATTTACCCTAAGCGTTGCACCGCTTGCAACAACTAAGTTGATTCGCATTAGTTGATGCAGTATACGCTGATAGTATGTCCCGGCGGTAATAGTAATAACTCCAGAGGCACTTGTGGGCAATACATGTCTTCATATGGACCCGCCGCATTGTCCTCAAGATTTCTCCAATGCTCCGTTGAAAAATACCTGCCAACGATTAGGCTGACTCCAGTTACCATTGCGTCCGGCTACGGTAGTCTCCGTCCGATTGAGCAAAAATTTCACTCAACGAAACAAAACAAAACAAAAAAGAAAGTATCGCTTTATTCATAAATTCTATCCCCTTACAATGAAACAAAAATAGTCAAAGTTTGACTGATCTTTAATATATAATACACCAGTTAGTTGATCCTTTTTTGATCGCATTAGTAACCAGTTCGAAAGATTCGCTGATAAAAGCAGGTAAAAATCGGGGAATTTTGGCCTCATTGTTAGTCGGATTTTACAAACGGCGTCATGCTTGTCGTGCCCTCGGCGAAGTCATCATCGAAAGCATGCTTGCCACTACAAATTTCAGCTCCTCCTTAGAAAGATTAGACCCCGATGGCAGGCACAAACCCTGGCCAAATAATTCCTCTGAAACGCCTGATGCATAAGTGGGTGCATCCTTAAAAACCGGCTGCAAATGCATCGGCTTCCACAACGGCCGGGTTTCGATGTTTTGGTCCTGTAGCCCAATGCGGATACCCTCTCTGTTGACACCGCCAGTTGCCCTGGGATCGATTAGGATCGTTGTAAGCCATCGATTGGAAAACAGCCGCGGTGGTTCTTCAAGGAACGAGATGCCGGGGATGTCTCTCAACGCTTCTTTGTAGAACTCAAAATTCGCTCTCCGCCGCGCCACTCGATCGTTCAAAACCTGCAACTGGCCCCGGCCTATCCCCGCACAGACGTTGCTTAAACGGTAGTTGTATCCTATTTCAACGTGCTGATAATGAGGTGCAGGTTCTCTGGCTTGGGTGGACAGAAATCTGGCCTTTTGGATCCATGCTTCGTTGTCAGATACCAGAGCACCACCTCCAGAGGTGGTTATGATTTTATTTCCATTAAATGAATAAATGCCCAGGTCGCCAAAACCACCCAAATGCTTATCGTGATACTTTGAACCTATCGCTTCTGCTGCATCCTCAATGACCGGTATCTCGAAAGTCCTTGCTATCGCGAGAATCTCATTGATCTTTGCCGGCATGCCATACAGATGAACCAGGATAATCGCCTTCGGACGTTTCCCTGTTTTAGCGATTCGATCCTTTATAGCCACCTCCAGCAGGTCTGGATCCATGTTCCAGGTCTCCGTTCGGAGTCAACAAAAACTGGGGTAGCACCTTGGTATAAGATGGGATTACAGGAACCTGAAAAAGTAAATGTCGAACAGATTACCTCGTCTCCACGCTGTACTCCTAAGATGATTAAGGCAAGATGAATAGCAGCGGTTCCCGAACTAAGGGCCGCACAGTAGCCTACCCCGTTGTACCTCGCGAGTTCTTCCTCGAAAGCCGTGATATTTGGGCCAACTGGTGAGATCCAGTTTGTCTCAAACGCTTCCTTTACGTACTCCATTTCCATCCCACCCATATGTGGGGTGGAAAGCCAAATCTTTTGACTTCTCATGTAGCAGTAAAGGTATCGTATTGAAATGGCAAGACGAAACGCAACGCCTCTAGTACGTCAGGTTTTTGAGATGGACGTTGTTTAGGACCGTGCCCATCAGCCTGCCGTTTATAGATTTCAGATAATTAATGGATTCCTTATCCATCTGACTTAAAGATGTATCTGCGCGGAATACTGGAATAACTTTGTCCGCATAACCAATCAATTCCTTCGAATCCGAATAATCATTCAATGCAGGTCCTTCCATCAAAACGTAATCGTATTGCAGTGAAAGGTTATGGATCATTTCATTAAAGTCGCGCCCAGCCATAATTTCGGAAGGTGAATCCCTGCCACCAACATTACCGATAATGTCTACACCATTAAACCTTGTCCGGTTCACTATGCCACTTTTTGTTGTCTGCTGAGTATTTTCGAGTGCATCTTCTTGTTAGGCGAGGTACCTGTACCGGTGGCTTCTTCAAGCAAAAGTTCATCTTCTTCCTCCTCAAACAACAGCGCTTTCTTCAACAGTTTTCGATTCTCGCCGCCACGGCCGTGCGGCAATAAAGCCTTCGTTAATGAATTGTGTCTAAAATTAGTATCTATGATCAGAACCTTTTTGCTTACAAGGCTCAAGGCATAAGAAAGGCTGATGATCAGAAAAGTCTTTCCTGCTTTTACCTGAGTGCTTGTTATCAAAAATACTTTACCCTCGGCACTTTGGATTTCGTAACGAAGCTTCCTTAAGAAATGTGAGAACGTTTCGTACTCTTTGTTTGTGCTACGGTCATTAAAGATCTCCCGCATGTTGAAATCCTTGCTCTTCAACAAATTCACTGATCCAATGTTCTTCAGACCAGTCAACTTCTCGAGTCTTGAAGATACACGTATAGTGGGATCAGCATAGCTGACCAACAATATGCCAAAAAGTGTGAGCAGGAAACTGCCGCCGCCAATCATCCCAAGCCACAACGGTGCCTGTGTAGGCTCTGGTTGATAGCTAGGCTGGCCTTCCAGGATCTGGCGGATCGAGCTACCAATAACCAATGACTTGTTCTTTGCGGCTGTGTACTTATCCTGTGCGTTCACGTATTCGATAGACGCCAGGCTTACTTCCCGCTCATAATCCGATGTGTTAGCCTGTTTTGAGGAAACCCCTGAGACTTCTGATCTCAGCTTCTTGATCGATTGATCGACATTGGTAAGGTTCGTCTGTGCAATTTCAACATTCAGCTTAAGTTCGTCACGCTCAGTTTCGAGACGCTTCAACTCTGCCTGGTCTGCCTTGTTCGCGTTTACAGCTTCCAACCGGCTGGTTTCCAACTGAAGTTCTTCACGTAGCCTGTTAACCCTTGCTCGGTTGCCGTCAGGGTCCGCGTTATTCAGGTCATTAATTTCCTTCTTGATGTCTATTATCCTTTGGTTGACAGTCGCGGTCTCTTGCTGGTTAACCTTACCAAGAGCAGTCTTCTTGTTTTGAATCGAACTTTCCACTGACTTAAGCGATAACTGAAGAGAATTCAGCTCCGACGACTGACGTTCACGCTTTAATTCATATTCAGTGATCAATGCGTACTTGCTTTTTGTCTCCGCGTCATTGTTGAATACATTGTTATTTACTTTGTAGTCATTTAATGCCAGGTTCTTTTCGTCAAGGATTTTTTTCTTTTCACGAACCATGTTTTCAAGAAATTCCAACGACTCAGATGAGCGGTCCGTCTTGAGGGTTTTGTTGTAACGGATAAATTCCTGGCATACAGCGTTCACTGTTAGCGCAGATAAAAACGGATCCTCTGACGAAAACTCTATCGAGATAAAATCAGACGCTGCCAGTCGATGAATATCAAGTCTCTTAGACAGAGATTCATGGTCGTAAGAAAAACCCTTAAGTATCCTGAAAAGAAGCTGGTCATCGGCATCAAAAAGGTTGAGCGTCTTAAATTTTTCCAACCTCTCCTTGAACAATGTCTTCGACCTCAGGATCTCTTCATCGTCGATTGACCCATCCCCCG
The DNA here is from genome assembly GCA_963774615.1 of uncultured Cytophagales bacterium. Classification (GTDB taxonomy): domain Bacteria; phylum Bacteroidota; class Bacteroidia; order Cytophagales; family Cyclobacteriaceae; genus Chryseolinea. Next base: position 150,271 of record CAVZFT010000038.1, read on the forward strand.
TTCCGGGATCAAATTCTCTGAACGTTTGATCATTTTCAAGATCGTGCAAAACCAGTCTATACGAAACCAGTGTCAAAACCGGCACGGAGTTCATCGATTCAATGATGTTGTTGAAATTCGTATTAACGTCGAATGGGTTCGAGGGGCTGTCATTGAGTTTGACGGCATCATCTGTTGTAAAGCCAGTAGCTATCTGTGCGGTAGACTTGTACTTCTTATCCATCTTGGAAATGAAGGAGTAAGCAACCAATACAGATGCAACAGGCACACAAACGAGTATCACCCATTTAACATTAATCTTCAACTTAGAGAAAAAATTCATTCAATTTACAATTGATCAAAGTGTACTTAAAAAAACGATGCGCGATATGGTGAGGTTTCATCGATTTGTGATGATCAGAGTTCCAATCGATTGCACAAACATTATCATAACTGTTACCGATAAAATCTAATCCTAACCATCTCTTTATTCTGTGAAACTCCACCTGATTGCTCAACACCAAAAATAATTCTATTGCCTTCAATGCCTGCTTCTTTGAGGTAGTCGAGAATATTCAGAAGACGAGTCTGATACGTTGCCAAATTCCCGTCACCGGGTTTTAACGCAATGATGTTAAATTTCACATCCTTCTGCGCTTGCAAACTATTCTTAATCTTGATCAGATTTTGTTTCTGATAATCATTCAATTCACTTTCACCGACATCAAAATAAAGCAAGGGTTGAAGTACCGTGCCAGTAATCTTCTGAATTTCTTCATCAGTCAGATAGTTGCGCCGATCTTCGTCGTATATGGATTTCTTTTCCCTCACGGAAACCTTGTAGATATCCATCTGTTTTGCTCTGTTGCTGGAAAAATATCCTACGCTGTCACCATAGATTGCAAAATATGCGTCGAATGACTTTGAGTTGACTTGATCTCCAAGATTCTTCGGAGCGGACCATATATCCCACGAATCATAAAGCCTATCGCTATAAAATATATCACCATTTCCGAGCCCTGGGTGTCCGCTGCTGGCGAAATAAAGACGTCTCTTATTCGTAGAAAGGAAAGGAGACATTTCGAATCCGCTTGAGTTAATGGTGGCGCCCATGTTTTTTGGCTTGGTCCACTCGCCTTTCTCATTCTTGAGACTGATGTAAAGATCTTCTCTTCCTCTGCTATCGGGACCATTCATGGAGATAATCATAATAGTTTGATCAGGCGACACATAGGCACCCAGATATTCATCGGGCTCCAACCCAACTACGGGAAGAAGCCGGGGTTTTGTCCAGGATTCGCTTGATTTGTTAGAGGCATATACTCCTTGCGGACGTTTCGTCGACGTCGTTCTCAACATATAAAGAATGTCTCCACGTTCGCCTACGCCAATGACAGCGCTATTTGACCGGTCGTTCAAGACCTCGCTGTTACTTGGTCTTCCCCAATCGATTATAGTTGCGTCGTAGCGACTCATCCAAATATCTGTACCTGTGAACTTACCCCCCCTGTTTGTTTCACACATTGCACGGGTGAAATACAACCATTGCCCATCGGGAGACAAAAGGGGCAGAACCTCATCGCATTCTGTGTTCACGCTCGATGAAATTTTTTCAACCAACCCAAAGTCCCACTCTTGTGCAAGGGAAACAGCCGGACCAACAATGACAATAAGAATAGCCAAAAAGTATTTTACCATGTCTGCGAACTCAAGCGTTTGAAATTATTCAAGCGAACAGAAAGGACCAGTTCATGGCTGCCATCGTTAAATTGCTGCATTCCGTTGGAAGAGATTTCATATGAGTAGGAAGCTCCAAGTAATTCATTCAGATTGAATCCAAGGATTCCTACAAAACTTTCAATATCTCTGTAGGTCAACCCAAACCAGAGTTTCTGTTCTATATACATCTTTACATTGTAATCAATGGAAAATTTGTTCGTCAACTGCCAAAATCCAAGAATGCTTGGTTTGAGTTCTATGGTCGGAGTTACCGGAAAGGCTGCCCCCACCTGGAAAGATCCTTTATAGAATGGGTCACCAATTGTTACCTCGGATGTTTTTAACGAAGAGTTAACAATCGGATAATACGTTAGTCCCGCATAGAATTTTGGTGAATAAACTAACACTCCTGCCCGAATATTGAGTTCAGTATGATTTGACCCGTTGCTAATCAGTCTTTCATAAAAGGGATCAGGATTAACCCCGTTCACACCAAAGTATAGTTTATCCAGATTGATTTTTGTATTGTCGATCTGTGCGCTTAGCCCTGTAGATATTCTTATGTCATCTGTTACCGGGAAATGAAAAGCATAATTTACTCCTCCGCCGGTTCTGTTAATCGGACCGATGCGTTCGTTAAAAACATTAGCACCCAATCCATGAATAACCTTTTTCATTCCTGGGATGTCATCCTTTTTTCTCCTGGCGGTCACGCTGTTGGTTCGTACGGCATGGAGTGTAAGGTCAAGGGGTTCTTTCGCCCTGAAGTTATACGCAAGGTTAATGAACTTCGGTGCGTCACTGCCGAAGCCAGCCCATTGATAACGATAGCTTAGTTTTAGATCGCGGAATCCTTCAACTCCACTGAATGCGGGGTTGATAATCGGCATAAACTGAAACGCCTGATTGTTGTTAGGTATGTACTGCGCAACCGATGCGGAGGCAGCCACACACACAACAAATCCAATTTGTAGAAGTCTTTTCATCTCTATCTCAGAATTGTTACCGTTCCCTTGTACCTGACCTTGTTATAGTTCAATTCTATCGTATAGAAGTATGTGTCGGAAGGGAGAGTTTCTCCGTTCCATACACCATCCCATTGCTGCTCGAATCCCTTTGTCTCAAAGAGAAGGAGACCTCGCTTGTTATAAACTTTTACTTCGGCATCATCATATTGAGCAGTACCATTTGCAGCTGTTATTTTCCAGGTTTCGTTAGCCTCGTCACCGTTGGGGGTAAACGCATTCGGAATATCGAGATCACTAAACGTGTAGACCAGCGTTATAATACGCGATTCCTGCAGACTTGTACCTTGGCCGTCACTCAAGCGATACGTACACGCTACGCGTATCTAGTAAAAGTTCGCGAGTGTCTTCATAATTATACTTGATAGACCTAATTGCCTCGACATATTCCTGCGCCGTTGCAACTCCGTTCAAGTCCAGTACTGCCCGAGCCCTCGTTAAAGGCGCCCGTGATCTTCGATGTGCCTCAAAAATGAGTCTGTCATTCTCGGATCGATAGACGAAATTATCTATCTGTTAAATCCGATCGTAGCCCCTGTAATATTATCGCCATCCGGGTCAGATCCCTCAAACAGCGCGCTGACAAACACTGGAATTTCACTTCCTAGTTCATATTTCAAAGTGTCCGTTTCAGCGACGTCAGACTCTGGTATGTTTATAATAGGAAGATCATTAACCGGAGTGACATTAAGCAACACATAGGTATCGTTAGCGCTATACATATTAAATCCATCGCTGGCATTCCAACGCAATGTATCCTGACCCGTTGAGTCCGCCGCAGGAGTGTAGACTAGTTTTGAGATGTCTGCGAAAGGTATTTTTGTACCAACTGTGACTGGATTGTTATTATAGGTCAAAGTACCCGTTATTGGCAGATCGGTTATTTCAAGTTCAGCCGGAGAATTTCCGTCAGCATCCGCAAAACCTGCCGTGAATTCCGCAGCGTTGAAAGTATGCGGCGTATCCTCAGACGTGGTGACTAAAATTGGCGTGAGAACCGGCCGGGAATTGACAGTAATAGTAAACGGCTGTTGAAGAGGAGGGCCAGTTGGGTCCGTTGCTTCCAAAACCACAACTACATCACCGCCGGGTCCTGGAGGCGGTGTACCACTCAGGGTGGCTTTTCCGTTGCTAACCTGTGTTAAGGTGAGCCACGCAGGTTTTGTCGGAGCTGTTAACGTGATCACATCACCATCATTGTCAACGGCTTCTACGTTATAGGTGTAAAGAATTCCTGGTTCCGCAAAAAGACCTGCATTGCTTGTGAAGACCACTAGATCATTGACAGATTCTATTGTCAGAGTAAAGGTCCTATTAACAAAATTCACATTGGGCGGCGGTGAGCCAGGGCCATTATCCCGCACTCGAATCGTAATTTGCACTGCACCATGTGCATTCGGCTTTGGCTTAATACGAAGAGTTCCATTGGGAGCTGCAATTTCGATTGGTGCTATTACTTCAAGCAATTCGGGCTTGTCAATATTGCTTACAATGGCATCTAACGTCTGAGTACTTTCCGGCGGACCACCACCCGGAGAAATTCCGGTTAATGTAATGATCTGTTCGGCGGCATCTTCTATAATTGTAACGTTAGCTATTGGTTGAAGTGTAGGTGCATCGTTAACAGGGTTAACAGTGATCGTGAATGTTTTACTACATCAAGGGGCCCGATCAATTACTCTGACGGAAATGGTTGCCACTCCATACATATTTGGCTCTGGCCTAAATGTTATTGTTGCTGTTGGCGCTGTCCCATTGTAAGTAGGTATCGTGATAGGATGTGGAATCAATTCTGTATTGTCTGAAATAGCGAATCAACGACAATACCTGACTCTCAAGCGGGCCGGCTGATATACCAGTAATTGTCAACGACTGCTGAGCTGCATCCTCATTAATTGTCACGTTACCTGGCTGATTAAAATTTGGCGCATCATTTACAGCGTTAACCGTTACCTGCATTTGGAACAGATTGCTATTTGCCTCCCCATCATTTATCCTGACAGGCACGGTCAGCGTTCCAAAGAAGTTGGGCAGCGGGATAACGGTATTTCCCTCCAGTGTATAGTTTGTGCCGTCTTGAACTAATACTATCAGCTGAGCCGGATCCGTGTCCGGGTCCACACAAACCAAATCTGCGAGAGTTATTTCTCGAGATCCATCTTCAGCTATCGCAACAGGGTTTTGTCCATTTATTACCGGCGCATCCGCATCATCCGTCACTTCGATCAGCAGCCGAAAACTGTGGACTATTTGCCACACCATCATTGACTCTTACCACAACATTTAGCTGGCCAACAAAGTCAGCTGCTGGCGTAACCGTCGTACCCGAAAATGTATAATTCGTGCCGGCTTCTACGATCAAAGTAAATCCTGTGGGGTATGTATTATCGACGTCGCTTACATCTAAATCGCTCAAAACCAAAGTAATCGGGATATCCTCGACCGTAGCTAGGGAGCCTATACAGACCTAATATTTGTGGCGGGTCGTTCACAGGGTTCACAGTAATTTGCGCGCTGTATTGGGCGCTGATTAAAGCGCCATCGCTCACGGTCACGCGGTACAGAAAGTGTACCAGTAAAATTGAGGCTGGGCGTAATTATGTTTCCGGCTACACTGTAATTCGGGCTTGCCGATGGAAGCACATTCAAGGTATACGTGGTCGGCTCCGGATCAGTAATTGTGAAGTTCCCCGGCACCAACGTAATTGGTATCTCTTCATTAGTCGACAGTGGAGATTGGTTAGTTATTGCTGGTGGATCATTCACCGGTGTAACAGTGATCACCAATGGCCACGTGTTGCTGTTAGCCTGGCCATCATTCACTCTGACGTTAACGCTTAGGCTACCGTTAAAATTAGGTGTCGGAGTAACTGTTTGACCGGAAAACGTGTAGTTAGTACCTGCCAATATCGCCATTGTGAAACCCGTAGGATAAGTAGTATTATCCGGGTCAACTACGGTCAGATCATCAAACGGAATACTATAGTTCTGATCTTCCTGTATGGTTATTACCTTCTGTCCAGTGATTTGTGGAGCGTCATTCGTTGAATTTACCGTTATCTGGAATTGAAATATCGGACTCGTTAAACTGCCGTCATTAACGAAAATGGGCACCGACAAGACACCGCTGACGTTGGTATTGGGCCTTATCGTGAAACCGTTTTCAATAGAATATCCTGTACCTCCCGTTACGAACAAGCTAAAGTCAGTAGGATACACATTGTCCGGGTCGACAACCGTCAGCTGCGCAAGCGTAAGAGTCACGGTCTGCCCTTCGTCAATTGTGATAGGGATCTGATTCGTAATAACCGGACCATCATTTACAGGAGTAACATTCACCTGGAAAGTTATTGGTGTGCTAATCAAACCATCCGAAACGTTTAGCGTAATCGTAGTAGCACCATTCTGATTAGCAGCGGGAGTGATATTGACGGTTCTCCCCGTACCCGTCCCACCAAGAATAATATTCGCATTCGGCACAAGGGTCGTGTTGCTGGAACTTCCGGTAACCTGTAGTCCTGTGGCCGCAGTTTCGGCATCGCTAATTGTAAAGTTTATGTTCCCGGTCTGGGTGTCCTCATTGATCGTTCTGTCAGTTATAGCCGAAATTATCGGCGGGTCGTTGATTGGGGTTACGTTAACGTTAAAGTTTATTGAGGTCGAGGATGTACCATCGTCCACTGTGATCGTAATCGTCGTGGTACCAGTCTGATTCGCTGCCGGCGTAACGACAACCGTACGGGATGCTCCGCTGCCACCCAGAACAATATTCGAAATGGGCACAAGTACCGTGTTAGTTGAGCTGTGGGTGAGAGTCAAACTTCCAACCGGCGTTTCCGTATCTCCGATAGTGAATGCTAGCGATCCAGTAGGTGTGTCCTCAAGCACTGTTTGATTTGCTATCGCTGTGATTGTGGGCGGATCATCTACAGATGTAACTGTCACCGAAAAATTACGATTCGTAGATAAAGTTCCATCACTGACATTAATCGTGATATTCGCAGTTCCGTTTAGATTGGCAACTGGAATGATGTTGATTGTGCGGCTTGGCCCGGCACCTCCGAGTACGATATTAGCAACACTATTCGGTATAAGGGTCGGGTTATCCGATGTCGCCGTGACGTCGAGATCAACCGCGGCTGTTTCCGGATCGCTGATGGTGAAACCAATATTGCCAGTTTGCGCGTCTTCATTAATTATTTGATTTCCGATTGCCGAAACCGCCGGGGCGTCGTTCACCTGGTTGATCAAAATGGTAAACGTCTGAGGTCCGCTGGTATTTACATTCGGCGGCGATCCGGGTCCATCGTCGCTTAGGGTTACGGTGACAATAGTGGAACCGGAGGCGTTTGCCGCTGGGGTATAACTGAGGTTTCCCGCCGCAGTAATAGCAGGCTGCGCACTGAAAAGCGTATTATTGTCGTTCGAAACATTAAACGTCAGTGCTTGGGTCTCGGGATCGCCATCGCTAATGCCTGTAGCCCAGCCGTTGACAGTTTGAGGACCAGCATCCTCACCTATCGTTTGGTTAGGTCCATTCACAAATACCGGAACATCGTTTATCGACGTAACGGTAATTCTAAATGTTTGAGGGCCGCTGGTGTTAACATTCGGAGCGGCGCCAGAACCATTATCACTCAGCGATACCGTAACGGTCGCTAATCCACTTACCCCCGCGGCAGGAGTAAAATTCAGATTTCCACCAGCTGAAATAACGGGCTGAACGCTAAAAAGGCCATTGTTATCATTACTTACATTAAACGAAAGGGTTTGATTCACTTCAGGATCTCCGTCGCCAATGCCCGTCGCCCATCCGGGAACAGACTGTGCACCAGCATTCTCACTAACCGTTACATCGCCACCTCCGGCAAAAATGGGCGCATCGTTCACTGCGTTGATTGTGATATTAAATGTCTGTGCTGCACTGGTGTTTTCGTTTGGAGGCACATCGGATCCATCATCACTTAAAGTCACCGTTACAACGGCAGGGCCATTCGCGTTTGCCGCAGGTGTATATGTTAATGTGCCTGTGGATGAAATTGCCGGTTGGACGCTGAACAGTGCATTGTTGTTATTGCTAACATTAAAGGTTAGTGTTTGCACCTCAGGATCACCATCCCCAATTCCAGTTGCCCAGTTTGAAATGGATTGAGCGCCGTCATCTTCGTTATCAGTTTGGTCAGCACCTTTGGTGAAGGAGGGCGCACTGTTTATCGGATCAACAGTAATATTAAATGTTTGTTGCGGGCTTGTATTTACGTTGGGGGCAGCGCCAGAACCATTGTCACTGACCGACACAGTCACAACGGCGCTTCCACTCGTTCCTGCTGCGGGAGTAAAACTTAGGGTACCTGTTGGTGTTATTGCAGGCTGAACACTAAACAACGAATTGTTATTATTACTCACGTTAAATGTCAGGGTTTGCACTTCGGGGTCACCATCGCCAATTCCCGTTGCCCAACCAGCAACAGACTGAGCGCCTGCGTTTTCACTTACCGTTTGATCGGCTCCTTTGGTAAAGACCGGAGCATCATTTATGGCTGTGACAGTTATTGTGAATGTCTGGTCTGCACTTGTATTCACATTCGGCGCAACGCCAGAGCCATTATCGCTTAATGACACCGTTACAACGGCAGGGCCATTCGCGTTTGCCGCAGGTGTATATGTTAAAGTGCCGGTAGCCGAAATAGCCGGTTGAACGCTGAACAGTGGGTTGTTATTGTTGCTAACATTAAACGTTAGTGTTTGCACCTCAGGATCACCATCCTCAATTGCAGTTGCCCAATTTGAAATGGATTGAGCGCCGGCATCTTCGTTATCAGTTTGGTCAGCACCTTTGGTGAAGAAGGGCGCATTGTTTATCGGATCAACAGTAATATTAAATGTTTGTTGCGGGCTTGTATTCACATTGGGGGCAACACCAGAACCATTGTCACTGACCGACACAGTCACAACGGTAGTGCCACTCATTCCAGGTGCGGGAGTAAAACTAAGTGTACCGGTTGGTGTTATTGCAGGCTGAACACTAAACAACGAATTGTTATCATTGCTCACGTTAAATGCCAGGGTTTGTGACACGTCGGGATCACCATCGTCTATTCCAGTGGCCCAACCAGCAACAGATTGAGCACCGTCGTTTTCACTTACCGTTTGATCGGCTCCTTTGGTAAAGACCGGAGCGTCATTTACGGCTGTGACATTTATTGTGAATGTCTGGTTAGCACTTGTGTTCACATTCGGCGCGACACCAGAACCGTCATCACTCAAGGACACCGTCACCAAGCAGATCCATTTATATTGGCTGCCGGCGTATACGTAAGTATACCCGTCGCTGAGATAGCTGGCTGAACGCTGAAAAGGGCATTGTTACCATTACTCACGCCGAAGGTCAGGGCCTGATTCAGTTCGGGGTCGCCGTCGCTGATACCGGTGGCCCAGTTACTAACGCTCTGGGGCCCCGCATCTTCCGTATTATTTTGATTCGCCCCGCCAGCAAAAACAGGGACATCATTGACAGCATTTACGGTTACCACAAAAACAAGTGGAGTAGTTTCTGCGCCATCATTCACAGTTAGTGTGATTGTGGCTGCTCCATTCTGATTCGGATTTGGAGTAATTTGAACAGTCCAATTACCCCCGCCTAATTCTTGTAAATTAATATCCGAATCCTGAATTAACGCCTGGTCGCTTGATGAACCTGTGACCGTAATGTCCTCAGGAGCGTTTCGAGATCGCCTACCATAAACGCAATCACGCCAGTCTGTGAATCTTCATTGATAACCTGATCACCAATTGGGGTAATGGTCGGTGGATCATCAAGTGCAGTTACCATGACATTGAATGAAGTTGTTGAAGACAACAAGCCATCGCTCAACTCCAGTGTGATGGTAGTTTGCCCAATCTGGTTGATAACAGGAATAACGTTCACATTACGCATCGATCCGGCACCAACCAACAGAACTTGATTGTTAGGTACCAATCCAAGGTTACTCGAAGTCGGTGTAAGTGTTAAGTCCGCTATCGGTGTTTCGGCATCACCTATTGTAAATGCAAGAGGACCTGTCTGGGAATCCTCGGGGATCGTTTGATTGGCAATTGAAGTGATTGTCGGCGGATCGTTAACCGAATTAACAGTCACTTGAAATGTTGTTTGAGCGGTGGCCGTTCCGTCATTGACAATGAGTGTGATGGTTGCCGTTCCGCCTTGGTTCGCCAGTGGAGTAACGTTGACGGTTCGATTTCCCCCGCTTCCGGCCAGGACAATATTTCCATTCGGAATCAGCGAAGTATTATTCGATGACCCGGTAACACCAAGGGATGCCAAAGGTGTTTCTACGTCACTGACAGTGAATGCCAACGCGCCCGTGGAATTGTTTTCATTGATTGTTTGGTTGGCAATCGACGTTATCGTCGGGAGATCATTTATTGCGTTTACGGTGACTTGGAAAGTAGTTTGGGCAGTGGCCGTTCCGTCATTAACAATGAGCGTGATGGTTGCTATTCCGTTTTGGTTCGCAAGAGGAGTAACATTGACGGTTCGATTTCCGCCGCTTCCGGCCAGGGCAATATTTGCATTTGGAATCAGTGATGTATTATTCGACGATCCGGTAACGGCAGGGGTTGCCAAAGGTGTTTCTGCGTCGCTTACTGTGAATGCCAACGCGCCTGTGGAGTTGTCCTCATTGATTGTTTGGTTGGCAATCGACGATATAGTCGGGAGATCATTTACTGCGTTTACGGTGACCTGAAAAGTAGTATGAGCAGTGGCCGTTCCGTCATTAACAACGAGTGTGATGATTGCAGTTCCGCCTTGGTTCGCAAGCGGAGTAACGTTGACGGTTCGATTTCCGCCGCTTCCGGCCAGGACAATAATATTTGCATTTGGAACTAGTGAAGTATTATTCGATGATCCGGTAACGCCAAGCGTTGGCAAAGGGGTTTCTGCGTCAGTGACGGTGAAAGCCAACGCGCCGGTGGAAGTGTTTTCATTGATTGTTTGGTTAGAAATCGCCGTTATCGTGGGGAGATCATTTATTGCGTTTACAGTGACCTGAAAAGTAGTTTGGGCAGTGGCCGTTCCGTCATTAACAGTGAGCGTGATGGTTGCCGTTCCGTTTTGATTCGCAAGCGGAGTAACGTTGACGGTTCGATTTCCGCCGCTTCCCGCCAGGGCAATATTTGCATTTGGAATCAGCGATGTATTATTCGACGATCCGGTTACAGAAAGGGTTGCCAAAGGAGTTTCTACGTCACCGACTGTGAAGGCCAACACTCCAGTAGAATTGTTTTCATTGATTGTTTGATTAGCTATTGATGTTATCGTCGGAAGATCATTCACTGTGTTGACAGTGACTTGAAAAGTAGTTTGTGTTGTGGCTGTTCCATCATTAACCGTGAGCGTGATGAGTTGCCATTCCATTTTGATTGCCCAAAGGTGTAATGCTTACCGTACGGCTCGCTCCACTTCCACCAAGAATAATGTTTGCATTTGGCACTAACGCAGTATTATTCGATGATCCTGTTACGACCAGAGATCCCACGGGTGTCTCAACATCGCCCACTGTGAAAGCAAGGGCACTGGTCGAGTTGTCCTCGTTGTATGGTCTGATTTACAATAGACGTTATTGTCGGTGGCGTGTTAGCAACTGAATTTACAGTAAGTACAAATGTTTCCTGGACGTCATCACTACCATCATCAACTGTTATCGTAATGTTGGCAGTTCCGGTTTGACCAGGCGCTGGAGTTACCTGTACAGTTCGACTAGCACCCGACCCCTGTAAATTGATGTTTACGTTCGGCACTAGCGTCGTATTATCAGATGTTCCGGTTACTGCGAGGGTTGCCACTGGGGTTTCTACGTCACCGACTGTAAAAGCCAACACTCCAGTCGAACTGTTCGCATTGATTGTTTGATCGGCAATCGACGTTATAGTCGGAAGATCATTTACTGCATTTACGGTGACCTGAAAAGTAGTTTGCGCAGTGGCCGTTCCGTCATTAACTGTGAGCGTGATGGTTGCCGTTCCGCCTTGGTTCGCAAGCGGAGTAACATTGACGGTTCGATTTGCCACCGCTTCCGGCCAGAACAATAATATTTCCATTCGGAATCAGCGATGTATTATTCGACGATCCGGTAACGGCAAGGGTTGCCAACGGGGTTTCTACGTCAGTGACTGTGAATGCCAACGCTCCTGTGGAATTGTCTTCATTGATTGTTTGGTTGGCAATCGACGATATAGTCGGAAGATCATTTATTGCGTTTACGGTGACTTGAAAAGTAGTTTGGGCAGTGGCCGTTCCGTCATTAACAGTGAGCGTGATGGTTGCCATTCCACTTTGGTTCGCAAGCGGAGTAACATTGACGGTTCGATTTCCCCCGCTTCCGGCCAGGACAATATTTCCATTTGGAATCAGCGATGTATTATTCGACGATCCGGTAACGGCAAGGGTCGCCAAAGGGGTTTCTACGTCAGTGACTGTGAATGCCAACGCTCCCGTGGAATTGTCTTCATTGATTGTTTGGTTGGCAATCGACGATATAGTCGGGAGGTCATTTATTGCGTTTACGGTGACCTGAAAAGTAGTTTGGGCAGTGGCCGTTCCGTCATTAACAGTAAGCGTGATGGTTGCTATTCCATTTTGGTTCGCAAGCGGAGAAATGTTGACGGTTCGATTTCCGCCGCTTCCGGCCAGGACAATATTTCCATTTGGAATCAGCGATGTATTATTCGACGATCCGGTAACGGCAAGGGTTCAAGGGGTTTCTACGTCACTGACCGTGAATGCCAACGCGCCTGTGGAATTGTCTTCATTGATTGTTTGGTTGGCAATCGACGATATAGTCGGGAGATCATTTACTGCGTTTACGGTGACCTGAAAAGTAGTTTGGGCGGTGGCCGTTCCATCATCTAACAGTAAGCGTAATGGTTGCCATTCCATTTTGATCAGCCAAGAGGTGTAATACTTACCGTACGATTTCGCTCCACTTCCGCCAGGAACAATATTCACATTTGGCATAAAGCAGTATTATCCGATGATCCGGTAACGTTTAGGTCTTCCAAAGGTGTTTCAGCATCGCCAACTGTGAAAGAAAGAGCACCAGTTGAGTTATCCTCGTTGATAGTCTGATTTACAATAGTTGTTATTGTGGGCGGCGTGTTGCCAACTGCACTTACAGTAAGCTCAAAGGTTTCCTGGACATCATCATCACCATCATCAACTGTTATCGTAATATTGGCAGTTCCGGTTTGACCAGGCGCCGCAGTTACCTGTACCGTTCGGTTTTCATCCGTTCCCTGTAAATCAATGTTTACGTTCGGCACAAGCGTCGTATTATCAGATGTTCCGGTCACCGTCAAAGAAGTGGCTACAGTTTCAATGTCCGTTATAGTAAACGGAAGAACTCCTGTTGATCCATTTACAACAATCGCTTGATCACCTATAGGTGTTATCGTCGGCACATCGTTGACTGCTGTTACAGTCAATCAAATACAATTGCATTGTCGTCGGTTCCATCACTCACGGTAACAGTAATGTTTGCCACACCACTGGCGTCTGCTAAGGGCGTGACTTGCACAGTCCGGCTTTGTCCACTACCACCAAAAACTATATTGGCGTCAGGTACCAGCAACGGATTGTCCGACGTGCCTGTAGGCGTCATTGTTGCAGGATCAGTTTCTACATCGCCAATGGTAAAATCAAGAATAGGGGTTTGCGTGTCTTCATCAATTGTCTGGTTGGTTATCGCAGTAATTGTCGGCTCATCGTTGATTGCTGTCACCGTCAATTCAAAGACAATTGTATTGTCGTCAGTTCCATCACTCACGGTAATAGTAATGTTTGCCACTCCGTTGGCGTCTGGGAGAGGGGTGACTTGCACAGTCCGGCTTTGTCCGCTACCGCCAAAAACTATGTTGGCGTCAGGTACCAGCAGCGGATTGTCCGACGTACCTGTAGGCGTCATTGTTGCAGGATCCGTTTCTACATCATCAATGGTAAAATCGAGAATTGAGGTTTGAGTGTCTTCATCAATTGTCTGGTCGGCTATCGCTGTAATCGTGGGGACGTCATTAACCGCATTTACCGTGACAGTAATCGTCGCCTCATTAGAAGTTTCTGGCGTCGGGTTTAAATTCTTTATCGTATAGGACGCGGTCGCATCACCGAAGAAATCCTGCGCAGGTGAAAAAGTTACCTCCCCGGTGGCATCAACACTAAAGTCGCCTACGTCCGGTATGCTGATTGAGTTTTCTACTGTGCCTGTAGAACCAGGTTGAAGATCTATTGAATTGAGATCTAACGCAAAAGAGCCACCCGAATCGTTACCAATAATATTGAAGCTAACAGTCATTGTCCTCGAAGGTATTGGCAGCATCATTACCAGCAACAGGTTGTCCCCAAACGGCAAAAGGCACAACGAGACAAACAGAAAGTAATGTTTGACGAAAAAAGCACATATTTAGACCTATAGACGCGCCAAAAATAGTCATTTTTTTGAAGTATATGCGTTCTATTTTCAAAATGTAACACCAAAAATCAGTGATTTTTAAGCAAAATCCGTCATTATTGAACCCTCGCCCTCTTTAAGACCAATGCATCTGGGTTAATGTAGGGTATTGCTCATTTATCTACATTTTTGGATATAAGCACCTTTAGATCACGTTGGTCAAAAATATTACTCATTTTACAAAATACATTCTGAATAACAATGTCATACGCTTATTGACTAATTGGTTATCTCGTATAATTTTGCCACACTTAAGGTAATCACTAATTGACAAGGAATGGGTCGCGTTTTTGAAAAGAGGAAGCACAAAATGTTTGCACGCTTTGACCGGATGGCCAAGGCGTTTTCCCGCATTGGAAAAGACATTGCCATTGCTGTAAAACATGGAGGTCCGCTTCCTGAAAACAATCCTAAACTTAGGATGTGCATTCAGAACGCAAAGGGCGTGAATATGCCGAAGGACAGGATCGACGGAGCTATCAGGCGCGCTTCATCCAAGGAGGAAAAGGATTTTCAGGAGGTGATCTATGAAGGATATGCTCCCCACGGAGTGCCCGTTGTAGTAGAGTGCGCTACCGACAACCCCACGCGTACCGTTGCTAACATCAGACTACACTTTTCAAAGAACGGCGGGGCTATGGGAAATTCTGGCTCCGTGGCATTTATGTTCGAACGAAAAGGCGTATTTAAGTTTGACCCCGCTAATCTGAATCTGGAGGAAGCCGAACTAGAGCTTATCGACGCAGGTGCAGAGGACATCGAACAAAATCCGGAAGAAATAATAGTGTATACTAAATTCTCAGAGTTTGGACACATGCTTAAGTTTCTGGAATCGACAGGGCGCGAACCAAAAAGCTCCGAACTTCAATACATTCCAGCAACAACTAAGGAACTTCCGGAAAGCCAGCAGGATGAAGTATTGAAACTCGTTGAAGTACTCGAAGCTGATGATGATGTTCAGAATGTTTATCACAACCTGGCATAACCCCTGCCCTATTGTACAGTCAGCTTGTCGGCAATCATCCTGTTATTGTATTGCTGAATCAGAGCTTTGACTTTTTGCTCCATTGTTCGTGCCACCTCTGGAAACTCGCCCAGGACATCGTGTGCCATGAGTTTGTCAGATTGGATGTTGTAGAGACCCATTGACGCCACTCCGTCAAATTGCAGGAGATATTCCCCTTCAAAATATTGATACACATTGTCTTTGTAGTTCAAGGCAAATGGTGACGCATTGCCATTGAACAGATCGCGACCGAACGCAACATACGGGTCGGTCAAAATTGAGTTGACCGAGAACACTCGGCATTATATCGATTTGTTGCGCGATCTCCGCCCTTTCTCCCTGCAGGCTGTGATCCGGCTTAAAAAAGATCAACGGTACCGAATAGAAACCCCACCCTGTCCGCCCTTCGGGAAACTGGATCTCCGATGACGTATGATCTGCGGTGATGACAAAAAGTGTGTTTGCATACCATGGCATTGTGGATGCTTTCCTGAAAAACTCTCTTAATGCATAGTCGGTATATTGAATACACTTATGGATCACAAGCGGACCACCCTTGAAATGATTCTTGAACCTGTCGGGTATTTCGAATGGATGATGTGACGAGACTGAAAATAATGTCGATGTAAACGGCTCGGGGAAATTCATCGAGTTTGTCCGCAAAGTATTGGAGAAATTTGTCATCCCAAATTCCCCAAATGCCATCGAAGTCATCATCATTATCATATTCCGTCATGCCATAGTATTCGTCGACGCCTGCCATGTTCATGAAAGCCTGAAATCCCATTGAGCCATTTGGCGCTCCATGAAAGAAAGAAGTATGATACTTTTTTTCTTTCAACAGTGAGGCAATTGAATTGATCTTGTTGCCAGAGTACGGTGACAAGAAGTAAGGTACACCGAGTGATGGTATGCTTGCAACGACCGATGGCAATCCATCTATTGACTTTCGGCCGTTCGCATATGAATGGGTAAAAGTAGCGCTGTATTGAATAAGTGAATCCAAAAATGGCGTATAGCCGGGGTACCCCGTTCTATCCCTATTGAAGGATCCGAAAAATTCTCTGGAGAAACTTTCCAGAATAATAATAACAACGTTATCGGGACGAAACTTTGCACTGTCTTTCGGATTGTGGACTGGCGTATAGACCTTTTCGATCTCATCGTCCGTGTAGAAATTCACTTTCTGAAGATTTGTTTTTCCCCAGGTTCGGAAAATTGCAAATGGCGTATTAAGAACAATGCTTATGTCCCTTGGATCTTTAACATATGCTCCGGCATTGCTCAGTGTGATCGGCCGTGTGCTATGCGTGAATCCCCCGCGCATCCCGCCCCAGACAAGGAATGCAATCAATGGTGCGACTATGCTTCCGGCTATGTAATACATGCGTCTGTTTTTCAATTGAGGTCCTCTTACCTCGATTCGGTTATAGACAATAACCATGACTACAATAAGAAATAACCAGAACAGGGCGGCATACCAATAGTCCCAAAGAAATCGCAGCCAGAGAGACGCGGCGTTAGTTTCGTTCTCAAATTGTCGGAATACATCAGCTGTCGTCCGGCGCAGAGTAAACTTGTAGTAGATAAAATCAGCGACATTAACCGCCAGCATTATACTATTAGTAGTAAAGAAAATGTACCTGAGCGCTGTCCTGTACTTTTCATGAAACCTGAGATCGATCGGAATTACCGTTAACAGGATAAACAGAACATTACAATAAAGGGTAGTTACCAGGTCGAATCTTAATCCACCAATCATCAATGTGAGGAAGTGACCAAAAGTCATTCCTGGAAAGAAATTCAAATTAAAGAAGTAGAACCCGATCCGGCATATGGATAGCAGTGCCATTACCAGCAAGAGTTGAAGGCCGAGTGCTGTAAAAATGTTATTTCTAAGCCTGAGGCCTTCCAGCAGTCCCTTGAACTGTATTCCCATTTTGCGAATTATGCTGCGAATTAATACAAAATTTAAAGACTTTTAACAGTAGATTAACAGGCGTAAAAACCTCTGAACGACAGCCTGCACAAGGAATTGGATTTAATGCTTAGTTTAACTACATTTTTCTAAGTGCTCCTGGGCATAATGGTCAGACTTTGCATTACTATTTTCTTGCTGTCATCAAGTGCATTAATATATGCTCAGCAATTTTCTATGTCCCTCGGTGTATACACTGGCTTGACGTCCACGTTTACCCTGGACGACGGAATCAGTAATGATCCAAGGTATGGGGCAGCTTACGGGGTCAAATTTGCACCCATCGGATTGAATTTCGGGATGGACTACGAAGGATTTGGTTTTGTGATAAGTCCGGGCCTTGTCAACGTAGGGCAAGACTTCTATGTGGTTAATACGGCAGGCGGGCATGACGGGAAACGCGAAATAAATCTGAACTACCTTAATATTCCGGCCGGCTTTAAAATTCATATCATACAGCTTTCATTCTTCAAAGTCAGTGGAGTCATCTCCTTAAGCGCTGCATACTTGTTGGATGGAGAAGAGTCGATAAGCCACGCGGCAACGAAGTTGAAATTCCCGACAGAGGTGTATCCTATCTTACCAGAAGACTATATCGTCCAATACGACGGAGTTGTAGTTCCAGAGGTTAATAATTACATCATTTCAGACAAGAATGATTTTAAGTCCTTTCAACTTTTCGCTGCTGCTGGGTTCCGGTCGGACTGGGATATCAACAACCATTGGCGGGTGACGTTTGACTTTCGTGTAAATTATGGATTGTATGATCCCCGTACGGACGAATATGTTGCAAAAGTAAATGCATATCAGACGCTTTACGATATGCCTGGCGAAAGACGAGATCTGTTTCCTCAACTTTCCCTTGGAATTTCGCGATACATCGACATTGAAAAGAGCGATCAGGAAAGAAAAAAGAACCTGAAAGGAAGTTCAAAGAAGTATAAGGAAAAACGTTACCCCTATCCTAAGCCCAGAAATTCGAAACCAAAAGGATAATCCACTCTTAAAATGATTTCGCGGCGATCTTTCCTTCAATCATTGACGCTCCTTGGTGCAGCCACTTCTGCTTTGGCAGCGAATAAGATGGCTCAGCAGCGGACGATAATGTCAGTAACGGGGCCCATAAGCGCTGATGAACTGGGAACCACATTAATCCACGAGCATATCCTCGTGGATTTTATCGGTGCCGCACAATACAACCCCCAGCGCTGGAATGATGATGACGTTGTCAAAAAGGTCCTACCCTTTCTGAAGGAAGTAAGGAATGCAGGATGCAAGACCATTGTGGATTGTACGCCCAATTTTCTCGGACGCGACGTCCTGCTACTTCAAAGGTTAAGCAGGGAATCGGAATTGTCTATAATAACAAACACGGGCTACTATGGCGGGTCGGACGAAAAATTTCTTCCACCACAAGCGTTTACTGAAACCTCGTCTGAATTGGCGGCCCGGTGGATAGCTGAATGGGAAAATGGTATCGACGGAACGGGCATAAAGCCAGGGTTCATGAAAATCAGTGTCAACCCAGGCACCTTGTCGAAGGTTTCTCAGAAGTTAGTAGAAGCCGCAGCAAAAACTCATTTGCGGACGGGGCTTACGATCGCGTCGCATACAGGACCGGCCATTGCCGCATTTGAGGAAATTGAAATTCTGAAAAAGCAAGGCGTTTCTCCCGACGCGTTCATTTGGGTGCATGCGCAAAGTGAAAAAGATCCTAACCAGCATCTTAAAGCTGCGCGTATGGGCACGTGGGTAAGTCTCGATGGTGTAAGTGATTCGAACATTCCGCAGTATGTTGAGTCCCTCTCTCTATTGAAAAAGGAAAAGGCACTTCATAGAATTCTACTATCGCATGATGCCGGATGGTACGAACCCGGTAAGCCAGATGGTGGGAACTTCAGGGGATATACCACAATATTCAATAAGCTTATTCCGCCACTTAAAGAAAACGGATTTACGGATAAAGATATCGATCAACTTCTTGTTATAAATCCCCGCAATGCATTTGCGATAAGAGTAAGGAAGTTATAATGTCGTGTGTCCCAGGTAGTTCGGTAGTTTAATCTAGACTAATTAAGACAAATAATATGAAACCTATTCTTACTGTTTTCCTCGTTCTCCTTTCCGTAATGGCGTTCTGTCAATGCCATCCATACTTTCCAATTAAAGAAGGAGTAAAATCAACGTATGATTTTTATAATGCGAAAGACAAGCTTGCCAGTAGAAGCATAAATGAATTTAAGAACGTCAGTGATACGGGTGGAAAACTGAGCGCTACAATGCTGGTGCAGATAATCGATCCAAAAAAAGGAGATGTGCTCACCTCGTCAGAGTCAGAATGGACGTGCGAAGGCGGTGTCGTTCGCTTTAGCATGGATGCAATTAATATTAGCGGCACAGACATGAGTGCGGCAGGCATGGATGTGACGGTTGAAGGCGACGAGATGGATATACCATCGGATCTAAAACCTGGCCAAACTTTAAACGACGTAAGTTACCACATTACGATGAAGCTATCTGGCATTAATGTAATGGACCGGAATTTTTTCATTAAGAACCGGAAGGTGGAAAAGGAAGAAAGCATTACAACTCCGGCCGGCACATTCAATTGTATCAAGATCAGTTATACCACTGAAAGTTCCGGGAAATCCGGTGGAATGTCGAAGCCGATGGTTACAAGTATATGGTATTCGAAGGATGTGGGAATGGTCAAGGTTGAGAACTATAACGATGATAAAGTAAGCAACTCGCAAATTCTCACCAAAATCGAGAAATAGTCATCCTATTTCGCTTAAGCTTTCATTATTGACAAGATTCTTCATTGCGCGGGCTAACAGTTCGGCACAACTGACGATCTCTATCTTAGGATGATTAATTTCTTCGATCACAGTATCCGATATGTATAACTTTTCGATAGCCAGATTTCTGAATTGAATCCAGCGCGTTACCACTTAACACTCCATGAGTACAATACGCGCGAACAGATTTCGCGCCATGTTGCATAAGTACATCGGCAGCGGCGCATAACGTACCCGCTGTATCCACGAGATCATCAATGAGCACAATATTCCTATCCCGGACGTCGCCAATAATCTCCATGTGGGCGACTTGATTTGGTCTTAGTCTTTCTTTGTTAATGACAGCCATTTCGGCGTCAATATGCTTTTTGTATTGTCTTATTCTTTTTATCCCGCCAAAGTCAGGACTGCACAGGCATAATTTGTCCAGTCCCGAATTCTTTATGTGATCAACGAACAATCGAAGAGAAGACAATGGGTCAAGTGGAATCTTATAAAAACCCTCTATGGCATTCGTATGCAGGTCAAGTGTAATGATTCGGTCGGCTCCCATGAGCTGAATTATATCCGCCACGATACGTGATGAAATTGATGTTCTTTGAGCGTCTCTTCTCTCCTGCCTGCTATGGGGCAGGTAAGGGATTATCAATACAACTTCCTTTGCTGAGGATCGTCTCGCTGCATCCACGGTCATCAGCATTTCAAAAAAGCGCTCGTATGGCATATTGACTTTTGCCACGAGGAAGACTGCCTGACCGCGTACACTTTCGTCAAATCGCACGAACAGTTCGCCATCTGAAAATTTTTCTGTATAAATCTGATGCAACTGTATGTTTAGTGCACTTGCGATCTTTTTTCCCAGGACCGCAGCGGTTGACGTTGCATAAAGTTTCATTCCTTCGATCTCGCCCATGACGCGTAAAAGTTAGTATTCGCCGAAACCTGAATCAATTGCAATAATACCGTTAGTTCTTCAAATAGACTATTCCTAGCGTAATTGATCAATAGCACATAAAAAAGCAATCTCTGCAGTTACGCAGAGATTGCCCTTTAAAAATCGAACTATCGAATCAGCTGTATGTCCTGTCGTGCGAGCGTTTTTCATCCCATTCTTTAGTAGGACCAAAGTAGGTCGAATCCGTAGCATGCAGGTGTTTCTTCACTTCCTCGTCCACCAACTCAATTCCAAGTCCGGGAGCGGTAAGAGGAACAGGTGCATACCCTTTGTCGATGAGCTTACGTCCGTCTGTAGTTTTCACAAGGCCCTCCCACCAGGTCACATCAACAGAGTGATGTTCCAACGCAAGGAAATTCTGTGTGGCTGCGGCGCAATGTACGTTTGCCATGAAGGACACGGGAGTACCAGCCTGATGCATCGCCATCGCAATTCCTTTTTCTTCAGCATAGTCTCCAATCCTCTTAGTCTCAAGCAAACCTCCTGACGAAACCAGGTCAGGATGTATTATATCCACAGCATGTTCGTCGATGAGGGGCTTAAAGAATTCCAAAAGGAAAATATCTTCACCTGTAAGAGTCGGTGTTTCCAAAGCTTCCGTTATTGTTTTATGCTGTTCTGTGTACTGCCAGGGCACCATATCTTCAAGCCACGCCAGTCTGTATTTGTCAAGTGCTTTACCTAAACGTATACAGTTGTTTACATCAAAGTGTCCGTAGTGATCGGTACATAGTGGAATTTCATAGCCAACCATACTACGAACATGATCAACGATCTTGGCGAGCTCTTCTAATCCTTTTTCAGTAATCTGAATTCCGGTGAACGGGTGTCTGGTGTTGGCGTATGACATGTACCCACCTTGCCACTGACTTGTTCCTTCCTTAAAAATATTGGGATTGACCAACGTACCGGGTATGTCACGTGATTTCTCCGATGGAGACGTCCATTTTCAGCCAGGAATATCCTTGCGTTTCTGTACGGTATTTGATCAATTTTAATTGTTCCTCCGGGCTCTTTGATTCCGGCGTATCAGCGTATATCCTTACCGTGTCACGATAGCGGCCACCCAATAACTGCCAGGCTGGAACATTATATGCTTTTCCACAAAGGTCCCAAAGTGCCATTTCAACCGCACAAACACCCCCAGCCTGGCGGGCCTGACCTCCAAATTGTTTAATTATCTTGAAAATCTTCTCAACGTTACACGGATTCTCTCCCAGTATCCGGCTTTTCAATATCAGGGCATATCTTGGATCAGCGCCGTCGCGAACTTCGCCCAATCCATAGATACCCTGGTTTGTATCAATCCTTATAATCGCAGTCCGCCCCATCACAGCGGTGACGCAATAGCGGAGATCGGTGATCTTTAGATCGGATGGGCTAGACGTTTTTTTAACTTTAGAAGTGGTTTGAGCAATAGTGTCTTCAATGTTGAGTCCCATCAGTCCGGCCATTGTCATTCCGCCCAGAGCAGTCTTCTTTAAAAAATCCCGTCTATTGTCTCTCGTATCAGGACTGTCAATTTCAGCTTGTCTTGCGGCTGCCGCGGTCTTCTCCCGCTCTTTATTTTTGTGGATGATTTCCTGCAGTATACTTTTCATGATGCGTTAGGTTTAGTGTGATGATATTGTATTAAATGATTAGTAATTATGCGCCTTTAAATAGTCATCTAACTCCTTTTTAGGCATGGGCAGCTTGCCGGGATAGTTATTGACCCAATTCATAAAATCCTGTTTGATCGCCGCTGTCCACTCAGTGTCTATTTCTCCCGCCAGGTATTTCTTCTCACGCAGGCGTTGGTGCCCGAATTGGTCGCGGAGCGCTGTCACTTCGGCGGTGATAACAAGGTCGTCAATGAGATGCGCCGGAATAAAAATGGTTCCGAACTTTTTTGCAAGCACAACATCGCCTGGCAACACCGTGGCACGGCCAACACGGATCGGCGCATTGATCGTTGTGAGCATCATCTGAAAAATGAAAGAAGGGTCTGATCCTTTGATCCATGCGTTGAATCCTTTGATCTCTTCCAATCCTTCCTGATCTCTCACAGATCCATAGAAAATAACACCACGTTGAGATTTCGCGATAAATGGAATTTCCGAGATTGTCGCCGATCAATGTTCCATCTGCAATTTTACCATAACCATCTGCTACATATACATCGCCTGGTAGAAGAATATCAATAGGCCAGGAGTTGGTGCCACCTTTCTGTGCCCTGTTTTCAACCTTTCCCTGCTCCTTCACCTGATTCTGCAGATCGGGCCTCAACGGCATATACTGAGCTGTTACAACACGTCCGGTCATTGCGCTGTCAGGCCAGATCACCGTCCAGTCCCCTTCGAACTGATTGTGATATCCTTTGCTTCGCAAAACGCCCCAGGCTTCTTCAACAGATATGTTCTTTAATCTCTTGAGAATAGCGTCTGAAACTTTCGGCCTTCCATCAGGAAAACGTTCACCTTTCCATTCCGCTGTTAAGGCTTTGATGTACTCGGGCGAAGAACCAACACGCTGTGCACTCGAGGCGAGACATATCAGGACGAATGCTGAAATCAATAATCCTTTTTTTACCATTATATAATCAGGTTTAGTTTAGTTTGACATAAATAGTTACGCGACTCATATGTTCAGATAACCACTGAATTATGCATAAAACATTTACATGAACAAAATACTTTTTTACTAGAGGAAAGAATCAGGTTTTGAAAATCGAAATGCAATTCACCCATCCGAATAACTGTTTATCTTAAGGCCGAATAAGTGTTCCGTCTTTCTTTCTTACCTGCCAATTGGACTTAGTTCCAATCGGGTACTTGGCCGCTTCCTTTTCATTTATATCTACGCCAATGCCTGGTACTTCATTCACTGACATGTATCCTTTGTTCATAGTTGGGCATCCGCTGAATACTTCGAGCATTTTATCGTTAAAACTCACAGCCTCCTGAATGCCAAAATTCCAAACAGCAAGGTCAATGTGTGCATGGGCGGAGTGACCAACCGGGGATACATCGCCGGGACCGTGCCATGCCGTCTTGATATTGAACCATTCACCAAGTCGGGCAATCTTCATAGCAGGCGTTATTCCGCCGATCTGTGAAACGTGGACGCGGATGTAATCAAACCATTGATTTACCATCGGCATTTTGAACTCATTGATATTATTGAACAATTCTCCCATAGCGATGGGAACAGTGGTGCTGGCACGCAACTGCTTGAACCATTCCATGTTCTCAGGTGAAAATGGGTCTTCAACAAAGAAGGGACGATATTGATCGAGTTGCTTGATCATGTTGATCGCATCCATAGGTTGAACGCGCTCATGGATATCGTGAAGCAATTCAATCTCATCACCACAACGTTTACGAACGGTTTCGAATAGCTTTGGAACAGACTTGAGGTATGTACGTTCGTTCATATAATTGTCTGTCTCGCCGCCAAACCCCGCAGCTTTAAAATCAGGCGTGTCGTTGATACTTCCCACGGCTCCATAACCTCCTTGTTGTATTCTTATGTAGCTGAAGCCACGCTCCATTATTCTTTGCACGTCATCTGCAACCTCTTCTGGAGTTTTTCCATTTGCATGCGTATAGCACGGGATTGCGAATCGAGATTTTCCGCCCAGTAATTGATAGACCGGCATGTTTGCCCGCTTTCCCTTGATGTCCCACAACGCTTCGTCTAGTCCACTGATAGCATTGTTTAGAACGGGACCGTTCCTCCAATACGAACTGACATACACCGCATTCCACATATCCTCAATATTGTCGACATCCTTTCCAACACAGAAATCATTCAAGTAACTGTTAATGGCGGTAACAACAGCGACGGCACGTTGCGTAAAAGTTGCACAGCCAAGACCGTAAAGTCCAGGTTCTGTTGTTTCAACCTTCACGACAATAAGGTTTGATCCTTGTGGTGCCGTTGCAATGGCTTTTACGCTCTTGATCTTTACTGGTGGCAAACCTTTCGCGTATGATGGTGTCTCATAGGTTTCAGCATTTGCAGCGGGTGCTATCATGCCAAGCAAGCCTGACGCTGAGCCAATACCTAAAATTTTCAAAGCATCACGTCGGGCAGAGGAGAATTTGTGTTCAGATTTAAGCATGGTTTTTTATGGTTTGAATGACATGATTAAATTTAACCATAAAAGTTATCTGACTGCTTTTTCATTCGCATATCTTGCCGTTGAATACACGAACGGCGAATCAAAGTTAAATCAAACAAAAAATGGAACGCCAGGTGTTGCGTATTTCCGCATGCCTTCTTCGTTGATCTCCACTCCTATTCCAGGTTTTTCTGAGAGTTGGATGAAACTGTTTGTCACCATTGGTCCATCGAAGGTGACAATCTCTTTGAACATAGGATTAGTATGGAAATAGATCTGCCACTCAAGTATGAGAAAGTTAGGGACTGAAGCGCATACATGGCATGCAGCCATTGCTCCAAGGAATGACGCGACCATATGAGGTGCAAACGGAACATAATACAGGTTTGAAAGATTTGCAATGCGTTGTCCTTCTCCCAACCCACCTGCTTTTTGAAGATCGGGCATTATAATGTCGACAGCTCCTATTTCAAGTAATCTCCTGAAACCATGCGCGAGGTAGTGGTTTTCACCAGCGCATATCGGAGTGCTCGTCGAATCGGTTATGGCTTTATAGGCTTCCGGATTTTCAGCGGGTATCGGTTCTTCAAGCCACATCAGGTTAAGCGGTTCAAGACGCTTTGCCACCTGATGTGCAGTTGGCGCATCATATCTTCCATGCATATCCACACAGATATCGATCATTGGACCGACGGCCTGCCGCGCAGCTGCTATTTGATCATACATTCTCTGCAATTCCCCTGGGCTCGCCGTCCAATTGTATAAATCGTACTTGGCTGGATCGTCACGCTGATCAAGATCGAACTTAATCGCATTGAAGCCCATTTGCTTTGCATTCGTTGCCGCATCAGCAAAGTCCTTAGGCGTTGGCAACTTGTTTTGATAAAGGGCAGTATCGCAATATACCCGGATCTTATCCCGAAATTTTCCTCCCAATAGCTGGTACACTGGGAGATTAAGTGCTTTTCCTGTCAAATCCCATAAAGCAGTCTCAATCGCTGTGAGCACTGACACGTACATTCCTGATTGTGCTCCCTCAAAGAAACCGGACCGTCGGACATCTTCAAATAAACGATGAACATTTAACGGGCTTTTTCCTTTGATACGCTCACCCATCATCTTAACCAAATGATAAGTACCCGGAGTTGCATCCACACCTTCTCCGCATCCCCAAATACCTTGATTGGTATGAACTTTCACGAACAGACTATGTCCGTTCCGGATGTATCCACATTTGATCTCTGTTATTTTAAGATCGCTTGGATTTGATAATAAAGGAGCTCGATCCACTGCTTGCTCCAGTCCTTTTCCAAAATCAGAAAATGCTGTAAGGCTAAGTGCGGCGGTAATCGCACTTTTTGTCATGAATGATCGTCGTGATTGTGTGGTTGTAGTCATAGGCTAGAAAATGAAGAACTTCAAACTTACCAAGTACGGTTTTTCAGGTACTCCTGAATTTGTTCTTTGGGAACCGGCAGCTCATTTATGTGAGCATTGAGCCAGCTGGAAAAATCTTTTTCTATTTCGTCGGACCACCGGGAATCAATCTGACCTGGCGTGTACTTTTGCTCACGCAGCCGCTGATGTCCGAACATATCTCTTAACCGAACGATCTCGGATGTTTTAACTACCTGTTCAGCAAGGTGCGGAGGAATAAAAATTACGCCGCCATCTCGTCCTAACACAACATCGCCCGGTAATACCATAGCCTTACCGATGCGTGTCGGTCGGTTTATTGCAACCAATGTCGTGTTTAATTCTCCATCCGGATTGTTCAAGTGGTGGGACGGGTGATATGTTCTGAAGAACGAGGTAAACGAGCCAATTTCTTTCAACCCGTTTATATCGCGTAAGGCACCATCATATACGATTCCATTGCCTGACTTGGCGAATATTGAATTGCCGAGATTATCACCAATGGTGGGTCCATCCTCATGTGCGCCGAATTGGTCGACAACATAAACATCTCCTTTTACCAGCATGTCAATCGGCCAGGAGTTCTGGGATTTTATGCGGCCATCTTTTTCGTGTCCCTTCTTGTCGATGACACGTTGAACGTCTGGCCTACCCGGCATAAACGTGGCGGTAAGAGCTCGCCCAACGAGCACGCTATCCGGATTTATACTCATCCAACCATCATCATAAGCATGTTTGTAGTTTGCACTTTTCAGCACGGCCCACGCTTCCTCGAGAGTTACCAGTTTCATTCGTTTCAGGATAGCATCCGGAACTTTTGGACGGCCATCTGCAAAACGTTCGCCTTTCCATTCAGGTGTAAGGAAGATCAACTCTTCCTTTGATATTTGTTGCGCATAGGCATACGAAGTCATCAATATTGCTATGAGCACGAGGTGCAGAGAAACTTTTTTCTTCATGTTGTTTCCTTGTCTTATCAAACTATACAGTTGGAACGAGTGGTTAAGAATTTGAAACCAAGATCGCTTCAAAATAAAATCTGAGAAGAACGGTTATGTTCTTCTCAGATTTCAAATCAGAATTGTCATTCAGCCCACCAAACCTTTTTACCCAAAAGATCCTGCTCTTTTGTCAACGGCACATTTGCTGAATTTACCGTTCTTTCAGCGTCGGGATACGTAAGCCGCTCGATGAACGCGCCGGGCACCTGGCTCCCTGAGTTCGGATTAGGCGTGAGTGCAGGATATTTAATTCTTCTCAAATTTGCCCAAGCCTCAGGACCGTGGAGAAATGAAGCCACCCAATATTGATAACCAATCTGGGGAAGGGCAGCATCGAGTGATGCATTCGAAAGCGTTCCTTCCGCGCCACTGACATAGGTTGTTATGTCGGCCGCAGCGATTTTACATCCGGGATCGAATGATTCCATTTGTTCCATGTGCGCTACTATTCCAGCTTTAAAGAAGTTGGCAGCATCAGTTGGTGTAAGTCCCCCAAACCCACGCATTGCAGCTTCCGCAAGCAGGAGGTTAGTTTGAGCAGCACTTACCAAAAATAATGGCGAGGTTCTCTTCACCATTCGGTTTCTATCGACCTGACTATAAGAGAATCGATTTCCTGTCCGGGGAGCTGCTGGCGTACCATACAGTCCACCTGCAGGCAATGTTGCTCCTGAAAGATCCGCTTGCCCATCCGTGCTACCGATTGGCACGCCAAATTGGTTCAAAGGATCTTTATTGCCATTTGCAAAACTATTAGCGGTTTGATCGCCACCGCTTTGGGCGCCCCCATAACGAATCGCTATAGCCGCTAAACGAGGATCGACAACAGTAGTACCTCCGACATTTCCCGGAGTTCCTTTGAGTGCGTTGATAAATGGTTCTGCCAAGTAAAAGTTTGCGGCCTCGGTTCCATTCACAGTGTTTCCTAATCCATTGACAAAATTAGCGTCATGCTTAACGACCGCATTGTTTGCATTGACAATGATAAGATTCGCAGCAGCATCTCCGCCAATGGCTGCTGTTACAGTCGCACCGGCTTTTGCAGCATCCACTTTGGTTAAGTGCATGCCGGCCCTTAGCAACAGTGAATTGCCAAACTTTTTCCATTTTGCTATATCTCCACCATAACAGTGCATCTCCGGTCTCAACCTTTCCAGCTGTACCCAATGCAGCGACTGCTTGTGTCAGCTCGTCTATTATTTGAGGGTATATGGATTGTTGAGTTTCGTAAACCGGAAAAAACAGCTGCTCAGTGTATCCGCCACCGGCTTCTGCAATATGGAATATCTCCATATGTATCAGTAAGAATCATAAAAGCGTTAGCCTGAACAATTCTCGCCATTTGATAAAGATTAGCCCTGTCTGGATTTTCATTAGTAACATCGAGAACATCGCTAGTGTACCTAATTACGTTCTGATAGTAATTGGTCCAGTTCAATGGAGTATTGTTAACATTAATCTTGTTGAAATTTCCACCCTCCAGAACGCCGGTATTGGTCGAAAACCATTGTTGAACGATGGCTTCTTCATACACGTGGCTACTGCTCGGTGAAGAATTAATAATAGCATTATTCAAAACAAAAACGGGATCAAGGCTTATTGCCCCGCTTTTACTCGTATTGAGCTCGTCAAAGCCATCATCACACGCTGCAACAAAGAGAAATGAGAGCACAAGGATTGATATATTTAATTTCTTTTTCATGATCAGTCCAGGTTAGAATTTAACATTCAGATTGAAACCAATGCTTCGCGTAGTGGGAACTGTTGGTGATTCCATACCGATGACGTTGTCGGAACTATAACCAAAGGCTTCCGGATCTATATTGTCAGCCCACTTTTTCAGCATCAAAACGTTATTGGCAAAAACACTCAGCCTCAATCCCTTTATTGGGAAGGATGCCTTTAGAAACTTGCTAAAGTCATAGCCGGCAGAAATTTGACGCAGCTTCCAATATCCAGCATCGTAAATAACAGGTTCGATAAGTGCCCTCGCTCTAACCACCGAGAAATAGATCTCGTTAGGAGCAGATGCGGTATTCGGTTCACTGGCTTCATTGACGCCAAATCCGGTGACTTTACCCGGATCGTTGCCGTTCGCATCCAGCGTTCCGCCTTCCCTACCTTCAAGCGTCATTTTGTGAAGACCGTGTCGTATGGCATTGAAGTTGGTACCGGACAATAATTTTCCTCCTAGTTTGAAGTCAATTAGGAAAGAAAGGGTGACGCCTTTAAAGTTGAAGGCGTTGGTAAAACCTCCAACCCATTTTGGCAATGCACTGCCAAAGGTTACGTTACTAGTTGTTAGCGGGAGGCCATCAGCTCCATAAACAATTTGACCTAGATTATCCGGATTTTTTGAACCGTCATCTCTTTTGTAACCATTTCCTACTATTTGTCCCATTGGCATTCCAACAATCTGCTGCAGACTGCCATTAAAGACGTGGTTTCCCACTGTGATTCTTTCACCGTCGGTAGACGTTAAAAGGCTCAGCACCTCTGTTTCGTTGTAGGAACCGTTAAATGTGAAATCCCACCGGAGGTTTGGTGTTTCAATTGGCACAAGGTTGAGCATCATTTCGAACCCTTTATTTTCACTTTCCCCGCTGTTAATGCGGGTATTAACGAAGCCAGATGCGTTCGAGATCTGAGCGTTTACAATCTGATCGATGGTCAATTTGCGATAAGCCGCAAAATCAAGTCCCACCCTGCCGTTGAACAATTTCAATTCCAAACCAACCTCTGTCTCTTCAATTCTCATTGGTCTCAGATCGGCATTGGGCACTGTGGTACCGAAACTACCAACAGGCTGTCCACCAAAAGGAGCTGCGGACGTAGTGTAAAATAGTTTGTCAGCATAAGGTGGCACATCGGTATCGCTACCCGCTTCTGCGTATGCAACTCTTAGTTTACCAAATTCTAACCACGCAGGCATTGTAAACGATTCAGAGAACACATAACTCAGAGATACTGAAGGATACAAAATGCTTCGATTTTCAGGTGATAAAGTCGAAAACCAGTCATTTCGAGCAGTTGCGTTCAGATAGAGGAATTGCTTATAGTTGACTTCTGCTGAGCCATAGAGTGAGTTTACTTTTCTTTCGGACAGATCATACAATGGGTCTTTTAACCTACCGTTCTGAACAGTATAAAGTCCTTCAACAACGAAGTCTGTTACCTGCACACTGTTTAAATCGGAGCGTCTGTACATCTGGTTGCCCCCACCGGTCAGGTTAACTCCGATATCTCCAAATTGCTTCGTCGCGGATATAAGGAAGTCAACATTGGTTTCTCTGAACGTACGGGCGTCTTGCGTATACAGACCGTTCACAAAGCCTGGTGTTGCTGACGCAATCCCACCTTGCGCAAGGCTGTTCTTCCCCGTTGGCAAGTTTATATAATCCTGCGCACGTGACCAGTAATCCTGTCCGACGCGAATCTGAGCAAACAACCAGTCTGTGAAATCATACTTTGCAGAAAGATTTCCAAAGATGCGGTCTCTTCGAACGTTTTGTTTTACTTCATTCAACGCCCAATAAGGATTTACACGATTTGTAAATCGTGAAAAACTAGCTTCACCACCTTGCGAATTGTATTGATTATCCCTAAGTACCTCCAATGGCATAGTATTGGCCATTGCAAGTAGAGATGTCGGTATCGAGTTATCCTGCTCCGAAACTACCGGTGGATTCTTATTGTACTCATTTGAGTAGTTAATATTTCCCTTGAAACTTAATTTCTCGGACACGTCATAGCCAAATCCAAGGTTAACAGTTTTTCTGTTGTAGGAATTATTAGGGGTGATACCCTTGCTGTCCATGTTCGCAACTGAAAGGGTCATTCCACCTTTATCGCTATTAGCGGTAAGTGAAACCGTGTTTGTAAACGTTTGACCATGTCTGTAGAAATTGCTGAGTATATCCCGCTGAGGGGTATATGGAACAACAAGATTATTGTACAACACTTGGTTCATTCCCTCCTGAATCCTGGGCCCAAATGACCATTGGCCAGTTACCGGATTCGCAGGAGCATTCGGAGATGAGGGCCCTACACCATTTTCACCTTGACCAAATTCATACTGATAATCAGTGTAGTCCAGTACCTGGTCATCCATAAAGTTCATGTTGTACGTTACGCCTATGCCCTTTTCTGTCCCTCTCGATTTGGTCGTTATCATGATAACGCCATCTTTCGCACGTGATCCATATAATGCGGAAGCAGCGGCACCTTTCAAAACGGTCATACTCTCTACGTCGTCGGGGTTAATACTTGTTAACCCGTCGCCACCGTCAGTAGTGGCCCCGCCACCTCTGGTACCAATTGAACCATCACTCCCCAGGTTTCCAGGATTTGTTCCAAAGTTTGTGTTATCGATAGGAACTCCGTTGATAACTATAAGCGGGTTGTTCTGACCGCTAATAGAGGATTGACCTCTGATGCGAATCTTAGACGATCCGCCGGGTCCAGTTCCTAAAGACGAGATATTAACGCCTGCAATTTTTCCCTGCAGGGAATTCATAAGATTTGGTGAACGGTTAATGGTGAGTTGCTCTGAATTTACTTTTGATGTAGCATAACCCAGGCTCTTGGAAGATCTTTCAATACCGAGCGCGGTAACAACAACTTCATCGAGCGACTGTATATCGGGAGTCATTGAGACATCGATAACAGATCGACCTGCAATCGCTACTTCCTCAGTCTTATAACCTACAAACGAAAAGACAAGCGTCGCATTTTCATCATCAACGGTGAGACTGTACTTTCCATTCGTGTCCGTCGTCGTTCCAACCGCCGTGCCTTTGACAACAACATTCACACCCGGAAAGGCACCGCCGCTCTCGTCTCTAATAGTCCCGGTCACAGTGACGGCAAGCGGGAGCTCAATAGTACGCTGCGGCGTAAAATTCATAACCAAGGGGCTAGTGAAATCTTCCACCCGGCTTAGGTAGACAGCTGGTATGGCGACCGCGGAGCTCTGGGGTACACCTGCACCCCTGAGAATTTTCTTATGAATAACATAAAATTTCTCCCCTGCTTTTTCGTAATACAAGCCAGTATCTTTCAAAAGCGTATCCAGCGCTTGTTCGGGCGCTTTAAATGCTGAGGGAGAAAAATACACGAACTTGTTTTCGATCCATTCATCTTTGTAAGCGATCGACACCTGAAAGGATCGCTCGATTTCGATGAGAGCCTGCTTGAGCGGACCAGAGTCCTTCTCCTGTTGGCTGGCTAGAACTGGTTTGTGTACCGCTGCATAGACCTCGGCATGTTGAGGCCAGCTCTGATGGTACATGAAAAGCAACATTCCAACTAATAGGTAGTATTTTTTCATAGGGTTAAAAATATTTAGGTTGTAATTCAATCCATTTATAAATTCCAAACTCAACTATTGGCCTATTGCCCATTTAGTTATCACCTCAACTCTTTGTCCTCTTCCATAATGATCACGTTGTTATTCCTCTTAATCTTTAGCTGAAAAGCTTTAGCCATCTGATTCAACAGGATTTCCGGATCGCCGAGCGGCATCGATCCTGAAACAGTCTCTTCCAATAATTTCGTGTCGGATACTTTAACTTCAAGTCCGTAGCTATCCTGCAGCATGTAAACCATTTCACCAAGACTGGTATGATCTAGAATAATCTTGTTGTTCATCCAGGCAGTGTAGAGCAGCGGATTGACAGCCTTCTTTTCATAGTGCTGTTCTTTGTACTCCACCATTTCCCCGGGCTGCATTACAATCATTTCAGGGGATTGATTCGTCGGCAGGTTCAGGCGAATTTGGCCGGAATTCAAAACCACCTTTGTCCCGTTCGTCCTGTTGTAAACATTAAATGTGGTACCCAACACTTCGACAGTTACTCCTTCGGCCGTGATTACCTTAAAAGGTTGGTTATTCGTTTTATGAACGACGGAAAAGAAGGCCTCACCATCCAGCAGGATTTCTCTCGAAGGTTGTTCGTTCCAATCTGAAAAAACCGTCAGTTTAGAATTAGCATTTAACACAACGGAAGATCCATCCGGAAGCGTGATCGATTTGGTCTCACCATAGGTCGTATGATATTCCATCCATGGTTTATTATTCGGCAACAGGTAGAACAGGCCGGCGATGCCAATCACGATAACGGCCGCGGCTACTCTATATATCCAACCAGCTTGCGCTTTGTTGACTTGTGATACAGGTTTGCGGTTACCAGCGTGGATACGAGTCCAAAGATTCGCAACGTCATCTCCAGCCAGTTCATGTTTCGAAAACCTGATCGATCCCAACATTTTTTTCGCTTCGGCAACCTCTCCTCGTTTTTCCGGGTGCTCCAAAAGCCATGATTCCCAGAAATGCCGAACGCTTTCGTCTCCTGAATTAAACACCCAGCTCTGGAAATATTCATCCATTGCAAAGTCGTTCACCGTAAAATCTATATACCTCATTGATTCAAAAAAGTCCTACTTGTACCGGTATGAGGCAGCAACAGGTCGTTTCTCATCGTTTTATTTCGACTTTTTTTTAAAAATCAAGAAAATTGGATAGTCACTGATGAGAATTTCTCAGAATGGTGATGATCAATAGTAAAGAAGGGGTATCGCGTCAAGCATTCCCGACGCAATAATGACTTTATAAGGGACTTAAAGAAAGATCAGGATCGTGCTAAATATGGAGATCACGACGGTCTTGAGCTTATGTCGCAGTGATTCGATCGCTTTAGAGATGACGTTGTAAACGGAGTCAACCTGAAGGTCCATGATTGAGGCGATATCCGAATAGCTGAGATCGTTATAGAATTTTAGAAAAATAGCCTCCCGTTGGCGTTTCGTCAGGGTCACCAGACTCTGGCGCAATTTTTCGGACTGCTCTTTTTGATGTTCTACCGATTTCAATGAGTGCTTCGACAGGTAATACTATTTCAAAGTATTTTTCCTGGTTTGCATCGATTGACTGTAGAAATCTTTTTCGCCAGGACAGCTTCCTCATCAAAAGGTGCCGGAAAGATTTGAAGAGATATGAGCTCACCGAATGTACAACCGTTAAGTTCTTTCTCTTATCCCAAATGGAAACAAACAACTCCTGCAGGCAATCCATCACCAGGTCATGATCGTGGCAACAGTGCATGCCATAATTATAGAGTCGCTGAGTATACTTCCTGTAAATTATAGAAAATGCAAGCTCATTATCCCGTTTGATATTTTGCCAGACATGGATATCATCCAGACTGTCGCCCTTCCCGAACGGAAGGTTGGGGTCTTTGCGCCGCGAAATATTAGGTGGGCTTTCAGCAAGCATTGCTTACTCGTGGTTCAATTGGTTCAAACTAAATTAACATTAAATTAATCGAAATCGATTGAAAACGATGGATAAATGCCATTTAGGTGCTGATGTTAAGGAAAATTATGCGTGTGTGCGCTAACAAGAGATGTCTGAATTAACTGAGATAAAGCCCGGACTTTCCACTTTTGCGAAAACATATTTCATGAGAGTGAGATTAGAGTACTCACCGATTATTGAACAAAGCTCAAAAGTTTCATGGCGCGGGGCCACCAGGTGATGACAAAAATCACCAAAAACAGAAACATAGATCATTGAATGTCAGGATGGTTATATCATAGATTACAGTTTAGTGGGTATAAATCAGAACTTCAGTCAAACCTATCTATAAAACAGAGTAGCGTTTATCGTTTTGGGTATTTGTGTTTTTTTGATTGTAGTTGCGTTCTTTTACATTTAGGATATGTGGAGGGTGAATTGGCTGGCGAGTACATGTATTTCAACACTTCTCCACTAATAAGTTCTTTTGTACAAATAAGTATTGACTTAAGTGAATACTCCAATACGTTTTAACCTATGAATCTCAAAACATTATCGCGCAAAGTCGTTCGGCGCTACGTTATTCTCTTAGGAAAACTTCCAATTAACAAAAAGTACAGGCCACTTGGTGTCAAGAAGTTGTTGCCTGTCAGTGATGATTCGATTGAGTACCTGCAAATAAGGCCGCCATATGTCTCAACGTTGAATTTTACCAAGCAGTTTGTTTCGGATTGCTCCGATTTCAGTAAACCTGAAATGTCGGCTCAAATTCCTGGTGACTTCGTTGCAATACTAAAGGATGGTCGGATTTATTCATATGATCCAAGCAACACGGCAGTTATAGCGAGGGACAAATATTTGGTTGAAGAACTCTGCTTTCAATGGTCCCGTGCCGGGGACCGACTGGCGGAAGCATCGGAAAACATGGTGTTTACCAGGAAAGGCTTAACAAAACCTAAGAAGCTTAAGGGCACGGTCTTTAGTTTACTAGGCGGCGGTGGCGCGAAATATTATTATTACCATTGGATGATTGACTCATTGGCAAGGCTTGGACTCCTGAAAGAAAGTGGGCGATTTGACCAGGTGGATTATTTTTTGGTACCGGCTTACAGCGCTAAGTATCATAAAGAAACTCTTGCCCACTTTGGAATTAGTGAAGACAAGATCATTAATGAGGAATTTGCGCATCACATTCAGGCGGATTTTCTTATTGTCACTTCGTATACACAGGTAAAATTTCACCATCCAAAGTGGGTCTGCGATTTTTTGCATGACAGTTTCACTATTCGCAAGGAGGGCAAGAAAAGAGATAAACTCATTTACATACCACGCGGCGATGCAGCGTTAAACAGGAGAGTATTAAATGAAGCTGAGTTGATTGCAGTATTAAAGGGTTACGGGTTCGATACTCGCAACCTATCAGACATGGAAATCAAGGAGGAGGCTGAGTACTTCAATTCGGCAAAGCTGGTCCTCGGCGCCCAGGGTTCAGGCTTTACAAATCTGGTATTTTGCGAACCAGGGACCAAAGTGGTGCAATTTTTTCCAGACAAGTATGTAAGACATATTGACTACGACATATCCAATAAGATGGCGCTGGATTATCATTATCTCCTTTGCCAGTCTGTTGGTGACGCGACCGACACGGTTGATGGACAAAAGATCGACGTGATTGCGGACATACCTGCCATTAAATCAATAATTGAAATGCTATTGAACCAAAAAGCCTGATGGTGTAGAGCTACGGGGTAGAGCCTCGAAATTGCTTTGAGACTTTTTGTTTTTTGGTTTATTTCGTGATACCAAACAGAGGACATGGCGGCGAAGAATATTTCTTCAGTGATAGAGGTGCTAAGGACCACGGCCCGCGAGCTGGAACGGTGCACGGATTACCAATGGGGTCACATGGGTTCTTGCAATTGTGGATACCTTGCACAGCAGATCACCAAGCTAAAAAGAATCAAATTCACCGTTACGCGATGCAACGGTATGGCGACTGGAACGAACAATTGAATGATTATTGTCCGACCAGCGGATTCCCCATGGACGAACTCATATCCGAAATGATGAATTTTGGATTTGACCGTGATGACCTCAAGAATCTCGAACGTTTAAGCGATAAACAGTATTCTCGGTTCCTTGCCAGCCGGATGAAAGATATCTTCGCCTCAATGTAAAGAGCGACGTGATAAAATATCTCAATGCCTGGGCTGCATTGCTCGAGTTGGAATGTGTTGCTGAAATTACTCTGACCGATCTTTATGGTCATCCAGCGGCAATTTGAAAAGGATACAATCCTTTGCTTCATTATTTTGATTGACAAAACGAAACCACCTCACAAGTCTCGCTTCTTCTACAAGCCCGCTTTTAATAAGCACTCGCGCTGACGAAACATTTTCAGCATCAACAAAACTCTGGATTCTGTACACACCCGGTTGGGTCTTGAGCAGATCCATTAAGCGCAGACAGACTTCTGTTGCATAACCTTTATTCCATTGCGTCGGGCTAAACACATAGCCAAATTGAAGTTTGCCATTCTCATTAATTACACCGATGCTTCCGACTAATCGGTTACTTTCTTTTAATCTTACGGCAAAAGTATAATCGGTTCCCTCATCCCATGCCGTAACCGCGTAACGAAGGAAAGCATTTGTATCCTTCAACGTTTTATGTGTTGGCCAGGAAACAAATCGTGTTACTTCGGCCTTGCTTGCGTAGGTATAAAATATTTCTTCCGCGTCTTCGTACCTTAGCCGATGAAGGGATAGCCTGTCAGTGAGTATCTGCTCGGGGATGTTCAATACGACCATATCTTAAAAAAAGAACCGTGGCAAAAAGCAACAATATAGTCCATCAGTATTATAAAAAGGATTTTGGCGACATGACAATACTTGTACGAGTAAATCCCATCTTGTTAAAGGGTACTGAAATTACTCTACTATCTAACGGAACGAAAGAACTTCGCGAGCTGGAATTCGACGAAAATATTGAAGATGATCTTAAGATTGACGGGTTCAAGACAGCTAGCCCTCTTGAATTCAATCTGCACCTCATGGGCTTAGTATAACAAAAAAGAATTTAAGTATTTATGGAACGAGGGGTACTATTTTTGCCATGGTGGCTGTATCTTTGCACCCGGCAAATCGGCACGACCAGCTCCTGCTGAACTCCCCCAGGATCGGAAGGTAGCAAGGGTAGGTGGTTGTAGCGGTGCGATGTTCGGTTTGCCATTTTTTTGATCTGATAAGCCACCCGAAACGCGATCCTCGCATATTCTTCTTAAATGGGCGGAATTTTCACCGTTAACTTGTCCAAATCCTGTTTAACTTTAGGTCCTAAATAGTCTGGAAAAAATAGCCTGCTTGTAACTCAATGCAGATGAAGCAGATAAGGGAATCGAGGGGTTGGCAATTTTCAGGCACAGTGTAGGATGTTTCAAATAACCAATCAAATCAGATAAAACTTAGACCATGAAATTCTTTATTGACACAGCAAATCTTAGCGAAATTAAGGAAGCATATGACCTCGGCGTGTTGGATGGCGTGACCACCAATCCGTCGCTTATGGCGAAAGAAGGAATCCAGGGCGCTGAAAATATCCGCGCACATTATAAAGCGATCTGCAAAATAGTGGATGCTAATGTCAGTGCAGAGGTGATTGCCACTGATTTCGACGGTATTATTAAAGAAGGGCGGGAACTTGCAAAGATCGACGATAAGATCGTTGTGAAGGTTCCCATGATCAAAGATGGTGTAAAAGCAATAAAGAAATTTTCAAGTGAAGGGATCCGGACGAACTGCACGCTGGTATTTTCAGCTGGTCAAGCGATACTTGCAGCAAAAGCCGGTGCTGGTTACGTTTCGCCTTTTATCGGCCGTCTTGACGACATGGGCCAGGACGGACTGGAGTTAATCGCACAGATCGTGAACATCTATAACAACTACGGGTTTGAGACCGAAATACTTGCAGCTTCGATCCGCCACACCATTCACCTGCTGCAATGCGCAGAACTTGGCGCGGATGTGGTAACATGTCCTCTTACTGTAATCACAGGACTGCTGAAACATCCTCTCACCGATGCTGGACTGGCAAAATTCCTTGCAGACCACAAGAAGGTCAACGGATGATCGTTAGAATAGGGAATGCATTTTTCTTTACAACAAGATTTAAGGGGAATAACATTATATGTTCTCGACCGATCCAGTAGTATCAATTAAGGAAGCAAGCATTTTCCAGGATCACAATACTATCCTCGGAGACATCAGCTTTGACATTCAAAAGGGCGAATTTGTTTATCTCGTTGGCCGCACAGGATCCGGCAAATCGTCTTTATTGAAAACACTTTATGCCGATCTTACTTTACGAATGGGGGACATCACCGTTGCAGGATTCAAGATCAAGGGAATTAAGAGCTCAGACGTACCGTTGCTTCGCCGGAAGCTCGGAATAATATTTCAGGATTTCCAGCTCTTCAATGACCGCACTGTTTCCGAGAATCTGCTCTTCGTAATGAAAGCAACCGGCTGGAACGATAATGTGAAGATGAGGGCCCGCCTCTCTGAGGTACTAATGCAAGTCGGGCTTGGTTCTGTGGAGAAAAAAATGCCACACCAACTTTCAGGCGGAGAGCAACAACGCGTAGTGATCGCCCGGGCGCTTATCAACGAACCTCAAATACTTCTTGCTGACGAACCAACAGGTAACCTGGATCCGGAAGTGTCTTCCGGAATATTAAAGATTTTCCAACAAATCAATAATAGCGGAACCGCCGTGCTGATGGCTACCCATAGCTATGGGCTCATCAAAAAATTTCCGGCGCGCGTGTTGAAATGTGAGGATGGAAAGGTGGTGGATTCCGCCAAGGCTCCGTTTGAATTAACAACAGAGTACTAAAAACAAAAAGAGGAACTCACATTCCTCTTTTTTTTGATTGGTTATTTTTTCCCGAGCAATTACCTCAACTCGTAAGTGATCTCCATCACTTTGACTACTTCACCTGCACGATTCTTAATTGGTGCAAAGCTGGATTTCACTCTGATAATTTCTCCCTTCCGGTTAATTCTGTTAAAGCTTCCCTTCTTTGGATAACCAGAAGCCAGGTCTTTCCAGAACTGACGATATTCGTCACTGCTCTTGTCTTCTTTTGTAGCGAAGATCCGATGATGCTCTCCAACAACGTCGTCCTGGCTATAACCGAATAACTCAAGAAAGTTGCTGTTGACCTTAGCAAGCGATCCCTCGACGCTGTAGTCTGCTACTGAAAGCGAGCTGTGTATTGCCGAAAGGGTGCTATCTGTTTCGGACTGGCTGCGCTGCATTTCTTCCTGCGTAGCCTGAAGTTCTTCCATATTCTGGCGCATCTCCTCTTCCTGCGCACGCATCTGCTCTGTCATTTCCTGAGATTCTTCCAACAGGTGCTGCGTACGCGCATTGATCTTGACGGAAGAAATAGTAGATGCGATACTTTCGGCGATCTTTTGAACAAATTCAATTTCAAAGTCGTGGAACAGACTAAACGAAGCAATCTCTACGACACCGAATATCTGGTCGTTCACTTTCAGCGGCACGATCAACACACTAGTTGGGTTCGAGTCGCCTAGCCCCGACGTAATTTTAACATAACTTTGGGGCACTTCGGTCAGATACACAATATCACCTTCCTGCCACGACTGACCCGCCAGACCCTCTCCTTTATATATCTTATGATTCAGAAATTTCTTTTTATCCCACGCATAGCACGCCTTCATCGACATTGTTGCTTCCTCACCGGCATCTGTATCGTCGATAATGTAAAGCGCACCTTGATTCGCTTTCAGATATTTAACGAGATTGCCGATAATTTCTTCCGCAAGTTTTCCAAGATCATTGGTGTTCGTTCTCAATATCTCTCCGAACTTGGCCATTCCTTCCGTAGCCCAGTTTCTCTTCTTATCATCCTCAGCTACTTTCGACAAGTTGTCGCGCATGTTGATAAGCGCATTGCCCAACACATCGTGTTCGCTCAGAGGCTTGAACTCTGTATTGTATTTTCCATTTCCGATGTTTTCGGCGAACAAGCTTGTGCCCTTAAGTCCTGCAACCAGGTTATCCATCGCCATAGCCATTTCTCCTATTTCATCAGAACTTACTGTTCCTTGCTTATCCTCTACTAACTCACCACGGCCCAACTTAACGACAACATTCTTTAAGAAGTTGACCGGCTTGGTGATGGATCGCATTAGGAATAACGCACTCATTAACCCAATTACAATAATTCCGGCCCCGAGAATAAGTGTATAGTTTCTCAGGCTTTTGATTGAATCGATCACATCTACATCCGACTTAAGCGTAACCTGATTTTGCTTGGCCGCAATTCTGTTCAACCGGCTAATTAGGTCCGACGTACGGGGGATGATCTGACTTTCGATGGCGTCTTCCGCCAATAACTTAGTTAGCGGATCTTCATAGTTTTCGAATGACTGGAGGTTAGCCATTATCGATTGTTTCTGTGCGTTCAGGAGTGTATCAAATTTGAGGAACACGGTGTCCATCCACAGACGCTGGCTGTCGCTTTCCCATGTCGGCATCAGCTTAGTGATCGTTTCGCGAATGGCCGGATACTCGTAGTCCTGAAGTTGTCTCAGCGCATTTTTATCTTCCTGGTTTGTTTGCAGATATACCCAGTTTGTTACAAGCATCTTTGAGCGCGTTACCATCAGGATAAAATCCTTTATCGCATCCTGGGATGGTCTGTAAACCTGACTCGAACTATTTACGACGTTATCTATGACATTACCTTTCCAAAAAATAATAGCACCGTTGACAATGAAGAGCGCTATGAGGATGAGGAAACCACCGAGTATTTTATTACCAATGGTCAATCGAAGACGGAGCTTCTTCTTTTCTTTTTCTTCCATAAATTTTCTTAGATCAGTATCGCCAGGCGGGTTAATTCGTTGCTGACTTTGAGTCCTTGCTTATTGACAGACGCTTGATTTAGTTCAAACGCCAATTTACCATCTTTAATGATAAAATTAATATCACTGCCCTTGAGTGCAAGGCCGGGCTCCTCGGTAACAACGAGGATGGATTGTGTGTTGATTTTTTCCATTACTGCCGCGATCTCTGCGGACCTTGATATCGGCACGAACAGAATGTTACACTTCCTGATCTCGGAAGGCTCTTTGATCTTCGTTATCTTAATTGGACGGTCGCCTACTTTTTTGGCTTGTGCCATTGCTTTCAGCTCGTCCAGGATAGGCGAATCTCCGAGAACCATGATCTCGAAGTCGCCCTGATTATAAGCGTCTGGCCACTGAACGTACCGTGTAAAACTGTAGATAAAGACAGAATGCATCTTGTAGTTTTGCGCAATCGCCGGGCTCAGACTCATTGCAACAAAAACTAAAAGGAATGAGGCCTTTTTCATGATTAGGTAATAATACTGTTTCTTTGATAAGCAAGCAAAAATATGCCAAACCCGCTCCCAAAATGTTTAAAATTTCGCGGATTTCTGACATCTGGTGGGAATCTTAATAAGTTCGCCAATTTTGTTCCCTTGTAGTCCGTTCAGTTTGAATGAATGAAATCTGTTTGTTGCCTTTTATTCGTAAATGCTGACAAATTCACATCATATGAAAAAGAAGAACCTGATTTTATTGCTCGCCCTGGGCTTGATACTTCCTGCGTGTTCGCAGAACAAGACGGTGACTCAAAAGAAACAGGAAGTCAACTTCGAGGTAGTAAAAACCGAAGAAGAATGGAGTAAGCAATTGACGCCGCTGCAATACAACTGTGCTCAGAGAAAAAGGAACAGAACGAGCCTTTACTGGCGCTTATTGGGACAACCATGAAAAAGGAACCTATTACTGCGCGGCCTGTAAGCACGCGCTGTTTGAATCGGAGACAAAGTTTGAATCAGGTACCGGCTGGCCAAGCTTCTATCAAGCCCGCTGGAGACTCAGCGGTTCTCATTGTCAAGGACCACAGCTACAACATGGTCCGTGAGGAAGTGGTATGCAGGCGATGTGGCGGACACCTTGGTCATGTGTTTGATGATGGACCCGCACCAACGGGGTTACGATACTGCCTGAACTCAGCGGCTCTTAAATTTGAAAAGCAGCAATAGCTTCGTGTCCTTAATTGAGGTGGTGTTAATTCCAGACAAAACTGTAACTTTTCGGATATAACCCCCCACTTATGTGTCGCTTAATGGCGTATCTGGGCTCGCCCATTATTATTGACAAGCTATTGTATCAACCAAAGAATTCTCTCGTTAACCAAAGTATCAGCGCTAAGGAGATCGAAGAACCACTTAACGGTGATGGCTTCGGAATCGGATGGTATGCTAAAGAAGTTAACGACGAGCCAGTGACGTTCGTGTCTGTTAATCCGGCGTGGAGCAACCGGAACCTTCGGAACCTTGCACCCAAGATCCGAACCGATTGTTTTGTGGCCCATGTGAGAGCTGCAAGCTGTTGGTGAAGTTTCTGAATCAAACTGTCACCCATTCCAGTACAATAATTTCCTGATGATGCACAACGGCGGTGTCGAAAATTTTTCGGCTATAAAAAGAAAAATCCGCGCACCTCTCAACGATGAGATCTACAACTGGATAAAAGGACAAACTGATTCCGAACACATCTTTGCATACCTTATTAATTACCTTTTTGCCAATCACAAGACTGTCTCGCCCGGCACAATTATCGACGCGTTCGAACATACTTTCTCCTACCTCAAAACAATAATGGCTGAAAGTGAGATCCATGAGCCGGCATATTTAAACATGGTGGTAACCAACGGGTCTTTCATTGTCGGTTCGCGTTATGTGACTTCACCAAATGAAGATCCATTAACGCTGTATCATTCCGAGGGCAGTCGTTATGTGGTTGAAGATGGAATCAGTCAAATGGTAGCGCCTGAAGACAATGACCACGCTGTGCTTGTTGTATCTGAAAAGCTTACCGATGCCAAAGATTGGACGCTCATACCGGCAAATCATTTCGTTAT
Organism: uncultured Cytophagales bacterium; assembly: GCA_963774615.1. Classification (GTDB taxonomy): domain Bacteria; phylum Bacteroidota; class Bacteroidia; order Cytophagales; family Cyclobacteriaceae; genus Chryseolinea. The sequence continues at coordinate 194,042 of CAVZFT010000038.1, forward strand.
CGTTGATCCGGAATTGAATGTAAAGATCAGGCCCATCAAAGCATAGACCTGTCTATTCGTACTTCAAGTGTCTGCGCAGGATTGATAAGCGCGGTCCGTATGGCGTGATAACTTACTGTAATCAGCGCGATAAGAAGCCCGCCGGCCATACTTATTACGAACAACTCCCAGGTAATAGTAATTGCGAATTCAAAGTCAGACAGCCACTTATGCATTACATACCATGATGCAGGTGCTGCGAGAATGAATGCAATCACAGCAAGCCACACATATTGCTTATTCAACAACACGAAGATGTTCATCATCTCGGCTCCCATTACTTTTCGAATTCCAATTTCCTTCGTTCGGTTGATCGCGTTTATTCCAGAAAGTCCGAACAGACCCAGCGAAGAAATAAGGATCGCGAAACCGGTTGAAAATCCCATTATGCTCATCCATCGATCATAGGATGCGTATTGCATCGCCACATCTTCATCGAGAAACGAATAGTCAAACGGCATTGAAGGAGAGATTTCATTCCATGCTTTGCGCAACATTTCAATAGATTCTCTCAGGTCGCCTGGAGCAAGCTTAACCAACATTGTATATAAATGGCCGGCATGTTCTTTATTCATTGAAAGTATCATTGGCTCGATCTCACCTTCAAGGGAATTGAAATGGTAATCCTTTATCACGCCGATTACTTTTGAACCCAATCCCACGGTGTCCTCCAGCCAGTTCAAATATTCGTCTAAAGGGTGCTTCCATTTCATATCCTTCACTAGAGCTTCGTTCACTATAACCGCATCACTATCGGCCGGCATACGTTCATCAAAATTCCTGCCTTCCAGCAACTGAAGCCCCAGTGTTGCCAGGTACTCCGGATCAGCTGCATATACATACACTGACTTGTATTCTTCGTCGACATTGAATCCATATCGATTAAAACCTCTGTTGAATGAATTTGTAGTGCCTGCAACGGAAATGACCGAAGGTTCTTTTTTCAAGTGGTTCCTGAAACGCTCCAGTACTTTATCCGACTCAGGCGTCCAGCCTCTTTGCGTAGGGATAACGACGATATGCTCCTTGTCAAATCCCAGATCCTTGGATGCGATGTACTGCATCTGACGGTACATAATCAATGAACTGATGATGAGAAAAGCGGACAAGGCGAACTGCAGTACCACAAGAGGCTTTGTGAAGCCTGCTGTGAGACGTCGAAGTAAATTGACCTTTTAATACAACGGAGGGCCGAAACGCTGACAAAAAAAGCGCCGGGTAACTTCCTGCGATCAATCCAACGATCAATGTCAACCCAACGCAATAAAGGACCAGGTTTATCAGCCTATCAATTGTAACCTCAATGCCTTTCCCGGTGAATGAATTAAAGTAGGGAAGAAACAAAAGCATTAAGATTACTCCTATTATCATCGAGATCATTGTCAGGAGTACCGATTCAAAACCAAATTGGTAGACCAGTTGATTTTTTTGAGCTCCGACGGCCTTACGTATCCCCACTTCTGTTCTTCGTGATGCAGAAGTCGTCAATGCCAGGGAGATATAATTGATGCATGCAATCACGAGGATTAAAAGCGCGATGCCACCGAGAATCATCGAGTACTGGGGATCACTGACCTTTGCCCAGGAAACTTCAGTCTTTAAGTGAATATCAGGAAGTGCTGTAAAAACAAATTCCGTTATTTTGACATCCGGCGGAACGGGCACCAATGCCTCAGCTCTCCATTCTTCCATTTTTTTACCTAGATGCTTGTCAATAAGCTTATCCAGATTCATTTTGAAAGTCTTCAAGTCTGCACCAGCACGTAGCTGAACAAATGTTGGCGTGTTCCAACTCGTCCACCTTGTAACAATATCTTCGTATCTATTCCTGTTCTCAGACGGAACAAGAATGCTGAATTCCAAGACTAGAATTTGCCGGGGGCGCTTCAATTATACCGGCAACTGTGTACAATTTGTCCTCGCCCAGGTTTAAGCCTATACTCTTTCCTATTGGGTCCTCGGATCCAAAATATTTTTCAGCAATTGCAGGTGTTAGAACAACTTCTGATTTGTTTTTAAACAGGAGATCTTTATTGCCCTTCAACAAATGAAAAGTGAACATGCTGAAAAAGTGATCATCAACGAGAGTCACATTTTCAGTAAAGACCTTGTCGCCATTTCTGACAATTACGTTGTCGTGGGGGTTAAAGCGGGTCGCAAACTCCACCTCAGGAAGGTCGTCCAGGACTGCTGGCCTTAGTCCCAACTGCAACCACGCGTGGGTATCGAACTGATTATCGGGGTTAGCTTCATGGGTCTTGAATGACCTTGGATTCTAATCGATAGAGCCGGTCTTTATTGACATGAAACTGGTCAAAGCTTCTTTCATCCTGAATGTACAGGTAGATCAGAATGCTGAATGCAATCCCAATGCTCAAACCGAACGCATTGATGAAGGAATACATCTTCCTTTTCAAAATATTTCTCGAAGCTACCTTGACATAATTACGGATCATAATAGTCTGGTTTAGTCGCATTGAAAATTTATTCCTGAGTAGAATGGAGGGTCTGAAAAACTTCAGCACATTCCAGGTAAGGAGTCGTCTGGCCCTCGTTTCGCCAAGCATCTTACATTCTATCTCATATTGTTCAAGAAGGTCCCCTTCAATCCCCTCGAATAATTCCGGAGGGCAAAACCACTCCAGGAAACGCAGAGCCCGATGCGAAGTGCGATTACTCATACTTCAACGTGTCGGCTGGATTAGCCAACGCCGATTTTATGATCTGAAAGCTCATTGTAACAGCGGCAATTATCAGGATCATCAAGACAGGCAGGACGAACAAAATCCAACCCGGTGAAATCCTGTATGCGTAAGCAAGCAGCCATTGATTTATTGAAAAATATGCGACCGGCAAAGCAAGCAGGGAAGCTACAAGGATCAATTTCAAAAAGTCAAATGACAGAAGCGTGACAATGCTTGGAAGCGATGCTCCCAACACCTTGCGTATACCAATTTCTTTCGTGCGTTGGACAGCTGTGTATGAGGACAAACCAACAAGTCCGAGGCATGATATAATTATAGCAAGTACTGTAAAAATATTCACGACTGTCCCAAAGCGACTGTCGTCCTTGTATTGATTGTTATACCGGTCTTCCAAGAAGAAAGTAGTCGAATGAATTTCCCGGAAAAGATTTTTTGTAAACAGCTTCAACGCCGCAATTGAGCTCTGAAGTCTCGACGCTTCGATCTTGACTGAAGTGCGGTACCAGTTCCCGTAAGAAGCAATGAACACAATCGGTTCCATCGGTTTTTGCAAAGACTCCTGATGAAAGTTTGATACAACACCAACGATCGTTCTTTCAATGTCATCCCAGATAACAATCGACTTACCCACTGCGTCGGCCGGATCCTTGAATCCGAGAAGCCTGGCACCGTTTACATTCACGATCACCTTCGTTACCTTGTCAAAATCAAAATTATGATCCGTCGGCAGGAATTTTCTGCCCGCAACCAGAGGAACATTATAAGTATCGAAGAAATTGTGATCCACGCCCATAAAGCTCATAGTAACATTTGATGAAGATGGTTGATCAGTAAGGTGGATGTCAAAAGAGCGACCGAGTCGTGCGCTTGGTATGTTGTTAGAAGTAGTCGCGCTTATAACACCTGGTACTGACATTAGCTCGTTCTCATAGCTTTCAACCCTTTCGATGAACGTAGAATCCCATGTGGTCATATCAGGTGATTCAACTACAATAGTATTCGCGATATTGATTCCAAGGTCCGCATCGTGCATGAATTTTAGTTGGCGTGATACAATGAGCGTGCCCGTAATAAGCGCAACTGATGCCATGAATTGAAAAATGACCAGAGCCTTCCGCAGAATATTGCCGGAAGTGGACCGTTGAAATTTTCCCTTCAGTACCGTGATTGGCTGATAAGACGACAAAATAACGGCGGGATAAAAGCCAGATAACAATACTCCACAGATCATCACAATGCCTATCAGCGTCAAGGTTTGGGTGTCAATGGCGGAGAGCACTCTCCAAATTGAAAGCTTGCTTCCAATGATTTCGTTAAATGAACCTTGCAGCAATTGTGTGAGGACGGCGGCAAAAGCAAAAGCAAACATGCTGATGAGGATAGACTCCATAATAAATTGCCGCATCAGTTGACCTCTGAAAGCACCCATAACTTTTCGAAGGCCAACTTCTTTGGCTCTTTCGAGCGCGCGTGACGTTGTCAGGTTGATATAGTTAATCCAGGCGATCAATAAAATAAAGGCCGCTACTATTAACATTGCCCATACCGCTTTACCACTTGCAGTCTTAGCGATGTCATACTCATAGTCTGAATACAGATGCGCGTCCTTCAACGGCTGCAAAAAGAATTTTTCAACACTTCCAGACACTTTATCACCTTGAAAATGCCTCTGACTGAAATCCTCGAACTTGGCCTCAAGGGCTTTATAGTTTGTGCCGGGCTTCAGCAGCAAGTAGTGTCGCATGTCAGACCATGTCCAGCTGTCGTCAGCACCATGGTCTTCAGGACTTATTAATGTTGAATACGATACCAACACGTCAAACTGAAGATGGGAATTCTCCGGGATATCTGAGAACACAGCGGTGATCTTATACGGTTGCGTATCCAATCCCCAATACAGTGTTTTTCCAATTACTTCCGTGTAGTTATTGTCTGTTACTTTATAATATTTTTTTGCTGTCTTTTCACTAATAACCACTTCATAACGATCCTTGAGAATATCAGGGCCTTGAGTTGCGAGCAAGCGGAAAGTCAAAGACATTAAAGAAATGTTCATCCGCAAAATGACAGTTGTCTCCTCTGAAATACCGATCATCAACCTTGGCATTGAAGTCTCCTGATGGCATGAGCCGGGTGTATTTTTCCACCTCCGGAAATTCTTTTGCCATAGCAGGTCCGATTGTGGGATAGGTAATCGTACCATGTTGGATCAACTTACCATGTTGAAATCGATCATTGGTGACTCTGTAAATACGATCAAGCTTTGAATGGAACTTATCGTAGCTCAACTCCACCATTACAAACTGAAGTATGAGCAGGCAAGCAGCCAACCCAATACCCAAGCCAAAAACATTGATCCCCGAGAACACTTTGTTCTTCAGGACATTTCTAAACGCAACAAGAAGATAATTCCGAATCATACCCACCTTGATAAGTTCAAATGAATACCTATTTCTTAATACTATTTCCGGACGAAAGAACCGGAGAACTGCCATCCACAAACGGCGATTTGCTTTGCGTTGACCAAGTGTCAATACTTCGCGCTGAAATTGTTCCAACAAGTCGCCTTCAATTCCCTCGTACAATTTTGGAGGACAAAACCATTCCAGGAAGCGAAGAGCTGATGTTGGCGGCAAAGGCTTTTTATCATGTTGGCTTTCTTCCATGATCTGCACGTTCTTCTTGGATACCGTAGTTTGGACTAACGATTACAGATTTCCCACAATTTTTAACTGAGGGATCAGTTTCCACAAATCCATACGAGACTCCTTCATGGCCTTCAGCATAGCCAATCCTGCATTCGTTATGGTGAAAATCCTTTTTCGCCTTCCGCCACGCGAGTTTGTCGCACCTCCCATTTGTGATTTCACCAGCCCTTTGTCTTCCAACCTGTAGAGCGTGACATGTACGGCACTCAAGTTGGACTCCCGGCCAAGGCGTTCTTTTATTTCATTGACTATGGAGTTCCCGTAGGCGTCTTCCTGAAGGATCCCGACCATGGTCAATACCAATTCTTCAAATTCTCCGAGGTACTCTTTCGACATTTGTATAATGTTTGTTAAACAAATATATCAATTTGTATATATTTTGTAAAAGAAATTGACAATATTTTTTATTACGGTCGAGTGGGATCCAAGGTGAAGATGATGTACCAACAATGGTGCTAGAGAAATAAAGAATAGAAAATCAACAGGTCATTTAGTTTCTTCGCCATCTCCCCTGCCTTCTCCAACCGATTTTTTTGGTTGTTAAAGAAGGTGATCAACGACTGAATGGCCTTACCAGTATCCCTTGACGCCGGGTTTGCCTTTCAATTGTTTCTGGTGGCTTGATTAAAGAGGCAAGAAATGTGGAATCAAGTTGGCTGATAAAATATTGGGTAGCTGAACTTACCCTCTCATACAGGAATTCGTGGTCAGATTGGTTTGAAGCACTTTCAACGAGCCGTTTGAGCTGTTCCTGAAATCTCCTGGCGATATGAAGTTGTTCATTCGCTGACCTGCTTAGTTCTCCGATCGCATCTTCCGCTAATTTTTTCGAATTAAATTTTCGTTTTTTCAACGCATTCTGAAAATTCTCCAACTCTTCGACGATCATTGCCCAGTCGAAAAGATCGGATAAAGTGTTAAGATAAAATTGGCGGCTATCTTGTTGCAAAATCGGTTCTAATTCTTCCGGCGATGATTCCTCTTCTGCAAATCGAATAATACGTTCATCCGTCATGATACTGCTTCTGAAGATGCGGGTGCACAACACAATACCCTGCAAGGAAGTACAACGACTCAGTGCCACATAAACCTGGCCCGGCGCAAATGAATTTATTGCATCGATAACGACGCGATCAAAAGTAAGCCCTTGACTTTTGTGAATGGTCACAGCCCAGGCAAGGCGGATAGCATATTGCGTAAACGTTCCAATAATTTCTTCTTCCAATTGACCGGATTCCGAATTGATGGCATACCTTATATTATGCCATATGTCTCTTTCCAATTCAATTTCATTTATCTCATTCGGGAAATGAACAACAATTTTGTCATCAGCAATTCGCTTTATCGTTCCAATTTTCCCATTGTAATAAGCGCCGTACTTTCTCCGCGTCATTTCTGATGAACATCACCTGTGCTCCTTCTTTCAGGTTCAATATTCTATCCGTGGGAAAAATCCGTTCAGGAAACTCACCTTCTACTTCTCCTTCGAATTGGAATAAGGACTTATCAAGCCTCGACAGCCTGTTTGCATTAATAGCGTCGGCTTTGTGATTGTGCGTTGTGAGTATTATATAGTTTTCACCCTCGCTTGGTTCAAAACCGGGTATATATCTTTCATTAAGACACGATGAGTTCATCCTCCTCGATGGTATTGTCCCGGATGTTATTGAGTATGGAAATGAACCGTTCATCAGTTTGCCGGTAGATCTTCTTCAATTCCAAATATAACGGATGGCTTTGCTGCATCACTTTGGAGTGAAAGAAGAATGGGCCTTCATAATACATCTTGAGTATTTCCCAATCCCCCTGAGGAACCACGGGTGGCAATTGAAACAGATCGCCAATTAACAGCACCTGTACGCCACCAAACGGAGTATAGGGTTTACGCCTGAAATGACGAAGGATAGTATCTATTGCATCAAGGACATCGCAGCGGACCATTGATACTTCATCGATGATCAGCAATTCCAATCCTCGAAAAATATTTCGCTTTTCTGATTCAACACGAAGATTCTTCAACAATGTGTACTTATCGCTCATGTCGGCGGATTGTTCCGATCCCTTGATTTCCACTGGTATAAACGGTGAAAAGGGTAACTGAAAAAATGAATGTATGGTTGTCCCTCCAGCATTGATGGCAGCGACACCGGTAGGGGCAACAACTACGGTTGCCTTTGGGGATGTTTCCTTGATGTATCTAAGAAAAGTCGTTTTACCCGTTCCTGCCTTCCCGGTAAGGAAAATAGAACGAGATGTTTTGCGAATAAATTCTTCCGCCAATGTAAAGATTACGTTCTCGCTTGCCACAACATGCTCTGAAACCATAGGCTAAGATAGCAAAGCAATAGCTTTCCTGTGAAAATACAGGTTTACTTTCTCGTGCAAAATTGTTTTGTTACTAACGCTATTTCCAAATCCATACAAAGATGGTTCATCGCATCCTGACTCATTCGTACTTTAATACCTCGGCCGGCCTCGTCCAGGCAGTTTTTATCGTGTGATAACTGATCGTCAGGAGTGCGATCAACAATGAAATGCCTCCTGCGAGGATGAAGACGTCCCAGCCCACATTTATTCTGTACTCAAATGATTGCAGCCAACCATCCATCAGATAAAAGGTTATTGGAACAGAAATCAGGAGTGATATAGCAATAAGAACAACGTAGTCCCTGGATAGAAGTACGAGTAATGAATTTTCGCTTGCTCCCATTACTTTACGGATTGAAATTTCCTTTACCCTATTCTGCATAGCGAGCGAGGCCAGCGCGTATAATCCCAGGCTTCCAATTGCCATTGCGAGCAACGTAGCAATTTGCACTATCTTGCCCAGGTTCATGTCATTGCGATATTGCTGAGCGAGCGCCTGGTCTACGAAATCAAACACAAATTCCTCCTCCCCTGTCAATTGGTTCCATACGTCCCTAACTTTCTCGATCGAGGTTGCCAGGTTGCCAGCTTGTAGGCGTATCATAAGTTTCGGTACCGGAGTATTTCCAATATTGATATTTTGAGCACCTTGAAGTATGATCGCCGGATCAATCACAATAACTAACGGCGTGACTTTCGTGTAAAGAGATTCATAGTTAAAATCCTTAACCACTCCGATTATTTCATGGTCGCCAAAGTTCTTTCCTGGCAATTCTTTGCCAACTGCGTCGCTCCATCCGTATTCCCTGACAAGAGCCTCGTTCACGATCACTCCTCTTCTGGAATCTGATGGAATATCCTTTGAGAAGTTACGTCCGCTGGCGAACTCCATCTTTAGCGTGTTCATGTAGTCGTAGTCGATAATGTTCAAATTGAACGTTCTGTATGTTCCCTTGTCATCGGTATATCCGATGTTAGTCCAGCCGCCGTATCCGAAGTCGTGGGAGGAAGCGCCGACGGATACTACTTCAGGGGTCTTTGACAATTCGGCTTTAAACTGTTCAGCTTTCTCAAATCCCGTCCTGACTCGTTCCACCAGGCGACCACCGCGCGGCACGTTCAATTGAACAACCATCAGTTGCTCCTTATCATAACCAAGATTCTTGTTTTGCAGAAAGCTAAGCTGCTTACGCATAATGAGCGTGCTGGAAATAAGGAAAATTGAAAGGATTAACTGTATCCCAACCAGGACTTTTCGGAGTCCTTGTTTGCTGTTTCCGGAAAGGAGTTTTCCCTTGAGGATTGTTATCGGTTTGAAATTAGAAAGTACGAATGCCGGATAACTGCCAGCCACCAGGCCGATGATGATCACAAGGAATGCTGCCATCAAAATAGAAAAAGCATTAGGTTCGAAAACCAGCTTCTTGCCCGACAAATCGTTGAACAACGGCAGCGATAACACAGAAACAACAACACCAACCACCAGCGATATCACTGTTACGATCAGCGCTTCTCCGATGAATTGAAAGATCAACTGCATTCTTTCCGCACCAACAACCTTTCGGATACCAACTTCTTTTGCTCTTTTTATGGATCTGCCGACAGACAACGTCACAAAGTTTATACATGCTACGGCGAGAATAAGGATTGCAATGGCTGCAAGGATGTAAGAATACTTAGGATCATTCACTTCGGCGAGGCCGGCAGGAAACTTTGTATCAAGATGAATAGCAGTGAGGGGTTGAAGGCCGGCCGTGTACTTACTTTTTACATAAGTCCTCTTCTCCAATGGCAGTTTTCAGCATTGCCGGTAACTTTTGGACAAATTCGTTTGCATGAACGCCCTCACTCAACAATACAAATGTTTCCGGCGTTACATTAAACCATTCAGAATTCAACGTCTGCTCATTGTAAAGTTTGGGATAGTTGAGGTCAGAGATCATCAAATAAAAACGAATGCTTGAATTTGAAGGCAGCGTTTCAACAACAGCCTTCACTTCAAAGTCCTCAAACCTTTCGCCGAGCTGAATTGAGATAGTTTTACCTATTGGATTGGCTGATCCAAAGTACTTTTTTGAGCAATACTTATTGATCACTACTCCATTCTGACTTTTCAATGCATCGCGGCTTCCTGTGAGTAATGGAAAATCGAAGACATCAAAAAAGTTTTGGCCTCCGAACGTTAAGGTTTCCGAATACTGGTCCTCGCCTACTTTCACCTGCGTACCCATTTTGTGAATTCTCACCTGGTGCTCGACTTCCTTAAAACTCTCCTTTAAGGCGGGTCCCAAAGCAAACGGCGTGACCGTATTAAAAAACTGCTGGTTCTCGCCCCAATCTTCCTTTCACCCAAACACGATAGATCCTGTCCGCTTTTGAGTGGAAGGTATCAAAGGTCCATTCGTCTTTAACAAACAGAACAATGAGAATAGAACAAGCGATGCCGATGCTCAGGCCAAGTATATTAATTACTGAGTGAGCCTTGCTGCTCCATAGGGAACGCAAGGCAATTTTCAGGTAGTTCTTTAGCATAGATGAATACTTGAGTCCAAAATTTCACATCTCAAACTTGAAAGATAAATCGCAATGCAATCATCCTTCAAAGTGATGTAGTGAAGCGTCTGAAAGTTGTATTGAAGAGCTCTGGGAAGTCGACGCAGTTTTTAGCTTATGAAGGAAAATCAACCGTTCTGCGGTAGAACTTCATACCAAACTTCCACTTCGTATCCATCAGGGTCTTCAAAGAATACGTATGGCGAACCGGGAACAAACTCGCCCTGATCCTTGATCTTCGCCCCCGCTTCTTTAATTTTTTTTAACACGCCGTCAATTTGCTTGGGGTCTCGCAATCTAAAACCAAAGTGAATGATACCGCCAGATGCCGCCCGGCTTTGATCTTTCTCATTTTTTTCGAATACCAGAACATCGTGGCAGCCAGGGGTCGTAAGCTGAAGAAAGTCTTCCGTGTCGTACATAACTTCCATGTCGAACACTTGAGTATAGAAGTTCTTTGTTTTGTTCAGGTCCTTAACAACTATAGCAAGATGTGTCAGGCCATACGTTGCTGTTCGGTTCATATTATTAATGAGATGGTTTGATATCAAAAGCTTCAAAAACCAGTGAAACGGTATCTTTGTTATCGGCCATGACAAGCAAGTGGTCTTGCGGCATGATCTCAGTGTCTCCGCTTGCGGTTATGTACTTTCCGTCGCGGTGAATAAGCACAATGAGTGCCTTTTTCGGAAGAGCGAGATTCATCACCGCTTTTCCAACTGCCGATGACGTTGCTGGTATATCCAACTCGATCAATTCTGATTTGAAGTTATCTTTTAATTCAAGGTCAAGAGGGAACTTTCGTTTGATCTTTTCAGGAACGCTTACATGCAGCCATCTGGCGACCATGGGTAAGTGTGGTTCCTTGCAGCAACACTGACGAAACCGAAATAAAGAACACCAGGTTGAATATGTCTTTGGCAACAGCCACGCCTGCCAGCATCGGATACGTTGCAAATATGATCGGTACTGCTCCACGAAGACCGACCCAGGAAAGAAATAGCTTTTTGCGGATATTCAAATCCCTGAAAAACATCAAAGAAATAAGTACGGCGACGGGGCGCCCGATAAATATAAGGAATAGTGCAATCAACACACCGCTGCCTAACAGGGGAACGATTTCATGCGGGAACACCACCAGCCCAAGCGTGATAAACATTACGATCTGCATAAGCCATGCTTGCCCGTCATAAAATCTTATCAGGCTTTTTTTATGAAGAAAGCTGCTGTTCCCCAGGATAACGGCGGCTATATACACAGCCAAAAAACCGTTGCCACCGACAAAATCGGTGAATGAAAATGTAAAGAAGACCATTGAAAGTATCAGCACAGGATACAGTCCGTCGATATCAAGCTTGATTTGATTGATGATCCATGTCATGGCTTTCCCGAAGGCATAACCTAAAATTCCTCCAAGTACCATTCCCCTGAAAAACCTTGGGATGAGTGAAACAACGGAAGCGTCAGGTTCGGTGATGAGATAAATCAGGCTAACGGTAAGGAAGTAGGCCATGGGGTCGTTGCTTCCACTTTCCAACTCGAGTACAGGTCTCAGATTTCCTTTTAGTCCTACACTTCTCGATCTCAAAATTGAAAATACCGCCGCGGCATCGGTGGACGATACAATCGCTCCCAATAACATGCCTTCGAGCAAAGAATAACCCAGCAAGTACGAAGTGAATATCCCGACAGCAAACGCAGTAATAAGAACGCCGAGAGTTGCCAACGAGACACCCTGCCACAACACCGGCTTTATACTCTCCCATTTTGTATCCATTCCGCCTGAGAAGAGGATAAAGTTCAATGCAACAACTCCTAATAGTTGAGCAATTTCATAGTCATCGAAAAATATCCCGCCAGGACCGTCAGAGCCGGCGAGCATTCCAACAACCAAAAAAAGTATGAGTGTTGGAATCCCCAGCTTGAAGGAGGTCTTGCTTGAGATGATGCTTAGGAACAGCAACAGAGAACCAAGCAGCAGGATATTTTCAACCGAAACCGTCATCCATTTTTCCGTTCAAAATTTTCGAATTTCTAAGATATCGATTTTAAACGGATTCACGATCCGCCAAGGCGGATTATGGATGTGGTTTTAGTAACTACTTCGACAGAAAAGCAGAGAGCATCCAATGATGCTTCTCAATGTTATGAATGAATACCTTGATCATCTCCTCCGTACCTGAATCGTTCTGCCCTGCCGCAATCTCCACTACGGAGAACATCTGCTCAAGCAGGATACGATAGTCGCTTAAGTATTTCACGCACCATCAAATCGGACGTAAGCGATGGTGTTGTCTCTTTGATTACTGATGTCTCGAGATATTCTTTCAATGTGCTAAGCGGTGTTTCCTGAAAGATCCTTATCCGTTCAGCTATGTCGTCTATATTTTGAAGAGCTTCCGTGTACTGTGTTTCGAATTGTTCATGCAAATCGAAAAAGTCGCTGCCCTTAACATTCCAATGATAGTTTCTCAGCTTTTGATAATGAACGGAATAATTGGCTAACAATTGATTTAGGGCCGTGCAGATATTCTGAATCTCTTCAGTAGTCCATCCAAGTTTTGTCGGCTTGGCATTCGCCATTCTGTTATCGAGTTGAGTTTGCGAAACATTTTCCAGGTCGGCAACCTCTGTCTTTTTTGTTTGATGTGATTTAGTCATGACGCAAATTGTTGTTCTTGATTGTTAGGACTTCAAGAATCGACCCATGACAAATGTCACGCCTTAATTACTGATTAACAGTGAGCTTACGTGAAAGGATAAGTGGAATAAATTTCTCCATTCGGGGAACGAGGCACCACAAAAAAAACATATGGAGATGTGATAGTAGCCTGAGAGGCAGCAAAGAATACTTGAGTGTTGAGTGTTGTTTTGTTGAATGTGGAGTGTTAATCGACGAGAGATTGGCTTCCAAAAACACTCAACACTCAACAATCACATCAAGACGCAGACGATCCGTCGGGCACGCAAGTATTGACTGCTTCATTATGTTAGGCGACCTATGGAAGGTATTTCCTAATGACGCTTACCCAGATCGCATAGCCTTTCTCATTCATATGCAGACCGTCTTCGAGAAATATATCTTTCAGGACATTTCCATCCGCATCCAACGCGGGTGTCCATACATCAATGAAATAGACTTTCTTTTTCGAGGACGCCAAATCGCCCATGCGTTTGTTAAAGTCCTTGTATTTGTCCCTTAGTTCCCAACGAGAAAGGCTGGGCTTGGGTGAAATAACATAAACGGAAACATTTCTCGAAACTTTTTCATGGATCAAGGTGATCAGGCTATCCATCGTTGACAGGATTTGTTCGGGTGATTTTCCTGCGCTCAGGTCATTGTCACCTTCATAGATAAAGATCTTTTTCGGATTATAAGGAAGTATCAACTGGTCGAAATAGTATAGAAGATCGGAAGTCTGAGATCCGCCAAAACCTCTGTTCACAACATTGTATTTGGGAAATTCAGACTGAATATTTTCCCACATCTTGATACTTGAACTTCCAGTGAAAAGTATTACGTCCTTTTTGTTTAATGATTTATCGTTTGCCGTCAGCTGCAGCGACCTCATCCTTAAATCGAAGGGGACCTTGAGCATAAACACTAATAGCACATTGCAGGAATGCAGATAAGAACAAAAAACAAATCGTGTTGGTCAGCTTCATTTGATATAGATCTTCAGCGAAAGATACCAAATACAACTGCAATGGCAGACGCTTTTATGTCAACGGCTCGATGGTTGGGAGTCAGGTAGTTTCTTTTTCATGCAGATACTTTCCTTCACCTCGACATAGGGTGGATAATTAGGGATTTGCCTGTAACCGGCACGCGAGTATAGTGCTATTGCTTCAGGTTGCTTTACTCCCGTTTCAAGAACTGACTGTTCGTAACCCTCTTCACCGGCCCACCTTTCCAATTCCGATAGGATCTTGCTTGCAATACCAGCACCTCGCCGATCAGGTCGTACATACATCCGCTTGATCTCCATCGTATTCCGCTCCTTCATCGCCCTGAAGCTTCCGCATCCAATGGCAATATTATCGTCGTAGACCACAATGATCCGGGCAGACTCGTCGACCTTATTATAGGGTTCGAAATTGTGCTGGGTGTCTGGATATCTGACCCAGAACTCTTTGTTCAGTTCTTCGCAAAACTTTTGAAAATCAGGATTTAAGTAATTGCTGCGTTGGAGGGTGATCATCGTATCGAATGAAAAATTATCGATTCGCGAGCGCATTCAAGAAATGCTCAAACTAATTGTCCGAAAAGGTCGGAACTTAAATAACGGTCGCCCCGGTCGCAGACGATAAACACAATTACTCCCGACTCAATTTCATCAGCTATTCGTATCGCGGCGCTTAACGCTCCACCGCTGCTCATCCCTGCCAGCACTCCTTCTTCTTTTGCAAGCCGCTTTGTGTATATCCGTGCGTCCGCTTCGGTCACATCCATTACCCTGTCGACGCGCCTGGCATCAAAGATCTTAGGAAGGAACTCAGGAGACCAACGGCGAATACCAGGGATACATGAACCGTCTGTAGGTTGAGTTCCGATTATCTGGACAGACGGATTTTGTTCTTTCAGATAGCGCGAGACACCCATGATTGTTCCGGTCGTCCCCATGGCCGACACAAAGTGAGTTACTTTGCCGTTTGTATCGCGCCATATCTCCGGCCCCGTTGTCCTGTAATGCATGAGGTAATTGTCTTCGTTGGCGAACTGATCGAGCATGTAATAACCTTCCTTGGTTGACATCTCTTCCGCCAGCTCGCGCGAGTACTCAATCGTTCGTGATGCAGGTGTCAGGATAACTTTGGCGCCATACGCCTCCATGGCGAGTACTCGTTCGCGGGTGGAGTTGTCAGGCATGATCAATGTCATTTCCAAACCCATGATCCTCGCGATCATGGCCAGCGCAATGCCTGTATTTCCGCTTGTTGCTTCAACCAGTCGATCACCTTTCTTAATAGCACCACGCTCCAGCGCTCCCGTTATCATCCCAAAAGCCGCCCGGTCTTTAACACTACCACCCGGATTGTTGCCTTCCAGCTTACCAAGGATCGTTACACTCTTTTTTTTGGGGATATGCTGAAGCTCTACCAAAGGGGTATTGCCAATTAATTTCGCAAGTATCATGTGTTTTGTCGTGATGAGGTTTTATCGAAGGCCTTCTTTGAAGATGACCAGGTCAATTTCATTTGTATTGCCATTATACATCTTCGCCTGATAATATATTTTTGAATTTGGCGGAATGCTCGAGGTTAGCCACACATTTCCACCGATCACACTTCCTTTGCCGATGATGGTCTCACCGCCGAGAATGGTAGCTCCTGCATAAACCACGACGTTATCTTCCAATGTGGGATGTCTCTTTTTTGAAGCATCTTCTTTGTTCACACTGAGAGCGCCCAAGCGTAACACCCTGATAGATCTTTACGTGATCACCAATCACCGACGTTTCTCCAATCACGACCCCGGTTCCGTGATCGATGCAAAAGTGATCGCCAATCTTTGCCCCGGGATGTATATCGATACCTGTTTTGCTGTGCGCGTGTTCTGTGATTATCCTTGGAATTCCCAGAACACCCAATGAATGAAGTTCATGTGCAATGCGGTATGCTGCGATCGCATAAAATCCCGGGTAAGTTCTGATGACCTCATCTCTGCTTTTAGCTGCCGGGTCTCCCTCGTACATTGCGTCGATGTCCTGGCCCAATTTTTCGTAGATCCTGGGCAACGCATCAAAGAACTGTTCCCTGAGTTTAGCGGCATTTACCGGTCCCTTGGTCGGATTGTGACGAAGGATACGTTCCAATTCCTTTTCCAAACTGGCGATGTGATCTTCAAAGTCCTCCTCCGATAACGAGGCCATCTGGGTAAAATCGGCAAAAAGGGTCCCAATCAAATTCACATAAAACGCAGAAACTTCCGATGGAGCCGGGCAAGTCGGGCAGCTTTGGTGGGATTGGTAGAGTTTAAGTATAAAGTTCTTATCCATTATCCATTAAATAAAATCTCAGGCCATTAGGTTCAAGTTCCCTTAAAAAAACAAAGTTATAAGTAACGGGTGAATGTTGTTCATCAATCACGGGTACAGACCCTAAAAGGTTCTCCTTTTTTTGTTAATGATTTCACAATTCTGGCCGATTTGGCGTAAAATCAGAATAAATACGTCAGACGAGCATGAAGAATGCCGCAATCAGGGTCATCACAATAATAAACCAACGGTAGGTCCTTTCTGACAATTTTTTTACAATGATAATTCCCAGGTAAGCACCCAGTATTATCAATGGAAGCGTCGATAAATCGAGCAAAACAGTATTCATGTTAATAGTGTGCCAGGAGAATACATGAAAAGGAACCTTGAACCAGTTCGTGGCCATAAAAAACCATGCTGTCGTTCCGATGAAAGCATTTTTTGGTAACCGCATGGAAAGCAAATAGACGGCCATAACAGTTCCGGCAAGATTCCCGACCATTGACGTAAATCCGCCCAATATTCCGGACGTGACACCAAAAGCTTTGTTATGTGGGACCTCTTCTTTATGTCCCCGTTCGAGCCATAACATGGTGATCACACTGGCCACGATTATCACGGCCATGATAATCCTGAATATTGTATCATCGATGTATTTGCCCACCAAAGTTCCAAGAATCACGCCGACAGCGGACCATGGAAAGAGAATTTTAAGGTGATGCCATGAAGCATGACGATGATAATACCACACGCCCAACAAGTCTGCAAGCACAAGCATGGGGAGCATGATGCCACTTGATAATTGTCCTCCAAAGATGTTTGCCAATAGTGGAACTGCGAGCATACCCGCACCGTGGACTCCTGTTTTTGACATACCGATGAACAGCGCCACAGTAAGCAGCAGAAGAAATTGGATGTAGGTGAAGTTGTAGGAGAAGAGGGAAATCAAGGACGGAGTTAGGAGTTAGGAGTTATGAGTTATGAGTTATGAGTTATGAGTTGGGGTGTGGGTGTGGGCAGGCTGTTATTTAGATGAAAGGGTTTTGATTGTTTTCCACATTTCGTCGGCAACGAGTTGATTGCCTTTCTCATTGAGGTGAACACGGTCGGTGGTCAAGATGCCGGACTCCTTGTTGTCCACGTTGTATTGCTTGTTGTAATCCAGAAATGCTTTACGGAGATCAACCAGTGGAAGTCCATTCTTCGTTGCGATGTTGCGAATGATAGTACTGTAGTTATTCAGATCGCCGTCGAGCTCGTTGCTGAAGTCAGTTCGTTCGCCGATCGCAGCGGGTGTGCAGAGGATTAATTTGATATTCTCCGCCTGCATCTTCTTAATTAGCGCGTCGTAAAACTTTTCAAATTTATCGACATCGGTACCGGTACCATGACTCCGCTTATGCCACACATCGTTTACGCCGACGTATATAACCACAATATCGGGTTTCTTACTTAGTACATCGTCTTCCAGACGAAGGTAAAGGTCGTATACCTTGTTGCCGCCGATACCCGCACCAATAAAGTCGTACTGGGCTGCCAGGTTTTCTTTGGTTGCCAACTCACCTATCCTGACAATGTATCCACCCGGATTCACGCCGGCTTGTGTAATCGAATCTCCAAAAAAGATGATCTTCTTCTTTTGAATCATAGTAAAAGAGGCAAGTCCGATTAAAAATAATCCCAGAGTAAATCCCGCAAATACTTTCATAGATGTATAATAAGCCTCGTAATATAATAAAGTCTGCGCAATGATAATTCGTCTACCCTTTTAAGCCTGTCTTCCAGAGCGTCTTCTATCTTTATTAAGGCTTGCTCATAAGTAATGGAGGCACGCATTTTTTTATGAACACGCACTATCCCGCGAAGGATCTGCCCAACGTTAAGGCGTATTCTGTTAATTAGCATCATCGAAAGATTCTGACGGATCCTTCGCGTGACGGTTCAGCAGGTTATTATCTGGTTTGCAAAACCCATTCCATGCGCGCAGGTATTTGATAACGAATCAACCGCTCTGGATGACAGATTCTTGAGAGGATGGCCAAAAAGCCCGTCGTGCGTATACCCTACCCGAGATGTTTTGATGGATAAAAAGGCAAGGGCTGAACATATCGTTCAGCCCTAAGTTTCTAGATTCAGAATTTACCAAACTTCAACGTGGCATTGTAAGAGATGTCGCTTAGCTTACTATCACCAAGGCCACGCGCATTGCTATTTAATACTGCGCGATAGGAAATTCCAGGACTGAAGCGCATCCATTTGAAAAGATTTACTTCAACCTGCACTCCAGGTTCCGCGACGAAGAACCAATCCTCGTCGTTACCTCCACCAAAATCAAACTCATTATCATTATGCCAATCTTCACGCTCGTATTGAAACGTGAAGCCTGCTCCGGTAAAGAGATTGAATGCCACGTGCACAGCTTGGTTTGACGCGACAACGTATTCAGTCATCATGCCGACTTGTCCATACATGTAGCTAAGATTATCAAGCGGCTGGGCCCTGTATTCAAAAGGAACTTTAATGTCATTGGTAAGCCCTGCCGCACTGATACCCAGGAGAAAACTATGGTTTACATACCATCCCCCGTATACACCCACCATATTGGCGTAGTGGCCGTCGATGTACGTGAATTTGTTAGTTATTGCACCATATCCGCCGAAATCCTGGCCCTGGGTCCTGAACACGCTTTTAATCTGGTTACTTTCGGAAGGACCTTCTTGCGCTGCAAGGTTCGTGCTGGCAAGAACAAACACAATTAATGAGAGAGCTTGTAATTGATTTTTCATGGCTTTTTATTGTTTCATAATTCTGAGACAACTAGCCATGTGTATACCCCCATTTCAGTTACATTTTTTTACTCACTTTTCCACTCAACACGGATTTCGGTCAAAAAGAATGGTTCAAATGGTGTAATTCCGAAGCTTTTTCTAACTTCTCGTAAAATACTCCCACATGAAAAAAATACTCTCACTTATATGTCTGCTCCTGTTTTTCACGCAACTAACGGCGCAGCAGCTCCCTTCCAATTTCCATTTAACGAAGCTGAAAAATGGACTTGAAGTTCTGGTCATTGAGGACAAGACCGTTCCTTTGATAACCGTGGAAATTTGCGTCAAGAACGGATCATACACAGAAGATCCCGATTACAATGGCTTGTCCCACTTGTATGAGCACATGTTTTTTAAAGCCAACAAAGATCTTCCGTCACAGGAAGCTTTCCTAAACCGAACTAACGAGCTAGGAATAAGTTTCAACGGAACCACTTCAAACGAACGCGTAAATTATTACTTCACGTTAAATAAGAAATTTCTTACTGAAGGATTGAGCTTCATGAATTCCGCTATCCGGTATCCGTTGTTCAACGAAACTGAGATGAAAAACGAGAACCCTGTCGTCGACGGCGAGTTTCAACGCGCGGAATCAAATCCAACATTTTGGCTGTATGAGGATTTACAAAAGAAACTATGGGGTGACCTCTACAGCAGAAAAAATGCCATCGGCGATCACAACATCATTCTGACTGCCACGACACAGAAAATGCGGACCATCCAGCAGAAGTACTATTATCCGAACAATTCCATTCTGGTTATTGCCGGGGATGTGGATCATACGGAGGCAATAAAAAAAGCGACGGAACTGTTTGAAAGTTGGGCTCCTTCAGATTTCGACCCTTTCGTTAAGTACCCGATCCCTGAATTCAAACCGCTGGAGAAATCATCACTGTTCCTTACAGAAAATGTTAATACAAGGAATCCATTCATAATGATGGGACTTCACGGACCTGATACACGCAATGACCTGAAAGCGACTTATGCGGCAGACGTGTTTTCATTTCTTTTAAAACAAAAGTCCTCTCAGTTCCAGCAGGAGTTGATTGACAGCGGATTAGCTTTTGGGGCCGACGTAAGCTATCAAACCTGTAAATACACCGGCCCGATCGTGATCGTTGTTGTGCCTAATCCGCAAAAGATCAAAGAGGCAATTGAAAAGGTGGAGGAGCATATAAACAAATGGGATAGCGACACCTATTTTACAGACGAGCAGCTTGAGACCGCAAAAACGCTACTGGCGGTCGGCGACGCCCAGGGGCGTGAAAAGACATCGGAGTTCGTTCACACGGTGACGTATTGGTGGGCTTCAGCGACTATAGACTACTATACATACTTATGTCGATAACCTCAAGAAAGTCACCCGCGACGACATCAAGCAATACATTCAAAAATATATCAAAGGCAAACCGAAAGCGATCGGCGTGCTTACAACTCCCGCTAACAAAGCCGCGCTTGAAGCCAATCTAAAAACCCTCAAATAGACTTATATGAGAAAGATCACATCCATACTGATAGTTTTATTCGTCGTTACCTCGATTGGCTATTCGTGGCCGCCTGAAGAACCGAAAGCCCACGAGATCATGGTTGATGGCGTGAAAGTGATATTTAAGCCTTCCATAAAGGAGATCATAAGCGTAAGGTTGTTCATCAAAGGAGGAACAGCAAATTATCCCAAAGACCAGGAAGGAATAGAAACCATTGCCCTTTCAGTCGCCACCGAAGGAGGCACAAAGACTCAAACAAAGACGGAGTTTGCAAGCGCGCTCGAGAAAATAGGCACGTCCATTTCGTCGAGCAGCTCGCTGGATTTCAGCGAAGTAAGTATGACCTGCGTTAAGTCGTTTTGGGATCCTTCGTGGAAACTTTTTGCGGAAGCGATTACCGCACCCCGTTTCGATGAAAAAGAATTCTCTTTAATTAAAGAGCGCGCCATCTCGCAAGCACAAGAAGCCGAAGCGGATCCCGACGAGTACTTAAAAAACAAAGCGCTTCAGAACACTTTCTCGAATGGTAACTATTCAAAGATCCCTTCGGGAACAGTACAAAGTTTGGAAAAGCTAACCCTACAACAGGCTATTGCACATTACAATTCGATTCTAGGAAAGCAGAACTGTTTTCTTGTCGTCGTCGGTAATATGACCGAAGCGGACCTGAAGCAGAAAGTTTCTGCGGCATTTAAGGCTTTGGGCGCGGGTAAGCTATCCAAGCAGGAACCGAGATTCGAATTCAAGCCTGCCGCAAATATTGAAAACCGGGAGATAGCGACAAACTACATTCGGGGAACCATGAATGCTCCATCCATAAATGAAAAAGAAGGGATACCAATGATGCTGGCTATGGCAATAATGCGTGATCGCTTCTTCGTGGAATTGCGTACAAAACGTAGTTTGTCGTATGCCCCATCGGCGTTCTATGCAACGAGTGCAATGAATAATCCTTATGTTGTCTACTATATCTCATCGACAGATCCGAAGCAAAGTCTGCAGGTGATGATCGAGGAAATCAACAAGGTCAAAAATCAGGGGTACAGTGAAAAAGAGTTGAAAGACATGAAGGAATCATATTTAACAAACCATTTCCTTGGATTGGAAACAAATGATTCGCAGACGATGTCACTGGGCATGTCCGAAGTTGCAGGTGATTGGAGAAAGGCTGAGAGTTTTATGGAAGCAGTGGAGAAGACCACAATTCAGGACGTAAATGCGGTATTCAAAAAATATTCGTCCTCAATCAACTGGACTTATCTCGGCAAGGAAAGCGCTGTAAGCAAAGATGATTTCAAACAGCCTCAAATGATTCCGGGCAACGAAAAAGTGCTTCCTAAAAAATAAGAGTGACATTTAGGGAAAGTACTTTTCGATAGCTATCGCAACTCCATCTTCTTTGCTGGTGAGTGTAATCTCCTTAGCTACGTCTTTCACTTCCTGAATAGCGTTGCCAACAGCAATGCCGAGGGCGGCGTCGCGGATCATGTCGACATCATTATAGTTATCACCGAATGCCATGACCTGTGACAGATCGGTGTTGAATCTTTCCTTCATGAGAAGCTTAAGAGCCGTTGCCTTCGAAACAGTTTTCGGCGCAATTTCCAGGTATGTTGGTCGCGACCTGTAGACGTGAAGGTCTTCGAAGAACCTTTGATAAAGATTCGAATAAAGGTCGGCAATTTGCCGCTCTTCACCCATGCACATCACCTTATGAGCGCCCAGGTCCGCCGTTTTCCATTGACTCATAACCGACGCGTACGGCAGGATGATGGCATTTACCTTAGTGATCGTTTGCTCCCGCTGGGTCCATTCATCTACCACAGGAGCAAACCATTGGTCTTCTGTGAAAAGACTTACGTGTATACTGGTTCCTGCAACCAGCTCACCAATCGTCGAACAGATTGACAATGGTATCGTCACAGAGTTCAGAATTGCGGTAGATGACGACTCCCCCTGATCAACCATCACATAACCACCATTAAAACAGATCATCGGCTGGTTAAGTATACCGAGTTGTTCCTGAAGATGGCGCATGGCGCCAGGCATTCGTGAGGAAGCCAGTATCAGTGGTATACCTGCATCGTTGATCCGTTTTACTGCCTGAATAGTACGAGCTGATAATTCTCTGCGACTATCCAGCAACGTTCCATCGATATCGGTACACACGGCAGCGATCTTCATCTTGAGAGTTTTTTAACGGCCGAAAATTAATACAATTAATTATCTCGTGCTCGTAGCGCAGTAATCTAGTGAGATAACGATGGAAAAAATACGGAGGCTTGCGGTAGGCTATTTTAAAAACTTGGGATCGATGCAGGTCGTTTATTATCACAGTGGTTCCACTTGATCTTTGTCCCAAACCAATAATGACTACTACTATGAAAAGGTTTTTTCTAACACTGCTTATTCTTTCATCGGTGAATGTTTTTCTCATCTCGCAACCGGTAAAAAAAGTTGAAAGGATAAAAGAAGAGGAAGTGCCCGTTGCCGTGCGGATAGCATTCGAAAACGACTTTGGAAAAATCCCGGAAGATGGAATATGGACCGTCAATTTTACTGTAGTGAATGAAGGCGGAAAGACTACAGCGAAGCCTGTCTCCTATACTTTCAAGAAAGGAAACAAAGGCGACAAAATTGAAGTACGGTATTCGCCCGAAGGTAAGCTTGATACGGTGCGTGGGCTGAAAAAGATAAACAGCGATTCTTAGCAAGGGTCCTACCCTCTTTCAGCGCTGTCTTCCAGAGCGCCTTCACTTTTTATAAAAGCCTACTCATGAAAAATGGAGGCACGGATTTACTTAAAAGCGTCGACCTCGACCGCGAAGGATCTCATTCAGGTAGCTGCGCTGTCTCTTAATCAATTCAGCTTGAGCGGAGTTAGATCCTTCGCGTAGGAATTCACCTGTTTTTATTCAACTGGCAAAACTCATTCCGATAGCGCAGATGTATGATAACAATCAAGCGCTCCCAAAGAACCATCCGTAGGTGGATAGTGATAAATACCTGAGTGTTGAGTGTTCTGATCAGAGACAGTCAGTTTATAAATAACACTCAACATTCAACACTCAATAAGACAACACTCAAGTATTGTGTGCAAGGCATCTCAGAATCACTTCGTTCATTGCATTATCACTTCAACATATCTGCTGCATCTATCCGCTAGACGACAGATTCTAAGAGGCTTTACAGCTAAAAGTCTAGAATTTTAGTTTCTCCGGCGTCAGACAAATAATTACCTTTCAAATAAAAAAAGGAAGAAGCAATATTCTTATTTCCAAATTGAGGATTGCTTCTAACCGAATGCGCCTATGACACTGGAGGACCTGGACAATATGATGTATCGGATCAACGATGAATTTGTTGACGACATCCGCGCTATTAACGGTGATTTTATGATTTTGGGGGCTGGGGGAAAGATGGGACCGAGTCTTTGCAAGTTGACGAAACTCGCCGTCGACGCAGCGAAGGTCAAACGAAGAGTTATCGCTGTCTCGCGTTTCAGCAACAAAGCAGCTGAAACAGAAATGCACGACCTTGGCATCGAAACAATTTCCATGGATTTGATGGACGACAACGCCCTTCAGCAACTACCGGATGTGGAAAACGTCATTTACATGGCGGGGACAAAATTTGGCACTACTGGCAATGAGTCCTATACCTGGGCTATGAATGCCTATCTGCCCGGACGTGTAGCAGAAAAAT
The DNA here is from genome assembly GCA_963774615.1 of uncultured Cytophagales bacterium. GTDB lineage: Bacteria > Bacteroidota > Bacteroidia > Cytophagales > Cyclobacteriaceae > Chryseolinea. The sequence goes on from CAVZFT010000038.1 coordinate 218,412, forward strand.
TCAAGCACTCTCGTATTGTCGCATTTTCCACAGGTAATGTTTATCCATTAACCTCAATTACCACTGGCGGTCCATCCGAAGAACACCCGGTTGCTCCCATTGGGGAATATGCGCAATCATGTCTAGGGCGTGAGCGAATGTTTGAATACTTCTCAAAAAATAACGGAACACCTGTCCTCATTTACCGATTGAACTATGCGATCGACTTTCGGTATGGTGTCTTGCTTGAAATTGCAAAGGCAGTGAAAAGCCAGAAACCTATTGATCTTTCCATGGGCCATGTGAACATAATTTGGCAGGGAGATGCTAATCAGATCGCGATCAGATCATTGAAACTTTGTTCATCACCCCCCACCATCCTTAATGTGACAGGGACCAAAGCACTACCCGTTCGCTCGATTGCGAATGAATTCGGGAAAGTGTTTGGTGTGAATCCTTCCTTCAAGAACGAAGAACAGGCAACAGCCTTGTTGAGCAACGCATCAAAGATGGAAGAGATGTTTCCGTTCCAAAAGTTCACCGTTAAGGAAATGATAATGATGACGGCCCAATGGCTAGAGCTCGGAGGATCCCAACTCGACAAACCAACACATTTCCAGGAACGTACCGGCAAATTTTAATTTAGACATGAATCGGCTTCCAGAAACCATCCAAGAACTCTTACTGAGGGGAACAGTTATACCAGCCCATCCGTTGGCGTTGGATACAAACCGCAAGCTTGATGAAAAAAGTCAACGTGCACTTACCCGATATTATATCGAAGCAGGTGCCGGTGGTATCGCGGTGGGTGTCCACACTACGCAATTTGAGATCCGATTACCGAAGTATAACTTATTTGAAACGGTTTTGAGTATAGCGTCTGAAGAAGTCGAACGAGCGAATCTTAAAAGACCCTTTATCAACGTAGCCGGGATTACAGGGCCAACTGACGAAGCCGTTCGTGAAGCCAAAATTGCCAGGTCTCTTAACTATGACCTAGGGTTGCTTAGTAATGGCGGACTTCCCAGCTACACCGAAGAGCAGTTGATTGAAAGGGTTGCACGCGTCTCAGAAATTATTCCAGTCTTCGGCTTTTACCTCCAGCCGGCCGTCGGAGGCAGAATATTGAGTTTTGAATTCTGGAAGAAGTTCGCAGCGAACCAAAATGTTCATGCCATAAAGGTCGCAGCATTTAATCGTTATCAAACTCTTGATGTTGTTCGTGCCGTTTGCCAATCTCATCGCGTGGACGAAATTGCGCTCTACACCGGCAACGATGATAATATTGTCGCCGATCTTTTAACGCCATACCGATTTGAAAACAATGGGAAAATGGTAGAAAAAAAATTCGTGGGCGGTCTGTTAGGTCATTGGGCTTTTTGGACGAAAAAAGCCGTTGATCTGCTGATCAGGTGAAAAATATGGATCCGAAGTCAACCGGAAATATGCTTGCGCGGGGGATCGAAATCACGGACTCAAATGCAGCCGTGTTTGATCCAATGAATGAATATCATGGTTGTGTTAGCGGAATCAATGAAGTCCTGCGTCGCCAGGGGTTGCTTAAGACAAACCTGTGTCTCGAAGAGAAAGAACATCTGTCACCGGGGCAAGCCGAAGAAATTGACCGCGTCTACGGTGCATACCCACATCTTCATGACGATAGTTTTGTAAAAGAACATTTAGGGAGCTGGCTTGCTTAGATCTCACGAAGCAGCGGCCGCGTGAGGCAGGTCGGTCCACCGCCACCTTTCACGCTGATTTCATTGCCATCGTATTCGAATACTTTACAACCCGCCTTCTCAAGCAGCGATCTTGTTTTTGGATTCCCTCTAACTATAATACATTCCCGCGGAGCAACAGCCAGGACGTTGCATCCCATACTTTCGAATTCGTCCTCAGGTACTTCCACAAAACTGAATCCCTTTTTAATCAGATAATTTCTGAATTGAATGGGCATCAGAGGCGAATACACTACAGCCAAATTACGATCCACAGGACTGAGTATCGACATAAGGTGAAACACGTCTGATGGACCTTTGTAATGTGGTAGCGGGACCGTAACAACCTCAATTCCCAGCGGCTCCAGGAGAGCTGCGAGCTGACAAACGCCTGCTTCGTTTGTTCGGTAGGTACTACCGACGGCGAGTGTTTTGTCATCGATCCACGCTGCATCGCCACCTTCAAACGTTCCAGGTCCATCAATTCTTCCTAAAATCTTGACGCCCGAACTTTCGAATGCACGTTTTTCCGCTTCCGGTTCATTCACTCTTCCAGGCTTTCCCATATTACAAATGATCATGCCCGCATCGGTGGCCAAGGCGGCGTCCCTGCAATAAATGGAATCAATGCTTACCGATTGATCATGGGGGAAAAATGAAATCTCTGGTTTGTGAAGCCTCAACAAGCTTTCAAGAATCTGTATTCCTCCTTTGATTTATTGAGGTCAGGCTTATTTAAAAAATTCAGACCCTTCCACTCACTGGCAAGTGTGTTTTCATCAACAAATGCCGCGTCGACATTTTTTATAAATAAGGATCTTATTTTCCCGTATTCCGAATGACAAGTTACTTTCATATTCTTATTACTGATCTTGCTGTGGTGACCTTTTCATCCAAACATAAAATGGAATGCCCGCCATCAAACCTATGAATCCCCAATAAACAGATTCCTGTCCGGAACCCATCAGTGCCCACATCGAGTAAAAAAACGCAATGAGGGCCAGTAATAGTTTTGTAATGAACGTCTTCTTCCAGAATTTATTCTGAAGCAAGATAAGTCCAAAAGACGCAGCTGAAAAAAGGTACGGCACCAGTACGGCGGCGGTACTCAACAGGAGCATGAACTGGAACGTATCCGTGAGCCCCTTTGTAAAGTTCATCATCATTAGTCCCGAGATAAGAACACTTGATATCACAATCCCTACCGCAGGAACACCTTTTTTGTTCTCGATACCGAAAACATGAGGGAATAGCCTGTCTCTGGCAGCTGCCAATGGTATTTGACCTTGCACTAGATCCATCCATTCAATGCGCCAAATGTTGAAACAATTGCGCCTAACGCAACCCAACTCCTGGCCTGATCGCCCCAGATCAATGCGGCTGCATCAGCAAACGGAGCGCTTGAGCGCTCTAATTGGTCAGAAGGTAACATACCCATTACAGCAATGGATCCGAGGATGTAAACGAGGATCGTTAAAGCAGTGCCGATAATCGTAGCACGTGGAATCGTTTTTTCCGGATCCCTGATATTTCCGGAAGGGATAGTCGCACTCTCGAGCCCAAGGAAAGCGAATAAAGTAAGTGCACCCGTTGTAGTTATAGCATTAAATGTACTTTCTCCGTCTGCGTTGAATGGTACAAGATTGTCGCTATCGATATAAAACACACCTACTAGCGCCACCAATATAAGTGGAGTAAGTTTCATTACCGTTGTTATTACCTGTAGCCTACCCGCCGCTTTAATGCCACGGCTATTGATCCATGTAAGAAACCAAATTGCTGAAAGCCCTGCGCCAACTGAAAGGAAGGAATTGTCAGAAAGAGCTGGAATAAAAACAGTCAAATAACTGACAAAGGTAACAGCTATCGCAGCATTGGTTGACCATATGGACAACCAATATCCCCACGCAACAAGGAAGCCGCCAAAATCACCCAAACCCTCACGGGAGTAGACATACGGTCCGCCAGAAGTGTTGGGAAACATTTTACTGAGATGACTAAACACTAACGCAAGGGCCACTGCTCCTATTGATGAACAAATCCAACCAATAAAACTTATGGCTCCATATGCAGCGAGCGTGGCCGGAAGCAGAAATATTCCAGAACCGATCATGTTCCCCACTACTAAAGCGGTGCTCGTCCACAAACCTATTTTTTTAGAATCGGAGTCAGTTCTGGTCATCAGAATTCAATACTACTCAATATTTAATTCAATCCAACAAGTCGTCAACCCTGACGATTTCATATTTTCTTGATCGAAGAAATTCTATCAGTTCATCGAGTCGTCGATAAAACTTATCCGTCCTGGCAGGGTCGGTTCCAATGTGTAACAGCAGAATAAATCCATTAAGATCGTCCCCTTTGGATTTGATAGATTGCATTATTTCCTCGCTGCTCCGGTAATTCTTTAGGTCTGGTGTTGTGTAGTCTGCAGTACTCCTTGTTCCCGGTGAGTAATTTATCAATTGAATTCCCGTCTGCCTGGTCCAGGTGGAAATCGAATCGTTATACCATTCATAAGGAGGGATAAAATAAAACGCTTCCTGCTTCTTTATTCCGAATTTTTCCATTGCTGAGTAGTTGGCCAAAAGATCCTTTGTGAATTGATCCCTACTTACAAGAAGGCTATCGCGGTTCTTCCAGCTGCAGTATAGTAAATGCCGGTCAGAATGCGGACCAAGATAATGACCATCTGATTTCAGTCTCTTGATCAGTCGTTCGAATTCCTGGTTTCTATAGAAGTTTCCTGTAAAGAAGAATGAAGCACTAACCTGTTTTGTCTTCAGGATATTCGCGATATGGTCACCACCTTCAGCAAAGGTATCTCCTGTAAATACTAATGAGATTCTTTTTTTTGTCAGGTCTCCCCTTACGATTCCGCCATGGTCAAAGGTCAGGGCTTTTTTTTTAAAGACTGATTGCTCTCCATCGCAGCCAACAGGTAGATCAGGTTAGCTGTTCCATCCATGGTCGGCTCATTGGTTACGTAGTCGCCATAATCGTCGTGATAGACGACGTAACTACTTTGAAACGGCGCATACTCATCACCCCGCACAATGTTAACACCCAGTTGCTGACGATAGATCGTTCCATAAACAGGTCCATCCACCAAGGCCCCCAGTGTCTGGTAGCCGTGTAAAAAATTCAATGAAGAATGAGGATCATCGGGATAATCGCCATCTGATGGCATACCGACAATCATGCTGGTACCCCAAGGGTTACAGCCCATCAACCAATCAAACGTGGCTTGCTCAAGTTCCGAATAGGTCGCATCGCCCGTAGCCGCCTGTACCAATAGCATTGCACTGCAAAGGCGGCCTGGAGATTGTTGCTGCACCAAATAAATGGCACACCGCGATAGAAAGCATTCCGTTTGCTTTTTTCCCAAACCATTTTGATTCCATCGCGGTAGTATTGTATTACCTGATTCCTGACATTTCCTTCTACAGTTTTCGCTAATTCATAATGGCCGACATTGATGAACGGGTACCATGGTCTCGCGGTACTACATGCAGATCACGCCGCTGATCATCTTCTTCGTGGCGCTGCTGCTGCTCGACGTCGTCGGTTGGCTCGGGCGCCTGGTCGCCCGCCGTCCGTTGCCCCTGGGTGGACGGCGCATCGTCGCTCTGCTCGCCGCCGCGCCGTTCCTCTGGCTGGCGGTGTTTCACGCCACGGACCTGCCCCGCCGGGTCGATGCGGCGCAGGCCTACAACGACTCCGGTGCCGTGCAACGGGGCCCGGCCCAGGAGCAGAACGAGACCGCCATGGACGCCATCGAGCAGTACACCGGGCCGGACGACATCGTCGTCTACTACCGGGCACGCACGGCGACGTTGTACACCGGCCGCCAGGCCCTCCAGACCACGTCGTTGAACAACATGGTGGCCAACGGTGACTGGTTCATGCAGAACAAGAAGGACAACTATTCGCAGGTCGTCGCCACACCTGAGCAATTGACCGCGGCCGGGTTCGAGCTCGTCGTGGGAGAACAACGACTGGCGGCTGTGGCGGATCCCCGACGGTCCGGTCGACCTGCCAGCGAGTTCGCCCATGTTCAACCGGTGTTCGACGGTACGACGGTCACCGGTTCCTTTCGCGCTGACACGTCCGACTGGAATGGTCGGCGGATGCGCCGACGCAGTCGAGGCTAG